>NZ_LDGC01000074.1:0-66449 GCF_015844675.1 Lysinibacillus sphaericus | reverse complement strand
GTTAGAAGGATTTTCAGGGGCTTGAAAAAGAAAAAGTCCTCTTGTATGATGCATGAGTGTCAACGCCTAAATTGACCCATTATCACACAGGAGAACCCCATTTATGAATTCTATTACGAACCAAAAGATTAATCAAGTTACTGAAAAAACGCTCGTCATTGGTATCGACATTGCCAAGCGTACACATTACGCATGCGCGGTTGATGAGAGAGGACGCGTGCTCCAAAAATCGTTCCCTTTCTCTCAATCAAGGGAAGGTTTCGATGCTTTTTATGAAAGATTACTTGTTTTACGTGCTGCACATGAAAAAAGCGAAGTGTTAGTCGGTTTCGAGCCGACTGGTCATTATTGGATGAATCTCGCTGCTTATCTTAGTGCACACGGGATTCCATTTGTCATGGTTAATCCTCATCATGTCAATCGTTCAAAAGAATTGGATGACAATCTTCAAACGAAAAATGATCAAAAGGATGCCCTTGTCATTGCACGCTTATTGCGTGATGGGCGTTTCAGCTATCCGCGCCTTCTAGAAAACGTAGAAGCTGAATTACGAAACGGTGCAACGTTACGGTCCAAAATCCAAGAAGATCTAAATGCCTTACAAAATCGTATCATTCGTTGGATTGATCGTTTCTTTCCGGAATTTACGATGGTGTTCAAAGACTTCGGAAAAATGGCTTATGCGGCGCTTGAAATGACGCCACTACCAAGCGATATTCAAGGGAAGGCACCCGAGGAACTATTATTTTTATATCGCCAAGTCGAAGGTATGAAATCGCCTCAGCTACCAAAAGCGAAACAATTAGTTGAGGTAGCACAGCATTCCATTGGACTGACAGAGGGACTCGTGATGGCACGAATAGAAATCGCCACACTTCTCACACAGTACAAATTGATGCAAAGCCAACTAGTAACATTAACAGAACAGCTAACCGAAATAGCGAAAGAAATGACGGACTATGAGTACTTAAATTCCGTCCCAGGCATAAGCGACGTAACGATTGTCGAGCTACTTTCAGAAGTCGGTTCACTCACACACTATGAACATCCACGCCAATTAATCAAACTAGCGGGACTCACATTGCGTGAAAACTCTTCTGGGCAACGCAAAGGACAAAAACGGATATCCAAGCGAGGAAGAAGAAAGTTACGGGCTCTGTTATTTCGAGTCATGATGCCGTTACTTCGTCACAACGAAGCTTTTAAGAAATTACATGAATATTACTACACTCACTATCAATCCCCTTCGAAAGAAGCAATCGATTGTCGTACTGTGTGGAAAGTTACTGAAGATTTTACACACTTTGTGCAAGAAGAGAGTGTATTTTGATGTGAATCACATGATAAAAGATATTTATTGTCTCGTAGAGGCAGCCTAGCAACATCAAAGCTCGACCTACAACAAAAGGATGACACGGAGAAGCCGGCATTATTTATTCCATCCGACTTTGAGTCCCTAAAGGAGCATCGCCAGCCTCTGCCTTATGAATAGACCGAACGAAGGAATGTAATGCGCAAGGACGCCAAGAGACATGGGAGGGTACGTCATCATAAGCATCGCAGAGATCCATTAGTGCATCATATAATGGAATTTAAAGTTAATTTTGATGAATTAGCTTTAGCAAAGCGTACTCACCAAATGACAATGTATTGAAAAACTAGAAAACATTATATGTAATATTGGTGAAAAAATATTTTTCACCACTTTAAAAACGGGTCAAACCGTTGATATATCAACATTATTTATAGAGGGAGGGATAAGTATGTATCGAACAATAGCACCCCCAACAATGTCTTTACAGTAGAATCTACTGTTTAGGCATTCATTAAAAGCTTGCTAATTCTCAATAGATTCTACTGTATATCAGAGACTATATACATGTAGAAAGCAGGAATTAGAAATGAGCGGAAAACTATCTTTTATTGTATCAATGATTATTTTTGGCGCTGTCGGTGTTTTTGCAAAATATATTAAGTTGCCTTCAAGTGAAATAGCCTTTTGGATGAGTCTCATTGGCACTTGTTTTTTACTGTTAATTTTCCTTTATAAAAAAGAAAGATTTACGAAAACAACTATTTTGCAAAATAAATGGCCATTGATACTTTCGAGCTTTGCTTTATGCGGCAATTGGATTTTTCTTTTCCAAGCGTACAAGGAAACAACCATCGCAAATGCAGCGCTAAGTTACTATTTTGCTCCAGTACTAGTGATTTGTTTATCACCTATCGTTTTGAAAGAGAAAATAGTTGCAAGGAAAATCTTTTATGTTTGTGTTGCACTAGTAGGCCTGTATTTTATCGTCCAAAGTCAAACTACCGAAACGAGCGAACATTATATCGGAATTGTCTATGGGCTTATTGCAGCTTGTTTCTATACAATAGTTACATTCACCAATAAGTATATTCATGGCTTAAAAGAGCCTGATAATACGATTATTCAGCTTGCTTTAGCAGCGTTGTTCCTTGCGCTTTATCTTTTTGGGACCAATGGGCTCCAAATAATGCAAGTTGACATGAAATCAATTAGTTTACTTATAGCATTGGGTATTGTCCATGCTGGGATCGGCTTCTATTTGTTCTTTTTCGGAATGCGTCATCTAAATGGGCAAAGTATAGCTATTTTAAGCTATATTGATCCGCTAACATCATTACTGATTTCGACGATGATTATAGGAGAGAAAATGACGACACTACAAGTACTAGGCGCTATCCTTTTACTCGGCGCAACATTCCTGAGTGAAATAGATAAAACAAATTTGATATCACAGCAATAAACGGACAGAAAGCTCCCGAAAGCCTTTTGGGCATTAGGGAGTTTTTAGTAAAGGGGAATAGTATTAATTTTATCCCCTAAAGAACGTTTTAATATTTTTGAAGAAAGCATTCAATTTATCTTATTTTCTTCGATTTTGGGAGATGTTTGAGAATGTATTCTGCATAATTTGTTGCAAAGTCTATTCTTCTTTAATAATGTGCCATACACTATTCTTTAGTTTCTTGGTATTCAAAGGATGCCTCTACATATTTAAATAAATTTGTCGATAATCTTCTTCGCTTAGATTAAATTCGTTGTTAACTAAATGGATTTCTTTTGCCAGTGTAGTATCTGATACTGTTCTGTTATCCGTATTAAATGTCACTTTTATTCCATCTTTACTGAAACTTATAAATCGGATGTTCCGAATAATGATGAACAGCTTTCGTTTGGACATTACTTGTTGGACACATTTCAAGCACTACCTGTCTTTCTTTCACAATCTTATATGCCTAGGCACAATCTTTAATAAATACTCCGTGTCCTAATCTTTCAGCACACAACAGTTCAACAGCCTAAAGAACGTTTTTACCAATTCCTGTTTCACCGGCATGAATAGTGACTCTGTAGCCATATTGTTTGGTTAAAGCGATTGGATCTACGAATTTTTCACAAAATCTTCTTCTTCGGATGCACATAGGTCAATTGCCACTACACCTTTTCCAAGGAACTTTTTCCTCTTTTCAACCACCTCGAATGCACTTTCTAAATACATCGTCCTCACGCAAGACAGGATTATATTTCTCTTTATTTCTTAACAGCTTTCAGCGTCACTCACCCCATCTATAACAGATTGAATAATCTCTTCCAAATACCTTTAAAACCGACTTCCTCTACAACTTTTGCGGAAATACCGTTATGGTCTCCCATTAAAAATTCAAGTTTATTTGAATATATTTTTTTGAAAAAATTCGTCCTTTTTTTCCAATATCGCCCATCTCCATACTCGACATATCTATATGACTAAAAGTAAAGATTAGCGGGGCAAATATATTAGAAACTAATAATTTTGAAATCAATAAAATGGATGTATTGAGAACAATCATAATGCTACTTTTCTAGTGTAGTAAATTTATTATAACTCTAACAGAAAAATGGGGGATATTAGTCACGTTACCAAGCCTATCCTACCCATGCGAGATAAATCTATTTGCATACAATACAGTAACCTCCATAAGTGGGGAGGACTAAACTATTAATACAAAAGAAATAAAAATATCTAACTAAATGAGGTGAGTTTATTGAAAAATGGACTTGGAAAATGGGAACAATTCTTACTTTTAAAACAAAATCCTTTAACAACTAACTGCATTCCAGAATCAACACTTTACAGTCTAGAAAACCTAATCTATTTATTAAATAAATATGAGTATATTTATGTGAAACATAATAGCGCCGGACAAGGAAGAGCAATTTATAAAGTCTACAAAAGAAAAGATGGACACTATTGTTTTAACGGATTTACCATGCAAGGTGAAGAAATAAGTAAATGTGTAGCAGCAATTGAGGATTTCCACCAAGTTCTACATCCATATGAGAAACACGGTAGATTAAGCGGAAATTATATTATACAGGAAGGGGTCAAAAGTCTCACCCCTGATGGGGATTCCATATCCATTCGTGTTCATGTTCAAAATCTAAAGGGAAAATGGGTAATTGGTGGAATTTACGGAAGGCTTGCAACTGAGGATCATGGGATTGTCAATTCAAATCGGGGTTCTAAAGCAATATCGATTGAAGAATTATTATCAGGTTATTTGAAGATGGATAATACAAAGAAAGATCAAACAATAGACTCTCTAAAAGAAGATTCAATTTTAGCATCTGAAGTAATAGCATCCCACTTTCCTTGTAGAGAATATGGCATTGATTTTGGAATAAATCTTGAAGGAAAACCTATATTATTTGAAGTAAATACAACGCCTAGCATTCGTAGTTTTGCCAAAGTTGATAGGGCAATCTGGAAGAACATTGTTGAGATTAGGAAAAAGCAAAACGAAGGCTAAGTTTGAAATGTAGTTATTTTTCATTTTAGTCATCAGCATATTTCTATTCAATAGACATACATCAAAAAATTACTTTCCCTTCTATAATTTTAGGAAAGAAGAAACTTAATTGCATCCGTTACTTGTGAACGATTAGGAATTTACCTAGAAAAAATTTATTTTTTTAGGAGGTACTTTCTTTCAGAGTGATGTATGGCCAAAATTTCTAATGCCATTTGTTTATATTAATCCACTTAATTATATTATTGAAGCTATTAGAAAAACACTTATCTTCGAGACTCAAAATATTCAGACTTATCTGACTTAACTTTCAGTAGTAACTGCTATAGTAGTTATTACTTTAGTATTTTGTGTTAAAGTTTTTAAATATGAATAATTAAGCATATCCGTTCACTAAAAAACCATGAAGCTTGAAAATTTAAAATGTTGACACATTAAACGCTTTGACGTAAATTAAAAATAATTGCATAAAAGCATTAGGTGCCCATTGCGGGAGAATAGGGAATAAAGTGAAAAGCTTTAGCGGTCCCACCACTGTAAAAGGGAGTTTCATAGAGAATGCCACTAGCATTGTGCTGGGAAGGTTCTATGAAATGTTGAAATTGAGCCAGGAGACCTGCCTATCTGCTTCGTATTATAGACGATGGAAAAGTCTGTAGTTTATTTGTTATGGATAAACTACAGGCTTTTTATTTTTTTCTCTAAATCATTCTTCGAGTAACAAGGGCAAAAAAGAAAGGGGAAATTTTCATGCAATTATTACAACAAACGATCCAAAACATTCAAAGTGCCGACCACAAAATGATGGAGGAAACTAGGGAACGCATAGATTCACTTTGCAAGCCACCTAGTAGCTTAGGGAAGTTAGAGGCTCTAGCTGTGCAACTATCCGGTATAACAGGGGAACTATTTCCTGCGATTGATAAAAAAGCAATTATTGTCTGTGCGGCAGATCATGGTGTCTGTGCTGAAGGAGTGACACCGAATCCACAAAATGTGACGGTCTTCCAAACACTAAATTTCCCTAGAGGAGGAACAGGTGTCTGTGCTATCGCGAAAATAACAAATGCAAAAATTGTCACGGTAGACGTTGGTGTAAAAGAGGATATTCCGCATGATGCTGGTGTCATCATTAAAAAGATTAAATACGGAACGGATAATATGGCAAAAGGACCTGCTATGTCAAGGGAAGAAGCCATTCAATCCATTGAAGCAGGAATTGAAGTAGCTACGGAAGAAATTAAAAAGGGGATAAATGTGCTCGGGACAGGTGAAATGGGTATTGGTAATACAACACCGAGTGCTGCTATATTATCGGTTCTTCGCGAGTGTCATCCGAATGAAGTGACAGGCTTCGGCGCAGGAGTTGGACCAGGGGGAATAGCACATAAGGTAGAAGTCATTCGTAATGCTATAGCATTAAATAAACCAAATCGTCATGATGCTATTGATGTTCTTGCAAAAGTCGGAGGGTTAGAAATAGGTGCTATGGCTGGGGTAATACTTGCTGGCGCCGCACATCGTAAACCAGTTGTTATTGATGGCTTTATTTCTACTATTGCTGCTCTTATAGCGTACGAACTTGAGCCAAACGTAAAAGACTATATTATTCCTTCTCATGCTTCTGAAGAACCTGGCGCAAAAATTGCCGCTGAAATGCTCGGAATTGAACCGATGCTTCAGATGAATATGCGATTAGGAGAGGGATCTGGTGCAGCTTTAGCCTTTCCTATTTTGGATGCAGCAAGCTCTATGATGAAAAATATGACTACATTAGAGGAAGCTATGCTGCTGTTGAAAAAGTAGATTAATTAATCTTTAGGTGCTTATTGTCGCTGCTGTAGATGCTCGGCGTTTGTGAAAATAAGAAAAATTCAAAACAAGCCCAAATCTGATATTTGGGCTTGTTAATATGCAACGGTATAGCTATGCTCGATTCAACTTCCGTAACGGTAAACGCCATTTCCTCATATAAGAAAGTATTCTTAGTACGATGATCATACCAAATAATACATATAAAAAAATATCTCCTGAAAAGAGTTGAAGTCCAATAATAAGCCCGGCTAGTGCTGCCCAAACACCATAGATTTCATCACGGAGGACTAGTGGTTGCCGTCTAGCTAATAAATCTCGAACAATTCCACCACCTGACCCTGTTAAGACAGCAGCTACAATAACGGCGCTAATAGGCATGTCGAGCTTTACGGCATAGAGAGCACCTTGAATCGCAAATGCGGATAATCCAATAGCATCGGTAAAATTGCCCCAACGATGCCAATGTTGAATAAGTCGGTGCGGAAATACGAAAAATAACGTAATCGCTGCAAGGGCAATTTGGAACATCATATCCTGCCCCCACAGTGTAGTTACAGGTAAACCTATTAATAGATTTCGTATAGCTCCACCACCGAAAGCAGTGACGATACCGAGTATATAGACACCGAATAAATCATATTCTTCTTCCATTGCAATTATTGCCCCGGAAATAGCGAAGGCAATTGTTCCAATGATACTAAAAACCTCCCAAGCCAACCCTTTCACCCCTTATATGAATAAATCATTTCTTGTTGTAGATTAGTTACTAATACATACTAGAAAACATTAAAGTCTTCTTTTTTGTATTAGAAGCAAAGAAAGCATCGACTTACGATTTAGAATTATCAGATTAAATATCTAATTATATCAGAAATGCATAGATATAGTTTTTAATTTAACTTAGCGCCTAAATGCAATTAGAAACACAAGCAATTTTTGCAGGCAAGCTCACAAATTGTTAAGATAAGATTTGAACAAATGTGAAATGGAGAAGAACATAATGACTTTTACAACCAATTTATCAGAAGAAACACTAGCATTAGCTACTAAAATAGAAGAAAAGGTACGCCCTTTTCATGCAAAGGTAGAAGATATGGCGTTCTTCAATCAACAAAAAGTGCTTGCTGCGTTCCGAAAGCATCAAGTAAGTGATTATCATCTGCACCCGTCTAATGGTTATGGCTATGATGATGAAGGGCGTGACAATCTAGAACGTGTTTATGCGGAGGTCTTTGGAGCGGAGGCTGCTATTGTACGGCCGCAAATTATTTCTGGTACACATGCAATCACACTTAGCTTATTCGGAGTGCTGCGTCCTGGTGATGAATTACTTTATATTTCGGGGCAGCCGTATGATACATTGCAATCAATAGTCGATGGCGGCGATAAGGATACTGGCTCATTAAAAGATTATAAAATCGGCTATAGCCATGTGGATTTATTGAATAACCAAGAGATTGATTGGGAAGGTGTTGCAACTGCAATTACACCCAACACAAAAATGATTGCTATCCAACGTTCGAAGGGCTATGCAACGCGCCCATCCTTTACCATTTCGCAAATTACAGAAATGTGTGTAAAGATCCGTGAATTAGCACCAAATGCAGCTATTTTCGTTGATAATTGCTACGGAGAATTTGTTGAGGCACAGGAACCGACAGAGGTTGGGGCTGATTTAATAGCAGGCTCGCTTATTAAAAATCCTGGTGGAGGCTTAGCCAAAATTGGTGGTTATATTGCGGGTCGTGCAGATTTAGTAGAAAAATGTGCTTATCGTATGACATCGCCTGGTATTGGTGCTGAAGCAGGGGCAACATTAAATACGCTCGGTGATTTCTATCAAGGATTTTTCCTTGCACCACATGTTGTATCTCAAGCATTAAAAGGTGCCATTTTTACAGCTGCTATGCTAGGTGAAATCGGCATGAATACATCGCCATCGTATGACGCTAATCGTACGGATTTAATTCAATCGGTTTCTTTCCAAACGGCTGAACAAATGATTGCTTTTTGCCGTGAAATTCAAGCGAACTCACCAATTAATGCGCATTATGCACCTGAGCCAGCGTACATGCCTGGTTATGAAGATGATGTCATCATGGCAGCTGGAACTTTCATTCAAGGATCAAGCATTGAGCTTACAGCAGACGGTCCTATTCGTCCGCCATTCACCGCCTTTATTCAAGGTGGGTTAACATACGAGCACGTAAAATTTGCTATTTGTAGTGCTGTTCAGAAAATCCAAAAATAAGTAAGGAAAACTATTCAAAACTTCCGTTTTGAATAGTTTTTTTACTATGGACGAAAAAACATCTGTCGCCCCCAAGCGCCAAGCAGGAACGTAAACCAACCCCACGTTAAGATATTAGGTTTAGTTTTTTACAATTTTTCATCATTTCAAAAAAATTATAATAATCCATGTCAGGAAACCTCACATAAACGGTTGACGCTATAAATTTTTCGTTATATGATTAGCGAGTATTGGAGGGGAACTTAAATGAGTCGTGAAATTAGACGAACTATGCCGTTATTATCTATGAATATCGTAATGCAATTGACAGAGCTTTCGGCACGTCAGATTCGTTATTATGAAGAACACCATTTAATTGAGCCGCACCGAACAGAAGGCAACCGTCGCATGTTTTCATTAAATGACGTCGATACACTGCTGGAAATTAAAGATTATTTAGATCAGGGCATGAACATGGCGAAAATTAAAAAACTGTTCGCTAAAAAGAATGAACCTGTTTCAACAGATGAACGTGATTTAAGTGACTCAGAATTACGTAACATCATGCGTGAAGAAGTGCGTCAAGCGCAGCGCATGCAAAAATCATCCATCCGTCGTGGGGATTTATCTCGATTCTATTAATAAAAGGGTTCATCACCAAAGTTTGTGGATGACTTTTGTTAAAACGTCTACTATGTAAATAAGTTGATCTTCGTTACGGCTGGGCGACTCCTTGGGGATTAGCGTCACAGATGAGACCCTGCAGCGAAGCGAAGCGGCTCATCGGACGCCCCCAGGAAAGCGCCCAGTCGGAACGGAAATCAACTACACGTTTTGGTGATGATCCAATAAAAAGCAACATCATTCATTTCTTTATTAATAGAGTAGAGTAATGATAAAAAGCTAGACAATTTATAGGAGTGTGGAAAACTGTGGGTAAATACACTAAAGAGGACATTAAACGTCTAATCGAAGAAAAAAATGTAAGCTTTATACGTCTACAATTTACAGATATTCTTGGCACAATCAAAAACGTTGAGATTCCTGTAAGCCAATTAGACAAAGCACTAGAAAACAAAATGATGTTTGATGGCTCATCCATTGAAGGCTTCGTACGTATCGAAGAATCAGATATGTATTTATATCCTGATCTAGATTCTTTCGTAGTGTTCCCTTGGACTTCTGAAAAAGGGAAAGTAGCACGTTTCATCTGTGATGTATACACTGCTAAAGGCGAGCCATTTGCTGGTGACCCACGAAACAACTTAAAACGTATCCTTAAAAAAATGGAAGATATGGGATTCTCAAGCTTCAACTTAGGACCTGAACCAGAATTCTTCTTATTTAAATTAGATGCAAAAGGTGAACCAACATTAGAAGTAAACGACCACGGTGGTTACTTCGACTTAGCACCAACGGATCTTGGCGAAAACTGCCGTCGTGATATCGTATTAGAGCTAGAAGAAATGGGCTTCGAAATTGAAGCATCTCATCATGAGGTAGCTCCTGGACAACACGAAATCGACTTCAAATATGCAGACGCAATCACAGCTTGTGACAATATTCAAACGTTCAAATTAGTTGTTAAAACAATTGCACGTAAACACGGTCTACATGCTACATTTATGCCGAAGCCATTATTCGGTGAAGCGGGTTCTGGTATGCACTTTAATGTTTCATTATTTAAAGGTAAAGAGAATGCATTCTACGATGAATCTACTGAATTAGGTCTTTCTGAAACAGCAATGCAATTCATGGCAGGTGTTCTTGAGCACGTTCAAGGCTTCACAGCAGTGACAAATCCAACAGTTAACTCTTATAAACGTCTTGTACCTGGTTATGAAGCGCCATGTTATGTAGCATGGTCAGCTCAAAACCGTTCACCACTAATCCGTATCCCATCAGCACGTGGTCTTTCGACTCGTGTAGAAGTACGTTCTGTGGACCCATCTGCTAATCCGTATTTAGCGATGGCTGTTATTTTAGAAGCGGGTCTTGAAGGGATCCGTCGCAACTTAACACCACCAGCTGCTATCAATCGAAACATCTATGTGATGTCTGATGAAGAGCGTAAAGCGAATGGTATCGCAAACTTACCACCAGCGCTTGATGATGCGTTAGCATTACTTGCTAAGGATGAAGTAGCTCAAGCAGCTTTAGGTGAGCATATTTATGCAAACTTTAAAGAAGCAAAAGAAATCGAGTTCGACATGTACCGTACAACAGTACACCAATGGGAACGCGATCAATATTTAAAAATGTACTAATTAAAAGCGTTGGAGCTATGATGCTCCAACGTTTTTTTTGTGCACCCAGCCTGGACGTACATCATTTTATGCGGTATCTCCAGATCAAAATCAGCTAAATTTAGGTCTTCAAAATAATAAAAAGAACGCAAATCAATACATAAAAGCTAAGTTAATCATAAATATTTAAGTTTTTCTTATATGCCCTATACACACGTGACTTCGGGCATTATTATTTTTAAAGAGGTGAATTAAATGACGGTAGTATCATCGTTTGGATTAATAAGTATATCAATTTTTTATCTTTATCAAATTATCTTTTTTATCTTTTTCAGAAAAAAAGAACCTATAGAAGCTTCTTTTAAGTATTATAAATTTACATGTGTGATTAATTTCTTGATTTTTTTCGCGACTCTTCCAGTAGCGTTTATACTTAGCGCTATGTCATCAGGTAGCGGAGAATACAGGATGATTTCATCTCTATTTCCGTTTTTAATCATCAGTGGTTTACCATTACTATTCTTCATTTGGTCGCTAATAGATTTACTGATTTTACAAAAAGAAGAAATAAACAGATACATAGACTGATGAAAAATGCATTCAACAACCATTCTTAGCGATTAAAAGTAAGAGGTTAAGTAATTCGCTTGTTACTCAGTATTCTTTATGAAATGTACAACATTATAACGAATTATTTTTAAGCTGAACTAATTTTTGCATTCGTTCAGCTTTTATTTGTGATTAGAACTCTCGAACCTTTTTCACCTTTCGAATTATCTAATTTCCCCTCTTTCTTTAATCGTTCCACTTCAATTTGATAGGCCGTTTCAAAATCAATTTCTCTAAAAGAGAAATTCAACAATCCTTGCTCTTCCTCAAAATCAAACCCCGCCGCCCCCTGGAAATGCCCTTTTCCCTGAAATACTTTCTTTTTCGGCTCGTAATGATCCTCTAATGTAACCAAATCTTTAGCTAATAAAACCTCCACCAGATTTTCATAAGGAATACGACTAATTTTTTCTCGAAAACATTCTATATTACCATATTTTTCCCTCTATATATATTTGTAGCAGTCATGTAAACTATCTCTATTGGTAAAATTTTAATAGAAGAAAGTAGGAACAAACCAATGAAAGCACTATATGTTTTTTTATCTTCCCTTGTATTGTTTGGATTTATTTCTGTTTCGCCAGCAGAAGCAGCAGAAAAATCCATCGATATGTATTTTTTGGAGGATGTTGATTATGATCATTGGGCATACAATGAATTGGAACGCTTCTTGTATTCGGATATCATAGACGGATATGTGGAAACAGAATCGTTTGAAGAAGATGGAGAGGAATATGAATACACATCCGTCTCTATAAAACCAAAAAATTCGATTACTCGTGCTGAATTCACTAAAATTTTAGTGAATTCGATGAATTTACGTGCAGGTGAAACAGTTAAATCGTTCCCTGATGTAAAACCAGCGAATTGGTATTACGAGTTTGTTAAGGTTGCTAGTAGCCAAGGCATTATCAATGGTAAACCAGACGGTACTTTCCGACCGAATGACAAGATTACACGTAACGAAATGGCAGTCATGATTTACCGTGCATTCGAGTCAAAGCTTGATTTTTCAGCAACAGGAAAAGTATTCCCAGATGTACCAAAGGGGAATTTCGCCTATGAAGCAGTTGTGAAAACGGCAGCTGTAGGAATTATCAAAGGGTACGGAAATGTTTTCAAGCCTTACAATGATGCAACTCGTGCTGAAGCTATCGTGATGATTGATCGTGCCTTGCATCTAGAGCCCGCAACAGATGGGGATCAACTTGCGGTCATTCAAACAGTTGATCGTAACATTAAAGATGAGATGAAATTCACTGAACAACAAGACTTAAAAGCATTAGAAGCACTTTATCGTGAAACGACAATTGGTTACCAATTAGCTTATTCACTTGATAGTATGGGTATGGCAGGTATGTTTGAAGGATCGGATACTATATACAAGATGGAACAAATTGGTGAATATGCGATCAAAGCGGTTTCTGTAAATAATCATTTTGCTCAAGTCCGCATTGATAACTTAGTATATAAAGTATCTTTTACAGCGCCAGATATGTCTTTTAACATGAATATTGATTTATCAGGAACTGCTCAGCTTAAGAAAAATGCTGATGGTAAATGGAAAATTTATAACGTTGTTCTTGATGAAGATGACTATGAACAAGATTGGAAAGAAACATTAGAAGCTGAGATCAACTAAGAACAAAAAAGAGTAAGGAAAATTCTCTGAACCGTCCCGTAAAAGTTAGACATCAATCTAACTTTTACGGGGTTTTTTTATGGCAAAAGTAAATGCCGAACAACGATTCAAGCAGACCAGCGATACTTAAATGGAGATGAATCTAAGATTGAAATCGCGGAAGACGTCGGGGTGACGGATTTGTAAGTGAATGGGTTCGCCGTTATTAAAAAATGGTGTAGAGACTTTCTTAAGTCCTAGTAGGAATGTTAAGTAGCAAAAAATAAAATGCACACTACTAAAAATTGGAATTTAGTAATGTGCATTTTTATAATAAGCGTAACATTATAAACAAGTTATGATATAAGAAACCATCATGTACAGCATATCCTCATCGCTTCTATTTTAATAGCCCATATGATGGTGGCACGGCATATGCTGCTGATGGTGATGTTGGTGATGTTGATGATGATGCCCCATGTGGTGATGATGCCCCATGTGATGGTGATGATGTCCCATGTGGTGATGTTGGTGGTGATGATGTGGCATATGGCAAGGCTCAGGTGGCATTTCGCAAAGTGTATGAGTCTCACAACATTCATTCACGACAGATTCAGTGCAAGGGAAATGATACTGATGATCAATTATATGTTTATTAACTGTTGTGACATGTGCTGGCTGTACATGTGGTACAACTGTATGGATGTAATTTGTACGTACGAATTCCTCTGGTGGACAACAATGTGGCGGCTCATATTGAGTTGGACATGTAAGTGGTGGACAACAATGCGGGCCTTTTGCATGATGATGATGATGCATATGCTGCATGTGATGCATATGCTGCATATGTTGCATATGTCTTTCCATGGTAAAACCTCCTGTTTTGATAAGTTGTGGTTCATAATTAACATATGAGATAAAAGACGATATGGTCTATTTGTATGCCTATTAAGGGCTGGTTAAATCTCTTAGGCAATCAAAATAGGTATGATTAATGGAGAGTTTCACCAAATTTCAACTTCATTTAGACGTCGTCAGCCACTGTAAAATTGAGCTTTTTTGAAAAGTAATGATACAAAGAAGAATTGCAGATAATATTAGAAGAGAATAATAATAATATTAAATTTTAGATTGAATAAAAATGCATTTTGTTGTAGAATTAACCGATGTATCGTAGGTTTACGATATTTTTTAGCTCATAAAAATGAATGATAGTGATTATTCTAAAAAACTTTATGCATTGAGGATTCTAATTATAAAAAAGTAGTGTTTGGGCATTCCTTTATTACTTTTTAAAGGAATGTTTTTTATTTGATCATTCATTAACTACTCGGAAATGCCAGATTGATGAATGCAACACTTTATACAGATATACATTTCTTGGCGGTTTTAAAGTACCTAACAAGCTTGATGTATAAAACTTCGAAAAAACCTAAAGAAATGAGGCTTTAAATGATGAAAAAATATCCTACTTCTTCATACTTTTTCTTCATAATTCCGTCTCTTATTGGTGTTCTATTATTTATGACACCAGTCTTAACGGAAGATGGATGGAAAGTTCCGATTGCTATTTTAGCAAATTTATTAGCAGGTTTTGTGGCACCTATTATTAGTTACTTTACTTTAATTATATTTGCAATTTCGGCAATTGGTTCACTCATCGCCAAATTTATTCCTCGGAATAATGCAAAGGAATCTAGTATTTTATATACATTATTTTATGTAAATTGGTTTTGGACAATTATAAGAGTCATCGGTTTAGTATTTGCCTCAATGGTCGTGTTTAATTTTGGACCATCCGCGATTAACAATGAAAATACGGGTGGATTATTAATGAACCCTGACGGTGGTTTAGTAACATTTTTATTTACGATATTCTTATTTGCAGGCCTACTATTACCGTTTTTAACAAACTTCGGATTGCTTGAATTTTTCGGAACGATGATGGTAAAAATCATGCGTCCGCTCTTTAAAAGTCCAGGTCGTTCATCAGTTGATGCACTGACATCATGGGTTGGTGATGGAACAATTGGTGTTCTTATGACGAGTAAGCAATATGAAATGGGGAACTATACGAAAAAAGAGTCTGCCATTATAGCAACGAGCTTTTCTGTAGTATCCATCACATTCTGTATCGTAGTATTAGATACAGTGCATTTGTCACGCTATTTTATTCCATATTATTTAACGGTTGTACTTTGCGGTCTTGTGTTAGCGATCGTTATGCCGCGAATTTTTCCGCTTGCTAACAAAGAAGACACTTATATCGACGGTACACCAGTAGATTTATCACGTGAGGAATTACCTGAAGGCTATAATTCTGTATCTCATGGCTTAGAAAATGCTTTAGCCGTTGCGCATGGAAATCGTGACCCACGTCAATTTTTGAAAGATGGGACTAGAAATGTCTTGGATTTATGGATTGGTGTAGCGCCGGTCGTTATGGCATTTGGTACGGTTGCTTTAATGCTTGCTGAATTCACTAATATTTTTGCATTTTTAGGAAAACCGTTTGAACCTATTTTAACAGTACTTGGTTTACCAGAAGCAGCTGAGGCAGCGCAAACGATGGTTGTTGGCTTTGCTGACATGTTTTTACCTTCAATTTTAGGAGCGGGAATTGAAGCTGAAACGACACGATTTGTGATTGCTGTCGTTTCTGTTACACAGCTTATTTATATGTCTGAAGTCGGTGGCCTTATTTTAGGTACAAAAATTCCACTGAAATTTTTAGATTTAGTTGTTATTTTCTTAATACGTACGATTATTTCACTACCAATCGCAGCATTAGTTGCACATATACTCTTTTAGATTAAAAAAGCAATTGTTCGAATTTACTAATGCGAACAATTGCTTTTTTCTTTGTTAAAGTACGCGCGAAAAAGGAGAATATCTAAAAAAAGGAATTCAGTGAACAAAATATAACTAGCACATAAATTCATTAAGTTGGGAAAAACTACGTTTAAAGTGATGATACTGAGGTGATAAAATGGACAGAATTTTTTCTCTCTGCTTAAGTTCTTGTTATTTGTTATTTTCTCAGCCTAGTGATGCCTATATAAAAGACTCACCTAGTTCTTACGAAGAAGTCTATCCTGAAATAGGCTATAAAACGGTTGAAGGAGCTGCCTCCGATTTTGAACGGCACTTTCATCAAGGACTAAAGCTACCACTTCGAGTACCTCCTATTAGTTTTACACATCATTTTGGTCGGTTTAATGATCTAGATGGTGATATGAACGATTTTTTTGAAGTTACATTTGTTAATAATCAACTTCCTGAACATCATTATAAAATTACAGTTCGACCTATTCAGTATAAGTTTCCAGTTAAAAAGGAGAGTATAGTAAAGACTTTCATATTGAAAAAGGGAACGACTTCAATCTATATGGAAATCTCGGGTTTTCATGTACTTGCTTTCGAAAGAGAAAATTGGCAATATATGCTGTGGATTGATAAAAGGGTTTCAAATAAGGTGACACCTGAAGTGTTAGTTGACATTGCAAATTCCATTGACTATACAACGCTAGAGGATGAACGGGGTTAATTCAGCTGGAAAATGCCAAGACCTAAAGTTTTTTGGTCTTGGCATCATTTTCTTTTTGATAGTATGCCGAATAGCCTTAATAATTAAGCGGGATTGACAGAAGTATTTCTGATCGCCATCGTTATGATAGAGTAGAGTAATACACTAAAAACTAACAAACCACTTAATAGAGCGAAGCTAGATATATTTGATAGTAGATCAAACAAAGGAGAATACCATTTAAAAATGATTGTAACAATCGGAATTAAGACGAGTAACCCTATAAAACTGTAACCGCCAAGAGTTCCCAAGCGATAAAAGACAACATTCAATAAAAGTCCTGATGTTAGGAAGAAGAGCAGTAAAACAGTATCCAATGCCATCGTTTGTAAAAATGATGGGGAATTATTAAAAAGTAAAATAGGATGAATAATGAATATGTTAGAAACGTTAGAAAGTATTTTTTGTGTACAACCAATTATGAAGGCACTTACTAGGCTCCAACAGATGAAAAAGAGCCCCACATTGAACATGAATTGCAAGCGACATAAACCAAGCCTTAAAAAATAGGACAAGGTTTTATTTAGTAACTTTGCAGCCATAATACTGGAGAAGATATAAACAGGTATAGAAATCATGATATAAAAATTATAAATATACAGGTCAAAAAAAGTATCTAAGAATAACGACAATAGGACGATTGAAAATAAAATGCACCAAAAAGTTAAAATTTGCTTTTTATAACTTTGAAATAATACATACAAGCTTCCCTTGATTGTATTCATTTAATAGTCCTCGCTTTCTGCTGTTTACTTAAATACACTAACATATCCTGTAATGAAACAGGTTCAAGCATTATATTCTGTCCTTCAATGGATTGACCATCAGTGAAGACAATTGCAGTTAGCTCCTGCATAAATGTATGCTTATAAATAATCTTCAGACCACTAATTGCCTGCTCAACATCAGAAGGATTACCTTTTACTGCAACAATATGCTCATGCCATTCCTCCGCGGTTTTCTGAAGCAGTAATTGTCCTTCGTGTAAAATTAGTATTTCTTCAAATAGCTTACTTGCTTCATCAATTAAATGTGTAGACAATATAAAGAGTCTTGGATTGTCGGTTTGTTGTTCAATCAATAAATCATAAAAAGTATTTCGGGCAGCTACATCAAGTCCGATATAAGGCTCATCAAAGATCGTAATTCCTGCATTACTTGCAAAGCCTGTAATAATGCCTAACGCAGACACCATTCCTTTTGATAAACTGCGAACCTTATCTTTTGGATTAAGAGCAAAAACTTCTAGTAGCTCCATTGCGAGATCTCCATCCCATTTTGGATAAAAGAAGCTATTCGCCTTTAACGTTTGTGCAATTGTCATTTCCTCTTGAAAGTTTCCATTCTCTGCAACAAAACAAATATCACGTAAAGTTAAAGGTACATTGAAAACATTTTCTTCATTGACTGATATGTTTCCTTTAGTTGTAGAAATAAGTCCTGATAATAAATTTAAGAATGTTGTTTTACCAGCGCCATTATGACCCAAAAATCCAATTATTTTTGGTCCTTCAATTGTAAAAGAGATATTTTTTAAAGCTTCCTTATGTCTGTATGATTTACTAACATTTTTCACTTCGATTTTCATACGTTAACCCCTCTGTAACATATTTTGTAATTCTTTATCTGAGATACCTAATCGTATTGCTTCTTTCTTTAACGGCTCTATATGTTGCGTAAAAAAATTTTCCTTACGCTCTGCAATTAATATTTCACGAGCGTCACTACTCACAAACATGCCGACTCCACGTTTTTTATAAATTACGCCTTTGTCCACTAATTCGTTCACGCCCTTTCCAGCTGTTGCAGGATTAATTTGATATTCTTTTGCGAATTCATTTGTGGATGGAATGCGATCTTCGGGTTGTAGGTGTCCATCTAAAATTCCATCCTCTATTCGTTCGCGTATTTGTTGGAAAATGGGCTTTTCATTGTTTAAAGAGTGAATCACTATCCACCTCCTTATGTTAATTGGTTAATTACTTGTGTAACTAACCATACAACGTGAGGATATTTTTGTCAATTCCATATTGTGAAAAAATTAGTTGACTGAACGCGTTCATTAAGTTAATATAACTAGCGAATAAGAAAGAGGTTCATAGCGCATACCCTCTATAAAAAACTATGGATGACGTCATCTACGCCATATCCCAAAATGCGGATATGGCGATTTTTTTTTATTTGGTTTCACGCAATGGACTTCTCACAATTTGAGGAGGCATTTATTATGACAGGAAGAAAAGAAGAACAAGGTTTACAGGATTTAACACTCCTTGGTAACCAAAATACAAAATATTTATTTGAATACTCACCGGAAATACTTGAAGCGGTCGATAATTTGCATACGAAAAACGATTTTTTTGTAAAATTTAATTGCCCGGAATTCACGAGCCTATGTCCAATGACAGGGCAGCCTGACTTTGCGACAATGTATATTTCTTTTATTCCAGATAAAAAGCTAGTCGAGAGTAAATCATTAAAGCTATATTTATTTAGTTTCCGTAATCATGGGGACTTTCATGAGGATTGTGTCAACATTATCATGAATGATTTAATTAAGCTGATTGAGCCGCGCTATATTGAAGTATGGGGTAAGTTTACGCCGCGTGGTGGCTTGTCCATTGATCCATGGTGTAACTATGGCCGACCAGGCACAAAATATGAAAAAATGGCGGAGCACCGTTTGATGAACCACGATATGTATCCGGAAAAGGTGGATAACCGCTGATGCTTTACTATTTAAATGGATTGTTTGTTGGCTTTTTAATATTAGCTAATGTTTTAGCTGTTAAAGTGTTTAGTATAGGCGAATGGATGGTGCTTCCAGCCGCAGCGATTTTAATCATTTTTACGTATCCCCTTATTGATGTAATTTGCGAGGTATATGGTAAGGAAGCGGGTGGTCGCACGGTTAGAACAGGGCTTATTGCTCAAGTGTTTGCGGTATTCTTTATCGCTATAGCAATTGAACTACCACCTGCACAAGCCTTTGTCCATCAGCAGGAGTTTGAGACAATTCTCGGCGGCAGTATGCGTGTCATTATTGCAAGTCTTGTAGCCTATTCGGTCAGTGTTAACTTGGATGTAATGATATTTAGTAAATTTAAAGAAAAGCATGGAGACGGAAAGCTTTGGCTCCGAAACAATGCTTCTACGATGCTAAGCCAACTCATCGATACGGCATTATTTATTACGATAGCCTTTTTTGGAATACTGCCATTTAAGGTGTTACTAATATTATTTATCACACAGTATATATTTAAATTTTTGGCGTCCATTGTTGCAACACCACTTGTTTATGGGTTAGTTTACGTTGCACGGAAATTTGATAAACTTAAAAGCATCGAGCCATCTCATTACTGAGATGGCTTTTTTTACATTCCGTTCTTTAAATAATCCGATGGAAGAGAGGGACATAATTCTTCTGTTGAAAGTTAATAGTGCTCTCATAATCGAATATTATTAAATAACATCTCTTTTATCTACGTTTATAGCTCCATTTTTGCATATGTGTCACGTTACGACCGAGCATATACTGTGGATAAGAAGGGGAGGTGAGCAATTATGAGAATTAACTGGAAGATCCGTTTTCAGCATAAACTATTTTTACTTGCGCTATTTTCGTTGATTGTATTACTCGCACAGCAAGTAGCAGCTATTTTTGGCTATGATTTAACGAGTGCAATGAGTGAGCAGGCAATGACCATCTTAAATACCGTATTATCAATTTTCGCTTTATTAGGAGTTGTAGTAGATCCTACAACACGGGGAACCAGTGATAGTCAACGTGCTTTAATGTATAGAAGGCCTAGATAGAAAGGGTGAAAATAAATTAAAAGTGTAATTTTACATTTTTGGTAAATGTGTTATAATGATTAAAAATTGATAAAGATAAAGTAGGGAGGACGATTGAATGTCGCTTGAAATGGAGCGGAGGGTTGCCAAACTCGAGCAGGAAATGATGGATTTGCGGCAGGAATTAGAAGGCTTAAAACGTCAACAACCTGTTGAAAAATCAAGTGCCTTGAGTGCTAGGCAATCCATGGTTGATCAATTTGCACCAAAACCAGCGCAAATTCTAAAGCCAAATTCAAACTTGGAACCAAAGCCGGAAATAATGACAAATTCAGAAGAAAAGGTGCAGCCACAGCGAACATTGGAAGAACGTATTATGTGGGCACTTCCAAAATTATTTATGGTCATTTTAGTGATGGGGGTACTTTGGGGACTTAAGCTTGTGAGTGATTATGGCTATTTAGCGAACGAAGTTAAAATTATCCTTGCCTACGTATTATCTCTTGCCTTAGTAGTAATAGCCTATGTGTTAGAGCGTAAAAAAACAGGATCACCGGCTATAACAATTTCTTTATATGGTGGTGCATTTATTGTTGGGATATTAACAACAGCCGCAAGTGCGATATTGTATGAAATTATAGGTTTAACGATGGCACTTGTTATTGCCGTTGTTTATATCGGCTACGGTATTGTTATTAGCTATTTGAAGAAAAACGAAGTACTAACAATATTTGTGGCGTTTACATCATTATTATTACCATATTTACTA
The DNA here is from genome assembly GCF_015844675.1 of Lysinibacillus sphaericus. Classification (GTDB taxonomy): domain Bacteria; phylum Bacillota; class Bacilli; order Bacillales_A; family Planococcaceae; genus Lysinibacillus; species Lysinibacillus sphaericus_E. Next base: position 44,957 of record NZ_LDGC01000074.1, on the reverse strand, counting down.
GAATATATGGATTTTAGTCCTGGTATCATCCTAATCTATGTGGTTGTACTATTTATGATGTTGCAATTTGTCATTCTTCAACACAAGCAGAAGCTGGCATTCTATCTAGCAACCTTTTTCTCTTTGCTAGCTGTCAGCATTATAGCGTTTATGAACCATGACAATCGAGTTGTTTTTGCAATAGGTTTCCTTGTGGTTCTAACTATTTTTTACACGAGTTGGTGCCGATTATATAATGCAGAGTCTAAACTGAAAAATATTCATGTCGGACTTCAATTCAGTCTAGGAACTTTTAGTTTATTACTCCTGAACTTTATTATTAGACCAATTGAATATAGCGAAGTACTATTACTCATAGTAGTCAGCTTGTTTGCAGCTGTAGCGGGTTATGGCTATAAGCAAAAATGGCAGGAGGCATTTGATAGTGCCGTAACACTCGCATTTATTACACTATGTAATACGCTACTAGTTATGAATTTACCAGGGGGAGTAGATCAATTGCTCATCCCGTTCATCACCTTTGCAGGCGTTATGATGAGTTTACGATTACGAGCAAGTATGATGAAGGTTGTCGGCTCATTTTCATTTACAATTACAGTCGCTTTAAATTTTATTATTCATGAGCCGACACCATTGTTCAGCATAGATCATATTAGCTTAATAATGCCCGGAATATATCTCCTAATTATTTATGTATATGCGAGACGTCCAAAAGAGACACTGACATCCTTCGAAAAGTTTATGAAGGAAATTTATGTGGTTGATATTTTAGCGGTTATTACGGCTGGTTATTTCTTAGCCTATATCGGAAAGTTGGATGAATTGTACTTTGCAAGTGTTGGTAATATCCCGCATCTAACGTGTTTAATCCTCGCTTTACTTTTCGCGGGATCACTTTTAGTACCAACAAAATACAAGGGGCGTGCATTAACGCCAGTACTTGGTGGATTTTTCGTTCTCTTCACCGTAATGCTTGAAATTATTCCGTACAATATGCAAGGTGTCGAGTGGCTAAATATAGTAACAAGAATCGTTTATATTGCTGTAATCGTAGCAATTATGATTGATGTACTGATGAAGGGCCGTATTTACCAAATCTATCAAGAGCAAGCAGAGAAACATCTAGACCAAATTGTAAGTGCAGGCGTTGTGCTTACGATGATATCGGTTTGGGGTCTTATACATCAACTTTCCTATAATAGTTTGCTTGATTGGAAACTAAGCATTGCCTTTTCAACGATTACATTATTCCTGACAGCCAGTATTTCACTATGGCTTAGTACCGTGCGTAACTTACAGACATTACGCCTAACAGGTTTTGTTATTTTAGTGATTGCGTTTATTAAGCTTATATTCTTTGATTTATCAGCCCTAGACTTATTAATACGAGCTGTCCTGTTTATTTTGATAGGTGGGATTGGGTTGCTGTTGTCGGGTAGGTTGTTGAAGAAATAAATAATATAGATCTAAAGTATGAAGTTGCAATAAAACAACATTTAAAACCGTTTACCTTATTTTAAGGTAAGCGGTTTTTTTATATCTAATCGCTTTTTATGGTCACTTAAATGTAGCTTGATCTACATATTTTCGGAATTGAAAAATTTAAAAATAAATACAAATTCATAGGAAAAAGTGGTGTTGTAAATGCAGTTTATATATGAAATAGTATAATTAGCACAGAAAAGATTCAATTAATAGGAAACTTTATTTACTATAAGTACTATTGTTTTAGTGTTTAAGTCTAATGTATTTTTGACTTCTTTCAGCGGGTGTCCAAACGCCCTCTAAACAGAGGAACTCAGTCTAAGAACGCCACGTCCTGTGGTAATTTATCTGTGCGAAAGCGAAGCGACAGCAGCAACAACAACAACAACACACGACTGAATGACCAACATCATGTTGGCCGAAAGACTCCGGTGGATGTCGCGCAATCGGAAAGGAATGCTTAGGGGATATTAGCCTAAAACCATAACAACCATGCGATAACGGCTAACTGACCTGCATCGGTAATAACACCACGTCCTGTGGTATTACCGAAATGATCGACATGTGTCGGCCCTCGTGTCGCTGTCGCTACGTTAGCACTGCGCTTTCGCACAAAAAACATCTGCAGGCCTAAGCGCAAAGCCGATTCCAGACGTGATTATGCCGAGGCATAATTGACTAACTTACACTACTAAAAAGCATGATTGGCAATAAGGAGGGAGAATATGAAGCGTCAAAATAGAAAAATATTTAAGAGTCAAAGGGGATTCTCTTTAATTGAGGTTGTTGCTTCCTTAGTTATAATAACTATCATCTTATTATCCTTTTTCGGCTTACTCATTCAAACGAATAAAACCGGAAAAAGCTCTGAACAAATTATTGATGCTACCTATTTAGCGCAAAAGGAAATGGAGAAAATGTATAACTATTTTAAATCCACCACAATTGAAACTTGGGAATCTAATTTTCCTTACTTAGCTGAAAAGGATGAAGTGAATTCAACAGGTACTATCACTCGGTATAAAGTGACGCCCTCTAATGCTAAAAATAAGGAAATCATAATAGTGAATGCTGAAGATATGTCGCATGATAATACCGTTAGGATTACTATCGAAGTATATGATGCAAGAGGGGCGACATTAAAAGCGAAAGTGCAAAATATCTTTAGCTTATAAAAAAAGAGGTGGTTCATATGTCTAAATTCCAAAATGAGAGAGGCGTGACCTTACTAGAAGTTTTGGCTGTTACGATAATAGCTACGATTGTATCTATTGTTCTTGTGTCTATCTTAACGAACAGTAAGACTACAAGCGATAAACAAATGAAATCGACTATTCAATTATCTGACATAACTTATATTTTGAAAGTTGTTACTAAAGATACGCGTAAATCTACGGAAATTCATAAAAAGGCTTTAGATGAGTATACAGAATATACACTTATAAATAATCAAAATAATAAAAAATATACTTATGTATACCACCAAAAGGATCAGACGATTACGAGAAATGATGAAATGATTGCAGCGAATGTGCTTGATTTTAACATTGAAGATAAACGGAGTCATGTAATTATTGATATTACAACGCTAAATAGTAAGCCTTTTTCATCAACTATATATTTTAGGGGAGGCAGCTAAATGTTTAAGAATCTAAAACAAGAAAATGGCTATTCGTTACTTTTAGTAATTTTGACAATCGCTTTTATCTCAGTTCTTGGAATTACGCTTTTAACACTTACTGCTAATTCATTAAAGATGTCTGCTAATGAGCGAGATGATCAATCTGTTTTTTACATTGCAGAAGGTGGCTTAAACAGTACAAAAAGCAAAGTAGAACAATTAGTTAAAATTACATACGATGAAAATAGAAAAAAATTCAATAAGCTGCCTCCTGATAAAAGAAAACCAGAAAGATTTAAGTTAGATTTTATAGATGCATTTGAAAGTAGCTTAGAAAAAATCTTTGAAAAGAATCAATCAACATATGCTGATACAGTAACTTTTGATGAACAATTTAATGAAAAAACTTTTGCAAATGTAACGGTTATTCAAGAAAGTACTGAACAATTACAATATAAAATAACGTCCGTTGGTAATATTGGCAAGAAAACGAGAACAGTAGCACAGACAATTACAATCGATTTAGGAAGCGGAACGGGTTCTGGTTTTTCAAATTCCGCAGCTATCCACGCAATAAAAAACATCGAACTTGGAGGAGGTAAACTTAATGGGGATGTTGTTTCCGACAGTGGAAAAATTAGTATTACACAAGAAAGTGCTAAAATTACTGGGAAGATTGGAACAACTCCAGATAAGTTTTCAAAGCCGAGCTGGATGAATGTTACTAATGAGATTATAGGGAATGTTGCATTTCCAAAGGATGTATTACCACCTTTCCCGGATAATGAGTTTACTAGTTTAAGCACAAGACCGTATACAAATTCAATACAGGTTACCATCGATGGAAAGCAAACTCAACTTTCTTTAAAAAATCATTCAATTAAGATTGATGGTGGAGGAAATGGACACATAAATGGGTATCAAAACTTTAGTGGTACTCTCCCACTTACTCAAAATATGTACTTGAAAATGCTTACGGTTTCTTCGGACAGAACGTTAACTTTAGATGTAGGTGATTCAGACAAAAATTTATATATAGATAACTTTGACTTCTCTCAAGGGCACTTAAATATTACGGGAAGTGGTAAATTAACTTTGTATATTAAGGATACTTTTAATTTAAAGGGAGATTCGAGTATGAACAATACAGGAGACATAGGGCGATTAAGTGTATATTATAAAGGCACTTCGTTAATGGATTTTACTGGTGATACAAAAACAAAAGCCTCTATATATGCTAAATCAGCTGATATAAAAATAAATGGTTCTGGTAGCGTACAAGGAAATCTATATGCAGGTGGATCGAATATCACTGTTGAAGGAGGGTCTTATAATCACGACTTATATATTTATGCCCCCGACGCAAAAATCACAATGGGAGGATCAGGAGAAGTAATAGGAGGAATAATGGCTTATACAGTAAATACGAGTGGAGGTTCAACGGTTACTTACAAACCAAAAACGATTGAAGATACAATATCAAATGGTGGTTTAGTATTTGAAGAAAATAATAATTTAACAATTTCTAATAGTATGCTTGAAGTAGAATAAATATCACGGAGCATGAAGAGGTTGTTTAGAATCCGATATTCTGGCTTTTATACAATAGTATACTAAGTTTGTCTTCTTAGTAATTACATTTTTTACAACTAAACAGGTAGCTTTAGAGAAGCTTATAATGCTATCTATAACGATGGGATTCCTACTGATGAGATAGTATTGAGAAAGTAATAGAAAAGGGTTATTTAGAATGTCTGGAATGAAAACAGATTTTCTAAATAACCCTTATTTTAATATTGGTTTAACTCTTGGTGAGAATAGAAAGAGGGTACTGTTTGAATTTCAAATGCAACCATTCTATTGAACTTAAAATTAATAGTCTTTTCTATCTAGGGAACGTGATTCGATATGTATATATCGAAAGTTGAGTGAGAATATATACCTTGATTTTGTAGTCCATAAAACACATTAACAACATTTCAATAGTGATTACAATTTCATGCTTGTAAAAGTATAGTTCACTAAATTTTAACTATTTTTAGGATGAAAGACTCATTTTTAAATATAGTTTGTGTTGTATTGTAAAAATATGAATAAAAAGTAATTGTTTTATATGAGTAAATAGACATTCTTATTTTGATTATATTTGTAAAGGTGATGAGGCTATGAAATTATATTTGAAGTTAGGCGCAATGGTAGCTGTTCTAATCATCTTATTAACAGTCTGGGTACCTAATATTATCGTAGATAGTGCACTGGCTAAAGGTGTTGAATCTACAATCGGAGGAATATCAGTTAAGGATTTAGAGGATGGTGATATTGAAAATGCTTTACAAGAGGCTATTAATATTTGGCGAGACGTTCCTGTTAGCGTAGGAGGAGCCAATATTACGATTTCACTGGATCCAAAATTATTTGTATTTGATGTAGAGAGTTCTATAGCTGAATATCATAGTTTAACAGATAAGTCTTGGTTTGCTTTCTGGAAGCAAGAACAAGCGGTACATATACCCTTACATGTGGAAGTAGATGATCAAGTGAAGAAGCAGCTTGAGGCTACAGGTGTATGGGAGGTTGATGCGACCTTGAATGCTCTTATCACTCAAGTTTCCTATTTAAAAAGTCATAAAATCACTGCAACAGTTGCAGATACTCATTTAATAGAAGCGGAGCGTTTGGCTCTATCGATTGAGAAAATACCTGCAAATGCAATAGGTATTGATAAACTAACGAATATGCTAAATGATGCTATTATTTTTCCGGAAATGCCGTTTTCTTATTTAACAACGATAGAAGAAAAATATGACGAAGCAAATAGTGAAGCAATTAATTTCGTAGCCTCTATGCTTTATCATGCAGCTCTTCAAACTGAATATGAGATATCAGAGAGACATTCTCAAGAAGAGAGGCCAAGTTATTTACAGCAAGGGTTGGATGCGAGGGTAAATCGTGTGTTAGATAAAGATTTGCAATTTGTAAACCGTTTTGATCAATCGAATAAATTAAAACTCACAGTAGAAGGTGATTCTTTAAAAGTGGAATTATTAGCCCAAAAGAAAGAAAAAGAAATCACTGTTAGAGTTAGTAAAGATAAGATCATACAACCACGTGTCATTACTCGCTATTCTAAAGACTTACCAGCAGGCAGCGAGGAGGTTATCCAAAAAGGTCAAGAAGGCGTACGGGTCGAAGTATATCGCTCGATTTTAGAAAATGGTAACTCTACGGAGGAACTAGTTAGCCGTGACTATTATCCACCAGTTAATAAAATCATCGTGAAATCTTCAAGACAGCCTGATGTTTTAGAAGATAGTAGTGAGAAAGTGGGAACTTCCGACTCAAGTGATCCTGATTTAAACATGGATTTAGATGGAGATGGATTACCAGATAGACAATCTGAAAATGAAACATCCGGCAATGATGCTGCACAAACCAATAAAGATACATCGGTAAATACGGATACTTCGAAAGACCCGAATGATCCAGAGATTGTATATGGCTACTATGATAAAGGTGGTAATTTCGTACAAACAAGTCCATAAAGAGAGGAGCATATGTGAATGGTCGCAAAAACTGGGCGAAAGCGCTTAGGTGATTTACTTGTTGAAGCTGGTGTTATTACAAACGTGCAATTAGAATTTGCTCTTACGAACAAAACAAAAGAAGAGAAATTAGGCGATTTTCTTATAAAGGAGAATATTTTAACAGAGCAGCAGTTAATTGAAGTACTTGAATTTCAGCTAGGAATCCCACACATTCATTTAAATCAATTTTCAATAAGCCCGGATTTACTTCAACTTGTTCCGGCTGAACTCGCTAAACGCACAAATATTATTCCGATTCGTCGTGAAAAAAATAAGCTTTTTATCGCGATGGCTGACCCAATGGATTATTTTGCAATTGAAGAAGTACGTATGGCGACGGGCTGCCAAATCGAAACAAGTATTGCAGCAAAGGATGATTTATATCGTACGCTAACGAAATACTATGATTTACAAGAGTCTATGGAAGCGGCATTGCTCGACATCGGCGCGACGGTTGCTGAAACACAGGAGGAAATTGAACGAGAGGATTCCCCGATTGTCCGACTAGTTAATCAGATCATTGCAAATGGAGTTGCCCAACGAGCGAGTGATATCCACTTTGACCCACAGGAGACGGATTTAAGGGTTCGTTATCGAGTGGATGGTGTATTGAGAACCGAGCGTTCATTACCGAAACATATGCAAAACATAATATTAGCACGTATCAAAATTATGGGGAACTTAAATATTACGGAAAATCGAATTCCTCAAGATGGACGAATTAAAACGAATGTTAATTTTAAGCCAGTAGATATTCGACTTTCGACGCTTCCAACAGTTTATGGGGAAAAAGTAGTTATGCGTATTTTAGACTTAAGTAGTGTAGCCAATTCTATTGACAAGCTTGGCTTTACAGAGCAAAATGAAGCCCTTTTCCGAAACATGATTGACAATCCGAATGGTATTTTGCTCATTACGGGCCCTACAGGATCAGGGAAATCATCTACATTATATGCGGCCTTAAGTAATTTGAATGAAGAAGATGTAAACATCATTACAGTAGAAGATCCTGTTGAATATCAGCTTGATGGTATAAACCAAATTCAAGTGAAAGAAGAAGTCGGTTTAACATTTGCCACAGGATTGCGTTCAATTTTGCGTCAAGATCCAGATATTGTAATGATAGGTGAGATTAGGGATTTTGAAACAGCGCAAATAGCAGTTCGTGCCTCATTAACGGGTCATTTAGTTTTAAGTACTCTACATACAAATAGTGCTGTTGAGTCGATTTCTCGGCTGCAGGATATGGGGATCGAACCGTTTTTATTATCCTCCTCATTAGTAGGGATTATGGCGCAGCGTTTAGTACGACGTATTTGTCGAGATTGCGGAGAAGACTATACTTTTACGAAGCATGAATTAGAAATAATGCATAAGAACGGTATTGAAGGAGTTACACATGGAAGACGCGGAAGAGGCTGTCCTTCGTGTAATCAAACAGGGTATCGTGGACGGATGGCTATTCATGAAATTTTACCAATCGATCGCAATATTAAAGAAATGATATTAAGTCGAAGTAGCGATAGTGCAATCCGTGATTATATGAAACAAGAAGGCTATTACACTTTACTGGTAGATGGGTTGTTAAAAGTAGTAGAAGGACAAACAACTACTTCAGAAGTATTGCGTGTAGCAAATGCAGATTAGGATGTGAATTTGTTCATGACAACATGTAGAAATATTGATGAGCTATTAACACGCGCATTTGAAGAAAAAGCGTCTGACCTTCATTTAACAAAGGGAATCCCGCCAGTTTATCGTATCCATGGACAACTAGAGCAATTTGGGAGTGAACTACTAACTTCTGAAGAATTACAGACAATGGTTAAAACTATTTTACCTGAGCATAAATTACAAGAGTTTCATAATAAAGGGGAAACCGATTTTAACTATTCATTGCAAGGGAAATGTCGTTTTCGTGTAAATGCCTATCATCAACGCAATGAAGTGACAATAGCTGCCCGTTTGATTGAAGCAAAAATTCCTTCCATTGAATCGTTAAATATGCCACAGATACTGTATCAATTAGCAGAAAAGCCACAGGGTCTTATTTTAGTAACAGGTCCAACAGGTTCTGGTAAATCTACAACGCTTGCTGCGATGATTGATCATCTTAATGAAACAAAATCAAAGCATATAATAACGCTTGAGGACCCGATTGAATATTTACATACACATAAAAAATCCATTATCAATCAACGTGAAGTAGGGGTTGATACTCAGAGCTTTGCCAATGGTTTGCGTGCTGCTCTTCGTCAGGACCCTGACATTATTTTAGTAGGCGAGATGCGTGACTACGAAACGATTTCAACAGCCATTACTGCAGCGGAAACGGGCCATTTAGTGATGGCGACATTACATACAAGTAGTGCCCCGACTACGATTGATCGTATTATAGATGTTTTTCCACCACATCAACAGGGACAAATTCGTGTGCAATTAGCCAATGTTTTAGTGGGCATTATTTCACAGCGTTTATTTGTACGTAAAGATGCCAAGGGGCGAATTGCTGCAACTGAAATATTAGTGCAAGCACCATCTATTTCAAATTTAATTCGAAATGAAAAAGTTCACCAAATTCCTTCTGTTATGCAGATGGGTAAAACGTTAGGTATGCATACTTTGGAATCTTCTATGCAGCAGCTAATCGCCATGGGGAAAATTTCTTTAGAGGACGCAAGGCCATATATGAATGCGGGGGATTATAATTGACCGTTTTTCGATATAGTGGACGCACAAAAACGGGTGCACACAAAAAAGGAATCATTGACGCGACTAACAAAAAGGTAGCACTTGAAAAATTACGAGCACAAGGCATTAATGCCCGTGAGCTGGAAGAGTCTAAAAGCATTTTACACAAAGACTTAAATATTGGCGGTAAAGTAAAGCACCAGGATTTCGTTATTTACTGTCGCCAATATGCAACACTAATCCGTGCTGGCGTTTCAATTGTAGAGGCAACACATATTTTAAGTACGCAAACAAAAAGTAAAGCATTAAAAAAAGCTTTAGAACAGGTGGAAGAAGATATACGTGGGGGTACAGCGTTTTCAGATGCAGCAGCCAAACATCCAAAGGTTTTTCCAGAAATGTTTATTAATATGATGCGCTCTGGTGAGGCAACGGGGAATATCGATGAGACGCTAGAGCGTTTGGCAGGGACACTTGAGAAGCAATTCAAAATTAAAAAGAAAGTACAATCAGCATTGACATATCCTGCAATTTTATCTGTGCTGACAATTGCTGTAGGTATGTTTCTAATGATTTTTATCGTCCCGACGTTTATGGCTACTTTTGATGAAATGGACATGGAAATGCCAATATTAACGGTTGTTGTTGTCAATATTTCAGATTGGTTAATAGCATACTGGTATGTTGCAATTGGGATTCTCATATTGTCGATTCTTCTATTTCGATTTTTCTATAAAAATAATAAGCAATTTCATTACAAAGTGAACTATGCATTATTGAGATTACCTGTATTTGGTATTTTAATGCAAAAAAATGTAATCTCTCGCATGACTAGAACTTTATCATCTCTGTTCAGTAGTTCAGTACCCATTCTACATGCACTGACCATAGTTGAGAAAGTTGTAGGGAATCCAGTTGTAGGGAAGGTTGTTTTGGAGGCAAGAGATAACCTAGAAAAAGGGGGTACATTATCTGAGCCACTAGAAAAAAGTTGGCTATTCCCTCCTTTAGTAACTCAAATGACATCTATCGGAGAGAAAACAGGTTCTCTTGATTATATGCTCGAAAAGATAGCAGATTTTTATGAGGAAGAAGTGGATCGCTCCGTTGATACATTAAAATCGCTCATTGAACCATTGATGATACTCGTTTTAGCAGTGGTTGTAGGAGTGATTGTCGCGGCGATTTTCCTACCAATGTTCGCATTATACGAAAATATGTAAGCGTTCAAATTATAAAGGGGGTGGTATAGAAAAGACGGTAGTAGTAGTTGTTGTTGTAGGGGGTACATATTTTCGGACTAATCATATGAATTTATAAGGAGGAACACCGATGTTCAAAAAAATCATGAACAAAAAACTACTAAAAAATCAAAAAGGTTTAACGTTAATCGAGGTTCTAGCTGTAGTTGTTATCCTAGCTATTATAGCGGTAATCGCTATTCCTGCGATTGGCAATATCATTGATAATAGTAGAATTAAAGGCGCAAAAGCTGATGCGGTCAACTTAATTAATGCAGCACATTTGTATTATACAGATGGAGCAACTGATGAATTTGATGCAACTAAAAAAGAATATTATGACACTGCTGGTGGTGCAAAGGATTGGAAGGTTACTAAACCAGCAGGGGGTACAGGTACTTCTGCTTTGAAATTTAGTGGTAAAGTGATCAGAGGAAATATTACAATTACTTTTACTGAAGCAACTATAGACGATATTAAGCCTGAATCTAAGGGAGGTAAAAATGGTGTAGTAGATATTAATTAAAATTAATCCTCTAACTGAGTCTGATGCTTAAAAGTAGTATCAGGCTTAGGAAAGAACGATTAATTTATTTAAAGGAGGCATCTTTCCCCATGTTTACAAAAAAGAAAAAATCGCATGTGTCGATTGAGATAAAGGATTATATATTGCGTGCGATTGTAGCAAAAGGTGCTGATCCGTCGCAATGGAAGGGCTATGAAATGCCATTATCACAAGGAATTGTTGAAGGTTCTGTTATCCATGATGAAATGGAATTGTTTGATGTCATGAAAAATAATGTGGCAAAATGGGCAGGCAAAAAGCAAAATGCGCGTATTTTTGTACCGGATACTTCCGTTTTGTTAAAGAGCTTTGAACATCCTGATGATGTAGAGTGGCATGAATTAAAAGGGTATGTGGAAATGGAGCTTGGTCAGTCCATTCATCTTCCATTTCAAGATCCTCTTATTGATGTGTATGATCCAAAACCTAGTGATGGACAGGCCATGCTTTTTGCAGCGCCTTCAGAAGAAGTGACGAAAATGATTGGGCTTTTACTCGATGCTTCATTAGAACCTCAAGTAGCAGATATTCGTGCATTGTGTAATATTCGTCTGTTAGAGTATTTGCAATTAATAAAAGATAATCGAACTTATTTAATAGCGGATTGGTCCATCAATGAATTGTCGATTAGTATTTTTTCATACGGCCAACTAGAATTTTTACGTTACCAATCATTTGATACTGATTTATCGGAATGGAAGTTTGAAGAGAAAGAGGAGTATAGTTTTACTTATCGTCTAGATGCTGAAGACGATTATCGTATCATTCTTACCGATCAAATGCTTGAAATCGATCGTATCATGAATTTTTTTAAGTTTTCCTTACATAAAGGTGAGAAAAGTGTCGATGAGATTATCATTTTAGGAGATAATCCACTACTCCCTACCATTGAAGAGTTTTTAGAAAATAATTTTATGACACCGATTATTATGTTAAATGATTCAGTCATTCAAAAATCATTCCCTCAATTTTCAGAGAAATTTGCTAGCCTAATTGGACTTGCATTAAAGGAGGTTAACTGATGGTACCAGAAATAAACCTCTTGCCGGATTTAGAAAAAAAGCATTCTACACCTACTTTAATCTATGTAGTATTTATCATTCTTATTGGTATGATAGTAGGATATATGATTTTCTTGTTTTTCCAAGCAAAAAATGATCTTATAAAATTAAGTGCGCAGGAAATGGAGCTTTCATCCCAACACGAACAACTCCAAACTGAGTTAGATGTAAAGCAAAATGTGAACGAAGGCTCACTGGAACAATCTGTACAATTTGTGGAGAAAGTCTCGTATCCAGTGACGCCCTTAATGGATGAAACCCAAGTATTGTTACCAGAGCAAACGTATTTAAGGGATTATGTATTTGGTGAAAAAAATGTTGAGGTTACGGCAGATTTTGAAACAATGTCAGTCATATCATCTTATTTAGAAAAGCTAACAGCAAGCCGTTATTTCAATGATATTCAGGTTGATACTATTTCTAATTTTGATGTATCTATAGGAAATCAAGAGGAAGAAAGTGCGAAGAACAAGTTTAAGGAAGTGCCACGTTACTCGGCAACTATTACATTAGGAATTGATTTTAAATTTCTCGCTGGAGGTAGTGAATCATGACTAGTAGTAAAAATTCAACGATTCTGATCTTAACAGCTTTCATTGCAGCCATTTTATTTGCGCTATTTTACTATATCGTAACACCTAAATTAGAAGAAGTAGATGCGAAGGAAAGTTCAATTAACTCTCTTCAACAAGAAATATCAACAATTCAGAAGCAGATTGCTTTAATTGAAGAGAAAGGCAAATTAGCTAGTGCAAGTAATTTATCATTGCGTAAAAAAGTACCTCAAACTCGAGCTATTGAAGAGGTAATTCGAAATATTGAAGAGATTGAAGCGGTGACGGGAACACGGGTAGAAGCTATGGACTTTAATAATTATGATTCGCTTGTAATGGATTCTACTATGACAGATCCCAACTCGACAAATTCTGAGGAACAGGCTGATTTAAAGCAATCTGCAAATGAAGCTGAGGAACAAGCTGTTGATAAAAATGATGAAACACCAGAAGTGAAAGAAAAAATACCAACAGCTACTTTCAGTAAAGACTCCTTACCAAAAGAATTAAAATTAGTAACATTTAGTATTGATGTTGTCGCACTGGATAATGAAGCGATGGTTGAGTTTATAAAAGAGGTTGAAAAAATTGATCGTGTGATGAAAATTGATGCTATCGATTTCACGTTGACTGGTGAAGAAGAGAAATTCCAGGAGGACGCCGATACAACCTTAAAATCTACCATACAAGTAACGACGTTCTACTATGAAGGACAACAATAGATTGATTGGCGCGCATACTTCTAATGTATGGGCGTCTATTAGTATAGGAGGAAATAAAAATGGAGATTGCTTATACAATTACTGTTTTCGTATTTGGGCTCGTTTTAGGCTCATTTTTTAATGTAGTTGGTTTACGTGTGCCTTTGAAGGAGTCCATTGTGCGTCCACCCTCGCATTGCACTTCTTGTAAGAGACAGTTGAAGGCGTTTGATTTGATACCTGTTTTGTCCTATGTATTTCTGGGGGGGGAATGTCGTAGTTGTGGTCAAAAAATTTCTTGGATTTATCCACTGATGGAACTTATAACAGGTGTATTTTTTGCATTTGCTTATTGGAAATTGGGCTTTAGTGCAGAATTTTTCGTAGCACTATTATTAATTTCATTATTAGTCATTATTGTCGTGTCGGATTTTGCTTATATGCTTATACCCGATAAAGTGCTATTATTCTTTTTACCATTGCTAGTTTTTGGACGCGTCATATCCCCTTTGTCTCCGTGGTGGGACAGTATAGTTGGAGCTTTGGTAGGTTTTGGCATATTATATTGTGTAGCTGTCCTATCAAGAGGTGGAATGGGTGGTGGCGATATTAAATTATTCTTTTTACTTGGTCTCGTACTCGGTACAATACATGCAATTCTTACGCTATTTATAGCTGCTGTAATTGGTATGATTGTTGGAATAGTAATGTTAAAAGTACGCGGACAGGGAAGAAAAACGCCTATACCATTCGGACCTTCTATTGCTCTAGCGGCGATTATTATCTATTTTTATGGGGATGCGTTGATGAATTGGTATCTTGGATTTTGGTAATTAATCAGTCGGGGAGTCCTTCGATGATTAATAGCCTTCAAGCTTTTATAGGAAGTTAATGGTAGATAAAGATCATGGAGGGGATGACATGAAACCAATTATCGGAATAACAGCCTTTGCGGAGGATGATTTGTCCTCAAGATTAAATGCTGCTTATAGCAAAAGTATAATTGAAGCTGGGGGTGTACCTCTTATAATTCCGATTGGAGTTGAAGAGGATGTAGCACAAATTTTATCGTTGACGGACGGATTATTACTATCGGGCGGACATGATGTGCATCCATTTCTTTTTGGTGCAGAACCTACACCAAAATTAGGGAAGATTCATCCGGAAAGGGATTCAGTCGAACTTTCATTGATTGAAGCGGCCGCTATTCGGAAAATGCCGATTTTCGGCATTTGTCGAGGGATTCAAATGCTAAATGTTGCATTTGGAGGCACACTCTATCAGGATATTGATAGTGAATATCATAGTAAAAAATTAATAAAGCATACGCAACAAGCGGCACGGGGCGTTGCTACACATCATGTTCATCTAACACCGGATACATTATTAACAACGATTATCGAGGAAGAAAAAATTGCGGTGAATTCATTTCATCATCAGGCAATAAACGTAGCAGCAGAAAAATTGAAAGTGGCAGCCAAATCAAGTGATGGTATCGTTGAAGCCGTAGTACACGAAGATTTACCATTTTGTCTAGCAGTACAATGGCATCCTGAAGAGCTAGCCATTGTAGGAGATGAAGCATCAAAAAAATTATTCACTGCATTTGTAAAGGCGTGTTTGAAATTTAAGGTAGAGGCATAAAACTCGATAAGCATTACATGACTTAGGACGGAAATTTGCTAGAGGGAAGAATCCATACAAAGTGGGTTCTTTTTTTAGTGTCAAAATGGCACTCGAAAAATAAGAAAAAGAGGTATATGCCCATTTGTGAACATAAAATCCTCTTTTTGTACGTTGCTATTGAGATACTTTTAATGAACACGACGATAAAGACCTACAACATGGCCCAAAATAGAAACTTGGTCTACGATAATTGGCTCCATTGTTGCGTTTTCAGGCTGTAAACGGAAATGGCTTTTTTCCTTAAAGAAACGCTTAACAGTTGCTTCATTCTCTTCAGTCATTGCTACAACAATATCACCATTATCAGCTGTTGATTTTTGTTTAACAATAACTAAATCTCCGTCTAAAATGCCAGCTTCAATCATTGATTCGCCCATAATTTCTAGCATAAATAACTGATCTTCGCTTGTACCATAAATATCCGGTAGCGGGAAATATTCATCGATATTTTCAACAGCAGTTATCGGAGAACCTGCAGTAACCTTCCCAACAAGTGGTACATGTATAACATGTTGCTTTTGAATAGAATCCTCTGGCTCTAGAATTTCAATGGCACGTGGTTTAGTTGGGTCGCGTCGAATTAAGCCTTTTTGCTCCAAACGAGCTAAATGTCCATGAACTGTAGAGCTTGAAGCAAGTCCAACTGCTTCACCAATCTCACGTACAGATGGTGGATACCCCTTTGCACGTACCTCTTCTTTAATGAAATCTAATATGGCCTCTTGTCTTTTCGAAACTTTTTTCATGATTGCTCACCTCTTTTTTCTAATCATTCTACTTATTAATAGTATAGCAGAATGCGAACACTTAAGCAAACATAGGTTCGAAAAGTGTTTGACAAAAACGTTTGTTCGCATTATTATAGGAACATATATTCCGAACAAACATTCTTGAAAAGGGGTTATACACATGAACTGGTTTAAAAAAAATCCACATATAACAACATTATTAGGAGCTTGTCTACTATTTACAGCATATCTTTTTATAACAGATCCAGGTGATGTTACATACGCAGAAATTGAAATCGAACATGGTGATAGCTTATGGTCGTTAGCTGAACAATACCGTGGTAAAATGAAGTCGGATGAATGGATTAAGCTTGTTAAGGCAGAAAATGAATTATCGAACGTACGAATTATTGCAGGTAATTCTCTAGTGATTCCAGTAGTGGGTGACGACCAACCCCATCCTATAAATTCAATTGAAATTGCGAGAAATGTAAAATGATAACTAAACAACAATCGGCTGTTGTCTATTGCCGTGTGAGTACAGAAAAAGAGACACAAAGCTCCTCATTAGAGCGACAGGAGGAGGAGTTAGTACGCTATGCTAAAGAACAAGGCTACGAAGTGAAGCGTATTTTTAAGGATAAGCATAGCGGCTATGATGTGGAACGAGAAGGTTTACTAGAAATGCTCGATTTCATAAAAGAAAAAGAAGTAACAGCATTATTTGTGCAGGATGAAACACGTTTAGGACGTGGAAATGCTCGAATGGCTGTTTTGCATTTATTACAGAAAACTGAAACTAATGTCTTCTCTATGCGAGACGAGGGACCTGTACAATTAAATGAAATGGATACGATGCTCCTAGAAATTTTAGCAATAGTAGAGGAGTACCAGCGTAGAATCCACAATGCTAAAATACGTCGTGGCATGCGTCGTGCAGTTGAAAATGGCTACCGCCCTGAAAATAATTTATCTAACCGAGGCAACCCAAACGGCCAGGAACGTAAAGATGTCCCTATAGAAGAAATTGTCAAACTACGCAATCGAGGCTTCACATTTGAGGAAATAGCTATGACTCTTAGGGGGCTAGGCTTTGACGTAAGCAAAGCTACTGTCCATAGGAGATATCGGGAACATTTAGAGAGAAATGAAATAAAGTAACGTTCTAATCAGTGGGAGTTTTCCTACTGATTTTTTTTCTTTAAAGCTCTAGATGAAGGTGAAGGAACGTGATGACGGATAGAACAGCGAAAAACGTGGATAGAAACGCCAAAGTGACGGATAGGACAGCGAAAAACGTGGATAGAAACGCCAAAGTGACGGATAGGACAGCGAAAAACGTGGATAGAAACGCCAAAGTGGTGGATAGAACAGCGAAAGAATGTCCAACAGATTGGACATTTTGGAAATAAAATAAGAGAAGTAGCTATTTCTACCTCTCTCGCTCAATATTCTCTAGCAACTTGCCATCTTTTTCTGTAGTAATCTTTCATATCAATTAGAGTTATTTCGTTATTCTCTGTACCAATTTTCATCAAAAGAGAGATGTAGGGCCTTGCCAATAGTAATACCAAATTGTATAAAACCTCTACCTCTTGCAGTTATGATGTTACCATCTTGTACAACTAGGTCATCAGAGAAATGAGTAAGATCGAAGAAGTCTAATTTTCTAATATCTTCTAGCAGCAATCCAACAGTATACTTTCTGTTTTTTAATACTCCAGCTTTCGCTAAAAGAGATGGAGAGCTTGAGATACTTGCAATGATTGCTCCTTTGACATGCGCATTACCAATAAAATCAATTAATTCTTGCTCATTTATTAGTAAAGCTATATCCATACAGCCTGGTAGCAACAAGCTGTCGATTTCATCAAGATTAACTTCACTTATTTGTGTATCGGCTATACAAGATAACCCAGATTCCCCTTTAATTTTTTCACTATTTAACCCAACAGTAACAATAGGTTTATCTCCTTGCATTAATATAGATAATGCTACACTCAATTCATATTCACTAAATTGGGGATACAATAATATAGCGGTCTTTTTCATATATTTCTCCCATCTATTTTAAAACGAAAATTTAGAACAACACAATAGTGAAAGTATATCTTATACCCACTCTTCATCTAAGACAGCATAGTAGTATTCATCCCACCACTCATCATTGTGTGGTATACATTTTTTAAAATAACCCTCGCGTTTCATGCCGATTTTCTCCATCACTTTATAGGATGGGATATTTTCCGGCTGGCAAGTTGCAATAATTCTATGCAGTTTCATTTCTTTAAATCCATAGTCCAGTACAGCTTTTGCCGCTTCAGATGCGTATCCATTGTTGTAATAGCTCGGATTCAATACCCAGCCAATTTCGTACGTATGATCACCAAAGTATTGATGGAAAACAATATGACCAATAACCATATTTTCACTTAGTAAAATAATAGGGAAGTGTTTTGCTTTTTCACCACTATTTTCTGAAACAAACTTTTTTGCTTGCCCCTCATTAAAAACGCCCTCTGGAATATACTTCATCACAGTTGGATTTGAAGTATATTCATAGACAGCTTGCCAATCTTGAACTTCGAATTCTCTTATTAATAGTCTGTTTGTTTTGATAAACATTTCATTTTCCCCCTGTAATGAAATTTCACATTAGTTTCTTCTCTTAATAAAAAAATTATAGGATATTATTTTTATTTATTAGCTCATCAATCTTTTTATTCATTTTTTTTACTTCAGATTGGTTATATAAATAAAATAACAGCCAAATAAGAGTAAAGAGCAATACACTAAAAAATAGCATTAACATAGTTATTGCTAGAGATGATGTTGGAAGCCAATTTAAAGATAGCGCAACAACAATAAAAGTACCTATAGAAATTGCAAAATGGATAGCTGTTTGTAGTAAAAACGTAAATCGTTCTACTTGATAAATATCGGATGGTAATACACAAGCTAGCCCCACGATAATTGAACCTAAGGCCTGATGTATAAAATCAGCCGTAATAGCTTCTAAAAAAATATTTCCAAAAATCCAAGAACCAAAAAGATTAATCAAAACAAAGACTGTACACCCCATACTTACACCAAACGCTACATTTTTTAAAAAATGCATATATCTTAAACCCCCAAACGCTTTTTAAATTGTTTTCGATAATTACGAGAAATAATTTCTTTGATTCCTAGAACTAGCTCAATTTCCATTGTTCCATTAAATGAAGCTTCGATATTTTTAACTTTTGCTAGATTTATAATTGCAGATTTAGAAATCCGAATAAAATTATTCCCTAATTGTCGCTCTAATTCATATAAAGGTTTATTTAAAATGAGACGATTATCAGCTTCATCATATAAAGCTAATTCTCTTCCTTCCGTTCGAATAACAATTATTGAAATTGGATCAATGATATATGTTTTATTATTTGCTATTCCTGTTAAAAATTGTTCTTCTTGCTCTTGTTGCAATAAAGAAATAGCAGCTTGTATCGTAGGCGTAAGTTTTGCTGTACAAATTGTTACATGCGGCTCTTCATACTCTGAATCTATTTTTACCTCTATTTTCAGCTTGATCACCTCTTAAAAAAATTATAGCATATCCAGCATTTAGGGAAATGCAGGTCATACTTTGAAAAAGGCATCTTAGACAATCATAACAACATGTTACTCCGAACGTATTGTTGGCAAATATTTAGTTCGTTATATTGAGTTCAGATAAGATGTACATCAAACGAAATAGAGGTCTAAATAAAATTAGAACATGAATTTTTCGAAGAAATGAGTATTCGGCTAGTTCATGATTAGGAGGCTAGGGCTATTATGAATGAATTGACTACTTCAAGTGAAAGAAATAAAACTAGTTGGATCTTAATAAGTATTTCAACGATGCTTACAACTAGTATCATTTTTTGGTATTTTAATAATCCAGAAGGTTTTATAGAAAATGGAATTGGCTTTAGGGCAGAAGTATTTTCAAATATTTTTATTTGGATTTTTTCGCTTTTTATCATATCAGGATACATTGCTTATACAATTATTGCCTTACCTTTCGTAAAAGCACATTTATTTACAATTTCTTGGCTTAAAGTAATTGGAATATGGGCTGCAATTGTAACAGGGATAGTAGAAGAAGTTGTTTTTAGACATTTACTTATGGAATACTTATTAACTATTGGATTTTCAGACGTGACACAAATACTAATTTCAGGGATACTCTTTGGAATAGCTCACGGTGTATGGGTACTTTTGAAAGGGGATTGGAAGTTTGCGGTACCTGCAATTTTAAGTACCACTATTTTAGGAAGTCTTCTTGCGATGCTTTATATTATGGCTGGAAGAAGTACCTTTGCACCAATCCTCGCTCATATTTTTATTAACATGTTTATAGAACCATGGCTAATGTTATCTGCTGTTTCTGGAAAATGGGATAATAAATAAAGAACAAATTGATTATGTATATATATTTTTGAAACGTGTAGCCATGATAGTATGTTAGGCTATTGCAGTCTTACTAAATGTCCTAAATCTCACTTTTTATAAGTGGATGTTTTTTATTTCCTGGTAATCGAGTATTGAATGGGGTATCAAAAATTCGTTTTTCCCTACACTATATTTGTTAAAGAATAAACGGATACTTGAAAGGCTGGTATTACTGCATTTTCAGGGAATACATGCTATACTTTGCATACCATATTCATTAAGATATGTATTGAAAGGTGTGTAATTATGTTATCAAAAGAAAAAATTAACCGAATCAATGAACTTTCTGCTAAGTCTAAAAATGGTACTTTAACAGAGGCAGAAGCTAAAGAACGAACAGCGCTTCGTAAGGAATATCTAGATACATTTAGAGCAACGATGCGTGATACAATTGAAAACGTAAAAGTGGTAGATGCTGAAGGAAATGATGTAACACCAGAAAAAGTTAAACAAGCGAAAAAAAATAAATTTCTAAATTAATGTGTCACATTTCTATAAAGTATGTAATAAAACGCAAATAGTATAACAAAAATATTGTTTTCTGAAGCAATGTTGACTAAACTGTATAAGAACAATATATAGGACGAGAAAGGATGTCACAAAATAATGACTCAACATGCGGATCAACTAGCGATTAATGCTATCCGAACTTTGTCAATCGATGCAATTGAAAAAGCAAACTCAGGTCACCCAGGTTTACCGATGGGGGCAGCGCCAATGGCTTATACGCTTTGGACAAAACAACTTCGCCATAATCCGGCTAATCCAAAATGGTATAACCGCGATCGTTTTGTACTTTCTGCAGGTCATGGCTCTATGCTTCTATACAGCCTACTTCACCTTGGGGGCTACGGCTTACCAATGGAAGAAATACAAAACTTCCGTCAATGGGATTCATTAACTCCAGGACATCCTGAATATGGTCATACTGTAGGGGTAGAGGCAACAACAGGTCCTCTAGGTCAAGGTATTGCTATGACAGTTGGTATGGCAATGGCTGAACGCCATTTAGCCGCTACTTACAATAAACCAGGACATGACATCGTGGATCACTATACATTTGCACTTTGTGGCGATGGCGATTTAATGGAAGGTGTAGCAGCTGAAGCTATCTCTTTAGCAGGTCACTTAAAACTTGAAAAGTTAATCGTTTTATACGATTCAAACGATATTTCTTTAGATGGTGATTTAGAAAAATCATTCTCAGAAAATGTTCAAAAGCGTTTTGAATCTTATGGCTGGAACTATTTAAAAGTTGCTGATGGTACAGATGTTGAAGCAATTAACGCAGCTATCGAAGAAGCTAAAAAATCAACTGGCAAGCCAACACTTATCGAAGTGAAAACTGTTATCGGTTTTGGTTCACCAAACAAATCAGGTAAAGCTGCTTCTCACGGTGCACCACTTGGTCAAGATGAGGTCGTTTTAACAAAAGCGGCTTACGAATGGGCGCACGAGCCATTCCAAATTCCTGCTGAAGCCTATGATACATTTGCAGCAGCTGCTGAAGTTCAAGGAGCACAACCTGAAGAAGCTTGGAATGCTAAGTTTGAAGCATATAAACAAGAGTTCCCAGAATTAGCTGCTCAATTTGAGAACGCAATGAATGGTCAATTACCGGAAGATTTCGCTTCAGAATTACCAGTTTATGAAGCAGGTAAATCAGTAGCAACTCGTTCTTCTTCTGGAGATGCGATCAATGCAATTGCGAAGAAAACACCATCATTCTTCGGTGGTTCAGCTGACCTTGCTGGCTCAAACAAAACTACGATGAAAGACGCTGGAGATTTCTCTGCAGATGATTATGCTGGCCGTAATATTTGGTTCGGTGTACGTGAATTTGCAATGGGTGCTGCCATGAACGGTATGGCACTTCACGGTGGCGTTAACGTATTTGGTGGTACATTCTTCGTATTCTCTGATTATGTTCGTCCAGCTGTACGTCTTTCTGCATTAATGGGTCTTCCTGTTACTTATGTATTTACACATGACTCAATTGCTGTAGGGGAAGATGGTCCAACGCATGAACCAATCGAACACCTTGCATCTTTACGTGCAATGCCTAATCTATCTGTTGTTCGTCCAGCTGATGCAAATGAATCAGCAGTTGCATGGGAGCTTGCAGTAGCATCTGAAAAAACACCAACTGTTTTAGTATTATCTCGTCAAAACTTACCTGTTCTTGACGCATCTATTGATACAGTACGTGAAGGTGTTACAAAAGGTGCTTATACAGTGTCTCCTGCTACAAAAGAAGTGGCAGATGCTATTTTAATTGCAACAGGCTCTGAGGTTTCACTTGCAGTTGAAGCACAAAAAGCACTAAAAGCTGAAGGCATGGATGTGGCAGTAGTTTCAATGCCATCTATGGATCGCTTCGAAAAACAAGACGCAGCTTACAAAGAATCTGTTCTTCCAAAAGCTGTAACAAAACGTCTTGCAATTGAAATGGGCGCATCATTCGGCTGGCATAAATACACTGGTTTTGAAGGAGACGTTCTTGCAATTGACAAGTTCGGCGCTTCTGCACCAGGTGAATTAGTAATGGAAAAATATGGATTCACAGTAGAAAATGTTGTAGCGAAGGTTAAAGCTCTATAATTTATTAAAACCGCAATACTCAGTGAGGATTAAATCTCCACTGAGTGTTGCGGTTTTTTACGCGTTAAAAGGTTTCTGATTGATAGATATAAACTTTTATAGTATTATTTACCATTTGATATATAATAATAGTATTAATTTTTAAATATTTTAGTGGTGTTCGCAAAAGGGGTATTTTTAAATGAAGCTACAAAATATAGTTACACAAGTAAAGGGAACTTTCTCAGAATTAGATTGTACAGGTGGCGGAGTGATTATTTATAAACATGGTCAAACTGTACTAGAAGAATATTTTGGTGTACAAGGGCGACAAAAAGACGAGAAGATGGTAGGTCCACATACTCTTTTTCATCTTGCTTCAGTTCGCAAAACTTTTGTAGGATTTGCTGTAGCATATGCGATTTATCATAACTATATTGCCTCAATAGATGATAAATTAAGAGATTATTTAAAAGATGAAAAAGTCTTTACAGATGTGTCGATTAGACATCTTCTAACACATACTCACGGTTTGCGTCTACAAAATGAAAAAGTAATGAAAGAATTTAAAGCAGGATATAACTGGGCATATCGAGATATCAATGTAGAACTACTTGTCAAAGTTATTTTTAAGGTCACTGGAAAAACTATTGCAGAAATTGTAGATGAGCAAATATTTCAGAGGTTGTCTTTTACTGAGACAAATTGGTTTAGTGAAAAAGGGGAACAACATGTAGAAGTAATACATAATGATAGTCCATTTTGGTATAAAAGCGATGTATGTGATGGCAGCAAAATGAATATGTATAGCTCTTTAAGAGAGCTAGCTAAGTGGGGACAAGTGCTTCTTGATAAAGGGAGAATGGATGGAAAACAAATGATACCTGAAGAAATCATACAGCTAATGACGACAATTCAATCTCCTAATTCTAAACCAAAGAATCTACCAACTAATGGTTTTTTCTGGTTTGTTCAGCCTCAACAAAGAGAGGGGAATACAGAGTTAAGCCCAATATTGCCACAAGGAAGCTTTCAACTACTTGGTTACACAAGTGTTGCTATATTGGTTATTCCAAATAAAAATATTGTGGCAGTTCGTGGATTTAATAGCTTTGGTTCACCTAAAGGTTTTGATTACAAAAAGGATATTCATGATTTTGGTTCAACAGTGTATCAATCAATTCTTTAATAAAAGGAGAGCTAGGTATGAAAAAGTATAGCGTTGTTTTATTTGATTTAGACGGCACACTATCTGATCCTAAAGTAGGGATAACGAAATCTGTTCAATACGCTTTACAAAAAATTGGTATAGTTGAAGAAAACTTAAATAAACTTGAAACGTTTATTGGGCCACCTTTACAAGTATCATTTCGAGAAATATATGGATTGGATGATGTTCGAATACAGCAAGCGATTGCCTATTACCGTGAACGTTTTATCCAAATCGGCCTGTATGAGAATAATTTGTATGAAAATATATTTTCATTATTAGAGTATTTACAGAAAGAGGGATATCAGTTAGCAATAGCTACATCTAAGCCAACCGTATTTGCAGAACAGATTTTACAATATTTCAATATTGAACATTTTTTTGAACTTGTCGCAGGTAGTAATTTAGATGGCACACGTTCAGCAAAAGGGGAAGTCATCACATTTGCACGCGAACATTTTAATGAAGCGAATAACGATCAATTTATTATGATTGGAGATCGTAAATACGATATTGTAGGGGCACACGAAAATCAAATGGATTCGATCGGTGTTACTTATGGCTATGGCTCACTTGACGAATTAACGGATGCACAAGCAACATACATAGTTGAAAATGTAAACGAGCTTCAAGAATTTTTTAATAGATTAAATTGAAAAATACGAAACTGCATTGATAAATATGCAGTTTCGTATTTTTTTGAAAAACTTATTTTGCAAGCCCGTTTTGAAAAGCGTAGACAACGGCTTGTGTGCGATCTTGAACATCAAGCTTCGCTAAAATATTGCTAACATGTGTTTTCACAGTCTTTAAAGCAATGTATAAGTCATCGGCGATTTCCTGATTTGCTTTACCTTTAGCCATGAGCAATAATACTTCCATTTCACGATCGGTAAGCTGCTCATACAGTGGGGTACTAGAGCCGTGGCGCATGCGATGCATCATTTTTGATGTTACTTCTGGCTCTAGAACGGTTTCACCGCCCATTGTTTTACGAATGGCATCGGCGATTTGCTTCGCATTTGATGTTTTTAAAATATAGCTGACTGCACCAGCCTCTAATGCAGGATAGACTTTATCATCATCTAAAAAACTTGTCACCATCATAATTTTTGCTTCTGGCCATGCAGCTAAAATCTCAGCTGTCGCCTCAGCTCCTGTCATGACTGGCATCACATTGTCCATTAAAATAATGTCTGGACGCAAGGCGAGAGCACGTTCCACTGCCTCTTTACCATTTTCAGCTTCACCTACAACGGTGATATCTGGTTGTGCTGACAAATAGGCAGATACACCGATACGAACCATCTCATGGTCATCCACTATTAACACTTGAATCATTCACTTCAACCTCCTTTTGTAAAGGGGTTTTCACCTCTACAATTGTTCCTTCACCAGGTACTGACACAATTTTGTAAGTACAGCCTATCTCCACAGCGCGTTCAGCGATATTTTGCAGTCCATAAGAAGTAGATTTATCGGCTTCGACATCAAAGCCGAGGCCATTGTCCTGAATACGTAAAATTGCTAAGTCATCGCGTGCAACGAGCAATAATTCAACTTCGCTCGCTTTGGCATGACGTAGTGTATTCGATAACGCCTCCTGTGCAATACGGAATAAATGATCCTCTTCCGCTTTGGATAACGACATTTCCTCAAGTTCATATTCAATATGAAAAAATACCTTTTGCTGTAGCTCAATTATTAGTTCCTCAAGACCTTGTGCCAGCGTTTTATTATGCAGAGCAACAGGGCGTAAGTGTAATAATAATGCACGCATTTCCAGCTGTGCCTGTTGCACAATTTTTTCGACTTGCTTTAAGCTCGTAGCATTTTCATCGGTTTCAGTTAAGGCGGAAAGCAACATCGAAGCTGCAAATAATTGCTGTGATACTGAATCATGGAGCTCACGAGCGAGACGTTGACGCTCAGCAATAATTCGCTCTTGAATAATTTTATCATTAGCTTCTGCACGTTCATTGGATAAGCGCTGTAAGCTTTTTCGTTGCGTATCAATTAACTCACTTGTTTGAACTAAAGCTTTCTTCAAAGGTTTTGGTAAAGGTTGTTTTTTAGGTAAGGCAAAATCAGGTTCAACTAACTGTTTCACGATACGGGTCGCCTGAGCTTCTCTAGCACGGGCAGTCATACTAATCCAGCTAGCAATCAGTAAACTAAGTGCAAAAAGAATGACGACAATAAAACCACCGAGTGGGATATTATTATAATTCTGTTGCCATAAGGGCTCCCATGTTTTCTCGTTTGGTTCACCCCAAACAACGACAAGAAGACCGAATGCAGCACTCATTAATATAAAAAGTAGGGTAAATATTCTTGAGATAAAGGCAATCATTTACGTAGCACCTCCAAGTCCCCAAGCCATGTTGCAACATGTATAACAAGGGTACGCTTTGCATCCTCAGGGTTTCCATCTGAGAAACTTACACTTTCATTGAGTATACGTTGTGGCCCAACATGTAGGCACTTTAATTCACCAAACAATGTTGTGTAGTGTAAGCGGAATGGAATTTCATATGGGATATAAATTTGTACCTTACCAATGCCTTGTCGAATCGTAATAATACTTGTGCCGGTAGGTAAAATTGTTTGTGTTGTGTCAATCGTAATGTCGCCTGCAAGTCGTTGTATTTGGACATCTTGCCATTTATAAGCTTCTACTGGTGCCGGCAATGTACCGAATAAATCACTTTTTGTAGCGGGAAGCTTTTCGAAAAGCTCCGCACCAACAACTTTGGCCGTATTTTCTCTTTGTAAGTATTGATAGAGCATATATAAAAGAATAATGACGATAAATAAGCGTAAACTCCACATCGTAAAGAGTGCAATCGAGATAAAGAAAATTCCCGTCCATTTAAAGAAACGATTTTTTTTCGAGAAACTTAAATAAAGAAGTCCTACTCCAATCAATAGACAAAAGGCGCCGCCGTTATTAAAAATTGTGAGCTCAACAAAAACGAGTAAAAAGAAGCATAGTACCCAAAAAGTGAGCTTATTAGTTGTGAAATTTTGCAAGAGGGTCACCCTTCTTTCTACTAAGAGTATAAGAGAGGGAATGGGTCCCTCTATTTCAAAACGTGAAAGAATGCGCCTCTAAATACGGCGCATTTCTTTTTATTATAACATGTTATTTATTTTCAATTAGCAGTGGTGCGTTATCTTCTGCGGCATTTTTTTCAAGCTGTGCAAGACGAGTTTCGAAAGATGTTACTTCATGATCTTTGTCGATTTGGTAAGCAAGCTTATCGATGTATGATTCTAAATCTTCAAAGTTGGTCTTATTGTTTTTAGCAATCATTCCGTCCATTTGATGGTGAGCGCGTGTGACGTTTTCTTTGCCCATAAGCTGTAATTGACGCACTTTCATATCTTTAATTTTGTGTTTCATCGTTTCAAATTTGCGTTCAAGCTCGAAGTATTCACGTGTGCTTGCTTCAATACTAGTTTGTAATATATTGTTACGTGCTGTGTAAGCAGCTACTTCATCAGTAGCAAAATCGATTAAATCTTGCTCACCGCTAGTAGTCGCTAATTTAAGTTGAGCTTCACGTTTAGCTAGTAAATCTGCATTTTGCTTAAATTCCTGCTCTAGTTTTTCCTTTAATTGACCTTGACGCTCTAATAATTTTCCAGTTTGCTCTGTTTGTTTTTCTGCTTCACGAATGTATTGGTTTAACATAGCAATTGGATTTTTTTGTTCTTTCTTATCAAATAAATGATGCAAGTCTGCCTCTATTGTATATTTAAAACGTTGAAATAAGTTCATGTAAATTCGCTCCTTTTATTTTGTTAAGTTAGACCATTCTTTTTCAAAGTTTGTAAACGGATCTCCTTCTTTAGCTTCAATTGTTGGGATTTTTACATCTTCGTTGTTCCATTTTTTATAGATAACGTAGATGACAGCGATTGCTGCTAAACCAATCATTGCAGGAATATTAGATATTGCTGATAGAACACCTATCAGACCTACTGTAACCCATAAAATTTTGCCGAATGACGATTTACTCGCAGTGTAGAAGTGCATACCGAGTGCTACAAACAATCCTGAAAATAGTAGCCCTGCAAGCGGTCCAGTTAAAGCAAGTGCAACACATCCTGCGATAAAGCCTCCTATTAGTAGAAAAAATTTTCTCATATGTTTTAGCTCCTTTCGTTGATACCTTTATATTACCTATTAGCGCGCTTTGCTAAAACGGACTAGAAATTGATTTAACTCTAGGTCTTGAGGCTGAGAGTATTCTAAGTAGTATAAAAAAGCGAAAATGCAATTAGCCATAATGTAATTAATAGAACTGAAAGTAGAATGTTTTCGACAAAAATAGAAGATGAATGCCTCCTTCTTTTGACAAATTAAAGAGTTTGGATGAGCTATACTTATGAAAAAGAAATGAGCGAAGGAGGATTTCTAGTGAGAACCTATTCCATATATAAAATAAAAGAAGAGCATTTAACGTTTATTTTTGGCAGAGAGCGTAAGTTATTAGAGATGATGCAAGGCTGTGAAGACGCTAACGAGAAATCCTTAAAAGAACTTGCATATATATGTGAAACCGTTCGCTTCGATGAGATAGCTACGATGCTAGAGGCGCAACTAGATTCCAAGTATGCACATTTAGAGAGAGCTCGTAATGCATTATTTTTAGAACATCCTATAAAAGGAAAAATGGCTATTTATTTAGTGGAACGCAAAATTTGTGTCTATTGTGAGGGTTCACGGATGCTTGATTTGGATTTATTCCAAATGCTTGCAAAGATGAGTGAACGCTTTATAGCATTTAATAAACAAGATAATGAGTGTGGGTGGCTAAAGCCAATGAAGTATACAATGCATTAGGAAATTTCACTACAATATATAGTAACACGCTAATATTTGGTGTATAATGGAGCGTGGAGAGTTTTTTTCTCGGTATATATTGTAGTGGAGGAGGTTGGTTGTATGCCTACATGGGGCTGGATTATTATTGTAATTATCGCATTAGCAGCGGGCGCAGCACTTGGGTTCTTTTTAGCTCGTCAAGCTATGATGAAATATTTAAAAGAAAACCCACCGATTAACGAGCAAATGATTCGTATGATGATGGCGCAGATGGGTCGTACGCCGTCTGAAAAGCAAGTACGCCAAATGATGTCACAAATGAATAAATTCCAAAAATAATTGGAATTTTTAAAAAGCAACTAGTCCAAGCCTGGGCCAGTTGCTTTTTTAGTTTTTTCAGTGGTAAGTAAAACCTTCGGATAATATCGATTTTTGTGAATTGTATAAATAATTTGTAAAAAAACATATAATTCTATCGGAAAACTCGTTATAATGGAAATATTCTATTTAAAGGAGTTGTGTGTATTGCAGAAAGAAAAAACAAATGTTGAAAGCTTTGATTTAGATCATACGAAAGTAAAAGCGCCATATGTACGTTTAGCAGGTGTTAAAACGGGAAAAAATGGCGATGAAGTGTACAAATATGATATTCGACTTAAACAGCCTAATAAAGAGCATATGCAAATGCCTGCATTACATTCCTTAGAGCATTTATCGGCAGACATGATCCGCAATTACTCTGATCATATTGTTGATTTCAGTCCAATGGGATGCCAAACGGGCTTTTATGTATCACTAATCAATCACAATGATTACGAAGATTTATTGAATATTTTAGAAAAAACATTTACAGATGTAACAAAGGCCACTGCAGTTCCGGCGTGCAATGAAGTGCAATGCGGCTGGGCCGCTAGCCATAGTCTAGAGGGTGCACAAGCGTTAGCTAAAGAATTTTTAGCAAAACGCGATGAATGGCATATCGTTTTTGCAGAATAAAATGAAAGGCAGAAAAGTTGTTAAATCAACATTTCTGCCTTTTTTTCGTAGCTTCTCTCAAAAATGAAATGGAATGACATTGGACGAAGATGAATCACGATTTATTTTTTGGTAGATGAAGTTTTCTAAAAAATCATGGATTAAATCCTCATATTCAGCCATATTTTCATTAAAGGATTGTGCATGAGCACCATTATCAAATAGCTGTAGCTTCTTAGGCCCAGTTTTTTTATTGTATAAATCCAGTGACATGGAAGCTGGAATAAATGTGTCAGGAATACTATGGATAAAGAGTACTGGCTTTTCAATATTTGTCACAGCTTCAGAAGGGGTCACGCTTTTAAAGGAATAACCGTCTCGCAAGCGGACGAAGAAATCGGCAAAACGAATAGGAATAATCGAACCGTATTTAAATTCGGTTTTCGCAATTTGTTTTAACAGCATTGAAAAATCTGAGAACGCACAATCAGAAATATAGAAATCCGCACCGTCCTCTACAGTTCCTGCATATAGGAGCATTGTTGCGGCACCCATCGATTCACCATGAATACCAAGAAGAGCGTCTTCACCAATCATTGCCTGGACAGTTTTGACAACTGCGTCAAGGTCATTTTTTTCATAATAGCCGTAGCTAGTCGTTTTCCCACCAGTTTCCCCATGCCTACGATGGTCAAAAATAACGGAATTGTAAC
The DNA here is from genome assembly GCF_015844675.1 of Lysinibacillus sphaericus. Taxonomy (GTDB): domain Bacteria; phylum Bacillota; class Bacilli; order Bacillales_A; family Planococcaceae; genus Lysinibacillus; species Lysinibacillus sphaericus_E. The sequence goes on along the minus strand of NZ_LDGC01000074.1, from coordinate 14,249 downwards.
CAAGCCGTTCAAAAAGTCGAGCGTATTTGACGGAGTTAATTTTATTTTCCGTTACGCCATGGCAAATAATGATGGTATTGTTTGTTTCCAATGGCTGAAACATAATACCGCGAATCGTATAGCCATTTGGAGAGTCAATATTCAATTCACATTTTAAATTTTTATTGTACCAAGCTTCGTCAAAACGTTTTGCAGTCGTTTCACGTTCACGAACAAATTCAGGATCCTTTTGCTTAATAAACATTAATTTATTGGAGAGCGCGAAGCCAAACAGACCTGTTGCTGCTGCGGCAAGCGTCGTCGTTATACCTGAAAATAAAAGCATTTTCTTTTTCATTATTAACACCTCCACGTCCTGTTTCTTTTGTTGTCTAGGCATACTAACGACATCTTTCGTATGTATGCACTTTGCTTAATTGTAATGTTCCCAACTGAGATTGTTTAAAACACGTCAACATTTTACAATATCTTTGGCAAAACTGCGATTATTTCTATTATCGAAAATCGTCAAAATATTTGTTAAAATAGATATATCTGCTAGTAGCATATGCATGCAGTGTTCATTTTTGAACGGGGAAAAGGGGAGAATGTTTATGACAAATGAGGTAGTAATAGTAAGTTCAGTACGTACAGCTATTGGTTCATTCCAAGGAACATTAAAGGACGTACCAGCGACAAAATTAGGGAGCATAGTTATTAAAGAAGCATTAGCACGTGCTGGTGTTGCAGGTGAAAAAGTTGACGAGGTCATTATGGGGAATGTCTTATCAGCTGGGCTTGGACAAAATCCAGCTCGTCAAGCAGCAATTGCAGCAGGTTTACCACATGAAGTATCTGCATTAACGATTAATAAAGTTTGTGGCTCAGGACTAAAAGCTGTTCACTTAGCGACGCAAGCCATTCTAGCAGGGGATGCGGATATTGTCGTTGCAGGTGGCTTTGAAAATATGAGCCAAGCACCGTATGTATTAAAAAATGCACGAGAAGGCTTCCGCATGGGGGATCAAAAAGTAGTCGATACGATGATTCATGACGGATTATGGTGTGCCTTTAATGACTACCATATGGGCGTTACAGCTGAAAATTTATGTGATGTCTATGAGATTTCACGTGAGGAACAAGACGCCTTTGCAGCACGTTCACAACAGCGTGCAGAAGCGGCAATTACAGCAGGAAAGTTTAACGATGAAATCATAGCGGTTGAAATTCCTCAGCGCAAGGGGGATCCTATTGTTTTTGATAAGGATGAATTCCCGCGTCAAGGCGTTACAGCTGAGTCTCTATCTAAACTACGTCCTGCCTTTAAAAAGGATGGTTCTGTGACAGCTGCAAATGCATCCGGCATTAACGATGGCGCAGCGGCAGTCGTTGTCATGTCGAAAGAAAAAGCAGAAGAGCTAGGCATTCGACCAATGGCACTAATTACAGCGAATGCAAGCGCAGGTGTTGACCCAGCTATTATGGGAACAGGTCCAGTAACGGCAGTAAAGAAAGCATTAGCAAAGGCTGATGTGACATTAGATAATATAGATTTAATTGAAGCGAATGAAGCTTTTGCAGCTCAATCGATTGCTGTAGATCGCGAACTAGGCTTTAATCATGATAAACTAAATGTGAACGGGGGAGCAATTGCCCTTGGTCATCCAATTGGTGCAAGTGGAGCACGTATTTTAGTAACGCTTTTACATGAGATGGAAAAGCGTGATGCAAAAACAGGTCTCGCAACACTATGTATCGGTGGTGGGCAAGGCGTAGCAACAATTGTCAAGCGCCCTTGAAGTGAATAAGAAGGTGAAATGCAATGGGAAAAAAACGAAAACAGCAGCAACGCGTGGATAGTAGCATAACAGCTAGTCTACCAAAGCAGGAGGCAGTGACATTAGCCGATCAGCTAGGCGGTGACGTGCTAGCCAAATTAAAAGCTGCAAAGCAAGATTTAACAGTTAAAGAACAAGCCGCTGAAGAAGAGCGCCAAGCAAAGCTAGCCTTTGAACGCAAGCAACGCGAAAAAAACAAATCGTTTGAAGAACTTCTAAACGAATACGGCGATAAAGGCTCGAAATTTTAAATTTAAAACAGTGAATCCGAATGTATGCGGGTTCGCTGTTTTTATGTTTTATCGGAACAATACTGATTTCTTTGCTAGAAAGAGCTTGTTTTTCGATAAAAGCCCAAAAAGTTTCGATAAAATGAGATTTTGTTTCGATAAAAGCTCAAATAGTTTCGATAAAGAGCGATTTTGTTTCGATAAATCCCGGATGTGATGATCTGTAAATTTTTAAGTACACGAGCGAAAATTTTATTGTACGATCTCGATTAGGAGAATTTATTACTTCTTAATAGATAAATTATAATTTCTCTATTATTGCTTTACTGATAAAATTAAGAATAATCACTTAAAAGTTGGATATTTCGTTTTATAAGCAAATTGCCGTGTAATATGTTGATTGTAGTGGAGGCTGAATAAAAGCGCCCAGCCGGAACGGAAATCAAGTCCACTCAATGGTGATTAGATCAAAATTTATTTGAAAAATAAAAAACGGGGGACGCTGCCAATACATATATCTCTTAATAGTTTTAGATAAATCTAAGATAGGAGAGAAAAAATGATTGAATTAAGCACGAAAAGATTAAGAGTAATCCCATTAAACGCAAAGTATTTAGAATTACTAATTAATGAAGAAAAAACATTGGAAATAGAATTGTCAGTGAGTAGTAATGAAGTTTTTCTTGATGAAGAACTAAGACAAGCTTTGAAGTTTAGACTATCAAAAGTATTAGAAGATGAAGAAGATTATATTTGGTATACGAATTGGGTAATCGTATCGAAAGAAAAAAACTGTATCGTTGGTGGCATTATGCTAAAAGGTCTACCGAATGAGCTAGGTGAAGTCGTAATCGGATATTATACATTTCCACAGTATCAGGGAAATGGCTACATGACAGATACTGTTAGGTTGATGAAAGATTGGTTACTCAGTCAATCTAATGTTAAGTATGTGATTGCTGACACTGATAAAAATAATATTGCCTCCCATAAAGTATTACAAAAAGCAGGTGCAATGTTATATTCAGAATCTGAAGAACTATATTTCTGGAGATTCGTATAACATCATACTAAAAGACAAAGGGTGCTTTTAACGCGCCCTTTGCCTTTTAAAAATCTTCCTCACAAGCACTACAATCCCAACAAATACAATTGCTCCAGCGGTATCCAAAATAACATCCTGTCCGCTCATCGTGCGTCCGGGTGTGAAGCTTTGACGTAGCTCATCAAGCGTTGCAATAAGAGCTGTCCCGGCAATAGCGACTCCTGCGGCGAATCGACGTTTTCCCCATGCAAAGTAAATGCCAAGTGCGATGCAGCCGAATCCAGCAAAATGCGTGAATTTCCGAATTAAAAATTCTACAAACTTAAAGTAACCACGCTCTTCAACGGAAACAACTGTATCCCAATATGGAATTTTTAAAATAGATAATTGCTTTTCAAACGGCTTATTTACTAATATCTGCTCCAACTCAGGAATAATAGACTGTTGCTCATAGGTCATACTGGAGGAAATCGCAAGTACTACTAAAAATATAATTAAGATAAGCCATTTTTTCATCGGTGATCCATATATTGTTCGGCTTTCGTTAGCTCTTTGATAGCTTTAAAATCTAATATCGAATCAATTTTTTCATAGGCAGCTAGTGTTTGTGCCAGCTGTTCTTGTGAGCTTGCACCAATTACTGTTGAGGCGATAGTAGATTCCTTTAGATTAAAAGCGATTGCTAGTGCGTGTAAATCGTTATAATGTGATGATAAGCCTGTCAATGCAGCAGTTAATTCGTCCTTTGTGTAAGTGTTAAAGCCATTGACACGCTGTAAACGTTCTTTCCAACTATCCGTTAGTAAACCCTTTGCAACAGTCCCACGCGTTACAACAGAAGCCCCTTCATTTGCGATAAAGTCGAGCCATTCCTCTGGACGACGATCTAAAGCACTATATTGCATCATGACACTTTTTGCAGAGCTTGCTGGTAAAAAACGCTTTAGTACATTTGGTCGAATAGAGGAAATACCATATTCTCGAATTAATCCATCCTTTTTTAAATCTTCAAAAGTGTCGATAATTCCATCCCAATCGTCCCCTATAGTACCGCCATGTAACTGGTAAACATCAATATAGTCAGTACCTAGGCGTTTTAAGCTAGCATATAGAGCCTCCTTTATATAGGACGGAGATGCATCCCAATGCCACCCTTCTACACCTTCTGTCCATCGATTACCCACTTTCGTCGCGACTATAACATCTTGACGACGCTTTCCTAAAATAGCGCCGATCATTTCTTCATTTGCCCCAAAATCATATAAATCGGCTGTATCGATGTAATTAATGCCTGCATCTAATGCCATATCAACGATTTCAGCAGCCTTTATCTTATCTGTCGAAAGAGACATGCCTCCTAAACTAATCTCTGAAATAAACAATTCACTTGAGCCAAGCTGTCTTTTTTTCATACCAATGCCCTCCTTCGATTTCTCTACTTGTAATGGTACAATGAACGTATCTGAAGAACAAGCGAGGTTATAGTCAATGAAAAAGTTTGAAGAAAAAACGACAAAGACTACACCCATTTATGACGGGAAAATTGTGAAACTACAAGTTGACGATGTCACTTTACCGAATGGTAATGTTGCAAAAAGAGAAATTATTAAACATCCTGGTGCAGTGGCAGTTATTGCTGTTACCGATGAAGGAAAGTTAGTACTAGTGGAGCAATTTCGCAAAGCTTTAGAACGTTCAATTGTTGAAATTCCAGCTGGTAAGCTTGAACCTGGTGAGGAGCCGATTGTGACGGCTCGACGTGAGCTGGAGGAAGAAACAGGTTACGGTGCACAAAGCTTAACGTATTTACAAGCGTTTGCAACATCCCCGGGCTTCGCAGATGAGATCATCCATCTATTTGTAGCAAAAGATTTATATAAAATTGAAAACAAAGCAAATCTAGATGAGGATGAGTTTGTCGAATTAGTAGAAGTTTCGTTGGAAGAGGCGGGGCAAATGGTTGCAGATGAGCGTATATACGATGCTAAGACAGCGTTTGCAGTACTTTGGCTTGCAGCACAATAAGATAATAATCTTTTGCATAATAGAAGCGGACGAGCATAAGCTGTACAAACCTTGATAGAAAAGGAGCATGTTTATGTCTCGTACGGTGTCTATATTTTATCACGCATCCATTATTGCGGTGAGTTTCGTTTGTGGCGTTATCTTATTTCATATTATTGGTGGGCCGAATGCGGAGCCTTTTATTTCATTTATAGAGCCTCGTTTAATAGATGGGGACAGGCATTCTCTATTTCGTTTAGTGTTACCTGTTGCTGTTTCAATCGCTCTTATACTATTGCTTGCAACACACAGTCTCCTGAAGGTTTTAGTACGTGTTACAGTGGCGATACGTGCAACCTTTTTTGGCTTTAGCTCGGTTTTTTTATTACAAAAACTTGAAGCTTTCTGGGTTTATACGATTTGGTGGTTTCCATTTCAGCTCATCTATTGTATATTGTTGCTAGTCCTATGTAATTTACTTGTACCAGCTTGGTCAAAAAGAAAAATCGGAAAAATGATACATGGTCGGACAATTTTGTTGAATTTTTTTGCATTTTTCATCATAATAGTGGCTGAGTTTATTGTTATTTCTTATGTAATTAACTAATAGATACAATTCACGGGAATTTACCCTTTTTTAGCGGGTGTCCTAAAACCTGTACCTATCGCTACGCTTTCGGTACAAAAGACATTTGCTGAAACAGAGGAACACAGTTTAAGAACGCCACGACCTGTGGTGACGACTGAGTGACCAACATAACGTTGGCCCAAAGCCTCCGGGCGCAATTATGCCGAGGCATAATTGATCGTCAGGTAAAAACATACAAAAGCAAATTCGAAATCTACTCACTACCTTGTAATAGGATTTATTCCTTTGGTATAATGGGAAGAGTTTAGGGGGGCGTCACATGGAGAGCCGAATAGATCGTATAAAAAAACAGTTGCATAGTGCTAGTTATAAGCTGACGCCGCAGCGAGAAGCAACAGTTGCTGTACTGCTTGAGCACGAGGAAGACCATCTAAGTGCAGAAGATGTTTACCTTTTAGTAAAAGAAAAAGCACCAGAAATTGGTCTAGCGACTGTCTATAGAACGTTAGAGTTACTAACTGAGCTCAAAATTGTCGACAAAATCAACTTTGGCGATGGCGTTTCGCGCTATGATTTACGCCAAGAGGGAGCTGCGCATTTCCACCATCATCTTGTTTGTATCGAATGTGGTGCGGTTGATGAAATTCAGGAAGATTTACTTGAAGACGTGGAAGCCGTTGTTGAAAAACGTTGGAATTTTATTATAAAGGACCACCGATTAACTTTCCACGGCATTTGCTGGCGCTGTCATGATAAAAACGACGAAGTATCAGAAGAAAAGTAAAAAAAATGTCCCAAAAAGTTTTATGACTTTTTGGGACGTTTTTTTTAATCTGAAATTTTAGTTTTAATAACTTTTGAACGGTCTTGGATGTCTGTAATCAGTAATCTATTATTTGATAGTTTCATTGTGTAACGTTTTTCGCGCTGGTATGACCAAGTACCATCTTCTGTTAGGTAAAAATCAAATATTTCCGTCGAATCAAGAATGATGGTGGATGGATCCGTAGCATATACCTTGTCAATCATATTAGACTTGAAATCATAGGAATAGTAATCAAATGTGTTATGATCCGTTACGAATTTACTGTAATCTCTTCGTATTTGTGTACCCTCTAAAAAATAATCCTGAACATAACTAAAATCAGCATTATCTAAAGCGTACTTGTAGTTATTACGAAAATCATAGAAGAGGGAGCGAGCCACGTCTTCATATTCAGAAAGGAAAGCTTGCAATGCTTGTTGATTTGCTTTTTTTTCAGCTTCAGCTCTTTGTTTAGTCTGTATAGAGCCAAATTGAAGATGATGTTGCGGATTATTTAATGTTATTATTTCGGATTTCTCTTCTTGACCATCTTGTCCTTTTTTAACAGCATGTACTTTAACAGAATCGTCTAGTTTTGCCGTGAAAAGCTTAACATCTTGTGCTTTTTTTCCCGTACTTTTTCCGTTGATAAATACAATTGCATCTTCAATATCAGATGTAAGATGTACTTGATAATCTGCAAGATCTATTGAAAGCATCTTTTTGTTCTCTTCATTATTAGAAATTATTAGCTGATCTTTAATTTCATTTTGAAAATATTCATCTTTTAACGCTAAACTATAAGTGTAAATTCCAGGGGCGAACTTACCAATTTTTTCTGTTTCATCAGATAAATCAGTAGAAACCAATTCTCCTAATTTAAATTTTGTGTCAAGTTTAACAGGACTAATAGTATGTACACTTAATTCAATTGGTTGAATATCAAATGTATATTTTTTGTAAAATATTAAGAAATTGTTTTCTTTTATCGTAATTAGTTTCGAATCATCCTTATTTGTTACAGGTTCGGTATATCCTTTTTCCATAAATTCATTCAAATTTTCCTCTAACACAGGATTAATATTTTTTGTCCAATTTTGATCCTTCATATAGTTATAAAATGCTTTACTATCAATGATTGTATCTTCAGGAAATCGGAATGATTGGGCGAATTTTTCATAATTTTCATCAGAAAAATAATTGTTCAGATCAGCTAGCTGTTTTTTAGGATCTATCTGGCTCTTAATAATAAAATGCCCACCGATTAGCAATGCTAGTATAGCGAAAATACTACTAATGATAACCTTTTTTGCTGTGCTCATAGGTTCTTTTTTGTTGGATGTTTCAGAGAAATAGGTTTGTTGTTTTGGGATGTTTTCTACAATTTCTGATTCCTCAGAACGAGTAGGTGAGAGTTTAGTACCGCATTCTAAACAAAATTTCTCATTCGATATTACTTGTTTTCCACAACTCTGACATTCGCGCATTATAAAACTCCTTTTTTGTAAATATAATATAAATATACCATTTAAAATGGAAGAATAAAGAATAACTTATTGAAAAAATAATAAAAAATGGATACTATTAGGGAGGGTAATGATAGAAATAGTGAAGGAAGTGTATATATGATTGATATGAAAGATATAAGTACAATGGAGTTGAAGGATTTAAAAAATGGCTTGAAATTGGCGAAAGATAAGCGAATGGAACTGATTGTTAAATTAGGAGAATTGGTTCATTTACAATTATTAAATCAAAAACTCAATCATGATGATTTGTCAGAAATCTCATTAGGAATTGCGTCGCAAGATCGCTTAATCTACCGATATGGTAAGCAGATAACACATATAAATGCGGCATCACAACAGTGTTCAAAATGCATGCAACAACTAGGCGAGAATGCAAAGTTTTGCGGGAATTGTGGTACATTGAATCCTACTTATATTGATCCAAATACTGTGTATAAATCATGCCAAAGCTGTTCTGAAGAAATACATGAATCTGCTCTATTTTGTCCATGCTGTGGTATGAAACAGGGGGCGCTATAATGACTTGTAGGCATTGTCATGAGCAACACCCTAATTATTTTACATATTGCCCTAAGACAAATGGAGTTATTGAGAAAGAGCCATTTAAACATACATATACAACAAATGATTTTTGCTTATCTTGTGGCACAAAAAACGAAGAATCAGGCTCGTTTTGTAGTCAATGTGGTGAGATAACTATTAAAAGAGTTGAGCAAAAAACGACATTCAATAAAGTAATAAGCGAAACGTTAAAAAATGTGAATGTACCAAACATGGGGAATATAAAAGGTCAAGAATTAAAGACTGCTTCAAAGGAAAAAGTGAATTTCTTTAAAAATAACCCATTATTTTTTGTTCCTATTGTTGTGTCCATTTTATTAATATTTATGTTTACATTCTTTGCGAAAAATAGCTTACTGGATGTAGTAACGGCTGATTTAGATCATGAACAATCAGCGATCGTTAAAGCAATTATGAGTGACCCTTCAGAGCTAGAGGATAAGATATATAAGGAGTCTGGTATTAAACTAAGTATACCTAAAATACTCTCACTTCCAAGCTTAGTGACAGTGGTTCATAATGTTAAAGCAGAATGGAATGTTGTTTTAGATACAGGTTTTACTAATAATAATTCTTTGCATATATCTATGGACAATGTGTTATTTGGGCTAATGTTCATTCCCTTTGTTGCTTTAGCAATAGGTGGTGTTATTTACGGTATTCTGGCACGGAAAAATAATTGGCCTTTATATCAAGGGATTGTTTATTCAACAATTGTGTATGTTATTGTGATGTTAGTTATCTCTTTCATATCAAAATTCAGTACAAAACTTGGTCAAGTAGAAACTAAAGGGCTATTTATGATGGAGGCGTCAATGAATTATTCTGCTGTGGATATGATTCTCTCAGCGACTATTTTATCAATTGTAATATTTGGGTTTGCTGCAATTTTAACTTATTTTAATAAATCTATTTTAGAAAAATTGAGCTACCAAGTAAAATATGTGCAGTATGCTATGTTTTCTATAGCCATTACATTTATTGGGTTGCTTATTAATTTCTCAAACATTTATTTTAGTTTGGATAAAAAGGTTTTAGAATCAGAAACTGTTTCAGTTTTTAGCAGTATTTATATGGGTACTTGGAATTGGATATGTACATTTTTTTCAAAGCTGCATATGAATGCATCACTAGATGGTTTTTCAGAGAGCATCACTTACAGCCTTTTTGATAATGAAAAATCTGAAGTATACCAGTCTTATTTATATAATAGTTTATTTGAAGGAGAAAAATATTCGTTATTGCCATCATTTATTTTAGTACTAATCACGATCGTATTGATTAGTGCAGCTGGCTATGTATTATATATTGTCCATCGTATGAATTGGAAAGAATGTTTGATCTTTGCAGGTATGTTTACAGCGTTACAGTTAATGATTATTTATTTTGTGAATATCCAGCTCGATTTTGCAACTTCCGATGGTTTCATCCAGTTTTCATTTTCATTTGAAATCATTTTGACAGCTTTACTTGTTTTAATCGTCTCTTCTGCAAGTTTTGCCGCTGGTGGTTATTTGCGACAGTATCAATTAAAAAAATAAATGGACTACCTCTCTTACACGATGCGTGAAGGGAGGTTTTTTTTGTAGAGCAAGCATTTGGTTTATTGAACATGTTAATATGGAAGATAGTAGAATGTTAAGGGGGCGCTATGATGAATGAATTTCAATATGCAATAGAGGATTATATCCATTTTATCCAAGTAGAGCGACAATTATCTGATAATACATTAGCATCCTATCGCCGAGACTTAGAAAATTACGTGAATTTTTTGCGGGAAACGGAAGGGATGTCTGATTTTCGTAAAGTGGAAAGGACGACCATTTTGCGTCATTTAGAACAGTTGCGAATGCAAGGAAAGACAAGTCGTACTGTTGCCCGCCATATCTCCTCTATTCGTAGTTTTCACCAATTTTTACTTCGAGAAAAGCGAGCCGAAACAGATCCGACAGTTCATTTAGAAATGCCAATCATTGAGCAAAAGCTACCAAATGTCCTCTCGATTGAAGAAATTGAAGCTATATTAGCGTCACCAAATCGCAGCAAGCCACAGGGCATTCGGGATGTGGCAATGCTAGAACTATTATATGGGTCAGGGATGCGCATTAGTGAGCTAATTGCATTAGACTTAACTGATATTCACCTAACGATGGGCTTTGTGCGTGTTTTTGGTAAGGGAGGCAAGGAGCGAATCATTCCCCTTGGAAAAAGCGCGCTTTCTGCATTAAGTACTTATTTAGATGGCGCACGGAGTCAATTACAAGGAAAGTACCCAAAAACGGATGCTTTTTTTATTAATCAAAGAGGAAAACGTTTAACAAGGCAAGGTTGTTGGAAATTAATGAAGGAGCACGCTTTAAAAGCAGGCATCCAACATGAACTAACGCCACATACATTACGCCATTCCTTCGCAACACATTTAGTGGAGAACGGGGCGGATTTACGTGCAGTACAGGAGATGCTTGGGCATGCGGATATTTCCACAACGCAAATTTATACACATATTAGTAAATCCCGACTATCAGAGGTTTATAAGCAATTTCATCCACGTGCTTAAAATTAGTAGGAGGTCTGACCTTTATTTTTCGAGCTTTTTTGGTAAAATAGAGACATGAGAGTAGGAGGCAAAATTATGAATAAACCATTTAAGAAAATCCATGTAGTTGTATTGGACTCAGTTGGAATTGGCGAAGCTCCAGACGCAGCGAATTTTGGAGATGTAGGTTCACATACTCTTGGACATATCGCTGAAAAAATGAATGGGCTTACAATGCCACATATGGAGTCTTTCGGCTTAGCAAATATTGAACCATTACAAGGTATACAAGCTACTGACAAACCAAAAGCATTCTACGGAAAAATGCAAGAAGCATCTGTTGGTAAAGATACGATGACAGGTCACTGGGAAATCATGGGATTGAATATTGATAAACCGTTTAAGGTATATCCGGAAGGGTTCCCAGCTGAGCTTATTGCAGAGCTTGAAAAACGTACAGGCCGCAAAGTTCTTTGCAACCAACCTGCAAGCGGAACACAAGTAATCGAGGACTTTGGCAAGGAGCATATGGAGACTGGAGCGATTATTGTCTATACATCTGCTGACCCTGTTTTACAAATTGCTGCACATGAAGAAATTATTCCATTAGAGGAATTATATAAAATTTGTGAAATTGCTCGTGAGCTAACATTACAACCAGAATATTTAGTTGGTCGTGTTATTGCTCGTCCATTTATCGGCACACCAGGAAACTTCTCACGTACTTCTAATCGTCATGACTATGCGTTAAAACCATTTGGTCGTACAACGATGAATGTCTTACAAGATGCAGGTTTAGACGTTATCGCAATCGGGAAAATTTCTGATATTTTCAACGGTGAAGGCGTTACTGATGCAGTACGTACGAAAAATAATACGGATGGTATGGATAAATTTGCAGAGGTAGTACGTCGTGACTTCCAAGGTATAAGCTTCTTAAACTTAGTAGACTTTGATGCGAATTTTGGGCATCGTCGTGACCCTATAGGCTATGGTAACGCACTACAAGAATTTGATGCACGTTTACCAGAAATTACTGAGGCAATGACAGAAGATGATCTACTAATCATTACAGCGGACCACGGAAATGACCCAACATTCCCAGGGACAGACCATACACGTGAATATGTACCGTTAATTGTTTATTCACCACGCTTTAATGGTGGTAGTGAGTTAGCACTTCGTGAAACTTTTGCAGATATCGCAGCGACAGTTGCAGAAAACTTCAAAGTAGAAGCACCAAAGTTTGGTAAAAGCTTCTTAAATGATCTGAAGTAAGGGGGATAATAGATATGAATATGGCACAGCTGTTTGAAAAGAAAAAGCAAGGCAAAGAGCTTACACAAGCTGAAATACAGTATTTTGTAGAGGGTTACACTACTGGTGCAATTCCTGATTATCAAGCAAGTTCCCTACTAATGGCAATCCGTTTATTGGGCATGACATATGATGAAACATTTTATTTAACAAAAGCAATGATTGAATCTGGAGATGTTATTGATTTATCATCTATTGAAGGTTTTAAAATTGATAAGCATTCAACTGGCGGTGTAGGCGATAAAGTTACACTAATTGTCACTCCAATCATTGCTGCACTTGGTATTCCTGTTGCAAAATTCAGTGGTAAGGGTCTAGGCATTACAGGTGGGACAATCGATAAATTAGAATCGATTCGTGGCTTTAAAACAGAGCTTTCATCACAAGAATTTATCGACAATGTCAATAAACATAAAATTGCAGTTGCTGGTCAAACAGGCAACCTTGTACCAGCTGACAAAAAATTGTACGCGTTGCGAGATGTGACAGGTACTGTTGATTCAACTCCACTTATTGCCGCGTCTATCATGAGTAAGAAAATAGCAAGTGGTGCAGACGGCATTGTACTAGATGTTAAATGTGGCTCAGGTGCATTTATGAAAACAGAAGAAGAAGCACAAGTTTTAGCTGATACGATGACTGCAATCGGTGAAAAGCTAGGGCGTAAAGTAGTCGCGCATATTAGTGATATGGATAATCCACTAGGTAAAATGATTGGCAATAAGCTTGAAGTAGTAGAAGCAGTTGCTTTATTAAGTGGACGTATGGACGAAACGCACGAAGATCTGCTAGATGAATGTATTATTATCTCTTCGCTGATGTACCAAGTTGCAGCTGGAGTGAATGAAGCTGAAGCAACGGCAGCTGTTAAACGAGTATTAGAAGATGGTTCAGCCGCTGCAAAATTCGAGGAATTTATCGTAGCACAGGGCGGCGATTTAGCAGATATCTTACAAAAAGAAACAGCAAATAAAGTAGCTGTTAAAGCATCTGCTGAAGGTACTGTAGGGACGATTAACGCACTATTAATCGGAGAAGCTAGCGTTGGTCTTGGTGCAGGCCGATTAACGAAGGAATCAGAGCTTGATTATGATGCCGGTATTCAATTAATTGCCAAAAAAGGCGACCAAGTTCGTGCTGGCGAAACGATTGCTTATTTATATTCAAATGGTCAAATTGATGAAGAAACAATCGAAAAAGTACAGAAAGCTTATTCAATTGCATAAATACTACAAAGCGAGAATTCTCTTTAATAAAAGGGGATTCTCGCTTTTTTTGTTCTGAAAAGCGAAGGGGTGGAGCAGTTGAACGGAGAGTTAGAGCCGCGGGAAGAAGGGCTGAAGCGACGGGGAGAAGGGTCTGGGCGACGGGAAGAAGGTCTAGGTGAAGGAAAGAGGGCAGAGCGACGGAACGAAAGGCCAAAGCGACGGAAAGAAGAGCTAAAGCGACGGAAAGAAGTCAGAGCGACGGAAAGAAGAGTCAAAGCGACGGAAAGAAGAGTCAAAGCGACGGAAAAAAGAGTCGAAGCGATGGAAAGAAGAGCCAAAGCGACGGAAAGCAAAGCTAAAGCGACGGAACGAAGTCAGAGCGACGGAAAGAAGGGCCGAAGCGACGGAAAGCAAAGCTAAAGCGACGGAACGAAGTCAGAGCGACGGAAAGAAGAGCCAAAGCGACGGAAAAAAGAGTCGAAGCGACGGAAAGAAGTCAGAGCGACGGAAAGAAGTCAGAGCGACGGAAAGAAGAGCCAAAGCGATGGAAAGAAGAGCCAAAGCGACGGAAAGAAGAGCCAAAGCGACGGAAAGAAGGGCCGAAGCGA
>NZ_LDGC01000073.1:0-182934 GCF_015844675.1 Lysinibacillus sphaericus | reverse complement strand
GTGCGAAATGTTTCTAGTTTAAATTGAGAATGGTCACATTACTCAGGTAAAGGCTAGACAGTTCCTTTCGGAACTGAAGGGTTATATCGAAGAATCAAATGATGAGGTAACGCTCGGAAGGGTTCTCTCTTAGTCGAATAGCACTGGATTTAGTAAGAATGATTGTGTTATAAGCTCGGTGAAAAGGCGTGAGAAATTACCGTACCAGGTCCGCTGACGAAAGCCTACTCGAGGGAGTGGTGTAATTCATGATGCTTGAGTTGAATGAATATGGTGAGAATGCAAATAAACCGAAAAGAAATGGTTAAGCTGACGAACTTCTGAATGTACGGGTCTAGAACTGCGATACATAGAAATGTGTATATCACCAAATTGTGAGGTTAGATGTGGGTGAGTAAGACTAACTAATATGAAAATCCATGATACGTTACAGGCGTATGTATCTAACAGGCTTAGAGGAAGCACCTAAGTTCATTCTATAATAGATATAATTCAACGTTTTAAGCTGATAACGTGGAGGGCTTACTCCCCTAAGAAACGTTGACAAGGAAAGCAATAATGATACTAGTTACTGTATAACTTGCCTTTATATCAGTGAAAGTGGTGGCACAGTACCAATGAAGTGTCTAATCCACATGGAGGGATAGCCACTAGACTAATAAAGATTTATTCAACCAAGTAAGGCAGTTCTTTATCGATTAATAAGGTTCTTGTGAGACTAATAGAGGTTTAACTCCAAAAGGAGTCACCGACTTATTGAAACGGAAGAAACTGAGACACAATGAGTATTATAGTATGCAAGATTGTTTTGATACACTCTACGCTCAAAGTGTTTGTGGTCATCATTTCTATAACTTAACAGAATTAATGAGTTCTAAGGATAATATACGTCTTGCCTACCGAAACATCAAAAGAAATACAGGTAGCAAAACTGCGGGAATCGATAAATTAACAATTAATGATATTCTGCATTTACCAGTTGTAGATGTAATAGCTAAAGTTCAAGGTATGTTCAAATGGTATGAACCACAACCAGTTAGACGGGTTTTCATTCCAAAAGGAGTAGATAAAACTAGACCTTTAGGGATACCGACGATATGGGATAGAATTTTTCAACAATGTGTACTGCAAATTTTAGAGCCAATCTGTGAAGCTAAATTCCATAAACATAGTTATGGTTTTAGACCAAATCGCAACACTCATCATGCCAAAGCTAGACTTGAATTTCTCATTAACCAATCTGGACTACATTATTGTGTTGACGTAGATATTAAAGGTTTCTTCGATAATGTAAATCATAGCAAACTTTTAAAACAAATGTGGTCAATAGGCATTAGGGATAAATCCCTTCTTTCTATTATATCTAGGTTATTAAAAGCAGAGATTGTAGGAGAAGGTATTCCTACAAAAGGAACACCGCAAGGTGGTATTCTTTCACCTTTATTATCTAACATTGTGTTAAATGAATTGGATTGGTGGGTTAGTGACCAATGGGAAACATTTGAAAGCAATTATACGTATTCGACTAATGGTAGTAAGTATCAGCAATTAAAGAAATCGAGTTTGAAAGAGTGTTTTATTGTCCGTTATGCGGATGATTTTAAGGTGATGTGCCGAACAAGGTCACAGGCAATTAAAATAAATTATGCATTAAAAGAATTCTTGAAAAAGAGATTACACTTGGAGACGAGTGAAGAAAAATCAAAGGTCGTGAACTTAAAGAAAAACTCTTCAGAGTTTCTAGGATTTACAATAAAAGCCATAAGAAAAGGTAAGACCAGATTTGGTTTCGTAGCAAAGTCTGATATGTCAAAAAAGGCTAAAGCAAATGCCTTTCAAAAGATTAAAGAAGCGATAAAAGTAATCAAGAGAAAACCCTGCATTCAGACCGTTTGGAATTTTAATACCGTTGTAATGGGTATCCAAAACTATTACTCAGCTGCAACTCAAATTACAATTAACTTGAATGAGTTAAATCTATATCTACGCAAGACGTTATACAATCAACTAAAGAATATTCGAACAGAGGCAAGTTTTCATGAGATGTCAAAGACATTACAGAAGCGATACAAAGGATATAAGTCCAAACTATTTAAAATACAAAATATGGTCTTTGTCCCCATCCATGCGCAACGATGGAGAAAAACACTTGGTTTCTCCCAAGTGATATGTAACTATACTGCCGAAGGCAGAGCAAAAATTCACAATAGCCTAAAGGCTATCAATAAAAATACGCTTTCTTACGTCATGAGAAACTACATTCCAAACAGATCTATTGAATATAACGACAACAGAATAAGTAAGTTTATTGCCCAGTATGGCAAATGTGCAATTTTAGGTGAAGAATTAGGTATTATCGACTGGCATTGTCATCATATTAATCCTTTTCACATTTCAAAAGATGATAGCTACTCAAATTTAATAGTTTTGAATAAGGCTATACATCAACTTATACATTTGAAAGACAAAGTAAAAATTGAAAAGTTCCTAAAAGCTGTAAAGCTTACAAATAAGCAATTAGAAAAAGTAAATAACTTACGACTGAAATGTAACAATGAAATAATCTAACTTTGGAAAATCTTCACTCGGCTGCTTAAAACATAGAAAGAATAAATTGGATTAGTTGGAACGCCGTATGCGGTGAAAGTCGCACGTACGGTGTGAACAGGGGGAAAAGCCAGCGATAACTTCAAAGGCTTACCTATCTGTATGAAGAAGCGTTGCAAGAAACTTAAATAATAAATTAAACTTACTAGTAATCAATTTGTAGGAGAGAAATGCAATGAGTCAAAATGATAAAAGAAAAATATTTAAATACAATGAAGATGATATTCTAGAGATATTATCAGAATATCTTGGTGATGAAACTGGATTCGATACGTATCAGTCTACAGCTATGCTTTTAGGTACTCCAGGTAAAGACTTAAGATTAATTGCTGTCATTGGCAACGGAAATTGATGATGATATAACCAAGTTAAATTTAGAGGAAATTGATAATGAAATAGACTATAATGGGACACATTCTGATTTAGATGATAGGTTTTTAAGATAACGATAAAAAATAAAACGATATCTTGTTCGACTAACGGAGCAGGTTTGTTAAAAAAAGTTTACGACTTTTATTCTGCCTACTGTGATCGTTCCATTTAATATAAACGGAAAATTATTATTAGTGATACAGTTAAAGTATTCCAGTCTTTATAGAATTAGATTGTTGTTATTATAAAGCAATAGAAAATTTATTGATGGAGGTATTTATGCTAAGTTTTAAAAATTCGACAACAGAAGTTACCGACAGTGGAACAGATACTGCTATTTTATCAGTTGGGGCTACGGAACAATTTGGACCATATTTGCCGATGCATTTAGATACATTAATTGCAGAAAAATATGCAGAATACTTTGGTGAAGCATTAAATGCTTATGTATTACCAGCTATTCCATTCAACACATCAGAGGAGCATGCTAATTGCAAAGGTACAATTACCGTAAGTCCAACAGTTTTGACAACAATGTTAGAAGAAATAATAGTTAATTTGAATAGGCAAGGGTTCAAAAAGTTTGTCCTTTGTAATGGTCATGGAGGTGCATATTGGGAATCGGCATTTGTTAAGCATATTAACTACAAGTATCCAGAATTGATTTTAATTACTACGTATCGTCATTTAGCGTGGGAAGAAGCATTAGAAGAGGTTGGGTTAGAAGTTCTGAATGAGATGCATGCAGGACTGCTATCTGTTTGTACTGCAATGTGGTTATGTCCAGATTTAGTTAAACTTGAATCAATGGGTTCTGATGTACCAACAGAAAATAGACAATTTGCTGACTATATTTTTTGGGATAAATTAACCAAAGACGGTTGTTGGGGTAAGTTTGATAAAAATGTATATTCTCCAGATCAACTTGCTGAAATTGGTGAGAAGTTTTGGACTTCATTTATTTCTAAAAGAAGTGAGAATTTAAAATCAATACTTGAAGAAGCATATCGAAGAAAAATGTCTTAGTCAAATTAGTGCTTAGTAAAATGTTTGTGAAAGATTAGTACTTAAACAAACGGGTGCTTTAGTAGAATATTCGATTTCCGAAATGATCAATTTTTATTACAGAAAGCACTATACAGAAATGAAAAACAGCCCCTATTTTGATCAATATTTGTTCAAAATAGGGGCTATGATTTTCTATAAGAAACATCATTTATAGCTGCATTTTAATCAATCTTTATTCCAAATCAACAACAGGTCCTTTACTATATTGATTTCATTAACTGGATCGGCTATTTCTAGCTAGTTTAAATCCGTTGATCACTTCACAAGTTCTTTAAAAACATTATTGTATACCCTTTTCAGCCTAATTACCGATAGCATATTAAATGATTATCTTTTATGTTTAATAGGTCGTAAAAGACACTATCGGGTATATCCTGCAAATATATGAAATGATAGGTGGAAAAAATGAATTATCAAGTTTTATTATATTACCATTACACGAAAATCGAAGATCCAGCTGCGTTTTCAGCAACGCACTTAGCAATGTGTAAAGAAATCGGTTTAAAAGGTCGCATTTTAGTAGCCAATGAGGGCATTAACGGTACTGTTTCAGGTACGATTGAGCAAACAGAGCAATATATGGCAAACATGCAAGCAGACCTATTATTTGAAGGCATTGTCTTCAAAATTGATGCGGCAGATAGGCATACATTCAAAAAAATGCACGTACGCCCACGTCCTGAGTTAGTAAACTTAGGCTTAGAAGAAGACGTAAACCCACATCAATTAACAGGTCGCTACCTGTCACCAGAACAATTCCTTGCTGAAATGCAAGATGAAAATACAGTAGTATTAGATGTGCGTAACACGTATGAATACGATGTCGGCCATTTTCGTGGCGCAATTCGACCAGATGTACAAAACTTCCGCGATACACCGGAATGGGTACGTGCAAACCACGAGCTATTCGAAGGGAAAAATGTTTTAACATACTGCACGGGCGGGATTCGTTGTGAGAAGTTTTCGGGCTGGATGAAACGTGAAGGCTTTGGCGATGTTGGTCAATTACACGGCGGTGTTGCAACATACGGAAAAGACCCTGTTGCGAAAGGCCAATTATGGGACGGTCAAATGTACGTATTTGATGAGCGTTTAACGGTGCCAATCAATCAAGTAGAGCATGTTATTATCGGTCGTGATCACTATGACGGCGAACCTTGTGAACGTTACATTAACTGTGCAAACCCTGAATGTAACAAGCAAATCATTGCATCAGAAGAAAATGAAGCAAAGCATTTAGGGGGCTGTACATTCGAATGTACAAAGCATGCGCGAAACCGCTACATCGTGCGTCACAATTTAACAGAAGAGCAAGTAGCGCAAACAATTGAGGCGTTACAAGCATAAGCAGTAAAATAACACTTAGAATTAAACGATTATATTATTTTGCATCAAAAAATTAAACCATTTTTTTAACCCGTCTTAAAAATTAGGACGGGTTTTTTGAGTTGAGGTTAGAAAACAAATTAATACTAATTATGATTATTTTCATATTTTACATAAAATAGTTGGCAATTATATGGTAAGATATTCATGGAATAAGTATCAAGGGAGAGAAGATAATATGATGAAAAAAATACTGAAACGTACGAGTGCAGCGTTGCTTGGCGCTTCATTGATGCTGACAACGGTGGTGCCAGTGATCCATGCGGAGGAGCAATCACCTCCCCTATCATCATCGGTAAGGAATCTGGATGTTGAAACCTTAGTCGAAGGTGAAAAATACGGAATTTACCCAACTACATGGTATGATGCAGACTTCAATAAAGTAATTTCTGTGGACAAGGTAAATGAACTGCTGGCATTGACGGAAAAGAAAATTGCTTCACTAGGCTTAGCGGAAAATAAAAAGTATAAGCCAGTGAAGGTGAAGAACGATAATACACGTGGTGATATTGTAAAACGTCTGTATAATATCGTCGCACGCTATGATTTACCTGTCGGCACGGATGCCATTAAATTTATGAAAGATCATAATATATTACAAGGTTATTCAAACGAACTGAAGTTAGAGCATAAAGCAACAACGCAACAGGCTGTTCTACTAGCTTCTCGATTAATTAAGATTACCTATGAACTTGCAGAGCAAGGGGCGAAGGGAGTAGCCTGGGTAGTAGAGGATGAGGATACGACTGTGTATTTACTAGGCTCCATTCACCTAGGTACACCTGACTTATATCCATTCGATCAAAAACTAGTGAAGGCGTTCGATAAAGCGGATGCGCTATTAGTAGAGGCAAATATTCTGGATACGAAAGGGCTTGATTATTATGCGAAAAAGGCAACGTATTCAGATGGCACAACACTGAAAGATGCTGTTGCGCCAGAAACATATGCGAAGCTTGAAAAAGTTGCAAAGCTATATAATCTCCCTATGGAACAACTGACATTGCAAAAGCCTTGGACGCTGTCAAGCACCTTAGCAATGCTGTCAACAGATAATTCCTTTGGTATGACGCCACAAGAAATGGCGATGCACGGTATTGATATGTACTTTTTGTTAAATGCACAGCTGCAGCAAAAGCCAGTGATTGAATTAGAAGGTATGAAAGCACAAGTTGATATGTTTGACGCGTTATCACAAGAAACTCAGGAGCAGTCTTTAGTCGCTGTTTTGGATAACATAATCAATCCATCTGAAGAAAATCAATCTAACATTCTCCAAGAGTGGTTTACAAGCTGGAAGCAGGGGAACGTTGAAGAGTTTGCGAAAAGCTTCCAATCGATGGAAGGCGGACCGTCAGAGTACAATGAAATGCTATTTGGTTTACGAGATGAACAAATGGCAAAGAAAATCACGAATGTACTTAAAGAGAAAAAAGGTACGTACTTTGTTGTTGTTGGTTCAGGTCACTTCTTAGGTGAGAAAAGCATTCGCTATCATTTGGAGAAAGACGGGTACAAAGTGAAGCCATTTTATCAATAAAGAAAAGCCAAAGAGCATGGGGATTAATGGTTAGTTGTACCTTAATTTAGTTAAAAAAGCCTTTAAGGGGTCTATTTCCTTAAGGGCTTTTTGTCACCTCACATGGCAAGAAAACTGTCAGCCTTTCTCCAGTGCTTGTCGTGCCAAAATGGCAAAAGCACTTTTCTTAGTAAAAATTAGTGTACATATAAACATAAAAAAAATACAAACTAATTGTAACGTCGAAATTTTAGGAGGTTACCATGGCTAATTCAAGACACTCGAAACCAGATGATAGATCCAATAACGTTGAACGAATTCGTGATATCGTTAAGAATACTGAAGAAAAACTTCACGAAGCGGAAATTAGTTTGGAATTTGCAGACCCTATGCAAAGTGAAATGATTAAAGAAAAAAATAAGCGTCGTCAAAAGTCAATTGAAGGATTAAAAGAAGAAATGCAAGATGAAATGGCAGCACGTAAAAAAGGAGAAGTATAGAATTGGAGATTTAGGAAGAGGAACTACCTTTTCTCCAACCTAAAGTACTTCCCAACAATAGCAGATGGCTTAGAAGTTCTATAATGGACTTCTATATCGCCGTCTGCTTTTATTATGAGATTGTAAATGACTTATTATATCCCTTTTTAGAACATGGATTTCAACAAAAAATTGGATGACTTCCTCTGCTTTGGATTTACGAGTTAAAAGCGCTTATACAAGGAATGGACTAGAAAATATACCGAGGACGGAAGAAGATTACCACAATATATTTTTATATAGCTAAAAATAGTTAGTGGATTAGTATGTCAGAAAAAATACATATATGTAAGCTAACATCTGATTTATCATATTTAAAATAGCTAAAATTTGAACTCCGCGCTTTGAAATTGTTTCAAAATGCGGGGTTTCTTTAGTATGCAAAAAGGAATTAAATATAATTAAAGAATATTATTACTAAAAAAGATGAACCTTTCCCATTGGTCATTTGTTTATAAAGTACAACGCAAAGAAAGGAGTACCTTGGATTGACAGAGCGTGAATTATGATTCTTATAACAAGGATGTATACCGTACATGTTATTACATGCTGCGGAACGCTCAAGATGGAGTTTCTATAGGATAAAAGCTATCTCTTCTGTTGTAGCTGTTAGAGTACTGAATAATAAAGTATGAAAAAGTAATTAAGTATAATTAAAGAATAATTTTACTAAAAAAGGTGAACCTTTTCCAATAGTCATTTGTTTATAAAGTATAAAGCAAAGAAAGGAGTGCCTTGGATTGACAGAGCGTGAATTATTCGATTCTTATAACAAAGATGTATACCGCACATGTTATTACATGCTGCGAAATGCACAAGATGCGGAAGATCTCTGCCATGACGTATTTATCACCGTTTTTCGTCAGGATTGGCAAAGCGTTGAGCATACGCGTGCCTGGATCATGCGCATCGCAATGAACCATTGCTTGAACTTGCTAAAGCGGAATCAGACTCAGCGTGATAAACAGGGTCAGGTTCAATGGCTTCATGAGCAGGCCACATTTTCAATAAAATCCGTAGACACCATTGTAGTAGAAAAAACAGCTCAGGAAGAATGGGAGGAACTACTAAAGCAACTACCAGACAAATTGATGGCAGTTGTTACCCTCCGCTATATCGGTGAGCTATCCATGGCAGAGATCGCTAAAACCCTCCAGATTCCTGTCGGTACAGTGAAATCGAGACTCCATAAGGCATTGAAAATCATGCGCAAAAAACTTGAACACAAAAACAACTTATGGTTGAAGGGAGAGAACCAATTTGGAACGCATTGAAAACAAAGTTAAAAAGCAAATGAAGGAATCAAATAATGTCGATTACCCTGACTTTGATCAAATGTGGAGCAGTATCCAGCAGGACGAGCTAAAGGTCGCTGGAGGTGAACCAGTTGTGCTCCGTCCTCGGAAACGAAAGCGCTTTGCATTGGTGGCAGGGCTATCTGTAGCTTTGTTGGCTACACCCGTTTATGCAGCTCTGAATTATGACTGGTCCAGCATGCTTTCTCATAGGGAAGGTATTCAGTCCGCATTAGAGCAGGGCTTAGGTCAAAAGATTGAGCAATCTGTTACAAATGAAGGTGTTACGTTAACTGTTCATACGGCGTTTATAGACGAGAACAGAACCGTGTTGCTGTATAGTTTGAAACCTGAAACATCCCAAGATGTAAAGGATATAGATTTTAAACTTATCGGATTAAAAGATTCGAAGGGCAACTTTATTGAAGGAAATTATAGTCACGAGTGGAACAAGGATCTTGGTGAATTCCAGGGATATTTTGAAACAGACTGGGTTGGCGAAGGGCAGACGGCCGATGTTGAGTTTATAATGGAGAATATCCAATTCATCGGCAATAAGAAGCAGTCCATCAGCTATAATCCTAATGACTCTACTACTCAAGTGTTCCCAATTCAAAAGGATGGGGTGGGTAGCGTGACCTTACAGTCTTTTGAACAAGCTGAAGGTAAAGTTCTCCTAAAATCAGACGTTACGTTTACGGATAATGAAATGCCGTACAAACGTGTAGAATTGGAGGCAATCAATAATGTGGGTGAATCTGTTAAACAAGTGAAAGGTACTTCTTTTTCATTTCGTGACGGAAAATCAAACGTCGATCAACTATTCAAGTCTGACACCTTACGTAAAGAAGGAACTAAATTCCAGATCTCTTATGAGCATATACTAGAAACAAAAGAAAGTACTTGGAGCACAAATTTGAGTCTTTCAAAAAAACAGTTGGAAAATGGATCATTTAAGCAAGTGCTAGATATCCCTATGGGCGATGTTCCTAACACGAAAATCCATGAAATCAAGATTACACCATCCCAAATTCGTTTGACTCTTACTCAAAATCAAGATATGTACGAAACTATTCCTTTTAATGAGTATCAACTGGATGTAGGCGGAACTTTGTTAACAGCTAAGGGTGTAGGTTTTGGTAAAAAACCTAGCGAAACAGTCCTATTCTTTGAAGTGACAGGGCTAAATGTGGCTTCTCTGGCTAATCAGCCTGTAACCTTCGTCGCGAAGCAACGTGTTGATGCAATTAGGGGAGACGACAATCCAATCCGTTTGACTGACATATCAGTAAAACCTCAAAGCGTAACGTCTAGCGTTGAGGGGTATCCAATCACATGGACTTATTATTTGAAGGACAATAACCTCTATGTAGAATCCTCGAGTTCAGAACCGGCGTTTGCTGGAGTCAATCAAACCTATTATCTGGACGGCGATAAAGGACCGAACTTTGGGGTTCCTGAACTGATGGGTATACTTGGAGATGGAAGTAATAAAGCTATGGATGTGTATGAAAATTTCGATAAGAAAGAGCTAGATATTTACATTGAAAAGTATTTAATCGACAAGCCAAACGAAGAGCTTCGTATTCCACTTAAGTCTGGAAAATGACCTGCATTATGAATATCAGAAAGCCCAGTAGGAATTTAACAGAACTTGAAGAGAAACATTTTTAATTGAAAATCTAACTCCTGCTAAAGATAGTCCTATTCATACTAAATGAAGTAACGTAAAAGCCCAATTTCTCTATATTAATTTGCAGAGAAGTTGGGCCTTTTAATAAGTAACAATCTCTTTTAAATGAGATTAACTATAACGCTTCTATATTCTACTTTCTCAATTTACAACTTTATTATCTCTTCACATCAATCACCTCTTTAGCTATTCTTTGAGGTGGTTTTTTTTATGGGTATTTGTGTTAAAATTAATGATCGTCTTGAGAATTATAGAATGAGCAATTATCAAGAAGGTTAATGATTAACTTTTCTTGTTTCATTAATAATCGATTATTCAATTAGAGCAATCGCTTTTTATGCTAACCTAGGCAAATCAGGGAGAAATTGATAGGTGGAGATATTCAATTTGACGTTTTAGAAGATACATAGTTATTAGTTGATATATAATAAAAAAACTTAGCTATATATTGGGTTATTTACCTATATGGAATTGAAAGGGAAAAATATGAGAAAAAAAGTTATTTTATCATTAATGTTAATGACATTTCTTTCTGCTGTAGAAGGAACAATTATTAGTACAGCAATCCCCCGTATAACGAATGATTTGTCAGGTGTCGAACTTGTTAGTTGGGTTTATGCAATTTATATGCTTGCCACAGCTGTTTCGACTCCAATCTACGGGAAACTGGCTGATTTATTCGGTCGAAAAAAAGTTTTACTGATCGGAGCTACAATATTTTTAATTGGCTCTGCACTTTGCGGTATTGTTACATCGATGGAACAGCTCATCGTCTTTCGTGCCCTTCAAGGTCTAGGTGCTGGCGCTATTATGCCAATAACAATGACCATCATTGGTGATTTATATAGCGAAGTGAAAGACCGTGCAAAAGCACAGGGGTGGATTAGTGCTGTTTGGGGTATCTCGGGTGTAATCGGACCATTAGTTGGCGGATTTTTAGTCGATTCCCTTTCTTGGCGCTATATCTTTTTCTTAAACGTTCCATTTGGAATTATCGCGTGCATAATGATTGTCATCTATTATAAAGAATCTATTAAGCCTGCTAAGCATCATATCGACTATCTTGGTGCAACAGTCTTCTCTTTAAGTACAATCTCTCTACTATACGCGTTATTAACAGGTAGCAGTCAGCAAAACTGGGGGGACATGACAATTGTTGGTCTTTTAATCTTTGCAGCTGTTTCATTCATTATTTTCTTATTCATTGAGAAAAAATCTCCGGAACCATTAATTCCGCTAGCACTTTTCTCTAACCGTACATTATCTATTATTAATATACTAACACTTATTTCGGGTGCAATGATTATTAGTATTACAATGTATCTTCCGATTTGGAGCCAAGGTGTATTAGGAAAAAATGCGACAGACGCCGGACTCATTTTAATGCCACTACCTGTAATGTGGACATTCGGTACTATTTTTTCAGGTAAATTAGTTGGTAGCTTAAATACGAAACAAATTATTTTACTTGGAGCTAGCGTTCTTTTGGTTGCTGCCTTTTCATTATTTACATTGTCGACAGATTCACCAGCATTCCTAATTTATGTTGCAGTTGGACTATTCGGCTTAGGGATGGGTCTCATTACACCTATCTATATGGTAACCATTCAAGCAGCTGTTCCAAATCATACGCGCGGGACGGCAATTGGCTTAAACACATTTATCAATACGTTTAGCCAAACATTAGGAGCAGCAGTATTCGGGGCGATGTTCAATACAATGATTCATGCACGCGGTATTAAAAACCTTGATCTTGTAACTTCTGGTGGACATGAAGGAACTACAGCAAACGTAGTAACCGAATCGCAAGAAGCATTAGCTTCAAGTGTACATTTTATTTATATGGGAACTTTTATATTAGCACTAGGAACTTTAGTAATTGTTTGGTTCTTATTAAAGCCAACCACACAAACTAGAGAGCAATAAAAAAAGAGGACAAAGCTTGTCCTCTTTTTTATATGATATTCTAGTAACTTCATATTGTTTTCGATTTTGTTTACTTACTTCATAGAATGGGGACCATCAGGTGAAGATTGATCACAATAGATTTGTTGTTCTTTATCGATACCATTAATAGTTGCATACTGATTACCCCATGCACACATTGTGTTTAATACTGGCACAAATGATCTTCCTAAATCCGTTAAGCTGTATTCTACTTTTGGTGGTACCTCTTTAAAAATTTCTCTTCGTACAAGTCCATCTCTTTCTAACTGTTTCAATTGATCCGTTAAGACTTTTTGTGTAATTCCAGGTAATAATTCATAAAACTCTTTTGTCCTTACTGATTTTTGGCTCAAGAAAAAGAGTATTAAACATTTCCATTTTCCACCTGCGATATTCATAAAAATATTGATTCCAGTATTATAGTTAACCATGTGCTTTCTCCCCTAAATAGGCACTTAAAAGTGGCTATACCACATTTTTGTGCGTTATTTTCTTATTTATTATTGCTTACTATAATCAAAGGTGCAATTAATAAAAATTTCGGAGTTGATACAATGAGTGTAAAAAATATTTTGGAAAAAAGACGTTCAGTTAGACATTACGATTCAAGCTATAACATAAGTTCAGAAGTTCTAACGTCATTAGTTGAAAGTGCAAGTAAGTCACCTAATGGAAATAATATTCAAGCTACTCGATACTTAATTATTGATGATCCGGATTTAAGAAATTTATTAATGCCTATAGCTTTTAATCAACAACAAGTGACAGAAGCTTCAACTTTAATTGTTATGTTGGGTGATTATCAGGCGTTTGACAAAGATAATATTATTAAAATACATGAAGAAGGCTTTCAAGCGGGCTATTTTGATGAATCGCTAAGAGATTATTTAGCGAATGCGGCAATAAATTATTATGAAAATAAATCAAAAGAAGATTTAAAACTAGAATTAACTAGAGATGTAAGTCTTGCGTCAATGTCATTAATTTTGTTAGCAAATGAAGCTGGTTTTGACACTATTACTATGTCAGGCTATGATTCTAAGGAATTAAAAGATATCTTAAATATTTCTGAAAGGTATTTAGACGTTATGCTTATAGCCATTGGTAAAGGTACTAAAGCCGGCCATAAAACCGTAAGGCATAATGTTAGTAAGGTAATGTATAGAAACAACATAATTTAGTGTTCTATAGTCTTTGTAAAAATAGTATCAACTTAATTTGTTGACAATTCAAAAAAAGGTACTATAATAATTAACAAGATTTGCATAACGAAAAATTGTTGTTAACAATTTGGAGTATAAGAGTAAAAGTGTTGAAGAGAACTAGTAGTTTTAATGGAACTTACAGAAAGTAGCCGGTCGATGAGAGGCGCAAGGAAAGTTAAAATGAATTCATCTTGGAGCTGCGTACCGAACTTTAGTAGGCTACGACGGGTTTGCATCCGTAATCAATGCAAAGGTATCGCATTTAGCCGTACCTATTGAGAAGAGTTATGTGAGTAGCTCTTAAATTAAGGTGGTAACACGTTCATAACACGTCCTTTAGGTTTATTCCTAAAGGGCGTTTTTTTATCTTCATTCAGCAGAAGTGGGGGATAAGATGAATGCGATGTAATTCCTTTTCAGTGGGTGTCCTAACAACTTTATAGAGGAACCCAGTCTAAGAACGTTATGTCTTGTGATAATTTATCTGTAGCGGAAGCAAAGCGTCAGCAACAATTATTCCAAGGCGAAATTGATTTTTACTCTTATAGAACTTGCAATATTAATTCAATATTGAAGGAGTTGTATTGTATGTTTTTAAAACTGGAAGAACAATTAGGGAAGATTGAAAATGGTATAGGTAGGGTCGTTAATGAAGGAGAGGTTTTGCCTGATATCATCCCCACTATGTTAATTGAAATAGGAAAAGAATCTGTATTAGATATTATTCCATCATTAATTGCCGAAGGATATATTAAAAGTAAAAGTGAATTTATGCGATTAATGAAACAAAAGGGTGTTTCTTTAAATGGGGAAAAACTTGAAGAAGATGATACGGACATAATATTAATGAATGATGAGATTTTGCAAATTGGGAGGAAAAGATTAATACGATTTATAAAATAAGGGACTAAGTTGAACTATTCGACACAATCGATAACTAAACGACTATTTCATTATCCTTAAGCAAAGTTGTTATTAAAAAAATCACCTTCGAATAACGAAGGTGATTCTCATTTTTATTATTTCCCTAAAACAAATTCAGCAATTTCATCTAAAATCATTTCTTTACCAAGAGGGAAGTATCCTTTATTGACTGCATCATTGTTAATAATAAATACGTGGTTGTTCTTAACAGCGTTCATGTTTTTCCAAATTGTTTCTTCTTGGAATTCTTTCAAGCGTTCAGAACCGTCACCTGTTGTAAATACGAGTAGGTAATCTGGATTGTAGTCAATTAAAGCTTCTTTTTGTACTTGAACTAATGCTTTATCCAATGGTGTACCTGGAACTGCTGGTAATTTTAAATCTTTAAAGAGTACGCTACCGTAACCATAGTCACCGTATACACGGAATGCATTTGGATATGCAGCCATTTTCATGAACTTCGCATCACCAGTTTTAGCAACGATTTTATCGTGTAACTTGCTTGCTTTTTCGTCATACTGTTTGAACCATTCGTCTGTCTCTTTTTCTTTATCGAAGATTTTGCCTAATTCCTCGAACTTTGGACGCCATTGATCTAATGGAGTTTTTAACATAACTGTCGGTGCAATTTTAGATAGCTGATCATAGATTTTTTCTTGACGATCATTGATAAGAATTAAATCTGGTTTTGCAGCAGCCACTGCTTCGATATTAATTTTGTCACCCCATGCTGAGCCGACTGGTTTTACATCTTTTAATTTATCTGCAATATGTGGATCAATCTCTTCTTGAGATGTATTTGCAGTAATGATTGGTTTCATGCCAAAGATTAATAATTCTTCTGTTGAACCACTAAGGTCAGCAATTTTCTTTGGATTAGCAGGGATTTTAATTTCCCCTTTAGCATGTTCAACCGTACGCTCTTCTACTTTTGCGTCGGTCTTTTCTTCTTCTTTCTTATCTGAAGAACAAGCTGCAAATAGTATAGATGTAACAACTAATACCATTGCTAGTAACGATAGTTTAAATTTCTTCATATTTTTGTTCCTCCCGGATAATTTGTCTACGACCCATTTCATTCTAATGGGTGTTCAGCCTCTCAGGCTAAGTGAGGAGCTCAGCACCCATTAGAATGCTTCCTTTATCTATTTAAGAGAGAAAGAGGGATTTCCTATTATGCTTTTTTCTGTTCTAGATTATTAACCAACGTTAAATCGTAAGTTAAACAAATAGGTTTACTGTTTACAGGACATGAAACGATTAGTGCTTCAATGTCAAACACATTTCGAAGTGTGTCACTTGTCATTACTTCGTCTGGAGTTCCTTGATGCATCAGTTTACCAGCTTTTAAAGCAACCATATGATCAGAAAAACGAGAAGCATGGTTTAAATCATGAATGACCATAACGATTGTACGGCCTTCTTCTTGATTTAATTTTTTCAATAACTTTAATATTTCTAGCTGGTGAGCCATATCTAAGTAAGTTGTCGGCTCATCTAATACAAGTAAATCCGTTCCTTGAGCAAGTGCCATCGCAATCCAAACTCGTTGGCGTTGGCCACCTGATAAAGCTTCTGCAGAACGGTTTGCAAATTCTGCCATCCCTGTCACTTCAAGTGCCCAGTGAATATAGCGATAATCTTCTTCCTTCAGCGTTCCAAATCCATTTTGGTGTGGAAAACGACCATATGAAACAAGCTCAAACACAGTAAGACCTGTCGGCACTTCTGCAGTCTGCGGTAAAATTGCCATTTTCTTTGCAATTTCTTTCGTTGACTGTTTCTCAATTGCTTTTCCATCAAGATAAACAGACCCGCGTTTTGCCTTTAAGATGCGAGAAGCTGCTTTTAACAATGTAGATTTCCCACATCCATTTGGTCCAATAATCGTTGTAATCTTTCCTTCGGGTATTTCCACTGATAGTCCATCTATAATTAATCCTTCATTATAGCCAACGGATATCGAATCAACTGCTAAAGTTACCATTAAAAAAGACTCCTTTTATTTTGTCCTCATAAGTAAATAAATAAAATAGGGTGCACCAATAATAGAAATAACAAAACCGACTGGTATCTCTGAGGTTGTTAGTACACTTCTTGAAATTACATCTGCAAATAGTAATAGAAGCGTACCGATTAATGCTGCTGTTGGTAACATAATTTGATGTTTCCCCCCAACAAGGCGTCTTGCCAAATGGGGAGCCATTAATCCAATAAATCCAATTCCACCAGCGACAGCTACCGATGCACCGGCCAAGCAAACGGCGATAAATAATAACTTACGTCTTTCCTTCTCTACATTTAGACCAAGGCCTACCGCTGCTGCATCTCCTAAATTCATGACATTCAAGACATGTGCCTTGCAAAATGCAATTGGTATAAATATGAGCATCCAAGGAAGTGCACTTAATACAAATTTCCAATCTGTTCCCCATAAACTCCCTGCCAACCAAATAGTTGCAAAACGAAAATCATTTGAAGTCATTTTCATCGAGAAGATTAAACTAACAGCACCGAATCCTGCTGCAACTGCAATACCGACAAGAATTAAACGAGTGGACGAAACACCGTTCTTCCAAGCTAGGGTATAAATAATAACCGCTGCTAATAAGGCACCAACTAACGCAAATAGCGGTAGAATGAATACAGATAGTAGCGTACCGGTTCCAACTTTCCCGAAGAAAAAATAGACGAAAATTACAACTGTTAATCCGGCACCAGCATTTATACCGATGATTCCTGGGTCAGCAAGTGGATTTCGAGATAAACCTTGCATGATAGCCCCTGATATCGCTAGCGCTGAGCCAACTAAAATAGCAATAACCATTCGAGGCATACGAAACTCGAATAAAATGACAGATTGTTCTTCAGAACCTAAACCAATTAACGATTTCAATACATCTATTGGCGGTATTTTAAACGTTCCTGTATGTAAGCTAATTAAAAATACGGATACAATTAGGCAAGCTAAAATAGCTAAAACTGAAATATTCTTTTTTGTGAAGATACGTTGCCTCATATTTTCCCTCTCCCTTCATTACGAGCTAAATAAAGGAAGAATGGAACACCAATTAAAGCTGTAATTGCACCAATTGGCGTTTCAAATGGAGGGTTGATCACACGTGATAACATATCAGCACATTCTATTAATAACCCACCTAGTACTGCTGAACATGGAATGACCCATCTATAATCGGATCCGACGAGAAAACGCGTCATATGTGGGATAACAAGTCCAACAAATCCGACAGAGCCTGCCATAGATACAGCTGAGCCCGTTAAAACAAGCACAAGTACAGTACCAATAAATTTAATGAAGGTTGTATTTTGCCCAAGTCCAATTGCAATTTCTTCACCGAAACTTAAAATAGTAATGTATCTTGACAATAAAATTGCAATAATAAGACAAAGTAGTCCAATTGGTAGGAGCATTTCAATACTTACCCATTTCACACCTGAAACGCCTCCTGCATTCCACATGCTTACTTCTTGAGCAAGATTGAAATAAAGTGCGATACTAGACGAAATGGCCCCAAGTAGTGCACTAATCGCTGCACCAGCTAACGCTAATTTAACAGGTGTTAGGCCTCCTGGTGAGAACGAACCCACACCATATACAATACTCGCTCCAAATGCAGCACCAATAAATGAAGCAATAACAAACATTATGTATGGAGAATTAGGGAAAAAAGCATATGTAATGGCAATTCCAAATACCGCACCATCTGTAATCCCCATTAAAGAAGGTGAGGCAAGAGGGTTACGTGTCATACCTTGCATAATTGCACCAGATACCGCTAGAAACGCACCAGCGACCACTCCTCCAATTGCTCTTGGAATACGAAGTTCCCAAATGACATTATGATGTGTAAGTGAATCATCAAATTGAAAAACAGCTTGCCAGACAGTCTTTAAACTAATATCTGCTGCTCCAAATGAAATGGACATGCTCATACTTAAAGCTAATAAAATCGTACCTGCTATTAAAATAATAGAAGCTATAAGCGGTCTGCTCTTAATCTTTTTCATATTCGCTTCTTGTTGTTCTACGCTCCTTGCGCTTGCTTCCATTCGTTAACCATCCTAACTAACAACATATTTTCTTTTGAATGAGATTTATTCTCAATCAGTAATAAAAAAATATAGTTCTCATCTTAATTGATAATGATTCTCATAATCACTCGTCCTATTCTACATACCGTCCTTTTAGGTGTCAAACATTATTTTTTTAAATATATTAATTTTGTTTATTTTTATACGTTTGAAAAATCGCATACAGCGCTTACATTAAGTGGTTTATCAAGAATAGTGGGGGATGTAAAATTATTTAAAGGATAATAAATAAATTATAATAGTTTTATAAAAAGTAGATTTTTCAAAATTTGAGTAAAATAGATTGAATTGAAAAGTTTGAATTACTGTTTTTTTGTTTTCTTACTATAGTAATTATGTGAGGCTGCACTTGAAAGGTTGTGTACTATAATCACTTAGGACAGTCTTATGGTTAATAGTATAGAAGGAGATCATTCAATAAATCCAAGTTCCTTAAAGTTTAACAGCTACAATGACAAACTAATTTTAGGTGTTGCATAAAATCCTTGATATAAAAGACATGGATAAATAATTTATAAAAATGCAATGAATTGTTATGTCAAATAATAGGGTATATGTATATTTAATGTTCAACTGTATTATTGAATTTTTTGTTAATTTCTCTCTCATTTTACCATTATCATGCAAATTGGTGGTATGCTATATCACGATAATAGTTTATGGAGGCGGTATTATGTATTACAGTAATGGTAATTATGAGGCTTTCGCACGTCCTAAAAAACCTGAGGGTGTTGATGAGAAATCAGCGTATCTTGTTGGTTCGGGGCTAGCTTCACTGTCAGCCGCATGTTTTTTAATTCGTGATGGGCAAATGAAGGGAGAGAATATTCATATTCTCGAAGAGTTAGATATCTCAGGAGGTAGCCTTGATGGTATTCTAAATCCGACAAGAGGTTTTATTATCCGTGGTGGTCGGGAAATGGAAGATCATTTTGAGTGCTTATGGGATTTATTCCGTTCAATCCCATCTTTAGAAGTAGAAAACGCTTCTGTTTTAGATGAATTTTATTGGTTAAACAAAGAGGATCCTAACTATTCTAAATGTAGATTAATTGAAAATAGAGGGCAAAGACTTGAGGATGATGGCAAGTTTACATTATCTGATAAAGCTTCTGAAGAAATGATTAAATTATTCTTTACTCCCGAAGAGAAGTTAGAGGATGTAAAAATTACAGATGTTTTCTCTGAAGATTTCTTTGAATCAAACTTCTGGCTTTATTGGTCAACGATGTTTGCCTTTGAAAAATGGCATTCAGCAATGGAAATGCGTCGTTATATTATGCGTTTCATTCACCATGTTGGGGGTCTACCTGATTTATCTGCTTTAAAATTTACGAAATATAATCAGTACGAATCGTTAGTACTGCCTATGATTAAATATTTAGAAAGCCATAATGTTGATTTCCAATTTAATACTGTTGTAGAGAATGTTTTAGTTGATAAAGTGGGAGATAAAAAAGTAGCTCATACTTTAGTGTTAAAACAAAATGGTGTGAAAAAGAACATTGAGTTAACAGAAAATGAATTAGTGTTTGTTACAAATGGCAGTATTACGGAGAGTACAACTTATGGTGACAATAATACGCCAGCTCCTATAAGCACTGATTTAGGCGGAAGTTGGTCACTTTGGAAAAACATTGCTTCTCAAGATTCTGAGTTTGGTAGACCAGAAAAGTTCTGCGAGGATCTTCCAGAAGAAAGTTGGTTTGTTTCAGCAACACTAACTACATTGGATGCTAAAGTAGCTCCATATATTGAAAAGATAAGTAAAAGAGATCCATATGCAGGCAAGGTAGTAACTGGTGGTATCGTAACTGCTACAGATTCTAATTGGATGCTAAGCTATACATTAAACCGACAACCTCATTTTAAAGATCAACCAAAAGACCAATTAGTAGTTTGGATTTATGGTTTACTATCTAACAAACCTGGTGATTTTATTAAAAAGAGTATCACGGAATGTTCTGGAAGTGAGATAGCGCAAGAGTGGTTGTATCATATGGGTGTACCTGTAGACGAAATACCGGATTTAGCGCAAAATTCATGTAATACAATTCCGTGTTACATGCCTTTTATAACATCTTATTTCATGCCTAGAGCAATGGGAGATCGTCCTTTAGTTGTCCCTAAAGGATCTACTAACTTAGCCTTTATTGGTAACTTTAGTGAAACAGAAAGAGACACAGTATTCACAACTGAGTATTCAGTAAGAACAGCGATGGAAGCTGTTTATCAATTGTTAGATATTGATCGAGGCGTTCCAGAAGTATTTGGATCTACTTATGATATTCGTACTTTGTTAGCTTCAACTGCTCGCTTACTAGATGGTAAAAAGTTAACAGATGTAGATGCGCCGTTTATGTTAAAACAAATAGGTAAATTTGGTATTCATAAAGTAAAAGACACGATTATCTATGATTTACTCAAAGACAGTAAATTGATATAAAGATATATGCTAAAAAAGCTGATTCAATTAAGAATCAGCTTTTTTGCAATATTATTTAGTCTTGCTTCGTTCAATTAAATAGTGAATTTTTTCATTTCATCTCTTAAAGCATCAACCATAGCGGTTAGATCCTTTGCTTTCTCAGAAACAGTCTCAATGCCTTTAAGCTGTTCAGTTGCGGATGCTGAGACTTGTTCTGCTCCAGCAGAGGTTTCAACTGCAGAAGCGGATATGTTTTGAACTGCGCTAACGATTTGCTCTTTACGCTCATTCATCTCATGAGATAAATGTTTCACCTCTTGTGCTACTTCACTAGTTTGGTCTAGAGCTACCTTTATTGTATGGAAGATTTCACTAGTATCCTCTGTAGCTTTAGCATTTTGCTCAACAATGCTCAGGCTTGTACTAATTTCCTCCACAGCACTTTTAGATATATTTTGAATTGCGGAGATTTTATTTTTAATATCCTCAGTAGCATTAGATGTCTGTTCCGATAATTTTCGAATTTCATCCGCAACAACCGCAAAACCTTTACCTGCTTCACCTACTCGAGCTGACTCGATGGAAGCGTTTAGAGCCAATAAATTAGTTTGAGTTGCGATATCTGTGATTGTATTAACAATACTTGATATATCAGATGAAGTTTTATCTACTTCTTGAACGATGTTACTTACTTGTTGTGAAGATTCACGATTCTTCACTGACCAAATTGAGAGTTGGTTGACAGTTTCCACACCTTGATTACTTAAATGATCAATATCTTCTGTCATAGAAGCGATCTTCTCTGTATGCTCAATCACACGATCAATATTTCCAGATAGTTGATTTAATTGTTCAGCACCTTTTTCTGTGTCATGAGCCTGCTCTTCTGTGGCTTTTGCTATTTCATTAATAGCTGAGCTAATTTCGTCAGTTGTACGTACCGTATCTTCTGCTACTTGAATAAGAATCTTTGATGAATCTGATAACTCGGTGCTAGTATTATGTATGTTGGCGGTAACATTCTTCAACGAAGATTGCATGCCAGAGATGCCTTTTGCCATAAGACCAATTTCATCTTGATGATTTGAAAGTTTTTCTAATTCTGGATTTGCGGTAAAGTCTAAGCTAGTTGTTTGATGAATAATATTTTCGAGATTCTTAATAGCGGCAACAATACGACCAATAATCCACCACATTAAAGCACCTATAATGATAAAACTCACTACACCTGTAATAATCTGATAACTTAGTACAGAGTTTGTAATAGATTGAATACCACTTTCAGGCACTCCAATATCAATTACTCCATAAAGCTCGCCATCCTTATAAATTGGCTCCATGATGTCATATGTCCATATACCTTGAACTTCGGCATACCATCTTGTAAATTGTTTTTTTCCTTGTTTAGCACCATCGATTGTGTATGTATCTTTATATGTTTTTCCTAGTTTCTCATTATCACTATGCGCTACAGCCTTTACATTGGTATCAATGACAATAGCATAGGTTACATTATCTTGTTTTTCTTTTAACTTTACAAAATCTTGTAAAGCTGGAATGGGATCACTCTCGGAATTTAATATAGTTTCTGCTTGCTTTGCGATTTCATAGACTTGTTCATTGGCCTTCTCAATTAAAACCTCTTTGCTATTTTTACCAACAACCCAAACACCCAATATAGAATTGATTACAGATGACAATAGCAGCAAACTTAATGTAAAGAATAATAATCGTCGCTTAATACTTTTAATTTTCAAATAGTTTCCTCCTCTGAGTTTTATTGGAACTTTATGCCTATAAAAACTCGAATTTTAAGTATAGTATTAAGCAATGGAATAGGAATGTCAATGGAATATTGTGAGACTTGTTGCTTATATTGTGTCGGAGGTGGGGATAAAAGTCCTTTTTCTTCTCCGTAATCATATAAAACCTAGAACAGATCAGAAATACCTATTTTAGGAGAGAGTGCAATGTTAGTTGTTTTAAATATCCTCTCATATACAATTTATATTAGTAGATGGCAACCAGCTTTTATTTCGTTGATTGCTTTTTAGTTAAAAAGTAAAGAATAATAAATTGTTTAACTCCCTTCCGATTCTAGACGAAATTATGCCGAGGCATGATTGTTTTTTTATAACGGATATCTATCAGTAGCGGACACGGCTACTTTAGGTGAAAAATATTATTTGTCTTCAAAGAGTATTAAAGAATTATACTAAAGGAAATATATATGGTTTTTTCAGGAAATCTAGATAGGGTATAATTTAATCAGCTTCTTTTGAATTTTCATCTTTAGTTTATTTTGATATTCATTCAAACAAAGGGGAGAAAAAAATGAACTTTACCGAAATATTAGGGACTTCTTTTCCAACAGTACAAACTGAACGCATAAAATTAAGAAAGTTGAAGTTGGAGGATGCTCCTGCCTTATTCAATTATTATTCAAATGAAAATGTATATCGTTATCTTGATTGGAACGGACCGGAGACTTTAGAAAGAAGTTATGAAGTAATTCATTTTTGGAACGAAGGCTATGATAAAGGTTGGATTATACGTTTTGCTATAGCTAACAAAGAAACGGATGAAGTTATTGGTACCATTTTCTTGAGTGAATTTTCAGGCAAACGAGCTGAAATTGGCTATGAATTATCGGAAGAATATTGGCATTGTGGCATTATGTCGGAAGCTGTTAAGGAAGTATTATCAATAGGATTTAATCAGTTAGGTCTAGTAAGAATACAGGCAATTGTCACGGAAGAAAATATAGCTTCAAAGAAGTTATTGTCGAAATTCAACTTTAAGGAAGAAGGCTGTTTAAGACAGTTTGAATGCCATAGCGTTACTGGAGAATGCAAAGATATATTGATCTTTAGTTTGTTGAATACCGAGTTTTTTTAATTAATGATTAGGTAGTATTCTATTTTCAATTTTCAGAAATTCCTTTTAATAGAATTTGCGGTATGTAATAATAAGCATACCACAAATAAGGAAAGGGAAATAAAATGGAGAAAAATATAAAGTTAAGTATCATATATAGCTTAATTAGTTATATCATTATTTTTGCTTTAACTTTAATAATCAGAGGTTTGACAGGTGCAGAACAGTATCAAAACATTTTATCTAAGGATATTATTGAGATTTTTAAATTGCTTGCAAGTGCATTTGTACAAAATATAGGAATTGCTTTACTACCCGCAATTATCATTGGTTTCGTTTTTTACTTTTATATTTTTCCTAAACAATCAAGAGAGTAGATATAGATCTACTTTCTTTTTTGAATGAAAGAATCATAAAGAACGAGGGGATGAGTTAACTTGGAAATATCAATTAATAGCTTACGAGAAAGTGACGCAGAAGAATTATTTCTGTTTGAAAAGAATAATAGACTATTCTTTGAACAAATGGTACCCAGTCGTGGGGAAGATTATTATATGTTTGAAAAGTTTCAATTGAAACATAGAGAGCTATT
Organism: Lysinibacillus sphaericus; assembly: GCF_015844675.1. Classification (GTDB taxonomy): domain Bacteria; phylum Bacillota; class Bacilli; order Bacillales_A; family Planococcaceae; genus Lysinibacillus; species Lysinibacillus sphaericus_E. Next base: position 158,369 of record NZ_LDGC01000073.1, on the reverse strand, counting down.
AGAAGAACAAAAAGAAGGAAAATCAAGGTTCTACTTAATAAGGGACTACTCAGGAAATATAGTTGGAAGAATTAATTTAGTAGATATAGATACAGTGAACAATATAGCAGAAGTCGGTTATAGAGTAGGTAAAGAATATGGCGGAAAAGGAATAGGGGCTAAAGCTTTAAAGCTACTATTAGAAACAGAAATCAGCGTTAAAAAGATTAAAGCAAAAACAACAACAAATAATATTGCCTCTCAAAAGGTTCTTGAAAAGAATGGTTTTAAACAAGTGTGTATAAGTGGTGATGAGTTTGAAATGAATGGCCAAAAGCTCCAGTTTATCGATTATCTTTTGGAACTCTAAACGTCATGGTTTCTTCTGTTGGGTAAACTTATTAAGTTAGGCTTGTTGGATAGTAAAAATCCTGTAAGGGGTGGTTGAAAGACATGATAAAACGAATCATGATATTTTTTTCAATTATTGCAGCGATCCTTTTGTTAATTATTACGACAAGTTATATTATTCATCAAAACCAATTATCAAAGGAAGATCAATTATATACACCAACAGGGAAAATGGTAGAAGTGAATGGTCATAAGATGCATGTGTACATAGAAGGTGATGGAGAAGATACGCTTGTATTTATGTCTGGGGGAGGCACAAGCTCACCTGTTTTAGATTTTAAATCATTATATTCATTGTTAAGCGATAAATATAAAATTGTTGTCGTTGAAAAGGCAGGCTATGGATTTAGTGACATTACAGATACTGACCGTGATATGGATACTATTTTACAAGAAACAAGAGAAGCTCTATTAAAATTAGGCGTTGCAGGACCATATATTTTATTTCCTCATTCTATGTCTGGTATTGAAGCATTGTATTGGGCACAAGCCTACCCGAATGAAGTAAAGGCGATTATAGGATTGGATATGGCCGTTCCTGCCGCATATAAAGATTATGATATAAATATGCCTCTAGTTCATTTAAGTGCCTTTGCTGCAAATATTGGTTTTACTAGATGGATTTCGGGTCTGTCTGAAAGTGATGCTATAAAATATGGGACTTTAACAGATGAGGAAAAAGAATTGTATAAAGTAATTTTTTATCGTAGAACGGCAACTAAAAATATGATAAATGAAGTTCAGCATATTAAGGCAAATGCTGAAAAGGTAGGAGCGGCTAGAATCCCAAATGTTCCTATGCTTTTGTTCTCATCAAACGGTCAAGGGACAGGTTGGGATAAGGATGCGTGGATTGAATTTCAAAAGGATTTCATCAGTAAACATAAAGACGGTACATTAATAAAATTAGATTGCTCTCATTATATTCATGATATTGAATTTAAGCGAATAGCTGATGAATCAGAAAAATATATAGAGCGTTTAAATCGTTAAATCTCCAGAGCATGTTTTGAACAATCTTTTCAAAACATGCTCTACTTTTACGTGATAGGGAAACTCTTAGTCTTTAGAATCTAAAGTAATCCCAGATAATATATAAGGAATGGACAATTTAATAAATTCCTCCGGGGATGTATTCATACTATTTTTTCTCCATTCCATAGAAGCACCGTAAATTCCCCAGCTTAGTATGACAGCGGTAGTTTTTAGTGCTGCATCCTCTTTCGTATTATGTTGTTTTAATAACATCTTGTAAAAAAGGATTTCGAGATGTTCCCTAATAATACGAGAAATGGTATCTTCATATCCTCTATGACAACGATTAGATAAAGATTTCTGAAAGGTCGTTATGGCTGCGAAAATTTGAATAATCAATTCCTCATTGAGCTCGCCTTTTTCGAAATTACTATAATTTAAATTAACTAATAATACTTCTGATAATACTTTTTCCAATAGATCATATATATCCTGAAAGTGATAATAGAATGTTGCGCGATTAATCATAGCCTCTGTCGTAATATCTTTCACAGTAATATCCTTAAATTCTTTTTGACCTGAAAGTTCAATAAAAGAATCCATAATTAATTTGCGAGTACGAAGAACACGAGGGTCAGTCTTTGATTGAGTCATTTTGTGTATCACTCCTACTTTTTAAACAATTTCTTTGATGTGTTGTATATACGACAAATCTAAAGAACTATTGGTACAGATGATCTTCAGTATTTACTAAAATACGATTATAAAGCAAATATGCTTATTTAGAAAACGATACATCAAAGTATTCCTATTTAGAAAGATATTAAAATGAAAGTGGTGAGTATGATGACGAACAATAATAATTTAATCTGTGATTTAGAAACGGGTGTATGTGGTGTTTCAGAAGATAACGAAATGCAGGTGATTGATTTCAATCAAAAAAGGAAATCGATTGATGTATATTATGTGACAGATCCAATATGCTCGCATTGTTGGGCTTTAGAGCCAGTTCTGCGTCGTTTTGTAGAGCAGTATGGTCATTATGTCAATTTCCATACTTTAATGGGTGGTTTGCTAGAAAAATGGAATGGCTTTGCTGATGTCTCTAATGGTATATCAAGCCCAACAGATGTGGCTGGACACTGGCGAGAGGTTGGCGAGCATAGTCGTATGCCGATTGATGGTACGCTTTGGTTTGAAAATCCCATTCAATCATCTTACCCTCCTTCTAGAGTCTTTAAAGTGATTCAAAAGCAAGATGGGTATTTAGCAAAGGTGTTTTTGCGCCGTGCAAGAGAAGCTGTATTCTTATTTAATCAAAATATTGCAGAGAAATCGGTATTAATTGAAATCGTGAATAATCTTGGACTTAATGGAGAAAAAATTGTAAAAGAAGCTGAACTTTCGATTGGACAGCAATTATTAAATGAAGATTTTGAGCTAGCTTCAAAACTAGGCGTTAGAGGATTTCCAACGATTATCATGTTGAACGAAGAAAATAAAGGTGTGAAAATTGTCGGTAGCCGAACGTTAGAATCCTATATTGCTGGGCTAAAACAAGTTCTTAATTTAGATGAACTACAGCCAAAATCACAACCAGCACTTTTTAGTTTACTTCAGAAAGAAAAGCTTCTTTTTTCGAAAGAGATAGAAGTTATGTATGATATTGAGCAAAAGGACATTCACAAATTTGTGGAGAACGAGCTTTTACCAACTGATTATGATGCGAAAGAAATACTTGGTGAAACTTATTTTGTAAATAAATAAAAAGTCATTTTTGTATAAAACTAATTGTTATAAAAAAATCAAAAAGGGAGTTTTAATCATGAAATATTTATTACAGGTTGATTTTACAATGGACGGCCCATTCGGCGAAGAAATGTCTAAGGCATTCGTTGATTTAGCAAAAAGTATTAACGAAGAGCCAGGTATGATTTGGAAAATTTGGACTGAGAATGCCGCGGATAAAGAATCTGGCGGGATCTATTTATTTGAAACCAAAACAGATGCTGAAAAATATTTAGCCATGCATTCAGAACGATTAACAAGTTTCGGTATTACCGATATTCGTGGGAAAATCTTCGAAGTGAATGAAGTATTATCAACAATTAATAATGCTCCGATTAAATAGTTTCCTAAGCTAATTAAGGTCATCATCGGCAGTTTTATCAACTAAATAACTCAGAATTGAAAACATGGGATTGTAATTTAACAGTCTCATGTTCTTTTTTTGAGCTCAATAATAATTTATTACTTGCAAAATAAACCCGATATGTATATATTGTACATAGAGTATATATACATTATTTTTGTGGAGATCTCGAGAAATACGGACTTATTCTATCTGTTCGTTCATTTTGCGAAAGAAACGGACACTCAAGGAAATGCTTACATTATGGTAAACGGAGGATGAATGATGGAAAATGTCATTGAATTACAGAATATTCATAAAGCATTTAATGGATTTCAGGTAAAGAATTTTTCTATTAACGTTAAAAAGGGCTATGTAACTGGATTTATTGGGGGAAATGGTGCAGGTAAATCAACAACGATCAAGTTGATTATGAACTTATTACAACAAGATAGTGGTACTGTTTCATTATTTGGTATGAAATATAAGGGACATGAAAAAGAAATAAAAGAACGTATTGGTTTTGTCTATGATGAAAATGTTTTTTATGAAAATGTTACGTTAAAGGATATGAAAAAGATTATTAAACCGGCCTATAAAAACTGGGATGATAACACTTTTCAACACTATGTTGAAAAATTCGAACTACCATTAAATAAAAATATGAAGACCTTTTCGAAGGGAATGAAGATGAAAGCTTCGTTAGCTATTGCTCTAGCTCATCATGCAGAATTAATTATTATGGATGAGCCGACTGCTGGGCTCGATCCAATATTTCGTAGAGAGTTACTAAATATATTACATGAGTTAATGCAGGATGGGGAAAAAACAATTTTCTTTTCGACACATATTACAACAGATTTAGATTGTATTGCGGATTATATTACCTTTATTCATAAAGGAGAACATATTTTTACGAAAGAATTTTATAAAATTGAAGAGGAATATGCCATAGTCAAAGGGAAGTTGGATTTATTGGATAAAGAAACGGAACAAGAGTTTATTTCAATCAGAAAAACGAATGTAGGCTTTGAAGCATTAACAGCTGATAAAAATCGTATGGCAAACATATTTGGAGATTCTGTGATTGTGGAAAAACCAACGCTTGAAGATATTATGTATTATACGAAGAGAGGATGGTAACGGTATGTTTAACCTTATATTTAAGGATATTTTAATACAAAAAAAAGTATTTTTTATTTACATTGCTACTATAATAATTTACTTACTGATAGATGTTTCTCCAATTCCTATTGTAGTTGTATGTAGTCTATCATTTATTAATATGGCTTTGTCTTACGATGAAAAAGATAACGCTAATATTCTGCTCAATTCGCTTCCATATACGAGAAAGGAAATTGTTTCTTCGAGGTATGTAGGTGTATTAATATTTACATCACTATTTATAATGCTTACTTACGGAGGGAGTTTCCTGTTAAATGGAAAAGAAACGCCGTTTTCATGGAAAGCTATATTGTTTATTATGGGGCTTGTTATGGTCGCTATTTCATTCATGCTCCCAGTGTTTTATAAATTTAAAAGGCAATATTTAGTGTTTGCTGCAGGTGCTTTATTTGGCATCTATCTAGCGACGATTAAGTTTTTAGTCCCTAATTTAAATGAAACATTAAGGGAATTGACACGAAAGTTCCTATCTTTACAAGAAACGCAAATGTATCTCGTAGCTATCCTTACAATTGCTATATTGTATATTGGGTCATGGCTACTATCTATTCGTATATATGAGAGAAAAGCTTTTTAAAGCGATTTTTTACTTATAGGCACCAACAAAAACAGCTTCATCCTAATTGGTTAGCTATTAAATAAGTGTAGCTCTGCAAACACATCTAATGAAATGTTTTTATAGGAGGAAGGTAATTGTGGGCAAATCTATTGTAAAAGGTCTTATTTCTACATTAGTGACTTTACTTGGAATTTTTATTGTTTTTTGGTTATTGGATAAAATTGAAGCTGGTGTAAGGGGAACTGACAATCTATTTAGCACTTTAGATAATGTAGGCATTTCATTTATAAATTTATACAATTTAGAAGCTTATAATATCGGTGCGAGTATTGCTGTAATTATCTCTGTATTACATTTAATTGTTGTTGTAGCTAGTGAGAAAGTTAAAAAAGCTAATGAAAAATAACTTGATCCGATTAGACCAAGTTATTTATACATGATAGTTCATAAAATGTAGCAAGGAGGGGCATCCACTAAGCAAAGGGATGGTTAGTATAGCTTGCTGGATTTTTAAGGTCACTAAATATTACGGTGTTCGTTTAAAAACTAGTTTCCATATAATAAAATTCAAAATAACAAGCACAATTAGATAAATAATTGACCCAAAGGAAATCTGACTAGCTATTAAATAGTGTAGCCCCGCCAGCATACCTAATGGAATTAACAACAAAAGAGTTTTCCAACTCTGGGCATCGCCAACTTCATTATAAGGCTTTGTGAAAGGAATCTTGCTGCCCATTCCGAGGTAACAAATGACTGTGTACATGCAGCTTGCTACTAAAACAGTCAGTAAATCAGGGATAATTCTCGTACCATAAATGAAGCAGAAAATGATGCTCAGAACAATATACAATGGAATATACAATTTAATCAAAAATGCTTTTAAGCTACCTTTTTTTAAGTTTGTATAATCTTTCATTGGAAAGACTTTATAGATCCAAGCTGCTTTATATTTTCCTGAATGCCCAAGCAAAAGCACAGCTGTCGGAATAATTAGCATGCTGAAATAAATATTTAAATAACCCATGCTAACGGAATAATCAATAGCTTCGTACCTTGAAAAAGAAAACATAAAAATAAATGGAATGACAAACGAAAACCCTAAAGATGGATATACTTTTAGTTTAAACTCTCGCTCCTGCTTCATCATAAGGGAGGCGAAGCGGTAAAAAGCTCTTTCTTCATTCGTTCTACAAATGATTGTTAACAAAAGCGTCTTAAGTCGATTGTTCTTTTCTTTTTTCGATTTGCTAGTGTTTAATAGTTTTTGCAGATTACGTTCAAAGGTTGGAATTAGCTTTAGGTAAAGCCATATCGAAATGATTGGCATGACGACAGCTAAAATACTGAAGATCACTGTAAATAAAGAGACGTCACCGTTTAGCAGTAACTCATAAGGAGCGGCAAACCACATAGGAATGAGAAAAACACTCCACCAATGAAATGTTACGACCATATCAAAATTGACGAATTCAAAGGATCTAATAAGAACTTGATAGCCAATCATCAGCATTAAGGATAAGCCGATTTGTACATAATTGATGATATCTTTCAGCTTTTCTCCATCAAAGAATCTTAAAATAGCAATATATAAAACAGCCGTTAAAACGACAATAAAAATATTAATTAAAACTAGTAAGAGTAACGTTAAAATAAAGAATACAATTCCTTGTCTGAATAGGCCAACGACTAGGGAGATGGCTGTAAAAGCAATCGTTAAATACGTTAAGTAAATGAAAATATGCATAAACTTGGCCGCATTGACCGTTCTAGCAGAGATAGGCTTGGTCGAGAGAATGCTTCTGTCCCGTACATCCAAAAGTACGGAAGAAAAATCAGAAATCAATGTTGTCATGATGATAAAAATAATCATGGCATAAGCAATACTCATCTGGAAAATATAGTTTTGGCCAAATCCCATAAAAGGAATTAACATAAGCCCAAATAAAACATAAATCCATAAAGATTTGATGTAGCCGTATTTTTGCTCTTCTTTGTTTTTATTGGATGCTTGGTTAAATATAGTCGGTACTTTGCGCTCATCCATTGTTAGTTTAATATGGAGGATCTTTCGCATGATATCGTAATCGACGCCCATTTTCACAAAAATAAATTGAATTTTATCAAGAAATTGTAGGATTTTGAAATCTTTCATGTTCATACCTCTTGTACAATAGAAACGAACTTCTCGCCAATTTCCTGATGATCATGGAATCCTGTCAATTGGTTGAAAATTCTTTCCAGAGTTCCTTCAGTATTGTCTGCCTGTAGTTGGGCAAATGTCCCGTCGGCCGCGATTTTTCCATCATTCAACAAGATGATACGACTACTGATTTTTTCGACAACATCCATGATATGAGAGGAATAAAATATTGTTTTTCCTTGAGCAGCCAGTTGAGTCAAAATTTCTTTGAAAATCATCACGCTATTCGCATCTAATCCATTAATTGGCTCATCTAAAAATAACAAATCGGGATTATGTATTAAGCTAGCGATAATTAATAGCTTTTGCCGCATCCCTTTTGAATAAGAAGATATTCTGGAATGATATGCTTCTCCAACGCCGAACAATTCCATTAAGGATTTTGATTTATCAGCAGCCACCTCTAATTCAAGACCATAAAGCTGGCCGATAAAGGTTAAATACTCATACCCCGTTAAATTATCATAAACGTCTGCTATCTCCGGTACATAGCCAATTCTTCGTTTATATTCAAGGCTGTCTTTGCCGATATTCTCTCCGAAAAGTTTAATTTCTCCACCGTAATCGCCTTCAATTCCTAAAATAATTTTGACAGTCGTACTTTTACCAGCACCATTCGGACCGATATAGCCAATGATTTCACCCCTCGAGACGTGCAAGTCGATTCCTTTTAAAATTTCCTTGCTACCATAGCTTTTCGTCAAATTCGTAATCGTCAAGATTTCTTCCATGTTGTAACTCCTTCCTGTTTTCACTTTATCTTATGTTCAGTGTAATTGATTTAGAGAAAATATCCACAGTTATAATATTTTATTTAAAAATGTATAAATATACCTCCTGTGAATTAAGGGCGATTAATTTCCAGTATCACCCAACTTTACTTTATAATGAAGAGATAAAGAATATTTGTTTTTTTGAAAGATGATAGGTGCAAACGGGAGGCGTAAAATGCTAATCAAATCAAATGAACAATTGCTAGTTGTATTAGATAATTTATTACGTGAACCACAGAAATTTTGGAATGAATTTTATGATCAAACATTTGAAAAGATACCTTTTTTTATTAATAAACCAGATGAAAACTTAGTAAGCTATTTAGAAGAAAAGATGATCCGTCCAAATAAAGTTTTAGAGTTAGGTTGTGGTGCGGGTCGAAATGCCATTTACTTAGCAAAACAAGGTTGTTCAGTTGTTGGTGTTGATTTATCGGATAAAGCATTGCAATGGGCGCAAAGAAGGGTTGATGAAGCAAACGTAAATGTAGAATTAATTTGTGCCAATATTTTTGAGTTGAATTTACAAGAAGAGAGCTTTGATTTTATTTATGATTCAGGTTGTTTTCACCATATAGCCCCTCATCGTCGTGTGACGTATATTGAATTGATTCGTAAATTATTAAAACCGAATGGTTACTTCGCTTTATGCTCATTTGAGGAGCATGGTTCATATGGTGGTTCTGCCATCTCAGATGAAGAAGTTTATATAAAACGTAGCTTAGAAGGCGGGCTAGGGTATACAAAAAAACAACTAAAAGAAGTGTTTCAATTATTTGAGAAAATTGAAATACGGAACATGATCGCCATGTCTGATGAAGATCAGATTTTCGGTTTAGAAGGATTTTTAGTAGGTTTATTTAAAAAGAATTCATGAGGAGCGAAGCTAATGGGAAGATTAAGGTTCAACTTTTCGAATATCAACAGTGACTGGATATTATTTTTCTGTGATTAACGTAGATTACATTCCCAAGCAGCAATAAATATGCTGCATTAGAAATTAAATTAGCGTTATTCAACTAAACGTAATTATAATTAGCCTATGATAGATGCAATTCTTCATTCTGAAGGGTTGCATTTTTTATGAGTTAGAAACCATACCACTATGAAGGAAAAATACATTTACTGTGGACCTTTTGAGTTAAATACGGTTATGCAAAAATAAAGCAAGGGGGTCAAGGAAATGTTTAATGATTTTAAGCTTATCGATGATCGTCCGGTTTATATTCAGTTAAAAAATTATTTGAAAGAAAAGATTATGAAGGGACACTTGTTGGAGCATCAGAAGCTTCCATCAACCCGTGAACTAAGTAAATTATTATTGGTCAGTAGAAATACGATCCTGAATGCATATGCAGATTTAGAGCAAGAAGGTATTATCTATGCGATAAAAGGAAAAGGAAACTTTGTAGGGAAGGTCGCAACATTGAAAGCACCTTCCATCGAGCTTAAATGGAAGGAAAGGCTTAATAAAGCTACCTTATTAGCTGATGAATTAGATTTAATGAAGCAAGATATTCACTGGGAAAAAGGCATGATTTCCTTTAATAGCGTTGCCCCCGAAGAAAAGCTTTTTGATGTTGAAAATTTTAAAAGAGCCTTTCTGACTCGGATGTCCCTTGAAGGAGATATCGTTTTGAATTATGGATACGCAAAGGGCTATAAACCGTTAATCGAGTACCTTCTTCACTATATGGAAATGAAGGGCGTAGATATTTCCAATAAGGATATTTTGATTACGAATGGCTTTACCGAGGGATTGGATATTTTATTATCTTCCTTAGCGAAAAAATCTGGACGTGTTATTTGTGAAAATCCTACTCATCATGCGGCATTAAAGCTTTTTCGCTTACATGGATTTGACATCCATGGGATCGATATGAAGGATGACGGTATCGATATTGAACAAGTTGAGAGAAGCTTGTCGGAGAAGGAATTTGATTTTGCCTACTTAATCCCGTCTTATCATAATCCGACAGGCATTGTTACATCCTCTGAAAAAAGAGCTGAAATTATTAAGCTTTTTTCACAATATCAAATTCCGATTGTAGAGGATGGCTTTAATGAAGAATTACGTTATTCAGGTTCGCATTTAGCACCGTTAATGACTTTTATCGGTGAGGGTAACAATGTTATTTATATCAGTAGCTTTTCTAAAGTTCTCTTTCCTGGCTTACGTGTTGGTTGGATATTAGCAGATAAGGAGCTCATCAATTGTCTGGAAAGTATGAAAAGAGCTCGTACTATTCATACATCGACTCTGGATCAGGCTGTACTTTATCAATATTTACAGGATGGCTATTTTGAAAAATACTTAAAAAAGGCTAAGTTCGTTTATAAGAAAAAATATGAACTAGCCCGTCAAGCATGCCATCAATACATTCCCTTTAAGAGAATGACAGGAGATGGTGGACTTCATCTTTTTATTGAGCTAGAAGAAGGAATGAACGCTCGTACATTATTGGAAAAGTGCTATCTAAGGGGAGTTGTTTTTTATCCTGGAGATGTTTTTTACAGCAACGGTGAAGGAAGTAACACATTTCGCTTAGGATTTTCTCGACTAACAGAAGAGGATATTGTGAGTGGTATTAAGATTATTGGAGATACCTTGAAAAATGAAATGGGGAGTTGAAAATATGAAAGTTGGCGTGATAATGGGGGGCGTTTCCTCTGAAAAGCAGGTCTCGATTATGACAGGGGAAGAAATGATTGCTCATTTAGATAAGAGTAAATATGAAGTTGTAGCAATTGAACTACATGATAAAAAAGAGCTTATAGAAAAGGTGAAAAACCTCGATATAGCCCTGCTAGCGCTTCACGGAAAATTTGGAGAAGATGGAACGATTCAAGGTGTGCTAGAAACGTTGGGTGTTCCATATACCGGAAGTGGGATGCTATCTAGCGGTATTTGTATGGATAAAAATATATCGAAAAAAATCCTACGTTATGAAGGAATTGAAACTCCAAATTGGCTTCATCTTTCGAATATTGAGGAGCTTAAGTGGGACGAATTAGACAAAATGAGCTATCCGTTAGTAGTAAAGCCTAATTCGGGTGGCTCCAGTGTAGGGGTAAAAATAGTTTATGATAAAGATTCTTTACTCACTTCGGTCGAGGAAGTATTCAAATGGGATGCTGAAATCATTATTGAGAAATATATAAAAGGGGAAGAAATAACATGCTCTATTATAGATGGTAAGCTTTTACCGATTATTTCGATTCGCCATACAGCAACATTTTTTGATTACAAGGCGAAATACGAAGATGCCGCAACGATCGAGGAGGTTGTAGAACTTCCGCCTGCCATACATGACCGAGTTGCTAAAGCTGCAAAGGCTAGTTATGCCGCGTTAAAATGTAGTGTTTATGCCAGAATTGATATGATGCTCAAGGATGGAATTCCATATGTCATGGAGGTAAACACATTGCCGGGAATGACAAAAAACAGCTTACTACCAAAAAGCGCATCCTGTGCAGGAATGTCTTATACACAACTTTTAGATACGATTATTGAAACTTCCTTACAGGTTAGGGAATAAAGGGTCCGTTACTGAAAATTGGAATTAACCTTGCGTATAAGTTGATCTTCGTTACGACTGGGCGACTCCTTGGGGATCAGCAATAAAGGAACGAAGGCTAAAACCATCACATCCTGTGATAACGCCTTCGTGACCAACATCGTGCCGCTGCCGCTACGTTAGCACTACGCTTTCGCGCAAAAAACATCTGTTGGCCCGAGACCCTGCAGCGGAGCGAAGCGGCTCATCGGACGCCCCCAGGAAGCTCTGCTCTGCGCGAAAGCGAAGCGTCAGCGGCAAATGTTTTAACTGTGCGAAAGCGAAGCGTCAGCAACAAAGCGCCCAGTCGGAACGGAAATCAATCACTCGTTATGGTGATAATCGTAAATGGGTAAGTATGAGTTAATTTCAATGGAAAAAACACCTCCATGTTGATTTTTAAAGGGATTAACCCATTTCCAACAAAAGGTGTTTTCTCAGTTGTCTTATTAAGCCTTAGATAATTCAATAAATCCATGTCCAAAGACATCTCGTACATCATGAATGGCAATAAAGGCATCCTTGTCTATTTCTTTGACGATTTTCTTCAGTTTTACAACTTCTTGTTTACTAATGACAATATACAGAATTTCTTTTTGCTCCTTCGTATAATAGCCATGACCAGATAGGACCGTCACGCCCCGATTCATAAAACCATTTACATGACTGGCAATCTCTTCTGGATTTTTCGAAATGATCGTAACAGCTTTTTTTGGATTCACACCTTCAATAACAAACTCCATCACCTTAGTACCGACATAAAGCATAATAATAGTAAGCATTAATGCTTCTGCCCCAATAATAAAATAAGATGAAAAAGCAACGATTAAATCAAAAAACAATAAACCGTAACTAATACTCCAGCCTAAATATTTATTGGTCATTCTAGCTAAGATTGTTGAACCTGCTGTTGTTCCACCAACTCTTATAATTAAGCCTATGCCAACTCCAGCGAACACCCCGCCAAAAATAGTATTCACGATAATTTCATTTGAAGAAATTGACCACGATTCTGTTAAATGTAAAAAGAGTGAATGGAGGGATACTGCAATAATCGTATAAATAGTCGTTTGTCTACTTAAAAATTTATAACCAACCGCTAATAAAGCTGCGTTTAACACAAGGCTCACAATACTAGGCGACCATCCGAACAAATAATAAGCGATGATTGTTACACCTGTTACGCCACCTTCACCTAAATCATTAGGTATAACAAATAAATTTACAGCTAGTGCAAAAAGCAGCGCTCCGACCGTAATCATTAAAAAATCCATACTGAACTTCTTCATATATACACCACCAAACAAATTGATTATTCCTAAATACATACTATATCAAGTTCTAGTCAAATTATATACTTTTTGGAATGTTCGTTTGTGATAAATCTATAATAGTTAGTATGTCCTTTATCAGGGGAAATATTGAATTGAAGAATTTGTTTACACATGGCTAGTATTAAAAATATCTCACGAAGACTTCTTCATTTTAGATAATCGCACCTTATTTACACTACATTTTCAAAATTACTAATAGGGAATTAAGAAATGTGTGTGAATAGTAAAGAAGGAGATGGGGAATTTTAGAAAGAGTTTAACTACTTTCAGCAAATACTTTTGTGCCGAACATAATTGATAAGGGGAGGATGATTAATAATGAATACTGACGTAATTACCAAATTAAAAATCCATAAGCCAGCAAGTGAAGTATTTGAAGCTATTGTATCTCCAGATAAAATCGGGGGCTTTTGGTTCTCAAGTAGTTCAGAGAGATGGGAAAAGGGAAAAAAGCTTACTTTAAAATATGATGAGTATAAAGCAAAGGTTGTTATTACTGTGCTTGATATCGAGATAAATAGGACTATTGCGTTTACTTGGGGAGAAGAACATGGGAACGGAACGATGGTGACAATAACATTTACGGGGGAGGATTCAAATACAGTTATTAAAGTAGTTGAGTCAGGACTTAAGGAAGAAAACCCGGACGTAATAGCAAAAATGATGGAACAAAAAGAAGGCTGGGTGTATATATTAACTTGTTTAAAGGGGTATTTAGAAAACGGAATAACTACTTTAAGAGCATCGTTAATTCATTAAGAGAATTTTGATGTATAGGCCCGTTGTAACAAGTGAACTCCTTAAAGCTGTCAGTAGTTCAAAGTGTTATGTCTAACGATGATGTTTTGCAAAAGGAGTACATTTCCTTAGCAAGTTGCATAGGATGTTCTTATAATGTGTGAGGGGATTGAGAAAATGTACTACATTCCTTATTACGGAAACATGCCTATGTATAACTATAACTATGGAGATCAGCTTGTTTATTGGGCACCTCCTTATCAGATAGGGTATGCGAACAACGCTGAACCTTCTCGTTTTTCCAATGGTGGAAGTATTGAATTAAAAGATTATGGAGCTCAGCCACTTGTCATCGATCTTGAAAATGCGACTAAGCAAAACGATACGTATCGTACGGCTCTGTGGACGGGAAAGAATTTACAGATTACTTTAATGAGTATTAATGTTGGCGATAGTATTGGTTTGGAGGCACACCCAAATGTTGAGCAATTTTTATATATTGAACAGGGTGAGGGACTTGCTCAAATGGGCCCTAGTAAAAACAATTTAAACTATGAAAGAAGGGTCCGTGAAAATTATGCCATAGTAGTACCTGCTGGAACATGGCATAACTTCACAAATACAGGAAATGTGCCACTAAAGCTTTATTCGATATACGCTCCTCCTAACCATCCATTGGGTACGGTACATGTTACGAAAGCAGACGCTGAGACCTCGGAAGCAGGATACGGGCATGGAGATGAATAATCAATTTTAGAATATGTAGCTTTTTCCTCGATAATATAAGCATAACTAAAAAAGACAACTCCTACTTAGAGAAGTTGTCTTTTTTGTCGTCGTTTAAATGAAATATATATAGAAAATAAGCCATTCAATGTTAAAAGAGTAACCATCATTATAGTCAAAAATGCAATATCAGGAGCAAAATATCTAATCGTATGCCAAGGTGTTTCTATACTATAGCTTAATAATGGAATTGAGATCATGGCTAAAACTAAAAGTATGAAACCGAATATACCAAACACGCCTCTTTTATTCACTTTTTTAGCTTTAACCTTTATTAAAAGATAAATAAACATCACAAAAAGTAAACATATTATAGCAATTGCTATGATTTGTAATGTTGGTTTATATTTAGGTGCGTCAACGGGCTCTTTCCCATTTAAAATATTGATAATCCCTTGCTTTAAGTAAAGAAGGGACTTTTCCTCTAATATATGACTTTTATTAGTGAGAATCACACCGCCCCAATCGGTTTCTGGAAGATAAAATACTTCTGAGCGTGCGTCAGGATTTGAACCAGAATGCCAAATCATTTCTTCTTTAGATTCTGGATAGGAAATTCGTACACCAAGGCCGTAATATCGAGATTTACTAGTTCGGACAAGCGGTGAAATATAAAGGTTCATCGCATTTTTACTTAAAAAATTGTTTTGCTTATGTTGACTAAGTAGTCTAATATACTGCACCATATCTGTTGCACTTGCCGTTATATATCCATATGGTGCACCTCCATTATCATAGGTGACTGCACTTTTGACAGGGTGACCAAGCCATGATTGATAACCAGATAAGTATCCATTTTCATAGGCCATGCTACTATTAGCGGCTGCATTTTTCATCTCTAATGGAGAAAAAACTTGTTCCTCCATATATTCAGAAAATGTTTGATTAGTCACTTCTTCGATGAGAGCGCCAAGAATAGAAAAGTTAGCATTACTATACTGATGCTTTTCTCCAGGTGCAGCAGTCAGCTTAACATTCGATAAACTTTCTACATTTTCCTTTATAGCACTCAAATCATTAGATTCCTTGTCCGATATAGCTAAGCCAGAATAAGTGCTGATCCCACTTGTTTGGGTAAGCAAATGTTTAATCGTTATTTGGGAAGCGGCCTTTTTATCTTTAAGTGTAAACCACGGCATATACTTTTGAACGGGATCATCTAATTGAATGGTGCCTGCATCAACCAATCTCATGATGGCTAAGCCAGTTAACGACTTACTGATAGAGCCGGTTACAAATGGAGTTTCAGCAGTTATTTTTTCTTCGGATTCTCCAGTTACGCCCCACGATTTAGAGTAAAAGATATTATTTTTATGAACGATAGCAATAGATGCTCCTGGAATTCGCTGCTCTTTCAAAAAGTTTTCAACATATTTATCTATAGTACTTTTAATGTCTTGTTCTGCAGCGGAG
The DNA here is from genome assembly GCF_015844675.1 of Lysinibacillus sphaericus. Classification (GTDB taxonomy): domain Bacteria; phylum Bacillota; class Bacilli; order Bacillales_A; family Planococcaceae; genus Lysinibacillus; species Lysinibacillus sphaericus_E. The sequence goes on along the minus strand of NZ_LDGC01000073.1, from coordinate 142,325 downwards.
ATTTGTGAGACTGGCAGAAATAGATTGAATAGAATTAATAATAAACAAACTAATATAGCTTTATATATGGGGGTTGTTTTCATTGTCGTTTTCACCTATTTCCTCCAAAAAATTTTTACTTCATAATTGATTCCATGAAGTAAATTTAACAAAAATATACACTTCTTTAAAGTATATGATAGTTGTTGTGAATTCTATTCGAAGAACATAGAATTTAAAGGCAATGTAACTACCTTAATCTAACCTCGCGTTATAGTGATGAGCCCAATTTTATGCAATGGAGGGGTAATAAGAATGGAATACAAACTATTCGAAGATGAAATTGAAGATTTAGTGGAGTTATTAACTCAAAACAAGTGGATTTATCATACTGATCAAAGTGTGAAAGAGAAATCCGTTCGAAAAGGGTATGCAGAAGGATACTATCATAGCAATCGTGAGACGTATTGGATCATTGATCATGAAGAAAAGGTCGGGATTATTATAATTCATGACATAAGCGATACAATCCCGTTATTTGATATCCGTTTAAGTACACTTCATAGAGGAAAAGGATACGGAGTAGAAACACTCCTTTGGTTACAAGATTATCTATTTGGAGAAAAAGGTAAGATTCGTATCGAAGGATATACGAGAGTCGATAATATCGGTATGAGAAAATGCTTTACGAAAGCTGGCTTTGTGAAAGAGGGCTATTTAAGAAATGCCTGGGAAAATGCAGATGGTACTATAACTGATAGTATCTTATATGGTGCAATAAAAGATGATTGGGCATTAGGCAGAACAACTCCTATTAAGATGGATGATGTACCTTATTAAATTAAAGTAAAGGTAGAAAAGGACGTTGAAGAATGTATACAGAAAATGAAGTGTTAAGAGCTTTAAAAAAGTCCTGGTCAATTCACTCTAGCTCAAAATGGAGTATAGATAACCCTGCAAGAGGACATTGCGGAGTCACTACTTTAATTGTAAATGATATTCTTGGGGGTGAAATTTATAAAACATGGCTTGATGAAGGCTGGCATTTCTACAATATCCTAAATGGGGAAAGAAAGGATTTTACACAAGAACAATTTACATACAACCTTGAATATCAGGATGTTCGTTCAAACAGGGAAGAGGCTTTTCAAGATACGAATGATATTCAATATAGCTATCTAAAATCACAGGTTGATGAGAATTTAAGAAAAAGCTAGGGAGTTAAAGGCAGAAATATTGATTTCATTACACCTGTGCTCACCCTCGTTTTTCCTAGGGTGAGATTTGGCTTGGATGAAAAATTTTCAAATATACTCCATTATAATTTTTCTGATTTTCTTGATAGTTTAGTATGTCATAGTACTATTTTGATTCCAGCTTAGCGGCTCATCGGACGCCCCCAGGAAAGCGCCCAGCCAGAACGGAAATCAACCACTCGTTTTGGTGATGAGCCATATTAATTTTTTTATTCATTTAAAACATTAAACAAACATGTTGACGCAAATTAAACTATCGTGTTATTATTATCTCGAATTCAAGATAACTAAATTCAAGATAAATGAATTCGAACCTTTTAATCCATTCAGAAAGTAAAGTTTTACTTTTCTTCAGAAGGAGGAAATCATCATGGGTTTTTTAAATAAATTTTTTAGTTCAAAAAAAGAGGAGGAAAAAACAATGGCAGAATTAAATATCGGAATTATTATCGGATCAACACGTGAAGGTCGTGTAAGTCCACAAGTAGCACAATGGGTGAAAGAAATCGCAGATCAACGAGGCGATGCTAATTATACAGTTATTGATATTGCAGATTACAAATTACCTTTACTAGGTGAACCAGGGCAAGATGCTTCAGGCGCTCAAGCTTGGTCAGAAATTATTGCAAAACAAGATGGATTTGTATTCATCGTACAAGAGTACAATCACTCTATTACAGGTGCTCTAAAAAATGCACTAGATTATTTACGTGAAGAATGGAACAACAAAGCTGCGGGTATTGTTTCTTATGGTTCTGTAGGTGGTGCACGAGCAGCTGAACATTTACGTGGTATTATGGGTGAACTTTTAATTGCGGATGTACGTGTACACCCAGCATTGTCACTATTCACAGACTTTGAAAATGGTACTGATTTTAAACCAAAAGAAGTGCAATCAGATTCTGTTAACCAAATGTTAGACCAATTAATTCCTTGGTCAAAAGCTTTATATACAATTCGTTAACTTCTTTCAGCAAATGTCTTTTGTAACGAAAGTGCAACGGCAGTTACAGAAGTCTCCCACCTCTATAGGTGGTGAAATGAATGCGAATATAAGCTGTTTTTCAGCGGGTGTCCAAACGCCCGCTGAAACAGAAAAACTCAGTCAAAGAACGCCACGTCCTGTGGCAAAGACTGAGTGACCAACTTCGTGTTGGCCCAAAGCCTCCGGCGGATGTCATGGAATCGGAAAAGAGTTCTTAAAGGATGTTAGCCTAAAATCATCGCATCCATGCGATAACGGCTAACTGACCTGCATCGTGCAGGCCTAAGCACAAAGCCGATTCCATACGCAATTATGCCAAGGCATAATTGATTTTTGTTCAAAGATTGAGGTAGAACGGTATTGGGTAAAGTATAGGTGAGAAAATACATTTAGTCATGAAGGGGCTTGTTAACATGAAAAAACATACTGCGGGTATTCACCATATCACAGCCATTGTAGGGCATCCACAAGAAAATATTGATTTTTATGCTGGTGTACTAGGCTTGCGTTTAGTTAAACAAACAGTAAACTTTGATGATCCTGGCACATACCATCTTTACTTCGGAAACAAAGGTGGTAAACCTGGTACAATTATTACATTCTTTCCATGGGCAAATGCTTATCAAGGACGTATTGGTGATGGCCAAGTTGGCGTAACTACTTATGTTGTACCAGAAGGAGCACTACCATTTTGGGTTAATCGTCTTGCAAAATTCACTATTCCATTCCAAAAAGCTGAACGCTTTGGTGAACAAGTAGTACAATTTGATGATCCACACGGACTTCATATTGAATTAGTGGCACGTGCAGAAGGCGAATTGAATGAATGGACATTTGGTGAAGTAACTCCTGAGGTTGCCATTAAAGGGTTTGGCGGTGCAACACTGTATTCAAGTCACCCAGAAGAGACAGCAAAAGTATTAACTGAAGTTATGGGTCTTGAAAAAGTAGCAACAGAGGGCGAGTATACTCGTTACAAATCCAGCGCAGATATTGGCAATATAGTGGATTTGAAAGTTGTTCCTGGTATGCGCGGTCAAATGGGCGTTGGAACAGTTCATCATATTGCCTGGAGAGCACAGGATAATGTGGATCACCTAGAATGGCAAGAGCATGTAATGAATCATGGACAACATGTAACTGAAGTGAAAGATCGTAATTATTTTAATGCGATTTATTTCCGTGAACCTGGTGAGATTTTATTTGAAATTGCGACAGATCCACCTGGATTCGCTCATGATGAGACACCTGAGACAATGGGTAGCCAATTAATGTTACCATCTCAATATGAACAGCATCGAGAACAATTGGAAAGAACATTAATTCCAATCGAAGTGCGTGCACTAGATTAAAGGAGATGGGACGTTTGATTTCAATTGATCCTAAGAAAAATACAGAGCGCGAAAATTATAAGTTATTGATTGGCAGTATTATTCCGAGACCGATTGCCTTTGTTACGACAAAGGCAGAGCAAGGAGTCATCAATGGCGCGCCTTTTAGTTTTTTTAATATCGTGTCTTCCAATCCGCCGATGATTTCTCTAGCTGTTCAAAGACCAAATGGGCGCTTAAAAGATACCGCTCGCCATATTCATCATCAGCAACAATTTGTTGTGCATATTGTAGATGAGGATAATGTTAAGCAGGTGAATGAAACAGCCGCGTCCTTACCTGTGACTGAAAGTGAGATTGATCGAGCTCAATTTACATTAATCGATAGCCAGCTTATATCTGTACCAGGTATTCAAGAGGCGAAAGTTCGAATGGAATGCCGTTTAGTACAGTCGATTCCTTTAATGAATGGTGACGAACAAACAGGTGATTTGTTTATTGGTGAAGTCGTACAATATCATATAGATGAGACCATTTATAATGAAGGACGAATTGATCCAAGAAAACTAAAAGCAGTTAGCAGACTTGCCGGCTCAAATTACGCAAAAATTGGAGATATATTTGAGATAGAACGTCCTGATTAAAATAAAATGCGAAAATGTTGGTATAACAGCATTTTCGCGTTTTTTTGTTTATATAAGAACTCTTCCTATATTCCCAAAATCTTCGTTTGTTAATAGGACATCCGTTGCTTTCACATTGATAGCCACTTGTTTTTTATGTTTCCCGCCTGGGATAACTGCATCAACGCCATCTTGAGCCAATAACCAAGCAAGCGCTAAATTTGGTAATGTCGTTTGCTTTTCCTCTGCAATTCCTTTTAATGCTTCTACTTTTACTAATGTTTGTTCAAATGATTCGCCTTGGAATAAAGGGTCTGAAGTTCGCCAGTCACCAATACCTAGCTTAAAGTCTTTTGTATACTTTCCGCCAAGTAGGCCATATGCAAGTGGACCGTAAGGAATAAATGAAATTTCATTTTTTATACAGTATGGCAATAAATCCTGCTCTCCTGAACGATTTAACATATTGTAAGGAGATTGTAGGACAGAAATATCATTATGCGCATTTGCCTCTATAAGCTGTTCTAATGTTACGTTTGAAATGCCTATTGCGCGGATCTTTCCTTCTTCTTTTAAGCGTGACAATTCACCAATCGACTCCGCAAGAGGAGTTTCGTTATCCGGGAAGTGGAGGTAGTAAAGATCTACGTAATCCATTTGTAGCCGTTTCAAGCTATTTTCAAATGCCCCACGTAGATATTGCGGACGATTATCTGTTTTTACTGAACCATCCTCAAACCAATGTCTACCTCCTTTTGTTGCTAAAACAAACTCATCTCTGGCGTAATTTTTTAATACTTCGCCAACAAGTTCTTCTGAACGCCCTTTTCCGTAAATGTCTGCTGTATCAATAAAAGTTATCCCTAAGTCAAGTGCAGCTGAGACTAGCTCCTTCCCATCTTGTTCATTTAAGTTTTCAAATAAGTTATGCCCACCTACAGCATTCGTCCCAAGACCAATTTCGGAAATCTTGATATTTGTTTTTTTCAAAGTATGAAATTTCATATTCCTACCTCCTTGTTGTTCTGTAATCAGAATAAAATAAAAAGGGTGTTTTTACCAATGCGCGTCGTTATCGTTTCATATATAGAAACAAGTGTATTTTAATTGCTAAGGGCCTTTACATAATGCTAAAAGATAATGAATTTCTTCTGTCAATTGCTGACTTGCCTCGCTTAACTTTTTTGCATAAGACCGAATGGCAGCTTTCTTAATTTGATTCGTCGAACCGTGGAAAGCAATTGCCCCGATGACTTCTTCATTCGCATAAATAGGAACGGCAATACAACATTTACCTTCAGTCGTTTCTTCATTATCAACAGCATATCCTTGAGCTTTAATGACCTGTAAATGAGGAAGCAAAAGACCATAATCATAGAAGGTTTTTGTAGTAAAGGTATTCAGTTCAATACTATTTAATAGTTCCCGTTGTTTTTTAGGTGACAGATGAGCTAATACTACTTTTCCTAGCGCACTTGAGTGCATAGGTGTTCGAGTATCGATCGCATGAAAAGCAGGCTGTTCAAAAGGTTCACGAATCACATTTTTTATTACCATATCGCAATCTTCCAAAATACCAATATAAGTAGTTATTTCTTCTTGGCGGGCTAATTGGTATGGCGCTACGAGAGACGCCCATTGGATATCTTTGTGCCAATATAAGTGCTCATCCCTAAAAATATGCGGATTTAATTGATAATACTTATTATATTTAAAAATATAATTCATTTTTTCTAGCGTATAAAGCATGCGAAAGACGGACGTCTTATTCATTGATAATTCTTCCATAATTTCAGTTAATGTAAGAGAATGCTTTTGACGTAATACATCTAAAATCAAAAGTCCCTTTTTTAATGTCGATACTTCATAGGAATCCATTTTGTCCTCTCCTTGCTTCAAGATAGCTTGTACAATATCATCTTTACTATTGATTTACTAGGTTGGATCGTTGTTTCATTCCAGTAAAATAGTATTACAAAAGTTTGATATAAAAGAATGCGTCGATTAACTCGTTTTCTAGTAAAAGATAAATTGCTATAATAATCTAATTGTTGACTCGATTTAAAAATATATATAATATACTGATTATTAGTAAAAATGCATAAAAATGATATTTATTAGCTGTTTATTGGAAATGGAGTGGTTATTATGGCGAATTTTTTTCGAAGGAAGTCAATTGAGCAAGCCAATAAAATAACTGAAGTCGAACGTTTTAAACTAAAGCGTGAATTAGGGTCGTTGCAGTTATTGCTGTATGTACTAGGGGCTACAATAGGAGCTGGAATTTTTGTACTGCCAGGAACTACAGCTGCTCTTCATGCAGGCCCAGGTGTTGTTGTTTCTTTCTTAATTGGGGGTCTTGTAACAATTGCAGTTGGATTAGCCTATGTCGAATTCGCAGCGATGGCGCCCGTCGCAGGTAGCGCCTATACCTATTCTTATATAGCACTAGGTGAAATTATTGCCTGGATGATCGGTTGGGACTTATTACTGGAATTCATCGTTATTTCTAGCACGGTCGCAGTTGGTTGGAGTGGCTACGTCGATTCATTTTTACAATCTATCGGTATCCACTTACCGGGAGCCTTAACAAAAGATATTGCTCATGGTGGGGTGGTCAATCTACCTGCTGTGGTTGGTTGGCTTATTGTAGCTTGGATTGCTATGAGCGGGATTAAAAATGTTGGTCGATCAAATATGTTATTTACAATGGCAAAAGTCGGCGCGATTGTTTTATTCCTTGCTATTGGGGCTTTTCACATTAACCCTATAAACTGGACACCATTTACACCGTTTGGCTGGTCAGGTGTAATGGCAGGAGCGGCATTAGTGTTCTTTGCCTTTACTGGATTTGATGGTGTAACAACTGTTATGGAAGAAGTAAAAAATCCACAAAAAACTATACCAAAAGCTTTAATTGGTGGTCTGAGTGTATTAACGCTTATTTATGCATTAGTTGCGCTAGTATTAACAGGTATTGTACCATTCCCTGAATTGGATGTCCCAAATCCTACAGTGTATGCACTACAATCTGTTGGTATTCAATGGGGAGGTGCTATCATCGCAGTATCAGTTATTTTTGGATTGCTTGCTACGATGATTGCAAATACGACTAGTGCGACGCGCGTGTTGTTTGCAATGAGTCGTGATGGGCTTCTGCCAGAACGTATTGCACAAACAAATAAAAAAACAGGGGTACCTGTATTATCAACTTTAATTGTAGTTGGAACAGGTATTCTCTTATCAGGATTTTTATCAATCGGGGAATTAGCGGAATTTGCTAACATCGGAGGTTTAACTGCTTTTGCTTTAACAACAGTTAGTGTCGTTGTTCTTCGTTATACACGACCAGATCAACCGCGTATATTCAAAGTACCTGCGTTATGGCTTGTAGCAACTGTAGGGGTTGGAGGATGTATTGTATTAATATTTAGTCTACCGTTATTTACTATAGTGCGCTTTCTGATTTGGTTAGCGATAGGTTTAGTTATTTACATAGGCTATGGATATAAGCACGCTAAAATGGGCTCTGAAAATGAAAATCTATAAATGAGATAAACACCTCTTTAGCTCTAAAGAGGTGTTTTTTTTTAATGCAGATCTGGCGCACATCCTTGTGAATCACAACATAGTATAAGTTAAACTCCCTTATATGCCCAGGCGTCGATTTCGCAGAAGGCATAGCCAAGAAAGTCGTTTATAATTTTTCGCTTTTCTTGTGCCTTATTAATTTCCCCAAACAAATAAAAAGACTATCTTCGTTAAATCTTGAAGTTCCATATGTGCACTTTTAACACTCTTCCCGATATTTTTATGCTAACTTCATTTGAGCGAATGGCTCTTCAGATACAGTCCTATCTTTCTCCAGCTATTTTATCGACTCGTTACAGCAATTTGATGTTCATAAAGAGTGATTGGTTATGAATATTCTTCGAGGTTTATGGAGCTTTCACAAAATCCATCTTTTCTATTATTTGCAGTTTAAAATTTTAATAAGGATATCATACTGAAACTAAGGAGCAATACCCAAATCTGTTCTTAATTAATAGGAATGAACGCAATTATGCCGGAGCATAATTGATTCCCTTCATAAAAGAAGTTACATTGGCTATGATGGTGTTCAAAGGGTTATAATAGAATAATAGAATTAAGGCTTATAACGCTGATACAGCTTTCAATAAAGTACAAAAGTATGGTCATTAATTTACAATTTGATAAGACATATAATTCTTTTCGCTCCATGGATTTATTTATTTCTTATAAGACTTATAAAGCGGCATGCAAGTAAGTCTTTTTCTAAGTGATGATGGGAATAATAATCCAAAGAAGGGGGCATATACATAAGAATGATACGTAATGTTTTACATCAATTTATTAATTGCTTATGTTCATTTGATAGCGAAACCCGGGCAGTAAAGGCAGCGAAGCCGTTTTGTAGAAGGAGTGAATACATGAGTAATTTCTTTCGAAGCCACGGATTTAAACGTTTTATAATTCTTGTTGGGATCGCTATTGCACTATATTTGATGCGAAGTATGATCAATCTTATTCTTCTTACGTTCATTATTACTTACTTGATGAATCAACTGACTACGAAGACAACAAAAAAGATTAGAAAATACACACCAATGAACGAAAAGGCTGTGACAGTTACCCTTTATCTTTTGCTTGTTGCAGGTATTGTTGCAATAATCTACAAGTATTTGCCTGTCGTAACCCAACAAATTACACAGCTCTTTGACCTCATTGCTAGCTTCAGTCTCGATCCAGATGATAACGAGATTGCAAGGTATTTAGCTCCAACCTTTGAGAAGATTGAACTGGGTAAATATTTAGAGCAGGGTGTAGACCTCACGCTAAAAAATCTTACGAATATTGGTAAAGTTATTTTGCACATATTCATCGCACTAATTTTAAGCTTGTTTATTTTACTTGAGAAGAAGCGCATTATAGATTTTACAGCGAAATTTAAAGATAGTAAAATGAGTCATCTGTACGATGAACTACATTATTTTTCGAAGATCTTCATTCGTTCTTTCGGTAAAGTTATTGAAGCGCAGTTCATTATTGCTGCTGTAAACTGTGTTTTATCTGTTATTGCTTTATCCATTATGGGCTTCCCGCATTTAATTGCACTTGGGATTATGCTCTTTATACTAGGGTTAGTGCCGGTTGCAGGGGTTATCATGTCCTTGATTCCTCTCACTATAATTGCATATAGTATCGGTGGACCAATGTACATTGTTTATATTTTAGTGATCGTTATGGTGCTACATGCTATGGAGGCATACTTCTTAAATCCAAAGCTGATGTCTGCAAAGACAAATCTTCCAATTTTTTATACATTCATCGTCATTCTCTTCTCAGAGCATTTCCTTGGTGTTTGGGGATTAATTATTGGTATTCCATTATTCATGTTCCTTCTCGATATTCTGGGCGTTACGTCCTCGGAGGATGAACGGCAAAAGATAATGGAAACACAAGTGGACAAATAAATTGAATAAAGTTTAGTTTGAAAAGGAATCAGTGTGTCTGATTCCTTTTTGTTTTATTTATTGAAAATATATACATATGATAAGATGAACTATGAACACGTTACAAGTTAGGGGGGATAGATGTGAGTAATTATGTTAAGTTGCTAGATACGGAAGCAGCCCATGCAAAGCCTAATTTTGATATGGCAATACTTTGCATGGGGTAAATATTAACTTATTTCAGAAGAAATCTCTCACCTCTATAGGTGGTGAGGTGAATGCATGTTTAAGTTACTTTTCAGCGGGTGTCCAAACATCTACTGAAATAAGTTAAAGCCTCCGGCGGATGACACGGAATCGGAAAGGAGTTCTTTGTGCAAGCACAAAGCCGATTCCAGACGCAATTATGCCAAGGCATAATTGATATTTATTTGCCCTGAAGTATTTCTTATAAAATTAGCTTTGCTACCTTATTTTATTCATTTCCAAATAAAATTGAGGGGTTGGCATAAATGGCTTATAAGAAGGCTTCAGCTATATTACCGAAAGAGCTTTTAGTAGAAATCCAAAAATATGTTCAAGGCGAAACGATTTATATTCCTAAAATAGAAAACACGTATTTAGAGTGGGGTGCTCGTTCAGGCTCAAAGAAATATATTGAGAATAGGAATAAGTCTATAAAAGAAGCGTTTACAAATGGAGCTTCTATTGAACAATTATCTAAGGAATATCATTTAGCTGTAGAAACGATTAAAAAAATTATATATACAAAGTAATTTATTTAAGCACTAGCACCTGATTTGTTAGTGCTTTTTGTATGTCTTGTACGTTTCTTAATCGAACTAGGCATATTCTTTCCGCTAGAAATTTTGTTCAATATAGTTAAAGGGGGAGGTTAATTTATGATTACAGGGCAAAGTGTATTTTTAAGACCAATTACTGAAGAAGATGTAGATAGTATCTACGAGTGTTTTCAAGATGAAGAAATTATGTATATGACAGGTACACGTAACATTTTAACGAAGGATCAGATTAGGGAGGGTTTGAGTCGATTTAGCGAAGATTCTACACGCTGTGATTTTGCTATTTGCTTAGTAGAAAATAGCCGAGTTGTTGGTGATTTAGCTATTATGGAAATAAATTTAGACGATAAAAAGGCAATATTTCGCATAGCTTTACATAGGATAGAAGATTGTGGCAAGGGATATGGGGCTGAAGCGGTTCAGCTTGTTCAACAATTTTCGTTCGAGGAGCTTCAGCTTAATCGCTTAGAGTTACAAGTATACTCTCATAATATTCGGGGAATAAAATCGTATGAAAAGGTAGGCTTCAAAAAGGAAGGAACTTTAAGGCAATCCTTATATATGAACGGTAAGTATTCAGATGAAATTATTATGAGTATTTTACGTGATGAATATATGGAATTTAAAAAGAGCTATTAGTCTTGATCCTTGCTTTAGTGGTATCGCGCGCAGCGTTCCCAGGGAAGCGCTCAGTCGGAATAGACATTAACCACACATTATGGTAATTGTTATAGTAAATGGTAAAATGTAATATGGTATAAATAAATCTTTGTTAAAGGGGGCGGTCATTATGACAAACAAAACTTTTTTTATCTTTAAATACTGGGGGATAACGCTAAATTAATAAAGATATAAAGCGTTTCCCCTGAATTCGGAAGGGGAAAAATATGAGTAAGAATTCAGTAAAGATTGTAGAAGTTAATGCAGAGAATTGGTATGAGTGTTGTCTATTAGAAATATCAAAAGAGCAAAGAAATTATATTGAACCAAACGCTATTTCAATAGTGCAATCAAAGTTTGAGCTAACATTAAAACCATACGTTATTTATTTTGAAGAGAAAGTAGTAGGTTTTTTAATGTTTAATTCTGTTAAAGAAGAGCTTGATGGCTATTGGATTTATCGAATTATGATAGATAAGCATTTTCAAGGTAAGGGTATAGGGAAAGCGGCCACTAGGCTAATGATTTCAGAAATAGCTAAATTACCAAATGCGCAAAAAGTTATAGTAGGTTACCACCCAGAAAATAAAGATGCGCATAATTTATATTCAAGTTTAGGATTTAAAGATTATGGTGATCGCTTCGGTAAAGAAATGGCTGTCATCAAATATTTACATGAATAATAAAGAAAAGGGAACAATTCAAGGTCCCTTTTGAATTTGTCTTCATAAAAGTGAATGAGAAACATTAAACAGCTAACCCCCTTTCAATTGAAAGGGGGTTAACTTCATTTATTGTGCCTTTAAGGAACTTGCTTCTGAAAAAATGGTATGCCTTTTTTTCTTCATAAATATAAAAATTAGCAATGCGGTAATACCTTCTGCGACAGGGAATGTCCACCAAATAGCTTGTGGGCCAAGGAGTTTAGGCAATAGTACGAGAGCAGGGATAAATAATAGAATACTGCGAAGTAACATGATGGTTGTTGCAAGACGTATTTTTTCAATGGACTGGAAGAATTCTGCAAATACCATGTTCACTCCAAGGAATACATACCCAATTGCAAAATGTATAAAGCCTTGTGTAGCCATATTGCGAATGTCAAATGTGCTATCACCAAATAATGCAATTAGCTGAGAAGGGAATAACGTAGCAATAATGACAGTCGTTAAACCTATAATAATTGCAGTGGCAATACCTATTTTCAATAATGCTGTTAATCGCTCAATCAACCTCGCACCGTGGTGATAACTAACTAGTGGCTGTAGGGCCATACCGATGCCAAGGAATACTGTTAACAGTACAGTATGAATATAGTTAACCATTGCATAAGCAGTAACGCCGTCTGAGCCTAAATAATGTAAAAATGTAACATTGTATAAAATAACCATTACAGCAACGGAGGCTTCAACGATAAAGCTTGGTAGCCCAATAGCGAATATTTTCTTTAAATCAGATATGCAAAAAAATGTACGGACAAATTTTAATTCGGATTGCTTTCGGAAGAAGTGTAGGCATAGTACCGACATACCGATTATTGTGGAGATTGCTGTAGCTAGGGCACAGCCAGTTACGCCGTAATTGAGTACGAAAATAAAGATGTAGTTTAAAATAATGTTTAACACTGATGTAGTGACTAAGCCCATCATCGCAAGCTTTGGATTGCCATCATTTCGAATAAAAATACTTAGTAAGTTTTCAATTGTATAGAACACACCGAAAATCAAAATAACATGTAGATACTCTTGAACATAAGGGAAGGTGGCGTCACTTGCCCCAAATATATAGGAGATTTCCTTTAAATTTAATAAAAGGATTAGAATCAGTGTCATGACGACAACGATCATTGCTGTAAATGCTAATGTAAAGAGCTGATGTGCTCGTTTTTTATTGCCCTCACCGAGGGAAATTGAAAATAGTGTTGCTCCACCCATACCAATCCAAAGGGAAATGGATAGTAAAATCGAGAAAATTGGTACGGCGATATTTACCCCTGCTAAAGCGGCTGGTCCAACTCCATGACTAACGAAAATACCATCCACTAAAATATTGACTGACATCAGCAACATACCAATCATAGCCGGGAATAAATATGATAAAAACAAGGGCCTAAGCGGTCTTGTTTCAATTGGATTAATGGTAGTCATGAGCATGTACCTCCTTTACCATCACCTTTTCGCCCTTATCATCTAGCTCACCGTTAAAGATGAAGCCAAACTTTTTATATAACTGAATAGCTACTATATTGTTGTCATAAACGCTTAAATATATATTTTGACAATTGTATTTAGCTACTAAATATTGAATAAGCTGCTGTAAAAAGTATTTTCCCAATCCTTTGTGCTGGTAGCGCTCATCAATGAAATAGCGATCTAACCAAACACGTTGTAAATTGTCCTTTTGTGGGAACATGCCATACATAGCGAAGCCGACTGCATGATCTTCCTTATACAATCCTACAGGGATAAAGCGCTTATCTTCTTTTGCCTCTGCTAAGCATTGTTCTGTACTTTCAATAAAATCTTGCTGATTATCAGCAATGCGTAGTGCTAATACTTCCTCTTTGTTTAAAGCTGTAATGTCACGAATTTCCGTGAACATAATTTCAAAACCTTTCTATTTTTAATTTCTTTCAGCAGATGTCACGGAAATCGGAAAGGGATCTTTATGCTATCCAAACCGATTCCGGACTCAATTATGCAGTGGCATAATTAATTGTGAATAGCTACAATCTAATGTATATAGTTACTATATAGTCAAGGAGGGGATTTTAAAAATGTTTAATAAAAATGTAAAATATTTTACAACTGGTGAGTTTGCTAAAATTTGCAAGGTTAATAAACAAACGTTAATTTACTACGACCAAATTGGTTTATTGTCACCAATTATGAAAGATAATAAAGACTACCGTTATTATTCTGTTGCACAATATGAATTTTTCAGTGTGATCGAGCTATTAAAGGCGGTCGGCATGTCTTTAAAAGATATTCAAAAATATATGGCAGAAAAATCACCTGAAAATTTTTTAGACTTAATGTATCAGCAAAAGGAAATTGTAGCGAAAAAACGTCGGGAGCTGGAGATGATTGAAAGCATTATTGATGTCAAAATCGATTTAACAAAAGAAGCCTTACACCTTGATTTTGATAGCATTACAATTGAACATCTGCCAGAGGCAACGTTGTATTTAAGCAAAAATATCGAGGACTCGACGGAAGAACAGTTTACGAAGGCTGTTTCAGACTTTATTGATGAATTAGATCGCTCGCAATTAGACACAGGGTATCCCATTGGAGGGATTACAAGAAGAGAGCAAATAGTAGCCGGAAATTATGATAACTATAGTTACTTGTATATAGAGCAGCCGCATCCACGAGAAGGCCATCCTTATTTCGAAGCGATTGAAGGGGATTTCATTGTTGGATACCATGTAGGAACGTCCACTACATTGGGTGAATCATATGAGCGATTATTTAAGGTCATGCGAGAAATGGGCTTTGAACTAGGGAAATACGTATATGAGGAATATATTTATGACGCCGTTATTAAAAATCGTGAAGAGGATTATGTAACGAAAATTATGATAGAAATTAAAAAGGGTTGTTGATCAGTAGTATGCACTCTAGGTACAAAAAATAGTTGGTGAATAAAAGGAGAGAGAAGAATGAACTATTTCACAATATTTGCATCTAAGAACAACATTGATGATATTGAGTTTAAAATTTCAGATGTTTTTGCAAAAGGTTTTGCTATTGGTAAAAATGAAAACGAGTATTTATTAAAGTCCAAGGCGCTGTTTAAAAAACATAAATTAATCGTTAGAGTCATGTCTGAAGATACGAATCCAGACTACTTCGTTAATAATATTCCTGGGATGATGGGGTATTACAATAACATTCCTTTTGAAGATGATCATTTAAAAGATTTAGTGTTGACGCAAATATCCGTTTTAAATACAGTGATTGCGATCGAATCAGAAAAAGAGATAAATGAAGACCAGTTGCTGTTATTTACGGACCTGCTATCAAAAATTGGGGGGATTGGCTTTTTACCGAATGGCACTTTGTTAGACGATGAAGGGGCGGTTATTGTTTATCCTGACGGGCAATCAGGACCGTCCAATTTCAGACCTCAAGCGTGTCCACGCAAGGTTATGGGACAAGAGGTGTCATCAGAAGAAGGCGAGCAAAGAAAAAATAACACGATAGCTTATTTAAAGGAAAGAGCTATTTCATATACAGCTTCACTCCCTCAGCTCCCACCAATTGAGGATTGTCAGTTTAAAACCCAAGAAGACATTGCTAGAAGAGCTGTAGCTCTGTTAATTGTTATTCAATTTGCTTGTGATGTGGCACAAGGCGGAAATGTGGAAGAATCGCGGGACTTTTTCATCAATATGTTACGCACATATAAAGTGGAAAACGATCTAACTGAAAATGAAAGAGACTTTTTACAAGCTTCAGAACCAGATGTGCAAGAAGCCATTAATATTTCATGGCAATACGAGGCATATTGGACGCTTATTTGGGCACTTGGCTTTGTTGAAGAGCTTGATTTTCCTGACGAAGTATGCGATTGCGAGTATGCCATTCAAGTTGTTTCTAACTGTGAAACGTTTGAACAATTTTATCTTCAAGCTATCATGCGTAGTCAGGAAGAGATTTTGGATGAAGCCGACAAAATTTACAGATATCATTGGGCTTGTGTAGATAGTCGTATACAAGAACGAACAGCTCCTGCGGGGATGAATGAAAGTATCGTTATGGAAAGACGTAGGGGCTTGTTCTGGATGGTAGGTCATCGTAATGAAGAATGGGATACTATTTCGATGGATACTTAAACATAAAAGAAAAATATCAAACTAGAAGTAGAAACTAGTTTGCTATCTTAACAATATTATTTAATCCCGTATTAATGGACAGTAATTTACTTTACCGAAAGCGAAGCGTCAGGTGCAAACCTCACCTCAAAAGTAAGAAAGGACTGCCCGTAAAAACCCGAATGGTAAAGACTAATAATCAGTGGGGATGAAGAGACCCCCACTGATTATAGTTTTACTTTATGTAATTCGGCTTACTTACTTTATCAATCAGAAGAAGGCCATCATATTGATCTCGCGGAACAAGACTTTCTTGGATGAGTTCCTTTTATTTATAGTGATACGTGCTAGCTCTAGAATGATTCCGTTGTATTTGATTGAACCATGCACGATCCTTTTCCTCTTGTTTTAATGTACTAACGATGGTTGATGAGCAGCTAACACAGATTTTTGCCTGAGTAATTTGTCCACAGCGTTCACAAGGTGCGCCTAAATTAGGGAAAATCGATTTTT
This sequence comes from Lysinibacillus sphaericus, assembly GCF_015844675.1. Lineage (GTDB taxonomy): Bacteria > Bacillota > Bacilli > Bacillales_A > Planococcaceae > Lysinibacillus > Lysinibacillus sphaericus_E. The sequence continues at coordinate 125,882 of NZ_LDGC01000073.1, read as the reverse complement.
TTAACTTTCCTACTTTGACCCATTTATAGAGTAGGTCTGATGAAACCCCAGTTAATGTAACTACCTCATCGTTCGTTAAGTAGCGATTATTTTTTCTTAGTAGAAAATGATGTAATTCCGAAAAAATATCTTCTTCTCTCACATCAATCCTTTTGGTGAATAGCAGCATATTTATTACTCTCCCTGTTTATATTAATTGATGACTTCTCCTATATTGTCATTTACGTTGTTAGGTTGATCGTCATATTTATAGTTTTCCCAACGATTTCGTGCTAGTTTTCGATATTTATTGGAAACATGTCGATCTGCAATTAATCGAGAGAATCCTTTTTTCGCCTCAGCAATATCTCCAAGTCGAAGGCTTAATTCTGCATGTAAATATTGAATTCTCTCTCCGCCCTCTTGATTGGATGCAAAAGATTTACTGTAAAAGTCTCTTGCAGCAAAGAGGTAGCGCATTTCCGATTCATGATCATTTTTTAAGCGATATAGCCATGCTATTTTTAGTGCGAAATTGGCCATAAGAAGTGACTCTTCCATTGATGCTCTTGATACAAGATAGGCTAATTTAAGGCTTACAATGGCATCATCAATCGTACGTTCCTTGCAAATATCCATTGGTTTTTGTAGCTCTTTAATGTACAGCTCGTCTATAAGAAGCATGAAAGGTCCATACGTTCTTGTCATAGATTTGTGGTAAGCGTAGCCACAATGCGGACAAACGGCAACCTCATATAATAACGGGTTTAAACCCTCATAAACTGGCATGAAGTCTGTTTGTTCTTCGATAATTTTATATCGATTAGGGCGTACTTTATATGTAGTAAAATGCTTTTTACAAAACTTACAATCCACACTGCTTTCATAGTAGTAAATGTTAAATGCCATAAGAATCAACTCCTTTACACCCGACTAATTATCTACATTCAGTAGAAGACTCCCGCCTCTGACGGTAGTGCGATAAATGTAGATGCATTTCTTTTGTTCTATTTATATGAAAGGCAATGTCGTTCAATGTATTTAATTTAATTTCTCTTATTTTAACAATTCTATGTTCTTTGGTATACTCCTTTAGAATTATTAAAATAAAAATGTTCATTACTTTCTTAGTTATTTGAAATATCGATACTTACCCGTAATAGTATTTATCGGTGTTGCTGAAGTAATTTATACGTTCGTTTTAGTTTGTCAAAATACGTACAAATGTTTAAATCTTATTTTTTTATTATAAAGTCGGTTTTGTAGGTTAAAATACCTATATTGAATTTTTCTATAAAGATGCTTCCTCTTAATTATTAACGTAAAATTACAGGTATGTTGGTTGGGGAATTTAGGATTATGATTGCCGGTAAAGAGGAGCCAATTAATGCTCTCCTGTAGTTGGAATGAGTGTCTTTAAATTAGATTCATTATCAAAATTGCGGATGACATTTATAGGGTGATTGGAGCGCAGCGAAGCGGCTCATCGGACGCCCCTAGGAAAGCGCCCAGCCGGAACGGAAATCATCCCCCTATGCTTTGGTGTTATTCCTCTACTAGATTTACACCTAATATGTAAAATGAAAAGGAGCGAACGATGGGTACTAAAATTGTATTCTTTGATGTAGATGGAACGCTTGTTAATTATGAAGATGGTCGTATGCAAGAAAGTACAAGGACCGCTATTCGACAATTAAAGAATAAAGGAATTCATATTGTAGCTGCTACAGGAAGACCTTTATCAATGTGCCAGGATTTAAGAAATGTAGGCATAGAGACGTTTATTACAGCGAACGGTGCATATGTTAAGCACCAAGATCAAGTTATACATAAAATACCGGTTGCCAAAGAAGTGGTCCAAGTAGTGAAGGCATTTGCTGATGAAAATAAACAAAGTCTATCGTTTTTTACAGAAACATTATCAATGAATAACGTTCAAGTAGAAGAGACATTAAAAGCTATGAAAGAAACATTATCTTTGCAAGAGTTTCCTGTTATCAATGAAGATATTGTAACGCAAGAAGTGTATTTAATGTGTTTATATGGTGATGAGGATGTTGAGAAAAAGTATACCTCTGCATTTCCTCATTTATTATTTAAAAGGTGGCATCCTAACATTACAAATGTTTTGCAACATGATGTTTCTAAGTCTATTGCTGTTCTAGCTGTACTAGAATATTTCGACTTGAGTCCTGAAGAAGCACTTGCTTTTGGGGATGGAGATAATGATATCGATATGCTAGAGCAGGTCGGCTTCGGTGTTGCAATGAGTAACGGTAGTGAAGCATTAAAAAATATCGCTAATTTTGTAACAAAGAAATCAACTGAAGATGGTATTGATTATGCTCTTCGTGAGCTAAAAATCATTTAATGGAGAAAACTGTATTGATTTCATAACATTCATAATGTTGCCTCCATTGAGTTATGATAAAGCTAACTATAAAAATTATTATGCTTTAGGTGGGATGGATTAATGGCGCATCACGTGCAATCTCTTATTGAACATTATGGATATTTTGGCATCATTCTTGTCCTAATTGGGGGGATTGTCGGGCTGCCACTTCCTGATGAAATATTTTTGACCTATGTAGGGTATAGCGTATATCGAGAAACGCTTGCACATATTCCAGCTTTAATCAGCGCTATCGTAGGTGCGGTAGGGGGAATTACTTTGAGCTACTATATAGGCTATAGATTCGGGCTACCTTTATTGCAAAAATACGGTTCGAAAATTCATATTACTGAGCAGAAAATTGAATTCACAAAAAATTTATTTGCAAAAATAGGGCCGGGATTATTATTAATAGGATATTTTATTCCGGGCGTGCGTCATCTTACAGCATATATTGCGGCTATTAATAATTATCCTTATAAAAAATTTGCTTTCTTTGCGTATACGGGAGCAGTTATATGGACATTTACGTTTATTACTTTAGGTAACGTACTAGGTGAGAAATGGCATTATGTTGAGGTTTATTTATCTCGCTACAGCATTTATCTTATAGTATTGTTCATAATAATTATGTTGATCGTTTATGTTGTTTTTAAAAAGAGAAATCCCACTAAATAAATGATTAAGAAAGGTCTGGGACACAAGGATTTTAGCCAATGAAAAACCCGAACTATATCACGAAACGCTCAGCCTGTGTTTCGTAATTGTTCGGGTTTTCTGTTTATATTCATTGCTAATTTAAAAATTATACGTTTTTCATAAAGTACAAATTAGTTATGTCCCAGCCTCTGTTGCTATATTAAGGCAATATAGCAAATGAACGGACAGGGAATCCGGATGCTTTTTCAGGCTTTGGCACAATATTGAATATAACGGCGCCTTTTGGAGGTAGCTTATCCAAATTTGTCATAAGCTCAATTTGATAAGTATCTTGCTCAAGCACAAAATATTCGCCGTCTAACTTACCGTTTTTACGAAAATCTGTTGCTGAATCCGTATCAAATGTTTCGTGGCCGATTGCACTTACTTTTCGTTCGTTGAATAAAAATTGCAACGCTTCTAATCCCCAGCCAGGAATATGATTATTGCCATCAACATCTTTGTTGCTGAAAGCCTCTTTATCTGGCCAACGTTTACTCCAATCGGTACGTAGCGCAACGAAGGTACCTTCTTCAATTTCTCCATATTCAGCTTCAAAGTTAAGAATATCTTGAACGTTTAACGTGTAGTCGTTGTTAATTTCAGCTTCCTTCGATTTATCAATAACGATTAGTGGGAGTACTAGTTCTTTTAGCTCCAATTCCTCTAAATAGCGTGTTTCTCTCACGAAATGGATAGGTGGGTCAATATGCGTTCCGTATTGCCCAGGGAAAGTGAATTGCTGTGCGAAGAAGCCATCGTCATGGGAAAATAATGTTTCAAATTTTGCATCATCAAACATAAAGAAATGAGGAGAGTTTGGACCGAATGTATGTGTTAAATCAACCCATTCTTTTGATTTTAATAGTTGTATTGCTTGTAAAAGTTCGTTTGTCATTATAGTTCCCTGCTTTCTGTTAATTATTTTGAATGCAACAATAAAAAAGAGCCCTCCTTGTAGAAGAGGACTCTTGTGCAAAGCAAATGCAGTAAGTCTTCTCATCTTCAAGGCTAAATTATGCCATTTGGAATTAGCACCATACCTATAGGCTGGTTGCTGAGACTTCATAGGGCCAATCCCTCCGTCTCTCTAGATAAGAAAATAAAATATAAGAATTTTCAGAAATGAAATTTATGAATACTTTAGCATATTTATTTATAGTTTACAAGTTCAGTAGGGATACGTGGTTATAATTCATAAAGAAGATGCTGAAGGCAAAAAAAGAGGCCCTCTTCAAAGGACCAACTTTTCACCAACCCAAAATTAGTGTTAGCTTACAACAGCCGCTATCAGTAAATATTATTCGAAATCCATCTGGTGTATAGGTAGTATCGAATTTTACTGTAATGCCAGTTGACGCAATTAACTTTTCAACTTCTGTTTTATTTGATTGTTGCGCCGCGTTCATAAGATCATGTGCAAATTGCTCTGATTCATCAATTTTATCCGTAAGTAATTGTGCTTGCTGCATAATAATCTTGATTCGTTTCGCGGAAGTCTTTAATTTCACTGTATTGATGGATGGAAATGGACTTCTATGACTTCTATTCGTTGGGTCAGGCATTGCTAGATGTCTAGAAGATTGTTGAGTAGTTGGCTGATTTGCCATTACCCATGCCGGATAATAATTAGGATAGACAAAATACGGATAAGGATTGTAATACAACTAAATTTCCTCCTATCCTATAGTTGATACATTATCTTATGTACAACAAAGACTTTAGGTGTTAATGGCTGTGCTTTGAAAAGCTTGAGCGAAAAGGGCTCAGTTCAAACGGCTTAAATCTCGACCAATTTATTTCAACGTATCATCATTATTTTGGTGTAATACCTGAATTTTAAGGCATATTTTGATGATACTTTCCTTGAATCTAATAAATAGCAAAAAGGAAGGGGCATTTTAGAAAGCACCTTCCTTCCATTTTTTACTTATAAGAAACGTATTGTTTGCTTCTATCGAAGATTAACCATAGGAACGTAGTAGCTGCAGCAATCATCACCATGCCGAATCCGTATATAGGAGTATGCGCTAATGATTGTTGGCGAACGATAATTCCTCCAAGGTATGATCCTAGGAAAATACCAATGTTAAAGGCCGAAATATTTAATGCTGAAGCCATTGTGATAGCTGATGGTATATATTTTTCAGAAATCTGAACGGCATAAAGCTGTAATCCCGGTACATTCATAAACATAAATAGTCCCATTATTAAGACCATTATTAATCCACCGATTGATGATTCTAAAAAGAAGTTGATGCCGAGTAGAGCTAATGCTAAGCCGATAAGGATAATAAAGATAGAACGTAAAGGGTTATTATTCGCAAAATGACCACCTAATGTATTACCGATGGCAACACAAATACCGTATACAACTAAAATCACGACTATTGCTTTGGGTGAGTAGCCCATATACTTTTCTAAAATAGGGGAAATATACGTATATACTACGAATGCGCCACCATATCCGATGGCAGTAATAAAGAGAATTAATAACATTCGTATATTCCCTAATACTTTTCCGATATCGCGAATTGATATTGGATTGCTTTTCGATAACTGACTAGGAACAAGTATGGCATTACTAATTAATCCGATAATACCTATAATCACAATGAAAATGAACGACATTCGCCAATCAGTTACTTGTCCAATAAAAGTTCCTAGTGGGACACCAGTGACAGTTGCTAATGTTAGCCCTGTGAACATAAAAGCTATTGCGCTTGCTCGTTTATTAGGCGCTACAACATCTGCAGCGATAACAGAGGCAATAGACATAAACACACCATGTGCTAATGCTGAAATAACACGCCCAGTTAGTAGTAATGAGAACGAGGGTGCTAAGGCTGCAAGTAAATTACCGATAATAAACAGCACCATAACAAGCAGTAACACATTTTTGCGACTAATGCGCGATGTTAATGCTGTTAAAAGTGGTGCACCAATAGTTACTCCCAGTGCATATATAGATACGGTTAAGCCCGCAGTACTTAATGTTATATCAAAATCTTCTGTAATTAATGGAAGTAGTCCAACGCTTATAAATTCTGTAGAGCCTATACCAAATGCACTGATCGCAAGTGCGAGTAATGTTAGTTTGGCATTCGGCACTTTTGTATCTTTCATTCTATTAATATCTCCTTTGATTTTTTGTATAGTATATAGTAATATTCATACATACCTAAAAGTTATATAGGGCACTTTTAGTTACTTTTGAATATTACAGGGGGTTTACAATGAAAAAAGTTTATAATATTGGTGTTGAAGCCACTCTTGAAGTCATTGGGGGCAAATGGAAACCTATTATTCTTTGTCATCTTAACCACCATGGTAAGATTCGTACGAATGAATTTCGCCGATTGATTCCAGGCATTTCACAAAAAATGCTGACAAGCCAGTTGCGTGAATTAGAGCAGTCTGGATTAATTAATCGCAAGGTTTTCAATCAAGTACCGCCAAAAGTTGAATATTCGCTAACACCATATGGCCAAGAGATGGACCCTGTGCTGAACATGCTTTGCACTTGGGGTGAAAAACATATCGAAATGCTACAAGATCAAGGTGAAGATGTACTGATAATGCAACGTGATGAAGATATCGCAATAAAGCATACATCTTAAATAGATTGGAAAGAGACTGTCTAAGAGAAGAAAATAAGACAGTCTCTTTCACATTTACATAGCTATCGTTTACATGACAAAATCAAATTCATCTGGGTTTGGTCCAACACGTTGATCTAGATTCATGGCGTTAATGATTGCCATCTCTTCATCAGTTAGTGTGAAATCAAAAATATCAGCGTTTTGAAGCATACGTTCTTTGCGCACAGATTTTGGAATTGTGACAATACCATTTTGAATATCCCAGCGCAAGATAACTTGAGGATTTGATTTCCCGTATTTTTCAGCTATTTTTGAAATAGTTTCATTTTCAAGAAGTCCACCTTGCATTAATGGTGCCCAAGCTTCCATTTGGATATTGTGCTCTTCGCAGAATGAACGTACCTCAGTTTGTTGTAATCGTGGATGAAGTTCCACTTGGTTAATAACTGGTTTGATACGAGCGATTTTAAGAAGATCTTGTAAGTGTGATACTTGGAAGTTACATACCCCAATAGCTTTAATTTTCCCTTGCTCGTATAAATCTTCAAGTGCTCTCCAAGATTCTGCAAATTTATTTTTACCTGGCCAATGAATAAGATAAAGGTCTAAATAATCTAGCCCTAATTTTTTCAAGCTGTCATCGTATGCTGCAATTGTCTCTTCGTAGCTCAAGCCATCGTTCCATACTTTAGATGTAATAAATAAATCCTCGCGTTTTAAACCAGTAGTTGCTAGTGCCTGACTAATACCTTCACCAACACCTGCTTCATTACCATAAATAGCAGCAGTATCGATACTACGGTAACCAACCTCGATCGCATTTTTTACCATTTCCGCTGTAACATCATTTGGTACTTGGAATACGCCTAGACCCATACCAGGCATTTGTAAGCCGTTATTTAATGTAATTTTATCTTGTAAATGATTAATCATTTTTTTGTCCTCCAATTTTCGTTTGTGCTTTGTTGCTTTCTCATTATGCTTCCATACCATTGCAAAAAAAAGTACGCACTTTTTAGTTTCATAGAAACGTAGAGGTTACTTTTGTGAGATATCAATGGTTCGCTGTAAGAAATTTTTATTAGTTTACGTGGTTCGGTTCTCTGTATACGTTACAATTAGTGGTAGAAAATTGAATCTTCGAAAAGGGTTGGTGAACGAATGGTAATAACAAAAAACTTGGCAAATCACTTAGAAGAGACCGAAATAAAGATGTTCAAATCAAGGTTTAATGCAATTAAGGAAATTAAGAACAATGCTATGGGCGTAGAGATTGGTCAATTTGAAGGTGCCTATGCTTTCTTCATTAAAAATATCCCCGGTCCCTCTTACAATGTTGTAAAGGGTGATAGCTTGAGTTCGGAGAATACGATAGATAAAATCCTTAGCTTTTATAAAACAAGAGAAATACCAGCTCGTTTTGATTTAGCCCCTCAATATGTGAATACTACTTCGCTACAAAAATTACATAATGCTGGTCTTTTTCAGAGTGATTTTCATGCAACCTTATATTGTGAGCTAAACGAAGAGACGGTAGGGAAAACAAAGAATTCGTTCATTAAAATAAGACAAATCAATGAAGACGAATTTGATCGTTACGGAAATATCTATGTTGAAGGTTTTGGTATGCCAGCATTTTTAGCAGATAGTGTCACAACGAATAATAAAGTTTTGTATGACAAGCCTGGTTGGTCGTTTTATATTGCTACTCTTCAAGGTGAGGACGTTGGTATCGGCTCCTTGTATATAAATGATAGAACAGCCATTTTAGCCGCATCCGCAGTAAAGCCGAAAGCCCGTAATCAAGGGGTTCACCAGGCATTAACACAGTTTCGTATCAACGAAGCTCTTCAACAAAATTTTAATGTAATGATAGGTCACGCGAAATTTGCATCCATAAGCCAAAATAATATGGAGCGCTGTGGATTAAGAATGGCTTATACAAAGAGTATATGGACAGAAGCAACATGAGGATTGAAAGAAGCTAGAAGGGGATTCAATGTTTAAGATAGAATAAGTAATTGAATCTGTTATCTTCATACAGCAAGAATGTTTTTTGTAGATTCATCTACAGAAGATAAGGATCCTATTTAGACCAAACACAAACTAAATGAAGATAAAGCCTCCGGCGGATGTCACAGATTTTGAAAGGAATGAATAAAGGATGTTAGCCTAAAACCTTCGCATCCTGCGAAAACGGCTAACTGACCTGCGTCGTGCATGCCTGAGCACAATTCAAATCCGGACGCAATTACGCCAAGGCGAAATTGATTAAAAGGAGAGAGTGTGATGAATCGTTTAAATTTAATTACATTGGGTGTAAAAGATATGGTCGAGTCTCTTAGGTTTTATAGAGAGGGTCTGGGTTTTGAAGTGATTGTGTATGGCGAGGAAACAAACCCAGATGTTGTTTTCTTTAATAATGGGGGGACAAAAATCTCACTGTTTCCGATTGACCGTTTAGTAAAAGATATTAACGAAGCAAGTCCACCAGCAATCGGCAATGGCTTTAATGGGATTACGCTTGCTTATAATGGAAAGTCAAAAGAAGAAGTTGATCAAGTATTTGATTTAGCTAAAAAGGCAGGGGCGGAAATCGTCAAGGAGCCAGAAACTGTATTTTGGGGTGGCTATAGTGGCTATTTCCAAGACCCAAACGGCTACTATTGGGAAGTTGCTTACGGAGACATGTGGCTGTTTGATGATCATGATATGTTGATTATTACTGAATAAAAGAAAGACGTATTTGGGGGAATCCAAATACGTCTTTTTATAGTTAGCCTATTTTATCACCCAACTTTTAGCGTTTATCGCTCAACTTTTCAGTTTTATCACATAACTTTTAGAATTTATCACCCAACTTTTTAATTTTATCGACATATCACTAGCCTTAGATGTGATTTATTCAATGACTCTCTCACTTTACAGACAATGATTGAGTACAAATCTTTGAAATCGTATAATACAAATATGCTTTTAATAACATTTATTTCAAATATATAGAGTAGATTGGGAGGGTTACCATTTTGTATAACATATTGTACATAGAAGACGAAAAAGAGATTGGCCAATGGGTGACAAAGGATTTAACGGAAAGAGGGTACGAGGTTACATGGCTCGAATCTGGGGAAGAGGTCGATCAGCACATAGCTTTTAAGGATATCGCTATATTAGATGTGATGCTGCCAGGCTTAGATGGCTTTTCAATTGGCAAAAGAATTAAGCGAGAAAATAAAGACATCCCAATTTTAATGCTATCAGCACGAACTGCTGTAGAGGATAAAATAGAGGGTCTTAACTTCGCGGACGATTATTTAACGAAGCCATTCCACCCTGATGAACTTATAGCTCGTGTAGAAGTTTTACTAAGGAGATATCAAAAAAATGATGATGTATTAGATCTTCAGCATTTAAAAATTTATACGAAAGATATGCGGATCATTAACAAGGAAACGAATGAAGAAATTCAATTAACGGGTAAGCAATTCTATTTATTACAATATTTTATTCGCCATTTAAATCAAATTTTAACGAAGGAACAGCTCTATGAAGGTGTTTGGGGTGAAAGTTACATAGAAGGCGACAAAACATTAATGGTGCATATTCGATACTTAAGAGAAAAAATAGAAATAAATCCAGCTAAGCCAACAATTATTGAAACCATTCGTGGTATTGGATATAGGGTGAAACAATGAAGTTTTTTCGATCTTTATTAGTAAAGTATATGCTGATCATTTTTTTGGCCATTTCTATTGTTCAATTAGCATACTTTGCTAGTGCCCTTTTTATTTTTGGAATAGGGAAAACTGATTTTTCAGGTAAAGTTCTTATGGCAAGCGAAGTAGAAGAAAAATGGCTTACAGAAGCTAAGAGTATAAAAAAATTTACAGAGGAAACAATGGTGCAACATTTTAAAGATTGGAAGGACCAGTACCCTAAATCATCCATGTTTTGGGTAAGTGAGGACGGTACATTGCTTACAACATTGAATGTGACGGAGCAACTGCCATTAAAATGGACGCCAGCATTTACGACAAAATTTATAAAAGAGCGTTATGGTGGAGATCCGTTTACAGTTATAGCTTTTTTAGGACAGGACGAATCGAATGGATTTATCGTTTTTGAGGTTCCAAGAGAAGTGTTTAATCCACCTCTAAAAAATGTTTATGAACAATATGGAAGCCTTTTAATTGTCGGTGTTGTTGCGGTTATTCTATTTTTCATTATAGTCTCCTTTTTATTTTTCAAAGGGATTCGAAAACGACTATTGCACCTACAGGAAGCAATGGAAATTCGTGATGTAGATGGCTTACCTATTGAAACGAAGGTCAAGAAGAAGGACGAAATCGGTCAGCTTGAACAAAGCTTTAATCGCATGGTATGTGAGCTTAGGGAAAGTAAGAATCGCGAGCAGAAGGAAGAACAGTTAAGACGTGAATTGATTGCTAATTTATCACATGATTTACGAACGCCATTAACGAAAATACGGGCGCAATCCTATTCAATAAGTAAAGAAGCATTATCAGAGGATGGAAAACAAGCGATTAAGGCAATGGAAGCATCGATTGTTAGTGTTGACGCTTTAATAGAAAATTTAATGTCCTATACATTATTGATGGCAAGCAAATATAAATTTGAGGCGAAAGAAATCAATGTTATTCGTTTTGTGCGTGAACAACTGACTACATGGTATTCAGTGTTTGAAAAGGAAGGCTTTGAAATCGATATTGAACTACATTCATTTGAGAAAAATGAATGGCAAGTGGATCCGATTTGGCTTGGACGTATATTTGATAATTTATTCCAAAATATATTACGCCATGCAAGTAACGGGAAATATATTGGCGTTGAGACCGAATCGACGGAGCATTATGATGCATTTATTATAAAAGATCACGGGAACGGAATGAAAAATGAATCCGATGCTAAAGGCGCTGGTATCGGCTTATCTATAGTCGATATTATGGTGAAGGGCATGAATTTAGATTGGGATATTGAGTCAAGTGAATCTGGCACCAAGATTAAAATTAAACACTACAAATAGAATAATTCGCGAAGTGTGTTAATGCATGCATCATTTCAGTAATTGTCAAACAGTATGCCAGAAAAGCATATGGCATGCTGTTTATTAGATTACAGGTAAAAAAATGTGCAGATTCCTGTGGGAAAGCATAGAGAGCTTTACGGTCTAGTGTTGAGGCATACATATGATCTAAATTGATCCATCGTCGGAAGTTAGATATCATTTTTGTTAAAACGTTTATCATGCGAATAGGTTGATTGGAGTGGAGGCTAGGCGACTCCTTGGGGATTAGCGATAGGGGAACGAAGGCTAAAAACATCACGTCCTGTGATAACGCCTTCGTGACCAACATCCTGTTGCCCCGAGACCCTGGAGCGAGCAACGCGAGTGAAGCGGCTCATCGGACGCCCCCAGGAAAGCGCCTAGCCGGAACGGAAATCAACCCCAAGTTATGGTAGAGAGCATTTTTTAAACAAAATTTAACCTTGAACCTTACCTATTTTTAACCTTCATTTCTTATGATAATTACAGAGGTGAGGACAATGGAATATATCGTACAAACAGAAAATTTATCAAAGAGCTTTGGTAAAGAGCAAGCTGTATCAAATATAAATTTAAAAATACGCAAAGGTGAAATATATGGATTTTTAGGACCGAATGGAGCGGGGAAAACGACGACGATTCGTATGCTTCTTGGTCTAATGAAGCCATCTTCTGGGACTATTAAAATGTTCCAAAAAGATTTAACGAAGGAACGAATTAATATTCTATCAAAGGTTGGTTCATTAGTAGAGAACCCTTCTTATTATCCACATTTAACGGCTTATGAAAATTTAGAAGCGTTAAGAAAAATTTTAGGTGTACCGAAGTCACGGATCGATGAAGTGTTAGAAATTGTTCGTTTGAAGGATGCTGCAGATAAAAAAGTAAAGGGCTTTTCTCTTGGGATGAAGCAACGTTTAGGTATAGCTGCATCGTTGTTACATAATCCTGAATTGCTTATTTTAGATGAACCAACGAATGGTCTTGATCCATCTGGTATTATCGAAATTCGTAATTTGATTAAACGACTGCCTTCAGAGTATGGAATGACAATTATTATTTCAAGCCATCTATTATCTGAAATAGATCAAATGGCTACACAAGTGGGCATTGTGACAAAGGGGAAAATGATTTTCCAAGATTCAATTGAAGCCATGCGTAGATTTGCTCAGCCAAAGGTAGTAATAAAAGTGAGTAATAGTGAAAAGGGCTGGCGTTCATTAGTAGCCAATGGCATTAAGGCAGAACATAAGGATGACCTCATTTTATTCGATGAATGCTCAGATGAAAAGGTAGCACATATTGTACAAACCCTTGTACAAGAAGGCGTTTCAGTTTATCGAGTAGAAGAAGAGAAGCGATCATTAGAAGAGATCTTCCTTCAAATGACAACAGGAGAGCAAGCGCTATGATAGGAAAACTGTTAACTTCTGACTTTTTGAAAATTAAACGCAAGGGATTATGGTTTTTAACAGCTTTAGGACCAATCGGTGTTGTTGCTCTACAAATGGTGAATTACGGTTTAAGAAGGGACTATTTGTTAACGCAAAGCGAGGACGATTGGGGCTACTATTTATTAAATGTTCATTCATTTACACCACTTGCTATCGTTTTAGGGATTGCTATTTTAACGTCATTTATAGCGAGCATTGAAAATGAAACGAACGCGTGGAAGCAATTAATTGCACTACCGGTGTCTAAATTAACGGTGTATTTATCAAAATTCACAGTGCTAGCGATTTTACTATTCTTGTCTTCCACGATTTTAATGCTAATGACATTGGCATACGGAGTCTTTTTAGACTTAGGCGATAGTACACCATATATGGAAATTGCTAAATTTGCTTATTATCCATATTTTGCAGCGCTACCAATATTAGCACTTCAGCTTTGGATTGCAAGTGTTTGTCATAATCAGGGAATCCCAATTACAGTAGGCATTTTCGGCGTAATTTTTGCGTATTCCTCCTTTGTATTGCCTGATTGGATGATTTGGAAATGGCCATCTTTAATGAATCAATGGGATGAGCCTGTTATAAATGTCGGGCTTGGAATCAGCATCGGTATTTTGCTGTATATTATCGGAATGATAGATTTCGCTAGAAGGGATGTAAAGTAAATGTGGTCAATACTGAGCGCTGAATGGTTTAAACTGCGAAAATCCAAAATGGTGCCAATCATTTTAGCAGGGCCGATAATCGGACTTTTTATCGGATTAACATCAAATTTAGAATCTAATACGCAAGATCTTGATGTGAATCCTTGGTACATTTCTTTGTTTTCAATGAATTTAACATACGCATTATTGTTTCTACCTTTAATTGCAGGGGTATTAGCAAGTCTTATTTGTAGATATGAACATCAATCTGGCGGTTGGAAACAGCTTCTAGCATTGCCGGTAACAAGAGGGAAAGTATTTGTTGCAAAATACGTGTTAATTATGATTCTTATGATGGCGATGCAATTACTATATTTATGTTCTATATTTGCTGTAGGCATGATAAAAGGCTATACAGATCCTTTCCCGATGGAAATTGTTTGGAAGAGCATTATCGGAGGATGGGTAGCGACATTGCCATTAGTAGCTTTGCAGTTGTGGATGTCTATCATGTTTAAAAGCTTCGCTGCTCCATTTGCAGTTAATGTAATTTTTACTTTACCTTCTATACTAGCAATCAATTCAAAAACTATCGGACCTTACTATCCATGGGCTCAACCGTTTTCAATGATGTATGTTGGAGGCAATACGGATGATGTATTCTTCGTGCCTTGGGATCAACTATTAACAGTTGTAGGAGGAGGATTCCTACTATTTTTCCTTGGAGGATATTTATATTTCCAAAGAAAAGCTGTATAAAGTGCTGCTAACGCGGAATAACTTTTTTATAAATAAAGGGAGGTTTTTTTAAATGGTACTTGTTAAAAGGAGTTTTTTGTTAATTTCAACAATATTTCTTGTGTTTGTTTTAGCGGGATGGGGAAAGGTAGAGGCTGTTAAGGATGCTTCAAAATATACATCCGCGGTTGAAAATATCGATATTCCAAATGACGTGAAAGTAATTGGTTTTGGAGAAGCGACACATGGTAACGTTGAATTCCAAACTTTAAAGAAAGATGTATTTCAAGCTCTAATAAAAAATGAAAATGTTCGTGTGTTTGTGTTAGAAAGTGATTTTGGTGGCGCTCAGCAAATTAATCAGTTTATTTTAAATGGTACTGGCACAGCTGAGGAAGCGGTAAAAGCTTTGGATTATGGTATTTATAAAACAGAGCAAATGATTGAGTTTGTTCAGTGGATGCATGATTACAATATGACTGCCAATGAGAAAGATAAAATTTATTTTTACGGTAACGATATGCAGCGCTATGATTATAGTAAAAAAGGGTTATTAGACTATTATGATGTGGTCAATAGTGAAGGTGCTAATAAATATAAGGCACAGCTAAAAGATGCGACGAATAAAACAATGAGAGATTTATCTAGTAGTCAGCTAGAGGAACTTGATAAAAATATGGATGCAATCATAAAGGATTTGCAAACAAATAAAGATTCTTATGAAAAGAAATCGTCGAAAGAAGCTTATTTACTTGCTGCTCAATATGCGCAAATTATGAAGCAACGAACGCAATTATTTTTAAGTGATGGTAATTATATGAATCTTCGTGATGAATATTTAGCGAACAACTTACAATGGATCGTTGATTTTGAAGCAGCTCGAGGTCATGATAAAGTACTGATATCTGCTCATAATGGACATATTGAGAAAACTTCGGCGAATCTGGCAGGGTACAAATCTATGGGCCAACACTTAGACGAAGTATATAAAGATGCGTACTTTGCTATTGGGACTGACTTTGTTAAAAATACGTTTCAGGCACAAAATGAGTCTGGCGTAAGAAAAGAGTATACAATTAAGCACCGAAATGCATTAATAGATGCTTTCAGCGAAGTGAAGGAAAATATATTTTATGTAGACTTTAAAAAGGCTAATGAATCGCCGGATTTAGCGAACATCTTAGCAAAAAAACAAAGAATGGGTAATATCGGAGATGACTTTAGTGTTTGGTATAAGTTTGTGAAAATGCTTTATACAATTGAGATGACACCTGCAAAGGCATATGATGGCATTATAATTGTGCAAAAGGCAACACCGACAAAGGTTATTGATTAACGTGTAGAAAAACTATTGTGACAATGAAATTAAAGTATGACTCTTATGGCAAAATGAGGGGGTGATTTCCGTTCCGACTGGGCGCTTTCCTGGGGGCGTCCGATGAGCCGCTTCACTCGCGATGCTCGCTCCAGGGTCTCATCTGTGACGCTGATCCCCAAGGAGTCGCCCAGTCTCCACTCCAATCAACCACTACTTTGGGTGTGTTTTTTTAGATGTCACTTTAATTTATAGTAATAAGACAATATGGCAGCAACAATTGCTTTTATATTTGAACCACAGGAAAGCGAGTAGCCTCGAACGGAAATTAAAGAGCCGCAACATTCACAAAGATTTCTTTGACCATTTTATTTTTCAACACTATGAAATCGAAGTTTAGATGATGTATATTTCCACTCATTACACCTTCTATAACTAAGTATTGAATACCTCAATTTTGTTAATGATAAAAAAGAGGAGGTGTGGAAACGATGGCACAAGAAATTCTTTGTGAAGTCAATAACTGTACATTTTGGAACTCTGGAAACAGATGTGGTGCAGAAAAAATTTATGTAGTAAGTCAAAAAGGACAACAGGCATCTAATAGTGAAGAAACAGATTGTAAAACATTTAATCCTGAAACACATTAAATGTTTAAAGGGTAACCATATAAATGGTTACCCTTTTCTCATATTTTTATAAATAGACATCCACTTTTTCTTTATTAAACAAAAGCGTATGAGCATTTTTCACTTTTTCCTCTACATAATCTAATGAATACTTTCCATAGGAATCTGTTAAATCACCAATCGCACGAGATAAATTATCAATAACAGGAATCAATGTTTCTAAGTGCGTAAGTTCTTCACCTTTATGCATTTCATCAGTAATTTCATGAGCAAGATGTTGAATCTTTCTTAGTCGCAATTTTTCAGATTGCATGAAATCCTCCTTGTTGAACCAATTTATGATGCTTAAATATATGTCCAACCATATAATTTCATGAATGATTCCGATGGGCCATCAAATTGATCGGGTTCACTGTAGAAGTAATCGGGTAAACCCCAAAAGTGATCGGGTTCACCGAAGAAGTGATCAGGTAAACCCCAAAATTGATCGGGTCACCAAAGAAGTGATCAGGTAAGCCCCAAAAGTGATCGGGTTCACCGAAGAAGTGATCAGTTAACCCCAAAAGTGATCAGGTCACCAAAGAAGTGAACTGCTCAAGTCCAACAACCGACAACTCGGGCGATACATCCAAAAGTGTTCGATTTCCATATTATTTTTTAGGCAATGTAATAATAAACGTTGTCCCATTAGAAGATTCGCTTTGTACAGAGACAGTGCCATTATGAGCTTGAATGAGCTTATGAACGATTGCCATGCCTAATCCAGTACCTTCAGATGAAGAATCTGTTGTAGTTCCACGATAATATTGTTGGAATATGTTCTCCATCATGTGTTGAGACATCCCTACACCGTTATCCACAATGTGGATTTCTACATGCTCAACACTATCGAAAATCTGTGTATAAATATTTGTGTTAGATGGATTGTGGATAATTGAATTCATAAGAATGTTTTGTAATATGCGTTGCATGAATTTCGTATCAAAGTCAATGTTAATAACGGATGTATCAGTTTTGAAGTGCAATATATAGTCATTAGCCTGTGGATTGTTGCTTATAGTAGCAACGATTCTTTTTGTAAAATCCACGATATCCTGATTAGTTTTACGCAAGGGTAACTGACCGTCCGTATTATTAAACTGAATGACGAGACTTAAATCTTGAATAAGTTCCTCCATATGCTTGCCTTTATCTGCGATCTCTTGAATAAAAGAACGGGCTTCATCCTTAGACCAATCGTATTGTTCGTTTAATAATAGAGTAGAGTAGCCTGTAATATACGTTAATGGTGTTTTTAAATCATGCGAAATACCAGCAATCCATTCTTGTTTGGCTTGTTCAACCTTTTCACGTTCTGTTTCAGCAGCTTTTAATTTTCCTGATAAGGATTGTAGATGTTGAAGTACCTCTTGATATAACATGTAACGCATACGGAGCTTTCCTTTACGGGTATAGACTTTTGATAGTCCAACAGGCTGTTTGTAGTTTTCCTGTGACAGCTGATGAATCCAAGACATTATAAAACCAAGAGGACCCCCGAAATACCAACCAAATACAGCAATACAAACAATAGTACTGAACCCGAAAATCCATGCTACCAGTAGACTCTCATAATCTTCACTAATAGATTTTTTAAAGAGAGGAAGAATCCCTTCGAGCCCGATAATAATACAGACACCACTTAAAAGTATCCACAGAATAATCCCCAGTGCGAGATGTAATGTAAATCGAGTGTTTATTCGCATAGTGAGTCCTCTTTCGGTGGAATGAATTTATACCCAATACCCCTTAAATTCACAATAATTTTAGATTTACGCGTATCATCCCCAAGCTTTTTCCTTAGCTTTGAAATATGAATCGTTACGGTTTTCTCCTCGCCATATACATCATTTCCCCACACGAATTCATAGAGCTGTGAAGTTGTGAAAATACGATTTGGATTTTTACAAAAGAAATGCAGCAGCTCTAGCTCTTTAGCTGTACACTCGACAAGTTGATTGTTAACGATTAATGTAGCAGATTCAGGATTAAGAGCAAAATAACCGAAATCAAATTTTGTATGCTGCTGTTGCTGAGAACTTTCATACATTTTTTGACGTCGAAGGATGACCTTTATTCGAGCGACGACCTCTAACGGATTAAAAGGTTTCGTAATATAATCATCTCCGCCAATACCCAATCCCGTTAATTTATCAAAATCTGTAGAGCGAGCACTGACAAAAATAATTGGGGTGTTTGTTTGCTTACGTATTTCTGTGCAAAGTTCAAAGCCACTTATATCTGGTAGCATTATATCGAGCAAAATAATATCGTATTGATTTTCTTTTACAAGTTGTAGTGTGCTTTTACCCGTTGAGGCAGTATCAATATGTATAAAGTTTTCTTTTCGTAACGTAATTTCTAATAATTTTAATATACCAACCTCATCATCTACGATTAGAATTTTTTCAGCAATTTCCATTTTTATCCCTCGTTTCAATCTCATCATAACAGCTTCTGATCTTCATATCCTTACTCTCCTGAAAAAATTACTGTCATTTTCCATCGAGTTTACTTTGATTTTACTTTCACTTAGTAAGCTTAATGTAACGAATTCAAAAGGGTAAGGAGTATATAACATGGAAACCGTAATTCAAATACATCAATTAAGTAAAAGCTTTAAAGGAGTCGAGACTGTATCGAATGTCAATATGAATGTTAAGAAGGGAGAGATTTATGGGTTTCTAGGTCCGAATGGTGCTGGCAAAACAACGATTATGAAGATGATTTTAAATTTAGTAAAACCTACTTCAGGTGATATTAAAATATTGAATCAATCCATCTCAAATACATCCTATCAATACTTGAGCAAAATAGGCAGTATTATCGAGTATCCGGAATTTTACGAAAGACTGACAGCTAAAGAAAATCTAGAGCTTCACTGCGAGTATATTGGGGTTTATGAAAAAGGAGCCACGGAGAAAGCGCTAGAGATAGTAGGTCTCAATGGTGTTGAACATAAAAAAATACATGAATTTTCGCTAGGGATGAAGCAAAGGCTAGGTATCGCACGTGCAATTGTTGCCAAACCGGAAATTCTTATTTTGGATGAGCCGATAAATGGTCTTGATCCAATCGGTATTAAAGATATTCGAGAGCTCTTACTTCATCTAAAGGAGAAGCTTGGAATCACCATATTAATATCAAGTCATATCGTATCAGAAATTGAATCAATAGCAGATACAATAGGTATTCTTCATCATGGGAAGTTATTGAAAGAGATAAGGATGGAGGATATTCGAAAAGAGAACATGGAGTATCTGGAGATTAAAATAGACGATGTGAAAAAAGCGATTCATGTGCTAGAGAGCAAGTTAGGTATTCGGAAATATGAAATTACGAATCAACATTGTATTCGAATTTTTGAACATGACATTTCCCAATCTCAAGTGAATAAAGAACTTATTTTAAATAACATTGCTGTCAATGGCATTGAAAAACAGCAACAGCATTTAGAAGAGTATTTCTTAAATCTTATAAATGGAGGGAATCAAATTGCTTAAACTATTAAGACTTGAATGGAAAAAGAATCGTATATCTAGCTATTTTAATGGCTTAATCATTTGTATTGTTGGAATTTTTGCGGCAGTTGCACTAATGGCCATGGGTTCTGGAGATGAAAAGATGTTTCAGGATTATACAGATTTTATGTCTTTAACAAATATTTTAATTCGAATTGTTTTTATCATTTTTTCGAGCATCATTTTATCTCGTTTAGTCATAGATGAATACAAAAATAAGACTGTTCAATTATTATTTACGTATCCGTTAAAAAGGAAAAAAATTATTTTTGCTAAGCTGTCTCTAGTTTTTGGATTCTGTTTCTTTAGCATTATCATTGCGACTTTTATGATGAATATCGCTGTTTATTATTTTAATCCAATGATGAACTTGTTTGAAGCTCCTATTGAGATACAGGAGATGGTAGCTACTATACCGTCTACTTTCATCAATGCTTTTATGATGGCTGGGGTAAGCTTAATTCCTTTGTACTTCGGCATGCGAAAAAAAACAACTGCTTCAACAATTACATCAGCTGTATTAATTGGATTTCTTATTAATTCAACGGTTTCGAATGGGGATACATCTGCCAGTTTATTTCAGTTTATCATGGTCCCAATAATAATGTGTCTATTAGGGCTTATTATCGGCTATCTGTCCTATTATAAAGTCGACAAAGTAGATTTAATTTAACTTCTTTCAGCGGGTGTCCAAACACCCGCTGAAATAGAGAAACTCATTCTAAGATCGCCACGTCCTGTGGCAACGACTGAGTGACCAACATCATGCTGTTGCTGTCGCTGCGCTTTCGCACAAAAAAACCCTCTGCTGACGCTACGTTATCACTGCGCTTTCGCACAAAACATCTGTTGGCCCAAAGCCTCCGGAGGATGTTATGGAATCGGAAAGGAGTTCTTAGGGGATGTTAGCCTAAAAACATCGCATCCATGCGATAACGGCTAACTGACCTGCATCGGTAAAAACGCCACGTCCTGCGGCATTACCGAAATGACCGACATCGTGTCGGCCCTCGTGCAGGCCTAGGCACAAAGCCGATTCCGAACGCAATTATGCCGAGGCATAATTGATGATCTTCTTTCAGCAAAAGCTGGAATAGATTCGAGGCGTAATTAATATGAGAAATGAGGATGTAAAGTGAAAAAAGCGATTATAGCTTTGATATTCGTTATTACAATAGGAGGAATTTTTTTCACCTTTAACATAAACGGAGAAAAAAGCATTAATGAAGAACAATCCTTTGATGTTAAGGAAATTGAAGAACTAGAATTAAACATAGAGTCTTGGAATATAGCATTAGAAAATACAGAATCTGAAAAAATGACAATTGAAGTTGAAGGTAAACAACAAGAGAAGCAGGATAACAATCCTGTTGAAATTAAGAAAGACGGAAATAAAGTAAAGGTAATTCAACAAGACGCTGAAGAAGGAGCTATGAAAAACTTTAGCTTTGGAAAAAAAGGTACTATTCACATTTCTGTTCCTAAAAATGCTGTGAATAAGATTGCATTAAAAAACAGCTATGGAGATATCAAAATTAACAACATTGAAACAGAAGAAATTTCGATTTCAACGGATTCTGGCTTTAAAACCATTAAGGGACTATCGGCTGATAAAGGGACAATCACATCAAAAGATGGTGAATTGAGTATCGAAGACAGTACCTTAAACGAATTAACAATAGCTGCTACAAATGGTGATAGCTATATGACTAGAGTCAACAGTCCGAAAACGGATATTACTTCGACTAGCGGTGAAGTTTTAATGAAAGAAGTTATCGAAGGAAAATCATTATTTGTAGAAACCGCTTCAGGGGATATAACAATATCATACAAAGCGGCACCGAAATCATTAGAGCTTAAAGCGAACAGTGAATCATCTGACTTAAGCGTTAATTTAGAAGGCTATCAGAAAGAAAAAAATACGGAAAAATTAAAGAAGGGCAAGATTGGTAAAGCGTCGAACAAATTGGAACTAATTAGCAAATGGGGTACAATAACCATAAAATAAAAACTTATAAAATAGATGTAGCGAGGGAAAAAAGATGGATAGGTTATTGCAAGAAATCGTTACTTGGACCAGCAAGGAAGATAAACCAATTGTTATCGGTATTTCCGGACATGGAGCAGCAGGAAAAACAACGTTCGCCAATAAGCTTATTAACCAATTAAATGAAGTGAATTATATCAATACAGACCCGTACATTGTTAGTTCGGATATACGAAAGCATTCAATGATCAATTATACTTATCGAAACGAGCAGCATCATTTTAAAATGACAGCTTGCCATCCAGCGGCGCATCATTTACCTTCTTTGGAAAGAGATATTCAAATGGTTAGACAAGGTCTGGATTTATTGACAATAGATACGCACTATATGAAAAGTGCGTTAATTTCTTCAAAAAATAAAGTAACGGTTGTAGAAGGAATGAGTGTAGCATTTATTAACCCAATATTATTTGATTTGAAAATTTACTTTTATACAGATGGTGAGACGGAATTAAAGAGAAGGTCCGGTCGTGATGTACTTGAAAGGGGAACTGATATCAATTATTTAAAGCAGTCCCATGAAGAACGTCGGATTCAATATGAATTGTTTATGCATTCGTATAGTCAACATTTTGATATTATTTTTAAAGCGTCTGATGGAGTAGTGAATCTAGAAAAAAATACGTTTGAATTTAACGACAGATAATCTCTACAAGCTTAAATAACTATAAGAGCCTACATCCTATTTAAATAGGGTGAAGGCTCTTATACAATTTAATATTGAAATTTCACTCGAACATTCGCATTAATGGCTATTTGACCTTGTTCAATAGGAGTAGAAATTTTGGAATCAGCCAACGCCATTGATCTATACAGGACAGGTGTACCTTCATGTTCCTCAACAATTTCGATTGGTTGTAGTTGTAAAGGCAAATGCATCGTCTCTGCAATCGTTTTAGCTTTCATTAGGGCATTATGAAGGGCTAAACTAAGAGCTTGTTGATAATAGGCATCTACATTGTCAATGTTGAATTGGATAGAGGAAATCCGATTTGCACCATTTTCTACTGCTGTATCAATAATTTCACCAATCTGGCTCGTATCCGTTATTTTAACGGTAATACCATTTGTAACTTCATAGCCTTTAAAAATCTGTTGGCCGTCCTTATAATCATAAAGTGGTGAAATAGTATAGACCGTTGTTTGAATATTTTCTCTCGGGATATGGAGAGTTAAAAGTGAATGGATGACACGATTCATAATTACCGCATTTTCCTGCTGTGCATCTTGTACATTTTTTCCTCTTGTTTGGACTTCTAATTGAATTTGAACATAGCTTGGAGTAGCTAGTACTTTTCCATTTCCAGTGACAGCAATCACGCGAGATAAATGGGGTGATTGTTGACTAACACTTGCATAGTACATAGAGTACCACCTTTCGAATGGTTCATATTAGTTATCCTATGCTTGCTACAGAAGAAAATTGTTTTACTTTGTCTGTCTTCTCAATAATTTATCATGTAATTTTGTAAATAGCAGTAAAGCCAAAATTGACCCGAGGAAGGCAGAAAACATGTCCCATTGTGCATCCCATGGATCTCCTTGCATACCTACAAAATCTTTGGCTCCTTGACTTCCCTTTGAAATTTTTGTACTGAGCCATTCAATTATTTCATAGAGAGCAGCAATAGCAAGGAGAATACTCATCGATATGCCTGTTAACCAGGCGCCTTTTACTAATGGTGTTTTTCGTATTAATATTTCTCTTATGACAATGGCCATCAAACCTTTTAGGAAATGCCCAAATCGATCGTAGTCATTTCGTTTTAAGTGAAACTCCTCTTTAATCCAGTTAAAAAGTGGAACCTCCGAATAAGTATAGTGTCCACCAATGAATGTTAGAATAGACAAAAGGGCAATGATAAAATAAGAAAGTGTTGTAAGGCGAAACTTGTTATAAATAGCGACTACAATAATAATTGCAACGACAGCAGGACTAACTTCTGCGAGCCAGTCTAAATAGGATACTGGTTTTATGACAGACCACACGAAAATAATAAGTACTATTAACAACAAAATTACATGTATTTTCCGTTGATTATCTTTAGACAAAATGAAACACTCCTTTTGTCTAAAGTATTGGAATAGAATAAATAGCTTATACACTACACTTTTACATAAGACTGAAGAAAAAAAGCGCCTAGTCTTATTGCACTGACGCTTTGTAATAATTTTGTTATACCATTCTTAATAATGCCTCTACACCAGACATTCCTTCAGAAATACCAAGTTGATGCGCTTCATATGTCACAGATTCTAATGGAGCCGTCAATAACTCATCAATTGTTTTCACGCCAACTGCTCGACCGGCAATAATTTTACGGTCTGCTAAGCGGTCATTTAATAGACCAACATCTAAAGCCCCACACATAATGTACCCCGTGTCGTTAGAAATTGTTAGCAGTGTTGTTTTTGGTAATTGAACAACTATTGCAGTGAAAAAATGGCCTTTGATCATAATAGGCTCAATTGTTACCATCCGAAATCACTCCTTTTCTCTATATACATATGGCAATAGTTAAAAAGGTGTTCGGCATTTTTATTAAAAAATTATTAGTTACCAAAAACGACCTGTGTTTTAAGAGGAGAAAACAGCCAAACCTTCCTAAGTATAATTCATTGTAATTCGTAAATAGTAAGTTGACGGAGTTATGTGAATTTGAACTTGGGAGGTGATGCTTATGACACGCAAATATGTATTGGTTCTATCCTTGTTTTTTTTAATCATATCGGTAATTTCTACAGTAGTGACAACCTATGCGGATAAAGGTCGACCTTATTATGAGGAGACAGGGGAAGTTGTATGGGACATTAACACAAAAGACAAAATAATTGCTCTAACCTTCGACGACGGCCCTCATCCCGAGTATACAGCAGCTATTTTAGATTTATTGGCTAAGTATGATGCAAAGGCGACGTTTTTTATTATTGGAAAAAATGCAGAAAAATATCCAGACCTTGTTTTACGATCTTATTCAGAAGGACATGAGCTTGCCAATCATACGTATTCACATCCGTTTAAAGCTTCCGTAGCTGAATTACAGTCACAACTACGTAAGACAAAGGAAATAATTTATAGTATTACTGGGTTTTCACCGATTTTGTTCCGTCCTGTAGGTGGTTACTATAATGATCAAATGATTAATGCCGCTGTAAAGGATGGATACAAAGTAGTGATGTGGTCTTGGCATCAGGATACTCAAGATTGGAAACAGCCAGGGGTCAATAAAATTGTACAAAAAGTGATGAAGGGAACGGAGCCAGGTGATGTTATTTTGTTCCATGATGGAGGCGGCAATCGTACGCAGACCATCAAAGCATTGGAAAAAATATTACCAGAACTGAAGAAACAAGGCTATACATTTGTCACAATATCCGAGTTGATTGAAATCAAACAGCAACAAGAGCAAGTGCAATGAGGACAATAAGCCATCTCAGTGATTGAAATGGCTTATTTTTTCTCCATGTCTTCGCGCAGCGGATAGTAAAATTAGTCATTTCAATGTTACCAAAATAGTAGTGGTGCTAGGGCAATTCCGGCAACTACCCCAAATGCGATTCCAATTCCAAAACCTGCTCCTGCTCCTCCAAAACCCCAACCCCATCCTAAACCATAACCACCAAATCGTCTATCAGGTAGAATCCACACCTGTCTTCTATCCACCCTAGTTATTTCTCCATAATGTACTCTGCCACTTCTTTCTTCAATTCTTACACGTTTACCATGATATTGACAACAAAGATTATAAGTATCAGCTGGATTCACAAACTATCCCTCCTTTCGACTTCCTTACAAGCTAATATATGCGGCTGTAAACATTATCACTAGCCGATTGTCTACTTCAAACATAAGCTATAGTAAGGGGGGAATGTATGTCAGTAATACCTACAGATGAGTGGCTCAATGAATTAATAGCTAGTCAAAAGCTTAATCACAAAAATCTTGAGGGCTTACAACGCTCTATACTTTGCAGTCGTTTAGTAGAGATTTTTATTGGCGGATCTCTAGATGAAATACAATTTGAACTACTGCAACAGGGACTTTTTCAGTCACATGAAAAAATAGACATTAACAAGTTAAAAAGACAAAACATTTGGGAAGTAGTACAGAAGGAATTTAACTATTTAAAGGAGAAATGGAGCGGTCCAAATATACCAATCTATATCTTCCCAATCACGCAGGAGCAAACGATTACTAAGAAAAACGGTGTTGCCTATCCAAATGCTTTGTTTTTATATATAGGAGAGCTTGAAAAGCAGGAGCTTAAAGCGTTATTTGCACATGAGTATAATCATGTTTGTCGTTTGCAATATGTAAATAAAACGCTAGACGAAGTGACTTTATTAGATTCTTTAATTTTAGAAGGATTAGCAGAATGCGCAGTAGAGGAAATTTACGGGGATAGATGGTTAGCGCCGTGGTTGAGGTACTACTCATTGGATAAGATGCTAGAAATTTGGAAGGGGCATTTTTTGCCTCAAATCAATATTCAAGGATTAAACAATCATGTTGAATTCTTATATGGAGGAAAGCTTCCTCAATGGATAGGATATTGCATTGGATACGAAATAGTAAGGACCTATATAAAAAATCATTCATCAAATAAACTGCATGAAAAAAGTTCGGATGAAATACTTGCTGGCTCCGATTTTTCTTTATAATTAATTCCTATGTAAAGCTTCATCGCTGAAAGATAGAGATGAAAAACGTATGTAATGAGGATAAGCTGATCCTTGTTGTTATGACTAGGCGACTCCCAGAAAGCGCTAGCCGTAACGGAAAGCAACCCCCCGTTATGGTGAGGAACTTTAATTTTGATACGAGCGAATTGTGCCCTTCTATAACATTGACACAAATCTTCCGCTACAATAGATGGAAGGAGTGATTGTTATGTCAAATGAACTTAAAAATGTATTACCACCGGTTATAGATTTGTCTACAAAGGTACTAATTGTTGGGTCGATGCCAGGAAAGCAATCATTAGAGAAGCAGCAATATTATGGGAACCCACGCAATCACTTTTGGCCGATTATTGGAGAAATAATAGAAGCGTTTATACCTCAGAATTATGGAGAAAGATTAAATTTGCTAAAGAACCATCATATTGGACTTTGGGATACTATAGAGTCGTGCGAGCGTAAAGGAAGCTTAGACGCGGCTATTCGTAATGAAAAGCCGAATGATTTTAAAACGCTTTTTGCACACTATCCTAATATTGAGTTAGTGCTTTTTAATGGTGCAAAGGCATTCGAGGTGTTTAAAAAGCATATCGGCCTTGCAGTTTTAGATGGTCGAGCATATCAAAAAATGCCTTCGACAAGCCCAATACCAGGGAAGAATATTAAATCTTATGAAGAAAAGCTTGAGGATTGGCGAGTGATGCACTCTTATTTGTCTAGATGACAAAAAATCCTCTCCATTTAGTTTTGCATGACGGAGAGGGTTGTGAGCATTATTTAATAGATGAGGGTGACATTACTGCCATGTGTTGTAGTAAGATCCTGCTGGGGAAATACACCTTTATTATACGATGTTGACCACGAATATACGAAAGCAGTTAGGACGACTAAATACAAGGCTAATAGGCAATTGCTCAACAGTTATTAGCCCTCCTACATATATTGAAATATGTAAAAGGAGGGGTTTATTATGAACAATCCATTTGAACAGATTATGCCACTTCCAGAATCCGATTTCGAACCTTCATTCGGACGACCTGGTTTTGGCCAATCACCATCATTTAGACCGCCTGGTTTTGGTCCGCCACCATCGTTTGGTCCGCCTGTTTTCGGCCCACCACCATCATCTAGACCACCAGGTTTCGGCCCGCCAGGTTTTGGCCCACCGCCATCGTTTGAACCACCAAGCTTTGGCCCACCACCAGCAGGTCAAATGCCTCTAGGTCCACCACCTAGCTTTGCACCATCAACTCCACCATTCGGAATAGGTACAAGTGGTATTCGATCATGCCTATTTAGAAATACGTTTATATGGATGTTTAATGGATCAAGCTTTTGGTTCTTCCTAACTGCTGTAGGAAGAGAGTTTGTTTCAGGGTTCCGATGGAGTAGCAGAAGTGGCTGGCGCTTCCAAACTATTGCAAGAAGAAATATTCGCTCGTATGAATGTTCGAGATGGTAATGAAGCGTATTGAAAAGCCGTGATAAATAAGTTCATTTATAAAATAAAGGTGTCATTTAATTAAAGTTTCCAACACTATGAAAACTCCTGAAGCACGTATGCTCTAGGAGTTTTATTCGTAATATAGTTAAATCTTCTCTACGTCATCCACAAGTTGCTTATACTCTGCAAACCACTTTTGCCATTCTTCCATTGGGAATTCTTCATGTACCGTTCCATTTAATAAATCCGAAAGCAGGCCTAAGCATACATGCCACCCGGCTAAATCTTTAGGTGTATGCTCAGTTAGCTCACCAATCGATTCAAGTAATACTAATATGGAACCGTTGCTAGTGGGGGAGAGTTCAAATCTGACTGTATCTTTGCCCCAATCAAATTCGAGCACTTCCTTCTCAACATAGTCTGTAATTGTTATTTCCATATAAATATCTGTACCATCATTTATATTAAAATGCATTTTACCGTTTTTTCGAAGATCAATAATTTCTAAATTATTCATCCATTTTTGAAGCTTTCCATTCTCCGTTAATACAGCCCAAACAGCATCAACTGAATGTGACAGCGGACGGTTAAATTTTACGACATAGTTATTTTGTTGTTTTTGAATAGTAGCGAGCATGGGTATCCTCCTTACTTTAGCTCATCATATACTGCCTGAACTGTCCTTGTCACGTTATCCCATCTTTATTTAAACGTTTATATTCTGTACCTTAGATTGCTAATAATCCAGTTAACATGATTCTCGATACTAAAGTACTTTCTTTCTTTTAGTTACAAATAATGAATACAATAAAACAATTGCCAAAAAAATTACACCGAATAAATAGAACCAAAATAAGGTTGTATTTTCTCCCCAATGAATTATTACTTGGCGTAAAAGAGTAATGAATAAGACTAACATAGGGATAAGTACAGCTTTACTATTAATCACTATTGTTCACCACCTAACCTTTTTTTATTTGCTTTGTTCCATCCATCTAACCTTTCGGACCATTTTCTTCCGCAACTTAACTAAATATGTCAAGAGCCTTAATTTTCGCCTTTTTCCTTCATCAGTTGTTCAATTAGAAAACCCCTTAAAGAAAAGTTTATCGCCATTTTAAATCCAATTATGCCTCCCTTAAAGGGGATAACACTTGTAACGACTTACTTAAACGTAATGATATAAATACGAATACTATATTCTAAGTGAAAAGATGTCCCAGCATTAAACGGATATTTCGTGCAACTGGTAAATAAGTATTAGATTACCATAATTATAGCGTAGAGTAATTATGTATATGAAAATAGAAAGTTCAAAAAATAATAAACTAACATGTTATTTTTATTTCTAATAATAACGTTCTTTGTAATATAATTTCTGCAAATATTAGTTAAAAAGGGGTGGATTACAATGGAGTATCATCAAGCATTAGAAAACTATATTGCTGCTACAAATTCCCATTATTTTAACAACGTAAAGCAAATTTTGCATCCGCAAGCGGTGTATTGGTTTTCGGATAAAACATGTACGTCTTTAGAAGAAATAGGTGCTTATTTTACTAATGCTTGGAATGTAATAAAGGAAGAAGTTTATTCGGCTACCAATGTCTATTGGCTTACGGTTGATGAACAATCAGCTACCTGCATTTATACATACCATTATGAAGGCTATCATAACGGAAAGTTTGTATCAGGTAGCGGGAGAGCGACGAATATTTTTACGGTCTTAAACAATGAATGGAAGTTAATCCATGAACATTGAACATTTAAGCAGTAAGTGAAGCTTCAAGTTATATAATTTTTAATGATACTTGAATGAGTAGTAATGAGATGATCACTGTTAGTAATATTTTCGCTGTTTTCATTGGGATTTTTGGTAAAACTAAAAGGCCAAGCTGAGAGCCGATAATGGATCCTATTGCCATCGCAATTGCGTAATGCCATTGAATAAAGCCAGTTTGGTAAAAAACTAAAAATGCTCCTGTACAGCTCCCAAATATAAGTACGCGTGTGAGCTGTACAGCCTTTATGTAGGTGTAATGATAGCGTAAAAAATGTAGTATGCTGAAGGTTGAAGAGCCAGGTCCAAAGCCACCATCATAAACCGCGATAAAAAATGGCTGCCATAATTTATTGCTGTGCTTAGTGTCATTTTCTTCTGAACTAACAGTCCATTCTTTATTTTTCAACGTTATAAACAAGGCGAAAAAAAGTAGAGTACATGCAATAATATTCATTGTTTTTTCGGAGATGGATACTGTTAGGAGTGCTCCACAAACGCCTCCAGCAAAAGCTACAGCAACATATTTCATAATAGATGCTAGTCGAAGCTCTTTATGATAAAGAAGATAAAAGATACTCGACAATGCTGCAATGCCCGATGAAAATTTATTCGTAGCAATGCTTGTTTGAATAGGTATGCCAACAAGCATCATAGCCGGGATCGTAATAAGCCCAGCACCCCCAGCTAGAGTGCCGATAAAAGCGGCAATAATTCCGATACTAACGAGTGTCAGTGGAAGTTTTGTATTAAAAAGTCCCATTACGATGGCAAAGGTTACAATCAAAATAAAAGATTTTTTCATAAGCGTCTCCTTTAACATTATTAGTTAAAGGGTACGGGTAAATAATTTATAAATCTAATATATTATTTTTCGTTTTGTATAAAATAAATTTATAAATATAATCGGTACAAATTACAGGCGATTTTTTCTCTTCCACTATAAATCCTCTTCAAAATACAGTCTCCATAAAGTTCTAATCTCTCCTGATTTGCCACATGTTTATTTTCATCTGTCTAGCCCCTTTGAAACAAAACTATAAATAGTTATCATTGTAATTGATGGGAATATTTTTTAACCAAAGGGGATGGTAGCGATGAAACAAAATATATATCAATGTGGTGACTCTCAAAATCCAACTTTACTCTTTTTTCATGGATTAGGGAGTACGGGCTTAGCATATGGAGAACTAGCAAAACTTTTACCAGAGTACCATATTGTCACCTTTGATTTACCTGGACACGGCTATGCAAAAGCCTTGGAAGAAGAAAAGGATTATTTTCCTTCCAGTTTGATTGTAGAAATAGAAAAAATAATAAATCAGCAGTTAGGTAATACATCTCATTATTTAATTGGTCATTCCTTAGGAGCTGATTTGGTAGTGCATTATGCTGCTAAATACCCTAAACAACTAAAGGGGATTATCTTGTTAGATGGCGGTTATTTATCACCTCAAGATTTAGGAATGACATTAGAAAACGAACTACTAAATATTGAGAAGTTCTGTAATGAAGTAAGATTCCCATCTTGGGACGTATTTTTTGAATCGGAAAAAGAAGAGCTTTCAAGATGGTCGGAAGAGCTTAAAGAAGCATCAAGGGCTCAAGTTAAGGAACAAGATGGAGAAATTAGACTAACGATTTCTACTTTTACAGCACAATCCATGGTAAAAGGTAATTATGCAGAATCAGTTACAGATATAGTAGAACAGGTACACTGCCCGGCTCTTTTAATACGCGCTACAAAACCAGTTGAACTCGAATCTGCTAGAAAGAAGAGCGTTCAGATTTTGCAATCTAGAATTAAAAACCTGGACATTGAACCAATCGCTGATGCAGGCCATGATATTTTTCGTGAAGCACCTAAGGATGTTGCTAACAAAATAAGAACATGGGTTGAAAATCATTAATTAGAAGAGTGCAGGCATTGGTATGACAAATTCAGAGGTGAATGAAACTGATAAAAACAGAAGAAGAGCTAAAAAGCTTAATTGCTGCAGATGAATGGATGATGGACATTTTAAAAACTGTAGAAAAACTCCAATTACCTGATTCATGGATATGTGCAGGATTTATTCGATCTAAGATGTGGGATTGTCTGCATGAAAAAGAATTTAGAACACCATTAGCCGATATTGATGTGATATATTTTGATAAAGTAAATCTCTCAGAAAATTATGAGAGGCGTTATGAACAAGAATTGACGAAGTATTTACCTGATGAGCCTTGGTCTGTGAAAAACCAAGCAAGAATGCACGTAGTAAATAACAGTGAGCCTTATCAATCATCTATTGATGGCGTTGCACATTTTCCAGAAATGCCAACAGCTGTTGGTGTGAGGCTTTCTAATGGAAGACTTGAGATAGCTGCACCTCATGGTATTAAGCACTTAGTTGCTGGAATTGTCGCTCCTACACCATATTTTCAAAGGGTTCTCCAATGCATGAAGTTTATAAGAGTAGAATCCATAACAAACAGTGGGAATCAATTTGGCCGAAACTACAGATTTTCTACTAAAATGAAGCGAAGGAGCGAAGGGATTTGTGTCACGATAAACATCAAATTATCTCTCATTATGAAAAATCTATCGTATTTGTGGAAAGTTTAGTAAACATAACTGAAGAACAATGGCGTACCCCTATAGAGCCTGGGAAATGGACGGTTGCAGAGGTAATTGGACATCTTACACCGTGGGATGAATTCGTATTAAACCATCGTTTACCGTTTCTTTTTACAAAGGAAAGCTTACCAAAAGGACCGGATGTAGGAGAGGTGAATGCTAGCGCAGCAAGGAATAGTCGTGCGCAAAGTAAAGAAAAAACGATAGCCAGTTTTACCAATCAGAGACATCAGCTAATTGACGCGCTTTATCAAATAGTTGATCAGCAATGGCAACAACCTTTTACAATAGGTGCTTCTGAATTAACGCTTCACCGATATTTTGCTAGTTTAGTAGATCATGATCTACATCATTTTTCACAAATCCAAAGAGTTTTAAAGAATGTAGGGGCTATAAAGTGGATATCAAGCATTTAATTGATTACTATGCACATGCATCTGTAAAATTTACGGATGTTTTTACGAATAAAATGGAGCCAAGCCAAGTAGATAAAGGGCGATCAACAGCCCCTGGGAAGTGTGGATTGGTTGTGCCGCTTGCTGGTAACGCTACATTTAGTTTTAACGGTACCCCTTATGCAATGGAGCCAGGTATGGTCGTACATGCAGGACCACAAATGCCAATCGAAATTAAAGCTTCTGATGATAAAGGATGGGAGTATGCAGTTGTTCATTATCAACTTTCTACCGAAGAGTCAATTTTATATCCATTATCAATTCAGCACTTTTTAATCAATACAGGTTATCATACAAAAATTATTGACTATGTACAGCAGTTAATAGAAAGCCAAGCAATGCCAGGTAATATGTCAGTGCTAAAAGCAAAGACTCTATTTATGAATCTTTTGGAAGCCATTCTTATGTCGGCAAAAGTGAAGGTTCTCGATACGGCAAGTGACCAGATGGAGCAAGCTTTACAGTATATACATGAGAATTATGCTGCACAACTTTCTGTTTCGAAAATTGCTGAAGAATTTGGCGTGGAGCGTCGAAAGTTTGCCTATCTGTTTGAACAACACACAGGGATGAATCCTAGCGTCTACTTAACGGAATATCGTATCCGACGGTCGAAGGAGTTACTGAAATATGACGATTCTCCAGTAGCGGAAATAGCAGAATGTGTAGGTTATGTAGACTGCTTTTATTTCAGTCGAGTATTTAAAAAATGTACTGGAATGTCGCCGACAACCTATCGAAAAACAATGCTTGAGGAAGCTAAATACTTATAAAAAGTTGTTTCTTGAAAAAAGAAGCAGCTTTTTTTGTAAATCAATTATGCCTTGGCATAATTGCGTCCGGAATCGGCTTTGTGCTTGCACGAAGAACTCCTTACCGATTCCGTGACATCCGCCGGAGGCTCTAACTTCTTTCAGTAGGTGTTTGGACACCCGTTAAAAAGTAACTTTGCCCCGGGTTCATCTCCACACCTATAGAGGTGTGAGACTACCGCTGAAAGAAGTTAGAAATCGGCAAAAGTCCATGCGATTCGTGAAATCGTCCATTCACAACTGTTTTCCACTTTGTTAGGATAGTATCCGTAAATGATAATGGATATCAATTAAAAAATAAATACTATTGACTTATAAATGAAAATGATTATCATTATCAATATAATGAAGTTCGTTAGGAGAGAATATCGATGAATAAATATTTTAAAATGTGTGCACCTGCTTTATTAGCTTTATCTTTGGCTGCTTGTGGAACGGATAAAGCAGAAGAGTCATCTACATCTACAAATAATGCAGCAGAAACTAGTGCAACAGAAACGCAAACAAATGGAGCGAAAACACAAACGATTACATATTTAGGCGAAAAATATGAAATTGCCGCAGATGCTAAAAACATAGTAGCTGCAAGCTTAGAATCTATGGAAGATGCGGCAATGCTCGGTATCAAGCCGGTTGGTGTGCTTGATATAGGTGGGAAAATTCCAGCATATCTTGCTTCTGAATTAGAAGGTGCTGAGCTTGTTGGGAATAAAATGACACCGAATACGGAAGCCATTCTTCAACTTGATCCAGATGTTATTTTAGGTTCCTCAAAATACCCTGAGGAAATGGCTGAAAAGCTTAAAAAAATTCAAACGATGATTCCGTATTCACATGTCTCTACAAATTGGAAAGAGAACTTAACGTTACTTGCACAGCTTACAGGAAAAGAAGATGAGGCCAAAAAAATCATTGCAGATTATGAAGCGAAGGTTGCTGACTCTCAAGTGAAATCTAAAGAGCAATTAGCGGACAAGCAAATTCTTGTTATTCGAGTTCGTGGTGGCATCATGTATATCTATCCTGCGGGCGTTTACTTAAACCCTGTTTTATATGAAGATTTAGGGGCTCCAATACCAGAGGTTTTAAAAACTGCAAAGGCACAGGCTGAACTATCTCTTGAAACATTAGCAGAGGTTAATCCTGATGCTATTTTCCTTCAATTCGAGGAATCAGAAAATGCCGATGCACCAAAAGCGTTAGAAGAGCTACAAAAGAATCCAATCTTTACAAGCTTAAAGGCATCACAAAATAATCAGGTTTTCGTGAACGCCATTGAACCTTTAGCACAAGGTGGTACTGCATGGTCTAAGGTAAAATTCTTAGATATCGCAGCTGAAAAATTACTTAAATAGTATAAAGAGGCTGGTAGTAGATTTGGTGGAATCACCAGGCTATTGCCGGCCTTTTATAAGATAGAGTTCAAATAGAAAAAGGTGTGGAAGTTGAAAAAAACAAACATTGTAGCATTTTCAATAGTAGCAGCTTCTCCATTCCTAATTGTGATTGTGGCATTAGTATCCGTTATGTACGGAACAAAAGACATTAGCGCAATAACGGCGTGGCAGGCGATTACTGCATTTGATCCTTCGAATGTGGACCACCAAATTATACGAACAGGACGTATTCCTAGAGTTGCAGCGGTTTTACTGGTGGGAGCATTTTTAGCAGTAGCTGGCGCAGTGATGCAAGGTATTACACGGAATTATTTAGCGTCTCCATCATTAATGGGAGTGAATGATGGGTCTGCATTTGTGATTACGTTAGCCATCGTATTTTTCCCAGGGCTTCCTAATTACCAAATGATTTTACTTTCTATGCTCGGTTCAGCGTTAGGCGCAGGGATTGTATTTGGTTTTGGCTCTTTAATTCGCAATGGTTTATCACCAGTAAGGCTTGCCATCATTGGGACGGTCATTGGTACGTTTTTAAGCAGTATTGCTACAGCTATTGCGATGTATTTCCAAGTATCTCAAACGGTAAGTGTTTGGTATAACACAAAGGTCCATATGGTAGATATGGATATGCTCATGCTATCGCTTCCATTTGGGTTAGTTGGTTTAGTGCTTGCATTATTATCAGCTAAGGCCATTACGATCACTTCATTAGGAGAAGATATTGCTATTGGACTTGGGCAAAAAACAAAAGCCGTGAAAATTATTAGTATGCTTGCCGTTGTATGTTTAACAGGAACGGCTGTTGCACTTGTAGGAAAGATTGCCTTTGTAGGATTAGTTATTCCTCATATTACACGTTTCCTTGTTGGAGTTGATTATCGCTTTATCATTCCGTGTGGAGCTGTAGTAGGCGCGTTTTTCTTAGCGCTTTGTGATGTACTCAGTCGCTTTGTTAATTACCCATTCGAAACTCCAATCGGCGTCTTAACGGCCTTGGTTGGTGTCCCATTCTTCTTATATTTAGTTCGTAAACACGGAGGTGAAAAACGTGCGTAAAAAAACCTCAAGTGTATTCGTGATGACTGTTGCAATATTGGTGTTATTAATTTTTGGTGCAAGCTATCTCCATCTTACAAATGGTGTCTTTGATATGTCGGTGATGGATGTCTTAAAAACATTGCTACGATTTGAGTCGAACCCCAAATTTGATCTTGTCATTTTTGAATTCCGATTACCACGTATTGCCATAGCAGCATTAGTCGGTGTTGGCTTAGGAATGGCAGGGGTTGTACTACAGGGTATTACGCGTAATGGTCTAGCAGACCCCGGGATTCTAGGGATTAATGCTGGTGCCGGTGCAGCAGTGGTCATATTTATGTTTTTCTTTCAATTACGTCTCACATCTGCGGATATGAGTAGCTGGTTCTCTATTTTGATGATGCCGATTTTTGGGTTTGTCGGTGGCGCGATGGCCGCTCTGTTAATTTTCTCATTTGCCCGGAAAAATGGTCACTTAGATATGCAACGGCTAATTTTAACAGGGATTGCGATTAATAGTGGTTTCGGGGCATTGTCATTATTTTTATCATTGAAAATGAATGCTCAGGATTTTGAAGCAGCTGCAGTTTGGATGGCAGGCTCCATTTATAATGCAAACTGGATTTTTGTTGTGACTATGTTGCCGTGGCTTATTTTATTAGGCTTTTACGTTTATCGGAAATCATATTTGCTCGATTATTTTCAATTAGAAGAGGATAGTATTACTAGCTTAGGGATAGCGGTAGAAAAAGAGAAAATGAAGCTATTATTAGCAAGCGTTGGCTTAGTCAGTGCCTGTGTATCGGTCTCAGGTAGTATCGGTTTTATTGGGTTAATGGCACCGCATATTGCTAAACAGCTTGTAGGTATACAACATCGTTACGTCATGCCAGTAAGTGCATTAATAGGTGCGGGATTGCTTATTGCAGCTGATTTTATAGGAAAAACAGTATTTGCGCCGTCTGAGCTGGCAGTTGGTATTGTTGTCTCGATTATCGGGATTCCGTATTTCTTATATTTACTAGTGAAATCGAAGGCATAGGGGGAAATCGTATGCAAACGGCATTTAGAATGGAAAATTTGGCTTCTGGCTATGAACAAGTTCGTGTGTTTGAAGGCTTAAATTTATCAATAGAAGAAGGCAAGATTACGACTATTATTGGCCCCAATGGATGTGGGAAATCTACACTTTTAAAAACGATTGGTCGTATATTAAAGAAGCAGCAGGGAACGGTTTATTTACAGGAGCAAAACATGCAAAATTTATCGACGAAAGACATTGCGAAAAAGCTAGCTATTTTATCACAGACGCCTATTGCACCAGGTCAGTTAAAGGTTGAGGAGCTCATTGCTTATGGTCGTTATCCACATCGAAATAATGTGAATCGCTTAACAAAAAAAGATGAAGAAATGATTGAATGGGCTTTACATGTAACAAATACGGTGGAGTACCGAAATCGAGAGCTTGCTCAGCTTTCTGGAGGTCAACGCCAACGTGTATGGCTTGCAATGGCCTTAGCGCAAGAAACGAGTATTTTGCTGTTGGACGAACCGACAACTTATTTAGATATGGCACATCAGTTAGAGGTGCTAGAAATTGTGAAAAACTTAAATGAGCGACACCGTTGTACGATTGTTATGGTATTGCACGACATTAATCACGCGGCGCGATATTCTAATCATTTAATCGCAATGCGACAGGGGGCTGTAATTAAAACTGGAACACCTGAGGAAATTTTATGTGCAGATGTTATGCGTAACGTATTCAATATTAATGCACGTATTATGCAAGATCCAGTTACGAAAACACCCGTATGTTACGGCTATGATGTTATGAAGGAGACCGACAAATGATTGAGGAGAAAGCACTTGATTATGTGACGCAAGAAATTGTATCGAAGTTTACGGATTATATGTATACGGTAAATATCTATGTACCGAATGGCGAAGTACCGGAAGGAGGTTTTCCAGTCTTATACGTATTAGATGGATCGTCCTACTTCCATCTTGTTAAGGAAGCGGTCCGCCTACAAAGTCGCAATGCACCAAAAACGGGTATTTTGCCAACTATTGTTGTAGGCATTGGGCATGGTGCAGATATGCATGAACGAAGATTTTATGACTTTACAGGACAAGCCGAAACATATACGTATCCTACAAGATTTAAAGGAAAGGGCTATGAGAAACATGGAGGAGCAGAGAACTTCAGTGCATTTTTAGAGGAGGAATTAAAGCCAAGTATTCAGGCTCAATTCCCTGTAAATATACTACAGCAATCATTGTTCGGGCATTCATTAGCGGGCTACTTTGTGCTTTGGCAATTATTTCATCATCAAGCAACCTTCCAACGTTATATAGCGATTAGCCCTTCTATTTGGTGGAATAAGCATGAACTAGTAGGTTATGCATCAACATTTTTAAAAGAGCGTCCATTTGCTTATGAAAAACTATTCATCGGTGTGGGAGAACTAGAAACCTTTATGGTTGATGATGCACAACAAATCGCGAGTAAATTGCAGAAAATCATGGATATATCTTTCTATGAAGCGTTGGAAGAAAATCATGCTTCAATCGTTCCAACTGTTATGAGTAGAGCAGTACGTTTTGTGAACAAAAAATAAATAGTGATGACCGCATTATTTTAAGGTAATGCGGTTTATTTATGATTAAAAGTGCGTTGTATTGTATGTTAAATTAAAGGGAGTGTTGATAAGTGAACTTTATTTTGGCTCATTACCAAAAATTGTGGATGTCATTTCTTAAAACGTATGCCATGCATATAAGTTGATTGGAGTGGAGACTGGGCGACTCCTTGGGGATTAGCGTCACAGATGAGACCCTGCAGCGAAGCGGCTCATCGGACGCCCCTAGGAAGCTCTGCTCTGCGCGAAAGCGAAGCGTCAGCGGCAAAGCGCCCAGTCGGAACGGAAATCAACCACACGTTATGGTGATGAGCTATTATTTGAAGAAAGGAGAGGATGCCTTCATCGGGTATATCGATGAACAACCAGACAACCAGTTGCAATGTTAAGATTTACACTTAGCGGAAAAACGATTAGTGAATGTAAAGTATGTATGAGCGTACCAAGAAACATTGAGTTATATCGCTCATTAGGTTATGTTGTCACAAAAGAGGGCAAAGAAGAAAATCGTAACGGTTTCTCTCTTTCTGTAGCGACAATGGAAAAACAGCTTACTAATTAGGAGGACTGCACTTGAAGAAAAAGCTTGGCTGTTTACATGCGCATCATTCAAATATTGAATATATAGAACTGGCATTTCATAATACGGAGAATGTAGAACTCATCCATTTTGTGGATCCAGGTCTTATACAGCAAGTTTCAAAAGGGACTAACAGGTTAGCCTCTAAGGTGAAAGAGCAACTCGAATGGATGGAAGGTTGTAATATGGATGCAATCTTAATAACGTGCACGAATTATATTGCATTGTTAGAGAAAGAACAGTTGGAACTTTCTATACCAATTATTAAAATCGATGAGCCATTCTTTGAAACATTATGTGAAGAAAAACAACCTCAAACGGTTCTTTTTACAAATCCTGAAACCGTAGAAGGTACAATGAACAGACTTCAGCAATACGCTTTACTACATGAAAAATCCATTAATACTAAAATAAAAGTTATAGACAATACATTTGAACTGATTATGCAGGGGAAAAAGGAAGCGTATAATAACGCTATTAGACAAACTCTTCATCATCTAGAAGAGGAGCAACGGCATATTTCAGTTGCACAACTTTCAATGGTTGAGGCTGCACGGCAATTCGAAAAAGAGTCAACGTTAACGATTACGCATCCGCTAAAGTCGTTAGCTAAATTTGTGATGAAAGCTATAGAATAATAGTTTGTGTTTAGTTTTCGGAATACTCTGTAACAATTTGTGCGAAAAATTCGTTTCATAGAAAAGCCATAACTTATAGGGAGTGTAGTAATGCGGAGATGGGTACTTATGGTAACAGTGTTGTTATTGTTGGTAGGCTGTTCAATGAATGAGAAAGCGATTGCTCTGCCAAATAATTTGCCTGATTTTGTGCAAGAAAGTGATTTTAAATCGATTGATTGGGACAAAAAGGCATTAGAATTTGGAGACAGAGGTATTATCGGTAATGTGAATAAATCAGGTGTTATCGGTGCCAGTATGCCGAGCTTAACCACTCAAAAATGGATGTGGCATCTTTGGGGAATTGAAGAAGGTCGTGATAGCAAGTTAACCATTGTCGGGTATCATAAAGAATCTAAAACAGTGCATCCTATCTTAGTAGATGGCTGGACTATAGGGCTTGGTGGACCTGTTAATGGCGCAGATGCTCATACGCCTTCAAATGTAAAAATCCCAAAACCTGGAGACTGGGCGATTTTACTTTATACGAATGGGAGCTATTTTGATACGTTAATTTATGATATTACTGAATAAAAAATTAATATTCCATATAATGTAACCCTCGTTTTGTAAGCTGAAATTCTTACAAAACGAGGGTTTTACTTAGAATGACAAATGCGAATAGCGTGAAAAATATAAAATTGGTAATATGAAAAGTAAGAAAATAGAAATGGAGGATAGCTACATGACCAATTTACGATACCCAATTGGACAATTTCAATTTCCGGAAGTAGTGACAGCGCAGCAAATAAAGGAATGGATAGAGGATATACGTCTATTACCGACACAACTAGCAGAGGCACTTAACGGAGCAAGTGAACAAGCATTAATAAAATCCTACCGAGAAAATGGCTGGACGGTTACGCAGCTTGTCCATCATATTGCAGATAGTCATATGAATAGCTATATCCGTTTTAAGCTAGCTTTAACAGAGGATACTCCGACAATTAAACCTTATAACGAAGTGGAATGGGCACAGCTTCCGGATTCGGAAATACCTGTTTCGGTATCTTATAAATTGATTGAGGGCTTACATGCACGCTGGGTTTATTTGTTGGAAAGCTTAACAGCAGAGCAAATACAACGAGCATTTAATCATCCTGATTCAGGGTTAATGACGCTTGAAAAAGCAGTTGCCTTATATGCTTGGCATGGGAAGCATCATCTTGCTCATATACAGATTGCTGTGGCGAAATAATTACTATATTTTTAGAACGAAAAGTAGGCGATTTTTAAAATCACCTACTTTTGAAAATTGTTTTTCAAGTAAATATCGTATGTTATACGGATAATGGTCTTATATGGTAGCTTTAATCTAACTTAAGAGCATAGTCTTTTATACAATGTTAATTCCTGCACTTGCGTTACCAGTAACAGCAGCAACAATTCCTGTGGAAGTAAGAGAGAATATCATTAATAAACGATCACCAGCAACTACTGGCACTGGTGTAACGTTTCTAGTACCAAATGTAATAGTACCTATTGCTATTGTTGAAAGAGCAGGTGCTAAATCAACAAATGCATCTGTAGGACTGAAAATATTACTTCCCGCAGGCGCGCGGTAAATTTGTGCTCTAACTGTTGCTGTTCCTCCTACAAGGGTTGCAGCAACTGTTGCGGATAAGGACGCAGAAATAGATGTAATAGTACCTGCACGTGGAACTGAAAAGGCTTCTGTTCCTGTAGCAGCTGTTAAATCTATATTAGTACCAGTAAGAGTTACCCCTGGAATAGACGTGCCAAATCCTACCATGCTCACTGTGCCGATAGCGCCACCAAGAACTGCTGTTAAAACAACAGGAACAGTACCTGACGCGAATGGGATGATGGAGCCTGTAGCTGGTGGAGTAGTAATACATGCAGCTTCTATAGCTTCAAAAGGACCGAGTGCAGCACACTCATTATTTTGATTTGCGCAGCCGCCGCACGCTGAATTCATACAATTCATACACATTTTTACACCCCCTTTCTTCATTATTCTATTCAGTTAAGATTATAGGGTTAGGGCAAATATCCATATTGTAGTTTTTATATGTGGAAATTATTGAGGCAGTTTTAGAGGCGATATTGTCAATGGCAAGTATTCTATAATGAATTTGACTTTCTGCTAATTTGGTTAATTAAAAAGAAAAAGTCCAATATGTATTTTCATACGTATTGGACAAATTTATCGTACATATCTAGATTGTTACTACTCTCTGTACACCTCAACTTTAAACTAACTCCACTTTCGAAAGAAATTGAAAAACAAAGAACCCTTCTCTTTTTTCTTGTTTTCCTCAGGTGCTTCGTCTTTTAGTTCGGGTTGCTCGTTTACCACTTCAATTTGTGCATGGGTTTCA
Organism: Lysinibacillus sphaericus; assembly: GCF_015844675.1. GTDB lineage: Bacteria > Bacillota > Bacilli > Bacillales_A > Planococcaceae > Lysinibacillus > Lysinibacillus sphaericus_E. Next base: position 83,291 of record NZ_LDGC01000073.1, on the reverse strand, counting down.
TATACTTCCCCTAATGTAGGTTCAAGAATTTCACATGCATCTCCTTTTAAAATAGGCGATTTATTTGCGTCCGCTTGCTCGTTAAACACCTTGTCTGCTTCCAAAATGACAGCCTCATTAACCGTTTCGGCTGCTTCCAAAATGACAGGCTCATTAACCGTTTCGGCTGCTTCCAAAATGACAGGCTCATTAACCGTTTCGGCTGCTTCCAAAATGACAGGTTCATTAACCGTTTCAGCAGCTTCCAAAATGACAGGTTCATTAACTGTTTCAGCAGCTTCCAAAATGACAGGCTCATTAACCGTTTCGGCTGCTTCCAAAATGACAGGTTCATTAACTGTTTCAGCAGCTTCCAAAATGACAGGTTCATTAACTGTTTCAGCAGCTTCCAAAATGACAGGCTCATTAACCGTTTCGGCTGCTTCCAAAATGACAGGTTCATTAACTGTTTCAGCAGCTTCCAAAATGACAGGCTCATTAACCGTTTCAGCAGCTTCCAAAATGACAGGTTCATTAATAGTTTCAGTTGCTTCCATGACAGGCTCATTAACCGTTTCAAGTACTTCAAGATTGCTTGGTTCATTCATTATTGCAGAGTTCATTTCATCTACAGTGACAGCAGTATTTTTTCTTCTGTAATTTTCAGGAGTTGAGGTATCTTCAGGCGGTAAGGTAGGTCCATTCATACTAATTGGAATTTCCTGTGTGTTCGTAGCGTGTTTAAAATGGAAGGTGGATTCGGTAGTGGTATTTCTAAATAAGCCATTATATATTTGGCTTGGATGAGTATTTATTGATTGAAAGTATTGTTGATTAAAATGGCGTTCCTCAGGTACCTCTCTTTGATGTTCGTTACGTGTAGAAGGTATACCATTGTTACCATCTAATTGCGTATTTATTGCTTTACCTGCAAAACTTTGTAGCATTTTATAAGATGGCTGTTTTGATGTAATCGCCGATTGAGTTGTTGTTTGTGTAATGTTCAGATCCCTTCGTACACTGTTAGCAAAAAAATTAGATGTGTTTTCAGTTTTAGGTATAGTGGTTAAAGCTTCAGTATTTTCAATCGTGTGTAATTTGTTTAAAACCATTAGTATTTCTCGGTTCATGCCCTCAATCGTTTGATTCAGAGACTCAATTTGTGCCGATAGAAATTGTACCTGCTCCTCGTATCCACTAATTTTTGAGTTTTTTTGCTTATCATCTATAGTTTCAGTCAGCTCTTCTAAAAGTGCCATTTGCGTTTTAATTTCATCAAAATCCATTTTCATAAATAAGTAATCTTCAATTGAGTTTCCCGCTTTTAATGAAGTTAACGTGTCCTTGTAGGTTTCTATCTTTTGCTTCATTTTTTCAATGTCTTGAGTGGAGTACAATTTTGAATTTTCCATTGCATTTCACCCCTTTCTATCCATTCATATTTTATTAAAAATACTTACTATCTGTTACAAATATACCGTCCTTTCGAACATTTTAGTTCCTCCATTAGAAGAGGAGGAAAGCAAAAATGATTCATACTGATATTGAAGAATTTTAACTTCCTTTAGTGGTGTGCAAACACCAGTACCTGTCGCTACGCTTTCGGTACAAAAGACATTCGCTGAAATAGAGGAATTCAGTAGAAGAACACCACGTTCTGTGGCAGTTTAACTGTGCGCAAGTGAAGCGACAACAACATCGTTTTATCTGCACGACAGCGGCAACTGTTTTCTATAGCGACAGCTACAACTGCGCCGAGGCATCATCGATTAAAAATCAAAACAAATTATTCATTAGCCCATACACTTATAGCTAGAAAACATATGATACAAACGAAAGATAAAAAACTTATGGAGGTGTCAAAAGGATGCTAGACAATATGCCATCCCAGGCGCAACAAGAATTAATTTGTATAAACGTCGATAAGGTGTTTGACTGGATTGTAAAGGAAATGTCGTTTGATTTTTCCCCTACAGGACCAATTACTTTTGCAGGAGTAACGCCAACGACTGATTTAACAGGTGCGGTAGTTACATGTAAGGTAGTTCCATCACCAACTAACCCTATCGTTATTTTGAACCGTGAGAATCGCCAATTCTCCATTGATGGTTCAACTGTATGTCTTCAAAATTTAACTATTCAAAAGAACTTTGTTCTTACGATAGTTGTTTGCTTACCGAACGGCACTATGTTCACAAGCAATACCGTTTCACTTTCTCGTTGCGAACAAGTTACATTATGTGCGCCAAAAGGGACAGATGTAGAAATTTTATTCACAGATTTAGATTGTTTCGTATGTACAACTGGAACATTAACAGCTGGTGCAGGTACAATTACGTTTTCTGCATTAACTATTACTTTATCAGTTTGTCAAAGTATTCAATCTACATTCCCAGTTACTGTGGAATTTTTAGCGACTTTCTGCGAGCCAAGAGCAGAATTACCGTTCGCATGTCCGGGTGTAGTTCGCCCAGCGCAATGCCCTGCTGTATTCCCACCTGTCGGTTAATGGTACTAACACATAGAAGAAAATCATATTGTAAAGAGAGGGTAAATCCTCTCTTTTTTTTTATGAAAGGACGTAACTGCCACATAAAGAAGTTTGAATTTGCTTTGATTATTTCAATACTATTAGCAAGGGGGTACTGATTATGCTTACTCGCATCGATCGTGTAGAAGAAAAAATAAATGAGTTAAAAAAACAAACGGATTTTTATGTTCATGAAATGAAAAAAGCGATTGAGGAGTTGATCGTTCCGGAAAGTGTCAACGTTATTAGTTATTTTACATCCTCAATCAATATTTCTTATAATCCTGATGAGGAAAGCTTATGCCTTGGCTCTTATCATATTCGTAATATAGGTACTCAGCCTATAACGAATCCTTCTCTATGTATAAAGCTACCTGAAGACTCCCCATTCTCCTTTTCAGGAAGGTATGTCTATGAACATTTCGCACCAAATTTAAAAGGAAATAGTAGCTGGGAGCGAATTAATGATCAATCGAGCAAAGAGGAGTTTTGGCTTAGACCTATAGGAAAAACAACGTTAGAGCCAAACGAGACACTATCATTTCCGAACTTTCAAATCAAATGGGGTAATAATTCATCTTATTCAGGAAGTATTATGGGTTTTACATATAGTGATCAGTTCGAAGATGGTATTGTCGTCTTAAATCCTATTAATCTCAATGGAATGAGTTATACACAGGAGGATGAAAATGAGTAAAAAAATAGATAGTGATGCCCATCAAATTATAAAGGAACAGCTTGCAAATCTACCTAACTATATGAGTGAGGAAAACAATAGCTTTGCTTATCTCGAAAAGGGCACGTTGAATCTACTTATTACCCATTTAATAGCAGGAGAAAAGAAAATAGTTGATAAAATAGGCGATGAAGAAATAGAAACTAGGATGATTAAACAGCTTGATGAGATGTTAGAGGAGAGTAAGGAGCAATTTGAAGAAGTGATTAGTTTACTTAAAAAATTGTCGTGATAGGAGGTGTAAGTGTGGATAATGATATTGTCAAAAACAATGATCCTATTCAGCTTCAGCAAATGATCATTTTTTTAAGAGCCGAATTAGCGAAGTATAAAAATGAAGTTAAAAGGCTTAGAGATGGTGATTATTATTCACTAATACTTAGATTAGAGCGAGAAAATGTTGAATTAACAAAACAGAAAAAGGAGCTTTCGATGGAGCTTTTAAAGCTGAAGAGAGACCATGATAGAACAATAAAAACTTACTATGATGATATACAAGCAAGAGAAATCCAGAAGAAAAAACAACTTTCTTCGATAGAGAGTCTATTGAAAGAACTGGAAGAACTGCGTGCGGAAAATAAGCTAATAAAGGAATCTCTAAAATTCACTAAAGATGAATTACTTTCTATGAATTCAGATAAAGTTACAGTGGATAGCCTTGAAAATAAGTTGAATGTTTTTACAAGAGATATAAGCCAACAAATGCAGTCGATCATTGAAGCCATCGAAAGATCCCGTTTAGAACAAAATAATTCAGACAGTCTTAATAAGCATTTAGCCAAAGAAATAGAGGAGAAAAGCATTGAGATAGTAAAATTATCGGAAGAGTTAGCAGATGTAAAAAAACAAAGCCTTTCCCTAAGTGGAAAAACGAAGGTGGATTCCGAGTTCCTGACACACATAGATGCCCAAGTGAATAAGGTATTGGCTCAATCAATGGATTTTGAAAAGCAGTTGAATCATAAATTACGCTTGCTTGAAGACCTGGATCACAAATTGAACGAGCTTACTATAGAAATCAATACTGATAAAACTGTATAAATTATGTTGTGGAAGGCTGTTTCAAAAGTAAGATGAAACAGCCTTTTTATGTTGTAAATTGGAAAAATAAAAAAAGATTTCGGCTAGGATTCCGAAATCTTCTTGTGAAATACATGATTATAATTAGTCGCATCTCGTAAAGCTTTTTCCTCAATTGGAATGCGTACAGATAGCATTGTTATATTTAAAAGTGTGAAGCAGAATGCTGTAAAATATGCTTGAAACATTAAAGGCAGAAGAATAATTTCTAAACAAACCACTGCGTAATTTGGGTGACGCATAAATGTATAAGGACCTTTCCGTACCACGTCTGCATTAGGTAATATGAGTATTTTTGTGTTCCAAAAAGACCCTAATGAACGGATACACCAAATGCGTAATGCTTGAACGGCAATAAATAATAAAAACAATAACGGAAATAAAGGCGATACACTTTTATGATTAGTAGCTACTTCAATCATTAAAAACAAGAAAAAGGCGACGTGCAAAGTAACCATATACGGATAATGAGAGGAACCGACTTCATAGGCCCCTTGTGAGAGCATCCATTTTTCATTGCGTTTTGCAATGAAAACTTCTGTCAATCTTTGTAGAATGACGAGGATTAAAATAATGTAAATAATCATGCTACTCCCTCCATTTAAGTAATACAGCTTCAGCACAAAAGCCAGGGCCAAGAGCGACGAGCAAACCAGTATCCTCTACTTGTCCTTCGTTTAACATAAATTGTTCCAACACGTATAGTACCGTAGGAGATGACATATTTCCATGATATTTTAATATTTCCCGAGAAATGTCGGTTTTTTGGGGAGCTAAATAAAGCGTATCTTCATAGGCTGTTAATACTTTTTTACCGCCAGGATGTGCAATAAAATGGTTAAGCTGTTCACTGTACAGTTCATGTTCCGATAAAAATTGTTCAATGAATGGACCGAGCCAATTGGTGATGATGGCAGGAATGCTTTTCTGAAAAATGACATGTAGGCCATTATTTTTAATATTCCAGCCCATAACATTTTCTGAATCTGGCATCCACTTAGAGCCAGTTCCGATAATGGTAGGTGTTGATTTTTTTACTGCGATATTCACTTCGTCTCCACAGACGAGTATACATGCTGCGCCATCCGCAAAAAGAGAGGCACCAATTAAATTGCTTTTTGAAAAATCATTTGGCTGAAAGGTTAAACTACAAAGCTCGACACAAACGACAAGAACTTTTGCTTCCGGATGAGCACGACAAAAATCATAGGCTCTACTAATACCAGCTGCACCACCAGCACAGCCAAGTCCCCAAAGTGGAATACGCTTAAGTCGGTCTGAAAAAGGAAGTTGATTCATAACCCGTGCATCAATACTTGGTGTAGAAATACCTGTGCTACTCACAAAAATGATGGCATCTATATCTTTAGGAGAAATAGGTGATTGTAAAAACGCTTCGTTTTGTAAACAAGCTTGAATGACGTTAACGCTATATTGTATAGCTAGCTCAATATATAAATCGTTACGTTCCTCAAAGGTATGATCAGTACGATGCCATTCTGGTGGCACACAAAAATGGCGTGTGGCAATACCGCCATTTTCAAACACTTTTAAGTAGCGTTCTAATTTAGGGATTTTTGCATGAAAAAGCTCCTTCGTTAGCTCCTCCGCATTTGTCTGTTGTAATGTATACGGTGGTTTGTATGTACTAATCGAAATGATTTTTGACAATTCAACATCTCCTTCGCCAATAGTAGTCTTGTTTATTGTATGCGGGGAGGGAGGGGATACATGCTTGTAAGATTACATATTACATTGGGCTCAACATCAATAGTTGTGGATGACATATGTTAAAACATGTACTATGTAAATAAGTTGATTGGAGTGGAGGCTGGGCGACTCCTTGGGGATCAGCGTCGCAGATGAGACCCTGGAGCGAGCATTGCGAGTGAAGCGGCTCATCGGACGCCCCCAGGAAAGCGCCCAACCGGAATGGAAATCAACCACTCGTTTTGTTGATAATTCTTAAATTGACAATTTCGGAAGATTCCGTTATATTGAAAATAACAAAAATGGAAGTAGGTGATGTGACATGATGAATAAAGCCACTTTTAACGAACAGCAATTCGGTTTGTTCAATTTCACACGCCTAAAATATACAATTTAACCACACGTAGTAGCGAGATTTAATTCATGATTGTGGTGTTTTGTATATTCTCTTAAATGTGCCTGTGAACCTTGTAACTGCCGAATTGCGCAGAGACATGGTTTTTTTGTGTTTTATTTTCAATTGATGACAAAACGATATGCACATTTAGGAGGAAACAAATTGAATTTAACAACTTTAGGATTTTTAACTTATTTTGAAGAGCAAATGACTGGGTTTAAACAGGAGGCTAAGCTTGCGAACTGTGTGCCTGCAAGGGTGACATTAGAGCATAAGCATTCCTATCGTGTACTGGCAGAAGAGGGAGAATGGCTAGCAACGATTGCTGGACATTACGCGTATACATCACTAGCCCGTGAGGATTTCCCAGCAGTTGGGGATTGGGTGCTAGTTGAGAAAATGCCTGGTGAGGAAAAGGCCATTATTCATAAATTGTTTACTCGAAAATCAGTCTTTTCCCGCAAGGCAGCTGGGGGGGAAGTACAAGAGCAGATTGTAGCATCGAATGTTGATATCGTGCTTCTAGTGATGAGTTTAAATGCAGACTTTAATATTCGTCGTTTAGAACGCTATTTAGTAGCTGCGTGGGATTCAGGTGCAAAGCCGATTGTTGTATTGACGAAGGCTGATCTTTGTGAAGATGTCTCGAGTAAGATAGGTGAGGTTGAGTCTGTAGCGTTCGGTGTAGATATTTTTGTGACTAGTGCTCTGTCAGGGGAGGGCTTAGAGGATATTCGTGCGCTATTTACGGAAGGTGTAACAGGAGCATTGCTCGGTTCTTCTGGCGCAGGGAAATCCACATTGACGAATGCCCTTAGTGGTGAGGACTATATGAAAGTTTCGGATATTCGTGAAGATGATGCGAAGGGGCGCCATACAACCACACATCGTGAATTAGTTTTATTGCCAGGTGGTGGCTGTTTAATTGATACACCTGGAATGCGAGAATTACAATTATGGGATCAGAGTGACAGCTTATCCTCTAGTTTTAAGGACATTGAGGAACTTTCTACAGCCTGTCGTTATAGAGATTGCAAACATCAGAAGGAGCCGCATTGTGCTGTACAGCAAGCCATTACAGATGGTGTGCTTGAACAATCACGTCTTCAAAGCTACTTTAAATTGCAAAGAGAGCTTGCTTTTATCGAACGAAAAGCAAATGCACAGGCAAAACTTAATGAGCAACGCAAATCAAAGCAAATTGCGAAGGGGAAGAAAGGTAAAAAATCAAATTAAACGAAATTTGATATGGAGAGTGCGCGAGCTATCGGCGGATTCATAGTTGGGGGACACACATATGACAATCCGAAACATAAATCATTTATTATTTTCAGTTTCAAATCTAGAGGAATCCATTGCATTCTATGAAAAGGTTTTTGACGCAAAATTATTAGTGAAGGGGAAAAGTACAGCCTATTTTGATGTAAATGGGCTGTGGCTTGCCCTGAATGTAGAAAAGGGTATTCCTCGTAATGAAATACATCAATCCTATACACATTTAGCTTTTTCTATCCATGAGGATGATTTTGACAAAATGTATGAAAAGTTAATCCAACTTAATGTCAATATCCTAGAAGGTAGACAAAGAGATGTGAGAGATAAAAAATCGATTTATTTCACAGATCCAGACGGTCATAAGTTCGAATTTCATACAGGGACTTTACGGGATCGATTGGATTATTATAAAAAGGAAAAAATGCATATGGAGTTTTTTGATGTCTAAAGGTTGCAACACTCCCTCTAATGAATACGTTGATAATAGTAGAAGGGGTGATTTTATGAAAAAAGCTATTATTTTTGATATGGACGGTACTTTATTTCAAACAAATCTTATATTAGAACCAGCACTATCGGCAACGTTTGATGTGCTACGTGCAAAGGGCTTGTGGCAGGGCGAAACGCCAATAGAGAAATACCGCGAAATTATGGGGGTTTCATTACCGGTTGTGTGGGAAACGTTATGTCCTATGCACACGCTTGAGACACGGGAAGAAAGCAATGCATTATTCCACGTTAAACTTATTGAACAAATACGGAATCGTCAGGATGCATTGTATCCACATGCAGAGCAAACACTTGCTACTTTGGCGGATAACTATGATTTATTCATTGCTAGTAATGGACAAACTGAGTATTTACAGGCGATAGTAGAAACATATCAATTAAAACGTTTTATTAAAAGTACATATAGTATTCAGTCCATTTCGAGTGGTCATAAATCGGATTTAGTGAAAAAGGTCATTGAGGAAAATGCCATTGAACGTGGAGCAGTTGTTGGTGATCGTTCTTCTGATATTCAAGCAGCTCATGACAATCAGTTATTCTCTGTTGGTGTTCGTTTCGACTTTGCACAGGAAACAGAATTACAGAAAGCGGACATTGTTATTGATGATTTAAAAGATCTACTTGATGTAAAGTTAGGATAAAACTTTATCGACTACATTTTCTGATTTATCGCCCAACTTTTTCGTTTTATCGAGAAGATTAGATGGTTTATCACCCAAGTTTTTTAGTTTATCGAGAAATAGGAACGATTTATCGACATACATTGCAATTCATAATCAAAAAGAGTAAGATAGTGGAAATCTATAATAAAAGCATTGATAAGGAAAAGTAAATTGGATAAGCATTATATAGAGAGCCTCTGTTGGTGGAAATGAGGTAAATGCGCCCTTTTGAAAATGACCTTTGAGCTTCGTACCGAAAGCAAGTTTGCGAGTAGATTACGACGAGATGGGCACTCGTTATAACAGCGGCAGTATCTCTCACTTCTTTGAGCAGGTCAAAGAAGTAAGCCTCCGGCGGATGTCACAGAATCGGAAAGAAGTTCTTTGTGCGAGCACAAAGCCGATTCCGGACGCAATTATGCCAAGGCATAATTGATAAAATGAAATGAGACGCACTGATAGAGGCAAATAGTGAGAGCTATTTGTAAATGTAGGTGGTAACACGGGTAAACTCGTCCTAATCAATTTTGATTAGGGCGTTTTTTTTTATCTTCATTCAGGACTTGCCTGAATGAAGATAAAGCCTCGGCGGATAAAAGGAAGAATTTTTACGCCGAGGCATAATTAATCTACACTTTTTACATTTTTTCGAGGGGAGCAACTTAGGATGACAATTGTTATTGGAGGCGCTTGGCCATATGCAAATGGTTCTTTGCATTTAGGGCATGTTGCCGCATTATTACCTGGCGATATTTTGGCTAGATATTATCGACAAAAGGGCGAGAAGGTATTATATGTTTCAGGAAGCGACTGTAATGGCACCCCGATTTCTATTCGGGCTGCACAGGAAAATACGACAACTGAAGCAATTGCTAATCATTATCACGAAGAGTTTTCAAAATGCTTCAATGAATTGGGCTTTACCTATGATTTGTATACGCGGACAGATGCGCAGCACCATCATGAATCTGTTCAAACAATTTTTTTACAGCTATTAGCGAACAATTTTTTATACAAAAAGAAAATTGAACAGGCTTATTGTGAAACGGACAAGCAGTTTTTGCCTGATCGATTTGTCGAGGGGATTTGTCCAAACTGTGGTGCGAAGGCACGTGGTGACCAATGTGATAATTGCTCAACCATTTTAGACCCGCTCGATTTAATCGATAAACGCTGCAAGATTTGTGGGAATGCGCCAATTATCAAGGAAACAGAGCATTTTTATTTTGCCTTTAGTCAGTTTCAGGAGAGGCTAGAGACTTATTTAGCGGAGGCAAAGGCAGAAAAACGCTGGCGAGACAATGCATTAGGTCTAACAGAGCGTTACTTGGCAGAAGGGGTTCCGGATCGTGCTGTAACAAGGGATTTACCAAATGGAATAGATGTGCCAGTACCAGGTTTTGAAGGCAAGAAAATATATGTGTGGATTGAAGCAGTAGCAGGCTACTTAACAGCGAGTTTAGAATGGGCAAAGCAGCACCAAATAGCGATTGAAGATTTGTGGAATGAAGAAACGATTTCATATTATGTGCATGGTAAAGATAATATCCCGTTCCATACAATTATATGGCCAGCCATTCTTATGGGGATAGGAGCGAAGGCATTACCTACACATATTGTATCAAACGAATATTTAACATTAGAAAAACGAAAATTATCGACGAGTCAAAATTGGGCGGTATGGGTGCCTTATATTTTAAGTCGATACGATGCAGATTCCATTCGATATTTTTTAACAATGAATGCGCCAGAAAATCGCGATACGGATTTCTCTTGGCGAGAATTTATTTATAGTCATAATGGTGAATTACTTGGCGCTTACGGTAATTTTGTTAATCGTACATTGAAGTTTTTAGAGAAATCGTTTGATCGTCAAGTGCCTCCTGCAGAGGTAGATGGAACTATTCGAAAACAAACAACACAGCTGTTTAATGATGTTGGGAATCATATAGAAGCAGGTCATTTTAAGGTAGCGTTAGAGGCTATTTTTGAATATATTCGTGCGGCTAATCGCTATTTTGATGAGCAGCAGCCATGGCTACAGGTAAAAGAGAATGTGGCAGCTGGAAATCAAACATTAGCGACATGTGTTTATATCATTGCTAACCTTGGACAGCTATTACATCCATTTTTACCGTTTTCAGCTGAGAAGGTGAGAAAAATGTTAGGAATCAAAGAAGTGAAGTGGCATGAACAAGTAAACTTACCAACAAGCATTAGCGAAGTGACAACGCTGTTTGAACGTCTTGATGTTGCACTAATCGAAGAGGAATATCAAAAGTTAGTTGACGGCAGTCGATAGGAAAAGTAAAAGCAGTATGACTCAAAATAGTGTCATACTGCTTTTAACTTCTTTCCCATTTCAGACGCAATTATGCCGAGGCATAGTTGATCTATTATTTAATTCATAACAGGCGTTAATTTAGCAACAACGATACTATTGATTGCATTAATATAAGCTAGCGCACTCGCTTTTAAAATATCTGTATCTGCGGCTTTTGCGATATACTTTTCGCCTTCATGCTCGATTGTAATTTTTACTTTCCCAAGCGCTTCTTTACCGCGCGAAACGCTATTAATATTATATTCCACAAGTTTTATATCAATGTTCGTAATTTCTGCGATGGCTGAATAAAGGGCATCAATTGGACCTGAGCCAACTGCACTTGCTTTAAATACCTCGCCACCTTTACGGACTTTCACGCTTGCTGAAGGGAAGCTTGCGTTGCTGACGACTTGTAAATCATCGAAGTCAAAGAACTGATCACTATAGTGAGTGGCATTAGCATTGTTTGCGTCATGCTTTTCATAATAGCTTTCTACAATGACATATAAATCGTGATCGTAAACTTCTTTCTTTGCATCAGCCAGCTTTAAGAAGCCTTCGAAGATTCCTTCGAACTCATCCGCTGTAAGATTTGAAAAGCCAAGTTTTTCAAGAGCGTTTTTCACCGCGTGACGTCCAGAGCGAGCTGTCAGGACTAGCTCCATATCGTCAAGACCTACATCTTCTGGATGGACAATTTCATAGGCATCACGAGATTTAAGAAGACCGTCTTGATGAATACCAGATGAATGGGCAAAAGCATTATCTCCAGTAATTGCTTTGTTTACTTGTACGTCTAAGCCCATAAAGCTTGAAACAAGACGAGATGTATTCATAATTTCTCTTGTGTTGATACGCGTCTCAGCATTGTATACAGAGCCGCGTGTCTTCAATGCCATGACGACTTCTTCTAATGCAGCATTTCCTGCTCGTTCACCAATACCGTTAATTGTACATTCTACTTTATCTGCGCCGTTTTTAATCGCAGCAAGCGTGTTAGCAGTTGCCATACCAAGATCATTATGGCAATGAACGCTTAACAGCACGCTATCGTCTAAGTTTTTCATACGCTCATTTAGTTTATAAATCATTGCTCCAAATTCTTCTGGTTCTGCAAAGCCGACTGTGTCAGGGACATTTATCATCGTTGCTCCAGCCTTCATTACAGCCTCGATCGTCTTCCAAAGATACTCGAAATCTGAACGAGAAGCGTCTTCTGTTGAATATTGGACTTGTGGTAGAAGAGTTTTCGCATATTTTACTGCATCTACGCCAATCTGTAGAATTTGATCCTTGGATTTACTAAATTTTTTCTCAACATGAATATCAGAAGTACCGAGTACCATATGAATCATCGGATTTTCTGCGTATTTTACAGCATTATAAACAGCATCAATATCTGCCTGTACAGCACGTGCTAAAGCAGTAATCATAATGTCGCTTGTATTCCCAACTTTTTGTGCAACAGCTTTAACGGCATCAAAATCTCCTTGTGATGAAGCAGGGAACCCAGCTTCGATAATATCGACGCCTAATTTTTTGAGTTGCTGAGCAATCTCTACTTTTTCATATAAATTAAGTTTTGCTCCTGGCACTTGCTCGCCATCACGTAAAGTCGTATCAAACACCCAAATTTTTCTTCCCATTTTCAAACACTCCTTTTGTAGTAGTTATATTGATATTGTCTCTGCTTTGAACCGTTAGCTCTGCTAGAGACGAAATTCACACCTAGGCCAATAAAAATAAAAAACTCGCCTCTATATAAAAATATAGAGACGAGTTTATGCTCGCGGTACCACTCTAATTGACTTTCCCTTTACAGAAAAAGCCCCCTTATCGACAGCTATCACTGTCTATCCCGTTAACGGAGGAAACCGACGTCCCTTACTTAAAGTTCAGGGAGTGGCTCATGGACGAGTTCAAAATGTGTGTCTATCGGTTTGCACCAACCACCGACTCTCTACAAGTACACTTGCATTTCTACTATTTCCAATCTTGGCCTACAATAATGTGTTGTTGAAAGCAATCATACTGCGATATCACAAGATTGTCAATAATATTCTAAAAATTGTTTCTTTTCTGTTTTGTTGTAATGGGCAATAAATATTATAAAGTCAATCATTTAATAATAAAAAATCCCTTCATTTTTAGCTTTTCTCTGAAATTTTGGGGTGGCTTTGTTAAAGTGTATGCCGTGTATAAATGTTGATTGAAGCGGCTCATTGGACGCCCCCAGGAAGCTCTGCTCTGCGAAAGCGTAGCGGCAGCAACAACAAAGCGTCCAGCTGGAACGGAAATCAACCCCACGTTATTATGAGAATAATTATTATTTCCACAATAAATGTAAATATTTGTGAGATAATAAATGGGTAATTAACAGTTTAGAAAGAGGGCGTGACAATGAAATTTGTATTTGATTTAGACGGTACGATTTGCTTTAAGGGTCAACCATTAAGTGAGGAAGTTACTAATGCTTTAGAAGCTTGCATCGAAAACGGGCATGAAATCATTTTTGCATCAGCTCGTCCGATTCGTGATTTACTACCAGTATTACCTGAAACAATGCGAAAATTTTCAATGGTAGGGGGTAATGGTGCATTTGTTGCACAGAACGGAGAAAATATTGAGGTAACAGCATTTGAAGCAAAAATTGTAGAAGAGATTCAAAACATTATTTCAGCATTTCGATTGCCGTATTTAATAGACGGTGATTGGGATTATTCATATACAGGTAGTGAGACACATCCAATTTTTCAAAATTTAGATCCATTAAAACTTGCGAAAAATGTTTCGTTGCAAGAGTTGAAGGATATAGTGAAAGTTGTATTATTCCCTGGAGAGCAATGTAATGAAATAGTAGGTGAACTAAAAAAACTACCAATCTCGTTATATGAACATACATCTGAAAATATTGTAGATATAAGCCCGAGTGGCATAGATAAATGGAATGGTTTAACGAAGTTAGGTATCGCTGAAGGTGAATTTATCGCATTTGGTAATGATACGAATGATGCGTCCATGTTTGCAAAGGCGAAAGAAAGCGTTTGTGTAGGTGAACATAAAGTACGTGAGCTTGCGTCCTTACAAGTACCGAGTGAGGAGACGGCAATAATTAAGATGTTAAGTGTGTTAAATGAAAAGTACAAGGAAGAGGCTTTAATTGATTAGATTCCTGTGATGGGATCTTTCATAAATCGAAGAATCCTGTCGATACCATCTAGGAATAATCAGAGTCCTTTTTCATATAGGGAAATGTTAAAAAAGGAGAAGACGATATGGCAGATTCTAATACAATTTTGTTCCTTTGGCAGCTCTCATTATTCATTTCTGGTGTCACATTAATAGTAGGTATTTTTAAAAAGTCTTGGGTTTATATGCTGATAAGTACAATGACATTTTTGCCTATAGCATTTTATTTTTTAGGGGCAAAAAATACTTTTAAATATATTGGACTAACACCAATTGTTCTTTTCATATTAGCTATACTATTTCTGTTTTTAAAAAGAAAGTCCTAGCAAGGAGAAAAAAATAAAGATCCTCCCAAATTGTAAACAAATACAGTCTTGGAGGATCTTTTTATAAAAAAGTTAATTAGTCAATGAAATAGATTATGAAAATCAACAAGTCTTGATTTTGATAATCTTGAAATTAATACTATTAATTCGTTAATAAATCAGGGTTAAGGGTTGCTGTGTTAATATTGCTTAGTGTCTACTCTTATCATTTTTATTCCACTTTAAAACGTGAAACCTGTGTTTGTAGTTCCTCGGCCATGTTTGATAGTGTGGCTGCGGAAGCGGCCACTTCTTCAATAGTCGCTAGCTGTTCCTCGGAAGCAGAAGCTACATTTTGTAGATTGGAAGAAGACATCTGTGCGATTGTTGCAATTTCATCAAAGGATGCGTAAATTTGCTCAGCGCTTGATGACATTTCCTCTGAAACTGTCGTTGCTTCTTGAATTTGTTTGGATACATGTTCGGTCAGTTCAACGATTTTTGAGAAGCCTTCCTCCGCTACTTTTACAACTTGCATACCTACTTGAACCTCTTGTGTACCAGTATCCATAACAGCTACGGCGTGGTGTGTATTCTGTTGGATTTCTAAAATCAAAGTTGAAATTTGTTCGGCAGATCGTTTGGATTGCTCCGCTAATTTTTTTACTTCATTCGCAACTACTGCGAAGCCTCGACCATGATCACCTGCACGTGCTGCCTCAATTGCAGCATTCAATGCTAGTAAATTTGTTTGCTCTGCAATATCTGTAATGAGGCTAATAATATTTCCGATTTCAACAGAATAGTTTTCTAAATCTTTCACAACGCTAGCAGATTCTAAAACCGATGAATTGATGGTGTCCATCTGTGTAATAACACGGTGAAGTGATGCATTTCCCTTATTCGCTTCCGTATTTGTCTCTATAGCAAGCTCTGAAACAGCAGCTGTAGTCACAGCCAATTGTTGAATGCCTTTTGTCATAGTTTTCATAGCTACCGAGCTTTCAGTAGCATTTTTACCTTGAGCTTCGGAGCCACTTGCTACTTCTTGTATAGAGGAAGTGATTTGTTCTGTCGCTTGAATTGTTTGTTCAGCACTTGCGGTTAGCTCAGCGGCAGAATCACTTACTTGTACAGTGTTATGACGTACATTCGTAATAAGATCCTTTAAATTTTCCGCCATTTGATTAAAGGCAAGTGCTAAATCACCCACTTCATCACGATTCTTAATTTGAATTTGCTCAGCTGTTAAATCGCCCCCAGCAATCTTTTTCGCAGTCTTTGCCATTCTCCTAATAGGGCGGGAAATAAGGCTTCCCATAATCATAGCGATTATTAGACTAATGACAACGGCAAACACGCCGAGAATAATCATTTGGAATTTAATGGATTGTATTTCTTTTGATGTAGCAGCGATTTTTTCTTTTATATATTCATCTTGGTAGTTAGCGAGGTTAGCTACACGTTCATCGAATTGTTTAATAATTAGGCGCCCCTGTGTGCTATCAAGCTTTACATATTGTTCTGTTTCTCCATCTGCTTTTAATGAAAACATTCGATCTGCGAACTGTTGGACATCTTGCTCGCTTTTATGGATTGCCTCTAATAATTCAATTGATTTTTGAGAATCGAACGATGCCATTAATTCATCATATTTCTTTTTAAATTCTTCACGGGACGCCGTATTACTTTGGAAATTTTGCTTGTCTCCAAGTAATAGGTAGCCTCTCATATTTACAATTTCTTGTTTAGCAATTGCGCGGAGCTCTTGTATACTAATAGATTTTGTTGTTTGTTCTTCAAGTAACACGCGATATGTCTTGTTTACGGAATTAAGCTGTTTAAAATTTAATCCGATGGTGCCAATTAATACTAAAATCACAATAAAAAAACCGAGTGTTAACTTCTTATAGATAGTAAATCGCATAGTTGTCGTTTCCTTTCTCAGTAATTTAGTAGAAATGTTACAAAAAAATGAAATATGTATATACCATTTATATCAGATTATATTAATTTTACAAAGTATTATGAGAATTTCTACTATATTGAATAGGAAGAGTAAGGACGTAAGTTGTAGATAAAATGATAAAAAAGGTAGAATAAAGTGCCGTTTTACGGTTAGTGAAAGCGGATAGTTATGTATATATCGCAAACAATTAAGACAATTTGCGCAAATTTGAAACTAAATGAACTGTAGTAACGTAGAAATAGTAAAGGAATAAGCAAGGACGTGGGAAGATGTATAGACCTGTTTTGAAATTGCCGAAAACAACATATGAAAAAATTTTGGACTATATCGGTGGTGGATTATTTGTACTGTCCATCCTTTATATTTTAGCTATGTGGGGCAACCTACCTGAGGAGATTCCAGGACATTTTAACGGAGCAGGAGAAGTTGATCGCTGGGGTTCCAAAATAGAATTATTTATCCTTCCGTTTATCGGACTATTTCTATGGATTTTTCTAGGGTTCCTTGAAAAGGTTCCGCATACGCATAATTACCCAGCACGCTTAAATGAAAGTAATGTTGAGGCTTTTTATTTAAATAGCCGAAAAATAGTAAATGAAGTAAAAAACCTTTGTCTCATTTTATTTGCAGCTATATCATTCCAAATGGTACTCATTGCACTTGTGAGGTAGAGGATCTTGGCTGGTGGTTCCTGCCGATAGTGCTAATTGGAACAGCCATTCCGATTATTAAAGGAATAGTAGCGACTACTAAAATAAAATAGCTAATTCAATGTAAACGAAACGCTCAAGAAAATTTGAGCGTTTTTTTGTACGAATTTTTCATTAAATCAGCTATACTATCAAAACTAAGAGAAAATTGTATGGATCATTAAAAGAGGTGTCAAAACTATGCAAAAGAAATTTAAACTTAAAGATGGATTGTCCATTGCTATTCATAATCAGCCACAGGATATGTTACTAGAGGGAATACCCCAATCAGGGAATACACCTCATGATCGAATCATTACCTTTGTATTTACTATTGATGAAATGGTAACGTACTTACAAAATGAAATAAAGTTAAACACTCTCGTTGAACAAGGCTATTTATTTTTTGTGTATCCGAAAAAGGGGAATAAGCAGTATGAACAGTTTATTCATCGCGATGAAATCTTCCCGGCTATTCAAGTAGACGATGAAAAATACATTGTTGGCAGTGATTATAAATTTGCGAGTCTTATGTCTTTAGATGAGACATTTTCAATTTTAAGCATAAAAAGAGATGGCAAAAGCCGTGGCAAGAAGAAGACAGCGAGTAGTCAGTGCGTAAGCGACTATGAAGGTATGATTCCTCAATTGCGTGATTCACTTGCGGAAAATACGGATGATTTAATATTTTATGACGGATTAACACCGGGTTATCAAAAAGACTGGGCCCGTTATATTTATAGTGCGAAAAAGGAAGAGACGCAGGTAGCGCGCTTGGAGGAGATGCGTGAAATTATTAGACTAGGCTACAAAACAAAGGAATTATACCGAAAAGCAAAAGCAGAAGGTAAAGCATAAATAACAAAGAGGTTTTATTTAAATGATGCTATATTCGTGCTAATTGGCAATCCTATGAAATACTATGTTGAAAAGGGGACAGAGTATGAAAAACACTTATATTGAGCAAGTAGATGAAAAATGGCAGGAAGGTTTTGCTAAACTTGTAGATGTGGTAGAAAGCAATTTACCAGAGGGTTTTGAAGAAAGTATGAATTATGACATGATAAGCTATGTTGTCCCGTTATCTACTTATCCGAAGGGCTACCATTGTACACCGAATACTCCTTTACCCTTTATAAGTCTTGCTGCACAAAAACGTCATATTGCGGTTTATCATATGGGCATTTATGCAAATCAAGCGTTACTCTCGTGGTTCCAAGAGGAATATGCGAAACGAGTTCCGACAAAACTTAATATGGGGAAAAGCTGTATTCGTTTTACAAACACTAAAAATATTCCGTATGAATTAATTGGAGAGCTCGTTTCGAAAATGACACCAGCACAATGGATTACAAAATATGAAGGGGAGTTAAATAAATGAAAAGTGCCACTACGTTTTTAATGTTTCAAGGACAAGCCAATGAAGCTATCCAGCAATATCAACAATGGTTTTCAGAGTTACAAGTAGAAAGCTTAACTTATATGGAAGACTCACAACAGGTTGCAATGGCTGTTCTTCATTTAAAGGGTTTGAAAATAATGGTGAATGATAGTGTGATACAACATAACTTTACATTTACACCGTCAACTTCTATCTTTGTGGAATGTGAGTCTATAGATGAAATCGACAGTCTGGTTGCTCAAATTTTAGAGGGTGGACAGGCGTTAATGCCTCTTGATAATTATGGGTTTTCAAAGAAATTTGCCTGGATTCAGGATCGTTTCGGTGTATCTTGGCAACTAACATATAATTAAATTTAGGAATAAGCTTTATGCCATTAGATCCAAAAATCTAATGCATAGGGCGCGATCATATTAAAAGGAGAATAGAATATGGCTGTAACTTTAGTGAGACACGCTATAAAATATGCTGAAGCAATGCATGCACTGTCTTCCATGCCACAGGTTCGAGATGCACTAGGGTTACCTGCTGGAAAAGTGGAAGATACGATTAATTTTATTAAACGTGAGTGTGTGGACGAAGAAGCAGGAAAGACAGTTCCTCGTGTGATCTTAGATGAGGAAGGACAACTGATTGGAGTAACGGCGTTAATGTTTATTGATCACAATAAAAAGAGCTGTCATATTGGCTCATGGCTAGGCTATGAATTTTGGGGTAAAGGCTATAATCTTCAATCAAAAATTGCCATTTTAGATATTGCATTTTTTGAGTTAGGGTTAAAGTATGTTTTTGCAGGAGCTAGAAAGGTCAATATTCGCTCACAAAAGGCACAGGAAAAATTGCCTTTTATCCGACTCGGAGTTGAAAATGATTTTCCGAAAGAGCACTCATGGCTAGAGGTCAAAGAAAAGCAGCCTTGTGTTTTAAATGTTTTTGAGCGTGAAGATTTTGTCCAATATCGTACATCTTTAAAGAAAGTGGAAGGCGTGAGGGAAGACTATTTACCACAATTATTATTAGCCGATGAAAGTGAAGAAGCTGTTCGGAAATATTTAAATGATGGTGCATTATATGAGATTAAATGTGGCGAGCAGTTAGCGGGCGTAGCGTTACTTCTAGAACAGTCTGATAAGACAGTCGAATTAAAAAATATTGCGATCGTACCGAAATATCAAGGTAAAGGGCTTGGAAAAGAAGCGCTTCGTCAAATAACTACAATTTGTCAAACACAAGGATATCAAACGATAATAGTTGGAACTGCGAATTCTAGTATTGATAATATTGCATTTTATCAAAAAGCAGGTTTTCGTATGGAAGCAATTGAAAAAGATTTTTTCAGTAAATATCCAGAGCCAATCTATGAAAATGGAATTCGTGCACTAGATATGATTTTCTTTTCAAAGGCATTATAAAACAATATAGACATAAGAAATACCCGTCCAACTTGAGTTGTGCGGGTATTTTTATTCGCCAAGCAACAGTGCCATCAACTTTTCTTTCGAATGTAAAAAATCATCAAGCGTATAGCGATCTAAGACGGATAAATAAGCTTGTAATGCTTCATATAATACGCCTTTTAGCTGACATTCTGGTGCAATTTTGCATAGATTATTTTCTTTGTCAAAACATTCGACAAGATGAAAATCCTCTTCAGTATGACGCACGATTTCACCAATTGTAATGGTTTTTGGATCAATCGCTAGGCGAATCCCTCCACCCCGTCCTCGAATCGTTTCGATATAGCCCAATAACCCAAGCTGATGTGTCACCTTCATTAAATGGTTTTTCGATATATTGTAAGCATCAGAAATTTCTTGGATAGTTGATAATTGGCCTTCATCTTTTGCACCCAAATAGATGAGTGTTCGAAGAGAATAATCGGTGTATAAAGTTAAGCGCATAAGAACACCCTACTTTCTATAGTTCAAAATAATTATAGCATTTTTACATTGAAGTATAATAAATTCAATACTTTTTTAAAGATGTATTTAAAATACATCAATTATGTCCATTTTGTTAAAGATGTATTTTACATATTGCTTTAAGGGATTGATAGCGTTATATTGTAATCACGAAAGGATGGTATGCGATATGTTAAAACAAGAAACAGTACAAATTATTAAAGCTACAGTTCCTGTATTAGAAGTCCATGGAGTGGAGATTACTAAAACGTTTTACAAAAATATGTTTCAAGCTCATCCAGAATTATTAAATATTTTCAACCATACAAACCAAGAAAAAGGTCGCCAGCAAACAGCATTAGCAAACACAGTTTATGCTGCTGCGGTTCATATTGAAAATTTAGAAGCTATTTTACCAGCGGTGATGTTAATTGCTCATAAACACCGTAGTCTAGGTATTTTACCTGAGCACTATCCAATTGTTGGAGAAAACTTATTAAAAGCGATTAAAGAAGTGCTTGGTGATGCAGCGACAGATGATATTATTAATGCTTGGGCTGAAGCATATGGCGTCATTGCAGATATCTTCATTCAAGTAGAAGAAGAGCTATATCAAAAAGCTGAGCGTAATGGCGGTTGGCGCTTATTTAAACAACTGAAAGTGGCGAAAAAAGTAGTAGAAAGTGATCTTGTTACATCTATCTACTTTGAAAATGAAGACGGTACGCCGCTACCAGCTTATGAGCCAGGTCAATATATAAGTATCCGTGCGAAAGTACCAGGCGAACAATATTTAATGAACCGTCAGTATACGCTTTCGCAAGCAAGTGCAGAAGATGGCTACCGCATTTCAGTGAAACGTGAAAGTGATCATACGCCAAATGGTAAAGTATCTAACTTTATTCATGACGTATTAGAAGTGGGAGATTTAGTGGATGTAAGTGTTCCAGCGGGGCTATTTGTCTTAGAAGAAACTTCTACTCCTATTACATTTATAAGCGGTGGTATCGGTGTAACACCATTGAATAGTATGCTGCAATCACTAACAGACGATGCAACAAACGAAGTGAGCTTTATCCAGTGTGCGCGCAATGAAAAAGTTGTAGCATTTAGCGATGACATCAAGAAGAAAGTAAATGTGCTACCAAATGCATCATACACAGCGTTGTATTCGGATGAAAATAAGAAAATCTCAAAAGAATTGTTAGCCGAAAAAGTAGCCGATAATGCAGATGTTTACGTATGTGGACCTGTTGGCTTTATGGAAGCAATCATTGAAAATTTACATGAGATTGGCGTGAAAGACGAAAAAATTCATTATGAATTCTTTGGTCCAGCAATGCAGTTAGCCAAATAAATAATAATCTAACCCCTTGTTATAAGAAGCAGTTTTCTGCACTTGTAGCAAGGGGTTTTTGCGTGCGCAAATATGAAAAAAGTCATTGTATTTAAAATAGTAAAAAAAGTTATTGGATTCATAGTAAAACAAGTGGTATTATACACTATAAGAATACTAAGGTATTGGAAGGGGAATGACGGATGGTTCAAATGGTTATTACAGGACTTATTTGCGGAGCTTTACTTGGATTTGTTATGCAACGTGGTCGTTTTTGCTTAACTGGCGGATTCCGCGATATGTATTTAACAAAAGATAACCGTATGTTTTACGCATTACTTATTGCAATAGCAATCCAAAGTGTGGGTGTATATACCTTAATTAGTTTAAAGGTATTTGAATTCAGTGCTGGTTCGCTACCAATCGTAGCTGTTATTGTTGGTTCGTTTATTTTTGGAATTGGCATTATTTTCGCAGGTGGTTGTGCGACAGGTACTTGGTATCGGGCAGGGGAAGGTTTACTTGGCAGCTGGATTGCATTAGCTGGTTATATGCTTGTAGCAGCAATGATGAAATCAGGCGTATTGTTGCCGATGGATACGGCTATTAAAGAAACGAAAATCGAAAGTAATTCTATTGCCGAGACACTTGGTGTAAATAACTGGTTGATTATTACGATTTTTGTAGTAGTCGTTACATTTATCATTTACCGTGAGCTAAAGAAGCCACGAGTGAAAATCCCAGGGTTAAAGCCGAAAAAAACAGGATTAGCACATATTTTATTTGAAAAACGTTGGCATCCATTTATAACTGCAACAATTATTGGAGTGATTGCAACTTTAGCGTGGCCATTAAGTGTTGCTACTGGACGCATAGGTGGGTTAGGCGTTACAACACCTTCTGCTAATATTTTGCAGTTTTTGGTTACAGGACAAATTAGCTTCATCAACTGGGGTGTTTTCCTAGTGCTAGGTATTTTCTTAGGATCATTATTCGCAGCAAAAATGAGTGGCGAATTTAGATTCCGTATTCCAGATACAAAAACGGCGATTAACAGCTTATGTGGTGGACTTATGATGGGGTTCGGCGCAGGTTTAGCAGGAGGTTGCTCAATTGGTAATGGATTAGTGATGACAGCGATGATGACTTGGCAAGGATGGATTTCATTAGGGTTTATGGTTTTAGGTACGTGGACTGCATCTTACTTTGTGTTCGTTCGACCAAGTAAAAAAGCTAAGCAAGCTACAGAAATAATACCCGCATAAAAAAGGAGTGCTTTCATATGAAAAAAATATTAGAAGTTATGGGAATGGTTTGTCCATTTCCTTTAGTAGAGGCAAAAGAAGCGATCAAAGACTTACATTCAGGCGATGAATTAGAAGTGCAATTTGATTGTACACAAGGTACAGAATCCATTCCTCGTTGGGCAGCTGAAGAAGGGCACGAGGTAACAGAGTATGAGCAAGTTGGCGATGCGGCTTGGACAATCACGATTAAAAAGAAATAATTATTTAAAGTTCATAAAGCGAGAAATTCGATGATAGCATCGTCGAATTTCTCGTTTTTTTTTTTTTTTTTGAAAAATTAAAGGGGAATGTAGATAACTACCTGAGATTAACGTGGTAAAACGTTGATAGAGAAGGGGTGTAACATGGAAATGACGTTTAAGAAAAAAATAGAGGTTTCATGTTGACAATATACCTAATGGGGTATATTATGAATCTCGTAAGCAAGTTCAATCAATCGTTTTGAAAGGAGGCGTGAACAGTATGGCTTACGATGTAAAGACAGCTAATCGAGTAAAGCGAATAGAAGGTCAATTGCGTGGTGTTTTACGCATGATGGAAGAAGAAAAAAACTGTAAAGATGTGATTACACAGCTATCTGCCGTGCGTTCTGCGGTTGATCGAACTATCGGAGTAATCGTTAGTGAAAATTTATTGGAGTGTGTAACGACTGCTGAAGGGGATGCGGGAAAAATGAATAACGCCATCCAAGAAGCGATGGATTTAGTCGTTAAAAGTAGATAGATTTTATATACCCTTAATAGTATCAAGTTGGAGGCGATATTACTTGGAAGCATGGATTATACTTGCTGTTGTTATAGCATTTTTCATTTGGCGAATGAAGCCAACGAAAGGGGTGCAGTCAATTTCAGCGGCACAATTGAAAAATATACTAAATGATAAGGATAAAGTTTTTGTTGATGTGCGTACACCGGCCGAATATAAGGGACGAAATATTCCGCAATTCAAAAATATGCCGCTCGGTTCTAGCTTTGACAAGTTACCGAAGGACAAAGAGATCGTTGTCATTTGCCAAAGCGGCATGCGCAGTAGCCAGGCATGTAAACAACTGAAGAAACAAGGATTTGAGCGTGTGACAAATGTCCGTGGAGGCATGAGCGCGTATTAGGAGGAGAATAGTATGAAGGAAATTTCAGTAATGGAAGTACAACAATCTTTAGAGCAAGGGCAGGAAATAAATTTAATCGACGTACGTGAAGTAGATGAAGTGGAGTCAGGACACATTCCCGGCATTATTCATATCCCACTTGGCTTACTTGAATTTCGTATGCATGAGCTAAATAAAAATGAACCATATGTTATGGTCTGTCGATCAGGTGGTCGTAGTGGTAGTGCTACTCAGTTTTTAGAAAGCCAAGGCTTTGATGTATCTAATATGGTTGGTGGTATGCTTGCTTGGAATGGTGAAGTAAAATAAGAGGATGCGCTGCGCTAACTATATTTTTTTAGCAAAAATAATACCTGTATAGGTATGAGGGAGGAAGTTATGAGTATTAAGGCAGATTTTCAGCTGGATGCCAAGGGGCTTTCTTGTCCTATGCCAATTGTTAAAACGAAAAAGGCGATGGCTGATTTAGTAGATGGTCAAATTTTAGAAGTATCAGCAACAGATAAGGGTTCGAAGGCGGATATTGCTGCGTGGGCTGAATCTGTGGGTCATCAATATGTTGGGACAGTGGAAGAAGAAAGTGTGCTTAAACATTATATTCGTAAATGCTCAAACGACACGATGGATGAGCAAACTTTTGAACATACAATTGAGTTAAAAGAGGCAATGGCAAGAGAAGGACTTATCCTCGATGTTCGTGAGGAGGCAGAGTTTGCTTTTGGTCATATCGAGGGAGCAAAGTCAATTCCGATGGGTGAGCTAGAGGGACGCCTTTCTGAACTTGATAAAGAGCAAGAAGTTTATGTCGTTTGTCGAACTGGGAAGCGTAGTGATTTAGCTGCTCAAAAGATGGCGGCACACGGTTTTACAAAAGTATTTAACGTTCTACCAGGGATGACTTCCTGGACGGGACATTTAACAAAACATATTTAGGAGGAATTTATTATGTCAAATAAAGTAGCGATAATTGCAAGTAATGGTGGTCTTTTCGATGCGTATAAAGTGTTCAATATTGCAACGGCAGCGGCAGCTACAGAGAAAGAAGTAGCGATCTTCTTTACATTCGAAGGATTAAATTTAATTCATAAGCAAGGAATGCATGCATTACCTATGCCTGTGGGAGCGGAGCATTTTGCAGAAGGGTTTGCTAAAGCTAATGTACCAGCAATTCCGCAATTAGTGGAGATGGCGCAGGAATTAGGTGTTAAGTTGATCGCGTGTCAAATGACTATGGATGTAATGGGTTTAACGACAGAGGACTTTATTGAAGGCATTGAAGTTGGGGGAGCTGTGACGTTCTTAGAGTTTGCAAAAGATGCAGCACCGTCATTAACATTCTAATTAATATAAATGATTCACTATATAGGCGGAGAGGATAATCCTTTCCGCTAAAAAAACCAACAAAATAATACCTTGGGGGGTAATTGGAGTGTCAGTTTTAAAATGGAGTGCAGCAGAAGTAGCAAAAAAAGTAATTAATAATGAAGAATTATTTATTTTAGATGTTCGAAATGCGGATGCATTCGAAGATTGGAAAATTGATGGCCGTAAATTTGAATACCTTAATATTCCGTATTTTGAGCTACTAGATGGTGTAGAGGATATTTTACCGAAGATTCCAGCTAATAAAGATGTGTTAGTCGTTTGTGCGAAAGAAGGCTCATCACTGATGATAGCTGAGATGTTATCGGTAGCAGGTCGTACGGTTGCTTATTTAGCTGGTGGAATGAAAACGTGGAGTGAATATTTAGAACCGATTAAAGTTGGAGATTTAACGGGTGGTGGTGAGCTTTATCAATTTGTACGTTTAGGGAAGGGCTGCCTTTCTTATATGGTCATCTCGGAAGGTGAAGCAGCGATTATTGACGCTGTGCGTTTTACTGAAGCATTCACAAGCTTTGCAGAAGAGAAAAACGTAAACATTAAATATGTGTTCGATACACATTTGCATGCTGATCATATTTCTGGTGGACGTCATATAGCTGCAACTACTGGTGCTACGTATTATTTACCACCGAAAGATGCTGAAGAAGTTGTATTTGACTATACACCTTTACTTGATGGCACTGCTGTCCAAGTAGGCGCCTCTCGTATTGATGTAGGAGCGATTTATTCACCTGGCCATACAATTGGTTCGACGTCATTTGTTGTGGACAACAAGTATTTATTAACTGGTGATATTTTATTCATTGATTCAATTGGACGCCCTGATTTAGCGGGTCTTGCAGACGATTGGGTTGGTGATTTGCGTGAAACACTTTACAAGCGATACAGAGAATTATCGGATGATCTAATTGTTTTACCAGCTCATTTTATGATGATTGATGAACTAAATGAAGACGGAACTGTGGCAAAACATCTTGGACAATTATTTGCTGAAAATCACGGCTTAAATATTAAAGATGAAGCGGAATTCCGAAGTGTTGTAACAGAGCATTTGCCGCCACAGCCAAATGCATATCAAGAAATTCGTCAAGTAAATATGGGTAAGATTACGCCGACGCAGGATGAGCAGACAGAGATGGAAATCGGTCCGAATCGTTGCGCAGTTCGATAGTCTGTTTATAAAAGATGGTTAAATGTAATGAGTACGCATGCATGGTTATAGCGTGTAAATACCGTGAAGCGAAGGCGCTCATCCTTCGTAAAGTCATGAAAAAACAAAAAGAACCGGCAAAATCGCTTACAAGCTTTGCTGATTCAAAGGAGAAAAATATGAAATCAAATTTACAACTAGATGCAAAGGGCTTATCTTGCCCAATGCCTATAGTGAAAACAAAAAAAGCTATAGATACATTGACTTCGGGTGAAATTTTAGAGGTTCAAGTAACAGATAAGGGGGCTCTTGCGGATATCCCTGCTTGGGCCAAAGCTGGCGGTCATACAATTTTAGACAAATCTGAAGACGCTAGTGTCATTACATTCTATATTCAAAAAGCTTAAAACTGGTGAGGGTTGTCTCTTCTATTAGAAGTTTAGAACAACCCTCCTTTCAATGGATATGACAACGCCATTAAGGCGCTAGTGACCAGAAAGAAGGAAAAAAGATGGATTTAGCATGGATTATTACAATATTTTTGATTGGCTTTGTAGGTTCATATGTATCGGGAATGCTAGGAATTGGCGGATCGATTATAAAATATCCAATGTTATTATATATCCCGCCTTTACTTGGTTTTGCGGCATTTTCAGCACATGAGGTATCAGGGATTAGTGCGGTACAAGTGTTTTTTGCCTCTATTGCTGGGGTATGGGCATATCGTAAAGGTGGTTATTTAAATAAATCACTCATTATTTATATGGGTGGTGCCATATTAGCAGGAAGCTTCGTTGGTAGTTATGGCTCCCAATTTTTATCTGAAGCAGGGGTTAACGTCGTTTATGGTGTATTGGCGTTGATTGCTGCAGTGATGATGTTTATTCCTAAGAAACAAATTGACGATAAGCCGTTGGATGAGGTAACGTTCAATAAACCGATAGCGGCCATATTAGCATTCGTTGTCGGTATTGGATCGGGAATTGTTGGGGCAGCTGGTGGCTTCTTGTTAGTACCTATAATGCTAGTAGTGCTAGGAATACCAACACGTATGACAATCGCTACAAGCCTTGCTATTACTTTTATATCCTCAATAGGCGGTACAATTGGGAAATTAATGACGGGACAAGTTGATTATTATCCTGCATTCATTATGATTGTAGCTAGTTTAATAGCGGCTCCACTAGGTGCGAAAGCAGGGAAAAAATTAAACACAAAAGTTTTACAATCTATTTTAGCGGTGCTCATTTTAGCAACTGCCATTAAAATTTGGATAGATATATTGTAGGAGGCTGTAGTAAATGAAAATTGAGATTTTCTCGGATTTCACATGTCCGTTCTGCTACACTGGCAAAAAGGAATTGGAACGCGCCATTGACTCAGCAGGTTATTTGGGGCAGGTAGAAATTGAATACAAAGCATATCAAATTGGACCAGATACACCTAAGAAAGATGCACCAACTTTATATGAGGGTATGGCTGAAAAATTTGACTCCTCGATAGAAGAAGTGAAGGAAATGACTAAGGGTATAGCAAAGCGGGCCGAAGAGGTTGGATTGCATTACAATTTTGAAGATATGAAAACAGCGCATACTGAAAAAGCTCATCGATTAGCAAAATGGACACGACAATTTGGTAAAGAGTCGGTCTACACGGAAGAGCTTATGAATGGTTATTTTGCGGAGGGAAAAGACTTAAACGATGATATGTTCTTGTTAAAAGTCATAGAAAATATAAACTTAGATGTTGAAATAGCAAAGGGTATTTTGGCATCGACTGACTTCAGTGAAGCTTTAGACAGAGATCGATATGATGCTCAACAGCTAGGTGTACAAAGTGTTCCGTTCTTTGTTTTTGAAAATCGTTACGGTATTAAAGGTGCAGAGCCAAATGAAGTTTTCGTACGAACATTGCATCAAGCGGCGGAGATTGCAGGTATTCGGCCGGTGTTAAAGATGGTAGGTGATGGTGAAGCTGTTTGTGCTGATGGTGAATGTAAATTATAGTGGAACGCTAAAATGTCGGGTACAATGCTGTGCTCGGCATTTTTATATTCATTCGGAAGTGTTGAGCTGCTCGAAAGCGAAGCGTCAGCTACAAATTTAGGGAATAGTACATACTACAAGAGGTATTAAGTCTCGTTTGATGTGTTGTAGAACAACGAATTTCATACTTTTATCCTCTAAATGATTCTATTTGTGTGAGGTGTGAGAAAAGTCACATCGAAAAAGATGTTGTTTTGCTAAAATATAGGTGATTATACAAAGGGGGGTATTATAGATGAAACCAATAGTAGCGGGAGTGGCGGGGACAGTGCTGTTAGCAGGTACACTTTTTGTAGGAGCAGCCATTAGCGACAAAATTTTAGGGGATGCAGAAAGCAAAGAAGCCGCTGTACAAACAAAAGTAGCAACAACAGCAGCTGCTCAGTCAGTTGTCTATGCGCCACCAAGTATTGAAGAAGTACCGGATGGACCTATGAAGGAAGCAATATTATATGGTTATGAGCTTGTCAATAATACACATGTTGCTGCGGAAGAATATGTTGGGAATCAATTGTCTTGCACAAGCTGTCATGCGGGGGCAGGTTACGATGAGCAAGTTTCGTCACTAGTAGGTGTTATGGCGGATTATCCCCAATATATTGCGCGCGCTGGTGATGTTGTAACGATTGAGGAGCGTATTAATGGTTGCATGGTTCGCAGTATGAACGGTAAGAAATTTGACATGAATAGTAAAGAGTTGGAAGCGATGGTCTCGTACTTCTCTTATATTTCAGAAGGTGTACCTATCGGGGCAGAGCGTGAATGGGTAGGCACAAGTAATATGAAGGACGTTCCTATACCGGATGTTAAGAATGGTGAGGAAGTGTATGCTCAGTCTTGTATCGCGTGTCATGCAGCAGATGGCTCAGGTAATGGTGCTAATACAGGTCCGGCATTATGGGGGGAAAAATCATTCAATGACGGAGCGGGTATGGCGAGAATGTCAAAAATGGCTGGCTACATCCAAAATAATATGCCAGTCGGAGCAGCTGGTACTTTGACAGATCAAGATGCCGCTGATTTAGCAGCCTTTATTTTATCGCAGGATCGACCTGAATGGGGAAATCATAATAAAGATTGGCCAAAAGGCGGACGTCCAAATGATATTATGAATAAAGAAAAACGGGAACAAGTTAAAAATGGCACAATAAATTGGGAGAAAGTACTTTCTACTAATTAAAATGAATAGGGATGCTGCTAATTAGCGGCATCCCTTTCGTGTTATTTAAAATTGTAGGCCGTGACAATTTTATCTCGGTTAGTTGTTGCATCTGAGAAATATTCATACAAGCAAATACCGAGGAAGGAGCCAGCGACATTAAAGACATTAGAGAAACCGTTGTTCTGGAGGGTCATTACAGCATTGTAACTTCGCTGTCCAGATCGGCAATGTACGTAAACGGGTCTATCTTGCGGGATCTCATCCAAACGTTCGCGGAGCTCACTTAACGGAATATTATGTGCTTGAATGAGATGACCAGCCTCAAATTCATTTCTTTCACGGACATCTAAGAAATAGGCGTTATTTT
Source organism: Lysinibacillus sphaericus (assembly GCF_015844675.1). Taxonomy (GTDB): domain Bacteria; phylum Bacillota; class Bacilli; order Bacillales_A; family Planococcaceae; genus Lysinibacillus; species Lysinibacillus sphaericus_E. The sequence goes on along the minus strand of NZ_LDGC01000073.1, from coordinate 52,770 downwards.
CGACGAGACCCCTAACTTCGTCAACTTTTACTTGTTTATAATGACCGTATAACTGGTTTTGTGCAACGAGTGCAGCTAAATTAACAACGTCGCGTGCGGTGCTAAACATTGGAGAATATGATAGCTCTAACTCTTTTAAGTCTTCTAATGTGCCTTTCATTGTTATCATAGTTGCAATAACGTCGATGCGTTTGTCGGCATTGCCTTTGCCAATCGCTTGCGCACCGAGAATCTTCCCGGTTGGCACTTCGTAAACAAGTTTAAAATGAAGTGGATTACTATTCGGCATTAAACCAACTTTGTCTGGTGCAATCAAGTACACGCTTTTGGCTTGGAAGCCATGTGCGAGCGCTGTTTTTTCATTTAAGCCCGTTGTGGCACATGTGTAATCGAAAATTTGCACGCTTGAAGAGCCGATAACTCCTTTGTTTTGTTGAGGTATATTGTACATATGATTAGCTGCTGCTCGTGCTTGTCGTTGCGCTGGACCTGCCAGTGCCAAGCGAGTTTGTTTATGAGTTTGCTGATGGAATACTTCTATAGCATCGCCCACGGCGTATATAGAAGGATCTGATGTTGCGTAATTAGCATCAACTTGAATGCCACCGAGTTCACCTATTGCCAGTCCGGCTTCTTTCGCTAAAGAGGTTTCAGGACGAACGCCGATAGCTAATACAACAGCCTGTGCTTTCAATTGTTTACCGGAATTCAATTCTACATAATCTGCCGTAACCTTAGCTAGGCCGTCATTGACGATGACATTAATTCCTTTATCCATCATTTCTTTTTGTAATATTTGTGCCATATCATAGTCGAATGGCGTCATGATTTGTTGACTAAACTCAACGAGTGAGACATTAAAACCGGCAAGTCGTAAATTTTCTGCAACCTCCACGCCTATAAATCCGCCACCGATAACAGCGATATCCTGTATGTCATCGCTTTGGATATAACGGTTTAAACGGTCAATATCCACGACATTACGAACGGTAAAAACGTGTGGAGAATGAACGCCGTCTAAGTTTGGAACAATTGGACTCGCGCCAGGAGATAACACTAATGTATCGTAGCTTTCTTCATACTTAGTGTCAGTAGTTAAATCCTTTACAATAATGTTTTTGTCTTTTCGATTAATATGTAAAACTTCTTGATTAACTCGTGCTTCAATCTTGTATTTTGTTTGAAAGGCTTGTGGTGTCATTAAGACTAATTTGTCGCTGTTATCAACGATTCCACTAAGGTGAAATGGTAAAGAGCAATTTGAAAATGAAACGTTCGGTCCTTTTTCAAACATTATAATCTCGGCCTGTTCATCGAGGCGGCGAATACGGGCAGCGGTCGAGGCACCGCCTGCGACACCACCGACAACTAAAAATTTTTTACTCATTGTAAGCACATCCTTTTCTTGTAATATACATATAGGGGTATGTTGTGGATAAACCAAGATTTTTCTTGTGTTGATAATGAATAAAACTGTGGATAAATATTGCTTTAAGTGGATTATATACCCATTTAGGTATTTTATCAACAAATATTACTGAGTAAAAATCATTGTAAGTGGATAAATACTAAAGAAGTAAATAAATAGACAAAATTTTGGGGATAAACTTAGTAAAAGAAATAAGTAAATGGATTTGGTTATCACTAAAAGTTGTGGATAACAGTCGAGAAGGAAGTGCTCCTGCGTTATGATGATGAGCCTTACATTTGTTATACTAGCAGTATTAGGAAGTCGTATCGGAGGTGACGCTATTGATTTTTTTGAAATTTTTAATCCAAATCATTGTTGTATCAGGACTTATTTATTTTGTCAGTGGCCGATTAATTGGTTCAAACATTAATTTCATACGTAGGGTTCTTTCTGTAGTCATTAGTGTGACGCTAACGTCCTTTGTTTATTGGTATACCTATTTACGTCATACAGATTTTTTATACGAACCGATGATGCAAACAGTGACAGAGGTCAGCACTCTTATTTGGATTGGTAGCATGCTACTAATTTCGATGCTGCTCTATCTCGTTTTTGAGCTTTTCGATCCAAGCGGTATGAGGGCTACAGATCATCATAATGTGCAAAAAAATTTATTCACGCGCCTTCGAAGCTACTGGCGACAACAAAAGCGCTTGCGTCATGTATTGAAAATAGCAGTGACAAATGGCGTTGTTCAAACGATTAAATACGCAAGACAACGTGAAAATGAAAAAGAGCTTGCCATTGCTTTAAGAGTAACTTTGGAGCAATGTGGTGGGATATTTATTAAATTTGGTCAGGTACTTTCTACTCGTAAGGAACTATTTTCGCCTATCTTTATTGCTGAGTTAGAGAGGCTACAAGATAGCGTGAAGCCTTTACCATCAGAACAGGTAACTCAAATTTTAGAAGATTCACTTCCGAAGCCTATGAATGAAATATTTGCAAACTTTCAAATGGAGCCTATTGCGGCAGCATCCATTGGACAAGTACATAAGGCACGATTGAAAAATTTTGACGAAGTCGTGGTAAAGCTACTGCGTCCAGAAGTGAAGGGGATTATGCGAGACGACCTCGACATTTTAGAGGAATTTGCTAATTGGCTTTCGAACAAGTCTACATGGGCTGAGTCACTTGGTTTTCGAGAGCTTGCAAAAGGATTTGCAGATGGCTTACGCGAGGAAATCCATTTAGATATTGAGGCTCGTAATACATTGCAGGTGACGAAGGCACTTGCCAAAAGTGATTATAAGGTGCGGATCCCTAAAATCTATACAGAATATTGTAATGAAAATATTATTGTCATGGAATACGTACGAGGAAAAAGTGTTGCAAATGTTGCAGCTGAATTTAACCGATTTGAAAGTGATTGTAAGCAGTTTGCACGGACTGTTTTATATTCCTTCTTTGAGCAGATGCTTCTTTCAGGTATATTCCATGCAGATCCACATCCGGGAAATATTCATATTGATGAGACGGATGGCACACCGATACTACTTGATTTTGGAGCGGTTGGCCGTTTGGGAGCTACACAACAAGAGGGCTTAAAGCTATTTTTAATGGGGATTCAGCTAAATGATGCAAGTGTTTTATACGATGGCTTAACACTATTGGTTGAAAATTCGGGCCAGGCAGACCGAGCAAAGATGGAGCAAGCTATAGATCAAATTCTCTTGAAAATCTCTTACGTGGATCGGATTCCAACAGAGGAATTGATACATGCGTTATTTACAGTTGTTCGTGATTTTGGTCTTGCTTTCTATCCTGCAGTAGGTTTAGCACTGCGTTCCTTAGTAACATTGGATGGCACACTACGGGTAATTGACCCAAGTTTTGATATTTTTACGGAAGCGAAAGATTTTTCGTCCGTATATATGCGGGCATCCTTCTTGAAGCCATTTAAAGAACCGATGGCAACAAAGGAACGTTTACAAGAAGAATTATCCATGCTTATTCCGACATTGCGCAAAATGCCAAGACGAGTCGACCAACTTATTCAACGGGTAGAAAGTGGGAAAATCATCTTACATCACGATGTTTTTTCAGATGAGGATAATGCTCGTTTTATTACCAATCTGTTTTCCCGTTTCGTCTTACTTCTCGTCGGTATTACCTTTGGTATTATTTCTGTAGCACTTTTAGCCATTTCACAATTTATACATGCCACGTATGCGATCTATTTAAATACAGCAGCATACTTAGGATTATTTTTATGTGCCATTCTGTTAGTGCGGCTTTCTATCCAAGCGCTGCGTTCCATGAAGCAATAGAAGGGCAACTCGGAGAGAAAACAGTCTTTGTTTATAGTTACACATTATTTGTAGGTAGGGGAAAATGTTCCCTTACCTTTTTTATGTTAAAAATGATTTCTAGAAATATTACAAAACCATTACAAAACAGAGAGTAGGACTAAGGGTAAAGTAGTTAAAAACGTTGATTTGTAGAATAAAACGTAATTTTGTAGAATTTATCAGGAATTACGTAAATATTACAAGAATGTTGCGAGTTTTACTAAACCATTAAAAAGGCGCGAAATAGTATAAAAGTTATGCTAATAGTGCTAAACTTTAAAAGGCTAATAAAATATAAGAATAAATAAAAGAAATCGTTCCAATGATTACATTAAAATTCTACGAACGAAATTGACTAGTGAAGGGAAAGAATAACGTGGGTAAGCGCAATAAATGGCGTAAGTCGATGGTGCTAGCATTTGCACTAGCGGGCGGCTTATTATTTAATACAGTTCAACCAACTCAAGTGCACGCAGAAGAAACATCTCAACAAATGATTGATAAGAAAGCTAAAATAGATACAGAGGTTAAAAAGCTACAAGAAGAGCTAAAAAACCTACAAAAAGAGATCGATGAAAAAGTAAAAGTATTTAACAAAGTACAGGCAGACATTAAAGAAGTTGATGCAAATATTGTAGATACTAAAAAACGTATTGAGCAACGTTCAGCAATTTTAAGTGACCGTATGGCTGCATACCAAGCTCAAGATAATACTGTAGGTATTTATTTAAACGCTGTTCTTGAATCAAAAAGTTTTGCAGATTTAATGGATCGTGTTGTAGCGGTAAAAACATTAATGGATGCTGACCAAGAATTAGTAGATCAACAAGAAGCAGATAAGGCTAGCTTAGAGAAACAAAAAACAACATTAGATGAAAAACAAAAAGAGCTTCAAAAGCAATTCCAAGAGCTTCAAGAGAAGGAAAGCGAAATGGAAGTAAAAAAAGCTGAAAATGAAGCGAAATCTCTTGCATTAAAAGCACAAATTGCAACGAAACAAGAAGAAGAGCGTTTAGAAGCAGAACGTAAAGCAGCAGAGGAAGAGGCAGCTCGTTTACGTGCACTTCAAGCAGCTACTCCAGTTGTACAAGCAACAAACAACAATGCTAACACTAACGATAATGGCAATAGCAATGCTAATAATAGTGATAAAGCTAACAATGAAAAATCATCACAAAAAGTGGTTGTTGGTTCAGGAGCAGGCACTGCATCTTCAGGTGATGCTATTTCAGTTGCGAAACAATTCCTAGGTCGTAGCTATGTTTGGGGCGGTAGTAACCCTTCAACAGGATTTGACTGTTCAGGTCTTGTACAATGGTCTTACAAACAAGCGGGCGTAAATTTACCACGTACAGCATCACAACAATATTTAGCAACACAACGTATTTCAGCAAGTGAAGCACGTGTAGGTGACCTAGTATTCTTCAGCTATGGTTCAGGTATAGCGCATGTAGGTATTTACTTAGGAAACAACACAATGATTGATGCTCAAAATAAAGGTGTTGTCATTGAATCACTTGATTGGTGGAATCAATATTTAGTAGGCTTCGGTCGTATTTAATAAGCCGTACTATTATATAGACGATTTAAATAGTGAAAAGGTTATCTTTGTAAAAGAAATTACAAGGATAACCTTTTTTTACTATTTGATAGTACTGGAAATTATTTACGTTTAAACTATAGTTAAGATTCTACGATTAAACTTATTAAGCAAACATATAATGTTATTCAATAATTTAGGCTCGACTACTCGGTCGATAATGAGTAAAATAACTTTTGTAATGAATAAATTTACATAAGTAGATATATTTACAACTATAGCCCCAGTTATAAAAATGATAATACAGCCGAAAAAAGAATTAGCATCAATTTTTCGTTATTGCGTATTTTGCTTTGACTCAATCGTGAGATAACTCCAATAATAATCCTAACGAGTATTCCTCTGTCTATAGCTAAAAGAAAAGATTCTTGCATATTGAACGTCGTTTCTGATAATTTTGAAATATACGATTGGGGATCTTGCTCTGAAATTACATTTATATGAGACTTTTATTTTGTAGTAGCAAAGTAACGCATGATGGTAAATGAGGTAACACTTACAAGTACACTATTTTTTACGTTCTGAAACAATAAAGGTAGGGATGAATCATGGAAAAAGAGATTTTGCAACTTTTTAGTAATTTAACAGAGCGTGACCGAGATATTCAATACAAATCATACGAAGAATTAATGAAAATTATGCAGGAACCAGTTGATTGGACCTATTCAGTTTGGGAACAACTAGTTCAAACTCTTACATACAAAAATGGACATATACGTGCAAGTGCTGCACAATTTTTATGCGCACTGGCAGCAAAAAGCGATCCTGAAGAAAGGGTATTAGAGGACTTCTTAAAGATTTGGGCAGTAACGTATGATGAAGAAACAGTCACTGTGAGGCATACTTTACAGGCAATTTGGAAAATAGGCTTAGCGGGGCAGGTACAAAGAGATTTAGTCGTATCATATTTGGCTAAAAGATATCAAACATGCTTAGACGAAAAGCACCCGACATTAATACGCTATGATATTATTGTATCCTTTAAAAAGCTATTCGATGCAACAAATGACCCAAAACTACTAGAAATTGCAAAGCGTTTAATTGAGGAAGAGAAAGATGTTAAATCCAAAAAGAAATATAAAAATGCAATTCGATAAAAGTTAATGACTATTTTTTGCAAATTCTTTCATTATGAGAAATAGTTTTTATAACGTATGAAAAAATAATATGCTTTAATTTATGAGGCATAACAAATATTTGCACGAGCAGGATGAATACCCAATGGGGCAGTGAATATATCCGCGTGCATACGGTAATACCTGCATAATTTTTATCCATCGTTGTTTATTCTAAAATTCCACAGCTATTTTTTCCTATCAATCTATGATAAACTGCATAACAAGTGAATAATTCTTGCAGAATAAAGGTGCTAAACTATAGCATAATCGGGAATTCGGTGAAAAACCGGAGCTGTTTCCGCAACTGTAAGTACAGAAGTCGTAAAGATATACCACTGTCGAATTAACCGATGGGAAGGTTTTTTATGAACGTAGTGAGCTGTACAAGCCAGGAGACCGACCTTTGTTTGAACGTATAGATAACTCTTCGGAAGCTAGGAGAATATGCGGCAAATACATAGGCTATGTCGTATTTATGCGACACTATTTATGCTATTTTTCGTTGTTTCCTTAGGAGTGGGAACAACGTTTTTTTTTATGCGCTTATAATTCACTTGATGTACGCCGAGGTGTTAATAAGGTAAGAATTTTTCACGAAGGAAAGCGGGGATTTATATTTGAAAAAAGATGCACGTTATTCTTGTTATCCATTTATGCGTGAAAAGGCATCTACAGTAGATTTTGAAATTCGAACGGATAGCCTAACAACACATATTGGTGTAGCATTGGCGGCGGTTAAAAAAGAAACGGTAGAGGTAGTAGCAGATGATTTACTAGCCATTTTACCAATGGCTTACCATGTAAATGGCTCAGTTCGAGGCAAATTAGCTGTAACCGAAGATGATTTGACTTGGCTTAGTGATCGCTATGATTTCTATGTTAGTCATGTTAAAGAAGAGATACAAAACTTTGTATTACCTCAAGGAACAGAGGCAGCTTCTGCATTACATTTATGTCGTAGTGAGGCGAAAAAGTCATACCGTGTTTTGCACAAAGTATCTGAAGAACGCGAAGTACCAGCTATTCTCTTTGATTATTTAGGATTGCTAGCCAATGTATTTTTTGTAATGGCTGTCTATATGAATCAGCATGCTGGTATTGCTGAAATACCGTTTATTAGTAAGTCGTACCCGATGAAAAAGAAAAAGGAGAATCAATGAAATGAAGAAAATGTTTAAGCTACAATGGCTTTCTGTGTTGATGTTGGTACTTGTATTAGTTGGCTGTGGCACGAAAGAGGATACAAAAAAAGATGCTGTTTCTAAAGAAGATCAACAAGTTGAGAAAACTAGCTATAAAGTTAAGGATGACCGTGGTGTAGAAGTAGAGTTTAATGCGGTACCTAAAACTATTGTTTCATTACAACCGAGTAATACAGAGATTTTATTTGCGCTAGGCGTTGGCGATAAAATCGTAGGTGCAACAGAGTATGATTCGTATCCAGAAGAAGCACAAAAAATTGAGCGTGTTTCTGATTCTACAAAATTCAATAGTGAGCGTATTTTAGCGTTAAAACCAGACGTCGTTATTGCCTATACAACTGGAGGCGATGAAGAAAATTTAAATGCCTTAAAAGGTCTCGAAGATGCGGGTATTAAAGTGTTTGCCATTCAATCAGCTAAATCATTTGATGATGTTTATGGGGATATCGAGCAAGTCGCAACGGTTATGGGCATCAAAGATAAAGGCGATAAATTAAATAAAGATATTAAAGCTAAAATTGCAGATGTCCAAGCGAAAGTTAAAGATGTGAAAAAACCAAAAAATATCTACTTAGAAATTAGTCCAAAGCCAAACATCTATACAGCTGGTTCTGATACATTCCAACAAGAAATTTTAAATGCTGCAAACGTTAACAACGTTTTTGGTGATCTTAAAAGCTGGCCAAAGGTATCTGAGGAAGATATCATTGTGAAAAATCCAGAAGTTATTTTAACAACAGTAGGCTATGTGAAAAACTCACCGGAAGAAATTCTTTCTCGTGACGGATGGAATTCAATCACGGCCATTCAAAATAAAGCGGTTTATTATATAGATACTGATATTTCAAATCGCCCAGGTCCGCGTATTGGCGAAGCTGTTGAGTTAGTAGCAAAAGCAGTGTATCCTGAGTTATTTAAATAATTTATAGTGAAAAAGAGTATTTTGGAGCTGCCCTTTATTAAGGGCAGCTTTTTTTGTGTGTGAAAAAGAAGGAGATTTCCTCCGCTTGAATGAAAAAGTAATCGGGAAAGGTGGATAAGTGCTCCGCTTGGGTGTGAAAGTGATCAGGTAGAGTGGATAAGTGCTCCGCTTGGGTGTGAAAGTGATCAGGTGGAGTGGATAAGTGCTCCGGTTGGGTGTGAAAGTGATCAGGTATGGTGGATAACTGCTCTGCTTAGGTGTGAAAGTGATCAGGTGGAGTGGATAAGTGCTCCGGTTGGGTGTGAAAGTGATCAGGTATGGTGGATAACTGCTCTGCTTAGGTGTGAAAGTGATCAGGTATGGTGGATAACTGCTCCGCTTGGATGAAAAAGTGATCGGGTAAAGAGGAAAACTGATCCGCTTGGATAGAAAAGTGATCAGGTAATACGGCTACCAGCTCTGCTCCGACAAATAAGTCAAATAAATCCCCTCACCGCTCTAAGTAGGTATGACATTCCCTAGTGCGAAAATTGGTATTATATCGAATTGTTCTATAAAATAGAGATAAGTATGCTTGCTAACAGGGAGGGGTGCAGTCAGTGAAACCGTTTGATATGAATATTATTCCGTTTGAGGCAGTTTATAATTTTCGGGATATGGGGGGTTATAAGTCGAGAGATGGGCGTGCTGTTAAGAATGGTTTGATTTATCGCTCAGCAGCACTTGGTAAAATGACGAAATCAGATAAAGAGCGCTTTGAAACGCTAGGTGTGAAAACAATTTTTGATTATCGAGACAATCATGAGGCTCAAAATAATCCTAATCCGATATTCTCATATGCCAAGTATATTCAAATACCAGCTAAAGGAAATCACGCGTTTGAGATGCCCACAAACGCTGGTGGACAAGATTTTTATAAGGTTGTAAGCCCGGAAATGTTCCGAGAATTTTATGCACAAATGCCTTTTAATAATGCATCGTTCAAAGAGTTACTAGCAACGATTCAAAAACCTGAAAATTTAGGGCTTGTTCATCATTGCGCAGTCGGGAAGGATCGAACAGGTATTGGCAGTGCGCTTATTTTACTTGCTTTAGATGTCCCTGAGGAAACAATCATGGAGGACTATTTAGATACAAATGTACATTTACGTCCTTTAGTCGAACGAATGGCTCTAACAATTCAGCCAGATTATAGCGATCAAGAATTACAGCAATTTTATGCTTTAATGTCTGCCCGTGAAGACTATTTACAGGCAGCATTTGATGCAATGGATACCCGATACGGCTCTAAGGTAGCTTTTTTAGAGCAAGAATTTGGGTTAACAACTGAAAAACGTAAGCAATTGCAGGATTATTGTTTATTATGATAAGAAACCCTTTCACATAAAATTGTGAGAGGGATTTTTTGCGTATTGTATTATCAATCTTTTAAGTTTCATTATAAAAACTCTTTATAGCTTTAAAATCTATGATACGATACTATATATTTTTATCTCGTGTTAACGGGTAGATAAAATACTGCGCGTAAAATCTTTATGAAGCGTATAGGAGAAGTGAAAGTTGTCAGATACATTAAGGGAAAGTGATATAAAAGAGTCAAATAAGTTAAGTTTATTCCATTTAACATGGCCGATATTTTTAGAAGTATTTTTATTTATGTTAATGGGACTAGCCGATACTTTTATGCTTAGTGCTTTATCAGATAATGCTGTATCAGGAGTTGGTGCAGCCAATCAATATATTCATATTGCAATTTTAATACTTGAAGTAGTTGGTAATGGTGCTTCTATCGTTGTATCTCAATATTTAGGTTCAAGGCGATTTTTTGAGGCTGCGAAGATTTCCGCTTTAGCAGTTACGATGAATTTGGCTGTTGGACTAATGATGAGTATCTTATTTTTCTTCTTTTCAAGTCATTTAATGACCATGATGAACTTGCAAGGGGAAGTGCTTAAATACGCTCAAAGCTACTTAGTGATCATCGGAAGCTTTATTTTTTTACAGGCAATTATAAATGCTTTAGCAGCAATTATCCGTGTGCATGGATGGACAAAGCAAACGATGTATGTATCACTAGGTATGAATGTGATACACGTTGTCTTAAACTACGGTTTAATCTTTGGTAACTTAGGATTACCGGAGTTAGGTGTAAAAGGTGCAGCTATTTCCTCAGTAGTAAGTCGTGGTTTGGCAGTTCTTGTGTTTTTCTGGCTGTTGTATCAAGTCATGGAAGTAAGAGTGAAGCTAGAATATTATTTTGAGTATTCAAAGGAATATGTTCAAAAAATATTAAATATAGGCTTACCGTCAGCATTTGAGCAGGTGCTTTATCAGTTCTGTCAAATTGTCTTCCTTTATTATGCGACTTACTTAGGCGCAGAGACACTTGCAGCGAGACAATATGCCATGAATATTTCGATGTTTACGTATTTATTTGCGATTGCCATTGGGACAGGTACGGCTATAATTATTGGCCGAAGTGTCGGTGCTGGTAAAAAGGATCAAGCTTATCTTCAGCTTTGGACAAGTGTACGCGCAGCTTTTGCTTTTACGATCGCTATGGTTGCGGTTGTAACGATATTCCGTAAGCAATTTATGCACGTTTTTACAGATAATCCAGAGGTAATTGCCATCGGAGCATCTGTCCTAGCATTAAGTATTCTCCTTGAAACAGGGCGAACAATGAATATTGTAGTTATTAACTCGCTGCGTGCTTCAGGGGATGCAAGATTTCCAGTGAAAATTGGTTTCTTATCAATGGTATGTATGAGTCTCCCGCTCGGATACTTGTTCGTATTCGTTTTAAATTGGGGGTTAGTAGGTATTTGGCTAGCGATTGCGGCAGATGAATGGATGCGAGCTATTATCGTATACTTTAGATGGAGAAGTCGTAAGTGGGAGCGTTTTGCACTTGTTTCACCTACAGAACCGAAGGAGGAAAATTAATGGGGGCACTTTCTAAAAGAGCTGCAGGGGCAGCGTTAATGGATAAAAATATAAAGCTTTTTGCTTGTCCAATTTGTCAGGAGTCAATGGATGTTTTTGAACAAGGTAGATTAGTATGTTCTTCAAATCATTCTTTCGATATTGCCAAACAGGGCTACATTAATATGCTGACACATGGTGCCGTTTCTAAGTACAGTAAAGAGCTGTTTGAATCACGAAAAGCGGTTATTGATAGTGGGATTTATGATGTAGTAGAAGATAAAATCGGAGAGCTAATTGCTAATGCAGAAACCGTACTTGATACGGGATGTGGTGAAGGTTCGCATTTAGCTCGTATTATGGCAAAGAAACATGGGATAGGGATTGGTATTGATATAGCGAAGGAAGGCATCCTTGCTGCATCTCGACATTATCCAGAGCAAATGTGGTGTGTTGGTGATTTAGCGAAAAGTCCATTTGCAAGATCAAGCTTCGATGCCATTTTAAATATTTTATCACCTGCCAATTACGAAGAATTTAAACGTCTATTAACGCCGAATGGTTGTGTTGTTAAGGTTGTACCTCAAAGCGGGTATCTACATGAGCTTCGAGCACAATTATATGCAGATTCCACGAAAGAGTCGTATTCGAATGAACAAATAGTTGCTCGATTTAAAGAAAGTTTCGCAGATGTTAGTGTAGAACGTATTACTTATACGGTGCCATTATCTACAGAGCTTGTACCAGCACTGCTTGAAATGACACCAATGGGCTGGCATAAAAAGGAAGGATCCGCTATCCTGTTACATGAAATTACGATTGATGTTGATGTATTAGTGGGAAGAGTCTAGATATTTTCACCTGCAATTGCAGTATACTGGTCTTTTCGATTACAATGGGGATAACTATTGAATAAGGTAGGAATGAAACAGTGTATAAATTTATAGCAAATGTTGTAAAAGTGATCTTAAAATTAACAGGCTCAAAAGCGCGTGTATATGAAGAGCAAAACTTACCGAAGGAAGGTGGGTTTATTATTGCATGTACACACACGGGCTATGTTGATATTTTAAATCTTGGTGTTGCTGTATACCCTCGAGAAATTAACTTTATGGCTAAAAAGCAATTGTTTGATATAAAGGGTATTGGCTGGCTTATAGAGCGTTTAAATGCCTTTCCAGTCGACCGTGACAATCCAGGTCCAAGTGTTATTAAAATTCCATCGCAGCTATTGAAAGAGGGAAAAATTGTTGGGATATTCCCATCTGGTACGCGAAATGCGGAAGGATCGGATTTAAAGCAAGGTGCGATTACAATAGCTCAGTTAGCCAAAGCACAGATTGTACCAGCCGCTTACATCGGTGCGCGTAATGCTGGTGATGTCTTTAAGCGTGGAAAAGGTTATCTGATTTATGGTGAGCCGTTTTATGTAACGGGTAAAGGTAAAGAAGGGCGCGAGGAATTTACACATCGACTTGAGCATGAATTAGTAGCGTTAACCGAAGAATTAGAGAAGCGAGTTGCAGCAGAAAAGAAATAAAGTGAAATGTCATTCAGAGGAGAACCCTCTGTGTGAAGAACCCAAACTATTATCTTCATATTGAAGTAGTAGCTTACTGCTAGTAATATGGGATAACTTAGAAGGCGCTCAGAATCGATTGATTTTGAGCGCTTTATCTACATTTAGCAAATGTTTACTGTAGCGAAAGCAAAGCAGCAGCTACAAATGTTTACTGTGGCGACAGCTACGATACGCCAAGGTAAGATTGATCGAAGGAGGACTTAATAATGATTCGAGTACTTTTTGTATGTTTGGGGAATATATGTCGATCACCAATGGCTGAAGCGGTCATGCGTGATTTGGTAGAGAAAGAGCATTTGAGTCATAAAGTCGAGGTAGATTCGGCTGCAACAAGCTCTTGGCATATTGGAGATCCTCCACACAAAGGAACAAAAGGAAAGCTAAAAGAATATGGTATCTCAACGAAAGGGATGCAAGGCCGACAATTACAAAAGGCTGACTTTGAAAATTTTGATTACATTATTGGCATGGATGAAAGCAATATACGTAATATCCGAACGATGTTAGGGAATCCGGATTCCACAAAGATCTTTCGCTTTTTAGATTTAACTGACCATCGAAAAGACGTACCTGATCCGTACTATACAGGAGATTTCCAAGAAACCTATGATTTAGTTTTAGAAGGCTGTCAGGCATTATTAGAAAAAATCAAAGGATAACACAAGCTGTAAGCGCCCAGTCGGAACGGAAATCAACCATGCGTTATATGACTTCAGAAAATGATCTTAAACATTGGCATATCTAGCTTTGTAAGCATCATTTGTGTTATTATTTTCAGAGTAAAGATACGAAGAGTATTTAATCACCATTTACAGATGTACTACTGTGCATCTATGATTATCTTCATTCAGCGGGAGATCTTCCTCTATATAAGATGAGCGCAATTGTCACTCCTATTCAAAGGTGTTTAAATGAAGATAAAGCCTCCAGCGGATGTCACGGATTTTGAAAGGAGTGAATTGTGCTAGCACAATTCAAAATCCGGACGCAATTACGCAAAGGCGTAATTGATAAACAACTTATAATTTGAAAGAGAGTGGAAACAATGGGTCGTAAGTGGAACAATATTAAAGAAAAGAAAGCGTCTAAAGACCAAAGCACAAGCCGTATCAATGCGAAATTTGGGCGTGAAATTTATGTGGCAGCTAAATCAGGCGAGCCAGATCCTGAATCAAACCGTGCCCTTAAAGTTGTTCTTGAGCGTGCAAAAACATACAGTGTTCCTAAACATATTATTGAAAAAGCAATTGATAAAGCGAAGGGTGGCGGCGATGAAAACTTCGACGAATTACGTTATGAAGGTTTCGGACCAGCAGGCACTATGTTAATCGTTGATGCTTTAACGAATAATGTTAATCGTACAGCTTCTGATGTACGTGCAGCATTTGGTAAAAACAATGGGAATATGGGTGTCAGTGGTTCTGTTGCCTATATGTTTGATGCAACAGCGGTTATTGGTTTAGAAGGTAAATCAGCAGATGAAGTTCTTGAAATTTTAATGGAAGCAGATGTTGATGCTCGTGATATTCTTGAAGAAGACGAGGCTGTCATCATTTATGCAGAGCCGGATCAATTCTTTGCTGCACAAGAAGCACTAAAAGCGGCAGGCATTCAAGAATTTACAGTAGCAGAGCTTTCAATGCTTCCGCAAACAGAGGTAGCATTAACTGGAGACGACATTGCGAAATTTGAAAAATTAATTGATGCATTAGAAGATTTAGAGGATGTCCAAAACGTTTACCATAATGCTGATTTAGGCGAATAATATAAACATTTGAAACCAGTAGCGATTTAAGCTACTGGTTTTTAACTTCTTTCAGTGAGTGTCCAAATATCTGTACTTGTCGTTACGCTTTTGGTACAAAAAACATCCGTTGGCCTAAAGCCTCCGGCAGATGTCACGGAATCGGAAAGGAGTCCTTTGTGCACAAAACGCCCCCCTGGAAAGGACCTAGTAGGAATGAAAATCCCCCGTGTTAAGTTATCAAGCATATTTGCGTAAAAAGGCGAAGAATTCAAACATAAATTACGTTTTACCCATTGTGAAATATTCCGAATAATAACATAATATAGATTGATAGTCATAGTGAAAGAGGAAAAAAAGGGGGGCTAAAGCATGAAGTTTTCACGTTCGATACAGGGGAAACTAATTATTATTTCACTAGCATTATTAATTATACCTAGCTTAGTGATAGGCTTAGCTAGCTATAGTAAAGCGAAAAAAGGTCTGGATGATATTGGTGAACAAGTTATTAAAAATAGTGTTGAATCTTCTTTGCAATTAATCGAGCTTGCAAATGAGAGTGTTAAAAGGGGCGACGTTCCTTTAGAAGTTGCACAGGAGAAAGTGCGGGAGGCATTTCTAGGACCGAAGGATAGTGAAGGAAAGAGGCCAATTAATTATCCTGGAGACTTGGGGGAGTATGGTTATCTATATGTTTTAGATGATAAAGGGACATTAACAACCCATCCGACTCGAGAAGGGGATAACCTATGGAACGATCAAGATAGTAGCGGAAATTACTTTATTCGGGAAGTAACCGAAAAAGCACTTGCCGGTGGGGGATATACCAAATATGAGTTTGAGCTACCAGGGCAAGATGTAGTAGCTGATAAAATAATTTATTCTGCAAAGGATCCAAATTGGGGATGGATCATTGTATCGGGTACATATATGCAAGATTTTAATGAAGGGGCTAATTCATTATTATTCGTTATTGGTATTACATTATTAGGTGCCATCATTATAGGTACTGTAGTTGTCATAATGGTTTCAAGACATTTAGCTTTACCGGTGCGAAAATTATCGAAACGTGTACGTGAGGTAGCCAAAGGGAATTTAACTGTAGAAATTGAAAATCTACAACGCTCGGATGAGATTGGTCAGTTAAATGAAGGCTTTAATGAAATGGTTGATCAACTGAAAACATTAATTACAGATGTAGAGGAAGCTATTGTAGAAATTCAATCGACATCGTCAAATTTAACATCTGTGGCAGAGGAAACAAATGCTTATGGAGATGAAATAGTAAAAGCGATAAATGAGGTTTCAAACGGCGCATTAATGCAAGCTTCAGATGCAGAGGATACGAATAGGACAGCTATTGATTTTGCGCGACAGATTGAATTATTGCATGACAAAAATGAAGTAATGCTTGATGCATCTCAAAATATGAAGCAATCAAATCAAGACGGGCTTTTAAATTTAAAGAGCTTAAAAGAGACATCACATGAGTCTTCAGAAGTAATTAATAATGTTCGTGCTGTATTTAATAGCTTAATTGTGAAAGTTAGGGAAATTGAAGGTATTGTCGGTACGATTACGGAGATTTCTGATCAGACAAATCTACTTGCATTGAATGCATCGATAGAGGCCGCTAGAGCTGGGGAGCATGGCAAAGGCTTTGCGGTTGTTGCTGAGGAGGTACGTAAGTTAGCGGATCAAACATCTGTAGCAACAGAGCGAGTGCGTACAACCCTAAAAGGGATTGAAAGTGAAACTAATTTAGTGAACGATGAGATGAAGAAAACAAACGTCATTGTTCGTCAGCAAAATGATTCGGTGGCCATAACAGAGTCATCCTTTAAGGAAATAGAATTGGCCGTAGAAGAAATCATTTCTATTATTAAAGAAATGACTACTGGAGTAGAATATTTGAATGGCTCAAAAAATAACATTATGCAATCTATCGAAAGTATTGCGATGATTAGTGAGAAAAATGCTGCTGCATCAGAGGAAGTAACGGCATCCGTTGATGAGCAACAGCGTGCCATTCAGGTTGTTAGTGAATCTTCCAATGATTTAACAGATGAAATAACAGCGTTACAGGATTCTATTAAGCGCTTTATATTAAGATAATCAATTAGGATGTTTGTACAGCAAATTCAGTACAAGCATCCTTTTTTTTGCCTAAACGTTAATAAAAGGCAAGGGGGAATCAATTGTGAAGAAATGGGTAATAAGATTAGGGGTTATATTACTTGCTATGGGTAGTGTTGTTTATATATGGCTCGGCGAGGAGATGAAACAGGGTGTCCAGCCAGCTGCAAACGGAACAGCTACATACATGATTGTCCTGGGAGCAAAGGTAAAACCGGGAGGAATTCCATCGCTTTCTTTGAAAAATAGATTAGAAGAGGCAGTAAAGTATTTGAAAAAGTATCCTCTTGTAAAAGTGATTGTGTCAGGTGGGAAAGGGGAAGATGAAGATCGGACAGAGGCTTCAGTCATGCTTAAATACTTACAGGACAATGGTATTGATACGAATAGAATAATAGTGGAAGACCAATCTACTTCAACTTATGAGAACTTATTATTTAGTAAAGAACTTTTGCCTAAAGAAACTAAGAAAATCACAATTGTCTCTAATGATTTTCATTTAAAGCGTGCAAAATATTTAGCGGAGTCTTTAGGCTTTGAAGTAGATGTCGTTGCGGCAAAAACACCAAAATCGGTGGAATTGAAGTTAACGCTACGTGAAAAGGCCGCACTATTAAAAACATATGTATTTGGCTATTAACTTCTTTCAGCAAATTACTTTTGTACCGAAAGCGTAGCGTCGGGTACAGAAGTCTCCCATTTCTATAGGTGGTGAGATGAATGCGAATTTAAGTTATTTTCAGAGGGTGTTCTGATTTTATTTCTTAATATCATAGATTTGGCATATAATAGAAATATAACGGGGTATATGACAGAAAGAGGGGAAACTTTATGAAAACATTTAAAGACTATGAATACAGCCGTCCAAAAGTTGAGACAATGAAAGAGCAACAATTATCTTTCATTGACCAATTTAAAAATGCGCAAACGATGGACGAGCAAAGTGAAATAATTGAGCAATTAAACGGATTGAGTAATGACTATGCCACGATGGCGAACCTAGTGTACATTCGTGCTTCGATTGATACAAATGATGAATTCTATCATGCAGAACGCGATTATTTTGATGAGGTTGGACCTGAGCTAGAAGAGGTAACAACAGAATATTATAAAGCACTAATCGCTTCACCATTCCGTGAGCAGTTAGAAGAAAAATGGGGCCAGCAATTATTTGATTTAGCAACTTATCAAATTAAAGGATTTTCACCAGCAGTCATTGATCTAATGCAAAAGGAGAACAAGCTCGTTTCAGAATATAATAAGCTTGTTGCCTCTGCGCAAATTGACTTTAATGGTGAAACATTAACGCTTGCCCAGCTTGGACCGTATGCAGAGTCTACTGATCGTGAAATGCGTAAGGCGGCAACGGATGCACGCTTTGGCTTCTTTGCTGAGCATGAAGAGGAATTTGATCGACTATATGATGAACTTGTTAAAGTGCGCCATGAAATCGCTGTTAAATTAGGCTATAAAAACTATGTCGAGCTAGGGTATGTTCGAATGAATCGCATTGATTACAATGCAGATATGGTGAAGAAATTCCGTGACCAAGTTCGTGATTTAATCGTACCTATTGCAACTAAGTTATATGAACGTCAGGCTAAACGTATTGGTATTTCTGAATTTAAGTTCTACGATGAAGCGTTCAACTTTGTATCAGGAAATGCAACACCAAAAGGCGATCCGCAATGGATTGTTGCGAACGGTAAAAAAATGTATGAGGAGCTATCACCTGAGACGGGTGAATTCTTCAACTTTATGATTGACCATGATTTAATGGACTTAGTAGCGAAGAAAGGTAAAGAGAGTGGCGGTTATTGCACATTTATCGAAAATTATCACTCACCATTTATCTTCTCGAACTTTAATGGTACTTCAGGTGATATCGATGTGTTAACACATGAAGCTGGACATGCTTTCCAAGTTTATTCAAGTCGTGACATCGGAATCCCAGAGTATTTATGGCCAACATATGAATCTTGTGAAATTCACTCGATGAGTATGGAATTTTTCACATGGCCATGGATGGAGCTATTCTTTAAGGAGGACACAGAAAAATATAAGTTCACACATTTAAGTAGTGGCTTATTATTCCTTCCTTACGGTGTTGCAGTTGATGAGTTCCAGCATGTGATTTATGAAAATCCGAATATGACACCAGCTGAACGTAAAGCTGCGTGGAAAAAAATTGAAGAGACCTATTTACCACACCGTGACTATGATCATAATAGTTATCTAGAAGCAGGTGGTATATGGCAACGTCAGGCACATATTTATGCAAGTCCGTTCTATTACATTGATTACACGTTAGCGCAAATTTGTGCATTCCAGTTCTGGAAACGTTCACGTGAAGAATTTGAAGCTGCTTGGAAGGACTATACTCATTTATGTGGTTTAGGTGGTTCTATGTCCTTTACGAAGCTTGTAAAAGAAGCAGGCTTAATTTCACCATTTGAGGACGGCTGTGTTGAATCGGTTATTGGAGATATTGAAGATTACTTAAATTCAGTAGACGATACAAAATTATAAACTACTACATTGTGGAAATTTGCGACACTCCTGTGGAAGGCAAACCGTATGAGCCTCCTCGGATGCTTTGGCATTTGAGGGGCTTGCGAGATTGCCCATTGGAGGGTTGCAATTTTTTTGTTTTAACTTCTTTCAGCAAGTGTCTTTTGTAGCGAAAGCAAAGCGGCAGCTACAATTATGCCGAGACATAATTGATAAACTCTCATATTTAGACAATAATTAATAGGATACTTGCGAAATGGTTAATATATAAGTAGTATTTTCAGTAACTGAGATAAAAGGAAGTGAATTAAAGTGACGAGGAAAGTTTGGTTTCAAGTAGGCGTAGGGATTTTACTTGCCCTACTAGTCATTAAATATTTTATAGAGATTCATTGGATTTTTTCGCCGCTTGTTATTATCTTAAAGGCTATTTTTGTACCATTATTGCTTGGCGGTGTTTTGTATTATGTTACAGAACCGATTCAGAGATTTTTAGAGAAGCGTAAATGGCCGAGATGGGCGAGCATATTAACGATAGTCGTTGGATTAATAGCGCTTGTTGGTAGCTTTGGGTGGATCGTTGGTAATCCGATTGCCGTACAGGTAAATAACTTAGCGAAAAATGTACCGCAGATTAGTGCTAGTATTCAAGATGCAGCTGATTATGTATTGAAAAACAAGAATAACTTCCCGCCACAGTTAAAAGATTTTATCGACAATATGGCGAATTCTGTGCAGGATATTGCTTTTGCGGCAAGTAAGGGACTAGTCTCGTTTTTACAATCAGTTGTTTCCGTTTCTTTATTAGCAATTTTAATTCCGTTTTTCTTTATATTTATGTTGAAGGATCATGAAAAATTTGCACCATCAATTTATAAATATTTTAGTGGTGAACGCCGTGAATGGGTGAAGAAAACGTTAAGTGAAATTGATGGTGTTTTACGTAGCTACATACAAGGACAGCTACAAATTAGTTTTTTACTTGCACTCATTATGTATGTTGGGTATTTAATTATAGGTTTAGAATATTCATTGCTTCTTGTTATATTTGCTTTCTTTATGAATATGATTCCGTTTATAGGACCATGGATTGCCTTTACACCAGCGTTGATCGTGGCTGTTGTTCAGGATCCAGTGTTAGTCATATGGGTGTCTGTTGTCACGCTCGTGGCGCAGCAAATTGATAGTAACTTTATAACGCCTAATGTAATGGGGAAAACACTCGACATCCATCCGTTAACCGTTATTACAGTTATTTTAGCAGCAGGTAATATTGCAGGCTTTATCGGTATTATCATTGCTGTACCGTTTTATGCAGTATTAAAAGTAATCGCATCCAATATTTATGATGAACGGAACGTGATTAAGAAAAAGGCTACGAAGTCGGTATAGGAGTCGGAAAAAATGGAACAAGAAATTGTAAAAGTTTTTAATGAACAGCATGAACAGATAGGGACAGCAACGAGAGCAGAGGTACATGAAAAAGGGCTGTGGCATGAAACATTCCACTGTTGGCTTGTCAATGAGGACTATATCTATTTCCAAATCCGTAGTGCACAAAAAAAGGACTATCCTGGTTTGCTTGATATTACAGCAGCGGGGCATTTATTAGCCGTAGAGACAGTGGAGTCAGGAATTCGCGAAGTAAAGGAAGAGCTAGGACTCGATGTTGACGTACACGAAGTAGTTAAAATGGGCATGACATCTTGCAGTATCGTTTCAGAAAACATGATTGACAATGAATTTTGTCATGTTTTTTTATATCCATTCAAACATGATTGGGAATCATTTAACTTGCAGTATGAGGAAGTGTCAGGGGTCGTTCGAGCTAAGCTTGACGAGGCAGAGGCATTCTTTTTAGGAGAAACAGCTACTTTAAATATAGAAGGCTATGAATATTTCCCTGATGGTCAACGAGCGAAAATTATGCGCCCTGTAAGTACTGCACAATTTGTCCCTTACCGGGAACTATACGTTGCACATGTTATTCAGTTTGTAAAAGATAAAATGTTATGAATTTGTAGGGTGTCTGAAAAACCTTCATAGGAATTCTAGCATAATTGTAAAAGGTAAATCCGCTTCGCTTTCCGTGGATAAGATATGAGCAACATCATTGTGCTCTTACTTTTTCCATAGGGAGTCTAAGTGGATTTTTACTTTTATAGTAGAAAATGATTAGGCTCTAGTTTCTTGTTTCATCATCAATTTTGCTAAAGAGTATGTCATGTATATAAGTTGATCTTCGTGACCTGCCTCGGTGCCGCTGTCGCTATGCTTTCGCGCAAAAAAACATCTGTTGGCCCGACGCCCCCAGGAAAGCGCCCAGTCGGAACGGAAATCGACTCTACATTATAGTGATGTGATTTTCTAATATGGGTCTTCCATCGTAATTTAGGAATGACATTTTGTTAAAACGTATGCTATGCGAATAAGTTGATTGGAGTGGAGATTGGGCGACTCCTCGGGGATTAGCAATAGAGGAACGGAGGCTAAAAGCATCACATCCTGTGATAACGCCTCCGTGACCAACATCGTGTTGGCCCGAGACCTGCAGCGAAGCGAAGCGGGTAGAGGAACGAAGGCTAAAAGCATCACGTCCTGTGATAACGCCTTCGTGACCAACATCCTGCTGCTGCCGCTACGTTGCACTCACGCTTTCGCGCAAAAGACATCTGTTGCCCTGACGCCCCCAGGAAAGCGCTCAATCGGAACGGAAAATCAACCCACACAATCAATCCACACGTTATGGACATGAAACTTTACTTTTAGTACTGCCCATTTTACTTCATTATAACAGGAAGAATAAGTTATACTAAAAGAGATATTGAATAGAAAAGGAGCATTTTTATATGCTAACATTTGAACAAAAGCAAGCCATCATTGACTCATTTCCTGAATTAACAAAGAAGGAAATTTCATTGAAACGCGTAAATTATCACTTTATGGAAAGCCTTTATGAAAAAACAATTGTTGTGGAAAAACTACACCCAAATGGCAACGGCTTCGTATTTGTCGGTGATTTATTGCGCTACGAGGAAGAAGCAAGCGATAAAGGCTTAGTAAATATTCGTGACTACGATGAACAACAACTTCGTGAAATTATTGAAGATGCCATTCAATATTTATCGGAAGAAGCAGAGGAGCAAGAGCCGATCGAAGAGCTATGGCAAAATCGTGAAGGTGCTCAATTAATGCTAGCCTGTGAGCAACGTTCGTGGAATGTTTATCATGGTGAAAATTTAGAGGAAGCCTTTGGTACACACGATGCTGCGAAAGAATACTTACTTGAAGAAGGTTTTCGTAAAAAGAAATAAGTAATTCGGGGGATTCGAACGAATGAATGGGAAAAAATTAGTGGGAATAGTTATTGTTGTTGTTCTAGCTGCTTGTTTATTTTCAGTATTTACGATCACAAAATTTTATAAAGATCATAAGGAACAGCCAAATAGTGAAAATCGTGAAATTAATAAGTCAAAGAGCTTGAATTTAATTTTGCCACAAGCTACAATTATCTCGAATTCAAGATAATCGAGAGGTGGACTGTAAATGCAGCACGTTTTTTATAAAGGAACAGATGAAACAAAACCAATTTTTTTACTGTTACACGGTACAGGTGGAAACGAACAAAGCTTAATTGGCCTTGCGAAGGAAATTGATGAAACAGCAAGTATTTTAAGTGTCCGTGGAAATGTCCTTGAAAATGGTATGCCACGCTTTTTCCGAAGATTAGCGGAAGGTGTTTTTGATATAGAGGATTTAATTTTCCGTACGAAGGAATTAAATGACTTTTTATTAGAAGCAGCGGAGCAGTATGTTTTTGATCGTAATCGAGTTGTTGCTATCGGCTATTCTAATGGCGCGAATATTGCTGCTAGCCTATTATTTCATTATGAGAATGCTCTAGCAGGTGCAATACTGCACCATCCAATGGTGCCTAGACGCGATATTAAATTGCCTACACTTTCTTCAACTCCTGTCTTTATCGGTGCTGGAACGAATGATCCAATGTGTACTGCTCAGGAATCTGAAGATTTAGAGGCGCTTTTAACGTCAGCTGGGGCCGATGTGACAACTGTATGGTTTAATTATGGTCATCAGCTAACAATGCCTGAGGTAGAAGCTGCAAAAGAATGGTACGACCGTATTTATTCAAAATAAGGAAAAATCCGCAACCTTTGAGTGAGGGAGCGGATTTTTTTTATTTCTTTCAGATGGTGTCCGAACACAAAGCCGATTCCGGATGCCGAGGCATAATTGATGTCCGTTTATTTCTGTTTCTTCGCAAAGGGCAGCCACCAATTCCAGTCCCCAAAGAGCTTCATAAGACTAGGAACAAGCATGAGGCGAATAATAGTTGCATCGATGGCGACCGCAATTGCTATACCAACCCCAATTTGCTTCACGGGCATCACATCTGTAAAAGCAAATGCCCCTGTTATAACAATCATAATAAGCGCTGCTGACGTAATGATACGACTTGTAGAAGTTAGACCGTCAATCGTGGCACGTGTATTATCCGCCCCTTTTTGATATTCCTCTTGAATACGAGATATTAAAAAGACTTCATAGTCCATACTTAAGCCGAATACAAGACAAAATACAATTACTGGGATAATAAGGACAATCGTACCGGCTTCAATGCCCAAATGTCCATATTGGAAAATATAGACGAGAATACCGAAGGCTGATGAAAGTCCAATGATATTCATAATAATTGCTTTCAGTGGGATTAAAATAGAGCGGAAAGCGACCATTAAAATAAAGAACGTTGAAACGATAATAATAGATACAGCCAAGAAAATTTTACTAGCAATTTCATCGAAAATCTCTTGATTGAATTTCGCATGACCCCCGAGCGTAAAATCCACACCTAAATCTTTATCTTTCCATGTTCGAGCAAATTCTTGAGCGGTAGTGGATGAACCGGCTGCATCCAATGTAATTGGGATGAAAAGTTGTTTATCTTTAGCAAACGTGTTTAGAATTGGTTTTATTTGTTCTGCCACTTGTGGAGTTTTCAAAGAAGCAGTCAGTTCCTCGGGTGACTTAATGTTAGCTGTAGTATAAATGGTTGAAACATGATTTACTAATGGGTCATCAAGCAACTTTTCTTGAATAGTGTAAATAAGCTTTCTTGCCTCATTATCTTTCCAGCCATCTTTACGTTCGGCTAATAAATATAATGTTGAGGTATCGCCAAGTCCAAACGTCTCATCTAGCTGATCATAAGCAGCACGTGCCTCATATTTAGCCGGTAACGAATCCACCTGAGGAATTGTAAGATTAATATCCTTCAATGGAACCATGCCTATGCCTAGTAATAATAAAGCCGCAATAACGATGGCAACAGGATGTTTCATGACAAAACCGGCAAAACCACGCCAACGATTTGTACCATCAGATTTTACACGTAAAAGGCGCCATTTATTAAGGCGATCTCCTAATAACATCACCGTAGCAGGTAGCAAGGTTAAGCCGGAAAGTACTGCAAGAAATACAACAATTGCGCCTCCTAAAGCGATATTATGAAAAATCTCGACGTCAATGACAATCATGGCACCTAAGCCGATCATGACACAAGCAGCAGAAAAGATGATTGAACGGCCAGCTGTCTGTATAGACGTTTGGATAGCTTGTACAATGGATGTGTGAGCACGTTCTTCGCGATACCGGTTAATAAATAACAAGGCAAAATCAATACTTAATGCAAGTCCAAGCATGGGTACTATATTTAATACAAAAATCGATAAATTGACATTACCGCTAAACAAAGTCAATATTCCAAACGCAGTGACAACAGTAACTACGCCAATAACGATAGGTAAGATGGAGGCTACGACAGTACCGAAAGCTAGTAATAGCACTATGATAGCGATTGGTAAGCCTATTGCCTCTGCTGACGCTAAATCCTTTTGACTGGCTGTATTGATGTCCGCTGAAATAACAGGCCCGCCAGTAATGCTCACACCGTCATCCTCTATTAATGAACGAATGTCTTTCACTACATCAGGTAGCTGATCAACATTATTTTTAAGATGAATCATGGCATAAGCAATACCGTTCTTTTGTAAAGAAGCATCATCGAGAGGTGACTGGATTGAATGAATCTCCTTAATTTTTTCCAACTTTTTTAATGTATCTTGAATCTTCTTATCATCAGCTGGATTGAAGACGACTAAAATTGTCTCGGAAGGTAAATCAAATGTTTTGGCAAGCTCATTGGTTACGTAGGTATGATCTCCTTTCACGAAGAAACCGTCGCCATGAAGTTTACTTGGAAGTTGTATAGCAAACATAGCCATGGAAATGAAAATGACGAACCATAGGGCTACGATAGCTTTAGCGTGGGCTGTTATAAAAGCTGAAAAAGTTTTCATAATAGGTACTGTCCCCCTTTTAAAATAGTGTAAAGGATGTGTCACATTTTGTCGTGTAATAATGTAAAGACTCCTGTTCCTAATAAGGAACAGGAGTCTTAGTATGCAATCAAAATCAATTATGCCTTGGCATAATTGCGTGAAATTCGCATTTATCTCACCATTTATAGAGGTGGGAGGAAGTTAAAAGAATAACGATAATAAAAAGTAAATCGTAGCAGCCATAACTGCAGAAATTGGCATTGTAATAATCCAAGTAGTGACGATTTTACGCGCCATCCCCCAGTTTACGCCACGCACACGTTGTGCAGAGCCGACACCCATGATAGAGGAAGAAATAACGTGTGTTGTAGAAACTGGTAAATGAATTAATGTAGCACCGAAGATAACAGACGCAGATGCTAAATCTGCTGCAACTCCGTTTACTGGACGGATTTTCATAATTTTACCGCCGACTGTTTTAATAATTTTATAGCCACCGATAGAAGTACCAAGTCCCATTGCAGTTGCTGCTGCAGCTCGTACCCAGAAAGGAATTTCATCTCCTGTATACAAACCACCAGCGATTAACGCCATCGTCATAATCCCCATTGCCTTTTGTGCATCGTTTGTACCATGTGTAAAAGATTGAATGGCGGCAGTGAAAATTTGCATCGTACGGAAACCTTTATTCGTACGATATAAATTTAAGTTTTTAAACAATAATTTAAACAGTGTCATCATAATAAATCCAGCGCAAATCGCAAGGATTGGTGATAGCACTAAGGCCATAATGATTTTAGTGAAACCGCCATAGTTTAGAACGTCAAAGCCAGCAGATGCAACTGCTGCACCAGCAATGGAGCCAATCAGAGTGTGTGAAGAACTCGATGGAATACCGAAATACCACGTTAGTAAGTTCCAAATAATAGCGGAGATTAATGCTGCTAAAATAACGACTGAACCAGTTGTATCTCCATCAAAGGCATTTAAAGCGAATGGATCTACAATATCTTTTGTTAAAGCCTTTGCAACACCGACGAAAGTAATAGCTCCGATAAAGTTCATCACTGCAGCCATCATGATAGCTACGCGAGGTTTTAACGCTCTAGTGGAAACCGAAGTTGCAATAGCATTTGCTGTATCATGGAAGCCATTGATAAAGTCAAATGTTAGGGCAAAGATAACGACCAGTACGGTTAGAATAATGATTGTGTTCATTGTAAGTGCCCATCTCCTAATTACGCGTTACGCATGATAATTGTTTCCATAGTATTTGCAACGTTTTGGCAATGATCAGCGATATCTTCAAGTTGTTCATATATATCTTTATATTTAATAAGTCGAATCGGATCTTTTTCATTTAAAAATAGTTGTTTAATAGACGAACGTTGTACTTCATCACATTCACGTTCATAGTCCTTAATAAGAATTGCGTGTGGGCGCATGCCAATAAGATTCTTTTTCTTTAACTCTTCTGTTGCTTTCACAATTTCATCAGCACCTTTTGAAATATAGCCTAAGAAAGTACGCATTGATTCGTCAACTTCTGTTAGAGAGAACATTTCAAAATGAGCGATACAATGCTCCGTACCATCTAATACGTCGTCCATACGAATTGCAAATTCTAGAATGTCTTCGCGCTCGATAGGTGTCATAAATGATTTGTTTAGCATCACGATTAGTTCGTGAATGAGCTTATCACCAGCTGTTTCGTAATTTTTCATAGTAATGCTAATCTCTTTTAAGTCAGCTACACTGTTAATACGAAAATCATTTGCGTAATGTACGGCCTCTCTCATATTCTCAGCAATTTTATGCAAAGCTATAAAGAAAGGGTCTTGTTTTTTTGAGTTAAGCATGTAAATCGAATCCTCCTGGATATAAATAAATTGGCCTCTAAACTTTACTATCATAACAAAATCTTTAATTTATCTACATAAAATTTTTCTATTCCCCATAAAACTTTACAATCCTGTAATATACAATTTGCTCACAAAATAATAATGGAACCTCTGTATTTGTTTTTATTAATACAGAAAAACGCTTTAAAAATAGGTTTTATAAGGATTTATACTTTCTGTTTAATACAAAAGAATACGATGGATACATAAAATTTTGAATAACTTATATGTCAGAATTGTAAAGGGAATGTAAAGGGATTGTTTTGGCACAGTTTTCCCTTTTCTTAAGAATATCTTCATTTTTATCCTTCCACTTTATTAAGAATTCTTGTCTACAATGGAGAAAGAATGACTCATCACCATATATTTAGGATGATATTTGTTAAAAACATATCCATGTTGATCTTCGTTATGGCTGGCGACTCCTTGGGCATCAGCGATAAAGCGCCCAGTCGGAATGGAAATCAACCACACGTTATGGTGTTGGATTTAAAGAATGTGAAAGGGTGTTTATTTGAAAATGATTCAAGTCGAAAACTTACAACATACATTTTTAATTGGAAAGAAAGGCAAGGAAAAACAGGTTCCGGTATTAAAAGGTGTCAACTTTGAGGTGAAAAAAGGAGAGATTGTCGCAATTGTTGGTAAAAGTGGCTCCGGTAAATCTACCTTATTACAAATACTAGCTGGATTTATGAAATCTGAACAAGGATCTATTAAAGTAAATGGTAAAGAAGCAGCTAATTTTACTGAAGTAGAGAGTGCAGCCTTTCGCTTGCAACATTTCGGATTTATCTTTCAAAACTTTCAACTGATGCCAGGCTTAACGGCGTCTGAAAACATTGAACTACCATTGAAGTTACAAGGTATCAATAAAGCAATGCGTACTGAAAAGGTGAAGAAATTAATGGACAAGGTTGGTTTAACGGAGGTAGCAGACCATTACCCAAATGAATTATCGGGCGGTCAGCAACAGCGTGTTAGTATTGCGAGAGCCTTAATTACAAATCCACCTATTTTGCTGGCAGATGAGCCGACAGGAAGCCTTGACTCAGAAACAGAGCAAGATATATTGCTGCTCATTCAAAGTCTAAACCGTGAGCTTGGTTTAACATTCGTCATCATTACTCATGACGAGGAAGTAGCAACGATAGCACATCGACGTTTCTGCATGTACGATGGGGAACTTGTAAAGGAGGAAGCATAACATGTTATTTAAAGATCAATTAGATTTTGTTACACAGCATATAAAGAAAAATAAATTACGTGTGTTTATGACAGTACTAGCGGCAACGATGGGGTGTGCATTTTTGATTGTCCTCGCATCAGTTGGGTTTGGGCTGCAGGATTCCATACGTAATGAAATATTATCGGATGAAAATATTACGAAAATTCAAGTGTTTGGTAATGATCAATTTACAGAGGAACAAATCCATGAAATAAAAAGTATAGAACATGTGAAAACCGTACTTGAAACGATTACTGTCAATGCATCTGGACATTCATTTTTTGAAGACCGCGATACACTATCTGATGTATACGTTGCGAATATGCAAGATTTTGAGCAAGTAAGTGGCGAGCTTGCAAAAGGGAAGTATCCAACAAAGCCAAACGAAATCGTTGTAGGTTATCATTTTGCTCAAACATTAATAAATGATGCTGAGCGCAAAATTATTGAAGAGAAAAGTAAAAAAGCTGAAGCGGAAGGCACGTTTTATAATGGTAGTGAGGAAGGGTATAAGGACTCATTAATTGGTAAA
Organism: Lysinibacillus sphaericus; assembly: GCF_015844675.1. GTDB lineage: Bacteria > Bacillota > Bacilli > Bacillales_A > Planococcaceae > Lysinibacillus > Lysinibacillus sphaericus_E. The sequence continues at coordinate 23,248 of NZ_LDGC01000073.1, read as the reverse complement.
GAAATCGAATTAGCATTAATGCCGCGTACTGATGGTGCAGAAGAGGGCGAGAAAATAAAGTATACGATTGTCGGTGTTATGAAGAAGCCTTCTTATGATTGGATGGTCAATAACTCTATTTATATGGATAAAGAGCAAAAGCCTATGCTAGCAACTAATTTAGCAGCAACGGGTAAGGTTAAAGAAGATGACATGTTTCTTTCAGAATTCAATATTTTCGCTGATAGTATGGAAAATGTAAAATCAATTTTAGACAAACTAAAAGACGATGGCTATAACGTTTATTCGGTGACTGAGCAGTTGGATAAAATGAATGTATTTTTCCTAGTTTTAAAGATTGGCTTAATTTTTGTAGGAACAATTGCTGTCTTGATCGCCTCGATTGGTATTTTCAATACAATGACAATGGCAGTTACAGAGCGTACTCGTGAAATCGGTGTTTTAAAGGCGATTGGAGCAAGTCCAAAGCTTATTCAACGATTGTTCTTAATGGAAAGTACGTTCATTGGTATTATTGGGACTTTAATAGCTGTAGTTATTTCATATATTATTAGCTTCGTAGCGAATGCTGCGCTGCCTGTAATTCTAGAGGCAGCAACTGGGGAAGAGGCATTTAGTAAAAATGACATTACATTTTCACTTATTCCTTGGCAGCTCGTTATTATTGCAGCAGCGATTAGTGTTGGTGTAGCGATGATTTCAGGCTATCGTCCGGCACGAAAGGCCACGAAAATTGACGTTATTCAAGCTTTACGACAAGAGCTATAATAGAAAGGGCGGTCCAAAAGTTATTGGACCGCCCTGTTAATTTGCTTAAGTAAATTCAGAAATACCCGCGGAAGGAAGACGAATACGCGCGTTCCGCGATGAAGTACCCGCGGAAGGAGAGTGAATACCCGCACTCCGCGATGAAGTACCCGCGGAAGGAAGGTGAATACCCGCGCTTCGCAATGAAATACCCGCGGAAGGAGAGTGAATACCCGCGCTCCACAATGAAATATCCGTAGGAAGCAGCATGAATCCTTGCACTTCACTCACAAATAACGCGGTATTTTATAGGTAAGCCTGTAACTCATTCGCTAAAAACGGCTTGGCATTTAGTAACTTTAAAAACGCATCGTAGCTAGCGCGCTGTTCAGAGCTTGGCTTTTTACCAGTATGATAAGCTCGTATTAAAATGTTTTTTGGTGTGTTTTCCATATCGATAAACTCCAGAAGTTGTGCCTCATAGCCCACAAGTGATAGTATTTCTGCTCGGATTGCGTCCGTTGCAAGCGCTGAAAAACGCTCGCGTACGAGACCGTGCTGAAGCATGATATCAAGAGCTGGTGTATTAAGCTGGCGATTTAGCTCATGCTGGCAACAAGGGACGCTTAAAATAACGCTTGCTCCCCATTTCACAGCGCGTGCCAATGCCATATCAGTGGCAACATCACAAGCGTGTAGAGTTACTACCATGTCCACAGCAGACTCATCATTATAATCATTAATATCTCCTACTAGAAATTCGAGTTGTTCATAGCCTAAATCTTGTGCGATTTGTGAGCATTCTTCGATGACTTCCTTCTTTAAATCCAAACCAGTGACACGAATGTCTAAGCCTTTTTCAATTTTTAAATAATGGTATAAGGCGAATGTTAAATAGGATTTGCCTGAACCGAAATCTAAAATACGAACCTGACGATCTTTTGGTAAATGTGTTAATGCATCATCAATAAATTCGATAAAACGGTTGATTTGTTTAAACTTATCGTATTTTTGTTTTTTTATTTTTCCTTCTTCCGTTTGTACGCCAAGGCGAATTAAAAATGGGTATGGCTTATCCTCTGCCAGCAAATAGTTTTTCTTGCGATTATGCGCTAAATTAACTTGCTTTGGCTTCGAGGACTTATCAGATTTCCATAGTACTTTGTTCTTTTTTGATAGCTGCACTTGTACTTTTTCATCAATAAAATCAATATGTGCTTGGCGGTAATCGGTAAAAAATGCTTCTAGTTTCTCAGGGAAATCTTCTAATAAAACATTTTCATGCTTTAAAATACGTTCAAATTGATATTCAACTTGTATATGGTAAGCGTCCTTCAATATTATAGGTTTTAGCTTTATACGTTTTACTTCGTTTGATTTCATACGTGGTTGACTGATTGTCGCAGTAACAAGTTGCTGTTGTAAAATCCCCTCTATAAGCTGAGCTTTCATTTCTTCAAATGTCATACATTTCGCCTTCTTTATCGTGTTTTAGATGGCACTAGTTTAACATACTTTATGATGTGCATAGCTATTATAAATTTGAGAGTTTGCTCGTTGAATAATTATAGGTTATCTTGTATGTTTGTGGTATTTTAAATATAGAGAATTTTTAATAAAAAGATTCATGGGGAATAAGGGGGAAAAATATGTCTGCAAACATGTATCAATTACTTTCGATTATCATCTATATGATAGCTATGCTAGGAATAGGTTGGTATGCATTTGTTAAAACATCTAATTTAACCGATTACATGCTCGGAGGGCGTTCGCTAGGTCCTGCTGTCACAGCGCTAAGTGCAGGTGCAGCAGATATGTCTGGATGGCTGTTAATGGGATTACCGGGTGCGATCTATTTATCTGGAATTGTTGAGGCCTGGATTGCTATTGGTTTAACGATTGGTGCCTATTTGAATTGGTTACTAGTAGCACCGAGACTACGTGTATATACACAAGTTGCCAATGACTCAATTACTATTCCGAGTTATTTAGATAATCGTTTACGTGACAACACAAAGCTAATAAGAATTGCGTCAGGTATTATTATTTTAATCTTTTTTACATTTTATGTTTCTTCGGGAATGGTTGCAGGAGGTAAGTTTTTTGATAGTTCATTTGGCTATGAATACCATACTGGTTTATTGATTGTATCTGCTGTTGTTGTAGCATACACATTGTTTGGAGGATTTTTAGCTGTTAGTTATACAGACTTTTTACAGGGTCTAATTATGTTTGTTGCACTTATTTCTGTACCGTTATTTGGATTGTTTTTAACAGGTGGAATTGGAGACACAATAGCATCTATTAAAGCTGTAAATCCTGAACATCTAAGTTTATTACCAGCAACTGCAACTGCTGCGGCAATTATTTCATCACTTGCATGGGGACTAGGGTATTTCGGACAACCACATATTATCGTACGCTTTATGGCAATAAGTTCAGTAAAAGAAACAAAGCAGGCACGTCGTATCGGTATTGGCTGGATGATGTTAAGTTTGTTCGGCGCGATTGCAACAGCTTTGGTAGGTGTGGCATATTATGAACAAAATGCGGGTGAGTTAAAGGACGCTGAGACAGTATTTATTGTACTTGGCCAAATCCTATTCCACCCATTCATTGCAGGGATAATGCTAGCTGCCATTTTAGCCGCGGTTATGAGTACTATTTCATCACAATTAATTGTTACTTCGTCAGCGCTTGTCGAAGATATTTACAAAGCTATATTTAATAAAACAGCAGATGATAAGCATTATGTTTTTATTGGCCGTGTTGCTGTTTTAGTTGTAGCTATTATCGCAGCGATTTTAGCATGGAATCCAGATAGTTCTATTTTAGGCCTAGTGGGCTTTGCTTGGGCTGGCTTTGGTGCAGCATTCGGTCCAGTAATATTGCTGTCTCTGTATTGGAGAAAATTAACAAATTACGGAGCTCTCAGTGGGATGATAGCAGGTGCTGCAACCGCCTTCGTTTGGGGGAAAATAAAGGTCTTATCTGAATCGTTATATGAGATTGTTCCAGGCTTCTTCGTATGCTTAATTGTAGCGGTTATTGTCAGCATCGTGACATATAAGCCGAATAAAGATATTGAAGAAGAGTTCGATCGTACTGAAGTATTGTTAAAAGAAGAACGTAAGTAAATAAATGTAGTGCGCCTTTTGTATAGAAGGCGCATTTTTTTAGATATACATGTTATAAAGGTAAGATAACTACTAAACAACACGAATTTGGACATTATATGGTAAGATGAAGAAAATTTGTCGTAGTAGCATCAAGGTATTGGTGGGAGGTTTGTGGATGGATAGAATTAAAGAAGTTGATGTATTGGTAGAAAAAGCTATTTTAGTTGGTGTAAATTTAAGGAATGATGACCATTTTGATTATTCAATGGAGGAGCTAAAAAATTTAGCTGAAGCTTTAAATGTTGAAGTAGCTGGCATTGTCACACAAAATTTAGAGCGAGTTACGCCATCTCATTATGTTGGAACAGGTAAAATTGAAGAAATAAAAAACTTTTATGATGAAGTACAAGCGAATTTAGTAATTTTTAATGATGAATTATCACCTTCGCAAATTCGTAATTTAGAGCGCGATTTAGAAACAAAGGTTATTGATAGAACGATGTTGATTTTAGATATTTTTGGACGTCGTGCTAAAACAAGTGAAGCCCAGCTGCAAGTTGAGTTAGCGCAATTGCAATATATGCTACCTCGATTGGTTGGATTGCATGCTTCTCTCAGTCGTCAAGGTGGCGGCACTGGTGGTGGTTTTAAAAACCGTGGTGCCGGTGAGACAAAGCTCGAGCTAGATCGTCGTAAAATTGAGGATCAAATTGCGAAAATTAAGAAGGACCTAGAGCATGTGAAGGAGCAACGAGAGACGCAGCGTAAACAACGACGTAAAAATGCTGTTCCTGTCGTTTCCATTGTTGGCTATACGAACGCTGGTAAGTCAACCATTATGAATCAGCTACTTACGAAAATAGGGCAGGAAGATCATAAACAAGTGTTTGAGAAGGATATGCTTTTTGCCACACTTGAAACATCTGTCCGTCAAATAGAATTACCTGATAAAAAGACATTTTTATTAACAGATACAGTTGGTTTCGTTAGCAAATTACCGCATCATCTAGTGAAGGCATTCCGCTCAACTCTAGAAGAGGCTCGTGATGCCGACTTATTACTACATGTTGTGGATGTTTCCAATTCTGAGCACGGCTTTATGATGGATGTAACAAATGAAACGCTTAAAGCAGTTGGCGTTGAAGGGATACCTACTATTTATGTGTATAATAAAGCTGATATAGCCAACGTTCCATATCCTGTGATCAGCGGTGATAATATTTGGATTTCAGCGAAGGAAGGGACTGGATTAGAGGAATTACTGCAAATGATACGTCAGCATATTTTCTCTGATTATATAACATGTAAAATGCTTATTCCGTATGAGCAGGGGAATATTGTCTCTTATTTAAATGAACATGCCTCTGTCTATGAAACAGCGTATGAAGAAAATGGCACACTGTTAACAATAGAGGCAAAAGAAGCGGATTATGCAAAATTCCAACAATATGTAATTAATTAATCACAGACATGTTTTAAAAACATGTTAGAAGCACTTCGTGTTTCTAACGTGTTTTTTTGTTGCAAAAGAAAAAGGAATTTATATCATTGTGGATTAAATTTTAGATAATACTAGCTTATTTGTTAATAAAGTAAATAATCAGATTATAAAATATTTTAGAATAATTTTGTAGAGGTTTATAAATTAGTAGATATTATAGAGTAGAAAAACTCAGGAATAGCAACAGGTTTGCTATAATTATAGTGAAACGAGTCTGAATTTAAAGAAAAGGTGTAAAATTCCAACATTTTTTAAAACTCTTGAAAAAGTTTTTAAAACACTTTAGTATGATGAAATAAAGTTTTTATCCTTAAAATTGGGTAATAATATTATTATTGAATAATGAAATCGGGAGAGGATATTTTTATGTCTACTAAAGATGAAATTGTAAAATCCGTCCCTCAAAATGGCTTTGTCGGACACCCTAAAGGGCTCTTTACATTATTTTTCACTGAATTTTGGGAACGATTCTCATACTACGGTATGCGAGCAATTCTGATTTTCTTTATGTATTATGAATTGCATGAAGGTGGCTTAGGCCTAGATCGTGGACTAGCGAACTCAATTATGGCTATCTACGGATCATTGGTTTACATGTCAGGGATTATCGGTGGTTGGATTGCTGACCGAATACTGGGTACACGTAGAACCATTTTTTATGGTGGCGTGTTCATTATGCTTGGACATTTCCTGCTAGCGTTACCTGGTGGCGCAAGTATTTTATTTGTTTCAATGTTCTTTATTGTCATTGGGACAGGCTTATTAAAACCGAACGTTTCAAGCATTGTCGGAGATATGTATGCTGATACAGATAGTCGTCGTGATGCAGGTTTTTCAATTTTCTATATGAGTATTAATATGGGATCATTCCTTGCACCATTAATTGTCGGAACAATTGGACAACAGTATAATTTCCACCTAGGCTTTGGTATAGCAGGGTTAGGGATGCTTATTGGTTTAATTATTTTTAAATTAACAGGAAAAAAATATTTAGGGTTAGCAGGGTTACAGGTAAATAACCCGTTACTGCCTGAAGAACGGAAAAAAGTCTTTACACGATTTGCGATTTTAGCGCTACTTATTATTATTGCTGGGGCAATTGGTATCAGAACTGGCGTACTAACAGTGAATGTTTTTGGTTTAATTATTACGGCGCTAGGTATTGTAATTCCAACGGTGTACTTTATTTATATGTATCGCAGTGAGAAAACAACGAAGGACGAGAAGTCTCGCGTGCTCGCTTATATTCCTTTGTTTTTATCGGCTGTAATGTTTTGGGCAATCCAAGAACAAGGGGCGACTATTTTAGCAACGTATGCAGATAGTCGTACACGATTGGATATTGGTAGTTTTCATATTCCATCTTCTTGGTTCCAATCGTTAAACCCTTTATTCGTCGTTACAATGGCTCCGTTATTTGCCATGTTATGGATGAAGTGGGGAGATAAACAACCATCTACACCGCGTAAATTCGCTTATGCATTATTCTTTGCAGGATTGTCATTCTTAGTGATGATGCTTCCAGCGTATTTATCTGGTGGTACAGATTTAGTAAGTCCATGGTGGTTAGTATTATCATTCTTTTTAGTTGTAGTTGGGGAGTTATTATTATCGCCAGTAGGGTTGTCAGTTACTACAAAGTTGGCTCCAAAGGCTTTCGCTGCACAAACGATGTCACTTTGGTTTTTAACAAGCGCAGCAGCGCAAGCAATCAACGCACAACTTGTAAAAGTCTATGAAGTGGTAAGTGAATTCACATACTTCGGTTTCTTAGGCTCATTAGCAATTGTTTTCGGGATCATAATATTAGTGCTTTCGCCAATTATTTCAAAAGCTATGCGAGGTATTAATTAATCAAAAGATGCAAGTACAGTTATCAAATAACTGTACTTGCATTTTTTTTTGTATTAAGGTGTTTTGATATTAGTAATTGAATTAATAAACGGAGGAGTTTTGCAATATTCATCGGAACGTTCGTGGAAGCTTCACGTTGTCTCTTAGAAACAAAGTAACGAATAGAACGTCATAAAGCATTCAAATATTAATGAAGGTCCACTTTATGATGCTAAGGGATTCTAAGTATTATTTTATTATTGTTCATCATCTAAAGTTGAAGACAACATTTGATAAAACATTTACTATGAATTGATTGGAGTGGAGACTGGGCGACTCCTTGGGGATCAGTAATAGAGGAACGAAGGCTATATGCATCAAATCCTGTGATAATGCCTTCGTGACCAACATCGTGTTGGCCCGAGCCTGCAGCGAAGCGAAGCGGCTCATCGGACGCCCCCAGGAAAGCGGCCAGCTGGAACGGAAATCAACCACACGTTATGTGATGAAAATTTATCTACGTTGTAGCATGTGGTTATTTTGCTGAATGCGGGACGTTTCTGTGTAGAAAAGTTTTTATTTTCATTTATAATAATCTTAATAGTATGATAATTTAAGGGGTTGGATGCTATGAAGGAAGCTTTGAATCGTTTGAGGCCAAGATTAATGGAGATTTTCACGTACTTGCATGCGAATCCAGAAATAAGCTGGTATGAGGTAGAAACAACAAATTATATTTTCGACTTACTAACTCGTGAAGGTTTTTCACCAATACGCTTTAAAAACAGTACAGGGCTTTATGTTGATGTAGGGAATGGTCAACCTAAAGTTGGTTTACGTACGGACATGGATGCGTTATGGCAGGAAGTAGATGGTGAATTTCGAGCGAATCACTCCTGTGGCCATGACGGACATATGACGATGGCAATCGGTGCGCTCTTACTTTTGAAAGAGCTTGCTCCATCATTCAACGGTACAATCCGGGTGATTTTTCAACCAGCAGAAGAGAAAGGAACAGGTGCTTTCTCCGTTTTAAAAGAAGGAGTCATTGATGATTTAGACTTTTTATTTGGTGTCCATGTAAGACCTGTCCACGAGCTTGAAGACGGTACATATTGTGCCGCGTTGCATCATGGAGCCTCTCGATTGATAGAGGGGGAAATCATTGGAGAGGATGCCCACGCTGCAAGACCTCACCTCGGCGTGAATGCCATTGAAGTAGGAGCAACTATTATCGAAGATTTACGAACGATTCATACAGATCCGATGATTCCTGTATCAATTAAGATGACTAAATTCCATGCAGGAGGAGAATCCGGCAATATTATTCCTGGGAACGCATCGTTCACCATTGATATACGAGCTCAACAAAATGATGTAATGGATGCACTTGCACAGGGAGTAAAGAGGGTTATTGATTCTTCCAAGATCTTGCATAAAGTGCAGATAGAATTACGTACAGTAGCAGATGTAGTAGCTGCTGAGGTAGATCCAACTGCTCAATATTTTATGGAGCAAGCAATTGTGCAAGCAACAGGCTTGTCGAATTTAAGAAAGCCTATTCATACACCTGGAGGAGAAGATTTTCATCATTATGCTGTGCAACGTCCAAAATTAAAATCAACGATGTTAGGATTAGGCTGTGGACTAGCACCAGGACTACATCATCCGAAGATGAAATTTAAGCAGGCAAGGTTAGTAACTGGAGTTGAAATTCTTACAAAAGCGGTATTGTTAGCACTGGAGTCAGGGAATACAAAGGAGGGGTCAGCATAATGTTAGAGAGAGTGCGTATTCAAAAAGTAATGACACCTAAAGAGGTAGCAGAAGTGCAAATTTTAAACGAAAGTATTTGGGGGAGTCAGGCTATTCCCTCTCATCAATTGTTAGCGGCTGTTCAAAATGGTGGATTAGTACTTGGGGCGTATTTAGATGAAAAGCTGATCGGCTTTAACTACTGCTTTGTTGGTTATGGACATGGAAAAATGTATTTACACTCACACATGATTGGTGTGGAGAAAACATATCGTGAACAAGGTGTAGGTGAATTATTAAAGCATGCCCAACAGGAGTATGCTAAAGAACATGGGTTTCAACTTGTGATTTGGCTATTTGATCCGCTAGAAGCATGTATGGCTAATTTATCGTTTTTGAAGCTCAATTCCTTTAGTCTTCAGTATGAAAATGATTATTATGGTCCGCTCAAGGATGATTTTAACGATGGGTTACCTTCAGATCGAATTGTCGTAGAATGGTGGATTGAACACGATCGAGTGGATGATTCCTTGGATGAACTGGAAGAGGGAGCCGAAGAAATTGTACCGTGGTCTTTAACGGTAGATGGCTTACCGGTGCTTGATATTGAAGGGGAATTTCAGCGAGAGCAACTATTTTATAAAGACGCTTATTTATTGTCCATACCTCAATATTTACAAAAGATGAAAGTGGAAAGTCCTAAGCTTGCAGAAGACTGGCGTTATAAAGTTCGTACTATTTTAACGACATTATTTGAACAAAATTATGCAATCGTTCGAATGAAAAAGCACAAGGAATATGTCCATAGCTATCTATTAGTCAGACGCTCCTTATTAGCTTTATAATAAGGATAAGGAGTGAAATCTTGTGAAACTAGAACAGATTACAGTTAGACATATAAAAATGCCAATGAAATCACCGTTTACAACGAGTTTTGGCACAATTGATGAAAAGGAATTCTTACTTATAGAAGCGATAGATCAATCAGGAACTGTAGGATGGGGAGAAGCTGTTGCCTTTGTAGCGCCTTGGTATACAGAGGAGACATTAAAAACAACATGGCATATGCTTGAAGACTTCTTGATACCTATCTTGTTACATAAAGAGGTTGGGCATCCAGATGAAGTTAATGCTTTGTTTTCCTCTATTCGTCGTAACTGCATGGCGAAGTCCTCTATTGAAGGGGCTATATGGGACATTTATGCTCAACAAACGAAACAATCACTTGCAAAAGCGTTAGGTGGACATAAGGAACAAATAGAGGTAGGTGTTAGCGTAGGTATTCAACCTTCCACCGAAGTATTAATAAATATATTGAAAAGCCATGTAAATAAAGGTTATAAACGAGTGAAAGTGAAAATTAAGCCTGGTCACGATGTAGAAGTTATTCGTGCTATACGAGCTGAAATGCCGGATCTTCCATTAATGGTAGATGCTAATTCAGCCTATACATTGAACGATATGGATGTATTGCAGCAACTCGATGCATTTAATTTATTAATGATTGAGCAACCTTTAGCTGTAGATGATATTGTCGATCATGCTAAATTACAGCGAAAGATAAAAACGCCTATTTGTTTAGATGAAAGCATCACTTCCTATGAAGATGCTCGAAAAGCGATAGAGCTAGGTAGTTGTGGTGTTATCAATATTAAAATAGGCCGTGTAGGCGGTTTAACAGAAGCAAGAAGAATTCATGATTTATGTAAGGAAAATAAATTTCCTGTTTGGTGTGGTGGCATGTTAGAGGCAGGGATCGGACGAGCGCATAATATTGCATTAACATCGCTCACTAATTTTGTGCTACCAGGGGATACTGCGGGCTCTAGTCATTATTGGTATGAGGATATCATTACACCTGAAGTAATTGTAGAGGATGGTTATATTCGTGTGCCACAAACAATTGGTATTGGATATACACCTAATATGAAGGTAATCGATAAGCTAACAATCAGCAGAAAGGTCTATCAATAATAGGTTTATCACCACACGCTTTGGTGATGATTCCGATAATAGGATAAACAGGGAGAGAACTAATTGAAAAAAAGTTTGCAAATCGGTGGTGCCTATGTAGGAATTATCGTCGGTGCGGGATTTGCATCAGGACAGGAAATTGTACTTTATTTTACGAGCTATGGCTTTCGTGGGATATATGGTGCACTTATTGCAACATTTGGATTTGCTTTAGTAGGAATGTGCATTGCACAAATTAGCTCAAGATTACGTACGACATCGCACAAGGATTTAATTTATCAAATATCAGGTAATACTGTAGGCTTTGTAATGGATTATTTACTGTCCCTTTTCTTATTTGGTGTAGCAGTAATCATGTTTGCAGGAGCAGGTGCCACGTTTCATCAAATGTTTGGATTGCCGGTTTGGCTAGGGAGCATTTGTATGATTGTACTGACTATAGCGACGGTTATGATGAATGTGAAGAGTATTATAAACATTATTGCTATTGCTACACCCTATCTGCTAGCCATTGTCTCGATCATAGCTGTCTATTCAATAGCTACGATGGATTTGACCTTTGTCGAACAAGCTGTTATCGCACAACAAGCACAAGTGAGTACTAAAAGCTGGTGGACTACAGCTTTACTGTATACGTCTTTTAATATTGGTGTGTGTTTTTCTCTTTTAACTGTTATGTGTGGATCTATTCGCAATGAGAAGGTGGCGGGGATGGGAGGCATTATTGGTGGGGTTTTGCTTGGAGCTTTAATTCTTCTTATTAATCTATCCCTTCTTGCCAAAATGAATGTAATCGTTGGTATAGATATACCGATGCTAGCTTTAGCAAATGAAATTCATCCTTTAGTCGGTTTGTTGATGTCCTTTTCCTTATTAGGGATGATTTATAATACAGCGGTAGGGATGTTCTATTCATTTATGGTAAGGTTTTTCAAACCTAATAAGGCTAGCTTTAAGGTTACTGCCTTTTTTATTGGCGGATTGGGCTTTTTAGCAAGCCTAGCTGGCTTTACGACGCTTGTTGCCAAACTTTATGCAGTGATGGGGTATGTCGGTTTTATATTAATCATTTTAATTGTTTTTGCGTGGCTCAAAGGTGTTCGACGAATAGCATAACGTCTTTCGCACAAAAGACATTGTTGGCCCGAAGCCTCCGGACGTAATTATCAATTGATTTAAAAGGTAATTGAGAATAAATTAGTATTTTATTCTCAATTACCTTTTTATTGTGACGAAAAAGTAGAGATATTTAAGTTTGGGGAACCAAATAAATAGGAATTCCGTTAAGAATGCTCATGTTATTAAAGATTCTCAAATAAAACGAGAATAATTCTCAATGGAAGGTTGACTGAGAATGGAAACGAGCTTATAATGGGAATCGTGAGTAATGATAATCATTTTCAATGAATATTACGAGCAAAAATGAATCTACCGGGGATTACAATGAAAAAAAGATATCTTTTAACAGCAACTGTTGTGTTGTCTATAGTTTCACTATTTATCGGAGTAGTTGATATTAAACCGAGTGATCTATTAGACTTCGAATCAGAAGAAACTAGGCTATTTATTATTAGTCGTATACCGAGACTTGTAGCAATTTTGTTAGCAGGTGCAGGTATGAGTATTGCTGGTTTAATTATGCAAAGCTTAAGTAGGAATAAGTTCGTGTCACCAACGACAGCAGGTACATTAGATGCTACGAAGTTGGGAGTTCTAATTTCGATGATGTTTTTCACAAACGTCACGTATTTTCAAAAAATTTCCTTCGCTTTCCTATTTGCTTTAGCCGGCACATTATTGTTTATGCAAATATTAAATCGAATCAAGTTTAAAGATGCGATCTTTATACCGCTTATTGGCTTAATGTTTGGGAATATCCTTTCTTCAATTACAACTTTCTTTGCGTATAAGGCGGATATTATCCAAAACATTTCTGCGTGGTTACAAGGAGATTTCTCATTAATGATGAAAGGTCGTTATGAGCTTTTATACATAAGTGTACCCGTGCTTATATTAGCTTACATTTATGCGAACCGCTTTACAGTGGCAGGAATGGGTGAGGATTTTGCAAAAAATCTTGGTCTTTCTTATAAATTCATTGTGAATCTAGGTTTAGTGTTAGTAGCACTTATTTCGACAACAGTAGTACTGACAGTTGGTGTGATACCGTTTCTCGGTTTAATCATTCCAAATATAATTTCGCTGTTCAAAGGGGATAATCTCGCTAAGACATTGCCTCATACAGCACTACTAGGAATGTCGTTCTTGTTATTCTGCGACATTATAGGGCGTGTACTGATTTTCCCTTATGAAATTCCGATTAGTATGACTGTCGGTGTCATCGGAAGTGCAATCTTCCTAATTATGTTATTTAGGGGGAAAGCATATGCGTAACCGTACAAAAATGTTGATCTTATTAGGTTTGGCCGTAGCATCTATTTTACTATATGTATTTTACGGACTTAATGGTAATTTTCATTATGCGCTCCCACGCCGTCTCGTTAAAGTGTTTGCGATGTCGTTAACGGGAATTGCGATTGCTTATTCAACAGTAGTCTTCCAAACGATTACGCATAACCGTATTTTAACGCCAAGTGTAATGGGACTTGATGCATTATATATGCTGGTTCAAACGTTCATTTTTTACTTCTTTGGCTCTATGTCGATATTCGTCATTAATGCTAAATATAATTTCTTACTAGCTGTTTTAGCTATGGTTATCTTTGCATTAATTTTTTATCGTGTATTGTTCAAGGAAGGAAAGCGTCCGATTTATTTCTTACTGCTTGTCGGTATGATTGTCGGAACGTTTTTAGGAAGCGTAACTACGTTCTTCCAAGTTTTAATAGATCCGAATGAGTTTTTAAGCTTACAAAGTAAAATGTTTGCAAGCTTCAACAATGTCAATTCGGATTTAGTATGGCTTGCAGCTGTTGTCATTATCATCACCTTTATTTATGGCTGGCGTCATATGAACCAACTAGATGTAATGTCTCTTGGTCGGGATACAGCCATTAACCTAGGGGTACCATATGATAAGCTTGTACAGCGTATGCTTATATTATCTTCGGTGTTAATAGCCGTGTCTACAGCTCTAGTTGGGCCTATTACGTTCTTTGGCTTAATCGTAGCAAATTTATCGTATCAATATTTTAAGACGTACAAGCACTCTGTAATCATCATAGGTTCTTGTGTAATGAGTATTGTAGCTTTAGTCGGTGGACAGTGGATGGTCGAACGTATATTTAACTTCGATACAACCCTGAGCGTTATTATAAACTTCGTAGGTGGCGTATACTTCATCTACTTATTATTGAAGGAAAGTAGGTCAGCAGGATGATCCAAGTAAAAGAACTATCCAAGTACTTTGGGAAAAAACCGGTCATTCAAGATGTCAGTGTCGACGTTGTGCCAGGGAAAATAACATCTTTTATTGGACCAAATGGTGCAGGTAAATCAACATTGCTTTCAATGGTAAGCCGTTTACTTAATGCAGATACTGGAGAAGTATTACTCGACAAGTCTGATGTACGTCGTTGGAAATCAGATGATTTTGCAAAGCGAGTATCTATTTTAAAGCAGTCAAACTATATGAATGTACGCTTAACAATTCGTGAGCTTGTTTCATTCGGGCGATTCCCTTATTCAAAAGGTAATTTAAAGCCTGATGATGAACTAAAAGTAGATGAAGCAATTCAATATATGAATTTAGAGGATATTCAACACAATTATTTGGATGAATTATCCGGTGGTCAACGTCAACGTGCATTTATCGCAATGGTTATTGCACAGGATACAGACTATATTTTGCTTGATGAGCCGCTCAACAATTTAGACATGAAGCATTCTGTGCAAATCATGAAAATTTTGCGTAAGCTCGTGGATGAGTTAGGGAAAACGGTTGTCATCGTATTACACGATATTAACTTTGCTTCCGTCTACTCTGATCATATTGTTGCATTAAAAAATGGTCGTGTTGTCAAAGATGGTCCAACAAATGACATTATCAACCCTGAAGCACTTAAAGAAATCTACGATATGGATATTCCTGTTCAAGAACAGAATGGATGTCGCATTTGTGTGTATTTCAACTCTTAGAAATAGTAAAGATAGGATAACCATCTATTAACTATAAATTAAATTTAAAGGAGCAATTTTACAATGAAAAATTGGAAATTACTAACTGTATTAATGGCTATGATGCTATTAGTATTAGCTGCTTGCGGTACTAAGGACGAAGCAAAAAAAGAAGAGAAAGATTCTTCTACTGATAACAAACCTTCTGAGACGCAAAAGGAAGAAGCTACAGCTTATCCAATTACAATTCCAGGTAGCACACAAGATGAAAATACATTTAAAGAAGTAACTCTTGATAAAATGCCAGAAAAAGTTGTTGTATTTGACTATGGTTTCCTTGATACTTTAGATGCTTTAGATGTTAAAGTTGCAGGAGTTCCACAAAAATCAGTTCCAAAGTATTTAAGCAAATATGCTGATAAATCTTACGTAAATATTGGTGCTTTAAAAGAACCAGATTTTGAAGCAATCTCTGAAATGAACCCAGATATTATTTTCATCTCTGGTCGTCAAGCAGCAGCTTACGATGAGTTATCTAAAATTGCACCAACAGTATTCGTAGGAGTGGATGCAAAAGATTTCATGCCATCATTCAAAGCTAATGTTGAATTAGCTGGTAAGATCTTTGGTAAAGAGAAAGAAGCTGCTGATGCATTTGCTGCTTACGAAGCAAAAGTAGAGGAAGTTAAAGCGAAAACAGCTTCAGCTAAAGAAAAAGCTTTAATCGTACTAGGTTCTGAAGGTGCATTATCTGCATATGGTCCTGGTTCACGTTTCGGTGTAATTCATGATGTTTATGGTGTAAAAGCTGCTGATGAAAAAATTGAAGCTTCTACACACGGTTCAAACGCATCATTTGAATATGTACGTGATACAAACCCAGATGTTTTATTCGTAGTTGACCGTGATGCTGCTGTAACTCCAGAAGGTGCGTCTGGTACAAAAGCTGCAATTGAAAACGAAATCGTTGGTGCTACTAACGCTGCGAAAAACGGTAAAATCGTTTATTTAGATCCACAAGTTTGGTATTTATCTGGTGGCGGTTTAACTTCTGAAACTCAAAAAGCTGATGACATTTTAAAGGCGTTTAAATAATATGTTTGTACAAATTAAACGTATTGTCGTTACGGAAGGGAATTCCGATAAAGTAGTTGAACGTTTCGGTGCTAAAAAAGATGGTCCAACATTACTTGAACAACAGCCAGGCTTTATTGATAAGCAAGTACTTTTGAAAAAAGTACGACGTGGTGATGAAGAAGTGTTAATTGTGGTTCGTTGGGAATCAGAAGAAGCATGGAAAAATTGGGAGAAGAGCCCGGAGCATATTGCTGGTCATAAAGCAAATGCTGGTAAACCGAAGCCTGATCACATCATCGAAAGCGGACAAGAAGTTTATTATGTAAAAGGTTAATATTTTAGAGGTGTCTCATAGTCATTTGAGGCACCTTTTTTTATACGAATACGTAATGTATCGTAGAAAAAACAATAGATAGGCAAAGTGACAGAGAGCGAAGGAAAGAATGGCTAATGAGACTGAAAGAAGTCGGAGGTCGGGGTGGTGGATAGAAAAATTAAGCGATGAATAGAAGCATTGAAATGACACATAAAACGTTATTAAGGAAGAAGGGAGGCACAAATTTATAACCGTGCCATACCCAATGTAGTTTTAATTCTTAATGCTTAATGGATGCTTTATTCCATGCATTAAATGTTGTCGTAATATTAAAAGAAATACCATTATCACTAATGGAGACCTCGGTAAAATGTTTGGGTGCACAATTAGCTTCCTTTATAGCAGTATTATATTTCTCTAAAGAGGACATTTCTATTTCTGAATTATAGGGATAAACAGGTAAGCCGACAGCAGCATTTCTAATAGAAGTGCTAGAGCAATTGCCTCTAGCATTTATAATACAAAAGCTTGAAAACGCATAGATTATAGGTGTATGTATGTTTAATCCAGAGGTAAATGGACTTACTAAAGGCGGTATAGACTGATTTTCTTCTGATACTCTTTTAATTCCATATTGTTCAATAAAAGCGTCTAGCTTTTGCTGAAAAGTATCCTCAAATCCAGGAATATTGCAAATAAAATTTGAAAATGTAGATTTGCTTTTATACTCTGCCAATGTTTCTTTATAAGCCTGTTGCTCGGCTTCAACAATTATTTGCTCTATACATTGCTGTTCTTTCGAAGGTTTTTTTATCGTGATTTCCTCTTCAGAAACAGAAATTGTACAGGAGAAATTAGCTGTAAGTATTAAAACATTTTCATTTACGTCATTTTTCATTTCAATCACTCCCTGTGTTTCGAGTATTTCCCTGTTAATAGATTTAAAGGATTCCTAGCAGTCTATCGTGATGAAGTTGCCTAGCCTTCTCTTCAGTACATGGCAAATGGTCTCAATTCTCTTTCTAATATTTAGCGATGAAACTTTTAACTTATTAAATCAAAAAATTTTGTACGAACAGAATGAAATGATCTTACCCTATTTAAGCGTATCATCGATAAGGACGCCATTTCAATGGTGGGTTTACGCCAAAAAATGGCGGTCAAGAATATAATACCGCCACTTTTTGGCGGTATTTCCGTCAAAATTTATGTAAAATATTCCCTCGTAATTTAAACGCCTAGTATTATTTCCCATTAATCTGTATACTATTTAATAACATACTTGTGGGAGGAGAGGACTATTGCAGGAGCTTGACGGAAAAATTAATGAAGCATTGGATATTCTAATTGAAAACGAGTTAATGATAGGTCATGAATTACGGTCGATGCTAAAGATTTTTAAGGAAGAAAAAAAAGCAGTTGGCTATTCATTTGGTAAGCTATGCTATTTGCATTACGAAGCATTTGTAGAATGTTTGAACGAGGACATCTATAAAGTTGCCGCAGCTATCGAACTTTTAATTTTATCATTTGATATCATCGATGACTTGCAGGACAAGGATTCAGACTATAGTTGGACTAAAACACCTGAATTATCATTAAATGTTGCGTTAGCTATGCTAGTGATGGCTTCTAGAACTATACGTGAGACTTCCTTTGAACACAAAAGTGCAGCTATTCAAATACTTGATGATTATGCATTACGAAGTATAAATGGTCAGCAACTAGATTTACTTAATAGTTGTAGGGATGAGCAATCATATTTACAAATGATTGAACAAAAGTCAGGTTCTTTAACAGCAATGAGTTGCTTAATTGGTGAAGTACTTGCAAAAGGTGAGACATCTTCTGATGTTAACGAGTATGGGAAATACATAGGTATTATCCAACAAATTAAAAATGATATTCAAAGTTTAAAAACTTGGGGATCTAAAAATGATTTGCTAAATAAAAGATACTCATTACCTATTATTTATCTTTTATCACAGAGAAATGATGTTTCAAAGTCTGTGATAAGCTATTATAATGACAATATAGATGCATTTTTAGATAATAATGCTACAGAAAACGAGTTGACAAATGGTGGTGCGATACGTTATACAATTACTGTAAAAAATGTTTACAAGCTTAAAGCATTAGATAATCTTGAAAATATGGCAATAAACGATTTAGGTAAAGACTACTTAAAAAAACTATTGAAATGAGGAGTTATATGCATGATATATGTAATTCAATATCTAGAAAATAACCCAGAACTAGTTTCTCTATTAAAAGCACAAAAAGCATCATTGGTTGGAATTTCGTCTGTAGAACAAAAAGCAATTTTAGATGCGTTTAGTTGTGATATAGAGTGGAAAAGTGAAGCTTGGGTGTAAAATTGTTGAGGAGTAAGATGTTTTGGCCCGCTATAATGCTCTATTTAGTGTTTGGTATTTATCTGAATTATATGAATTATAGTGGGCCGTTATTAGAAATTGGAGTAGAAAAAGAGGATGGCAAGTGGGGAGTAACGCAACCTTATTATAAAGAATGGACAGGATGGAAGAACATTTCATCATCTGATGTTATTTTAAGAGTAGATGATGTGCCAATGGATCATCTAAATCAGGTGAAATATAAATCTAAAATAGTAGCTGCTAATAAAATAACGATAATGAAGCCTAATGGTGAAATAAAAGACATACATATTAATCATTTGGATATCCCGAACCAACTTTACTTTATATTACTATTACCAGCTTGTTATTATTTATTAACTCTATTCATTACTATTTATCTACATTTTAATCAAAAAAATACAAAGCTTACAAACTTACTTATTCTTTTCATGTTAACCGTTTCATTAGCTTATGTAAGCAGTGGAGTATCTGCTAGATTAAATGGAATTGGGATAATAGTAAATCGCAGTAGTATGGTATTAGTTTTAGTCATATTATTACATTTTCTAAGAGATTATCATTCATTTATAAAAACAAATTGGGTGTTTACAAACAATATCAATTTCTTTTATATATTACCTGTAATTTCTTTTTTATTGGGCTGTATTAGTTTTTTCTATCCTGCTTCGTATTATTTTTTGGCTGATATAGTATTAGTCATTTTCTTCATTCTCCTTATTACTATACTTAGTATCTTATTGCTAAGCTATTTCAAATACAAATCACCTCAGTTGAAAGTATTGTTAAGTAGTATAATGATACCGTTTTTGCCATTTCTTTTTTTATATGCACTCCCTAACATTTTTTTTGATACGTATATTCTTTCAGGTGAAGTCAGCTCTTTATTTTTATTGCTTATTCCATTTAGCTTTATCTTTACACAGGTAGCAGAACGATTATTTGATATTGAATACCATATTACAAGACTTCGTTATTATGGAATCTTTTCATTAATATATACTGTATGGTTTATAGTTGGTTTGTATTGCATTGCAGGAAAATATTTAACTATACCCGTAATATCAGGTGTTTCTCTCTTTACTTTTACATCGTTAGTTGTCCTTTTTTACATAAAAGAGAAGGTAGATTATCGAAAGAGGAAAATTTTATTTTCGACAAAAGGGGATTATATACACCAGCTGTACACGGCTGTCGATAGGATTGGTAAAACGATTAAAATAGATGAGCTTCTAGAGAAGTTTGCACAAGAGGTTTCATTACATCTTGAGCTAGAGAATGTATTTGTATTAACTTATAACTATGACACAAATCAATTTACTTCAACGGTTGAGGGTATGCTTTCAATTAATCCAGCGCAAATAGAGGATATAAAATTAGGAGAAATACGGAGAATCGACAAAGTCTACTTAGCCTTCCTCCATCAAGATGCTCATTATAAAAGAGCCTTAGTATTGGAACATAAAAATTCGATTCATTTAAAAGATGAAGAGCTGCTATGGCTTGAATTGCTTTTATTATATGTAAACAATTTTATTGAAAATACAAAGATGGTAGAAGAGCTGTTAGAGGAACTAAGGCATATGAGGCAAGCAGATGATAGTCAATTACCTTGGTTAAGCAAATTATTATGGTTAAGATTTGAAGAGGAAAAATATCAATTAGCTCAAGAATTACATGATACCAATTTGCAAGAGCAGCTCCATATTGCTCGAGAGGTAGATGTCCTAGTCAATGCGAAAGATACAACTGATATCCAGCAAAAACTTGATAAAATTCATCAGCAGATGATTACGTCTTTACATGACTTAAGAGCTTATTGCGAAAATTTAAAGCCTCCATTATTAGATACATTAGGGCTAAACGCTGCGTTAGAAAAGTTAATTCGTAAAGTAATAGAAAGAGCTAGTTTTGAATTAATTTATACGATAGATCGCCTTTATTTAGAGGATGAGCGTATGAATTTAATGATTTATCGACTATTTCAAGAATTACTCAACAATGCTTTAAAACATTCCTATGCAACGACAGTTGAAATGCGTTTACAGGAAATGGACGATGGTTTTGAAATCATCTATAAGGATGATGGGGTAGGCTGTAGTGTTGATGATATTATTGTCGGAGAGTCAATGGGAATTCAAGGTATGCAAGAGCGTGTAAAGGCTTTTAACGGGCAGTTTTACATCGATTCACAGGTTAATGAAGGGATGTTTATTAGAATTACAGTAAAAGAAGGAAGTGATACACTTGATTACGATGCTTATAGTGGATGATCACCCTATTGTGTTAGAGGGAACGAAAAATTTATTTCAAGAAAATGAAGATATTATAGTTGATACAGAAAGTGATGCGACTCATGTCATACAGAGAATTAAAAACAAACCGTATGATATCTACTTAATTGATATAAATATGCCATTAGAGAATGGCATACATTTAGCACGCAACATTAAAGCTATCCAGTCAAATGCTTCAATTATCCTTTATACTGGTGATGATATTACTGATTATTATCCACTTATTTTAGAGCGAAAAATAGAAGGGATTTTAGCTAAAACAGCGTCTAAGGAGCAAATTTTACGAACTGTTCGAGCCATTGCAAATGGTGAGATTGTGTTACCTCAAAATTTCTTGGATTTTCTCGATAATAAATTTAAATTGCAGGATGCAAAACTTGATATACACTTAAATGAAAAAGAAAAGAAAATTTTAAGATTGATTGCAGAAGGACATACGAATAAAGCGATTGCTATAGAATTAAATATCCCTCAGCGAACAACTGAAAGATATTTAACGCAGCTATTTTCTTTATTAAATGTAGATTCACGGACAGACGCTGTGAATCTTGCAGAAAGAATGAATTTACTATAGATTGTCTGTATGTTATAATCATCCTCTCTGGTAGATTTTTCTATAAAAAGGGAGAGTTTAGGTGGTTTTAAAATACCATATTTTAACATGGTTAATTATACCTAAATTATAAGTCTAAATATCTAATGTTTTTGTATGATACCGCCAATTTTTGGCGGTATTTTTTGTATGTCCGCCAAATCACGCCAAAAATCGGGACAAAGACCGCCAAAAAATTGGCGTAAACCCAACATTGAAATATCGGTCTAAGTACTGGTACGCTTAAGTTAATCGTGGTTAAGTAGATTTGTTATAGTAAGTAATACGATAATATAAGATTTCGATAAAAGCCTAGTTATCTAAGAATAAAGTAGAGATTGTAGATTTTTTTAAAGTTACTAGCCAGTCAACATACTTCACCATAAAACTTTATATAAAGGTAGGCGTGTATTTTGAAAGTAGAACTTGAAAATTTATTTTCTATAGATGAATCTAGTCAAGATCAAGTCATTAAAGTTTATAATCGCTATGGTATTTTCGTCGGTACGCCTGAAATAAGGAAGAGAAATTTAAAGGCATCATTTAATCCTATTTTTACATTAAATGATGATGTAACATACGAACATGTCGCGGCACTATATAAATCATTGGAACATGAATTAGGAATTGTTTCTATTGGGGAACGCTTTTACTTTGACTTTTCAGATAGCGAATATGAGCAAGCTTCATTGTTTACCTTAAATTCCGCAGGTAACTCCCCAGATATGTTTATAGATGATAAAGGAACTTTATTTTCTATAAGCACCCATTGCCAGCATTGTGGACTTATGGAAAAAGAACAACTTTCACCATTAGTGATAGATACAACGGAAATGAAAGATCGTCATCTAGTTCATGTGAGCGGGTATTGGGTAGCTTCACAGGAATTAGCGACATTAATGAAGCAAGAAGATATTAAAGGTTTTGAACTTTTAGAGGTTATTCATCAAGGACCGGAAGAAGGGAAGCGAAAAGCTTTTCAAATTATACCGACACAAGTATTGCCTGAATCTAGCACTGAAAGAGTTAAATTGTATTTTGCGACAGAGCAGCCTCCATGTCGTTGTGGATTAAGTGGGGTAATCAATGGTCCTGATATTTATCATCGCGAAGATTTAACCAATATAAAAAATGATATATTCCTCTCGGCAGAATGGAGCCATGATGGAAGATATTTATACCGAAAAACTTTGTTCAGTAGAAAGTTTAGAGAACTAATTATTAAAAATAATATATCCCGTGAGGTAAGAGGAGAGAAGGATAAAAACTTTGGACCGAAGGATTGGTTATTCGATCCAGTGTTATTAAAATAATTCAAATCGAAAATGAGGAAGTGTATATTTTGTTCAGAAAAATATTACCTATCGTTGCAATCTTATTTGTCGTTGCATTAGCTCTTTCAAATTATTTTAATAAAGGGGAAGGAAAATCCTTTGTCATACCACAAGAAAGAGGGAATACGGTAGGTTAGAAACCGGGCATTTAGGGGCAGTTAATTATTTATACTTAATACTGCCCCTTAATGCGGGATAAAGTGAAACTTAAATCAGTGGGGAGGTTTATC
>NZ_LDGC01000072.1:0-56445 GCF_015844675.1 Lysinibacillus sphaericus | reverse complement strand
GTAAGAATGGACACGAAGTATTTTCCGCTTGAATTTCGTCTAACAGTAACATTCATAATACGTCCATGTACCTCACGACTTTTGGCAAATTTAACAAAACCGAGCTTTGGTAGCTTGATCTTATTATCTACAATAGCGATATTGCCGTTTGTATACTTAGTCGTATAAGATTGAACGTTGTTTTTCTTAGATTTAAAGCGTGGTTTGTCATTCTGCTTTTTGAAAAAGCGATTATATGCATCTGCGAGGTTTTTAATTGCTGATTGAATAGCAATGCTGTCAACTTCTTTCAACCACTCTAGCTCCATTTTGAGCTGTGGCAGTTGAGCAGAACAAGAGTTGTAAGTCAGACCTTTACCAGTTTCTTTGTATACGTCATTCCACATACCTAAGAAGTGATTAAAGACAAAACGAGAACAACCGATTGTTTTCGCAATCAGTATTTCCTGCTCTTTATTTGGGTAGATTCTGAACTTATAAGCCTTTTTGACTAACAATGCTTTCACCTCACTTCATTCCTTGGTTTTCGATGTATTTTCTAACCACATGAATGGGCAAACCACCAGTAGTTAACAAACAAAAACTTCTTGACCAGAACATTTCTTTCCAAAGTTTTTTACGAACTAATGGGAAGTCACGTTTTATCAGTCGGGAACTAGCACTCTTATACGCATTGATGAACTTAGATAATTCTGTATTAGGTTGTGCTTTAAACAAAATGTGAGCATGGTCTTTGGGTTTAATCACGCCTTCCTCTGATACGCCTGATTATACAATAAGGCATGATGTGTTTAAATACTTTTGGCTAACGCCAACCACAATTCATCTCCCACCTATCACTGGGCTACGCCCTGCACGTGATTGAGGAAGAAGTCTTCTTGTGGAAAACCGATAAATGATGCAGATTAACGTAAAAGTTCAATATAATTAATTCTATTTTGCTAACCGTTTGTAGATCGAATGACAAACCGCTAAAAATGCCTCTATGTCCGCTGTTACATATTTCGTTAAAAAATAGGTATTTGAAACAATATGGGAGCATTCCTTTAACGAATAACTATGAAGCAATTGCTGTTGGGATTCTGCCTCTATTACGCTTTTTGGTAAAAAGGCAACCCCTAATCCTTGCTTGACAAAGTTTTTTATCACTTCGGTTTGATTAATATTCATGATTTTATAGCCCGGGAATTGTCTTAGGACTTGTTGTATGTCCTGCCAGTAAGGTGCAAATTCATGCGTTAATATTGTTTCATGCTGTAAAAGAGTACGTGCATCTTCCGCCCTTTTGGATACTGGAGCAATCAATTGAAGCGGTTCTGTGCGAGAAGGTCCGTATGAATGTCATGTGTCGATGTTAATTTTGATAAACCGATATCTACTTTGCCTGCATGTAACGCTTCCCCGATTTCATTGGATTTTAACAGATCGATCGTTAGTTGAATGGAAGGGTTCTGCTGCTGAAATGCATCAATGATTACTGGTAATGTAGAATTCGCAATTTGTGGCGCGACACCAATCGTTAACTGGGACGTGAAACCATTCAAGAAGGAAACTGTATTTTGTATACCTTCATCAATCGTTGCCATTATTTTCTCTGCGTGTTGCAGGAAGTGAGCACCAATATGATTTAATTTTACCTGCTTCCCTTGTCTGTCAAAAAGTGTTATTTGTAGTTCTTTTTCTAGATGCTGAATATGCTTCGATATTGTTGATTGTGTTAGAAAACGTTGTTCTGCCGCCTCACGAAAATTTTCAGTTTTCGCAGCAACAATAAAAGTTCGTAACCACTCGGTTTCCATAAATTGCTCTCTCCAGTTTTTCATTCATTATATCGAAATCTATTTTTGTCTTAAATCCTTTTCTCATAATTGTTCAAAATAAAAAAGCAGTTGAAGATCACCCTCTTTCTTGATCTTCAACTACTTATTATCTTGTCTCATATTTGCAAACGATTAGTGAACAGCTTGCTTCACTTTATTTAACACTTCATCAGATGTTGTTAATTGTAATGCTTCTGTTGCTAATGCTTGCATATCCGCTACGGATAAATGTTTAATTAAAGAACGTGTTTTTAAAATGGATGTTGCACTCATTGAAAATTCATCTAGACCTAAACCAAGTAATAGTGGTACAGCATATTCATCCCCTGCCATTTCACCACACATACCAGCCCATTTCTTTTCTTTGTGAGCCGCATCAATGACCATTTTAATCAAACGTAAAATCGCAGGGTTATATGGTTGATATAAATAAGATACTTTTTCATTCATACGATCCGCTGCCATCGTATATTGAATTAAATCATTTGTTCCAATCGAGAAGAAGTCTACTTCTTTGGCAAAAATATCTGCCATCACTGCTGTTGATGGAATTTCAACCATAATGCCAATTTCAATCTCACTTACCTCGACGCCTTTTGCAAGTATGTTTTCCTTTTCTTCCAAAAGAATCGCTTTCGCGTCACGGAATTCTTGCAATGTCGCAATCATCGGGAACATAATTTTTAAGTTACCGTAATTGGATGCACGTAGTAATGCACGCAATTGTGTACGGAAAATGTCTTGATACTCTAAACATAGACGAATCGCGCGATGACCGAGAAACGGATTCATTTCTTCTTGGAGCGGTAAATATGGTAAATTTTTATCTCCACCAATATCAAGTGTACGGATGACAACCGCTTTACCTTCCATACCTTCTAATACTGTTTTATAGGCAATAAATTGTTCTTCCTCCGAAGGTAAGTTGTCTCGTCCCATATATAAAAATTCTGTACGATATAAACCAATTCCTTCACCACCGTGACGTAGAACGCCTTCTAAATCGTTTGGTGACCCAATGTTCGCAGCTAGTTCAACTTGAACACCGTCTTTGGAAATTGTTTTTTCGTTTAGTAATGTTGCCCACTCTGCTTGTTGAACAGTAAAGTCTTCCGCTTTTTTTCTATAGGTTGCAACCACTTCTTCTGTTGGGTTCACAAGTACATCGCCTGTTAAACCATCCACGATTAATAAATCTCCATCTTGAATGGACTCAACTGCTGTACCTGTCCCTACAACGGCTGGAATTTCTAGTGAACGTGCCATAATGGCAGAGTGTGATGTACGACCACCAATATCCGTTGTAAAGCCAAGTACAAAATTACGGTCCAATTGTGCTGTCTCAGAAGGTGTTAAATC
This sequence comes from Lysinibacillus sphaericus, assembly GCF_015844675.1. Classification (GTDB taxonomy): domain Bacteria; phylum Bacillota; class Bacilli; order Bacillales_A; family Planococcaceae; genus Lysinibacillus; species Lysinibacillus sphaericus_E. Next base: position 53,266 of record NZ_LDGC01000072.1, on the reverse strand, counting down.
AGTTGCTACAACAATCACCTGTTCATTTATATTGCTTGGATTTGGAATATGTACACCAAGTAGATGCGCTAAAACGCGGTTTGACACGTCTTTAATATCTGCAGCACGCTCACTCATATATTCGTTATCCATACCTTCAAATAATGATACAAACATCGTCGAAACTTCATTCAATGCATATTCAGCATTGACAGCTTCTTCGGCAATTTTTTGTTTGATCGGTCCAATTAATTCTGGATCTTTTACGACAAGAAGATGTGCACCGAAAATGGCTGCTTCTTCCGCCCCTAGCTTTTCATGCGTTAGCTGTTGAATAGCGGCTAACTCTTCTGCTGATTTTTCAAGCGCGGTCACTAAGCGTTGCTGCTCTGCATCAATATCCTGAATAGTTGTTTTCGCAAACGATAAATCCGGTTGTACTAAACAATATGCTTTTGCAATGGCAATGCCGTCAGATGCGGCAATACCTTTGAGTTGGATCATTGCGCTAGCCCCGTTTCTGAAATTAATTTTGTTAATGCAGTAAACGCTTGTTCTTCATCCTCCCCCTCTATGTTTAATGTAAACATTGAACCTTGTTTTAAGGCTAATCCCATAACTCCTAAAATAGATTTTAAATTGGCCGTTCTTTGTTCTGTCTGTAACTCAATCGAAGAAGCAAATGGTGTTGCTGCTGCAACTAATTGGCTAGCTGGACGTGCGTGAATTCCTAGTGGGTCTACTACTTTAAATTGTTTTGTTTTCATTGTTCATTCTCCTCTTTTTGTAAATCTGTTAATATAATGACATTAGGGTGTTTTGTTAATACACTTGCCGGAACATCTTCTGTATATTCAGATGCAAGAACGCGTTCTAATACATCACGCTTTGCTTCTCCTACAGCGATTAACAAAATACACTTAGCTCGCATGATTGATTGAATTCCCATCGTAAATGCTTGGGTTGGAACGTCATCTATTGAATCAAAGAAACGTGCATTCGCTTGACGTGTTGATTCTTCAAGCGTTACAAGATGTGTCATCGAATCAAAAGATGTGCCTGGTTCATTAAAGCCGATATGACCGTTTTGTCCGATCCCAAGCAATTGAAAATCTAATGGATGCTGCTGTAATAATGATTCATAGTTTGCCGTTTCTTCTGTAGGATGATCAGCTAAACCATTCGGTAGATAAGATTCTTTAAATGGTTTGTTGTGAAATAAATGTTTGTACATATAATATGCGTAACTTTGTTCATGTTTAGCACTAAGTCCAACGTATTCATCTAGATTAAAGCTAATACAATTCGTGAAATCGATATCAGTCTCACAAATTTTACTGTATAACGGTTCCATTGTACCACCTGTAGCTAGACCGAACGTTGTAGCGCCTTCATTTTTAGTATTCACGATAATGTCTACAGCACGAGCGTATAAATCTTCTTTTGAAGCAAAGCGTTCCAATTTCAATTTCCTATTCCCCCTTATTTATTTAAACTACACGACTAGGGAGCGGCCTCTTAAGCTTCGTAGATTACCTTGCCAGCCTTAATCGTTTTTTTTAACATTAACTGTTCATCCAGAATCACAACATCTGCATCAAATCCTTGTTCGATTTGCCCTTTGTTCGTCAGTTTTAGTTGTTTTGCTGCATTGTAGCTCGACATTTTAACTAGTTCTTCTAACGTGCAGTTCGTGATGAGTTGCATATTTCGTACAGCTTGGTCCATTTTTAATACACTACCAGCAAGGGCTCCATTTGATAAATGCGCTCCACTTTCGGAGACATGAACCATTTGACCACCTAAGTCATAATCTCCATAGGGCATTCCTTTTGCTCGCATTGCATCGGTAATTAAAATAATACCATCTGCCCCTTTTAAACGATATGCCATATTCACGGCATCCTTGTGCATATGGATAAAATCAACAATGATTTCTGCTTTCATTTCCTCTAATAATAATACGCCACCGACAACACCTGGATCTCGATGATGGAATGGGCGCATTTGGTTGTATAAATGTGTGCCTTGTGTTGCACCATGGCGAACCGCTTCTTTCATTTGTTCAAATGTTGCATCAGAATGACCAATTGAAACGACCACTCCGCTATCTGCAATTGCTTGAACGACCTCAAATCCATTTGGTTCTTCTGGCGCCATTGTAATTTGTTTAATTTTATTGGCACTTATTTTTTGCCACTTTGTAAAAACAGCGAAATCAGGTGGTACAACATGTTCAAGCGGCTGTGCACCTACACGCTTTTTTGATATAAAAGGGCCTTCTACATGAATACCTAGAAGTTCTGCCTCATCTGGATTTGAAGTAAACTGCGCAATATTTTCAAGAGCACGTTCAATATTTTGATAGCTTTGTGTCATCGTCGTTGCTAAAAAGCCTATTGTGCCTTCTTTTGCAAGTGATTCCGCCATCGTATGAAGACCTTCATTCGATGCATCCATCGAGTCCATTTGAGCAGAGCCATGAATATGCATATCGATATAACCAGGGAATAAAAATTTCCCTGTACCATCTATAATTTGCACGTGATCTGCGTTAATTTGCTGCGCAATTTGTGCAATTTTACCATCCTTTATGAAAACATCGACACATTCTTTTCGTCCTGTTGCATTGACAACTGTGATGTTACGGATTAATAAATTCATTAAAAACATCTCCTAGGATTGATAGAAGATACTGTCCTAAAATAGTATGTTTGAAGCGATTCTATCAATGCTAATATTTTGAAATAGCGATAATAACCGCGTAGATTCCTGTAGGAAAAACATACTTTCCCACAGAAAAAAAAGCGGATTTCCGAATAGTGCATGTTCATTTTGTTAAATGGACCTTTTTAGACAGCATCCTTTTTTGTTACTTCTTCATCGAAATAATGTTACGTGAACCCGAACGTTGGAAACCAGTTTTTTCAAGTTTAATTTCCTGTCCCATTAAACTTGTGAAAACAACTGGTGTGACGATAGACGGTACTTTGTCTTTAATACTTTCAAAATCAACTTTTAATAACGTATCGCCACGTTTAATTACTTGACCTTCTGTAACGATCGCTTCAAAACCTTCACCATTTAGAGTGACCGTATCTAAACCGACATGAATTAATATTTCAACACCTGAATCAGATTTTAAGCCAATCGCATGCTTCGTTGGGAAAAGCATTACTACTTGACCATCAAACGGCGCATGAACTGTACCATCCGTTGGCTGAATACCAAAACCTGGCCCCATTATACCTGACGAAAACACTTCATCTGGCACGTCAGTTAACGGGATTAACTCTCCTGTAATTGGCATTTCAAAATCATTCTCAGGACTTATTCCTGCTGCTACTGTTACTTCTTCTACAGGCGCTTCTTTTTGTAAATCTACATTTGAAGGCGTTGGACTCCCTTTTTTCAGGCGATCTTTCATGGCTTCTGCCAAAAACTCTACAGATGTACCGATAATTACTTGTACATTTGTCTTACTGATACGCATAACGCCACGTGCGCCCGTTTGTTTTAATGTTTTTTCATCCACCTGATCCGCATCCCCAACAGTCATACGAAGACGTGTTGTACAGTAATCAACTTGCTTAATATTTTTTTGTCCACCTAATGCTTCGATTGTATGGAAAGCACGTATATCTAAATCTTCTGAAACAGCTGAAGCAACATCTGCCCCTTCTTCATCTTCGTCTTCACGACCAGGTGTTTTTAAATCTAACTTCTTGATTAAGAAATAGAAAACGACAAAGTAAATTGCCCCGAAACCTAATCCTAATGGAAGTAATAGCCATGGACTATCTGCTAATCCAAAGTTTAATAGATAGTCAATTAAACCTGCTGAAAAAGCGAAACCGTCACGGAATCCTATAGTATAGGCAACAGCAAGCGAAATACCTGTTAACACTGCATGGATTCCATAAAGTACTGGCGATAAAAACATAAATGTAAACTCAATAGGCTCTGTTACACCTGTTAAAAATGCTGTCAACGCGATAGATACGAACATACCACCGACTACTGCACGATTTTTCTTTTTCGCTGCAAAGTACATCGCAAGACACGCTGCTGGTAATCCAAACATCATAATTGGGAAGAAACCTGCTTGGAAATGTCCTGCTGATGGGTCTCCTGCTAAAAATCGATGAATATCTCCTTTGACAAGTTCGCCTGCAGCATTTGTAAATTCACCAAAGTCGAACCAAATGATTGTATTAATCACATGATGTAAACCGACTGGAATTAATAGTCGATTTAAGAAGCCATATAACCCAACACCAAGTGATCCAGCACCGATTAACCAGTTCCCTACTGAATCAATACCACCTTGAATTGGTCCCCATATAACAGCTAAAATACCTGCTAAAATCGCCATCGTGATGGACGTTATAATAGGCACAAAACGCCGTCCTCCGAAGAATGATAGCCATTCTGGGAATTTTACATTATAGAATTTGTTATAAAGTAAGCCTGCTGTAATACCTGCAATAATGCCACCGAATACACCCATATTCAGGTCTTCATTTACAGATCCTAATACTGCGACTAACACTAGATGTGCAATGGCGCCCGCTAATGCTGCACCACCACTATTATCATGTGCTAGGCCCATCGCGATACCGATTGCAAAAATAATAGGTAAATTACCCAAAATCGCATCACCAGATGCTGCCATAATACTTGCAATATGCTTAATAACATCATTTGACACTGCACCGAGCATGTCATCAGAGCCTAAGCGTAACAATATTGCGGCTGCTGGTAATGTAGCGATTGGAAACATTAACGACTTACCGATTTTTTGTAAGAAAGCTAACATTAAATATCCCCCTTTGGTATAGTTGTCTAGACCACTTAATAGAAAAAAGCGTTTTCATTAAGTTTGTTATCCATTATATTACCACTCGTATAAAAAATAAACATTATTTTTGAACTGAAGAAAGGGATTCAAAAATTTTAAATCCTTTTACACATAAGCATGATTTATTTATAGGAAAAAAATATAGCCCAATTGGAAGCCTTTCTTCAACCCATTGGACTATAGTTCATTCATTCTATTATTTACGCTGTGACGTCACGTTTCATAAAGGAAATATAGCTGATCATAAGGAATAGAACAGCATAAATCGCAAGAATCGTGAGTGAGAATGGCATTGTTATGCCGTCTAGTATTGAACTATTACGTTCATATTGTGTTAAATCTGAATGAGTTAACCAAACATATTTAACGATTTTATATTTGCTTAAGAACATCACAATCATTCCGCCAGTAAACGATAGGAAAATCGTTAAGCCAATTGCCAAAGAGCTTGAACGGAAAACGGAGCCTACTAAGAAAGCAAACAATATTGACATGACAAAGTCTCCGCCAGAAAGTAAATAGTGGTATGCTAAATCATTCCACACTGCTTTTTCAACAATCTGACCATTGACCATTTCTAACTCAACACCAGTTCCGCCACCAAATAGTATAAGTCCAACTAGAGCACTTACTACTAAAGTGACAACATATAAAAATAGTCCAAATATGAAAGTTGTAAGTAATTTTGAAGTTAATATTTTTGCCCGTGAAACTGGACGCGTTAATAGCATTTTAATCGTTCCAGTAGCAAATTCACTTGATACAATATTTGCTACAATAATAACTGTAAATAATGTTACTGCATTTAGTATATAACCACCTGCAATTGACATAAAGCTTGCTGCGCTTCCATTTTCTTGAGACGGCATATCGTTTGCTAATCGATACTCAGAAATGGCAATTTGCTCTTCAAAGTGTTTTTTATCCTCTGCCGCTAAATTGTCATCATTCATTATTTCTTTATAATTATTAATGGACTGCTGTTCACTTTCCTGCCACGTTTTATCCTCTGTCGTTTTTGTTTCAAAGTATTTCATCATAATACCAGGACCAATAATAAAGAGGATTAATAGCGCGACCATAGCCCAAGTTCCTTTTTTATGCCATAATTTCATCCACTCATTTTGAATTAGCTTCAGCAATTTGGCCACCTCCTGTCATTTCTAAGAATTGATCCTCCAACGTTTTTTGATGCGGTTGAACAGCAAATATTTGAATTTCTTCATTAACAAATTGCGATATGAGTTTCGGTATATCCTCTTTCTTTATTTCCACTACATAACCGTTATTTTCCGCCACAAAGTTGTAATCGAGCTTTTGTAGAAGCGCTGCAGCCTGATCATTTGGGGTAGCTTCAATATAATAAAACGAAGATGTTTCAACGTTGATATCACGGATATCGATAAGTTTTCCATTTTGTATGACCGCTACTCGATCACACATTAATTCAATTTCGGATAATAAATGGCTGGAAACGAATACAGATACGCCATCCTCCGCCGCAATTTTACGCAAGTACATACGAAACTCGCGGATACCTGCTGGATCTAGACCATTTGTTGGTTCATCTAAAATTAAAAATTTTGGTCGATGAAGGAGTGCCTGAGCAAGTCCTAAACGCTGACGCATCCCTAGCGAATACGTCGAAACCTTTTCATGTATACGATTTTCAAGACCTACCTGTCTAACTACCTCTTGAATACGCTCTTTTGTAACGTTTTTATGCATACGCGCAAAGTGCAGTAGGTTTTTATAGCCCGTCATAAATTTATACATTTCCGGATTTTCTACAATTACACCGACTTTACTTATCGCTTCCTCAAAGTTGTCCTGTAAGGAAAGACCATCAATAATGACGTTCCCTTCTGTTAGACGCATAAGACCTGTCATCATACGAATAGTCGTCGTTTTCCCTGCGCCATTCGGTCCTAAAAATCCAGTAATTTGCCCTGGATATAAATCGATATTCAATTGCTGAATTAATTGCTTGCCACCAATAGTTTTTGATAAATTTTGCAATTGAACGATTGGTTGTGTTGTCATAAATTTCACCCTTTCTTATAATACGCCTTCATCCATTGCACAGCATCCTTATTCGAAACATCTCGAATCATCTCTACTTCCTCTTGTGCAATGATCGATCCATTTTGCAATAAAATGATTTGATCTAGAATAGGCTCTACCTCATATAACTCATGCGTTGATAATAAAATTGTTTGATGTTCAATGTCAGTAAATTGAATTAACCCTTTAATCAGCTGTTCACGAACGATTGGATCCAGACCAGAGAAAGGCTCATCCATTAAATAAAAAGGTACTTCTCGCCCAAGTGTTGCGGCCATTTTCATCCGACCACGGTTCCCCTTGGATAATTGCCGTAACTTTACATTTTTATCAACTTGTAAAAACTCTGCAACGATACAAGCTTTATCATACGAAAAATCTTCGAATTGAGAGGCATAGTGCTGAAAAAGCTGCTCACCTGTGTAAAAATCAAAAAACAAATCAATATCTGGTAAATAAGCAATTTCGTCAGCACTTCTACGTGTAACAGGCGTTCCATTTAGCAATACCTCACCACTTGATGGCCGTAATAGACCGGCCAACACTTTTAATAGTGTCGACTTGCCACTACCATTTTCCCCAACAAGTCCAATGATTTGTCCAACAGGGATGGAAAAAGTCACATCTTGTAAAATAGGCTTGTTCATATAACGAAAAGAAACATTTGATAGCTGTAGCATTTATTTCACCTCACGATTTATTTTGCAAAACAACGAGCATCTCATCCTTTGAAAACCCAAGTGCTTCAATAGAAGTTAAAAAATGATCTGCCAGTTGATTTTTCATATCTTCCCGTAATAGGGCAATCCGCCCATCATCGGTTGTAATAAATGTACCTTGCCCTCGTTTGGTTTCCGTTATATTCATTGCTTCTAACTCCTTATACACTCGTTGCACAGTATTTACATTGACACCTGTTTCCACTGCATATTCTCGAACCGAAGGAAGTCGATCCCCAAGCACTAGCTTCCCTTTCAAAATATCCCCACATATCCGATCTACGAGCTGGCTATATATGGGCTTATCACGTGAAAAGTCGATTGTCATCGTAAAACCACCTTTTCAAGCCACTTTGTCGCTATGATAAATACGATGACGATTATAATGATACTTGCTACCTCTTCAACAACATACAGTGAACCCAAGTTATACTCCATTGTTAGTAACTTCGGGAGAAATTGTTCCAGACCCGTTAATGAAATCTCTACATGATGGAAAATATTATCATATAATTCACTATCTGTAAATTTCACCCATTCATTCATACTAATGAAAAAGGCCACCATTGTGATCACAATGGAAAAACTTCCAATAAAGTGTTTCATTTGGAGATTCAATGCTAAAAATAGTAGCAGTATCACAAACGTCATCAATTGAAGAATAACAATAATGGCTACAAAAAATAACAGTAATAAAAGCAATTGTGCGAAGTTGCCTATAATTGCATCTTGTTCTTTGTAGATAGCTATACTCACAAAGATAAAATTAAAGATAGCGTAACCAATTATGGAAAATACGATTTTCACACCTACAAGCTGTGCAATGGAGCTAGTTGAATGCAGCCATATCTCTTTGTTCTTTATGTCATGACGCATACTCGCTAGGAATTGTAATATCGAAAAAAATCCACCTAAAACAAGTACTAGTATCGAGAGGGCAAATGACGACTGACTCTCCCACGCAAATCCACCACTTAACCGCCTTATTAAATATGGAACTACCATTGACAGCATGATCCCTAAAAAAACCCCTACAAATAGCCATGTCCTATAGAGCACCCATTCTTTTTTAAAAAGCCCTGCAAATTTTTTCAACATAAACACCTCGTGTCATAGTGTACTAGTCAGATATTACACTATGACTTTTAAGTTTGCAAGTATTAATTCAAAAAAAAGGAAGAACCCTTTGATAAAGGGCTCTTCTTTCATGAAATGGGAAAGCTGTATCTTCGTCTTCGATCTAAATTCATAATGCTGAGGTTTCTCCTATTCCTAATAAATTAGAATACTATGCTAAATGTGAATAGGGGGTGATTGGAGTGGAGACTGGGCGACTCCTCGGGGATCAGCAATAGAGGAACGAAGGCTAAAACCATCACGTCCTGTGATAACGCCTTCGTGACCAACATCGTGTTGGCCCGAGACCCTGGAGCGAGCAACGCGAGTGAAGCGGCTCATCGGACGCCCCCAGGAAGCTTTGCTCTGTGCGAAAGCGTAGTGCTAACGAAGCGGCAGCAAATGTTTTATCTGTGCGAAAGCGAAGCGGCAGCAACAACAAAGCGCCCAGTCGGAACGGAAATCACCCCTCGCTTTACTGACAAATAATCACTAACAACTTACTTTGAATCACATCTTACCGTTTTTTCTTTATCATTTGCTTCATGTAAACTTCTACAATAAATTATTCTTTAGCGAAAAATTTGGGGTCAATTTGATCAATAACATAAAAAGATTCTATTTTGTTTTTGTCACCAAATGGTAATTCCGTTTGACTATTTTTAATAAAAACAATCCAATTATTTTCTATCTCACGTATGTTCTTTTCGTATATCTCTTCTATTTTTTTAGCCAAGTCCTCTTCGTTGTATAGTTGTTCAAACTTTTCCAATCCATAAGTGTTAATTAAATAGGTAATAAAAGAAGCTGAATGAATATAGCTCATCCATCGAAGGGTGTAATCTCTTTGGTTTGTATTGGATGGGCGAAAGTAGGCATCGTCTTGATTCAGATCGATTAACTTGCTAATTGGTATGATTTTATTTGAATCGATAAAGTACTTCATAAGCATATGGGAATATGACTTATTTTTCCCATACTTATCTTCCATAAAAGTAGCAAAACCCTCTTGTGTAAAATAGCCCCTACTTTTATCAAAATTATTGCCGTAACCAAGTAAGGAATGTGTCAGTTCATGGACAAGTGGATATTGATTTTCCTTAATGTTATATAGTTGTAGTTCCGATTTCAAACCCCAATCTACGCCATTTCCTTCATTGAGAAATACATTTATTCTTTCAGATGGTACATATGCTGTATGGATAGAATTCTGAATGTCATCATAAGCCTTAAGGAGCTCCTCTTTTATTGATTCTACTTTTTCTTGTGGAACCTTTATTTTATTAATAATCTCAAAGGTAATTTTCCCATCCGGTGTAACAACAATATTTTCATCATTTTTTTCTTTAGGAACAACTGTATCCTGAGTACAGGCAGTTAATAATAATATAACTATAAATAAAAGGAAGAAGCTTCTACACTTAATCATATTACCTCCTAAAAAATCCGTATTTTCCAATTAATACGAATCCCACATCCAAAAGTTTCATTTTTTCAAAAATTAATAAGAAACTATAATTTATTCGAACACATAAAAGCAGAGGTTGGTTCGTAAACCAATTCCTCTGCTTTTCCCTAAGACTAATCATTTATGGCCAACTTGGTACGTAACTACTCTAGAAATCTTACATTTTCCATTGTGAGATTAGGTGTTTGTTGCTACAGCAATTTATATTCCTATTTCCCACATTTTCTCCGTTACTTTCTCTATTCTGCCATCAATACCGATACCGTCAAATTTCGGAAGCTTTAGCTCACTGACGATTTTTCCATCGCGCATAAACATAACACGCTCCGTACGTGCCGCAACCTTTGCATCGTGAGTGACAAGCATAATCGCAGTACCGCCAGCGTTAATTTCGGAAAAAATGTCCATGATCTCTTGCGCTGATTTTGAGTTAAGTGCACCTGTAGGCTCATCGCCGAAGATTATTTTCGGGCTGTTCAAAAGCGCTCGACATATTCCCGCTCGCTGAAGCTGACCTCCCGAAACTTGTGTAATGTCACGCATTTCAAGCTCCGCAATGCCTACCCTCTCCATAAGCGCTCTTGCTTTCTCTGAAATCTTTGTAACGTTTTTTCTATTATCGCGAATGGATGGAAGAATAATATTATCGAGAATATTTAGATTTTTAAGCATAGTTGGCTGCTGAAATACAAAGCCCATTTTTGTTCTACGCAAATCTGAAAGTTCAGCCTCACCGACTGACGATATATCACTTCCATCAAACGTAACCCTTCCGCCATCAACACTGTCCATGCCGCTCAATGCAAACATGAGCGTTGATTTTCCCGAACCCGAGGGTCCCATGATCGCAACAAACTCACCTTCGTTTATGTCAACGGACACTCCGTCGAGAACATTGTGTTTTTCGTCGCCCTCGCCGAAAGATTTTATAATATGTTCACCGATAATAAGATTTTTCATAAGCTACTCCTTTATATTTTCGGATATTTTTATTTTCCCAGCGCCCAATGTGCCAATGATTGTTGTAATAAGTACCGAGCAAATCATCAATAACGGACAAAGCACGTACGCCGAAAGTGGATTGATTGAAAAACTAAAAGATGACGCCCCGAACGAGTTAATTACTGCACCTGCAAGTACCTCTCCAAGAGTGTTCGCCAGAATGGTGCCAACAATTATTCCGATAATTGATACAAATACTGCTCGCCAACTATACTGCACCGTAATATCCAACTTTGTAAATCCTAGTGCTTTCATTATCGCAATCGAATATCTATCCTTTGCGACAAGCATTTTCATAAACAACAATGTAACTAGAATCGTTATTACAAGTGCTATGGCAATTGCGGCAAAGGAGGCCTTTTCGACTGATTTTATAGTCGAACCGAAAGTTTGTTTGACAAACTCATCAATATTGGAAATCTTAGCAAAAGTAAATCGGTCCGCATAGTTAGAGATTTTTTCATCGACAAGGGTTTTATCTGAAAGTTTTGCACAAATAACGCTCCACATTATATTTTCCGAATGATCGGTAAATACAGCCTTTGCCGTTTTACCACCGTTCGTAATGTCAGAATAAATGCCACTTACCGTGAGCTTATTCTCCTGCCCCTTCATGATGACCGTAATTGTATCGCCGACTTTTTTATTCATTTCTTCAGCGTTTAAAGCCGAAAGTGCGATTTCGTTTTCTACAGCGGGTGCTCTGCCCTCGGTATATTCGATAGGGAATATCGAATGGTCGCCAAGTTCGATTTTTATATTTTCTTCCGAACCGTCTTCCATTTTTGTTTTGAATGTCTTTGTTGTAAGAATGGTATACTTTGAAATGGAACTGTCGCCGTTCATATATTCTAAAACTTCTTCAGCTTTTTTAGAGATTTGATCAGTTTGTTGAATATCAAGGCGAATATCGTAGTTTCCAATACCCATATATTTAATGAAGCTTGTTGAGGAAATCGTGTTGAATAGGTTTTGAGGAACAATAATGATAAATGCTGAAATGACAAGTACTGCAAGCATTGTGGCATAAAGTCTTTTCCTTGCGAGAACATCTTTGATCCCAAGGAAAAGATTCGTATTTAACAGCTTATTTTTGTTCAGGCAAACACGTTTTGCGCCTGCGCTTTTTTCCAGTGAAATGCCAAAGCGTATTGCTTCTGCCGCAGATATTTTCCGAAAGCGTCTCAGCACGCCGCTTACATAGGCTATTATTGCAAAGTATACAAGTAGAATGCCGATGATCCCTAAAGACGTGGCAAAAGGAGAGTTTTCACTTTCCCCCATATAAAGCCGGTTGTTTTCTAGCAGCATGTTTTTAAACATCAATGAAAGTGCATAACCGAGAATACTCCCCATTGCCGTAATTGCTGCGTACTTCGCAAGATATATTTTCTTAATGTCGGAAATGCGTAGCCCTATTGCCTTCATAACACCAATTTCACGGTAATCGTCTTCGATTTTCGCAAGGAGTGTAAAGCGTATGCACATAAATGCAATAGCAACGACAAGAACGCTTATTAGAAGAATAACTGCTATCATAATCCCGTCAGAAAATGCGTTAATTGTTTTGAAAAGTGGATATGTGATCGTTGGTCCGTTCGCTTCAAGTCCCGCGGAAGCATAAGCAGTTTCAAATTCACCGAGCGCCGATAATTCCTTTAATCTAAACTCAATCAAATACTCCATACTTCCATGGCTTTTAATTGCACCGTAATCATTTGCACTAACAAGAAATCGTTTTGAAGAAGACAGCATAGAATTCATCTGTGAATCCCGGAGGAATCCTGCTACAGTAAATTCCTTTCCGCCTATTATAGCTTTATCACCGACCTTCGTAGTGACGTCCTTCATATAGTTTATTGGAACATACAGCTCGCCATCGGATACGTTAATAATGTTTCCATCAAGATCAAGAAGATAATCAAACTTTTCACTCTGTATGCTAAAACCATTGTCTTGAACATTATTTGCAAGTGAACGATCACCTAAAATAATTTGACTGTTATCCAGGTTGAGAAACTCAAGCACTTGAAATTCATCGACATTGCTGTTTTGCTCCGCGAAGTTTGTAAGTCGGACAGTATCGATATTCCCAGAGTGCATTTGCATAAAATGCGGCGTTTTTGCCTGATTCATAAGTGAATCGATAGCACCTGAAAGATTTACCATAAGTATCGCCGATAAGGAAACGAGCATAGCCGCCACAGCGACAAATAACGTTGTTGTCAGCGTTATCAGTTTGCTTTTTAACATGTCATTTCGGATTAATCTGTAATACATAAGTCACCTCTGTTTTCAAGTTGAAGAAAATTATTGAAGTAACACAAAATCCAAAGCCCGCTTTCTATTACTGAAATTAGCTACCCTGACCAAAGCAAAAGAAATTTTTTGAAAAGACGCTTGGAATCAACCATCGTTGTTTCCATTTTCTTCACCCCCATTGCCAAACATCTTCATCATGTACATAAGGCTTCCACTTTCTACACCGAGCAGTCTTTCTACGTTGAAGACAAAAGCTGGTATTCGAGAAGCACGCTCTTCATCGGTCATATCAACCATATCATCATCAAAAACGGTATTCGTATAAGCCACGATCATTTCCATACATTCATATGGATACGGTGTACTGAATAATCCTTGCACAATACCCTCACGGATTATTTCCGTCAGTATCGGTGGCAGACCGTTCATAATAACCTTTTGTATTTTCTGATGCATAAGCGCGTTTTGAGGCTTATGTATATGCTCTATAATTTCCTTACCGTTTCCGCTACTTATGTTTAATGCCATTACAACACGGATAATACGCTCGTTAACGGGGATGCTCTTATTTGCTGCAATTTCATTTGCAGCACCTAGAATACGGGCATTATACCGCTCAATTAAAGCGTCCATAATATCCTCCTTCGACTTGAAGTGATAATACAGCGTTCCCCTTGCAATACCAACCTTTTCAAGAATATCGTTAGTACTTGTGCCATCAAAGCCTTTCTGACCGAAAAGCTCATCAGCTACATCAAGTATTTCGTTTCTACGCTCCATTGCTTCTTTTCTCATTTTGTTGCCTCCTCAATAGACCGACTGTCTGTCTATAAAAATTATAGCCTTTTACAATAAATTGTCAATAGGCTATTCCGTTTTTGTAAAAATTATCAATTTATTTATCTAATCATATATAAACCTAAACGATAAACATTTATAGGAAATAATGAAGCTTCCTCGGTATGTAGAAACCTTCCACACAAAAATATCCTTTTAATCAAAATAAGTGATAGAATTAAATGTAAGAAGTTTATGCGTTAAGAGAGGAAAACAGAAATGTCTGAAGTAAAAAAAATGGATTTTACAATTGGAAAAAAGATTCGTGAAAACTTACAAGCTGATTGCCAAAGCTGTTTTGGTCTATGCTGCACGGCTTTAAATATTGCTGCTTCTAGTGACTTTGCCATTCATAAAGCAGCCGGAACACCTTGCCCTAATCTACAAGCTGATTTTAGCTGTCAAATTCATAGTAAACTTAGAGACCAAGGATTTAAAGGATGTACAGTTTTTGATTGTTTAGGGGCTGGACAAAAGGTTTCACAAACAACTTTCCATGGACAAGACTGGCGACAATTCCCTGAAATTTCCGAGAAAATGTTTCGGGTCTTTCCGATTATGGAACAACTTTATGAAATGATTGCTTACGTAGCGGAGGCTTTATCGTATAAGGTTGATTCAGCCCTATATAACAAACTACATTTACAATTAGAACAGCTACAGCGTGCAACAGAGCTGGAAGCTGATGCATTGCTAGCAATAGATATTCCTACTTTCCGACTGCCAGTGAATGTTTTACTGTTAGAAACAAGTGAGCAAATTCGCCAAAGTCATATCGTAAAGATTGGAAAAAACGCTCGAAAGTTTGACAATCGAGGGGCAGATTGGATGGGGAAAAATTTAAAGGGCAAAGATTTAAGAGCAACCGATCTTCGAGGATCTTATTTAATTGCTGCCAATCTACAAAATGCAGATTTAAGAGGTGTTGATTTTATTGGCGCGGATTTACGTGATGCCAATTTACGCGGGGCAGACCTTTCAACAAGTATGTTTTTAACCCAAATGCAAATTAATTCAGCACAAGGCAATCTTCAAACAAAATTACCCTCCCACCTGAAACGTCCCTCTCATTGGGTTGTATAACTTGAAAAAGGCAGGTGAAAGTAATTCATCTGCCTTTTAGAATGTAGAAAAACATATTTTGTTTGGGTAAAGATGTATTTATTGAATTAACCTGCTTACGATAGATCAATAAGAAACCGTTCCTCTCACTTTAGTATACGAATTTCTCTTATTCTTAGCACTGTCAAATAGTAGTTAGAAGATAACAAAAGGAATTGCAGTTAAATGCAATTCCTACCTTGCTGACTATGTAAGAATTTGTTATTGTTTACGAACTTGAATCATTGAAAAATGCGCCCACTTCTAAATTATATGTCATAAACAAACTTTGAACAAAGACCCCAATAAGAGCTCTCGTAGTATTCTGGATATTCGAAGAGTAGTTGAGAACGTTCAATCCACAATTGAAGTTCTTTTGATTTAGCTGTTTTTTCCATCGTATCTAGTAATTGAAATAGCTTTTGAATTTCTTCATTGTCCCCTACCCGAAACGTATCCCCTGTGAATACATATAAAGTATTAAGGAAATAAGAAGTATGCTCACATTGCTCATCCTCAACAAATGTACAAATCATCGGTATATTTTCAAATTTATAGATGGCGAGTTCCCAATCTTGCACAGGTTCCATTTCATCACTATATGCCCATTTTTTTATTTCTTTTTGTGTGGGATTCCAAGGGTCTTTAAACTTCATTTTATGCTCCTTTATATTTAAACTAACATTGATTTCCCTCAAAATTATAACACGGAAGATTGTAAATTGGTATAAAAAATGTAAAATTGCAACAAATGAGATTAACTGTTACAAAAACAAGGGGACATTCTTTTTTACGGGAAAGGTGGTAGCCTTTAGAGAAATGATTAAAGAGAAGTAACATTCAGGAATTAAATTGGCCATGTAAAAGGAGGAATAGGTAAACAATATACAGATCATCAAGATATGAATCATGCCATTGAATTACATAAAACTGTAGAGGCGATATGTGCAATTACAGGAATCAGTCATGCAGCTTTTTACCGTAGGCTAAAGGGAATGAAAAATATAGTGTATAACAATTGAAAATTTCCCACTTGTGGCTTCTCATTTTCGAATCGTTTCCGTATTCCAAGTTACATTGTTGCTTAATTAATTATTTTGCAACCAATTTACTAGTTCATTCGACTTTATTGTGTAACGGAGAGGAGAACCAAAATGGATTTAGCAAAATTAGTGAAAAAAGCGAAAAAGGGTGATGATGAAGCATTTGAACAACTGATTGATTCTGTTCGACAAAAGCTGTACCGAACTGCCTATGCATACGTTAGAAACGAACAAGATGCTTTAGATGTCTACCAAGAAACAATTTATACAGCCTATATTTCAATAAAAACATTAAAGAAGCCTGAAAGTTTTTCAAGTTGGATTACAAAAATTCTAGTTTTTAAATCGATTGATTTTATTCGAAAAGAGTCCCGCCATTTTACTGCAGATAATGAGGAAATCTTTAATGAATTAATCACTACTGAAAATAGTGATTTTATCATGCATTCAATGGATTTGTCAGAAGCCTTTAAATTCTTAAATCCTACTGTAAAAACCATTATTTTATTGAGGTACTACCACGATCTGTCCATTAAGGAAATTGCTGCGATCATGAATTACCCGGAAGGAACCGTTAAATCACACCTAAATAGAGCGAAAAAAGAGTTAAGACCCATTTTAAAGGAGGGTTTTCTGTATGAATAAAGACAATTTCAATCGATCTATCGACAGCATAAATGTACCTGTTGAAAAGCTAAGGGCAAGGGAAAAAACGGCTATCTTTCAAGCCAAGAAAAAAAGAAAAGTAGGAAGAACAACTAAACAGTCAATCTTAGTTGCATGTGGGCTATGTATAACTTTGCTTGGTTCTGGATTTGTTTCAACAGGCATGGCAGAAGCATTATCAAATATCCCCCTAATTGGTCCAATTTATAAGGATTTTAGAGACATTGCTTCAGATAAAATCGAACACGATCAACTTACGACAGTAATTGATAAACAAGATAGTAAAAATGGCTTAACAATGACTGTAAAAGAAGCAGCTTATGATGGCAGCCGGTTAATCGTAACAGTCGTTTACACAGGAGAAAAAGAACTTTCGATGGAAGAAGAAATTGTCGGCTTTAATTATTTAACAATTAATGGACAACCAGTTAAACCAGCGATTGGTTCAACAGGACAAGATGACATAAACTCGAAAACTATAATTGAACATCATCAATTTACCTTTTCTAATTATAATGAATATGGCGATGAAATTGAGATTGCCGTCCATGGAGAAGATTTATTTGGCTATGAGGGCAAATTGAAGGTATCTTTCCCACTTAAAAAAATAAAAGGTGATGTATTTGAGTTTTATCCAGAAGTTTCAACTAAAACGGTTGATGAAGTTTATATGTTAACAGCCGAGAAAGTAACATTTTCACCTCTATCAACAAGAATAGACCTAACGATTGACTACCCGGCTAAAATGGATGAAAACGATACTTGGCCTTGGTTTGATTTTTCAGTAGTCGATGATAATGGTCATGTATATGATAAACTGAAACTACAAACAGGCATGGCTGTTGGGAACTATGGTCATCATATGGTACTGACTTTGCCCCCAATGGATACGATACCAAAATCATTTACACTCAAGCCAAGTCATACAAACAATGAGGGCTTTAGTGAAGAGATAAAGGAATTGGAATTGGTCGTTCCTATAAATAAAAGTAAATAATGACCTTGTTTGTTTCGTTTACTCATATTGTGGAAGTATCTAAATTGAACATCGTTTTTTACTAAAAGCCACATTAAAGCCGAATTCCATAAACATTGAATTCGGCTTTTTATATTAATTTTTCTTAACGTTGTAAAACCGCATTTTCCTGAAACTACCCCTATTTTAAAGACATATTTCTTCTTCCATTAACTTGTCTCCTTAAGTTCAATAAAAAAAGAGCTGCATATGCAACTCAATAATCATCAAGAAAAAAACCTCATTAGTTGAAGAAACTCCTAATGATTTTCATCTAATTAGATAACGAGGTCTTCAATACCTTGGCTATAAATGTTCAATATTGTAGCAAAACCAATTGTTGTGTTCTCTATCCTTTCAATTATTTTTTCTTCTGCTTTGTTACTTGCATACCGCCGATGATAAGCATGATAACCCCAATTACTGCCAAAATAATCCGAACTAAGAATGGACTCAATGAAAACACTGTTTCACCTTGCAAGTGCAATCTAAATAATTTTTCATTCAGCCCCACAATCGCCATTAATGGCTTAAGAAACAAACTAAGCGCTAATAATACTATCCCCAAAATAATATTGCTTTTCATTTATTCAAAACCTCTTTTCCAATTAAGGTAAATGAAAATTAGTACACATAAACAATCTATCATTTTCTAGAATCTTATTCGATATTGTCAATTTTTGCTTGATAATATCCACAACAAGTCACTGTAAGTTTAATTTGGATATTTGGCTTAGGTGCCATTTTTCCTTTTGGAATTCTTATTAGTAAAATTCTTGGTGTTAATTTACTTACTACAGGCAATCCATTAGGTACTTTAGGAGGAATAGTTGCAGCTCCCCAAGCTTTTTATATTCCTGTATTTATTATTGTATATATGAATATACCTGAATATCTCCCCTTCACAATCGGTTTACTTGCAGGCTCACATTTTTTGCCATACATATGGATTTATAAAAGTAAAGCTTATTTATTTATTTATTTATTACTTTAGGCACATGTCTTTCCGCTCTAATACTAGGTGGATTCTTTGTTGATTCAGCATACACTCTCGTACCTTTAGCGATTTCTATTGTGTATGGTATTGGAGTTATGTTAATTCTAAGAGAACTTAAAGACAGTCTTGTTTAATCACCTTTTATTAGGTGATTTTTTTTATAGTATAAGTCATTTCTCGGAGTTCTAATTCATTTGGAAATGTTGATATTAACCCGTGTAATCTATCCCTTGCCTTCCCCAAGTCATCATTTTTAATATCCTCTTCTATTCGTTTTAAAGCCTTTGGAATTTCCTTTTTCAATAAAAAAACACCCTCGTTTAGCCTATTTCCTTACTTACTCTAAAATAACCGTTTCCAATTAGGATCTTTTTCGTCTTTTTCATTTGGTATTCTTACAAACTCAATACACCTTTCTTCACAAGAACCAAATTCAATAAAGTTTTTTTGTGCTTGCCTTAAGGAAGGAATATTAGCTCCTCCATCATAATCAGGGTCTTTAAATTGAACTCCATCATCTTCCCAAAAACAAATTCCACATATATCGTAAGTTCCCGGTGGCTCTTCGTCTAATGTTCTATATCCACAACAAGGGCAAGTATATTTCATATAATTCCTCCCATCTATCTTCCTCACGCCATTTACTAAAACTTTCCCCAAACCCCTTCATTGTTTGATTTTTTGCATCGTGCTTTTGTTCCCATTCAAGTAAGGTTTTAGCGTTCAACCAATCACTTCTTTTTATTATCAAGTTATTTCTTTTCACTTTATCTTCATATGTAATTTTTCCCTTCTTAAACTAAACCGCGCCGTTAGCACAATAAGGAAATGGAGCTGTCTATCCTTCCCAATGATCTTCAAGCAAACCTCCTTGAGGATACTAAATTCAATAATTTTCTTTTTTCCAACTTTTAAATTCTCGAAACTCTAAAAAGCTATAAGTTATTATCATTGATAAAATAGGTACAACATAATACTTCGGAGGTCCAAATATACAGATAACAACAATGAGACCTGCAATATAAAGTGCAGTATATAAAAGATATGATTTTTTTCGATATTTTAAATATAGTTTTACCTTACTCATTACTTTTCCTTTCACAAAAAAATACTACTAATTATCTACCTTGAACTATCCTGCTTAGTTAGTAAAAAACGTCTTCACTTATTGGAGAAATGCCCCTGTTCTAATTTCTTACCAAAGAATACTTGACCTATCAAATCTTAACAATGTATTACTTTTATTTATATGTGTAATTTTTTCCACATCTCGCTCAACTACATAGTTAGAGTATATTTCTTCACAAATTCTTGATATTCGATGAAGTAGTAAATTACTTTATTTATTAATCTCCTCAAAACCAACGTTCTAAAATTTTCCTAATTATGTTATGCTTTGATATAGAAAATCCACATTTTAGGAGGGGTCTATATATGAAAAAACATACTACAATCGGAAAATTCATTTATTGGATAGGCTTATTTATGTGTATGAGTGGATTTGGAACGTCGCTCGGCCCTCTTCATTACAATTCATTTATTCCGAACAAATCTGCAGCACTACTATACATTTTTATTGGAATTGCTTTTTTGTTTACTTCAAACTTTTTTAAAAATAGAACTAATCGATAACTAAATGATGTTTTTTCTTTACCTTCACATATTCACTCAATATAGGGATGTAATTTAATATTGTACTTTACTATTTCTGCTCATATCAGTGACATAACTCTTAAGTGATGCCAACTTATAAAAAAAGAAACCACTCAAAAATAATGAGATGGTTACCTCTTTCAGTTAATAGTAAGGGAATAAAATGAAGCCTCAGATATTTGATAGCGACACCAATTAACTTGATATCGATGTGTTGCTCCCCCTAATAAGATTACAACCAAATTTTCGCTAATTGTGATACTCCTTTTATGATCTCTTCTTCACTTAAATTACCCAACCCAAGTAATATATTTGGATATTGTGGTTTATATTTCGAGAAAGTTTGTGAGCAAGGATGAACTGCTATTCCGTGTTCATATGCGCTTTCAATTAGCATTTTTTCACTCATTTTTGTTTTAACTTCAATAATAACGTAAACTCCGGAGCTACTACCTTTTATTTCAACATCATTTTTAAAGTGTTTTATTAATTCCCTATTCAATAGATTCATTTTACGTTTATACAAAGCTTTCATCTTCCTTAAATGTGAGTACCAATAGCCTTCATTCATAAAAGTCGCAAGTGTTCTCTGGTGAATAGATGAGGATGTTTGCTCAAGCAAAGGAAGGATCTTTTTATATTCACTTACTAGCCTCTTTGGCAAAACCATATAACTAACCCGGATAGAAGGTAGCAATGCTTTTGAAAAAGTTCCTAAATAAACCACCCTATCATTCGAATCTAAGCTTTGAAGAGACGGTATAGGTTGATGAATGTAACGAAATTCACTATCGTAATCATCCTCAATAATATATCCTTCCACCCTTTTTGCCCATTGAATTAACTGTAATCTTTCATTGACGGGGATCGTTACTCCGTATGGAAAGTGGTGTGTAGGAGTGACATATAAAAGTCTAGAGGATGACTGTAAAAGGCGATCGACTTGAATGCCTTGTTCTGTTACCGGGATTGGATCAATGATAAATGATTGAAGTGCAAATAAGTCCCTCGCCATATTATATCCAGGGTCTTCTACTGCCAGATATTGATAGTCTTTCTTAAGCAACAGCGTCAAAAGTAATAACAAATGTTGTGTACTACTGCCAATAATAATCTGTTCAACAGAAGCATTAACCCCTCTTGATTGGAACAAGTAATCTACTAATGCCTTTCTTAGTTGAATATCACCTTGTTTATCTCCGTATGAAAACATGCTAGAGTCTTTAATCACTTTGTTAGTAAGCATTCTCCATGTTTTTAAAGGAAAATTCTCTTGATCCACTGTCCCGATTTTAAAGTCAATCGTTTTTATGTCTGTTTGTTTCTTTTCATGATGCTGTTCTTTTATAGGTTCATAATTAAGCGTCTCATCCGATATATTTGCATCCACAAAAAACCCCTTTTTGTTCTCACTTCGAATATACCCTTCCGATTGCAATTGTTCATAAGCTAGCTGAGTTGTGTTTCTGCTGACCTCTAGTTGGAGAGCAAGTTGCCTAATTGATGGCAACTTTGTATTCCACTCTAATTTACCAGATAAAATCTGAGTTCGTATGTATTGATAAACTTGTTGGTACATAGGAGTGTTACTTTCTCGATTGATATTAAAAATTAGCTCATTCATCGTTGAAACACCTCATCTGTCATTTATGTTTATTGTAAACTGTACCTTTTAGAAATGACAGTATAAATGAATAATGAATTTAGAAAAAGGTCACTGATGACAATATTCATGTACATATTTTGTGGGAATCAACTTGATAGCAATAAGAATTCAAGGGACTTCTGTCATCTAGAGAGGTCTTAACCTAAGTTCCTCTGTTTTAGCGGATGGTACAAGGAATTTAATATATTAGAGGAGGAGGAAATATTGGATAAACCTCGATTATGGACAAGGGATTTTATCAGTATTGCCATTACTAATTTTCTCGTGTTTACAACATTTTTTTATTTATTGGTCACATTACCGATATATGCTTTACAAGAATTGCATGGTGCCAAAACTGAAGCAGGACTTATTACTACAGTTTTTTTGATTGCCTCCATCCTAACACGCCCATTGGCAGGTAAGTGGATCGAAAAGGCAGGAAAATATGTCGTTTTTATAAGTTCCCTCCTTGTTCTTTTCGCTGCTTCAACTTTGTATTTTATTCCGCAATCTTTGATTGGCTTACTATTTCTTCGCTTTTTTCATGGAATTGGCTTTGGAATGGCCACAACGGCCACTGGAGCAATTGTAGCTGATCTCATCCCTGAATCCCGTAAAGGAGAAGGAATGGGGTACTATGGACTAACGCTAAATCTTGCTATGGCTATTGGTCCCTTTTTAGGTTTAACTGTTATGCATCAAACAGCGACAAGTCTAATGTTTATATTAAATGCATGTTTTGCTTTCTTTGCACTCATTGCAGGATTATTTGTTAAATTACCTAAGAAAACTTTTATGCCTGAACAGGAAATTGAACGAAAAACAAGCATGAAAATTGGAGATTATTTAGAACGTTCTGCTATTCCTGTATCATTGGTTTCTGCTTTCTTTGGACTAATTTATTCAGGAATTATTTCCTTCGTATCCTTATATGCTAAAGAGCAAAGCTTAGTGGAAGCTGCTAGTTATTTCTTTGTTGTATACGCAGTGGTCCTTTTAATTTCACGACCTTTTACCGGAAAATGGTTTGATTTATTCGGGGCAAATATGATCATTTATCCCGCTATTTTATGTTTCGCAGTCGGTACGTTTTTACTGAGCGTATCGAATACGTCCTTATTATTTCTTGCATCAGCAGCCCTTATAGGTATTGGATGGGGAACTGTATTTCCAAGCTTTCAAACTATTGCTATTCAAGTAGCACCCCCTAAAAAGAGAGCATTGGCTACGGCTACATTCCTTTCTATCTATGATTTTGGTTTCGGCATTGGGTCATTTATCTTTGGTATTGCCGCAGCTAAAATTGATTACGGATCCATATATTTTTATTGTTCATTCCTTATCATAATCGGAATTGCTGTTTATTATTTACTGCATGGTAGACTATCTTCACATACTATTGTGAAAAAGGTAAAGAAGGAGATTGCTTAAGTTTTATGGCCAAACGCAATGTAAATTCGATTCTTCATTGAAGCATTTTGTGCAAACGTTTGTCATGCTGAGCTCGATGAACCTATTGAAAATGTAAGTTTGAAAAGAAAAAAACGCCACTTCAACTTAAACTTTGAAGTGGCATTTTGAGTACTCTTCTTTTTATCCAATGTTCGATCGCACACTTCCATATCTACTAAACTAAGATTCAACATAACATAATCGCAAATAAAGATTCTACTCACAACAAAAAATAATCTATGTTTGTGTGATTCATCAAAAATGAATACACTCTCCTCATTAGGCTTCCATAATCTCACTATCAGCATCTCCTTTATGAACTTGTTAAAATACATCTTCTATTAAATATATAGATTTCCCAATAAATATTGGTACTTTCGAAAAAAATATGTAGATACTAAGATGCGACTAAAGGTAGAATTATATATGATAGATTATGACTAGATTAAAGATTAAATGGAGGTTTTCAGGATGTTAAGAAATTTGTCGATCCTCTTACTGGTGTGTTTATTAGTAGGATGTTCAAGTAATGAGGGAGTTTCTAAGAAAAATGAAGAGGCTTCTGAGAAGCGAACAGCAGAGCAAGCTCTCCCTCAATCGAAAGAAGAATGGCAGAGTACAGTAAATACAAGTGAATGGTATGAGCAAACGAAATCTAAATTCCCTGTCGCAGCTGAACAATTTGTCGATTTTGATGGAGATAAAATCCCTGAATATATTTTTGGTTATAGTGATCAAACCAATTATGGTTACATTGTAGGGAAATATAATAGAACAAATAAAACTTGGGAGAACTGGAGTGATCTACACTATGAATATCCAATTTATAACGAGATTGCATTCCATGGCGTTCTAAATGGACCAGATGATAAAGAAATACTCATTGCGAGTGACTTTCAACCAGGCGTCAAAACGATTGCACATGAAGTAAACCTTATTAAGGCTTCTGATGATAATTCTCGTGTCATAATGGGCTTCAAAGCATATGCAGAAAATAGGGAGGATATAACTATAAATCCTACTACAAATTCCTTTCATTTAGTTGGGGCTGAATTAAATCAAACCTATGTAGTAAAAGACGATCATCTATTAGCAAATAATGAAAAAATATTGCTCGAAACAGGACTTCCATTAATACATAATAAAGCATTTATGAAAGCATTAAATAATAGTTTCACCAAAACAGGGATTTCCTTTATGGACACTATTGGTGATGGCGTTCAAAAGAATAAGGCTATAGCGAAAGAAGAATCTTTTGAAGGTGTTATATGCAAATCGTATGAAGATTACTCAATTTGCACTACATTTTACGATGGAAACATAAACAACGGACCAATTACACATGTTCTTTTATTTAACTTTAAAGAAGTAACGGCAAAAGATATTTCAAAAGCTATAAATCAAAAAGTGATAATAGAAACAAATGATTTCACGGATACTATTGACCAAATACTATATTTCGCAACATTTACTGTTGATGATGTAGTATTCCACGCTGAATTCGATGGATCTACTGAAAACGCGCTATTGAAAAGAATTAGTATTCAAAACCCTAAAGAGCACTATTAATTTTAGTAGAATTGAAAAGAGTGTAACAAAACTCAAACGCCACTTCAACATAAACATTGAAGTGGCGTTTTGAGTACTCTTCTTTAACTTACCATATCTTCTCCACCCATTCAGGATGATCTATAAATGGATTTCGATTGCCTTGGATTTCGTAAATTTTTTCATTTCTTTGTTTTTCATATTCATCTACAGGATCTTGCTTGTGCCATTGTAAAAGAACAGAAAGCTTACCGTGATAAGGAGCTGTTCCATTATTAACTTTGTCATTTAATTCAAGATCCACCTTATCTCCAACTTCATAACGAGTAGCCATATATAATAATATACGTGCTACATCACCTTTTACGCGATTAGGTGGTTCGAATGAATCTGAATCTTTCAAGCAACCATTACAACCTGCCACTGGACTGCCACCATTGTCAAAGTCTAAATTTCCTCTTGAGCTATTAACTTGTACATCGGTTGGGCGTAAGTGATGGATATCTGTTCCTGGTCCATTGCTTGTCCCAAAGTTACCATGTGACTTTGCCCACGTATGCTCTCGGTTCCAGTTTCCTACATTGCCACCACTATTTGTTTTTGGACTAGATTTCCCAGAGTAAAATAATATGACATTACTCTGATTTGTAGGATCTTCATCCGTATACTTCAATGCATTCCATACATCATCATATGAAAGTACCTTTTGTACTGAAATGATATCATGAAGGGCCTTTTTTAGTGCTTGCCCCTCCTTGTTATAAGCACTTGTATAATAATCATTAGCAATGACTGTCACGCTGAAACTTGTTGTGACACTTTTGTTTCCATCAGATGCTGTAACACCAACAATATGACTACCCTCTGTTAAATTAACTGTTAATATCGTTCCATTTATCGTGCCTTTTGTAGCAGTAAATGAAAGTTTGTCCCCATCAGGATCGGAAAAATGATTGGTTAAATCAATTTTAATTTCCTCTCCAATAGCTACAGTTTTGTTAGTAATAGGTTCTTTAACGATTGGTTGATTGTTTTCAGCAGACAAAGAAGGATTCACAATCGGTTTCCCCTTTGAATTTGTAAATTTAATTTGCTCAGGAGCTGCGCCCTTTTTATAGATGATCGATTGTAAATCTAAATTTTCAGCGCCTCTTATTTCACTGACTTTTGCACCTTCAATTGTGAGTGATTTCACGATAGTGCCTTTAAGGTCAAGAATCATCCCTGCTTTCGCTGGACTTAGGATAACATCAGTCGTCTTAAAGCCCTCCCCATGGAGTTCTGCATAGGCACCTTTAAGGAACACACCTTTTGGAATAACAGATTGAGCATCTAAATGAAGTGCTATACTAGGTTTATTGATTGTTAATTTGTTCTTTTTGAAGTTCTTATAGTCATATACTATTTCAGGTTTAATCGGTTCAACAGTTGAATCTTTATTAACATCAATTTGAACCATTACTGGATCATGGTCACTTGCACGACCGGCCATATCTGTAAAATCAGCATTAATATGAAGAATATCAACATCTGTTTTCTCTGCCAAATTGTTTGACACTAAAATATGGTCTAATACTTGTGAATTCCCCTGATATACATATGTGTATCGATCAGAAGCCTCTACTTTATTAATCATATTCGTCATAAATTGACCTTCATGGATTTTAAGCGCATCCGCAAATTGATAATCATTAAAATCACCTAAAGAAACAATGTTTGCATCTGGATTTTTTGATTTAACGTCTCCAACAAAATTAGAAACAATATTGGCGATTTTTTTACGTTGTACTTCACTACCATACTGTGGAGGCTGAATCGAACCAAATAATGGGGTATCCCCACTTTTAGAATTCCAATGATTTGCGATCACAATTATATCTTCATCTTGGAATTCAAATTGCGCTGCTAAAGGTTTACGGCTACTTTTAAACGCTTCATTTGCAGGATCAATACGCCCAGGGTTCACTGTTAATTTCCCATCTTCATAACCAACAGCTGTTGTAGCATCCCCTGCTGGAATACCATCCTTTAACTTCACTCGCTCTGGATTATAAAGGAAGCCAACTCGAATATTTGCATCTGGTGCTCCACCGTCTTGATTGTTAATTGGATCGATATTAACATACTGATACTCGACACCACCTGCACCTTTAATGGCATCAATTAATCTTTGATAACTTTGATCTGCTTTTGAATCTCCTGCAGATGGCCCGTTATTATCTTGTACCTCTGTTACACCAACAATATCAGGACTGCCCATATCAATACCAATTGCTCTTGCTAATTTTTTCGCTTTATCATCAGTAGTAGAAGTTTTGTTATTAGAGAAGTTCTCCAAATTATAAGAGGCAATTGTTAATTTATCTTCTGCCTTTACTATTTTTGTCGTCTCAGGTGATGTATTTCCTTTTTCATGAGCTGCTTTCATCTCATCTAAAGAAGCATAGATTTTAAAGTTTTGATAGGAATAGCCTACGATTCCCGTAATTGGCCCTTTAAATTGATCACCTGTCGCTACTTCAAAATCACGTGCAGCGCCATTCGGTTCTAGTCGGAATTGAACTCTGTTTGGATTTGCATTTTCTTTCTCATGCAATACCCCACCGTGAATTGTGTTTGTTGGTTCCCCCTCAAGTACTGTTACTAAATCTCCATGCTCTTGAGGTGCTACCGCTTTCACATTTCCAACTTCTACTCTCATGCCTTCGATACTTTCCCAAAAATCAATAGCATCGATCGTTGGATTAAAAATGCCAAGATTATCACTGTCGATTTTACTAAAAGACATTTTTAACTTATCGATTCCAATTGCTTTTGGTAAGGCTACACTACTTTTAATGACTTCCACTTTTCCGTCTTGATCGTCACGCACATTAATTTGTGTTGTTTTTAAATCTGTTTGCTGCCTGTCATCATAGCCATCGTATGCATATTCGCTTACTTTACCTTTAACAGATACTAAATCTCCCACTTTTATTGGCCATGGTTTCTTTCCACTGTACAGAAAAATACCTTCAGAAGTGTTCGGATCCTGATCGGCTAATTCATCTGGTGTTTGAATCGTATAATACCAATTATTATTTAACGTGAATGAATAAGTTACGATTCCTTCAATTCCTTCAACTGTTTTACCATCAAATGTTGTTGCATGACCTGCACCTTGAATATCATGAATTTGTAATTTATCTGCAATGCTATATTCAAATGTAGTTATTTCACTAAACTTGCCATCTTTAGCTTTAACGATTGTTTTTAAAGTCGTATTTTTGCTAATTTCAATTGGTGTCTCATATTTAAGACTTTTATCAGTTGGCTCTGTACCATCTAAAGTGTAATAAATTTCTGCATCTGCTGTCGATGTTGTTAAAGTTACTGTTGTTTTCCCAACAAACGTCCCACTTCCAGGAGATGCGCTAGCAGGCTTTAGTGCTGCACTATCCACTACAATATCTGCTTCTGATCGAGGAATCACCTGATAGTCTTTATCGAACTGTTGAACAATACCAGTGATAGATTCATAGTTTGTACCGACAGTTAAGCCAAGTGAATTTGTCTCATCTCGCACAAGAAAATTCGTTCCGTCATTTGCAGTAAAGTTTGCCCATCCTGCACCTTGTTGAACATCTGTTAGCGTTACATTTTTCACGGTTACTAACTGCGATTCACTCTCTTCATTAACTTGAGCCCCTGCTACTACCTTTGGGGCAGGTACCCCAGCATTTTCAACTTTTTCAACGATTGTAGCACCATCTAATTGTAGTAAACCACGATAGTCTGCTAACTTCCCTTTTAACGTAACTTCATCCCCGACAGACATAGCTAGACTAGTAGGTCGTACCGCAATACCACCTGTCTCATCTTGAACGGAAAACGTATTTTTTAAGCCCGCTGCAACTCTACCTTTGATTGTTACCGTTTCACCGACACTTTTATTTCGAGCATCTCCAATTGAGAGAATTGCCGGTACCTCGGGGTCAACAGGCCCACCTGAATTGCCATCCATTACGTGTTGGCCTAAATTGGAGAAATTATCTACCGGTAATGAATCCCATTCCGATGCTGCATAAAAAGAATCATTAATAGTTGTATCACCCGTCAAAACTGAACTCTTCCTTACTAAAGTTACATCTTTAGCAAAATCTGCTGAAGAACCAACTTGTCCAATGGAATCGACTATTTCACCAGATTTTCTTAATACGACTGGATCATTTCCATTGAAATTAATAACCGTTATGTTTTCTAGATTTCCTTTTGCTTTAATGTTTGTATCTGCATCTTTATGATGTAAAACATACGTAGCACCGTTTTCTAGAGTACCTGTTAAACTCACTTTATTCTTCGCGGTAGCTTCTCCGTTCGTATGAAGCTCTAGCGTATAATTACTTAAATCAACCGCGGCACCTGTACCATTATAAATTTCAATCGCTTTATTGAAGGAAGTTCCTTCAATATACTCTGAAATGATTAAATCTTTTGCAAGTGTTTCTGCATTTACTGTAATGGGTGCTACAGGTGCGGCAATACTTGCGACTAGAGTTGTTGCTAAAAAGGTATTTAACGGCTTTTTCCAATTCTTCTTTGACATCAGGTCAATTCTCCTTTCAATTTAAAGAATGTCAGTTTTGTGCAAAAGATACTTTCGGTTTAGGTCTATACCGTACAGACGACAATTATCGCGTACGCTATGTCGTAAATGGTCGAACTATTCAAAGCATATTTCCCCATTACATATATATGTAATCATATTATTATTAATTCACTATTTTTATAGTATTTAAATTATGTTAATGATTTGTAATAATAGAAAACACATCTACTACAGGGATTTTAACAATTTATAACATAATTTTAACATATAAATAAAATTTGACACTTACCTAATATGCTTAATTATAAAAAACTAAAACGGGCTAATTGATTTAGGCCAAAAGAAAATAGTCTCTTAACCAGTTACTGGTCAAGAGACTATTTTCTATCTTACTACTACTTTTGTATCAACACCATTATGTGGAAGCGAAGCTGCTCGTCGGACGCCCCCAGGAAGCTTTGCTCTGTGCGAAAGCGAAGCGACTGCAACAACAAATGTTTTCTGTAGCGAAAGCAAAGCGTCAGCTACAAAGCGCTCAGTCGGAACGGAGATCAACCCCTCGCTTTGCCGAAAGCCATACATTATTGCAGATAACACCTAATTTCATTGACACAACAAAATAAAGACAGATGAATGTATATTCATCTGCCCTTCTATATTTATTTTTGTTTCTTTTTATATACGATCGTAGCGATAACAAGTAAGAGTAAAATCGCTTGTCCAATCATTGTTTCTACTGTCGGATAGAAACCAATGATGTTGACCACCGGCAAGCCATCTACAATAGTTGTTGAAACAGAATCCCTTAACTGCAATGTATGCAGGCTGACACCAATAATTTTAAATGCCAAAACGTAGATTAACACCGTAGCTACAGCGAAAAATTTATGAATTGGAATTTTTCCACTTGCTTTAAATAATACAAATGCAAAAATAGCTAATACTAAAAGTGCTACTACGATCCCTAGCACAAACTGAGATGTCTCCATTTTAGGTGCAATTCCTGCATAGAATACAAGTGTTTCTGCACCTTCACGGAAAACAGATAAAAAGCTAATTGATGCCATCGCAAACACCGAGCCAGTAGAGATGGCATTGCCCATTTGTTTGGAAATATAGCGGTTCCAGCTTACCACACTCGATTTACTATGGAGCCAAATACCTACTCCAATCATCATTGATGCTGCAAGTAAACCAACATAACCCTCCATTAACTCTCGATTAGTATCAATCGTTGCAGAATTAAAAATCGTAGACATTAAAACCGCCGCAACTGCAGATAAAAGAATCCCTACAAATGCACCAACATAAATCCATTTACGCATAGATTTTTGTCCTGATTTATCTAAGAACGATACTAAAGCTAAAATAATGAGTAGCGCTTCTAACCCTTCACGCAGTAAAATAAGAGCAGCATCCCACAAGGTATAATCTGTATTCCCTTGGATCAGCTCAATTTCGGTACGAATATTCTCTAAATTGCTTTTAATACTGTCTGTATCAACTGTTGATTTTAATAAATCACTGGCGATAATCGGCATATCATTTTCAATTTTAGTATATAAACTACTGTTACGAGTGGAGATTTCAATTTCCACACTTGGCCAGATAGTAATAAATTCTCGAATTTTATCAGAAGCTGCTTTATAATCACCTGCATCGATAAAATCGTTTGCCTCATCAATATAAGCAATTAATGTAGCTAATGAATATTCACCTTCCACTACTTCTGCTGTTTCCTTACCAGCCACAAACTCCTCTATTGTTTGCTTTAAGTCAGCAAATTGAGATTTCATAAGCTCTACATCAGGTTCCTCAGCGGAAATGGAAATGCGTAAAAACGCCATTTGTGTTTCAATTTGCCCATACATCGCGATACTTTGCTCACGCACAGGTCTTTCGTTTTTATTCCATTTGATATTAAAGTCTTTATAGGCTTCATCGATTGCTGTGATGTCACCACTTGCTAAAGCTTCCTCAAATTCCCCCATGATTGGTTTAAACTTTTGCCCAAACTCTGCACGCTGCGCCGCTTCATCTACAGGATTCTCAAGCTTTTCTAATGCACGTAAAGCATTTGACAATTCAGATAGTGCCTTTAAACGTTCATCCTTAGTTGTAGCTTCAACTGCTTGTGCAAGTATATTATCAACTTTTTCTTTTGCTTTCTTTTGCTCTGATGTAACCGACGCCCAGTCTGTTGCAAACTGTTCAAGGGCTTGCTCAGCTTCGGATCCTTTATCCTGCTTCGTATTCATTAGCGCATCACTAATAGAAATGTATAAGTGACTATAAGATTGCGCTGCCTGTACTGGTACAGCAAGTGCCAATAACAAGCAAAGTACTAAGCTACAGCGCGTTAAAAAGTGCTTCACCTATATAACTCCCCTTTTGTACACCAGGGAAACAAGCGAACACTGCGCTGCCTCGATGTGTAGTATACTCATTCATTTTATCTAAACGTCCTAAGCTATTTTGAACTGTTATAAATTGGGCTGGGTCTTTTTGAAAAGATATAAACATAAGCCCTGCATCATGCGCACCTGTATTCGTCATAACACCTGATGCATAAGAATACGAGCGACGTAACATACGCGCACCTGATTTACGTGCCAAATGTACGTGTGACGTATCTGGCATAATATACTCACCGTTGCTATCCTTCGCCTCTACATCGAAATCATCGAACTCTTTCTTTTTACCAAAAGGTGCACCACTATCGCGATAACGACCAAATGTTGCCTCCTGATCTTTCAATGATGTACGATCCCATGTTTCAAGATGCATTTGAACTTTACGAGCAACTAAATAAGAGCCGCCTTTTAGCCAGCCTTTATCGACCCATACAACTTTATTTAAATCTTTGTCATCGGCAGTCGATGGATTCCCAGTACCATCCTTGAATGCAAATAAATTTCTCGGTGTTCCTCCACCAGCTGGGAATGAGTTAAAGCCCGCTTGAGACCATTTAATTTCTACTTTACCAGATGCTGCACGAACTAAGTTACGTACTGCGTGGAATGCCACCTGTGGGTCATCCGCACATGCCTGAATACAAATATCTCCACCTGTAAGTTCTTTTTGTAGCTGATCTTTTGGGAAATGTGGTAAATCATTTAATTCTGCAGGCTTCAAATGTTGGATACCAAGCTTATCAAACAAAGATGGGCCGACACCAATCGTAATCGATAAATTCGAAGCGTCTAAACCTTCTGCTTCACCTGTATCCCCTGTAGGAACTCTAGTATTTGTTGTTAAATCTACCATTAATTCACCATTCATTAAACGTACAACAAGAGGTGTCCATTTTTTGAACAACTCTTGTAGGTCTTTCTTTGATGTAAATAATACATCCAAAGAAGCAAAATAAATATTTGTCTGAACTGGTGTAATAATGCCAGATTGATGTTTTCCATAAAAATCAACTTTATTACGTGCCGTCGTGCTATCTGCAACAGGCTCGAACACATCGTAGCCCATTACTTTCATAACACCACCTAAGCCAGAGGCACCGATAGCTATACCAGCTGCTCCGATACCTGTTAGCTTTAACATGTCACGTCTTGATATTTTTTTATTCATCCATTTTTCATCATTTGACGCTGTCATTTATTATCACTCCAAAAATTACTCTAAAATAATACCCATTTGACTTAATGGTTCACCTAGTTGATTAACTGCCGCTGAAAGTGCTTTTGTGTCTTCATCAGTTAATTTTTCGTAAGAAACATATCCGCCATCAGCAGTTGCATGCTTCGCCAATAAATCATCTACTGCTTTGAATTTTTCATCTAATGTTGCAACTAAGTCTTTATCTTTCGCTTCTAATTTAGAACGTAGGATTTCAAAGATTTTTTCTGCACCTTCAATGTTTGCTTTAAAGTCATAAAGGTCTGTGTGAGAATAGATTTCTTCTTCACCAGTGATTTTTGATGTAGATACTTCATTTAATAAATCAACCGCACCTGTAATCATTAAATCAGGTGTTACTTCTACAGTTTGAACTAATGCGTGTAATTCTTTTGCGTCTGCTAGTAATTGATCTGCAACTGCCTCATAGCCTGCAGTTTTGTTTTCTACCCATAGCGCATGCTCAAGCTTATGATAACCTGACCATTCTTCTTCGCCCTTGCCTTCTTCTTTAATATCAGCTAAACGACCGTCAATACGTGGGTCAAGGTCACCAAAGCTCTCTGCGATTGGCTCCGAACGCTCGAAATACATACGTGCCGGTGCATAGGCTGCTTTTGCTTCTTCAATTTTACCGGCTTTAAATGCTTCCACGAATTTTTCCGTTTCTACTAAAAATTGATCCATTTGCTCTAATGCAAATGTTTGATAAGCTGCTAGTTCAGCAGATAAATCAACTTTTGTAGCTTTTTCTGCTTGTTCTGTTGCTGGCTTATCTTCTTTTTTAGCTTCATCTGTATTACCACAGCCAGTCATTAGAATGCCTCCTGCAACTAATACTGACAATAATGATGTTTTTTTCATGCTAAGTACCTACTTCCGAAATAGTTTATATCGAGAATGATAATGATTATCAAATACAATTGCAAGAAGTATTTTTATTTATAGTAAAAAACGACATTTTATAGTTGATCTAATTAGATAACTAGAAAAATGACGTTTTTTCCACAATATAATTATTATAAACTACGAAATTTTCGCTTGATTACTATTTTCATATTTTCCATATAAGAAATAATAAAGGATAATTGATACTAAAATAACAAATACCATCGCAAAGAAAATGGCACTGTACCCCGAAGTCGGAACGAAGAATCCTAAGAAATAAGGACCAACCCCTAAACCTAAATCATATAAAATAAAATATGTCGATGTCGCAAGTCCTAAACGCTCATTTGGTGTAACTTTAATCGCTATTGCTTGTGCTACTGAATTGAAATTGCCATAACCAATCCCTATGCAAGCTGCGGCTAGTAAAAATACAACACTACTACTCGCCGAACTAAAAGCATACATTCCTAGTGCGAAAATAACTAGACATGGATAGATAACAATGTTTGCACCTCTAGTGTCTAGTAATTTTCCTGTAAAAGGACGTGTTGCTAAAATAACAATGGCATATATAATAAAGAAATAACTTCCTGCTGTTACCAAATCAAGCTCTTTCGCGTAAAACGTCATAAATGACATAACCCCTGAATAGGCAAAGCCAATAACGAGTGCCACAAAAGCAATTGGCACAGCACGCATTTCAATAAAATTAGTGAGCTTAAAGCCTGTTTTCTCCGCCATCTCTTTTGCCTTCTTCGGTGCATCTGGAACGGTTACGATAAAATACAACAAGAAGCATACAATAGCTAATACGGAATCGACAGCAAAAATCATCCGATAATCTTCAAAAAGCTGCGTTAGAAGAATACCTACAAACGGTCCGATAGCCGTAGCTAAAATAGCACTCAAGCTGTAATAACCGATACCTTCTCCTCGGCGATCAGACGGTAAAATCTGTGCAATAATTGTCCCTGTAGCCGTACTAGCCATGCCAAGTGCAATTCCCTGTACTAAACGATTGACCATTAGAAGCGGTAAATTCGTCGCGATAAAATAAGACATCGTTGATAACATAAACAATAATAATCCAAAAAATAATGTTTTTTTGCTACCCCAATCCCCAATAATACGACCTGTCCCTAGACGGCCAAATAAAGTTCCAATAATAAAAATACTCGATACAAGCCCTGCCGTACTAGTCGAAGCTCCAAAATGCTCAACCGCATAGCCTGCAATCGTTACCATCAATAAAAAAAATATTAATGTAATGGTAAAATTAATAAGTGAGACGATTAAAAAGTCCTTCGTCCAAAGTTTATGTCTAGTTGCTTCCACTTTTTTCTCTCCTACCGATTAATGTTTGCACAAATGTTCGCTAACACTTGTGTCGCAATTTCAATATCCCGCTCGGATACTCCCGCGAGTGCCTGTTCCATAGTTGGTTTTAAATGCGCTTGAATTTCTAGCACAATCTCTTCACCATTAGCCGTCAATTGTACAAGCTTTTCGCGCTTATCCCTACCCGCTACCGTCTCCACGTAGCCAAGCTCCACAAGCTTTTGCACAAGCCTCGTCACACTCGGCTTTTCAATAAACATAAAATTCGCAATGTCCACAAATGTATGTGGCCCTTTATCCGTCAATAACCGAAGAAGAGCCCATTGAGAGCTATACAGCTGATATTTCCCTAACTGCTCATTTATAAGATTGATAAACGGTCTATACATTAAGCGGTACTGATTAAAAAATTCTTGTTCGATCGTCAACATTACCACTCCTTTTTAGTTAGTTAGCCTAACTAACTATATGCTTTTAGTTTTTATTTGTCTAGTAGGGATTAGCGGGGAAATTTTCGGGGCTTTGAGCGGGGTTTTCGTTGAGCTGGTAGTTCTATCCGACTTTTCGAGAATTCTATCCGTCTGTGCCTTAGTTCCTTCCGTCGTTAAGGCATAGCTTTCCGTCACTGCAAATTCTATCCGTAGCCTTGTGATTGCTTTCCGTCGCTGTCCTAGTTCTTTCCGTCGCTCTGAGACTTCTATCCGTCGTTGGGGCATAGCTTTCCGTCACCGTTAGTTCTATCCGTCACCTTCGAATTTCTATCCGTCGATGCCTTGTTTCTTTCCGTCGCTTCGAGACATCTTTCCGTCGGTGGTCCATGGCTTTCCGTCGCCGTTAGTTCTATCCATCTGTCTCTTAGTTCTTTCTGTCGCCCTTAGACATCTATTCTTCACATCCTTTCTAGCAAAAATTCAGACCGCTTGATTTTTTGCTCTTTATTTAACAATTAAATACTTTCTATTTCTTTTTGTTCCCTCAGCTTTCAACGGTAACTTTTGTAGTAATTTATAAGCAGTATTCGGTGAATCTATTGCAAAAAACTCACAAAAGCTTTTATTTGTTAACGTTTCGCCTACTAACAATCGATAATCTTCAAGTGTCCTAAAAATAGCCTCGTTATTAATTTCTCCACAGCGTTGACAATACCAATTTGGATAACGATAGTTCATAGGCTGTCCATTTACACACCTTTCACATAGCACACCTTTTACTATATCCCGCACAGGCAATACTATTTCTCGTTTGATTGGCCTATGCTTGGACAATAATTTTGAAGCAAATTGAAAAAGTTTTTCCTCCTCCACTACTGTCTCTTTATGCTGTTGAAGCCATTCTCGGACGTGATACCGTAAACCTTGTACATGAAAAATTGGTTGTCCCCTTAAACTCTTCGATAAAATAGCATTTTTCGTTGCTAAAACGACAGCATAATGAACTGGAATCTCAATCCTTGACTGCTGTAACATACCCATTATCCACTCCATATGTCGTCTACTTTGATGGATTGGATTCGTCATTCCCTCGACATCGCCTTCTACTGTAGTTCGCGTAAATTGATTAAAAGATTCCTCGAAATCTAGAAAGCCTGTTACATTTTTAATTTCGAGTATCAATATAAAATGAGGACATAGTAAAACGGTGTCTATTTGATGAGTAGTACCAAAGTGATTAAGTATTTGTAGATCATGAAGAAAATAATGCGGTTGAGGTAAAATGATTTCAAGCCATTCGGCATCTACTCTTTGCTCCCCAGCAAAGCCTGCGTGTATACGCCTCAACCACTCAAAATAATTCTTGTATTCAGTATGTGTACTAGGTAATCTACGTATCAAAGCCTCTAAAATTTTGTGTTGCTCCGATTCCTGACGTTCTAATAAAATCATTGTTTTTTTCACCTCCTATCCCTATAAAAAAAGAACCTCATAAAAAGAGGTTCCAAAAAACTTGAAATACACGGAGTGCAAATTAAATTTTTAACCTAGTTTTTTAGACAGAAAGAACGGAAAAATTCCAACGTTTCAGCTCTTGTTAGTATTTTTTTGCTCGCTTTCCGTCGTTGTAGGAGTTCTTTCCGTCGGTGAGCCTTTGCTTTCCGTCGCTACAAATTCTATCCGTCGCCTTGATATTGCTTTCCGTCGTTGTCCTAGTTCTTTCCGTCGCTCTGAGACTTCTATCCGTCGATGAGCCTTTGCTTTCCGTCGCTACAAATTCTATCCGTCACCTTGAGATTACTTTCCGTCGTTGTCCTAGTTCTTTCCGTCGCTCTGAGACTTCTATCCGTCGATGAGCCTTCGCTTTCCGTCGCTACAAATTCTATCCGTCACCTTGAGATTGCTTTCCGTCGTTGTCCTAGTTCTTTCCGTCGCTCTGAGACTTCTATCCGTCGATGAGCCTTTGCTTTCCGTCGCTACAAATTTCATATGTCGCTCCAGACTTCTTTCAACTAAAAGGCCCCCACTGTATCAAACGGAATTTGTTCACCATTTTTATATAAATCAATATATTCATAATTAGCATCTATCGTAAGTTTAAAAATATGCTGTGTAATACCTTCGTCGTTTTGATTTTCAACTTCATCAATGTTTATTACAATCGTATCGTCCTTACTCTTCACGCTGACCGTAACAGTTCCCTTTGTATTAATCACAATATAAGAGCGTTTTTCACCATCATTAATCATTTGTACATAATCTTCCATTCCGAGGACATTTAATATTTCTTGAAGGTCCCTTGATACAGATTTTACTTCAGTAATTGCTAATGTTGAATTACATGCTGACAATGAAATTATCGAACACAAAAAGACAATTACTATTTTCCTCATGTACCATCACTCCCCCCATTCATTTTAGTGCTTCTTATTCAACAAATATTCCCAAAAAGCCTTTCAACAAAAAAACAACCGAACAGCCAAAGCCATTCAGTCGTTTTTTCGTAGTAAATATAAAAAATATGGGGCGCCGATGCAGGCTACAACAATACCTGCTGGCACGGTCGCACTCGAAATAGCTACGCGCCCAATTGTATCTGCAAGCATTAGTAAGCTGGCACCGATTAATAATGTGAGTGGTAAAAAGAACTGGTAGCGCGGTCCGATGAGCTGCTTTGCAATATGTGGAGCCATCAGACCGATAAAGGCAATGCCTCCTGTGATCGATACAGCTGCCGCAGCTAATGCGACAGAGACTACTAATAATTGCAAACGCTCTCGTTCGATGTTTAAGCCTAAGCCAACAGCAGTTGGTTCGGTCATTGCAAGCACATTTAACACATTTGCTTTATACAAAATAAATGGAATGCCTAGCACAAGCCAAGGCAATAAAGCCCAGAAAAATGGCCAGTCTGTTCCCCAAACATTACCCGCAAGCCATTGTGCGATAAATTGCACATCACTACGCTCAGCAGAGGAAATTAATATCATCATTACACCTGCTAAGGCAGATGCTACACCTACTCCGACTAAAATGAGTTGGATCGGCTGCACACCCACATTGCGCTTATATGAGAAAAAGTAAATGAGGAGTGCCGTTAATAAAGCGCTGGCAAATCCTATAAGTGGTAACACATACGCAAAATGAGGTAAATCACCATCAACAAGGAGATAAAATAGCGTAATTCCTACACCTGCTCCAGCATTTATCCCAATAATACCAGGGTCCGCTAAATCATTACGTGTTACCCCTTGCAAAACAGCACCCGCTAATGCTAACGCCATCCCTGCTGCTGCTAGCACAAATAATCTTGGTAAGCGAACAGAAAACAGTACGAATGATTCTTTGAAGCTGCCGTCACCAAGTAAAATCGGTATTATGCGATCAATCGAAACGGAAGCTGCTCCCATTGAAATACCCATTACAAAAATAGCTATTGTTAATAGCGTCCAAACCATGAGCCATTTA
Source organism: Lysinibacillus sphaericus (assembly GCF_015844675.1). GTDB lineage: Bacteria > Bacillota > Bacilli > Bacillales_A > Planococcaceae > Lysinibacillus > Lysinibacillus sphaericus_E. The sequence goes on along the minus strand of NZ_LDGC01000072.1, from coordinate 13,489 downwards.
CGTTGTTTTTTTCGACCAATTTTAAACAATTTGACGCCCTCCCTTCCGAACAAGAAGTAAGAAGAACGGAAGGCCGATAATTGAAATTATTGCAATTACCGGTGTTTCATATGGGGCATTAATCATTCTACCTGCAAAATCTGCAGTCACCATTAAGCATCCACCGATAATAGCACTCATTGGTAAGACAAATCGATAGTCTGTTCCAACAATTGCTCGGACAATATGTGGTACCATTAACCCAACAAATGCTAAATTGCCTACTAGCGCAACTGCGGAGCCTGCAAGAATAACAACGACAAACATCATAATTCCTTTAATGGCTGTTGTTTTTTGTCCTAATCCGACAGCTACTTCTTCATTTAAACTTAAAATGGTTAGTTGACGACTAAACACAAAAGCTACCGCTAATCCTATTACAATAACAGGAACAATTATTAAAGCTTGCCATGTAGTGCCAATTAAACCACCACTCGTCCACATCGAAACATCTTTTGAAATTTTAAATAATATGCCCGTTCCATCTGCTATTGCTTGTAATAGAGCGGATACGGCTGCCCCAGCTAAGACTAACTTTAATGGAGAAAAGCCATTCTTCGTTGAAGCGCCAATACCATACACAACAATCATCCCTACACCCGCACCTATGAAACATGCAAAAATAAACATATAGTACGAAGTATTTGGAATAAACGCCATCGTCAATGCCAGTGCCGCATTCGCACCTGCTGTGAGACCAAGGAGACCTGGATCTGCTAATGGATTTCTAGTAACCCCTTGCATAATCGCCCCAGCAACTGCAAGTGCACTACCTACAAAAATAGCAGCAATAATACGAGGAAACCGAATTTCACGTAATACAGAGTAGTGCTTGCCACCGTCTTGTCCGACAATCGCTTGATAAACATCTTGAATACTCGTATTAGCCGCGCCTATACAAAGCGAGATCGTAACTGTTACTGCTAATAAGATCAGTGCAAGCAATGCTTGAAGCCAAAACGGGAAATTTCGAAACTTTGTCATTTGCCTTCGCTACTCTCTACTGAAATTATTGTAAAAATTTCTTTTCAAAGAAATCTAATTGATATTCTAAAGTTTTAGGATCATTAAAGTAAAATTCATTGCCACTCACTTCAAATAAATGACCATTCTTCACCGCTTCCAAATCTTTAAACCACGGAGCATTTTTAATGGCGCTATCCTCACCTTTAAACGTACTAAAGATCACATAGTCACCTGCATATTCATTTAATACTTCTGTAGAAATTGCAAAATAACCTGGTTTTAGAGCATCTTGTTTTACTTTTCCAGGCATTTTCAAGCCCATTTCTTGATATAAAATTTCTGTTCCTCGACCCCAGTTATCTCCATACACATACATTTGTTTATTAAACATTTCTGCGACAGTAACTGTTGCATCTTCGCCGATTTTTTCTTTAATTTTTGTACCCGTCTCTGCAGAACGTTCTTTAAAATCTTTTACCCAATCAGTTGCTTCTTTTTCTTTGTTCACAAGTTTACCAATTTCGATGAATTGCTGTAAATAATCCACTTTACCATAAGTGAACAACACAGTTGGTGCGATTTCACCGAGTTTATCTGCATTTTCAATACCATTTAAACCAATAATTAAATCTGGCTCAAGCTCGATAATTTTTTCGATATCCGTATTCTCAACAACTACTGCATCTTTAATATCATCTTGGAAGTTTGGATTATCTGCAGCCCATGAATCAATACCGACAACATTAACGTCAAGCTGTAGTAAATGCCCAACAAATGAAGATAATACAACTACACGTTTAGGGTTTGCTGGTACTTCAACAGGGCCAGCTTCTGATTGATACGTAATCGTTTCTGCAGATGCCTTATCTTTAGAGCCCTTATCCGTCTTCTCTTCTTTATTGCCGCACGCTGCAAGCACTAGTACGACCATCATAAACATTGGTAATAACCACTTTTTCATAAATCTATCTCCTTTTAAACTGTTTGTAATAAGTTATATGTAATGCACATTGGCTTATCAGTACGTGGATCCTTACCAATGACTGCATCAATATTAAACACTTTTTCTAATACTTCAGGTACTATAACTTCCTCTGCAGTACCAAACTTCACAAGCTCTCCTTTTGATAGCGCAACAATATAATCTGAAAAACGTGCTGCCTGATTTAAATCATGTAACACCATGACAATTGTGCGCCCTTCTTCTTCGTTAAGCTTGTTAAGTAATTCTAAAACTTCTAACTGATGGGCCATATCTAAATAAGTTGTTGGCTCATCTAAAAAAATAATATCGGTCTCTTGAGCTAATGCCATTGCGATCCACACCCGTTGACGCTGTCCACCTGATAAGGCATCAACTGTGTTCAGACGAAAGTCATCCGTTTTAGTTACCTTTAAGGCCCAGTCAATCATTTCTTTATCTTTTTGAGATAAATTACCGAAGCCCTTTTGATATGGAAATCGACCGTAGGATACAAGCTCTTCCACTGTTAAACCATGTGCACTTTCCGGACTTTGTGGCAGTATGGCCAGCTCTTTTGCTAATTCTTTTGTATTCATCTCGGAAATATTTTGACCATCTAGTATGACTTGTCCACTCTTATGCTTCAATATCCTTGTAATAGCCTTTAAAAGTGTAGATTTACCACACCCATTGGAACCAATGATAGTCGTTATTTTACCGTCTGGAATTTGTAACGATAAATCATGCACAATCGTTTTGTCCTCGTAGCCGATACGAATCGATTCAACTTGTAAACGCACGACGTAACCTCTCTTTCCTTTTTGTTCTTTCCATGCTATGATAGCGATTAGTCGACAATGATAATCATTATCACTAGAATTAGTCTAGTTTTCTTATGTAGTTTTGTCAAATATTTTTTTATTATTTTCTAGGATGTGGTGATATAAATGCAACATTTATACGATGTAACAATTATTGGTGGTGGTCCTGCAGGCCTATACAGTGCCTTTTATAGTGGTTTACGAGGACTGAAAACGAAATTAATTGAGAGTCAACAACAGCTTGGTGGTAAAGTTTTACTTTATCCTGAAAAGCTAATTTGGGATATCGGTGGTCATCCCCCTGTATTAGGAGAACAATTTGTGAAACAGTTAATTGCACAGGCAAAAACGTTTCATCCTACCATATTAACAGGTACAAAAATCGATTTTATCGAGCGCCAAGATGATATTTTTGTTCTTCATACTGCGCAAGGAGATAAACATTATTCTAAAACCGTTCTTTTAGCCGTTGGTGGTGGTATTATTAATCCTCAAAAGCTTTCACTAGAAGGTGCAGAAAAATATGAAATGACTAATTTACACTATACCGTGCAGTCATATCAACGGTTTGTGGACAAGGAGATCATTATTTCGGGAGGCGGAAATGCTGCGATCGACTGGGCAGTTGAACTAAGTCCTATCGCCAAAAACGTAACTGTTGTTTATCGTAAATATAAGTTATCCGCTCATGAGGCAACAATTCAAGAGGCTTTAGATGCTGGCGTAAAGATTGAATGTAATACGACTATTACAAAATTAACTGCCGATGCCGATAAAACAGCCATCCAATTAGTGACATGTGAAAATACACAAACAAAACAAAGCTATACGCGTCAAATCGATGAAGTCATCGTTAGTCATGGCTATAACCGTGAAGCATCATTAGAATTGGAGCAAGCAATCACCATTCCTAAAAAAGATGATTACTATTTTGAAGGGAAAGCAACGGGAGAAACCGCACAGCCTGGAATTTTTGCTGCAGGTGATATATTAGCGTTTGAAGGAAAAATCAACCTCCTTCTAGGGACTTTCCAGGATGCAGCCAATGCCGTGAACTCTATCAAAACGTATTTAGAGCCCACTGCCTATCGTCAAGGGGTCGTGTCATCACATAATGAAGTATTTAAAGAGAAAAATCGCTCTATTATCGAAAAACAACTTTCAACAAAATAAGCAATAAATGAAATAATCAATAACCCCTCTTAAGAATTTACTCTCTTAAGAGGGGTTTTAATATGTTCGACTTAAAAAATCATTTTACAATCTATCTTAAGAAATTAATAAAAGCCCCCATTTGTCTTAACATATTAACTCCATATGTTATTGTTCCCGCATGGCCCATAATTGTATTTAAATGCTGTGGTAATCTTCCAAATCTAGAAGTTTGGGGTTGCTGGTAAGGATCAAAAAAGGGTTGCCCTTGTCTACCTTGCATAGGAGGGCCAAAACCTTGTCTATAGCTTGGTGGAAATGCTCTCATTCTAGAATTAGGCGGATAAAATGGCATCAATACACCCCCTATCATATATCTTTTAACTAGTATACGTATGTATTTTTTTATTGTTTAGACTATCGGAGAAGTTGCTCAAAAATAATATACATTTTGAAGTCCATTTATTATTGAAGGTTCTTTATTACAACTTTGGCTCTTGCCGGAACCATACTTTTTTAAATTTCATATTATACAAAAATACGAATAAAGAAGGGATTCCGATTCAAAATTCGAAATATCTAGAATTTCTGTCCAAATTTGGTGTTGGCGGTGCGCATCCTGGTGGTCTTAATTTAACAAAGGAACTATTCAAGGCTGAGAATATTGGTGAAAATCCTTATATTTTAGATGTAGGCTGTGGTACAGGCCAAACCGCTGCCTATTTGGCAGAGACGTATGAAGCAAAAGTAACAGGCATCGATATTAATTCTGTCATGGTCGCAAAAGCTAAAAAGAGAATGAAAAAAAATCGCTTACCCGTAAAAATAATGCAATGCTCAATTGAACAAGTACCTTTACCCGATCATACATTTGATTTTATTATTTCTGAATCTGTGCTTTCTTTTGTCAATAAACCTAATGCACTTAAAGAAATCTTTCGTTTATTAAAGAATGGCGGTCGGTTTATTGCTATTGAATTTACTATTCATCAACCGCTTGAAGAGAAAATTGAAAAAGAAATCCAAGAGTTTTATGGATTTGATTCGTGTTCAATGAAAAAGAATTGGGTAGATTTATTTAACCAGGCTGGTTTTAAACATATTCGTATACAAAAAAACAAATCGATTTTCTCAATACCTGAGCTTAATCACTCAGAGGATATTGAACCTGAACTTTATGAAGTAATGGATAAACATTTTGAAATGATCTTAAAGTATGAAGGGCTATTAGATTATAGAATTTATTCATGTACTAAATAGTAGTATTTCACGTTATTCAAAAAGAAAGCATTAATCGCAACTGCTATATATATGAAAAGAGTAGGAAACTCGTATTCAAAGACAAGTCTCCTACTCCGATATTAAATCCTTTGTATTATCCACTGAAATCAATCCTTCATTCTTCTCCCCTTCCCTTAGTCATTCATTTCCATGTTCTGATTTTTATGAAGCATAGCTGCATGAATGCCCTCGATAAAGGTATTGATTAGGATTGAAAAGCTTTTATTGATATCTAATGGCATCCCGAATCCCCCCATTTGTTCGATTGAAGAGAATCCATGTAGAAAACTTCGTAATCCTCTGACCATATGAACCGCAGTTTCTTCTTGCAAATGATAGGCATCTAGCACTTGAAGTACTAGTTGTACAACAGACTCTTGGGCTTGCTGTAATTCTTGATCATTCGCATCTGGAAAACGAGTACTAGCATCATACAACCCCGGATGTTCTCTAACTAGTTGAAGATATGCCTGACTAATTGCACGAATGGCGTCATCACCCGAACGTCCTACTGCAGCTCGTAGCATATATTCATGTAGTTTTTTTACGCCTTGAATGGCTAATCTCTGTTTCAATTCATTTAAGCCATCAAGATGGTTATATAAGGACGGTGGCCGTACTTCCAATTTTTCAGCTAATAATCCAATTGAAAGTTGGTCCAATCCTTGCTCATCAGCTATCTCTGTTGCCTTTTGTAAAATAATTGATAAATCTAACTTCATACGACGAGACATTTTTTTCACTTCCTATTTAGATGATAAAAAAGCTTTTTCTGCTTCAGCAATGGCTATGTTCAAACGTTCTTGCGGTTGCTTTAACATCTTCCCATGCCCTACAGCAAGTAAACTCGGATTCAGATCACTTAATTTTTTTGCACTTTTTAGAGCTGTCTCTTTATCCCATGTAGCAAAAGCAGGAAACGGAAACAACGGATTCAGCATTCCCGATACTATTAGCTTTCCTCTAGTGACAAGGGCATCACCCGCTATTAAACTTCTATTACGCGTGTCGAAAAGAGAAATGGAGCCAGGTGTATGCCCTGGAGTTGCAATCACTTCTAATGAACCAACACGATCACCTTCTTCAAGTAATACATCCGGTTTAGTTTTAATATTTTTTGGAAGGCCTCCCCGAATAGGGGTGTTTTTTTCATTTGGTAGCAAGGTACTATTTCCTCCCAATAGAAGCCCATCTCTAGAAGAAATGTACACTTTACTATGTGGTAATAATTCTTTTAATGTATCTAGCGCTCCAATATGATCATTATGTGCGTGGGTAATGATTATTCTCGTAATCGGTTTTCCGATATTTTCAGCAGCTTTTATTATACTTTTCGCACTATATGGTAATGCTGCATCGATCAGTGTAAGCTCATTTTCTTCTTCTACGAAATAACAATTAACAGGAAAAATCCTCGGCATAAAGGACAATTGATACACTGTGCCACTATTTTCAACTTTCATTTTACATCAAATCCCCTCTGTAAACTAATCATATTTCAATTTTAACTAATCATATTAGTTTTCGCAATATTTATTTTATAAATAAAATTCTTATTTCATTTACGCAAATTGCCATATAAATCCCATTCTTTTTTCGTAACAATAAACTACGATTTAATAGTGTCCCCCTTCTGAGATGGCCTTTCTTTACTTTTGATACATCTAAAAATGACACCTGTCATAAAGAACCTTTGACTGATGTGAATATGTTTTTTCCTGTCGTTTTCTTATCATTATTGTAAGAAAACAAAGAAAGAGTGATTTCATAATGAAAGTTCAACAAAGATTACCCTTAATCGATATGTTACGAGGCTTTGCTGTATTAGGGACACTTGGCACAAATATTTGGATATTTGCTTATCTTGGTGATATTTCGTATATCACGACGAGCAATTATTCAGGTTGGTGGTCATTGAACGATTTTTTACGAATGGTAGTCCTATTTTTCGTAAACGGTAAACTTCTTGGTTTATTAACAATCATGTTTGGTGTTGGTCTGGAACTAAAAATATCAGCAAGCTTTACGAAAAGGAAATGCTTGGCCCGGAATGTATATTTGGACAATAGTCTTTTTATTTATGGAGGGGCTCATCCACTTCACCTTAGTCATGGAATACGATATTTTAATGAGCTATGCTGTGACAGCCATCATTGTTACTTTTATAGTTAAATTTGGTGATAAAGCGATTAAATGCGCCTTATACGTTTTTGGTAGTTTCCACGCAGTAATGATTTTGCTAATTTTAGTCAGTGCATTGCTTGGTGCCAACACTTCCCTTGCTGGGGCTTAGGTTTAGGTGGGAAATTGAATAGCATTGAAGTTATTGGTATTTGGTTAACCCTTTCCCTCCTCCAACTTTTCATTGCACATATTTGTATCAAGCATTTTCATGTTGGACCTATGGAATGGATTCGGAAACATGCCATTAAAAGTGTCACGCAGAAATAATCGACAAGGGTTGGTGTGAAATATAAAGATTTATCCAAGTGATCAGGCAAAACATTATTTAATTATTGATGTAGTTTCGTTAATTTTTTTATTCACCGTAGTATTAGGATCGAATTCTTCATTACCATTATTGGCTAAAATAATGATCCTTATGTTATTTTTAGTAGCTTTTTATATTGCTTTATGGAATCAAGATTGGCGTTTACTTGTTGCTTCCTTAGTAGGTTTTACTCTTATTATCATACTAGGTATTTATGAAGGATCCGCTATGTTATTTTCTGGATTTATATTTGCTGATTTAATTGGGCGAGCTAAAAAGAAATGGCATATTGCTATAGGAATGTTTGCCATTGCCCTTATGTTTTTAATAGTTATTTGGTTTGAATCAGGAGCATCTTTCAAATTAGAATCCCAAGTATTAATACCCGTTATGATTATTCAGCTACTATTTCCAATGCTAATTTACTACGTAGAAAAGTCAAAAAAATTACAATCAGAATTAACAGAGGTAAATACACAGCTCGTTCAACAAGAAGAAAGACAACGTATTGCAAGGGATCTTCACGATACGATCGGTCATACATTGACAATGATTAAAATTAAAACCGAATTAACTACAAAATTAGTCGATAAAGATACGATGCGTGTGAAAGATGAGCTAAATGATATTTTAGCAACAACACGAACAGCGCTAAAGCAAGTAAGAGAATTAGTATCCGATATGAATTTTATTTCGTTAGAAAGTGAGCTTATTCATTGTAAACAGCATTTACAAACAGCGGATATTTCAATAAATATCAATAATAACTGTCCAAAGCTTCTCCTAGCGAGTGTAGAAGAAACGATGCTCTCCTTATGTCTGCGGGAAGCAACTACAAATATTATTAAACATAGTCAAGCAAAAAAATGCCAAATCGATATCGATACTATAAATGGAATTTTAAAAATAAACATTGTTGACGATGGTGTCGGCTTACATATCCAAGGGCATGGGAATGGACTTTCATCGATGAAAGAAAGAATGAATGCTCTTCTAGGAACTGCTTCCATAGAGAATTTACCGACAGATGGAACAATTGTGACGTTAACACTTCCTATCCAACACTACAGAATGGAGCAAACTACATGATAAGAGTATTACTAGCAGAGGATCAACAAATGTTACGTGGTGCCTTGACTTCCTTGTTATCGTTTGAGCCTGATATAAAAGTGATCGCAGAAGTTTCAGATGGTCAAAAAGCGTGGGAATATATTCAACATGAACTACCAGATGTATGTGTTTTGGACATCGAAATGCCGCATCTTTCTGGGCTTGACCTTGCTGAAAAAATTAAACAGGCAAATTTACCGTGCAAGGTGATGATTGTTACTACCTTCGCACGCCCTGGCTATTTACAAAAAGCGATGGATTGTGGGGTACATGGTTATTTATTAAAAGATGAACCTATAGACTATTTAATTGAAACAATAAGAAAAGTAATGAATGGTGAAAAGGTCGTCAGCAGAGATTTAGCCGCTACATTGTTTATGAAAGAACAGAATCCACTAAATGAACGGGAAATTGCTGTTCTGCAGCTTGTAAAAGAAGGACTCACAACAAATGAGATTAGTAAAAAACTATTTTTAACGAAAGGTACTATTCGAAACTATTTATCCACCTCTATTCAAAAACTACAAGTCGAGTCTAGACAACAAGCTGCTCAAGTCGCTAGTGATAAAGGGTGGCTTTAAATAAAGAAAAGCGATACTGCATTCCTTATCTAACAGGATACAGTATCGCTTTAGCATATTAATTGACTTCTTTTTTATTTTTAGACACGAAATTTATAATTAATTCTACAAGGACGACAGCAATTAAAGAAAGTCCAAATAGTGGCATCAATATTCCTAAAATAATCATGAAAATGATAAAAGGAATAGATACCTTTTGAGTGATTTTAGGTGGTGCCGATAGTATACCTTGTTTCTTTCGTAGTAGCCATGTTCTGAATCCCCAAGCAATAACTACTAAAAATGCTAGACATACTAGTAAATTGATTAATTTATTTGGCCAACCAAACAAATGACCTTCATGTAAAGGAATACCCCAAGTGAACCATTTAGCAAGAATGCCATAGTCCTCGTAGCCAACCTTGTCTATAAATTTTCCGCTATATTGATCAAAATACATTGTCGTTTCATCATCCGGGCTAACATCAAGTCCTGTAACACCTGTATTACTAGATTTAGCAACTGTATAGACACCGTCTTCGCTAGTAGGATAAATAATAGCGTATGGTTTTGAGATATTCATTGCATCAATTTCTTGTTGTAGCTTTTCCACACTAAGTTGGTTAGGGTTAGCAACAAAGCCTGTATTTCCTCCCCCGTGATGGGCTGCATGTGCCGAGTCTGACGTTGGAGGAGTTTCTTGACGAGTAGCCCAAGGAATCTCACTTACATCAGATGTAGGTGGCTGCTGTTGCAATAATGGTGTGCCGAAAGAAGGATAATCTTGTGAAGCTTGGTAAATGTATTTCCCCATAAACGCAGACCATGGTAAGCCTGTGAAAATAATAACGAGCATTGGAATCGTAATAATTGTCCCAACAAGGGCATGGAATTTTCTACTCTTTTGACGTTTGTTTGTCTGCTTTGTTCTCTTTAGTAATTTTCCTTTAAACGTCATGTAAATGCCTGAAAGCATTAAAAAGATAGCCCAGCACGCAGCTAATTCAACTAAATAATTGACAAACGTTCCCCCAATAAATAAGGAACTATGGATATTTCTAATAATATTCCCAAATGTGTAGCCAGCATCTTGACCACCAATAATTTGGTTATGATCATCTAAAAACACATATTTTTCTTTGCCATCTGCATTTTTCATCGATAAACGTGTATTGTATGGCTCTTCTAACTCAATAATTTTATTTGTTTTGTAGCCAGCATATGATTCTTCTGCAAGTTTAACAGCATCATCAATAGATTGTACCTCGGTTTTTCCACTTTCACCAAAAAAGTATTTATCATATAATTGATTTTCTACATCTGTATAAAATAAATAGCCTATACCACTTAATGTTAGCGAAATAAGCAGTGGCGTAATAAATAATGCGGCATAAAAGTGCGTTCGCCAAAAGCTCTGATAAAATGTGTTTTTCATGTTGTATTCTCCAATCTATAAATAATCAATTTTGCCTTGGCGTAATTGCGGTCCGGATTTTGATTTGTGCATGCACAAATCAAAATCCGTGACATCCGCCGGAGGCATTATCTTTATTCAGTGGATGCTTGGGCATCCACTGAATGAAGATAAGCACAAAATTATTATATAGATAAAAAGTGAAATATGAATGAAGTACTAGGGGTTATTTTATGACAATTATATGTATTCCTATTAATTTAATCAGTTTATAAGAAATAAAAAGTAGCCAAACGCAATCATTTCATGTTTGGCTACCTCTACTTTTCTTTAAGGTCAACTAAGCTTATAAGACTTGTAATAACGGCATTACCATCAATAACACCTCGTGCAAGTAAACTGATAACTTCAGCGAATATATTAACGTAGTTTCACTTTATCCCATTAGTTCTTTCATTACATTTTTATATGCTGTTAAAATATCATTTTTATGAATAGTATCCTGCCCTACATACTGTTCAACTAGCTCCCCTAATGTTTGAGAAGTACTTGTATACTGCGTTTCCATGATTTCAAATTTTAACAGACTTTCATAATACTCGATAACTTGTAGATTCATGTGTAACACTCCTTCATTTTTAGCATAAAAAAAACATCTTTCCCTCTACAGAAAGATGTCTACTATGACAAATACACGACATAATACGGTGATTGCCATGGCGAAAAAGACTTTCTAATAATAGAAGCTTCCTTTTCAGCAATCATCGTCCGTACTATGAGCATGCAGGAGAAGTTCTCTAGTCACACTCAACACCCCCTATCCTCGTAGGTTTTTTGGTTGTACTAGATAAAGGCAGGTCTCCTGGCTTATGTTCATCACACCTTTCACCTTCCCATTACAAGTCGTAACAGTGGACTCTTGAAACGTGCTCCCATTTACAGTTGCGGGACAGCGTCGGATTTGCACCGATCTTCCCTTTTAAACAAATCAAAATATGATTTGTACCTCTATCTTATTATTCCGTTTTTATTATTATACCATAGTGGTTTGTGTACATTGTCACCTATATATCTGTGTAGACAACACTAATTTATCGGAAACAGTGGGCATACCTACACTACGCTCACATCTAAAATGAACTTACCCAACACCCTTCGACATTCAAGAGCACCATCTTTAAGAAATAAGGGGTCAGTCTCACTCACAAGATAGCTTACAGACGTGGTATCGGATAGCTTGCAAGACCTTAAATAAAAAACGAGATAAACACATAGTTCACCTCGCTCCTTTACTACTTTTATTTTTCTGTTTGGTTTTGTTTCTTTTTCAAATACTCCGCACGTATTTTTTCAAGTTGCTGCTTTTTATCAAATTTGGCAGGCTTGTTTTTTTCATGATACTTTGTCACAGCTACCTTACCTTTGGTATCCAATTGATATTTCCCCACTTTGTTCACCTACTTTTCTTGTCTTTAAAGAGAAACCATTCAACTTTGTACCTCTATCTTATTATTCCGTTTTTATTATTATACCATAGCGTCATGTGTTATTAAGTCCTTCTATCTTTTATCCAATGTGTATCCCCAATTGCCAAAACACACTTGTAAATTGTGGAAAAAGGGATTGAAAAATTCACATTAAAGGCTGTTGCTGAGCAAGCCGGAGTGACACAAGGAACTATTTATTATCATTTCAAATCAAAAGAGCAAATAATTCTAGCAATTGTCCAAGATATCTGTGAAAATTCTTGGAATGAGATTTTGACGATTGATCAACAAATGATTCAATCTGCACTTTTCTCTGCAAAAAGTCGGTATGAAGATGATGCCTTTTATCATAAATTATTTTTCACCTTAATCGTCTTTGGCTTTACAAACCCAGCTATTAGACAGCAAATCGGACAAATTTTAGCGACTGAAAATGAACATTTATGTAACGCTTTAAAAAAATTATGGGGTACATCACCAATTGATGGTGTCACAGCGGAAACGTGGAGCATTTTTCTCAATGCCCTTATTGACGGTTTAGCTATACAAGTGATGATGAGGGTCGATTTCGATGTAGAGGCATTCTATCAACAGTTAGAAAAAATCCTAGAGACACTTTATCGTCTAGGGAAATAATTTGAGGAGGAACCACAATGCCATTCTTTTTATGTTGGGGGTTTGCAATTTGGCTTGTAGCAAGTGCTATATTCCGATTAATGGGGAATTACTTTTTTATCCTTGAAAAACCTTTATTCATGATAGCCTCTTTCATTATAGCTATTCCACTCATTTTGATAGCGACTATACCTATTTATTCTTTGAAAAAGATAAAGGGTACTGAGCGATTACTGGCTGCTATTTGTATCGTATTACCTGGAATGCTCATTGATGCAGTCGTATTATTAGTTTTCGATAATATTTTTCAGAATTTATCAGCCGATGTAGATCGTTATTTCGCCTCATGGCTTCTATGGGCCTATTCCTTAATACTTATTACAGGTGTTACAAAGGCTTCATTCGTGAGGAAGAATACTATTCATTCGTGAAAATCAATTAACCCTATGCATAATTGCGTCCGGAATCGACTTTGTGCTTTGGGCCTGCAGATGTTTTTGTCTGTGCGAAAGCGCAGTGCTAACGTAGCGGCAGCAACATGTTTTTCTGTGCGAAAGCGCAGTGCTAACGTAGCGGCAGCAACATGTTT
>NZ_LDGC01000071.1:0-2102 GCF_015844675.1 Lysinibacillus sphaericus | reverse complement strand
ATGTACAAAAATGCTCATTCATTTCATACTAATACCGAGGTGTTAGTATGCATATTCAACTAGAGATTGAGACAGAATTTAAAATTAATAGTCTTTCAGATTTAGCAAATTTTAAACAAGTAATGGAGCATTTAAACATGAAAATTAATAAAAGTAAATTAGCAAGGGATATGGGAGTAGATCGACGAACAATCGATAAATATCTAAATGGCTTTATACCAAAAACAAAGCGTAATAAGCCATCTAAAATTGATGAGTTCTACCCGATTATTGCCAGCCTCTTATCAGAAGATTCTAAGCAGGTATTTTATTATCGACGCAATCTTTGGCAGTATTTAAAAGACAACCATGGTTTAGATTGTGGACAATCTACATTCCGTACCTATATTGCTAATACGCCAGAATTTAAGGCTTACTTTGAGAAAGCTGAGCGCGTATCTTCTTTGAATGGCGGTATCCGTTATGAAACACGTATGGGTAAACAAGCACAACTGGATTGGAAAGAAAGTATTCTTTATGAAACAAGTAATGGTGAACAGGTGGAAATTAATGTAGCTGTGTTAGTGCTGAGCCACTCTCGTATGCGATTCTTTTATATGAGTATTTCCAAATCGCAAGCAGTTTTATTTTCTTTCTTAACCGACACGTTTGAAAAAATGGGTGGTGTACCAGAAGAACTCATCACTGACAATATGAAAACTGTGATGGACGAAGCACGAACAGAACATTTTGTAGGAAAAGTAAATACGAAGTTCGCTCAATTTGCGAGAGATTTTGGATTTAAGGTGAGGCCGTGTGTAGCAGGTCGTCCTCGTACAAAAGGAAAAGTGGAAACAACGATGAAATTACTAGATGAAATCCACGCCTATCAAGGGAAGTTTAATATAGTTGAGTTACAAGCCTATATTGAAAAACTATGTAATCGTATTAATCATGAAATTCATCAAGGGACGAATAAAATTCCGATTTTAGAATGGCAAAAAGAAAGGAATCACTTACTCCAGCTACCAACTGAACGAGTAAGAGATTCCTATCGAATCAACCATACGCTTGTGAAAGTCAATGCATCGAGCATGATTTCCTACAAGTCCAATCAATACTCCGTACCACCGGGGTATCAAGGCAAAAAAGTAGGGCTACAAGTGTACGATAATCAATTATGGATTTATTATAACATGGAATTAATCGCACAACACAAAATAAGTGAAGCAAAACTAAATTATCAAGAGGCGCATTATCGTGAATTAATGGCAAAGGCAATGCCTGAATACCCTGATATTAACGATTTAGCGAAACGGAACTTAGCTGCGATTGGAGAAATGTATAAATGAATTCATTAATGAGTACAAATTACCAGCAACTACAGCAAAACTTAGCGTATTTAAAATTAAAGCAAATGGGCATCCATTTGAATGAAGTCATCGACTTTAGTATTAAAAATGAACTTTCTTTTATTGATACACTTATAAAATTGACAAACTATGAAATTGATGTACGTGAGCATAATATGATTCATGCGATGGTGAAAGTCGCTGCATTTCCACATTTAAAGGAAATAAAGGATTTTAATTTTGATTTTCAACCAAGTATTAATCAACAACAAATACTCGATTTTCAAAGTCTTCGTTTTATCGAAGAAAATGAGAATATTGTATTCCTTGGTCCAAGTGGTGTCGGTAAGACCCATTTGGCCACAGCAATCGGTATTACTGCAGCTAAAAAACGAACAAGTACCTATTTTATAAAGTGCCATGATTTAATTCAGAATCTGAAGAAAGCCCGTTTAGAAAACCGCTTAGAGAGCCGTTTAAAACATTATACGAAATATAAACTACTAATCATTGATGAGATTGGTTATTTACCAATTGATCCAGAGGATGCGAAGCTGTTTTTCCAGCTCATTGATGCCCGATATGAGAAACGTAGCACGATTTTCACAACGAATGTGAACTTCAAATCATGGGATGAAATTTTCCCTGAACCGAAGTTAGCGAATGCGATTTTAGATCGTATTTTACATCACGCAAGCGTTGTCTCAATCGTAGGCGATTCATACCGATTAAAGCATCATTTAACCTCGGAAAACGAGTAATTTTGTACAT
>NZ_LDGC01000070.1:0-105748 GCF_015844675.1 Lysinibacillus sphaericus | reverse complement strand
TTCGTATATTCTGCCTTTGGATTATTATATACATCCATATTAAGTAGATTTTGTTACTAAATATTAGTTTGGCATGTTAAGGATTCAACAGATATTAATTCGAATACTATTTTATAGATTAGCTTGTTTCATAACATTTAAATATATATAAAAATTCATGATTTTAACCCAAGAAGAATATATTTTTTGAAAGATATTTACTAATTCGGGGTCGAATTGATTTCCCTTCCCTTCAATAATTCGATTATATGCTTCTTTTGGATCCATTGCTTTCCGATACGACCTCGTAGAAGTCATTGAATCAAATGCATCTGCAATAGAGACAATTCTTGCACTTAAAGGTATCTCGCTTCTTTTTAAACCATCAGGAAACCCACTACCATTCCACTTTTCATGGTGTGAACGAATAATAGAAAAGTCGGCGTTGATGGAAGGAAACATTTTTAATAAATCTACGCCTATTTGAGGGTGCGTCTTTATCACATCATATTCTTTTTGAGTGAGAGGAGAGGTTGTTTTATTTAATATTTCATTTGGAATCCCTATTTTACCTATATCATGTAGTAAACATGAATTATAAAGTTTGTTAAGGGCATCTTGATCAAATCGTTTTGTTTCTTTAGCTAAAATTGTGGCATATACAGCCACCCTTTCACTATGTTCATTTGTATATGTATCCTGTAACCTTAAAAGATCTTTTATCAAGATATTCACCTCCTTTAACTATTTAAATATAAAAAAATGTTATCAAACCAAAACCAATATTTCATTTCAAAAAATACCTCACAATCGGAATAATTTGAAATGTATCAAATGAAATTTGTTAACTAAGGAAGGAATAAAATAATGCGCTTACTTTTGAATAAAAACTTACTCAGACAACTACAACTTTTAGAGAAATTATATGAAAGGGATGGATGGATTACTTTGAGTGTGATAGCTCAAACACTCAATTGCTCTGAAAGAGTTCTACGTGATGATATTAAGTTAATAAATACGGAATTTAAACCCTTTCAAATTAAAACATCTCAAAATGGTGTTATGCTTACCTATCCAAATCATTATTCTGCAGACTTTATTTATCAAAAGGTATTATCTTTAAGTCCAGAATTTTTGTTCCTCGAACGCATATTTTTTGAAGAGAAATACGACATTGAAACCATAGCAAATGAGTTATTTCTAAGCACTTCCACTATGAGACGGATTATTGCTAAATTTAATACTTTTTTAAATAAGTATGAGATACAAATCGTAACAAATCCTTGTAAAATAATTGGGAACGAACAAAATATTAGATCTATAATGGTTCATTTTTTTTATGAGAAGTATGGCGTAACTTATACCCCATTTGAAGACACACAAATCAAAGTATTGGATAAATTATTCCTCTATGTAATGCAAGCAAATCATATTCAACCTAATTTCCCAGACTTAATTAGAATTAAAAATTGGACAATGGTAAATATGATTCGATTGAAGAATCATCACAAGAAAATTGTTCCGGAACATTTTCCAAATCATTTTGATCATTTTGATCTGAGCATTTTTAATAACACATTATTTTGCGAATGGTTTAAAGACATTTTTAATCTTGAATTTAACAAAGAAACTGCTCAACAGCTCTTTTCTGTTTTATTTAATAATCAATATGCCTTCAGCTACGAAATATTAGAAAAAATGATTCAGCAAAAAATAAATAAAGCATGGATTATTGTCCCTAAAATCGACTCTTTTTTACATAGTCTCGCAAATAAATTAAATATATCCATTCAAAATAAAGAAAAAGAAAAAATAATTTTGGAATTATACAATTTGCAAACCATGAATTATGGTCGAAGTTTTATTTTAAATGATAAAAGACGTTTGTTTTCAGAACATTTTTCTCATGAATTTTCATACTTTGTTTTGTTTTTAAAAGAGGAGCTAATGAAATTTCTATTTCATAAGGAATTTAAATGGACTTCGAATTTTTTTACGGAAACGTTATACATATTGATTATAAATTGGGGACACTTATTGAGTGCATTAAAAAGTAAAGTTCCGATACTTCATGTAGGAATATTTTGTGATGCAGACATAGAACACACTGAGTTCATACAAAATATAATGTTATATCAATTTGGACATTTAATTAAGCCATTTATAATTGAGGAATTAAATCTAAGTTCTTTCAGAGAGGTTTCCAAAAGTTATGACTTAATTATCACGAATATTTCAGGGTTAAAGGATATATCCTCTCCTTTAATTTGCGTTAATACAATTCCTTTGTCACATGATCTGAATAAAGTACAAAAAGAAATTTTAACTTTAATTCATTTGAAACTCTCTAAAGAGTTTCAATAAGTAAGTGATTTAAGAGTTCTTTTTGTGTAATATATACCAACAAAAGAACTTATTGATTTATTTTTCATTTAATCTGAGTTACGGAATTTAGCAATTCTAACATCTGTTTTTCTTGTTTAGCAGACGGTATATATTCTTAAATAGGAGACAAAATCATAAAAAAAGAATCAAATTCAATAGTTACTTAAGACAGAGATACAATTGTATCAAAATATTAAATCACTTATAAAAACATTGACTTTTCAGAGAAATTCTTATAGAGTGAAATTTCGAACAAAATATCCTCGTTAGGTGAGGCTCCTGTGTAGGAGATATGCTACTGCCCAAAAATGTCGAAAGACGCCAATGGGTCAACAGAAACCATCGACATAAGGTGGTTTTTAATGTAGCTGGCTTTGTCCTATGCCACACAGTGCTAAAGCTCTACGAATGGAGGAGCACATTTGCTACAATTTTTTTGTAGTGTATTTAATGTACGTTTATAGTACCGTGTAAACACCTTCATTCGTTTATGAAGGTGTTTTATTTTTCTGTGAGGTGAGGAACATGGATGACTTTTCAGAACCATACTCGAAATGTTATAAAAATGAACTAAATACAAAGAATATCTATGAGGAATTTTAAATTATCTTTCTTAACTATTGCTTTATCGTTGGGAGGAATATTGTTTTTGTTTCTCAATTAAGGAGTGGTTAAAATGATTAAAAACATGACAGAAAACCAAATAACTCTTCAAATTTTCAAGTCATTAAAAGAAGGGAAACAGAAAGAATTTCAAGCAATATTAAAGGAACTCCAACCTTATGATATTGCACGAATTTTTGAGGGGTTACCAGAAAAACATCATACACGTTTCTTATTGTTTCTTACTTCTGTACAAATCGCTGAACTCATTCAAGAGCTTGAAAAGGTACTCCAATTAAAAGTTCTTAATAAATTAGGGATTGAAAAATCAGGCCAGGTAATGAATTTAATGGATAATGATGATTTAGCTTCATTGTTAGAAAATCTATCTCCTGATAAAATTGAAGAACTTCTTTCAGGTATGAAACAAGAAGAATCAAAAATTGTTCAAAATATCATGAACTATCCCCCTGAAACTGCAGGACGAATAATGACAAACCGTTTTGTGTGGATTCCTCAACACTTTACTATTCGAGAATCAGTTGATAAACTCAAAATTTTTGCAGAATTCTCAGAAACAATCAACTATTTATATGTAATTGATAATGATAAAAAATTAGTAGGTGTTGTATCCTATCGGGATTTAATCATAAGTAATGAATTTGAAAAGATTCAGGATATTATGTATAGCAGAGTAATTTCCGTTTCTGCTGAAACGGATCAGGAAGAAGTAGCTCGTGCAATAGAACGTTATGATTTTTTATCAATCCCAGTTGTAGAAAAAAATAATGAATTAGTAGGAATTGTAACAGTTGACGATATTATCGACGTGGTTATAAAGGAGGCAAACGAAGATATTGAAAAACTTTCGGCATCTGGTAAAGCCATTGATTTTGACACGAAGGCACACGTGGCTGCGTATCGCCGACTTCCCTGGCTTATCTTACTTTTATTTATCGGACTAGTTTCAGGAACCATTATTAGTAGTTTCGAGGAAACATTATCTAAAGTTGTCGCTCTTGCCTTCTTTATGCCTATGATTGCTGGGATGACTGGAAATACAGGCACTCAATCATTAGCTGTTGTTGTAAGAGGTCTAATTACTACAGATACTAATAAAAGAGTAGTTTT
Organism: Lysinibacillus sphaericus; assembly: GCF_015844675.1. GTDB lineage: Bacteria > Bacillota > Bacilli > Bacillales_A > Planococcaceae > Lysinibacillus > Lysinibacillus sphaericus_E. The sequence goes on along the minus strand of NZ_LDGC01000070.1, from coordinate 101,650 downwards.
TAAACTTATTATTAGAGAACTTAAAGTTGGACTGATTATAGGCATTACTTGTGGAATCTTAATTTCGATTATAGCCTATATTTGGCAAGGAAGTCCGGTTCTAGGTTTAGTGGTTGGAAGTTCATTAGTTATTACTTTAATTATTGGGACTTTAGCTGGGACCATTATTCCTTTAATCTTATATAAATTTAAAATCGATCCTGCAGTGGCGTCTGGCCCATTAATTACAACACTAAACGATATCCTATCATTACTTATTTACTTTGGAATTGCAACAATGTTTATTTCAAAATTGATGTAGAAACTTAATTACAAAGTTCCTGTAGACCCTTTTATAAATTCAAAGTCTTCAAAATCGGGCGCAAATGTGGAACAACATTTAAAATAATCAAACTTTTTTTATAAAAACCTACCCTAAATCTGCTAAAAAAGAATCTATTTTAATCAATCCTAAACTAAGCCCCAAATAGTGGACACTTTAAAAAGTGACCCTATTCAGGGTTCAGTTCATGTGAAATGATCTAGATTTTTATTCAGGTGTTGATGTCTTGATGGTTTCACCGTTATTACATTTAGACACTTATTCATTAGCCGACTTTTCTATTTCAACCAATCCTCACTTTGCATTTTAGTAATGAGTTCAAGTTGTTTTAAGGACTGTTAACTAATTCTATATACTCCTTATATTTGAATCAATTTCATAAATCATATTTTCCAATAACTTAGACTGCTCCAATTAATAAAACTTACGTTTTTTAAAATTATTCTTGGATGTCAAATAGGCTCATTTGTTTTACAATAGTCATAGGGCATCCTCCTCATTCAGTATGGTTTAGTTTCGTCGCTACCATTATACCGAATTGGGGAGGTGCCCGTTTTTATTGTTTTAGAACCCTTGATATTAAAGGGATTAGAATTATGAAATTAACTCACTTAAGCATATTTTTGAAGAAAAGGTTTTTTTTCAAAAAAGTAAACTTGGGAAATCAGGTTAGATAAATGTAATTAAACCATTTCCCGTATCGTTCCACTCAACTACACAATTAATAAATCCCTTACTTTCAAGAGCTTTTTCAAGAAATTCACGGTAATATTGAGGAATGTCAGTATTATCTTCAAATCCCTCAACATCTACCCATTCAGGAATTACTTTATCTTTCTCTTTAGCTTCTATTTCTCCATTATTACGATCACTAAAATATACAAAACAAATTGCGTGATCATTTTTAGGACGGGTAATGAACGAGATAACCCCAACAAGATTTATTTGATCTGCTATGATTCCAGTTTCTTCATATAATTCTCTAGAAGCAGCTTCTTCAAGGGTTTCACAGTTTTCTATATGCCCTCCGGGAGGTATAAGTTGCATATATGTATTAGCCTTAGCTACCACACGACGAATTAAAACCATTTTATCTTCTCGAAACGCTACACAACAGACTTGAGCTTTGGGACGTATCATGAATATTGCTCCTCTTTAATCATAGATTCCTGTATATTAATTTCTAAATCATTAAAATATTGTTCCCATACTTCTTTTTCGAAGCTAATAGTAGTTTTAGCAGCCGAGACGAAGTCTGGCTTACCTTCTAGTATATACTGTGTATTTCGAAACGTAGCTTCCCATGTACTATCAACCACCTTATTTGGAATATAGAAAGGCGTATCAGCCAAATGTGCTTTCTCTTTATCTTGGTTTGATTTTGAATAGACATCCTCAGATTTCGGCTTAACTCTGATGGCTAATTCCATGATAGGTGCCTGTCGTGTGTTAGGGAAAAATGTAAAAGGTGCAAACATCATTAACCATGAAATTACACCTGAGTCTTCCAAGTCGATTCTTAAGGATAAACAAATTCGATTCTCATACTTGGTAGCACTTTCTAAGAAAATTAATTTTGACTCTCTTATCCACTCTTTTAATATTGTTGATAATTGTTCGATTGTAACAATATTTGGGAAAAGGAGACTTAAAACCTCAATGTCAGGATTCATGATCGCACGCTCAATTGTATCATCTAACTTTGATACAGTATTCACTCCTTCAAGAATCACACTTGAATGCCAACCCGTTTTATCATTTGATTCTTTTGCTAAATGTTGTGCGAAAAGGCAACCATTTTGTCCGCGCCCATGCCAATGTTTGTGAACTAATTTTACCATTTGCTCTTGAGACCAAATATTACTGTCTCCAAAGTACTGCTCATAATTTTCTCTATTTGGGAACTTCCTTTTTTGAATAACTTTGCTCTTTGACAATTCTTCATTTTTTATAACTGGCATGTTTCTTCCCCCTTAAATAAGTGTGACCAGACGTAATCTAGTGTTTCAAAACTTGGAAATTCATAATGAGAATGAATGCTATCATATTTCCATTCTTTTTCTCTTTTAATGTGAATTCCAGTGAGCCCAGCTTCTATTGCAGGTAGAATATCATGACGAATAGAATTACCAATCATGATTATTTCTCCTTGGGTTTTTGATTTTAAGTGTTGATACAAAGCTAAATCCTTGTGCTCACTAATTACCACATCATCTACCCATTGTAAATTAATATCATGAATACGTTTGGTCTGTACTTCATAATCCCCATGAGTAACAATCCAAACATTAAATTGATTTATTTGCGAAATCTTCTCCAGAAAATGTTTAGCATCAGAATGTAAATCGATTTTTTCTATAAAAATATTTGCTGCCTCTTTATAAATAGCCTCTTCAGAGAAGATCTGATTGCCTAAAAAGTACTTGAAGGTTTCTACCCAACTATTAGGAAACCTATCTTTAGATAAGCCCATTGTCTTAATTTGTTCAATGTCTATTTCGTAAAGAATCTCCAAAATTTTTTCCTTTGATATCGAAGCCTTGGACTGTAGTAAATAAACTAGTCTTTCATTAACTTTTTCGTAACTTTCTTGAGTTTGAATCAATGTGTCATCCAAGTCCAAACATACTATTTTTTTCATTTTTCCCCTCCGTAATCTTATAAATCCGACCCAACATTTGCACTACCTGAATATCAATATATTTCCTTCTGAATATAAAAAAGGGGGTTGCATAGATAATTAAGCTTGCCAAAAGAAAGAGGAAGATTTGTCTCAAAGTAAATAAAAACTTCCTGCTATAGAAAATAATAATAGTTATAAATTTTTCGATTATTTTCTAGATTGAATTACCATCTCTACCTCAATTTTGACTCAGATAATACCAATAAGGGCATCAATTTTTTTATTATTAAAGTCTCTTAAAACATGTTACAGTTGCATATGTTATACTAAAAATATATTAATTTCAATATTTTACCTTGGTATAAATATATTTTTCTGTAAAAATAATCCATAGAATCTATAGATTTATAGGGTTAATGGATTTTTTAATATATATTTTTTTGACAGAGGCAATACAAAATTTGACATCTTAGATATACAAATATAAAATTGTTTTGACAATTATTATTTAAGCAACTAATTTGGAGGGTACACATGAAGTTAGAAGAATTTCTTAGTGTTATGATTCATCGGACAGATTTAAAATTAAATAAGTACTATCAAAAATTTGTTACTCCCTTTAATCTTTCAATAGAAAGTTGGGATATTTTAGTTATTTTGTGGGAAAAAGATGGAGTTACCCAAAAGGAAATATCGCAACGTAGTGGTAAAGATCAACCTAATATTGCACGGATGCTGTTCGCCTTAGAAAAAAAAGGGTATATATATCGAATTCCTCACGAAACAGATAGACGTTCTTTACGTGTTTACTTGACTGAAACCGGGAAAAAATTGAAAGATGAGTTATTCCCTCCTTCTGTTGAGGCCTACAAGTATGCTTTTAGGGGATTAAGTGAAGAAGAAGAAAGGCAGTTTAGAAAAACATTAGATAAAATTTGCGACAATATTAAAGATATGTAAACGCTTATAGTGCATGTAATTTTCATGCATTATTTCTTTCATATAAAGTTGTTTAGACAATTATGTATTAAACAACTTTTATGAGTACTATTTTAGGAGGTTACTATAGCATGAATCAAGGAAAGGGGATTTTTGGCCCCCAATATTTCACTCTAACAATAGGAATTATTCTTACTATTTCAGCTGTTGCTTTTGAGGGATTAGCGGTTACCACTGTTGCACCACTTTTAGCAAGTGAATTAAACGGGATGGAATTATATGGTTGGGTGTTTAGTGCTTATTTACTAGCACAACTGATCGGAACTATTTTAGCTGGTCAATATGTTGATCAGCATGGCCCTACCCTCCCATTTATTATTGCGTTACTTTTATTTGGTTTAGGCCTTTTTGGGGCAGCGGTTGCATCTAATATGTTTATTATGATAGTTGCTCGAGCATTGCAGGGATTAGGAGCAGGTGCACTTATTAACTGTATTTATACAAGTATAACAATTCGTTATCCAGATTCACTTCGAGCACAAATTTTAGCTGCCTTTTCAAGTGCATATGTTTTACCTGCACTTATCGGTCCTTATATCGCCGGAGTCATTGCAGAGCATCTTTCATGGCGGTTTGTATTTTGGGGCATTATACCAATCTTATTAGTCTCTGCTATTTTGACAATACCTACGTTTAAAAAAATTATCTCCAAAAGAAATACTGAGCGTAAAAGTCAATTTTTATCACCCATTGTATTGACTATAAGTACAGGCATGTTAATTACAGGCCTAGGGTGGTTACCCAAAATGAGTGGTGTTGTCCTTTCAATTATAGGGTCTGTTATATTATTTTTCCCATTACGTTCACTTTTACCCCCTGGTACTTTTATAGCGCAATCTGGTTTACCTGCAATCATTGCATCTCGTGGTTTATTTATGGCTTGCTACTGGGGAACACAAACATATATAGTTCTGATGCTTACATCCGTAAAAGGATTTGCAGTTGACATAGCTGGACTTGTGGTAGCATCTGCTTCGGTTAGTTGGTCACTTGCTGCATGGCTTCAAGCTAAATTTGATAAAAAAGACCACGGTCAAGGGCGAAGAAAACGTGTAATAGTTGGTGTTGGATTAATGGTATTAGGCATTAGTGCAGTTATGCCTATAGTATGGATGTCTAGTACAACTACTAGCATTATTATTGCTGTTACAAGTCAAATCGTGATGGGGTTTGGTATTGGTTTAGCTAATCCTACTAGTAGTGCAATAGCATTTGAATTTGCAAGTAGTGGGGCTGAAGGAAAAATATCGGCCGATCTACAGATTGCTGATACTTTCACTCCAGCCGTGGGGATTGGTATAGGCGGAGCACTTATTGCTATAAGTAAAGCTGTTGGATGGGAATCCTATATAGGTATAACTACATCCATTGGACTCCAAATAGTATTAATCTTATTTAGTTTGATGGCAGCTTTTCAATTACCAAAAAAAGTTAGTTGAACATCCAATTTGTTCTAAAATATAAACGTTTTAAGATTCCGGTGCAAAAACTAAAAGATTTATGTAACTATCTCTGAAACTTGGACATACTGATACTAGTACTCTAAAAAAGGACGTGATCAGTATGGAAAAGCAAAACATATTCAAGTGAAATGATGGAGGAACGGGACTTATCCATTTCTCATACAACGATTATGCGTTGGGTTCATCAGTACGGTCCTAAATTGGACAAACGAATCCGACGTCACCTTAAACAAAAAAGGTTCTGTTGCAAAGTTTCTTACCAGATAAAAAGTTGGTATGATTGCAGATGATTTTATGCGATTGTTAGTAATTGGTTTAATTCATTGTACGTCGAAAAAAGGTGTCACTTGAGTACAGTCAAAATCAATATTAAGGTCTTTTAATTTTACCAAAGTGTATCAATCTCCTATTCTATTTAATTCGGCATCAAAAACGTGTTTTCTTTGAACCTAATTTTTTTATAGAGTCCGCGCCTTTGATTACAGAATTACTTTTTAAGTATAATCTTGCCTAAAATAATCGAGTAGGAGGGAGTGATTAACTCCCGACCTCTCACACCACCGTACGTACGGATCCGTATACGGCGGTTCAATTAAGATGAATAACGCAAAGTTTCGTTGATCCAGGCTGTCATTGATGATAATTTTTTTATGGAACAAACAGTGTAGGATAGCTCAATAGTGGGCTAGAAAAATACTTTCATTGTGGGAGAACTTTATTATAGTGGTACCGATAGGAAAATGCGGTTTACAACATTAGCTCATTTTCATGACGGTACCCTTTATGCAGTTTTAATTTACTCCCATTCTTCAGATTTTAGAAATCTTATTCTATCCTTATTTGTCGGAATCCCATTACTTACTTTTTCCCATATGCCATTTTTAAATATTTCGTATTGTTCAAAGGCAAAAGGCAATCCTTTTGCAGTAGCTATGTCACTACTATCCATAAGTTGAAAATGCAAATGCGGAGCAAAGGAGTTTCCTGAATGACCAACTTTACCAATAACTTCACCTTTTTTTACACGCTGACCAACTAAAACCTGAATTGACCCTGTTTGAAGATGAACTAATGCAGCAAATACATTGTCGCCACATTCTATAATGATGTAGTTGCCCGCAACTGATTGTATGTCATCTTTCTTCGGGTCGAAATAACGAGCATTTTTATAAGCGTTAGACATATCTGAAAGCAATTTTGTTCGAGTTCGTTCTTCATAGCCATCTTCGGCTTGGACAATGACCCCATCGCAAGGAGCATATATTTCTTGCCCCCAACAATAATATTCATCTAAAGGCACTCCAAAAAGTAAATATTGCGCCAAACTAACGCGATAGGCGGGCCAGCCCTTTCTTTCCCAATCCACTTGTATAAAGTCATAAGCATATCTTGATCCTAATTTGCTTGTGCCGTGACTCGGAATTTTTGTACCTGGAGTGTTTGGAGAGTGCCATTCTCCTCTCAAAGGAAACTCTACAATTATTGGCTCCCGCCCATCAATCATCTCATATCCCTCCTCCGTCGATTCTTTACCTGCATTATTGAAAATGACTAGTGCTACAAGGGGAAGCCCCAGTATGATACTGATACATGAAGTCGCATTTCCCAACCTCTTATTCATTGCTTGACGTGTAGAATACTTTTCTAAGTTCATCAAAATATCCATCAAGTTTTTCAACAACAAGTTCATAGTTCAAAGTCGGAGATTCTGAATTTCTAATATTATCTAATATTTCATTAGTAAATCCACTATTAGACCAAAAAATAAACTGCTTGCACTTTTCTATATCCAGCCCCTCTCTAAACTTACCTTCATCTATTTCATCAAATAATTTAGGATAACAGCTTGAATGCTCTTTGTGTTCTCTATTTTCGAGTTCTTCATTAATCTCGTTAGAATTAGTAGTTCGTGAAAGTTTATTAAACTCTAAAATCCAAGGGTGCTTTTCCGATAATTTTATTTGCAAAAGATAGGATTGATGTAATCTGTCAAAAATATCTTTTTCATCATAATCCATTAACTCAAAATATTCCTTTTTAATGAGGTCATAGAAGTAATCATACACAACAAGAAAAAGCTCCTGCTTGCTACTTACATAGTGGAACATAAGGGCTTTAGAAATTCCAGCTTCTTTTGCTATTACATTTGTTGAAGCGTTGTCATACCCCTGTAATGAAAATTCTTTTAATGCTGCATTTAGAATTGCGGTCCTTCTTTGAGAGTCTAAATCCAAAAATTTCGCCAACATTTGCCACTCCTTTAAAGGAAACACGATTAACCTAATAGGTCAATTTCATTGTAGAGTTATTTACCTGAAAGGTCAACGAATGTGTTGGCTGAACAAGAATTAAACAATTTTTCTATTAAGAATGTTGCAATTTAACAATCGAGTTTGGTAATTCAATAAGCGGAAATGCATGGTGGATTTGTTTATAATTGGAACTTACGTTCGTTTAGAACGTTATAAAGTGAAGGAGCAGGAAAGTAATTATTTAATTTTAGGAGGGATTTAGTGGGTGTTAATGAACCTTTGTATATTTTCTTCTTTTTAATTTTGCTTGGCTTGATTTATATTCCGGTAACTATTTATACAATCTTCAAATTTAAATTTAATGTGATTGGACTACTACTAGTTATTCTGTCTATATCAAGTTATTTGTTAATTGGTAAATATATGTTTGATGCCGGTAATTATTCAGATGAACATTCTTCATTATTCGGGATAGGCTTTCTTGAATTGACACTCCTATCGTATCCGTATATTTTTATTGGATTATCAGTTGTTTTAGGAAAAAAGGGTGAGCGTAGTTAGAGGTGGCTTTAGTTAAAGGTTCGGTTTGCGGAAAATAAAAAAGAAGCGTTTAATATACAGTGCGTAGAAATTAACTCTATTTTTGCTGACTTCAAGATTTTATGTAGCATTCTACAAAAAAACAGCCTTTAATAAAAAGGTGGCTTAAGAAGTATTTCCACTTCTTAAGCCACCAATATTTCTCTTATAAATAGTCTACAAACCAATCTCTAATATATTCTAGTCGATTAATTCGTAACGTCGGTTTTCCGCTCCTTGAAAGTTCATGATTGGCTTCAGGGAAGCGCACAAATTTCGTTTCTTTTTTACGATGTTTTAAAGCGATAAATAATTGCTCTGCTTGTTCAATCGGACAGCGATAGTCTTTTTCGCTGTGTAAAATTAACAGTGGCGTCTCCACATCGTCTACATATTTAAGAGGCGAATGATTCCATAGCTTTTCTATATTTTCAAGTCCCGCTTGGATTTGCCAGTCATTGAAATAATAGCCGATATCACTTACGCCGTAAAAGCTAATCCAGTTAGAAATGCAACGTTGCGTAACAGCTGCTTTAAAGCGATTTGTATGACCGACAATCCAGTTTGTCATGAAGCCCCCATAGCTTCCACCTGTAACGCCGAGACGGTTTTGGTCAATGAAATCATATTGCTCCAATGCATAATCAACAGCAGCCATTAAATCATTATAATCATTGCCGCCGTAATCTCCACGAACTGCATCCACAAATTTTTGACCATACCCATGGCTTCCTCGAGGATTCGTATATAGAACCGCAAAGCCTTGTGCAGCAAGGATTTGGAATTCGTTAAAATAGTTGTTAGCATACATTGCGTGCGGGCCACCATGGATTTCAAGAATTAGTGGATATTTCTCCCCTTCTTCATATCCGATTGGCTTCATCATCCAGCCGTTTACTTTCCAGCCATCCGCCCCTTCATATTCAATTGCTTCTGGAACAGATAATGCTCGCGTCTTTAAAAATCCTTCATTAACTGTAGTAAGCTGTACCTTTTCGCCAGTATTTAAATTTACGTAAAATAGATCCCCAGGATTTGTAGTCGTGCTGATTGCGACTACCGCTCTATCATTTTTAGAATCAAGTGAAAAACCATATACATATTGATCATCATAAATAGCTGGATATATTTCTCCCGATAGATTGCCAAAATAAATCGATGTATTACCCCGATTTGTCAATTGGAAGTAAAAGCTTTTATTATCCTCTAACCATTGGACGCGCGGAGGAACAACACCTTGAAGGAAATCACCGATAGCAAAATCACCGACAGGCGCGTCAAATTCACTCGTTACACATGTCTGAGTATCATTGTCCAAATCATAAATCCAAAGCTTTGGTTGTGTGGCATTTTTAAATTCTCTTTCACTTCCAACATAAGCTATGAAGCGGCTGTTTCGAGACCATGAAGTTTGATAGAACACCCCTGACCCATCTGTTAGCTTGCGACCATGTTTCGTTTCTAAATCTAATAAGTAAATATCACTTATGAATGAAAAGTCTAGATCCTCTGTTAAATCCGCAATGTACGAAAGATATTTCCCATTCGGAGACCATGTACCAAGCTGTAAATTATGTTTCCCTTCCGTCAGTAGCTCTAATTCTCCTGATGCAAGATGAACGATTGCAATTTGATAAAATTGTTCCATATCCATAAATCCAGCTCCATCTGATTTATGTTTCATCTTATCTATTACAAGTGGTTTTAACTCTTTGTCTTCCTTTTGATTGTTATCAACTTTATCATTAATGTTTTCATCTTTACCAAGCTGTACAGAGAAGGCAATTTTCTCTCCACAAGGAGACCAAGTGGGCGATGTCGCACCGTTTTTACAATTCGTAACTTGTTTCGCTTCCCCGCCTATTTTTGAAAGAACAAAAATTTGTGGTTTGCCATTTCTCGATGACACAAACGCGATTTTACTGCCATCCGGAGACCAAACAGGTGAGTGCGTTTTATCTTCTCCGAATGTCCATTGTTGAATTTTTTTATCATCCAAGTTTATGTAAAATAAATTAGACACATAGTCCTTTTTCTTCTCATCAATATGAGTCTGAACATACACCACTTCTGTTCCATCAGGTGATACTTGTGGATCTGCCACTGATTTTAATTCATATAAATCTTCTGGTTTTATCCCTTGTTTCAATGTCATAAACTTCCCTATCCCCTTTGTGTGAAAATTTGGTTACCTAGTACAATATTTCGATACACTAAGTATTATTCCTTCTTTTTTGGAGAAATTGTTTTTTATTCTAAAGAGGATTTCGAATACCAACTAATGACTTGCTTATAAAAAACGTAGCTGCTTCGTAATAATTACGAAGAGCTACGCCTATCATTTATTTCAAGAGTGAATCCGGGATTGATGGTTGTGCCCCCATTTGTGTAACGACATAAGCGGCAACTTTCGTGGCAAAATCGATCGAACTTCGAAGTGAATCTCCCCGGCATAGTCCTACTGCCAAAGCGCCATTAAATGCATCTCCGGCACCAGTTGTATCTATTGTGTCAACGCTCAACGCTGGAACCCAGCCACTGTCTTCTTGATTCATATAAAAAGAGCCTTTTGATCCAAGTGTAACGACCACTGTTCCAACCCCTTTTTCTAGTAATAAACGACATGCGGACCGAATATTTTCTTCCGTTGTCGTTTCATTACCTGTTAATTGAGCAAGTTCTGTTTCATTCGGCGTTAAAATTGTAATTTTCTCCAATAATGAATCTGGTAATTGATGTGTTGGTGCTGGATTTAGGATAACGATTTTTCTATGTTGAGATGCGATTTCCACGGCCCTTTCAACTGTATCAAGCGGTATTTCAAGCTGAAGAAGGAGGACCTTACTTGAAGAAATGATATGTGTTTCTTGTTCAATTTGTTTAGGCGTAACTAAAAAGTTTGCACCGGAAAATAAAACAATCGCATTATCACCGGCATCTGTCACTTGAATAATCGCCTGCCCAGTTGCTCCTTCCTTTTGAACGGAATCAACATAAACGCCTTTATTTCTTAAATTGTCTATAGCCTGTTCCCCGAAATCACCTTTGCCTACTTTTCCAATGAAATGAACGTTTGCTCCTAGCTGGCTTGCCGTTACAGCTTGGTTCGCACCCTTTCCACCGAAATGAACACTATGAGACGTACTTTGAAGCGTTTCACCATTATTAACGATATAAGGAACACGATAAACAAGATCTATGTTAATGCTCCCAACTAATGAAATATCCATACCCGTTATCGCCCTCTCATTAAAACTCTTCCTTTAATACGGATAATAATTGGTCTTTTGTCAAAATACCTTTCTCCAAGCCCAATAAGTTGGCAATTTTAGCAACTGCAGGCGGTTTCAGCATACTTTTTTCTAATATCGTAGGATTATAGAAAATGTGTTCTGATTCATCATCTGCAATAATCTTTCGATTTGCCATTACAACAATACGAGAGAAATAATTCGTGACAAATTCCATATCGTGCGTAATCGTAATAACAGTTTTTCCCTTTCCCTCTAATTCATCTAAAAGCTTACTTAATAAATCTAAACCGACCCGATCCTGCCCAGCTGTCGGCTCATCTAAAATAATCACATCGGAATCCATTGCCAAAACGGACGCAATGGTAACAAATTTACGGGCCGAATAGGGAAGATTATAAGGATTTTCGTGAGAAACATGATAAATTCCACATAATTTCATCGCCCAATCTGTTAGAAGCGATACACGTTCTGGATCAAAGCCCATATTTTTAGGACCAAACTGGACTTCTAATGCCACATTATTATGGAAAATTTGATCGTCCGGGTTTTGAAATACATAGCCAACCTTTCGAGAAACTTGTGCTGTCGTATAATCTTTTGTATGCCAATCTCCAACAGTTACCTCGCCTTCAGTTGGTTTTAAAAGACCGTTCATTAATTTTACTGCCGTTGTCTTTCCGGCCCCATTTTGTCCAATAATGGCTAAGCGTTGGCCAGCAGGAACAGTAAGTGTCAAATTTTCTAATGCTTTTGTTCCATCGGGATAAGCGAAACTGACATTTTTCAATTGAAGTTCAGTCATAAGCACACTCCCCTATGCTTGCCCAACTTATGCTTTCAGGTAATTCCTCGTTACGAATCGGGACATATTTTAATGTAACACCGTTTTTCTGTAAATTAAGAGCGACCTCGGTTACATGAGGATATTGAATGTTATATTTTCCAAAGCGTGAATCGGCAAAAACATCTCGAGTCGGACCTTGTAAAACAATTTCTCCCTCGTGGAGGACTATTAAATTGTCGGCATATTCAGCAATTAAGTCCATTTTATGTTCTACTAGGATAATTGTTTTCCCCTTATCTTTCATAAGACGAATGATATTAAATACATGCTCCGTTCCAATTGGGTCTAGCTGAGATGTTGGTTCGTCAATGACAAGGATATCAGGATTCATTACGATGATTGAAGCAAGTGCAACACGTTGGCGTTGTCCCCCTGACAGCTCCATTGGGTGTTTTTCTCGTAAATGCTCGATTTTAATAAGCTTAAATATTTCATTTACTCTCTCTATTATGTCATTTACTTCTACACCTAAATTTTCAAGCCCATACGCTACTTCGTCAAAGACAGTATCTTTGACTCCTGATACTTGGATAAAAGGATTTTGAAAGACATATCCAATTTTTTCTCCTAATTGACCTAATTGGTATTCTACTATTCTTTTATTATCGACGATAACGTCCCCTTCAAGATTGCCTTTATAAAAGTGGGGAATGAATCCACGTATGATATTACAAAGAGTCGTTTTCCCCGATCCATTGTTGCCAATAATGGCTGTAAATTTCCCCTTTTCAATTGTAAAAGACACATTTTTTATATTCCAATCATCACTAACTGGATATCGATAGGAGACATTTTTCATTTCAATGATCTTATTCATGTAAGTATCCTCCATAACACCAATCCTACTAAAATGAGAATATAGACGAATGGTAAAATTCGATCAGCTGTACTTTTTGTTAACTTATGCAAACTAGTCTTCTTTGTTGGAGCAGAAAATGCTCTCGATTCTAAAGTAATTGCTCGTTCCTCAGTACTTGATATAGATGATAATATGAGAGGAGTTAAGGTTGGGATAAATGCTTTAGCTCTTGTGAACATTGACCCTTCGGTTTCTACTCCACGTGTCTTTTGCGCATCCATAATTGTGTTAGCATGGCGTCGCATTTCAGGAATAATTTGCAATGTGGATAAAACAACATACGCTCCCATTGGAGGTAGGCCAGCATCCTCTAGCGATTTTACAAAATCACGAACCTCTGTCAAACGGAAAAATAATATGAAGGCAGAACCTATCGCAAGAATACGAGAAGTAAGCGTTAATCCATAATTCAAGCCTTCCTCAGTCCATTTGAATATTCCCCATTGTCCTATCAGATGATCACCTGGATAGAAAAAGAGTTGCATGAGGAAAATGATAATTAGTAAAAATAACAAAGTTTTCACAACCGTTCCGAAAAATTCTTTCAAAACGCTTGCAGCGGCAGCGATAAGAAGTAAAATTGGAAAAACTAGAAATGAAAATTTAAACCCTGGAATTATAAGTACGACAGCTGATACAAGTAATGCAAAGAAAAATTTAGTCAATGGATGCAGTTGCTGAATGAAATTTTTCTGCACGTAAACCCTCCTCAGAAAAAGTAGATCTTTCCGCTCAGGCAGAACGGAAAGAATTCATGAAACTACTATCGGTCTTCACGTTTCATGTATAGAGTCCCGTAATTCATTTTTGATAAATAGCGATCAGACATTTTTCTTACAATAAAGTAAACGATTAGAGCCGATACTACTTTGTCAGCAATTTCAAAAATAAAGGATGAAGCGAACACGGCACTCCAAATTTTTTGTCCTGAAGCAAGGAATGTAGCTGTAAGAAGAGATCCTGTACTTCCTGTTGCTCCCCCAAAAACTAACACTGTAATCGGTGCAGATACTATAACAGCAATAAATGTAATCACGATTCCGGAAATAATCGTTTTAGGAATATTTTTAAACATTCCTCCTTTAGATAAGTAACCTACTCCTAACCCAATCGCCACCGATGTAATGGCATATGGAAAATACGTAGGATTGAAAATACCATTTATAAGGTTTGTAATTAATCCAGCAAGTAATGCAACCCATGGACCAGCAACGACTCCGATTAAAATGGTTCCAATCGCATCAAGAAAAATAGGGAGCCTTAAAACGTTAGCAATTTGAAAACCGACAATATTAACTGCTACACCAATTGGAATTAGAAGCATAGACATCATATTAAAATCATCTTTAAAACTACGTTTCATCATGGTTTCCCACCTTTTTTATTATTGATTGATTTGACGGCCCATTTTTGCAACCGCTTCTATAAATTGATTGACAAAAGCTTCACGATTTACCGAATGCAATACTTTTACATTACGAGGCTTCTTAGAACGGTGCATGTAATCTACAACCGTCGCACCAGCAGTAAGACGCCCTTCTGTTTCAACCGCTACAAAGCAATCTGTCCCTTCAAAAAGTTCCGGAGTGACAACATAGGACACAGCACAAAGATCATGCAAACGAAAACTACTTTCAAAATCTGTTTCTTGAAAATCATTATTTTTTGCATTTTGAATATAGAAGCGAAGCATTGCCCCTATCTTTTGAGATAAATCTGTACCCATACTTTCAATTTGATTCAATTCTTCCATATTGATATACGCTTTATGTGTAACATCAAGTCCACTCATGACAATAGGAATTCCAGAACGAAAAACGATATCGGCTGCATGCGGATCAACATATACATTGAATTCTGCAAAAGGGCTCATATTGCCAGATACAGCTGCACCACCCATATACGAAATATAGCTGATTTTTTCTTTTACTTCCGGATGAGCAAGCAGTAAAGCTCCGATATTTGTAAGTGGTCCAGTTGCGATTAATACGATTGGGTCCTCACTTTCAGTTAAGACAGCCATTAAAGCATTTATGGCTGTTCTATCACTTTCTATTAAATCTGGCTCCGGTAAAATAACTTCTCCTAACCCACTTTCCCCGTGAACATCATCAGCAACCTCAAGTTCGCGGAATAAAGGATCCTTTAACCCTCTTGCTATTTCAATATTTTGTTTCATGTAACTTGTAAAAGCTCTAGCATTGTAGATCGTTTTATCTTGAGTTTGATTTCCTGGTTCCGTTGTAATTAATTTTATGTCCAGATCATCTCGAGAAAAAGCTAATAATAGCGCCATTACATCGTCAATTCCCGGGTCACAATCAATAATTACTGGTATTTTTTCCATCAAGTTCACTCCTAGAGTTAATCTATAATTTTTACTGTTTTATGATGATAAATTACAGTATTAAATTAGGTGATGTACTACTTTCTCGTACTACTAGAGTCGGATTAAACATTATAGATTGCGTTTCATTATTCTCAAGTTTTTGTATTAAAAGCTTCACAGCTTCCCGTCCCATCAGATAAGTATCTTGACGAATGGTAGTAAGCATTGGTATTAATGCAGATACTAACGGAATGTCGTCAAAGCCTACGATGGATAAATCCCTTGGTATATGAATACCAAGCTCGTGAGCCATACGGTATACACCGAATGCCATCACATCATTAAAGGCGAATATAGCCGTTACTTCTTTTTTCAAAATGAGGTCTTTGGACTTTTGGTACGCCATCTCCATCTGAAAATCCCCTTCAATAATATGCGATGGCAAAAGTTCAACACCTGATTCAGCCAAGGCTCTTTTGAAACCCTCTAAACGGTCAATAGTCAAAGAAATAGACTTTGGTCCAATAATGCACGCTATCTTTCTATGTCCCAGTTCTGTTAAATGTTTTCCTGCTAAATATCCACCTTTATCATTATCTAAAAAAACACTGGAATGATTTTTTTCATTTTTTCCCCTATCAACGAGAACGAAAGGAATTTTTGCACGCGATAATTGCTCTTCATCCGAAGACTCCAAAGAATCTTTTGCAGAAAAAATGATTCCATCTACCTGTTGTTCTTCTAATAGTCGCAAATATCGTTTCTCTTTATCTGATTGATCATCAGAATTACAAATGATTAAACTATATTCTCTTTCATTCGCTTCATCTTCCACCCCCCGACATAATTCCGGAAAATAAGGATTAGAAATATTCGGAATAATTAACCCAAATATTTTCGATCGCTTCGTAACAAGACCACGAGCAAATTGGTTAGGCTGAAAATCTACCTCCTCCATAACTTTAAGTACCTTTTCACGTGTCTTTGGAGACATTCCCTCTTCTTTTTCATTCAACACTCGAGAAACAGTGGTAATGGAAACACCCGCTTGTTTCGCAATGTCTTTAATGGTCCATCGTCTCACATTCTTCACCTACTATTACTATAAAATCACATTTTAAGAAAACGTTTTACGAAAACGTTTTCTCAACTACAATATCATGACATAGTCAGATTGTCATTATTATTTCTGAATAATCAGAAAACAACAAACGCAAGCCAATGTTTTTATTTTTTCCTAAACGGTCCCTACTGCAAATCAGGGCCTGAAATTATAAAGTTATCTAACACTATGTAGAACGAGTAACACTATCTCTTAAAGATGGTGGAACAAAACTAGCCAAAACTTAAAAAGCGTAAGAAATCAATTTTTAAAATGATGATTTCTTTCGCTTTTAAGATGTGAAAATTTTAGTTTACTTATGTCCTAGCCTCTTTTAGTAAGGCAAATTGATATGTTGATGATAAAATGCTTCTAGCTTTCTATCATCACATGAACCGGCTTATAAGACACATTCAGTCGCTACGAGCCCACATTATGATAATGAGTCAGATTAAATCTTTCCAATAATCAGCAGAATTTGTTCTGCGATAAAATTTATAAAAGGGTTCATTCGGACGAGCATGTTTCTGATAGAGCTCAATGATTTGCTTTAGTAAGCCTTCAATAAGCTCTTGTCCTACCTTTTTAGCAAAGAGTGTCCCGGCTTTTGCATTCGCTCCCATCGGCACTGCTCCTAAATAGACATCAAAGCTATCCTTTTGATAAACAAGCCCAATATCATCATACACCGCATTATAACAAGCAGAGGCACAGCCATTGACGTTTACACGTAATCTTGTAGGGACAGTGATTCCTTTTAATGAATGATATAGCTTTTCTGTAATTGGTGCTGCCTCCATTTTGTCACCATCACAAAAATCACACGCTTTCATCGCTACAATCGGACCTTGCTTTGCCACATAAAGGCCAGCGTCTTCTAGCTCCTCAATCGTCTTTACAACTTCTACTGTTGGGATAGATAATAATATGCTGTAAGAGGCAGAGTATTTTATGGCACCCTTTTCCCCTACAACCTTTGCTATTGTTTGGAATTGTGCAGGGGTATAATGTTTATTAATAATGCCTGGGCTAACGGCAAGGCGAGTAAAATCCCCATTATTGTTTAAGTTTTCGAAGGTTTTGTCCGGTATATTCGAACGGAATGCATTCATTAAAACTTCTCCTTATGAAAAAGGAACTAGCCATTGCTAGCCCCCCATTTATTGGATAGATTAAAAGCTTTCAGGATAGAAGCCTTTCGCCAAAATTTGAATGGCTTCTGCAGCACGTACCCCTTCAGATGCAGCAGAAAGTGGTAGGATCACAAAGCGTTCGTTTTTGACCGCTTCCATCTCCTTCAAGGCTGGATCATTTTTTAAGAAATTTATTTTTGCTTTCGCTGATGTTTCTCCGTAATCTATGACAACTATGACTGCTGGATTACGTTCTACTGCATCTTCTTTGGAAACCGTAGTCCAACCTGATTCTACATCACCAAAAATATTTTTACCGCCGGCCATCGTAACAAGTTCATTCATAATGTTTTGTCCTGCAGTGAAGACCTCTTTATCACCACTATCAAACACTAAAACAGGCAGTTCTTCTCCATCTTGCGGTAATTTTGCACGGATATCCTCTACATCCTTTGTCATTTTTTCAATTAGTGCTTCTCCACGATCTTCAACACGGAAAATTTTTGCGATATTTCTAATATCTGTGAAAATATCCTCTAAAGTTGGTTTCGTCATGATTGAGGCTGTATGTAAATAAGTGTGAATACCTAATGTTTCAAGCTCTTCTTGCGTACCAACACCTTTCTCTCCAAAGGCGCTTTTCCAACCACCAAATAAAAAATCTGCTTCTGCATCAATAACCTGCTCCTTTGTAGGATACTGTTTTGCTAACACAGGCACTTTATCATAGGCCACTTGTAGGGGCTCATAAATTTTGTCATCTAAGTACGCCGTCCCTACCATTGAATCTTCTAGCTCTAAAGCTAACATAATTTCTGTCACGTGCTGATTTAAGCTAATCGCTTTTTTTGGGGCTTCCTTATATACTTGCGTTGTTCCATTATTTTCAATCGTTATGTCTGACTTTTCAACTTGTGAAGGCTCTACCTTCTCACTTTGTGTAGCAGATTCTAGTTTGTCCTTTTCACTACATGCACCCAATATAGCCAACAATGCGATCGCAAAGACTAGCCATAAGCTTTTCCATTTCTTCATGTCCTCTTCTCCTTTGATGTTAAATATATAGAAAGAAATCGTTTAGACTCCTATGCTACCAGTTAGCGCTTCTAGAAAAGGGCATAAAAAAATCCCCTTGTTTCCAAGAGGTTAGCATAGCAAAAGAAAGGTTTTTCAACCTGTTCACTATCCCCATCCTCGTGGATTCAGTAATAAATACATATTGGCAGGTATCCTGGCTTAGGTTCATCATCTATACGCCTTCCCATAGCGTGGCTACAGTGGCATCTTGTATAGACTCCCCATTTACAGTTGCGGGACAGCATCGGATTTGCACCGATTTCCCTTTTAAGCAAATAACAAAGGTCATTTACACCAATATGTCTTGTTTATTTTGTTGTATATATTGATTGACTAGTAGATTCGCAATCATACATATAGTAACACTATTGCGACATAAACACTATATGAAATATTTTTTATACCAATTCTGTTACAATGTTGTTATATGAATGAATAGAAACGAGGATCTTTTTATGCATGTAACAATTGGAGTACTTGCTCACGTGGATGCCGGTAAAACAACATTTTCTGAGCAGTTACTATTTCATACAAACAGTATTCAAGCTCGTGGACGAGTGGATCACCAGGACACATTTCTAGATAATCATGAGCTGGAGCGTCAGCGAGGCATTACAATTTTTGCAGAGCAAGGCCGAATGACGCTTGAGAATGATACATATACGTTAATCGATACACCTGGGCACGTCGATTTCTCTCCAGAGATGGAGCGTGCCATTCGGGTTATGGATTATGCCATCATTATTGTTAGTGCTGTCGAAGGAATACAAGGTCATACTGAAACAGTGTGGCAACTTTTGCGCCAATATCACGTTCCAACCTTCTTTTTTATTAACAAAATAGATCGTGAAGGAGCAGATGTTGAAGCTGTAATGGCTGCGCTTCAAAAAGATTGCTCTGCAGATGTTCTATTCGTAGACGAACCGCTCCGTTCCGACTATGTTTCAAACGACATAATGGAGTGGCTTGCTGAACGTGATGAACACCTTCTCGATGCTTTTCTCCATGAAACATTAGATAGCTCTAGTTGCCTTACTCATTTACAGGGGATGGTTAAACAAGAAAAGGCCTTTTTGTGCTTTTCTGGCTCTGCCTTAAAAGATAGTGGCATAAAGGAATTCCTAACACAGCTCCCCCTCCTTACAGAGACACAATTTACTAACAATGCTCCGTTTAAAGGCGAGGTGTTTAAAATTCGTCATGATGGACATCAACGTTTAACTTTTATCAAAGCTTTGCAAGGAACATTACATGTCCGTGATGAACTTTCATTTAGAGATGTGACTGAAAAAGTGACGGAGATTCGACTATACAACGGCAACCGGTATGAAACTTCTCAAGAGGTAGAGGCTGGGGAGATTTTCGCAGTAAAAGGGATTAGTCAAGCAAACATCGGCGATATTATTGGTTCTTCGAGTACTTCTCAGCCCTTTGAGTTAGTACCGACTTTACAGGCAAAAGTACATTATGAAGGCGCACAACATATAAAGGACGTGTTAAAAACTTTTCGTATACTGGAAGCAGAAGAACCTTCACTACGTGTGCTATGGCATGAAAAATTTCAAGAAATTCATGTACATATTATGGGTGTCATCCAACTCGAGGTTCTAATCGAAGTGCTTCATGAACGCTTCTCGCTAGACATTTCATTTAGCGAACCACAGATTTTGTATATGGAAACAATCGCCACAAAGGTGACAGGCTACGGCCATTTCGAGCCATTAAAGCATTACGCAGAAGTCCATTTATTGATGGAGCCAAATACTCGCGGCACCGGCAATACATTTGTCAATGCATGCCATGCAGATGATTTATCAGTTGGACATCAACGACTCATTGAAAAACATTTATTCGAACGCGATCATCATGGGCTGTTAACCGGTTTTCCTGTAACAGATATTCGCTTCACACTCTTAACAGGACGCGCACATAATAAACATACTGAAGGTGGCGATTTCCGTGAAGCAACATTCCGCGCATTACGACAAGGACTCGAACAAGCAGAAAATATATTACTAGAGCCGTACTACCGCTTTAAACTTAAAGCTCCTAGTGATTTCATCGGCCGCATGATGACCGACATTCAGCAAGCTGCCGGTACATTTGACACACCAATCATAACTGAACATGATGCAATCGTAACCGGCCGGGCCCCTGTCTCAACATTTATGAGCTACAGCACAACCTTCGCCGCCTACACCAATGGGAAGGGCGTACTTTCCCTACAATTTGATGGCTACGATACGTGTCACAATACAGAAGAAATTATCGAGCAAATAAACTACGATAAGAACGCCGATCCCGACTATACATCCTCTAGTATTTTTTGCGCGAAAGGCAAAGGCTACTCCGTTCCATGGCACGAAGCACAAGCAGCAATGCATTGTATTGACTAAATTCATAAAAACAGGACATGATCTGTTAGATCAATGTCCTGTTTTCTTATGTTTAGCGAGGAGTTACATTGCTTTTGCGGGTAATCTTGCCTAGCTGGGGTATTTATCTTGCTTCCGCGAGTATTTGCCTTCCTTCCGCGGGTATTCTTTCCTTTCGCGGGTATTCGCCCTGCTTCCGCGCGTATTTGCCTTCCTTCCGCGCGTATTCTTTCCTTTCGCGGGTATTCGCCCTGCTTCCGCGCGTATTCGCCTTCCTTTCGCGGGTATTTGCCCTGCTTCCGCGGGTATTTGCCCTCTCTCCGCGGGTAATCTTACCTCGCGATGGTATCTATCCTATACTGACAACTCCATTCTACTCCCCTGCCAGGAATTTATTCTCCTAAAGGCATCGAGATTCATCCCACATATTTCCGATTTACTAAGCTTGTATCATTTTCTGTGCCGGCTTATAAATTGGATATGAAGATTCCACGACAACATAGCTATGGGAATGTGAGAAATCCATTAAAACCTTGCCAGGTCGACTTTTCAAAAGTTGTAAATTATCAATCAGTTCAAGCAGTAGTTCATGACCTTTCCCGCGTGGGTGCCAGTTTAAATGATTATCATTAAGTTCCTTCACAGCTTTTAGAAATTGATGATACTCTCGCTCTACAAAATTGATCAATTGTTTATTTTTATGAACTACTCGCGATAAATCCTCTAAATATATTTCATAAAAGCGCATCACTATCGAGCACAATAAATCATTGACCCGGGCAGCACTTAGTATTGGCTTAGGGGCTTGAGAAAGTCGCTCTAGATTTGGTTTTGCACGAGTCGAATCGATACGTGTAATTAAATGATAATGTTCCCCATTCACATCGTAAACAATTGGATTTGTCGGCATATACATCATAAAATCATTTGTTTTTGTTTTAAGTTGATCTGTAATATTTGCTTTTGCAAAAAGGTGGCCATTACAACTTTCACTTTGAATCCAAATAATATCTTTGTTATATAAAATCTGATCAAACAATCGTTCATTACTAATAAGATTGCTAGCTATTAATTGATCGACAAGGGATTCTATAACCATTCTTGTTGTAGCTTTTTTGGCAACTTCAGTGCGTGGCTGCTTACAAATTTTCATTTCTACATATTGCGATTCCTGTGCTGTACTTACATGAATATTCGTCATCATTGCATCCTCTTTTCGTACATATTTTTCAAAACGGAAGTCTTCTTTTACATAAAAAAAGGATTTCCTACAACTAGAGGAAATCCTTCATTCTATCTTTTTCATTCATCACATATTGTCAAATTATACCCAAGCACAAAAGAATTTCCTTGAAAGCGATTACCTTCTTTTATTTTGGGCGTTTGACGTACGGTGACGAACAGAGCATTCTGTTTTGTCAACATGCCACCTCCTATTCCTCGTAGGGTTATGGTGTTACTCATAATAGGCAGGTATCCTGACTCATGATCATCGCTACTTTTCCCCTTCCCATCGTGAAACAGTGGTATACGAAAAGTCGCTCACATTTACAGTTGCGGGACAGTGTCGGATTTGCACCGACTTCCCTTTTAAGTAAATTGCACGCAATTTACACCTATTACTCCACGCTATTTAGTTGTAAAAGGAATCTAGTAAATTCTACATTCCTTGTTGATTATTAAAATTAATTGTAAATGAGTGTATTTACAAAGTCAATATATTCCAGTTCCTCGTTCTTTTTCTTCTAGTTATCTTCTTTTCCATCATGCGTTACATAAAATTATTATTTATATTTTTCTAGGTAATTCCCTTTTTCAAAAATTTCTTTTGAACTTAGGGCAGTCCATTCCTCTGGTGTTAAAGTTGGGTTTAAATCAAGATAGGATTTAACCAATTTATAGCCCACACCGTAACCATATAGACTAGGAAGGCCATTACCTCCCATTAGTATTTCTAATGCCCGATTCGAGTCAGACTTTTCAAGATCAAATGCAATTTTTGACCAATCATCTTTGTTGTATGTTGTATAAATTGGATAAAAATAAATGTCAGGATAAACTAGCTTATCAAACATTACCGCCTTTCCTTCAAATATTAAGTCATCCAAAACAGTTAAAGATACACCTTTACTTGCGTACTTCTCAGTCCAAACACTATGATGATATTCGTGTGCTATACCAGATCTTAATTCATCTTCTGTTTTATAATTATCGAATAGGACTATTATTTTTCCTGCCCCCACTGTAACCATATTTGTATTTGTATTTGTTGCAGGCAAAATACATACTGTTGTTTCATTTTCGGATGCAATAAGGTCAGAAGATTTTAAAAGTGCTTCTTTAAGAATATTTTCAGTTTTTTCCCTGTCAATTTTTTCGGTTAATTTTGATTTTCTCTTAAGCTATCAGGGTCTACATTTAGAACAGGATCAGCCATATGAAGAAATTCACCATTCTCAAAACAATCACTATATATTGGTTTAATTACCTCTTCATTATAAATCTCCAATTGTGAAAGTTTGGGATTACTTTTAACCTTTTCTACATAGTTATTGTAAAGTTTATAGGCATTTACTATTTTATACTTTTGCTTTGTTTCAGGGTGTTCAAATGATGTAACTATACTTTCAATATCTTGTTTTTTATGAGAATCAGAGAGTTTGTTTTTCGATTTTTCTGTTTGAGTACAGGAAGTAAGCGTAAGACATGAAATTATTAGAACAAATACCGCAACTATTTTCAGATAATTTCTCAAGAAAAATCCACCCTTCTACAGAAATATAAATTTTTACAATTTTTTAAATAAATTTTACCATATTTCAATTGGTGTTTTCCTACTGTTTCGAAATTTCTTATTTAACTATCCCGCTTTGCTGTTTTTCCCAAAATTTAAAATGTAAGTTCCAAAGAAAGCCTTATTACTTCGCAATGTATATTTACTTAAATATTGCAGTTCCTTTTCTTCTACTATAAAAAAAGACACCTTCATTTAGATTTTAATATCTAAAGAAAGTGTCTGCGTTAATCAGAAAAGTGGTTGTAAAAAACTCAATACCCTAAATCATTTTGTAAATAACCATCCCGTCGTTATACGAATAGTCGCTCACATTTACAGTTGCGGGACAATGTCGGATTTGCACAGAAGATTTTATTACAACTCCGGCGATTTTCGTAATTTACTTGCTTGTTCATATGAAAATGCAAGTTTTATTAAAATATCCTCACTAAATGCCGTTCCTGCGAAAGTTACGCCAAACGGTCTACCATTTTTCATATAGCCTGCTGGGACGGCAATAGACGGATATCCTGCTTTCGCGCTAATTGTCGAGCCTATATATGATGGAAACATTATCGCATCTAAGTTATATTTTTTTAATGTATAATCAATTCCTTGTTCTTGAGAAAAATACAAGTCCTCTAGTTTTGCATTTAGATAGTCCGGATCTCTTAACGTGTTCGGTAAATTATCTCTCATTTCCAATTTGTCCTGCCCATATTTCAACGTTTTTTCTTGTGAACATTTATTAAAATGGATTAAATCAGTTAGAGAATGTACAGGCATGTGAGAAGGTAGATTTACAAGGAAATTATTTAAACTATGCTTTAATTCATATTGCGGTACTCCCCATTTCCAGTCTCTATGAAAAGAAGGAATTTCGATGTCTTCTATAATAACGGCTCCTTGCTCTCTTAAAACCTGAATTACGTTATTAAAAAGGGTTTCGTCATATTCCTCTGACTCATAAAAAGTTTTAGAGGCATTCGTATAAACTCCAATTCTAGCACCCTTTAATCCTGTAGCATCTAAAAAGATTGAGTAGTCTTGATGGATCCTTCTTTCACTTTTATATGTAGCTACGTCATCTTTATCTACTCCTGTTAATACCCCCAATAAGATAGCTGCATCTGTAACCGTTCTTGCCATTGGCCCTGCTGTGTCTTGAGAGTAAGTAAACGGAATTATGCCTCGTCGGCTAATTAGCCCAACAGTCGGTTTTATACCAACTACTGAATTTTGAATAGCAGGACTTAAAATCGAGGCGTCCGTTTCAGTTCCAACTGATAAAACAGCAAAATTCGATGCCACCGCTACTGCCGACCCCGAACTGGATCCTCCTACAAAAAGTTCTGGATCACCATAAGGATTAAGTGTTTGTCCACCTCGAGAGCTATATCCTGCCCACATCGTACTCGACATACCGTTTGCTAATTCAGTCATATTTGCTTTCCCTAAAATAACAGCCCCTGCTTCACGGAGTTTTTTTACTAGAAATGCGTCCTGCTCAGCTACATAGTTTTCTAATGCTATTACGCCTGCACTAGTATGCATAAAATCTTTCGTTTCGATATTATCTTTTAAAACAACCGGAATGCCGTGTAGAGGCCCTCTCGCCCCTTTTGCTTGTCTTTCTTCATCTAATGCCTCAGCAATAAATATCGCTTCAGGATTAATTGCAAGCATGGAATTAATCCTCTGTCCATCTTGATCATACTTAGCAATTCTGTGTAAATAATACATCGTTAATTCTTTTGATGTGATCTCACCATGTTCCATAGCTACCTGAATATCAATTACTGACAATTCTTCTTTAAGAAAACTATTTAACTTTATCCCCATTTATGTTCCCCTACCTTCCTTCTAAATTATACCGACAATAACAATTTATCCCCAGAAACTTTTCAATCTTTTCTTGTTTTCAACATTAATATTATAGTCCCCTCAGTCATGTTTGGGCCGCATACTCATGAAAGCTAACTCAAAGCTCTATAAGTAGCTATATTTAAGGGCTTAAGTGTATGCATATAACTCATAGACATAATGCCTTTTGTCGCATTTAGCAAATAACGGCAAGCCCATTTGTTGCTTATTATCCAATTAACTACCAAATGATTATATACTATGCTACACTCTGTATACAGATACAATATCAGTTATTTTGCAAAAGGACGGGATGGGGATCATAGAAGATGCTTAGATGTATTTGGGGTGTCTTAATGTGTATATATGGCGTGTCTTTATATATCAAATATTTTCAAAAACTAAGTGAAGGATGGAATATTACCCTTCATTTTTTATCAGGCAGTCTATGTATTATAGGAATTTCATTAATTATCCAGGCAAGAAGAACGTTTAAAAAATCTGGATCTAATAAGCAACATTTGTAATGCTATCGTTCCACACATGCCTGTATAACAAGATTAGCTATCATCTTATTCTTATAGAATTAAAAAGCAGGCTTAAGAGGTGAACGAAATGTATAATAATAATTTCGAACTAGGAACATTAATACTTTTTCTATTTGTACTACTTTTAATTATTAGTATTTTTGGATTTGTCATTAGAAAGTTGCTAGGTGTCGAGAGAAAGAAATGGTTTTATTATTATTACGTTAACGAAAGACATAAAAAGCTAGATTTATCAATACGAATCATTTATTTGAGTCTAGTAATAATTTATTCGAATTATCAATTTAACAATGATAATGTTGGAATTGCTTGGTATTTCGAGATATGGTTTATCATAATTGTCTTTTTAGGAACCTCTGAAATGTTACGAGCATTTATGGAATGGAAATACGCGAAAAATAAAAAAGATGCTGTTGCTACTATTGCAGAAATGATGTTTATGATTAGCATAGTATTTTTGACGATAAAGACTGATTTTTTTGGTTTATTTAAATAGTTGATTCGGAAGAAATTGAAAACAACGTTGGTTACATAAAAAGGCTATTTCGCAGATAATCTATCCCTGCAAAATAGCCTTTTTTCTTTAGTTACTAAATCTCTGTGTAAGCTTTTGTAAATCTTCTGCTTGTACACATAGGTCTTGTGACACTACTGTGTTGATTGCTTGCATTGAGGCACTTTGTTCATCAACGGAGTGTAAAATGACTTCTGTGGAATTAGTTAAACTATCCATTCCAATTGCGATTGTCGAAACTAATTTTGTAACTTCATTCGCACTACTTGAAAGCTCTTCTGCTGTTGCAGAAATATCCTCTAGCTGATTCGTCATTTTGCTAACATGCTGAGAGATCGTACCAAAAGACTTTGTAGCCTCATCAATGACATGAACGCCCTGCTGAACGTTTTTCAAGTCTTCTTCTACAGAGGTTGCTACTTGTTTTGTATCGCTTTCAATGCCAACTACTAGATCGACAATTTGAATAGCCGAATGCTTAGATTGCTCCGCTAATTTTCGAACTTCTTCCGCTACTACTGCAAAGCCTTTACCATGCTCTCCCGCACGCGCCGCTTCTATCGCTGCATTTAATGCAAGTAAATTCGTTTGATCTGTAATGGCCGTAATCATGTCTGTCATAGATTTTATATCTGTCATTTTTCCTGATAATTGTTGCATTAAATTACTTGTTTTTTCAGTAGAATCTGAAATGAATTCCATTTGATTTTTAGCTACGTGTAAAATTTCCGCACCATTGCCTGCAATGTCATTTGCTTCTTTCGCATGATCAAATACATCTTGTGTAGCCACGGTAATACGTTCAATGCCATCAGCAGTTTCTTGCATAGCTATAGCGCTTTCATTTGCAGACTGTGCTGCTTTTTTAAGACCCTCAGTCGTATTCTCCATTTGTGAGTCTACTTCGTTTACTGCATCTGCAATTTCATTTGTACTTGCTGACAGCTCCTCTATACTCGCTGATAAATCGGTAGAACTACTAGCAATTTTTTGTGTCATCATATGTAATTGTTCCTTCATCTCAATAAACGCTTTACCTAAAGCTGCAACCTCATCATTGGATTTTATCTCGATAGGAGAGGTGTTCAAATGCCCTTCAGCTATAGCTTGAGCGGATACTGCTAATTGTTTAATTGGATTAATAATTTTGTATTTCACATAGAAAATACACGATATAGTCGTTGTAAATCCTATTACTGTTAATACAGTAGACACCCACTCTAATGATGTTAAATTTGCTAGGTCTATAATCAAAATAAGACCCATGATAACATTTAAAAAAGAAAAGCCAATAATACTTTTTTGTCGTAAGCTCATACAAAATTCCCCTATCTATAATATTATTCCCACAAACAATTATAGTTTAAAACTCCTAAAATTCATAGAAAAAAACGCCAACTTTTGTGAGAAAATAGAATTATAAAAAAGGAAGTTTTTTCGTATTGTTCAAAACTTTTGTGTCGAAGTTGTGATATAAAAGTTCGACTCTTCGTTAAGGGTGATTTCCGTATAGACCGCGTGCTCTAGAGGAAGCGTCTGGCCAACAAATGTATTTTGCGCGAAAGCGAAGCGCCAACAGGCATGTAAATGAAACGGTAATCATCACTATTAACCAATACAACATTCATAAAGATTTCCCTTGACTATTTGAGTTTTGAACAACAAAAAAGCACTTTGCTCTAGACAAAGTGCTTTCAACATAAATTATTTTAATTTCATAATACTTGATCCGGCAATACCTGGATGAGTCATCTCATATGGATCTAGAATTAAATCTAATTGTTCTTTCGTTAGTACACCCTCTTCAAGGCAAAGCTCACGAATTGAACGACCAGATAGAATTGCTTCGCGTGCAATGCGTGCAGCTACTTCATAGCCAATATGTGGGTTCACTGCTGTTAGTACGCCAACACTTTTTTCCACATATTCTTTCATGCGGTCTTCGTTTGCTTCAATATCCTTCAAGCAATTTTGTGTAAATGCTCGGAACACGTTATTCATAATACTAATAGATTGAATTAAGTTAAAGACAAGTACAGGCTCCATTACGTTTAATTCTAATTGTCCTGCTTCAGATGCTAAAGAAATCGTATGGTCATTACCAATTACTTGGAATGCTACTTGGTTAAGTACCTCTGGCATAACAGGATTTACTTTACCTGGCATAATAGACGATCCAGGTTGCCGCGCTGGTAAAATGATTTCCCCTAATCCAGCACGTGGACCAGAAGCCATTAAACGAAGGTCATTAGCAATTTTCGACATATTAATCATACAGATTTTTAATGCGCCTGATACTTCTGTATAAGCATCAGTATTTTGTGTTGCATCTACTAAATGTGTAGCGCCTTTAAGCGGTAAACCTGAAATTTCAGCAAGATGAAGATCAACTGCTTGAATATAGTCAGGGAATGCATTTAAGCCTGTTCCAACAGCTGTTGCTCCCATATTTACATCATATAAATTTGGACGAGTTTGGCGAATGCGCGCAATATCACGAGTGATCACACGGCAATATGCTTCAAATTCTTGTCCTAATCGAATCGGTACAGCGTCTTGTAAATGCGTACGACCCATTTTAATTACATGCGCAAATTGCTCCGCTTTTTGGTGGAACACTGCTTGCATGTTTTCCATTGTAAGAAGTAGTTCATCTATCAAATTCAACACAGCAATATGAATAGCTGTTGGGAAAGCATCATTTGTTGATTGAGACATATTTACATGGCTGTTAGGGCTAATTGTATGGTAGTCCCCTTTTTCTTTGCCTAAAATCTCTAAAGCACGGTTAGCAATAACTTCGTTGGCATTCATATTAATCGATGTGCCAGCACCACCTTGGATTGGGTCTACGATAAATTCAGCATCCCACTCACCATCAATAACTTCTTGTGAAGCTTCGACAATTGCATCTCCGATTTCTTTTGAAAGTAGGTGTACCTCCATATTACTCAAAGCAGCTGCTTTTTTAACAATACCCATTGCTTTAATAAGTGCAGAATGAATTGCATACCCTGTAATTGGGAAATTTTCAGTTGCACGAAGCGTTTGGATTCCGTAATAAGCATTGCTTGGTAAGGCGCGTTCACCTAAAAAGTCTTTTTCTATACGTTGTGTGGACATAATTGTCGTCTCCTTTTATGTAATCCTCACACTTGATAGTAGCTAATAACTGTCGTATTGTAAACAGTCAATTGTCTGCAAAATGAAAAATAATCGAATTCACCTTTACGTTATTGTATACAGAGGGTTTATTTTCATTCATTCCACCACCTTTAGCCGCTTCGCTTTCGCACAAAGATAAAAACCGAGCGCAATTTTTACGCTCGGTTTATCATTATTTATTAGAAGTCACTGTAAAACGACTGTTTACATGCTTCGGATTTTCAATTTCATCTAAAACTGCAACCGCATAATCTGCATAGCTAACATAACTTTCGCCAGAAGCATTTACTAATAAATGGTCTTCTCCACGAGTATAGCTACCTGTACGTGGACCTTCCGGATCAAAGAAAGCAGATGGACTTAAAAATGTCCAAGTAATAGTAGATTGTTGTAAGTCGTGTAGATTTTCACCTTGATTTTTAGCTGTTGCGTAAAACATTTCTGGAAAATCAGGTGTATCCATTACGCGTACATTTTTCTCTGGGTCTACAAACAGACTACCCGCTCCACCGACAACAAATAATTTTGTATCAATACCCTTGAACATATCTATTAAATGACGTCCAGCTTTCACATGTAATTCTTCCTGACCAGCAGGAGCACCAAACGCATTTACGACTACGTCAAAGCCTTTCACATCTTCTTGAGATAATGCAAAAACATCCTTTTCAATTACTGAAATATTTCCTGTTACTTTGGAAGCTGAACGGACTATTGCAGTTACATCATGACCACGTTGCAGTGCCTCCTCCACAATCTTTTGTCCTGCTTTCCCTGTTGCACCAATTACTGCGATTTTCATCATTATAATTCCTCCTATTTTTAAATGTAACTATTTTAGTTACAGGTTAGATACAAAAGATCGACTTCGTTTATTAACGAAGTTGATCTAACACATCCTGTAAAGTTTGTGCTTGTAGTTGTTCTTCCATTGCTTGCCAAACAGATGTATAAACACCTTCCAATGTCCGTTGGATTTTTTGACCAACTGAACATGCTGGATTTGGCTCATCATGAATCGCAAATAGCTGCTTTGGCCCATCAATCGCATGGTAAATAGCTATAAGCGTTAATTCTTTTGGCTCTACTAAAAGGTCATAGCCTGCAATACCTGATTGCGACGTAAGCAAACCCGCTTTTTTTAGCACACCAATCATACGTCGCACAACAACTGGATTTGTATTCACACTTCCAGCGATGTATTCAGACGTCAACTGACTTTTATCAGATGTTATAGCAATAAGCGAAAGAATATGGATCGCTACCGAAAACCGACTGTTCACCATATGTATCACCACCTGTTGTAACTATTATAGTTACAGGTTTGAATAAAAGCAAACAAATTGCTTTATTTATACCTGCATTTATTTTTTCCATATTACGGAGTATTATACCTTCTTAACGTAAATGACTAATTCTTGTCGTATTTCTCCATCTTCCTCATAAAAATCTAAGTTATGAAATTCAT
The DNA here is from genome assembly GCF_015844675.1 of Lysinibacillus sphaericus. Lineage (GTDB taxonomy): Bacteria > Bacillota > Bacilli > Bacillales_A > Planococcaceae > Lysinibacillus > Lysinibacillus sphaericus_E. The sequence goes on along the minus strand of NZ_LDGC01000070.1, from coordinate 70,105 downwards.
ACTTAAAATGGCCAACTGGAAACGTCACACTTTCCCCCTGTGCCGCAGCTAATGTCCCTGCCACATCATGTGACACCATATGCAAAAGCTCTGTACCTAAAACTGAATCTACAAATACTACGTTCATAATAAAACACCTCCTCAGCTATTATAGCTTAGAAGGCGCTTACAATTACAGTCTTTCTTTATAACGTTTCAAGCGAATTTCCTCAATGACTTCCATCATTATTTGAATTTGCTCCAATGATAATTTTGTAGTGATGTGTGGTAGCTCAGATTCCACTGTTGCTTGAGGAGTATTCGTCAGCAATTTTGTCCTTAAACGTTGCTCACGCTCTCTTCCATCTATTTGAAAAATCAATGTTCTCCTCACACCACTCACCTCTAAATTTTTATTTTAACTTCCATAATAAAACTTATATCGGAAAAAACTTCAAAAAATTAAATATTCTTTTAGAAAGTTTTGGTTCTTTTATATGTATTTAAGGGTTTCTCTCTTTTGGTGTTTTATTTGGCGGTTTGGCGGTTCTTTCCGTCGCTTCGACTCTTTCATCCGTCGCTCTGACCTCTTTCCGTCACTTTGGCTCTTTCATCCGTCGCTCTGACTTCTTTCCGTCACTTCGGCTCTTTCATCCGTCGCTCTAACTGTTCTTTCCGTCGCTTCGACTCTTTCATCCGTCGCTCTGACTTCTTTCCGTCGCTTCGGCTCTTTCATCCGTCGCTCTAACAGTTCTTTCCGTCACTTCGGCTCTTTCATCCGTCGCTCTAACTGTCCCTTCCGTCGCTCCGATCTATATATCCCACTTCAATTTTCATTTGCATAAAAAAACAGCAGCCAAAACGGCTGCTGCTTCAGGTTAAACGGCAATTGGTGCTTTAATTGTTGGGTGTGGATCGTAGCCCTCAATTGAAAGATCTTCGAGCTCAATGTCGAAAATTGACGTTTTATTTGGATTGATTTTTAAGGTTGGTAAGTCCTTAGGCTCGCGCGAAAGCTGTTCTTTTACTTGCTCCACGTGATTTGAATAAATATGGGCATCCCCAATGCTGTGAATAAATTCGCCTACTTTTAAACCGCATTCGTGTGCAATTAAATGTGTCAGTAATGCATATGAGGCAATGTTAAATGGACAGCCGAGTAATGTATCGAGGCTTCTTTGCATTAGCTGGCAGCTCAATTTTCCATTTGCGACATAAAATTGGAACATTACGTGACATGGAGGTAGTGCAGCTTTACTGCCCTTTGCTCCTGCATTGATAACGTCTTCTGGATTCCATGCATTGACAATAATGCGTCGTGAATCTGGATTGTGCTTAATTTGATGGATTACATCTTGCAATTGATCGATGCTTTCCCCTGTTGATGTTGTCCAATTACGCCATTGCTTACCGTAAACATTTCCAAGCTCTCCGTATTTATTTGCAAATTCATCATCTGTTAGTATGCGCTCACAAAATGAGGCTAACTCTTTTTGATAGTCAGCGTTGAATGATTCGTCCACTAAGCAGCGACGACCAAAATCTGTCATATCGGGACCTGAATATTCATCAGACTCAACCCATTTTTTAAAAGCCCATTCATCCCAAATATGATTGTTATTTTGCAGTAGATAGCGTATATTTGTATCCCCTTTTATAAACCAAAGTAGCTCACTTGCTACAAGTTTGAATGGTACACGCTTCGTCGTTAATAGAGGAAAACCTTTGCTTAAATCAAATCGCATTTGATAGCCAAATACACTATATGTACCGGTCCCTGTTCGATCTTCCTTTTTAGCACCATTCTCTAATATATGTTGTAGTAAATTTAAGTACGCGATTTCTGGATGCGCCATGTTCATCAACAGCTCCTTCAAGTATGCTGTTGACAATTATATCATCTAATAACTACATGTGAATGCCAAAAAATAAAAACAATATTTACCTGTCTGAGCCAAAGGAATCGTATTCTAGCTCCCTTGCGATTTTACTCTCCATCGTGACAAAAAACATTGGCATCAAAATAATATTAAATAAAACTGGGACTATTATAAACAAAAGGTCAACTCCTGGGTCAAAATAGATCCCAAACGCGGTCAATAAGCCTGAACTGATTAGAAAAACAATTTGCATACCGATAATAATTATCGGTATGATTTGATACAAATAATTTAGCTTTCGGAAATGATGCATATTTTCAGGGTCTTTAATAATTCTCTTTTTTAAGCGCCTCGATAAAATGAAACAGGCAATAAGTTGCGCCAAAATAAAGCTAAAATATATAACAATATGTAGTACCATTTGCCCTTTCATAACAGAGCCATTAAAATGTCCTACCCGCTGATGTAGTAGCTCGTTAACCTCTCCCTCATAAACATATTCCTGTTCACTAAAATAAGTAGGCGGTTCTTCAAAGCCGAGATTTGCCAAATTCATTGAGTTAGCTTGCCAATCGATTAGTTTGCTAGCCAAAATTTTTAATTGAATGGGATCGTTTTCGCCAAACATTCCTATTAAAAAAGTATATGGAATCGCTATCTTTATTTTCCCATCTTGTTTTTCATGAATTAAATCTTTAATCGAAAAAGTATACGCTACATCCGTCTGGAGGATTTCATAACTAGGATCCTCGACCTTCCAATGACTTGCTAAGGAGGATTCTATGTTATTCTTCATTTCAACAAACGGCGTATCATTATGTAAACTCTTTGGAATCTTATAGACAAAATGATTATCACTCCCAATAATGCAAATATCTACTTTCACCGCATCATTTTCAACGTTTTTAGCGTTTGCTGTTATCGGGTACGACATTATGACGACTAGAAAAAGGACTATTAACAATCCTTTCTTTGTCATGCAACGCTCCCCCTTTTCGTCACATATGATAGTTTTACACTATCATAGCCTACACCGAAAAAACTACTTCGTTATTCCGAAAAAGTAATAGTGGTTTTCCGAAACAACTTTTTCGGTATTCCAAAATTACCAAAAATTATGGATAATATAGTAGTACTTAAGATTGAAATGGGGCATTATTATCATGCAATTAATTGAGAGAAAACAATGAGTAAATGGACATATAGTATTTTCATAACCTACCTACTCCTCGGTATTTATGTACTTGTAGTTGCATCACAAACACCTTATATTGGTATTTTACTAGACACAACTAGCAAACAACCAGTCATGACCGATTTCTATTATCCAAATTGGGCACAGCAAAATAATATTGAAAAAGGCGACCTACTACTGACAATTGATGGCAATCCTGTTCGTTCTAATCAACTCGATTCTCCGGTACGGTGTGCAAAAGAACTGACATTTATGAAACCTAATGGGGATGTTCATGCTGTTTCAATTAAGCATAAAGATATTCCGGAAGAATTTTATTTGCAAATTATTTTTCCACTTTTTTATTTCGTTCTATCATTTGGCGTTGCTATCTATTTATGGCGAATAAACACTGATAACCTACTAACTAGTCTACTAACTTTATTTTTATTAACCTGTTCTTTAGCTTATATCAGTACAGGAGCCTCAGTTAGAGGCAATCTAATCGGCGGATTAGTAATATGTATTGGTATAATTTTATGCATATTACTTTTTATTCACTTCTTACAATTTTATTTCCGCTACCTATGTATAGGATGGCCATACTTCAATACGAAATGGCTTTATTTAACACTACTATTTATACCTTGCTTGGATTTCATAAGAATAGTTAATTCTGACTTTAAGACGATGACAACCTTAATTAAATTAGGAATGTTTGCTGTACTAGTTCTCTATGCGATTTATATTTTACTAACGAGTTATTTACGAACAAAACTGGAAAAAATCCGTTTAATCACTTTTGCATTTATTACACCTTTCTTGCCGTTTTTACTGTTCTTCGTCATACCTGAATTATTCGGGCGGAACCCTATTTTACATAGTGAGGTAGCTGCATTATTTTTATTGTTTATTCCTTTTTCTTTTATCTTCATCCAAGTGAATGAACGATTATTCGATATTGAATATCAATTATCTCGTTTACGTTATTATTCAACACTTGCTTTTTTGTGTGCATTGCTATTAACGACGGGTATTACCCTCCTGTTTATAGACAAATTATCGATTGTTAAAATTATAGGTGTCTTTACACTAGTATTCCTTGTCATCATTGCTAGTTTTTATATAAAAGAGCAACTTGATTTTAAATATCGAAAGATTATATTTTCATCCACCGGCGATTATGTACATAATTTATATGCTGCGGTTAATCGTATGGGGAAAGCAAATAACCAGCAAGAATTACTGGATCAATTCAAGTATGAAATAACAGAAAAGCTAGGTACTACTGCCTTTACAATTACAACAATAACAGAAAGCACTCGAGATGAAGTTATTATGGGGAATCACCTACTTTTACATGATACAGGTGAAGAAAAAATCATGTTACACATTAGACATGTATTACAAAAAGAAGAGCTTCTTTGGCTAGAGTTACTAGCCCTCTATGTCTCTATGTTTATTGATAATTTAAAGCTCATTGAAGATTTAGTGTATGAAATAAAGCTTATGAAGGATCACAATGATACACAGCTTCCTTGGCTCGACAAATTATTATGGAATATGATTGAAAAGGAGAAAAGTATTTTAGCACAGGAGTTACATGACACTATTTTGCAAGAGCAACTTCATTTAGCGAGAGAGTTAGATGTACTTACTAGCTCTCCTATTATTAATAAAGAAAAGGTATTAGATATTCGTGAGCAGTTACTAAATGCATCGAAGGACTTACGTGAGTATTGTGAGAATTTAAGCCCTCCTTTACTGGACACACTTGGCCTACAAATCGCCTTAAAAAAACTAATTCAAAAGGTGAAAATTCGAGCAGACTTTTTGTTTAAAGCACAAATAGAACGTGTACAATTTCAAGATGCAACTTTGCATTTAGTCGTCTATCGCCTTGTGCAAGAGCTCTTAAATAATGCCATTAAGCATGCTGAAGCAACCGAAGTTTCACTAAGACTACAAGCGATAAATCGTGGTTTCATCCTCCAATACGATGATAATGGTATTGGCTGTAATATTGAAAGTTTAATGCATTCTTCAAATTCTATGGGCATAAATGGTATTCGAGAACGAGTCCGTGCTTTTAATGGGGACATCTCGATAACCTCCAATTTAAATGAAGGAATGCATATAGTTATTCAAATACAAGAGGACGTGGATTCAGATGATTAATATTCTTATTATAGATGACCATCCTGTCGTTTTAGATGGTACGAAAACATTATTACAGGATTTAGCAAATGTCCATATAGATACGGAACAGGATAGCGCCGCTGTTCTGTCGAGAATGGATGCTCAAACGTTTCAATTATTTTTGATTGATATTAATATGAAGCCAATCAATGGCATCCAGCTTTCAGAAATGATTAAGAAAAAGCAACCAGAAACACTTATTTTACTCTATACAGGATATGAACTTTCCGATTATTACGAACTACTGATTGAGAAGAAGGTCGATGGACTATTATCAAAGCTCGCTACGAAACAGCAAGTGATTCAAACAATTGAAGCCGCACTAAGGGGCGAAATCTTACTACCAGCTGATTTTTTAGACTTTGTACAGCAGCGTACCAATCTTCCAAACACGCAGCAAGATGTTTTACTAAGTGACAGGGAGCAAGAGATTTTACAGCTTGTCGCACAAGGATGTACAAATAAAGCAATTGCTTCAGCCATCGGGGTCACGCAACGCACTGTTGAAAATTATTTATCCAAGCTTTTTGTCAAACTAAACGTAGAATCTCGTGCAGAGGCCGTAATTGTCGCTAAAGAGAAAGAATGGTTAAAATAATGGAAATGTAAATTTTACATTACAAAATCGGAATATACTGGATAAATATTCGGAATTGTTATATAATCAGAACAATAATTACATTACTTCATCTTATCCGCTAAAATCATTGAAAATGTGATTTTTTTGCAAGTGATCGAAGCAATATGATTGTTTAATTTTTTTGGGAGGTTGTTCACATGACACAAGGTACAGTAAAATGGTTTAACGCAGAAAAAGGTTTTGGATTTATTGAGGTAGAAGGTGGAAATGATGTATTTGTACATTTCTCTGCTATTCAATCAGATGGCTTTAAAACTTTAGAAGAAGGCCAAAAAGTAGAGTTCGGCGTTGAAGAAGGTAACCGCGGACCTCAGGCTACTAATGTTGTAAAGCTTTAATTTATAGCTTTAACATGTAGAGTGCAAAATACAAGAGACATCCAAATTAATGGATGTCTCTTTTTAACGGCTATTTAATTTGTACAGCTTCAGATTTTGAATGATAGCATATATTATTCAAAGTTCCTGTATATATCGGATAAAATAAGAGCATCGCAAAAAGGATGAATCCTTGAGCTGGCCCTAGCATATCCCGCGATAATATCCTTACGCGTAAGAATGTAAACCTGCTATAACTAAATTTACAAATACTTGATTGAATACGATTATTCCAAATCCAATAATCGCTAACCAAGCTGTCTTTTCCCCTTCCCATCCTTTTGAAAGGCGGAAATGAAGGAAAGCGGCATAAAATAAAAATGTGATCAGTGCCCACACTTCCTTAGGGTCCCAACCCCAATACCTACTCCAAGCAATCTGTGCCCAAATCATAGCAAACAATAGACCTCCTAGGGCAAACAATGGGAAACCTATGACAACTGCTCGATATGTAATTTCATCTATTAAAACTGGCTGTACACGGTTTGTTAATGGCTTTAATAACACAATTAATCGTCTTCTCGTAATGAGTACAATCAACCCATATAAAATCGTTCCAACGATAAATGACCAGACAATCGTATTCAATTTCTTCGCATCTAGCTTATTCGTGATCTGTAAAACGCCAACCTGATCCCCACTATCTGTTACTGCACCTTTATTGACAATTAGAGGCGTCATCGTATACTCGGCTGTTTCTTTCTTCTCTAGCTTATTTTCAAATTGAAGCTCGATTTTATCTCCTGCTAAGTTAAAGTAAGTTGCCACTCCAATAAAGCCAATCACGACAATTAAACAATACATAACAAATTCCAAGGCAACTGTACTCTTCGAAAATTTAGAAACATCTAATGTTCGTAACAAATAAATAATACCTGTTGCAAATGAAACCGATAAAACAGCACTTGAAAAGGCAACTGTCATAACATGAATCGTTAACCAATTACTTTGCAGTGATGGAACAAGTGGTGAAACTGTTTTTGTAAAAACGCTTCCATAACCGAGAATAATTAATGACACAGGGATAGTAAACAAACCTACAACAATTTGCTTATATAAAAAATGAATGATCAAATAACTACCAGTAAGCATAATGCCAAAGAACGTCATAAACTCATACATATTACTTACAGGTGCATGATCAACAGCAATCCACCTTAAAATGAAATAAACTAACTGTAAAGCAAATGCAATATATGTAAGTAGAAGCCCAATTTTTCCAAATATCTTTCCTTTTGATTTCACAGCAAGTCCAATCGGTATAATGGCGATCAGAAGTAAAATAAATGCCACGAAAAATGAATTACTACTTAAACTTAATGATGTTTCGTTACTCAATATAACATCCTCCAAAGTATTTTTTTCTCATCTCCATGAGAGGTTGATTTCCGTTCTGACTGGGCGCTTTGTTTTTGTTTTTGCTGTCGCTTCGCTTTCGCACAGAGCAAAGCTTTTCGGGAGTGTCCAGCCTCCACTCCAACTTATATCAATGGTATTCCCCTTCCCTCCCTGTTGTGATGATCCATTTTTTGAGGAAACTATATAGTAGCTTCCAATAAAAATAACGTCATTCATCAAAGTAAGTGCCATCATTTCCCTTTAAATAGTTTTATTTTTTTCAAAATATTTACAATCCTGTCGCGTAAAGTAGAGAACAAATCTTTAAAAGATGCCCTCATATCAAAAAAATAAACCATCTATAAAGGCAAATAGATGGCATGACTCTAACTACATCCTACTAAAATATGAAATAAAAGTCTATTTTAAAAGTTATTTCTATACTAAATATTGAATGACAATTAAAAGACTTAAGCCTGGTCTCTAGTCTAAGAAGTGGCTTTACTTTATTATGCCTAATTTTTTGGGCCAGATCATAAGTTGAGGCATTCCAAAAGACGCCCTCTTATTAAAGAAAAGCGCCCTATTGTTGAAGTTGATTACTTTCCGATTTCCACAGCAAAATTTCATTAGCAACTATTTCAGGACAGTCCCAATGAATGTTATGCATGGTATTATCAATACCTATTACCTTTATATTCTTAATACCTTTTTTAACTTTTTCTATTCCTTTATTTCGGGATGCATCAGCCGATGGAATTGTTGCATGAAACAGTACGACAGGGCATTCAAGACTATCATAGGTAGTTGAACAAGGTTCTTTATAAAACGCTTTAATGGTTGATAAAATGCTAAACCTGTCAGCCTTTAATACATAGTAATTGTTAACCTTTTCAAAGTTAGAGGTTATTGTCAAATCAAGCTGTGAGTCCCATTGCCTCGTTGTGTAATTTTGGTACTCTTTAACTACTTCATCCCATGAACTATATTTACTTGAATCAATATATTCCTGCCAACCTACTAAAGCTTTTACTTCCGTCATCCCATCAACTTGTTCAGGAAATACATATCCTCCATCTATTAAAATAACTCCTCTTATCATGTTTGGATATATTTTCGTGAAATGTAAGGCAAGATCAGCTCCCCAAGAATGTCCCAACAAATAAATAGAATCATTAGTAATCTTCTGTATCACTCTATAAATACGCCTTGCTAAAGAGGAAAACATATAATCCTGCTCTACATCTAGTAATGGAGATTCTCCATGACCTGGATTATCTAAAAGAATAAGGTGAAAGTCATTTATCAAGTATTTAATTAACCCAAGAAAACTTTTTGAATCTCCTGTCAATCCATGAAAGCAAACAAGTGTAGGAAAACTTGCATCACCAAATTCATATCCGTGAAAAGTATAGTCATCTACTGTTTTTTTAAATTCCTTCAATTCCATCCCCCTTATAAAGTGAATGAGGTTATTCCTAAATGATATTTTTGCTCGTTTGTTGAATAAAGAATTCTATTTATAGTTTAAGATTTTATTTACAACACTTTTAAATAAGCTCTCCTTTTCGGTCATACGAGCACGAAAGGAACTTTTCATAGTTGCAGCTCTCTAAGCAGAAACCTTACAGCAAGACATCCCTTGCTCCTATTTATATTTCACATAAATAATTTCCGGATCTCCTTCATCTAAGTTTTCAATATACCCACTTTTTATAAAGCCTGCCGTTTCAAATACCTTATGCATACTAGTATTGGATTGGTTAGTAGAAGAAAAGATTTTTGGAGTTGCAGCCATTTCTACATAAAAAGCTAGTAACGCTGTGGCAATGCCCATTCTTCTCTCAGAGGGCTTCACAATAACTAATGAGATGAAGCAGTTTTCAAAAAAGTCATTCGTAAAAATAAGAAAACCACCAATCCCTTTTTCAGTTTGTTGAATGATACAACGTTTTTCGTTAATGGCTGTACGCAAATATTCGCTTCTTGAAAAATCGCCAATTACTTCTTGATCAATCGCACATATTTCATCGAGATGCTCCATACGTGCTTCCAGCAATTGCGTCATTTTGTTCACCTCATTCTTTAGATGCGAGAAGACTCTTGTGCAAAATTAAGTTGGTTTTCTAATCAAGCATTTAGCTGTTACTTTTACTTATGTTATAACTCATCACTTTTATCTCGGCCCTAAACCCTTTTGCCATCTTTCCTTCATCGATAAATCCGCATTTTTTATAAAGTGACTGTGGGGCAGTATTCGGTAGATTAACCCCTAACACAAGCTCATTAATAGTTGGAAAATGCTCTAAAACAAAGTCTGGCAAAAGCTGTAATGCCGCTTTCGCATAGCCTTTTCCCTGTTCATAAAAGTCTGTTGAAAAGGCACGGATTAAAATAGCCTGTTCATTAGAGCTATATGGCGTAACGCCTTCTTTTTCATGTAACACAAAGAAAGTCACGAGCTTATCTTCATCTAAAACAAGAACGGCATGGCGGTTTTTGTCCTGCTTTACTAGTTCAATACTCTCTTTCGGAGACATCGTATAGCGAAGCTGCTCCTCTGTAATCGTATAACGTTCAATTAAGACATCATCTTTTTTTTCATAAAATTTCAATTTCATCAAAGCTCCCCTTTCATCTTAAGTCGTCATTCTACCTTGGCGTAATTGTAACGGTCCCATTACTTTTGCTACATAAAACAATCGCCACTGACGAATCAAAGTACACATTTCGTATTGTTTATTTTCACGATAATATATTGAAAAAACAGAAAATATAATGTATTCTAACATAATTTAGAAAATTATTTTAGAGAAGGTGTTCATACTGAAACTATTAGAGAGAGCTCAAAAACGAAAAGAAACTGCCATGCTAATTTTAGAAAAATTAAAGCTGCTAGAAAAATGGAATACTATTGGACAAGCTTATGTTGTCGGCGCTACAGCATATGATTTACTAGTGGATTACGATATCGATATCGAAACATTTTGTGTACAGCCTAATGCAGCAGAAGCTATGACAATACTAGCTGATTTAACTAGCAATCCGAAAGTTTTAGAATTAAAGTATCGTAATTATTTGAAAACACCATTTAATGGTATCTATTTTAAAATACAATATGAGCAAATGCCATCAGAAATTTGGAATATTGATATGTGGCTGTTTTCTGAAACACGAGATGGCCCTCTATCACGAGATTTAGTACCGTTAATGAACGATTCCTTAACAAATGAAAGTCGAAAGTTTATTTTAACTATTAAAGAAGAACTTCTTAAGAAGTCCCTAGTACTTCCTTCAATTTATGTATATGAAGCAGTGCTAGACTTCGATATTCAATGCACAGCGGATTTTCTAGATTGGATGGAGCAACAAGATGTAAACATTCAGACAAATTGGCGCCCTTCGAAAAAATAAAATAGATTTATCTCTAATCTGTGCGAAAGCGCAGCGACAGCAACAATAAAACGCCCAGTCGGAACGGAAATCAACCACAAGTTTTGGAGATTATTTATCAAAATATCATTTCCACTAATAACCAAAAATGCTACTATAAAGTTATCTATACATAAGGAGTTGAGTGAATGAGTGTGAAAAGTGCAGTAGATGTTTTGTTTAAACAACAAATAATCCAAGGGTTGTAAACTCTAACTGCAGCTCTTGAACAAGGGAGAAAACAAATGGAAAACTATTTTAAAGAATTTCTTACAGGGCAAGCTATTACATTACAACAAATGACTTCCTCCAACCTAGAAGCATTTGTGAAAATTGAAAGTGAACTGAAGACATTGTTACTGGCTAATGACGACATTCCCTTTCCAAATACCTTTGAGGATCATTCTTCATTCTTTCAAAGTATTAGTGGAAAAAAAGAAGAGTTTTTTTTCGGTATATTCGAAAAGTCGTCAAATGAGCTTATCGGTACCTGTGCCGTCTATGGAATCAATTGGAAGAACAGTACTTGCTCTGTAGGCATTTCAATTGGAGAACAATGGCATGGGAAAGGGCTTGGAACGGATGCAATGAAAACTCTTATTCACTTTATTTTTAATTATATTTCCATTAATAAAATCAAGCTTCAGGTTTTCAGCTTTAATAAAGGAGCTATTCGTTCTTATGAAAAGTGTGGCTTTACAAAAGAAGGTATTTTACGAAATGAACTTTTCCGTTTCGGTCAATTTCATGATGTAGTTTTATTTGGTCTTTTACGAGAAGAATGGAATCAAATGGGATAAGCTTTTTACTCCGTGTGGAAATATTTCAGTATTCTCGATAGATTGTAGCTCGTGTGTAAAAACGTATTATCATCTGCAATTTAGTGATGATAATACGCTTTAGTCACTCCTTGCATGAAAAGCTCCTTTACATCAACGACAAAGTATTCTTCCATATCATTCTTAAAAAAGTGTTGTTTATACGTTCATTTCCCCTACAAGAGACGTTTTATCTCCCACCACCTTCCTTAGTTGCCATCTAGTTTAATTATGGCAATGCGAAAAAAACGGCCCAATAGTAATCATTTCCATTTCATAACCTAGGATATGATGTAACCTCCTAGTTAAAATGAACACTTTCTTACCTGAAAATGCTGAATAAGACTGAACATTATTTTTTTGTTAAGTGTTCAATGTTATCTGATGGTTATATATGGTTTAAATAAATTAAAGGAAGTGACTTTCATGACTTGGCAATATGGTTCTTTTCCTAATGATATAGGCCCATGTCAACAAGAAGGGGCCACAACTTGTGTTGGTGATATGTATTTTGAATGTAGAAATGGTTATTGGAGACCTACCTATCAATACTGTCAGAGTGATAATACACCAACATGGCCACAATATCGTTATGGTCCACAGCTATCGCCACAATTTCGTTCCATTGAAGATATGGGACCATGTCTTCAAGAGGGTTCCTCAACTTGTATTGGTGACATAAGGTATTATTGTAGAAGTGGTCGTTGGAGACCTACCTCCGAATATTGCCCGAGTGATCATACACCAATATGGCCACAATATGGTTATAGTCCACAGTTATCGCCAAAATATCGTTCTATTCAAGATATGGGACCATGTCAACAAGAAGGGGCCACAACTTGTATTGGTGATATGAGGTATTATTGTAGAAATGGTCGTTGGAAACCTACCTACCAATATTGTCCGAGTGATATGTATCCCTATGACTAAATGTTTATACTATAAGTCAACACAGACATTGCATTCATAGCCTCAATAATTTTCTAGGTTTCGTCAGGCAGAAACTTCTTCTCGATAAACTATACCAAGGGGCTGCCAGTAGACAGCCCCTTCTCTTATTCTTCCCAAACTCTTTGAACATCACTTAACATGAAATGCTGAAATGTAAGTTGATAAACATCAGGCATTGAAAGTCTGTTCCAAAATGAGTAATCATATTGTGCATCAAAATATTGCATCATTAAGACCATTATATTGCCGTGTGTACCAATCACTATATTGTCATTTGGATGTGCAAGGATAATTTTTTTCAACGTAGTAATAGCTCGTTCCTTGGCGGCTTCATTTGATTCTCCACCTTCAAATGCGAAATTCGGTTGACTCCATACTTGTTGCATGGCATTGTCAAAATCAATACTATTTCCATTAGATAGCATTCTTTCTTTTAAAGAATCTATCGTATTTATTTCTAACTTATGCCCTTGCGCTATGCCTTCCACCGTCTGCACGGCTCTTTTATATGGACTTGAATAGATAGCATGGATTATTTTATTAGTAAATAATCTAGTAACACGATCCCGATCCTCCAATCCTTTATCAGAAAGCGGGCGATTGTACTCATCGACTGTATAGTAAGAATGCGCGTGTCTTACAAAGTATATTACGGTCATAATTGTTTCCTCTATTTCCCTTCAAATTTTGCCTTTTTTTCTTTCACATAATTATATATATCTACCTTCCATATATCATCCTCTTTTAGTAAAGAAAATATCTTACGGTAGTGGGAGCTTCCGAAAATTATATCCAATTGTACAACTGCTATACTTTCTGTGCTTGTTTCTTTATCCACTGAAATACTATCGTAGTATCTGTACATTAAATAATTCTGTATATCCTCATCTAATAAATAATCTATATACTCTGCTATAAAAGTTTCTTTATCAGGAAGTTCATTGTTGTTGTAGGTAATTGCATATAATTTATCGAATTTATTTTCAAATATTAAATTCATCATAATTAACACCATTTCCTCGGGTGTAAAAGTCTTTAAACTATTTATATTCCCATTGCTTAAAAATTCTTCATATAAAGCTCTTTTTTCCTCTGGCATTTCCTCTAAATATGTAAAATCATAGTCTCTATCAATAATAGGAGGTGTCGGTTTAACTTCTTCTTCATGTTGAACGGAATGGTTAGTAACTACCGTTGATTTTGGAGACTCATCTGTTTTTGTTTTCACTTCTGAACATGCGATTACCATTAAACAAGAAACAATCATAACACTTAAAAATAGCGACCTTGCCTTCAACATTGTATCCCCCCCTATTTTCAATAGATTTTAAACTCACATTTCCACCGTTCGATATATTTCGAAAATTCTCAATATTTTCATCCAAAGTAAAATCCCTTCAATTACAAACAACAAAGAAGTTTATTTGATAAATTGTGACAAGATATGAAACCTATGAAATTTTCAGTCTATGACACCAGATATTTTTATAGTAAAAAAGATGCAAATCTATTAATCATCACCCTGTCCCTTTTCTAAAATCTAGCCAAAAAAAAACCCTAATATTTTAGTGTGAAGGGTAATAAAGTATATAAATAATACAATAAAAGTAATTTATATAGTCCCAATTGTTCATAGTCACTTATATATATATATTGCCCAATATAAGAATAAAATTTTTTTCCTATGACTAAATTACGAATTTCTCAACCTATACACAATGTGACATATTTTTCATTTTAGGTGAGATACAATGAAAAAGTTGAATCGAGGTCAATGTATTTCAAGAATATATGGAGAAAAAATAATAGGGGGAAAAGATTTTGGTTAATTATTTAACGCATAAACAATTCTTGAAGATGAAGATTGAAATAAAAAGGAAAATTATGTATAGAAAGGCTATGGATTTAGGTTTCACCCATCCAAGTGTGGTAGATTGTAGCCAAGAATTAGATGTCCTACTAAATAAATATTCAAAAGCGATCAATAAAGCCAGCTAAAACTATTTTCGATGAGTCGTCTAGTTTTACCCTGTATTCATTTTTGGTTATAAAACCTATTGCTGTTGTTAAAATACGTATAAATAACATAGAAATGGGCTATCTTTTTTATGACAGGAAAAAGGAGGCCAAATAATGCAGGTATTTATTTTATCACTGGTCGTTTCAAGCTTTTTACTACAGCAACCTCAAGATTCAGTAGAAAACACAACATCGGTTCTTTGCATACCTTCTAGAACTACATCTTATAAATACCCAAATAATCAATATCAAGCATTTCGTACTGAGAATGATTTTTATCATATATTAAATAGGACAATCTATGAGGAATATAACAATGCTACCTTGAACATTCGTCAAAGAATAGCCTTTAAGGACGTATCGAAGGCTGAGGAAACATTTAATCTAAAAACAAATTTTATACGTAAAAAAACAGACCTCTCTCAACATACTTTTATTCATCCCAATCGACAAGTATATTTTTTAGCATCCTTTAAGCAATTGGATCAGGAGACTTATCATAAATACCTGGTCATTGACGCTGAGACACAAACTATCCTTTTAGGAAACAGTAATTATCAAAGTAATACCATTAAATAATTGTATTTCGTCTGTTGTTTAATTTATTGTATGCTTGAAAATTGATTAATAGTAGCAAATTCAAAGAAAAAATTAACATTTTTAAGCAAATTCTGAAATTACCATTTATTCCATCGCTGTTATAGCTCGACTCTTGGGAGTGGCTTCCCTAGAGTCGAGCTATATTGTTTTATAGGATTCATTTTATAGTTAAAGCTTTTTGCTGTATTTCTTGCTTTATTTCCTCGATAAACTGCTGCAATGTTTTTTCAATTAAAGCTTGCTGGCCGTATTTACGAACAGTGACATGTTGAGTATCCATTTCTTGATCACCAAGTACTACAATATAAGGTATTTTATTCATTTGCGCTTCTCGAATTTTTTTACCTAGCTTTTCTTGTCGATCGTCAATGCTTACACGGATTTGTTCATTTTTTAAAGCATCAACAACTTGCTGAACATATGCTCGATGCTTATCTGCCACCCCAATAACTTTTACTTGTTGAGGTGCAAGCCATGTTGGGAATGCCCCTCCAAAATGCTCAATCAATATGCCTAAAAAGCGATCAATAGAACCGAATACCGCTCGATGAATAACGACAGGCCTTACTTTTTCATTCTGTTCATTAACATACGTTAAGTCGAATTTCTCAGGTAGTTGGAAATCGAGCTGCACTGTTGCACATTGATGACTGCGATGAATGGCATCTTTAATATGAATATCAATTTTTGGTCCATAAAACGCTCCGTCACCTTCATTTATTGTAAAAGGAAAGCCTAGATTCGTTAGTACGTTTTCTAACGCCGCTTCGGCTTGATTCCAAAGTTCAAGTTCACCCATATAATCAGCGGGACGTGTTGATAATTCAATATCGTATTGGAAGCCAAAAACCTGGTAAACCTCATCAATAATCTTTAGTGCAAGCGTAATTTCTTCTTCAATTTGCTGTGGCGTAACAAAAATATGTGCATCATCCTGGCAAAAAGTACGAACTCGTAAAAGACCATTTAAGGCGCCACTAAATTCATGTCGATGAACTTGGCCAAATTCAGCCATACGAATCGGTAAATCTCTATATGAATGGTAATCATTTTTAAAAATCAGCATATGTCCAGGGCAATTCATAGGTTTTAATGCAAAGCTTTGGTCGTCTACATGAGTAGAGTACATATTTTCTTTATAGTGATCCCAATGTCCTGACTGCTCCCATAAACGCTGGTTCATCATCGATGGTGTCCGTACTTCTTGGTAATCAAATTTTGCTTGTAATTGACGTAAATAAGACTCTAATTCGTTGCGAATAATTTGACCATTTGCTAAATAAAACGGCATCCCTGGTGCTTCCTCTGAAAACATAAATAACTCTAGTTCTTTTCCTAGCTTTCGGTGATTGCGCTTCTCCGCCTCTTCTAGGAAAACAAAATGCTCCTCAAGCTCTTTTTTTGAGGAAAATGCTACACCGTATATACGCTGAAGCATTTGATTATTGCTATCTCCTCGCCAGTAAGCACCTGACACATTCATTAATTTAAAGTGTTGTAATTTTCCTGTGGAAGGTACATGAGGTCCACGACAAAGATCATAAAAGTCTCCTTGCTCATAAACCGTCACTACTTCATCCTCAGGAATATCCTGTAATAACTCTAGCTTTAGCGCATCATGAGCAAATAGCTGTTGCGCCTCTGCTCTCGTTACTTCTTTACGCTGTATTTGTATATTTTCTTGAACAATATGCTTCATCATTTTTTCAATTTGTTGTAAATCACTAGGCGCAAAGGAATGCGCAATGTCGATATCATAGTAAAACCCATTTTCTATAACTGGGCCGACCCCAAATTTAGCATCCGGGTATAAACGCTTAATTGCTTGCGCTAATAAATGGGCTGTTGAATGACGAATCACCTGAATTCCTTCTTTTGTGCTAGCATCGTACAGGGAAATTTGTGAATCCTCCACTATCGGGCGCGTCAAATCAATGATGGTTCCATTCATACTCCCTACGATTGCCTTTTTGCGTAAAGCGGGACTAATCACTTGTGCAATGTCGGTTAATGTAGCACCTTTTGAAAATACTTGTTGTTTACCATCTGGAAATTGAATGTTAATAACTTGATTTGACATGTTTTTCTACTCCTTTATTATAAATTATGCCTCGGCATAATTACGACCGGAATCGGCTTTGTGCTAGCACAAAGAACTCATTTCCGATTCCGTGACATCCGCCGGAGGCTGTAACTTCTTTCAGCTGATGTTTGGACAGACGCTGAAAAGTGACTTAATACCGCACTCATCTTTAACCTATAAAGGTGGGAGTCCTCTACTGAAAGAAGTGACAAATAAAAAAAACACATGCTCGCGCCCCATAAAGGGACGAGCATGTGTTGATTACCCGTGGTTCCACCCAAATTCCCACTAGATGCTCTAGTGGCTCATTGTTATGCAGTAACGTTGCAAGTACGGTGCAAGTTTCCAAGCACTGCTCAAAGGTAGTAAGTTTCGCTAGCTGCATTAGGAAGCTTTCAGCCCGTGCCTCCCTCTCTGTAAAATCGCTTATCAAAACTCATGTCCTTCTCATCGCCAATTTTATTGCTTTGTGAAATTGTTACTTACTATAACGAATGTTTCATTTCTTGTCAATATTTGAAATTTTTTCACAAAACAATTTTGACGCTATATATTCAACTTACACATTCCACTTGTATTTTGCTCGAGCAAAAGTATGTATCAAAAAGCCTTACTTAATGCCCTTTATCTCATTCCCTATGCAAAGTAAATCATCCACTTCTTACTCTAAAGTCTCATTGTAAGATTGCCACTGAATTCGAATAATTGGGGCAGCCTCTTTTTTAAACATTTTCGCACTTTCTTTTTTCGTTAAGATCCACTGTTTATCCGTATTTATTCGAGCGTCATTTATAGTGGTTTATTCTTTTGTACCTTCTATCGTTATTTGTAAATCACCTAAGTCTTTCTCTTCCCCCAGATAGAAAATTCGTAAGCCCTCTTCTGAATTACTATGATATATCGCCTTCCAGTGCTCACTTTTCGCTATATAATGTACCTCCTCTTGTTGATTCGTACTACAAGCAACTAACACAAACATCATCAAAATTAGGAAACATAACTTTTTCATTAAATATCGATTTCCCTTCCCTAGAAAGTTATCCACTTCAAACTATCCTTCTTGAAAACTGTTTCTCGGCTTCAATAGTGACGAACCGTGTAATCCTCCTTATGTCATAAATTGTGTAAACCAGGCAATATATTTTGCCCCGGGAATAAATAAAAGCTGGGCTAAAAATGTACCTAGTAGCCTTGAGCCCATCATCATCACAGATACTTGTTTCAGACTTAAATAGCTACCTCTTTGATTAATAACATCGTCCGCAAGAACAGAAATTTTAGGGTCAATAAATATAATTAGTAACATCGTTGCTACCCCATTAATAAGTCCTGATGCCATCACAGCAGTTGTAGCTCTTTCTGGAACTAATAAAGAGGCGTAAAGTGCTGACAGGACACCAATTGTATAGATGGCCGTTATCACGACGTTCACGATAAATAATTTAAGGGGGATATCACGCCAGTTAATCCCTTTTAAGTATGAAAAGCTTGGCAAATGGATATGTTTAATTCCACGTTTAAAATACTCTATACTAAACCCTTTTTTAAATAATGCTGGAATGGAGCCTTTTTCCTCAGATAAATGAATAATGGCTCTTGAAAATATCGCTATAAAAGTCGGCAATAGTAAAATACCTACTAATGTACCTATAGAAGCGGCTCCGATAAGTACTCGGAATTGCTGCTCCACAAACACTAATGTGTTTTCTTTTGGTGCTGTGTCAGCCAAACTTCCGGTAAATGGCTGCTGCATCATATTTGCCAACCTTGACACCATAACCATTACATTGAACAAGGATAGTGCGGAGGCTAGTAATTTCACACGTGCACCTGATAATCGAACTGCATACGCAAGTGTTTCTATCGAATGAATGATGAGTATAAATAAAGCAATCATGATCAATTTATTTGTTAAAATATCCAAAGTCTTGTACCTTCTTTTCGATTATTGATTAGACATCGTTGGATCCAAGGTTGAACTCATATCGTAATGAAAACAACCGCGACACTCCTGCCCTTAAATATTCTACGAAATTCGCATTAATAGGTTCCGTTATTTCCTACCAAACAAAAAAGCTATTCATCAGGCTTTTCCTCCTAACGAATAGCTTACTCTATATTTTATTGATTTACGGCAAAGTCATTATTCCAGCTAGTTGAATCCGATAGCTGATAGGTCACCATATTAGCTGTAACAGCGAGAATCACACCTGCTCTAGACTTATCAGTAGCAATTGGATCCTCTAGCACTAACACAACATATCCCTCACCCCGACCCAGATGATCAATATCATTTGTAGCGTTTATTTCAAAGGTTGTATAGGTTGTCTCATTTGCAGCACGGAGTAATCGTTGCTCCTGATAGAACCCATTTTCCTTTAAATTATAGCAAACAGGCATCCATCCCTGTGACCAATCAATACTGCCTATTATTTCTTTTTTACGATGTGCTAGTTTGCCAATTGAAAATGTAAAATATATTTTCATTATAGCTTGACCTAATTCATTTACCCCTTCACATACAGCTGTTACTTCTAATTTAACATCCTCCTTCGAATGCTTCTGAATAACCACTAAAGTCACAGTGAAAATACAGATAACAAGTACTATGTTAACGATTATAACTCCCATTTAGTCCCTCCCGACATCGCAATAGCCATTACTATTAGATTACCATGTTTTAGGAGTCACAGTATTTTTTCACCAAACAATCTTATGAAATGACATAGGCATAAAGGATAAGACAAATAACGAGTATATACAGTCTTAGCCATTGGTGAAGACAAAAAAATCAGTGGGTAAGAAAACCCCACTGATGATAGTTTCACTTCACTTTTTTCTCTTGTAACTCGGCTGTTAAAGTAAATGGTATTTTTAAATACTTGTACTTAATCGTTATTTTTTTAATAGAAGGCGCTTCAACCTTTACTGCATAATGCTGAGGCTGCTTGCCAATAGCCTGGCGATCTATGTATTGACTTGGAAAAATAGTTACTTGCCTTAATTTATGATAGGTAATATTCGGATTACCTACCAGCTTCGTTTCTGCTTCAAACGGTTCAGACTTACTCACGACAAGCTCGGCACTTTCAGGCACTTTATCATTGACGAAAATTTGTTGAAGCTCTATCTCATGCAGTCCTTTATTTTCTATTTCTACGATTTTTATAGTTGAATCATCTGCCGGATTCGTATAGCTGTTCATGACAAGTGGTGGATTGCTTTTTAAATAAATGATGAAGGCAGCCCCCACTACTAGAACACTAAACAATAAAACAAATAGTAATTTTTTCATGTCTTTCCTCACTTTCTTGCTACCTATCAAGTATAGCGAGAAAACGTAGGAGATGAAACCTTGAAAATATATAGTAAGGATTTCTCTTCGCTGAATGTTAATCCCAAATAAAAACAACCTGGCTCATTATAAACCAGATTGCTTTGCTAAACGTATTTCATCACGTATTGGAATCCCATCATTACCAATGAAAGGAATATCCGGTTTATAGACTCTTGCTTGCTCAACTGCGTTTTGTATAATTTCGACTAAGTGATAACCTCTTTTTTGATAAAATTTCAAAGCGTCCAAATTATCATTTGTCGTTATAAGAGTAATGATCGTACAGCCTTGTTCGAAAGCATTTTGTTCAACTGCTTGTACTAACAATGAACCTATTCCCTTTCCTTCCACAATACTATCAAGGGAAATAATTTCACATTCTTCTTCACGAATATGATACGTTACAAGACCTAAAATCATCTTTTGTTCATCTACATAGACGAACCCCTCTAATTTACTAGAGTCATAAATCCCACTGGAAATGACCATTTCTGTACTTCCCCAATGCTCTTTAAAAAATTGCAAAACATCAAGTTTGGGTAATTGTTGAATAGAAATTATTGTCATTTATCATTCTCCTATATAGAAAAATTAAACATACTAGCTATGGCTTTTTGCACACCTAGAAATACTGCCCACGAAACGACACCTAGTCCAATGGCAAAAACGATATGGATCGATGATTTCATTGCCATATAAATAACAAATAGCATCACCATTGTAGCTGGTAGTCCAACGATTACACCAACCGTAAATCGCTGAATGTGCTCACTCGATTCACTTTGCACAGTAAGCCAAATGATACTTAAAATACTGACAAGTGGCAGCGCTGCGATAATGCCACCATAGCTAGGAAACCTTCTAGCAATTTCCGTCACAATACCAATAACGGCTGCCGAGCATAAAATTTTTACAAATGTGTACATTATTTAGCCACCTCGCTTAATAAACGAAATGCCTGTAAAATCAATTGTTGGTCTTCTCCCGAAAGCTGATTTAGTGCATGTTGCAGTTTCTGATCATCTAATTCTGTGTTTTTCTTTAAAACAAGAAGCCCTTCAGTTGTTAAATGAATATGTACTTTACGCTGATCATCGATGTCCCGCTCCTTTTTCACCCAACCATTACGCTCCAGCTTTTTGATGTGCTCAGATGCTGTATTATGAGAAATATTCAGTAACTCTGCAATATCACGCACTGTTACTTCATCTTCCTTTTGAATCATCTGTAAAATACGCACGCTCTGATGAGAAATTGAATCTTCATGCGTTGAATGTAGATGGTAATAAATCGATGTAAAATAGTTATTTATATCTTTAATCATTAAATTTACTCCTTTATTATATCGATACAAACGATTATATCGTAGTTTCCGATATAATAAAAGGAGTATTTAAATAAAGGGCTGACTATAGTCAGCCCTTTCAGTCGTTTTATCGAGAAGAACACTAGACTTATCGACGAATATTGTGAATTTATCGAGAGTTTTATATATTTTATCGAAACTTTTTCGTGATTTACCGAGAAACTCAAAGAATCTTCACGAATATACCGCGAAGGATCGATAAGTCGAGTTTTATTCTTTTGATGAATATCAATAGTAGGAATTTCTGATTTCCTAATCACAACCATAAATATCTCTTCATGATAATTTTCCGCTTTATTTTCAAGGACAAAATCAATGACATGCGAAAAAGCTGTATGTGATACATCGTGTAATAATCCTGCAATCCGCTCCTCTAAAGAGCCTCCTAGCTGTTTAATTAACAGCATGACACCAACTGAATGTTCATAACGCGTTACATTCCATCGGCTATTTACAAGAAAACTTGCCCCACCTTGATGAATACCCTTTAACCTTTGTACCGGTTTACTCAAAATAAGTTCCTCTAACACATCCTCTATCTCGAATTCACCATATATATAATCAGAAATAATCATTTAAGCATCTTCCTACGCAAAATTTGAAAGAACAAAAACTCCACCACAATGCGAAATCGGGTAAAATTCTAAGCGGCATACTCCTTTTAATAAGGAGCTCATTTCCTCATGGACAAAGTAAATTTCATCATCATCCCAATAGCCAATACTTTCTTCACGGCATTTTTCCAGGTGCGCTCTTGTATGAAACGCGATATCGCCGATAAAAATTTTGCCTTCAGGTGTTAGATGTTGCAATAATTCTTTAATGTATTGCACCTTCATTTCATCGGTAAATTGATGCAACGCATAGGTGCTTATAATAGCGTCATATTTTTGATGAAGAAGTGCTGTTGGCAGCCCTTCTGACAAATCCCACTCCATTAAGTTTGCATCAGGCATTTTTTCTTTGGCAATTCCGATCATTTTTGAGGAAAAATCGAATCCATTGATCATATGCCCATTGTCATATAGCTTTGCCGTTAACACCCCTGTGCCAAATCCAATGTCTAATACAGTGGACTTTGGAATGTGCATGACCTCATTAAAAATCGCATTTAATACCTCTTTATATCCTGCAAACGGATATTGGTTGCTTTCTTCACTTAGCTGAACCGTTTTATCGTAACCACCAGCCCATAAATTAAATCCTTGTTGACTCAGCATAATAGTCCTCCTAAAATTACAATATTCAAGAATTTGGAAGGTCTATTAGCACTAAACATCCCATGTTAGTTACTAACAATCCCTCTCCATACATATAAATTTTCATGATTTTTAACCTGTGTCATAAAAACTCCCCCTTTCAAATTCAAGTTCATCACCTTATTGTGCGGGTGTTTTCCGTTTAACTGGGCATCTGTCCAATCTCCACTCCAAACAACTTATAAACTCGACATACATCTTTCAAAATGTCATCCACAACTATTAGCAATGAACAAATATTAAACTATTATACCATTTTTTCTCATTGAATAAATTAAATTTTCTAACTTTATATAATTCCTAAAAAATGTTATAATAATGGTGAATTTCATTTCAAGGAGGAATCGAAATGGACGCATTCTTTTGTAATGCTTGCTCTAGACCAAACACTGTACAGGTCAAAGAGGTCTAGAAAAGTTAACGCAAATAACATAAATTGAAGGATCTCTTTAGGCCAGTAACCTTAATTAAAAGCCTACTATTTAGGAGTGAATTCAAATGGAAAAACAAACAATTCAGCCGTTCTTAACGGTCGCAAACTATCATTTACTTGAGCAACAAATGAATAAAATTATACAAACACTTGCAACGACAAAGGATAAAAACGTTATTTTAGCCGTACATGGTATTGTTGAAAGCGAAATTACAGCAAAATTAGCGCTATCCACTACGGAAACACAGCTAATTGAACAGCTTTTTAATGTAACAGATCGCGCGTATGGCGAAGCGTATTTAGAGCAATTAAAACCGTACGTTATCCCATTCAAAGCAGTCACTGCAAGCACACTGAAGAGCCTATTTAAAAAGGAAAAAAAGCTCAAGCTACCGAAGCTTGAAGAAATGGACTTTCAGCAGATTTGTTATTTAGCTTGGGATGATCCCGGTACACATCGAAAATACGTCCTACTAGAACAAGATGAACAGCTAAAAGCGATTAAAGGAACTTTCTCTAACAATACAATTAAAGGAATATGTGCACTATGTAACCGCCATTCTGAAGTTGGCCTATTTACAACGTCTGTAAAAGGGCAAATCGTTGGAACGTTCACGAATTATAGTAATTACATTTGTGCCGATAGCCAAACATGCAATCGACATGTCACGGATATAGAAAAAACAAAAGCGTTTTTCGAGCGCATTACTCAAAAATAAAATTAAGCCTTCTCCGTTATGGGGAAGGCTTTTTTGATGGTCTTTATTACTATCGAAGCTGATCTTATACCTGGATATTTGGCACATCTTTATCTATCCTAATTCCATTACCTGTACTTCTTTCATTTCCCCTACCCCTGTCGGATATGTATTTATAACTTATGCTGGTGAACGCTCTTTCATTGACTTAATATGTGAGTGAGAAAAGGGCTAGTAAAACACGTCGAAGCGTGTGACTAGGACTGTGTTTCTTTTAACAAATTACAATAACACCTTTTGGAATCTTTAGTTGCTTGATCTTTGCTGTTTCCTAAAAAGCATCAGACCAATAATTGAAAAAAGTAAAAATAATATACTAGAAGTTAAAAAGAAAAGTGATGCAGCTTTTCTTTCCCCCCAGAGATTTATTGCTTGTAAAAAGCTGAGAAGAGCCGTAGAAAAATATAGTGTTAATTGGGGTTTTGAAACATTTTTAAACAATAGAATACCTCCCTTATGTACACCTTATTTTACCAAAATAATGAGCAATAATACATTCAATACTTAATTTGAGCAACGAAACTAAGGCACCCACACTATCAAAACATAAAACCAGATTTGATCTGAATACACTCTACGTCGTACCTCAATAAATACTGGATCACTCGTACCACCACTCGCCTATAGTAATGTTGCTTCAATGCCATACATAGCTCTTTTAGCCACAATGTAGCTGTTGTTATCAACCTTTGTTACTGGTTGCCTAACTTCTTCGATTGACTCAGTCATCCAGCTATAATCTTCAATCCACTGTAACAAATTTTCTTTAGTTACTGCTGTTTGCCCTTTTAACATAGGTTTTCCCTCCTAAGTTGTGTTATAATTACTTATCTGACTAGCCTAGATGGGCATAAACCAATTCGAGTTGTAGCGTGTGACGACGCTGCGGCTTTTTTTGTTCATTAACCTATAAAATCAAAACCACCGTATAGCTGTTCCCAAGCTCATTCGTTATAACTCTCAGCAACAGCCTCTTGGAGTTCTTCGCCTGTTAGATTTTTATCAATTCCTAATTGCTCAAGTGTAAACGCCTCTTTTACTTGAGCAACTTGTACATTCATTCCGACTAAAAAAGTAACTTCCATTATTCTCCCCTTTTTGTTACCGAACATTTGGGTTTACACACGAATTATAAAATAGGATACATAATAAGATATAGTACTGATTAGTTTAGGGAGGTTAACATTTGAGTAAACGCAAAGATAGTTTTAATATTAATGACCTTTTATCGAATGGCGAAAATGATGCTGCTAAGCTTGCTGTAATTGGTGGACTAATTACTACATTAGGTGACGGTTTATCTACTATTGCAGCAATGATGGCTTTAGAGGAAGCTAAATCCCAACAATCAAATACCAACAATCATAGCTATTCAAATAAAATAGATGAATTAGAAAAGCAAGTTCAATATTTAACAAAGGAACTAAATAAACTTAAATACTCCAGAAAATGAACCACTTTCCCTATTACACAAAATTTATCAGACACAATCCTCAAAATGGTCAACAACCTAATTCATGAATTAGTTCCAGCTGTACTTTACTTAATCGCTTTTCAGCAATTTTTATATACTTTGGCTTCCATCCAATGGACACCCTGCTAAAACACATAGCTCAATTAAGTCCTATAGATAAACCGCAAAGTGAGCTTCTTTTAACGGTTTAGTTGAAACTGTCTATACCGAACGTTTATTTCGCTTATCTGTAATTGCTCTGAAAGCCTTGTTTCCGTACTTACCACCAAAGGAGCCTAGGCTGATCAATGCGCCTCGCTTTTTGTGGTTGTAAGAATGTTCCATATACAGCTGGTTCCTTAATTGCTTGGTGATTGATAATACTTAGGCTGCTTGCTTAACAGAAATATATATTCACGTGATTTAGTTGGTGATACTCCTGAAACGATTTATAAAGTGTATACACATTCATTTGAAAAAGATGACGTACACGCATCTAATCTGATGGATGAAATTATCAATTTGAGTTCATTTGAAGAATCTAAGGAAATCAAAAAATGATGAAATTGGGGTACATTTTGGGGTACTGCTTTTTTTCTCTCTCCCCTCCCCATATAACATGGAGATATATCAACTCAGAAAATCAGTATAAACGTTGATATATCAACAAAAAACACTCGTATTTTAAACGAGTGTTTCTTGATTTTTAGGACAACCATTTCGGAGGTGTGTTTTTCTCCCAATAAATATCCCCTAAATTATTGTGTGCCAAAAAGTCATCCTCAGCACTGTGGTAGTGGAAGTTGTAATAGTAGCCGTCCTGTGGTCTTTTTTCTGTGCGGACATGGAAGCGTATTAAATCCATACCTGTTTCATTGCTAGTAATATTAAAAATTTTTTCGCCATAGTTACCACTTGGCTTTTCTGAAATTGTTAAGGATGCTAACGATTCATCGTCTAAGCCTTCTACTGTCATCGCAATGGCTTCTTCCATTTTAGGGAAGATAATAGCGTCAAACTCATTGCTAATTTTCGGGCCAATTTTTGTGCCGAATTTCATATAGGATTGCTCTTTCGCCGCATCAACGAGCAATGCATTATAGTCAATCGGGTCTTCCTGTATTTCTGTTTGTTCTATCGGAAGAGCAGCCGCTTCTGCAGTACTTGTCCCAGGTGCTGATCCGATAGAAGCACGATTTGATGGATTATGATCAAATGCTTCCCATATCTCATGTGTTGGCGTAATTAATCCAAATGTTAAAAACGCAACCATAATAACGATACTTTTTTGAATCCATTTCTTCATTAATTTACACCTTCTCTTTATGTACAAATTGGTAATTCTATTACTAATATATACGCATAAGCCCTATAAAAGGTTTCATAATTTTATAATTCATTGTACAATATTTATGTATAAAGTAAAAACTTCACATCCTGGGAAAACGCTTGTATGACCATCGTCCTGTTGCCCCATACTAATCGGGCATTTACTCGCAGCATGCAGGATAAATGTGTCGTTTTTTTAAAAGGAGGTACAAAAACATGGATATCGCAATGGGTATTGGTCTTTTAATAATGTTAGGTTATTTATCATCTTTATGCTTCACGGACTAATAAAATTACTTTTACGAAGAAAGTCCGCGAGCTAGCGGACTTTTCTACTTTGTTAAGACCTATTTAAGAGTACTAGATATTACAGGCTGTCGAAACATTCCTTCTTATTCTTACTTTATAAGTATTCCAGCACGATTCCCGCTACTAATGTACGCGGTAATATTGTTAAAATACCACTCTCTTTCCGTACAACCTCTCTATGCTCTTCATTGTATCCCATGCAATCCAACACAATCAGATCTACTCGGTAATCACGAAGATAACGAGCTGCCTCTTCAAAGTTGCCATAATCAAATGGTGAAGCAACAGCAATCGTGATATCATCTGAAATATCGTTCCACTTTTTACGCATAGCTCTACTCTGTTCTTCTAGCGGAATAATTAAACCAAGCTTCGGTTGATTGGCCATTGCACTAATCATTTGTGTGATGATTCGATTCGGATAAAAAATAGGCTTTTCACATGTAAAATTCGAAAAATCATCTGTGCTTAATACGATGACCATATCCACCTCTTGTTCTAACTTTGATAATTCCATTTGTAACAACGGGAGTAGTTTTCTTCTATCAATTATTATGGATCTGCCATCCCGTAATCGAGAGATAGTTGTGTTCTTTTCATTTCTCGCTAAAACTGTTAATAATTCCGCCTCGTTTAAGGAATCCAACGCTCCTCTTTCCACAATTTTAATATCTTTATTAAATATTTCTGTAAATGTCGGTATAATATCTGAACGAGGTGATTGTCCGATCGTCAAAAAACCAACTTTATTCATTTGTATTCACCCCTTTACAAGGTTACATTCCTTTCTCGGAAAACTTAGCCGTATCCTCAAAAAGTTGTTCCAATTTTAAATGATCGAATAACATCAATAATGTCTGCTTTAACACCATAGCTATTCCTCCACAATTTTCTACCTCAAATAGGCAGCATCTTTATGCGAAAATAAAAAAAATTCTGAATTTAAATGCGTGAAATTAACACATTACGAATAAATCTAATGATAACAATTCCGTCGTTACGTTTGCACTATACCTATATCAAAAACAAACTACAAGTATATCTTGATCAAAAATATTAATAAACATTGTTACACAAGTTCAAATTTATTGGAACTATTATTTAAAGAAATAATCAAAAAGAACTACAATAGATATGACATTTGGGAATTCATTACATAAAAAAGAGTAGACATAGTCTATCTACTTTCTGAAGGCTCTTCAATATATTTGCTCGTCGATTCTATCCATGATTTTGGCCTTTTCTATCCGTAGACCGAGAAATATTCGACCTTCCCAATAAATTAGGCAAGGGGCAGCCTCGCTACTGCGAAGCCACCCCTTTAGTATTTAATAGGTAACATGTTTCGTAAATTGTAAAGTCTCAACCCAATCATCTGGGGAATATTATATCGAAACGTAAAAGTTTCATCACCGCGGTAAAATTCCACTGTGTGCTTTCTAACTTAAGCAACGCAAACCCAACCTTCTTTTGCGTCCTTGCAGCCCTATAGCATGCGCCAGTGTGAATAAGTATCTTCAAAAACAAAAAGTAGAATTCCAGATTACGTAAATATGCCACCTAAAATAGCACGATTCATATTATAGCACATAGTTTTTAAAAAGTAAAGATTTCATTTCAAGTTACCAAGGTATAACCTTCGAACATTCAATTTGATACCCATGTTGAGCGTACCACTCTAGTAAAGAATCCCAATAGTTTTCACAAATCACAATAATTTGTTTTGGGTCTGAGAGATTACCGGACATCACCAGCTCACATAGAACCTCAAATCCCTCGGGCTTATCTGCAAACGACAATGCTTCAGGTAATACTTGAGCAGAAGTTGTGAAAAATTGTTTATTGTGTAATCCTAAAATCATTGCACCTGCTGTGGCAATTTCCATTGCCAAAATCGGTAAAAATGTTCGAGGACCCTGCAATTCAATATTTCTCATTTTACCAATATACTCATACATTTCTTCTACTAAAGTTCGACAGATCGCTTCTTTAAATATCGAGGTATCAATTGAGCTAGCTTTTATTTTTAGTTCAGTAAAAAAATCATTTGGGTCATAAATAGGTAAAATGTCAATAAATTGTCCATGGGTCAATGGCCATCTTTCGTCAACTGTAGTCGCTTCTTCAATTATATGTTTTGCGCTTTCAAAGTTCACTTCTACCTTCCAATCTCCGGCTGTCCATTCATAGCAAAAGTCTTCGTCTAGAGCGTTTAAAATACATTTAATTTCTATATCTGAAAATGGTCCATCTTTTTTTCGGGCTAATGAACCGTAAATCCCAATTGCTTGCACCTTCGAACCATATCTTTCTATAACTTGGTTAGCAATTGAATAAGCAATTTCCATTCTTTCTTCTCTCGTTATTTTTTTCGGACCAATCATATTTATCTCTCCTTGAGAATGAATTATTTAATTGAGCAATATAATTGGCCGTGGAGGACCACGAGCTTAACGAGGAATTTTATCTGCCGTCATGTGCAATATCCCCCTTTCCTAAATTAACATTCTGCATTCTTTTTTCCAGCAAATCCGACATTTCGTCTATATCCATTTCAAACATAACCGAGTCATGTGATAGAGGTGCAAAATAATAGGTAACTTTTTCTTCCCCATAATCTTTCTCTAACCGCAACCACTTTTCAGTTGGTAGCACACAAAAGGCCAACGTATCTCCGCCAAGTGAATCCATGTACCAGCGGATTTGATATTTCGGAGCAATAAAGTCCTGCACAGCTTTCAAAGTTGTATCCCTATCCGTTCTTTCTTCATCATACGGGATTGCTTTCTTCACTTTATCTTTTATTAAGAAAATATCAACACACCTTGGCTTATCAATTTCAACTAGTTCAACATTTATTTTATCTTCCTCAAGTAAGTATTCGTTAAAATATTCCACGATAGATTCGTCAAAATCTTTCCAATCCACCCATACTAATGCTTCACTTTCCCAAAAGCTTTCTTCTTCCGCTGATGGATTTTTCAAAAATAGCTCGATTTCCCCTTCTATTTGATTCATACACATCCCCCTCAAATTTGATTTTTAACGCAAAGAGATTCGTAAATTCTTTATAGCTCTATGTTCTCAATCCTTATACTTGCCAACCCCAGAAACATACAATCTAACACCACTATATTTTACCATATTTTGAATTTCAAATAAAAATAGAGGCCCGTTCACAACAATGAACAAGCCTCTTGAAAACACTCAATATTTACTTCCATCAACATCTAAAACACCATAATGAAACTTCGCAGTCATTCTTGTTAATTGTTGAAAATGATATTTAGCAAACCATTCTGAGCGAAAATGAGCCTTTAACACTACCCGTTTTCTCGCCACGCGATACGCTTCCATTACCCATTCATCTGTTAATGTCACATGTTCCCCAGCTATGCGTAGTGCTTCAAAATTATTGGCTTCTTCAATAATTTCTTCAAACATCGGATCCATATAGACGACATCAAACGTATTGTCGGGCAATGTTTTCAAATAACTAACCGCCTCAGCCTGCACCACTTCTATATGGCGCATACATGCAGTTAATGGAAGCTCAGTCGTATCGTAGGATTGCATCCCTTGCTCAACTATAAAAGCTACATTCGGATTCGCTTCGAGCCCAACAACTTGTCCCGCCTCGCCAACTGTATAAGCCGCCAGCATAGCATCAGCCGCTAGTCCCAATGTACAATCGAGCACTGAATCTCCTTTTTCAAGCTGTGCCGCTTCTAAAAACGGCTCCACTTCCCCACGAGCAACACGCTTTAAGCGAAAAGCTGCTGAATTTGGATGGAAGAAAAACGGCTCATCTGCACCAAAAGCATAATACTCAAAACGATTTTTCCCAGCAACGATTACATTTGCATGCAATTCTTGTGAAATTTTCCGAACAGAACGCTTTTTTCTTGGCTCAAGCGGAGCATCTAATTGTTCACACGCAAAAGCAGCGAGCGCCAACGATAAATCGTCTGGTCTGCCCGCTGTCGTAACAATAGTCTTTACTTCTCGCATGTTTGCTCTAAAACACCTGTTAAATGTGAAACGATTTGCTCCACAGGGAACCCTTCAATCTGTTCACGTGGAATAAAGTAGGCCAATTGCCCATCCTTTAAAATCGCCATCGACGGTGAACTTGGTGGCACATCCTCAAAATAGCCACGCATCGCAACAGTCGCTTCCGGATCCTGACCCGCAAAAACAGTCACAAGATGATCCGGCTTCACCGCCTCCACTGCCTCACGAGCAGCTGGACGTGCCAACCCAGCCGCACATCCACAAACCGAGTTAATCACAACTAACGAAGTCCCCTTCGCCTCCGCCATAAATTCATTTACCGCATCAGCCGTCGTAAGCTCCGTAAATCCAGCCTCGACTAACTCCTCGCGCATTGGCTTCACTACCTGTTTCATATATTCATCGTAAGCGTTCATGCTTTTACCCTCTTTCATATGTATTCGCAAAGGTTATTATAGCAAGGTTTTACGTCATTGTATAATGATTCGATTTCACCGTTATTCACTTGCATTCGGAATTTTGGTAGCTTTTTTGTTGCTTTGGTTGCTTTTTAAAATCGTTAATAAATGCTTTAAGAGGATATTTTCTTAAAAATGAATAAAGGGTCACTCAATTTTTTATTTTTCAAACGAGTTACTTTTTTACTCGTAACTTAAAAAAGACAGTTCCGTTATTTTAATTTAGTAATCTAGTCTTCCTGTTTAATAATGGATTCCACAATTTTAATTGTCGTAAATTAATTTCAATGATTACTGTCAATTATTTCAGGTATAGCATGATAACGGCCTTCCGTTTCCAGTTGTTTAATTTTCTCAATCAATCTATCTAACGAGCGCAAGACAATAGCACGTACCTCAGCATCTTGCTTTAGCACGCGCTCTATGATTAATTTTCTCGATTCAAGTTTTAGCTTTTCGAACTCATTCATGCTGCATCATTACCAATCTGTTTAATTATTTCCAGCAACTCTTTTTCAAACTCGGCAGAATCAGGCATTTTAGTCTTGGCAATCAACGATTTGAGAATACGTTCCTTTTCTCCTTCACCTTCTTCTTCCTCATATTTGTACATTGTGTCAACAAATTTAGATAGATAGTTAACTGCTGATTCATCAGAAATAACATTAGCTTCAAGTGCCGCTTTCAATGCATTTACAACATTGAGCAATTCCTCACTGATTTCTTTTGATGTACGAGGGTCAATATTCGTCCACTTCAATTCAGTTGCATAGGTCTCAAAAGCAATGTTTTCCGATTGTGCAGTCATTGCTAAGACAATTCGTGCCAGCCGCTTCCAACTGTCGGCAAAATGCTCACGTTTACGCTCAATGGAGCGGATAAGGATTGGCATTTGTTCTTTAACGGAAGACAGACTAGACGGTGTATGCACACCGAAAACAAACTCAGGTGTTTCGGATGTATCAACAATACAGTAGAAAAGGAATTTAAGTAGCTCTTTAGCATCACCGATTTCTGATTTAACTTCTATAAACTCAGCTTCATCATCTGGAGCCAGTAAGAGCATTTCATGTCCATCTAAATTTATAGTACCGCCACCTTTAGCAAATTTAGCTGGGTCCGTAATACCGAAGTTATTCTTTAAAAAAGTTGTAACTTCCTTAATTTTTAGCTTCAGACGAGGTGTGCTGTGCATTTTCGAACCTTGCATAGCATGTAACATAACATCATGATAAGCCTTTAAAAACGGTTCAATTGGTTCTATATCCGACTGGCCGAACAATCCTTCGTCTCCCTCATTCTTGAAGTGAATTATCGGAATGAAGTCCCAAGGAAGCGGGATTGTTTTAGATTTCACGCCAGGAGGAGCATCTCCATCTACTTCGATAATACGTTCCCCCTTCCGGATACGTTGTGTGATAGTTGCTTTTTCCTAATTCCCTTGTTCGTCTTCCCACTCATGAGAAGAAACAAGTTGGTATTCATTTATCGCACCAGTCAAGGGATGGCGTATAATATCCTTGACCTGACCAGGAGGGATAATGTTATAAACCAGTCGAGTAGGTTGTTCTGGATATAGTGCTGCATCTGCTTCCTCCTCTCGAGTAATCCAAACGAAACAATCACCATCACGTAAAGAATCTCGTTCAGTTCGTTGTATGTTTGAAATGTTATCTTTAAAGAAAGCTTCTAATATTTCTTGAGCATCCTTATCTACAATTTTAAATTCCGGCACACCCATAAAACTTACTGTATTGTTGATAATGGACTTATCAAACCCCGCACCTAACTTGTAATCGTCGTCGTGTTGTAATATAGTTTTTTAGCCATTTCGTAATCAACTCGGCTACTGTCTAACTTATTGCCGCTTCCAACGGATCCAGAAAATATTCCGAAGCGGCCCATTATGTTATCACGTAGCTTTGACATTTCACCTACTGCTTTGTTCAACCATTTAGCCATATACTCTCCCTCCTCTCAATAATGCAGCAACATCGTCGTTCATTGGTTCTTGACCTGTCTTAGCAAATGCTAATACAAGAGCATCTGCTCGGTCAGGTGATCGTAAACCGCGCTTTTTCATTTCTTTCTTGCTTTCAAGTCGGATCTTACCTTTCGAAGTTACTTCATACTTTCGTGTAGATAACTGGCCGACTAAATCATCATCATTTGGAATTTGAATGTCACCATCGTGAAGTAAATCACGTAAAGTTGCCCACGCCTCTGTACCCCAATTATCATAATGCTCCGCTTCAATTGCTTTTCCACCGTTATGACAGTCACTGACAGTGATGCGTAAACCTTGTTCTCTCACAACCTCGCGCAATCGGTGAGTCACACCACCACCGACACCATCATCATCGACTTTGATAACACAAGATGGTCGCCCATATTGGAGCATTAGTTCTTTAGCAAGCTTTATGGCCTTACCAGCTGTTGGCATTGTATCCTGTTTCAAATATGTTTTAATAACAGGAACATAGTTACCAATACGAAGCACAATAACCGTTTCATCATCCCCAAACCTAGCAACGTCTACACCTATTTCAAGTGGAGCGGATTCAGGAATAACATACCTCCACTCGCTATTTTCGTCATCTTCTTCATTTGCGTACCTTATCCTATAGACTTCCCTCATTGCTGCCGCTTCTACTTTTTCAAGATGAATAAATGTATCAGGTTCAGACTTTGGAAACTCACCGAAGACACGAACACGAACACGAACACGAACAACATCACTGTCCTGGCCATACTTACGAATAAGGGCTCAATGTTATCTTTACTTGCTCTGGAAGAATCATAGCTCGATACTTTATGTGTTTTGTAATCAGCCCTGTCACGATGATGAGAATCATAAAAAGCCCCTCTCGTTCGAGTCGGGTTACCACACATCAATAATTTGTTTTCAGCACCTGAAAGCGTACCAAGAATAGCCTCCATAATGTTATCCGCTACGCCTGACGCTTCATCAACCACAAACAGCATGTAATCCTCGTGGAAACCTTGCATATTTTCAGGCTTAGTAGCTGTCCGAGCAGTTGCAAACCAACGTTCCTCATTACCCATCATGTAGACCTTAGTTTTGGTCCATTTAAGGAAATTTTAAACCAGTGTACCCTCAAGCCATTTTGCTATTTCAGCCCATAAGACATCATTTAGTTGTTATCTAGTTGGAGCGGTACATATCACCTTTGGATTCGGACGACAGCAAAGGTACCAAATGACCGTTACCGCTTCAAGACCCGTCTTTCCAAC
This sequence comes from Lysinibacillus sphaericus, assembly GCF_015844675.1. Lineage (GTDB taxonomy): Bacteria > Bacillota > Bacilli > Bacillales_A > Planococcaceae > Lysinibacillus > Lysinibacillus sphaericus_E. Next base: position 34,644 of record NZ_LDGC01000070.1, on the reverse strand, counting down.
CCCTTGACCGGAGCGGACACTTACAAAAGGATTATGTGCTAAATCGTTTAAGACATTTCGTTGCCACTCGTCAGGGTAAAACTCTAATATGTCCTCTGCAAAAGCCACTGGATCATCCCAGTAAACACCTATAAGGTCAATTAGTACATTGTAAGGCATGTTACTCATGGGCTTTCACCTTGCGTTTTTCAGCAACCTTACCAAGAGCAACCACCCAATCTTCGGCACTTTGATTTTTATTCCCACCCTTGATATTTTCAATTTCAACTTTTGTCTTATTGATGTTCAACTTAGCCAGTTCATACTGTAATCGTTTTTGCTGATTTTCATTAAGTAAATCATAATATTTAGAGAGCATATTAAGTGCTGCCATCTTTACCTTTTGACAATTCACTGATAATCGTTCCATCGACCTCATCTGATTTTTTTAAATAAAATGCAGTGTACGTGTATGGGACAATTCGAGTGACCTCTTTCTCTAGCTTTCCATCATCATCAAACTTTCGTTCAATTTCCTCGACTGTTGATTCGATACTTTCGAAGCGGATGAAATCACTAATATCCGCAAATGCTATATCGATATATTTTTGTAGTACCGCTTCTGCAGATAACATTATCCCATCCGTGAGATCTTTTTTCAGGCGTTCAATCTCAGTTTTTATGCCATCAGCCGGTGAGCGTTCGCATGAGCGGTTCGATAATCGCACTCGTAGGCCTTCTGATAGGCTTTCGTAGCATTCCAGCACCGCACATAATACATACAAAAAAGCAACTGTCTATCATTCAGACCGTTGCTTGGTATTAATTCATATCCTACTGTTTTTTGTGACCGCTTCTTGGGGCTGCTACGAGTAGATATTTTCTTTTTGGGTATACCATCGTCCCAACCATCTTCTTTTCGCCAACGTCTCAGTGTGCTTTCACTAACACCAAATTTGGCAGCAATTGCTTTGAACGTGACTTTACCTTTATGCTTACGATAATAGCCATAAGCTTTTTCACGATTGGTTTAGCCATCCTTCATTAACACCACCTCCACATTTGTACTGTTATCAGCTAAATTAAAAAGTTAACACTTTTTATAAATAAGAATTTCCCCGCTTATTCCATAGAGTTAACAATTTTAACTACACCATCCATAGTAATTTTTTTACTGCTCTCTTTATCAATCATAAAAGTGTATCCAAGTTCTTTCTTTTCAACTACGAACACATCAAAATCACTGTGATTATAATAAAGTAATTCATTTCCATCTTCTAAACGTATTTTTTTAGAAATATTTGAAGAAGGTGGCGTTTTGGAAACCAATATTTTAAAACGGGTACGTGGTGAATTCTCATCTAAATAAGAAATTTCTAAATTGGGTACTCCTGATTTACTGCTAAAACTTCCCACAATATGTGTAAAAGTAATTGATGGAACACGAGTTGGAAGCTCTAAATTTTTTTTTAATAAATCTTCGGTTTTTTTTATTGCTTCATTTACCTCAGTAAAACCGTTGTCTAAATAAAGTTTCTTAACATCATACGAACTTCCTGGTTTAGTTGCTTTATCTTCTGCATGAACAAGGTTACTGCTCCCAATAAACAAAAAAACAAAAAGTAATACATATATTTTTCTCAATTCAAATTTCCTCCTATTTTAATTTATTAATTATTTTGCCCAAAAAAAAGGATTTATATATTTCATATCGAATTTAATAATATGTAACCCAATATTTTACAAAGGAGGATATGAAATGAAATTCCTATTAAAGTCCGTATTAGTATTTTTGCTAGCATTTGCTTTCTTTAATGTTAATTTAAAACAAGCAGATGCCTACAGTATTTGTAGTGCATCAGAAACCAGATGTGCCCATACATTTTTGTTTTATAACAAAGACAAAAGTTCATCTACCAATACTGTTTATTTCAGCAAAGGGGAAACAATTTGGTATTCTTGGTCAAATGAATCTCCTGGTATTTTTCACACTAATGTAGCTATTTATAAAGGCACTAAACAAATTACGACTGGTTACAAGTCAATCCCAAGTTTAGGACTAGATGGTGGTAATGTGTCAGCTCCTGAATCTGGTTATTATCATCTTGTCGCTCTTTGTAGTGCTGGAGATCAAAACAGGTGTGAAGGTGGAGGAAAAATATTTTATCAATAAATAGTAAAATAAAAAGCTTATTATAATGAGGGCTTTATTTTATCTTGAGTAAGTAACAAGAAACAAAAATTAAATGTGGGTCTGCAAATAGCTATCACCATCTATAGCGGAAGCCCTGAAATCCTTTAATATTTGGAAGATACTCTTGTCATAAATCGTCCATAAAAATAAGGCAGCCGCTCAAATTTCGATTAGTTACGTCACATGAAGCGGTTGCCTTTTCATTAATTCGTATAAACCTAATAGATGAAACAATGTATCCGTTTTTCACAAAATATACCCTATCATCGAAATATATTCATCACCTTATTATGTTAGTTTTTTGATTAAAAAATAAAAAGAGCTCTCCATAGAGAACTCTTTAAAAAATTATAAATGATAGGAATCATTTTCCTTCCATTCACCTTCTCCATCATAAAAAGAAAGTAATTGGTTTTTGGCATTTCTTAATGCATCTTTTTCCGTTTCGAAGTTAGCTGCTGATGTAATATAAACTCCAGCTTTATCTTTTCCTCGATAAAAGTGACTAGTTCGCATTTGATAATAACCATCTACATCAATATAAATTTTTATACCCACTCTTTGATGCCCAATATATAGTGAATATTCATTCACCAAACGCTTAATTTCGTTAGTGTGTGTATTAGATAACAACTCAAAATCCCAATCCATATCATTCACCTCCCAACTAGCCAATCATAAATCAGAAAGTGAAATATATGTATCAATTTTTTGCTCTCAAAACAAGTATAGTTGCCCTAGCAGTTAAGAGGAAAACTGCTCGATACTCACTTTTCAGGGCAAAATATAAACACCCCGAAGGATGTTTATTTAAGTTTTAAGTCGATGCTTCTTTAAAATTTTCTGACAGCCTTTTTTCATGTTCAAATTCCAAGGTTTCTGTTAATTTATCTACTATTCCTGTTAGTGTATATAAATCACTATCTGCTAAAGGCATGATTAGAGATCTTGCAGTTTCAACGAAATTCTTAATCTCTTCATAAAACTCCTACCACCTCTCTTCATTGGTAAACTTAGGCGCCCTCGTTGACTCTAGACGATCATGTACATCGTTATGACACTTAATGCATAGGCATTGTAAGTTTCTTAGAGTCAATGACAAATGTGGGTTCGTCTTGACTTCTTTCATATGATGAACATTTTCAGCTTTGTGATAGCGACCAGCTGCTTTACATAACTGACATTCATAGTTGTCCCGCTTTAATGCTTCTTTGCGTAAAGACATCCACTCACGGCTCTTATAAAATCTCATCCACTCATTATTATTAATGTGCTTGATTAGTTCTTGTTTGCGTTCAGTCTTAATCATTTCATTGTTCCCCCCACAACTAGACTAGTTCATGTACCGCATCTGCATTACCGTATGTTAATCCAAACACACTCACCTTACTATTCATTACGTGAACTAAATCATCGCTGTTTGCATTGATGTAGAACTGTTCTTTCGCATCGAATGAAATAGCTGGCACTGTGATTACCTCTCTGACTCCTTTTGCATCAATACCTACAAATACAAATGGAGCTTTATATTCACGTGCACCGTTAAAAGTTTTAATTATGTTTTGTTTTGTTATTGACATATACTTTACCCTCCACAGTTCGTAATGCTTTGCTCATTAGCTTTTAAAGTCTGTTTAGCTTTCGACTTTATATCTTCAAGACTGTATCAAACTCGGCCCTATCGGTTACTAGTGCATGCTGGTCTTCATCGGTATCTAATGTTCCTGAGATACATACTCACCCGTAAACTAGTCCATTATTATTTGTTATGGCTGTTTGATACAGTCTTCAAGGCATAATAAAAAGCCATGCTCATATGAACATGACTAATCTTTAATATTTCAATCTTGCCCTTTTATTGCACAGCGATGACTATTTAATCACTACTTTTTTGATTAAATAATTTTCGTTCAGGCATCCATTTTGCCCCTAAAAGAGAATTAATTATCGTGGCAAGGATTAATCCCAAAATGAATCCGTAAAACGGATGGCTTTTTAGAATATACATTGGAAGAATCATAATACAAACAACTGTAACCACTAGGTTAACTATATAGCCTAGTTTCGGTCGACTTTTAAACATTTAGCATACCTTCTTTTTTTGATTTAATGAATCTGCACCTTTATCGATTAATTTAAAATTTAGGTAAATTCATCCAAATCAATCATAATGCCATAGGTATTATATGTCTAATAAAAACCATAATAAAAAGCCCACACTCATTGAATGTAGACTTTGAAGTAATATTATTTTTTCACAGTGCTTTGATGGAACATGTTTGAGAAAAGCACGTATAAGCCACTCCCTCAAGGCATAATAAAAAGCCACACCTAGTTAGGCATGACTTCCATATAATAATTGCTAAAAAAATTTATTATATAGTTCTATGAATTTCTCTCGGTCATTTAAACCAATTGTTGTTAGATACCCTGCAAATTCGAAAGCCTGAACATAACATCCAACCAAAATATATTTTTCAAACATATTCGAAAGAGGAACATTTTCTTCTACAATTTTTCCATTCGCTCTAGATTTAATTTTATAACTATCTGTTTTTAATACGTAGTTAATAGTCGTATGTGCCTCTGCATTTCGCAAATTTCTATCTATCATTTCCAATAATAAATCATATTGATTATTTTTATTTAAAATACTAATTTTTTCGTATAATTTCATTTTATTTATATTGTAAAAATTATATTTCTTTTTGTTAATAATCATTTCCAAACAAATGAGAAGATTTAATGTTTTACTAATATACTCTACACCATTTGCATATGCTACAGACATAGATTTTGTATATCTTAATTTCTTAGAAATATTATTAGGATCAGCGTTCATTTCTTTATATAACAATTTAATATCATTAAAAACTTTAGCATACTCACTATATGCAGTCATGAACTCCATTGCAGTATTGTCTTTACGTCCTAGTTTAAAATTACTAATAAGTTCTACCGATTCTTTAGAATTTTCTTCTATAGCTTTTAAAAACAAATTAAAAATAATAAACATATATTGATATACTTTGTCTTTTTGAAATTGATTTTTATCCTCATGCCAATCCGTTAGTATCTTATATAAGTAATCTACAACATCATAATCATCCCTAATTTCTACTAATCTTTTTGCTTCTTCACCAAAATGACCATCTAAAACGACTAAATCTAATTCATCTGCTGCGTCATGAAATTCTGGAAACTTACTTTTAAAATCCTTCATATTTCTCAACTCCCTCCACATTAATCATAATGTGAAAGGAATCATATGTCACTATTAGAAATATGAAACATATCAACATTTTGCTCGTGAAGAAAACCATTCATCTTATTTAGTTGTCATTGCCTGTTTCTTCATCTGTAAATATATCACGCTTTGACAAGTGTCGTTGTTACCTCTTTGTTACCTTGTGAAACTACCTTACGAATATAGCCATAAGAGTATCCTAACTTATCAGCAATCTCTTGATATGTCATACCATCGATAAACCGCAGCTTAGCTATTTTGTATTCTAATCCTTCAAGCTTTTCTACGTTTTCACGAATCTCTTTTTCAATTGCTTGATAGTGTTCTAACTTTTCTTCAAGCGAAGCAATGCGTCCATTCAAACGATCTGTTCGTTGTGAAGCTACATCAAGCCCATACTTTGCTGCACCTATTGAGGAAAATGGTAAATGCTCATTCTTGCCAATCCAATATTCCTTATCAACCTCAAGCATTTCAATTTCAGCTTTTACAATATCTATAATGCGTAATAAATCCGCATAGTTCTTCATGATTTCCATTTATACTCGCCCCTTAACCATTCTCTTATTTTGTTTAAATAGCTTCACTGCCAGTTCGTGTAATTCATCGGTTGGCTTGGCCCTTAAAATGTCTGATACGTCCGTTCCAATTACTTTTCGTTTACCAATACGAAAACCTAATTCATTCAACATTTTAGCTACCCTTGCTACATGTTCATACAAGACATAAAGCTTAATAGCATGTTGTTCAAACGTTTCTGGAACATAGCCTTCAACCATTTCAATATAGTCCTCTAACCTATTTATCTGCTCTCTTGCTTCATCTATAGTCATATTGCCTATCGCCCCTCTACCGCACTTCAATAAATAGACTGGTGCATTCGACGTTTATCACAAACCCTGTATTATCAATGCTTCAACCTACTTCTCAATATGAGTACACGCTACTCTTTTTTATGTTGTACTGTAAAAATAAAAAAGAAGTTGATTAATCATTTCACCCAATCTGGTTTAAAATTGTCCATTGCTTTATCCAGTACATCTTGGTTGATCCCTACATATCTCAATGTTGTTTCTGGTGATGAGTGATTGAATAAAGCTTGTAATGCTACTATGTCTTTTGACTTTAAATAGAAATGATAACCAAATGTTCTGCGTAATGTATGTGTCCCTATTTCTCTAATTCCACATTTCTCTGCTGCTTTACGCAAAATACGATAGGCTGTTGATCTATCAATTGGTCGATTGTCCCCTTGTCGACTTCTAAATAGATACTCACCTTCACTCAAACCTTGTATATAGCGTTGAACATCTTTCCTTATATATGGTGGAAAAGTGAAGCGTTTTGGCTTGTTTGTCTTTTTTTCCACAATATCTATATGAGCGTATTGAACATCTTCTTTTCGAAGCTGTAACATGTCGGATATTCGAAGACCAGCACTTATACCGATATAGAACAACATATAATCTCTTTCATTCATGCTTTTTAAATATTGAAGCATTGCATTTACCTTTTCTGGATCACGTATCGGCTGAACAACTTTCATTTACTATCATCCTTTCTGTCTAAATGCTCCATTTACTCTTTTGTAAGTGCTGCGCTTAACTCCCATTAATTCTTCAATTTCTCTTTGACTCATCTTCTTTTTAGGTTGGCGTCTTTTTGACGCTCGCCCTTCAACTTTTTTACTTAATCCCTTTTGTACCAACTCTGTTTGTAATGTCCTCATGTCCTCACGTCTTTAATAGAATAAAAAAGAGGCACCAACAAAACAGGTTATTACCTGTCTGTTAGTGCCTCCGGTATTTTCCGTAAAGGCTAATATTTAATTGTTCTCTCCCTACTTCATTTCCTCAAAGTGTGCAGTAATTGAATCAATCCATATTTTCAAATATCCACTAATTATGTTATCCTTATATAAGTTATTAACCTATATATTAGGAGTTGTTATGCAATGAAAACACATTCTAAAATTGGAAATATGATATTTGTTTTAGGCTGCTTGTCGCTTTCAATCGGATTAGCAAGATTAACTGGTTCCCTAGAATATAATAGATTTATTTCAAATAAATCTATTGCAATAATATTTGTTGCTATAGGGCTTTCTGTTGTGTTCATTTCATTCTTTGTAAAACCTCAAAAAGATAAATAACTTTACTGAACAAAATCTTTCAAGTGTGTTCATTCATTATCTCCACGGATTAAATGTGGTTGTACTCTAGATTTTGGTAAACGTAACAAATTAACTAAGCCGAAATCGTCCAATGCATTTCCACCTTTAATCGCACCTTCTGGTATCCACACCTCTAATTTGATACGATGATAACCTTTACGCTTACCTGATTTGCTTGGTGCATGTACTGAACAGCTACCAGACATTGGCGCTAAAACTAGCATACTGTCAGGATTGCTTTCTTTAATTTGTCCTGCTACTTTTTGAACTGACTCTTGTGTTACATCAAAAATTACACTCCTCAATTTACTAACTCCTATCTTTTAATTAGCTTCACTTAATTTCAAAATCTTTCTCTAATTCATCAAATTTTTACAAACATTGTTGGAAAGCCATTTTATGATTACAAACTTCTGTATCATTTACTAAATTTACGGCTGCTTCTACAAATTCGTGTAGTGTTTCTAACAATATTTGCTCCCTGTATAAGTGGAAGTAAGCGCCTCCGAAGCTGACCTTTCCAGTTTCCTTATCGAGCCAAAAAAATGGTGTATCTGATTCATCTACTACGACCAACTTACCTTCGAAAACTTCATGTTCTTTGAATTTCAAGTTATAAGCATCGTGCTTTGTTTCAAAATATTTCTCCTCCTAGTTGAACAAAATCTATTAATCATGTTGCTCCCACTCCCACAAACTAAGTTTCCCTTTTGCAGGAATTGGTTTAGTCATCTACTGTACTTGATCTAATTTCCAAGCAAACCGTCCTTCTGTATAGTCTCCAAATGGGTATTCCTGTTCGTTGATTATGTCACCTGTTGTTTCTGCAGTAGCATACTTGTCTTTAGTCACTTTATAACAGTCCGTTAAAACGGCTGTTGCAATGACACAACCTGTCGGAATTAATGATGTTGTATAAAAGCCATACTTAAATAGGATCTCTTGAATTTCAGGATAACTACATGCATCGTAATCAATCGTTTACTTGCATGTATTGCAATTGGACCTCGATATATCGTTTGCCATGATCTTGTTTCAAATTTCTTTACTTTCAATGCAATCAATAAAGCCCATAGTTGTATGAATGTTATAGCTTTCATACGTTACCCCTTCTGTGTTCATTTTTTCAAACCTACACGCATACGTTTACTCTCACTAATTTCACTATTATCCTCATTGCGCTCATTGAACCATTCAGGCACAATTTCTTGAAGACCTTGTGGTTTACTTCGATTAGAAGTAGGTGGTGACAACTAATGCATTTTGTTCAAATAAATAAGACAACTTGGCGTTGTACTGGTGAGGGCCCTCGTACCCCTTCCACTGGTAAACGTCGTCAAATTACACGTCGTGGTAAATAAGAAAATGACGTTAGAAGAAATTACTACTGAGGAAACAGGAAAGCTTTATTTAGAAACAGATGAACTGAAGGAATTTTTAAGTTACGTGGACAAGCACCGTAATATCATGTATCGTACTTTGATTTACACAATCGCCTTCACAGGTATGCGCCCAGGAGAGGCTGTTGCCCTATAGTATGAAGATATCGACTTTGAGAAAAAAGTTATTAACATCAACAAAACAGTATATGCGAAAAACAGCATACGAGGTGATTTCGATCTCACTCCACCAAAAACATTGGGCAGTATCCGTACAATTGATATTAATGATATTGTGGTAGAAAAATTGAGGCAACTCTATCAATTGCGTGAAGATCGAGAATGGATAAAATCTGACTTTGTGTTCGGTGACAAGGAAGGCATCCCCCCTACCGTCAAGATGCTCAACCAAACCGTCCGACGTCTTGGAGCCCTCACCGACATTTAAAAACAATTCCGCACCTACATCCTCCGCCATACACATATTAGTCTACTGGCAGAGGCAGATGTAGATATGAATTTCATTATGAACCGTGTCGGCCACAAAAACTCGGTGACAACTACTAAGATTTATTTACATGTTACTTCTGGTATGCGTGCTAATGTATCTGGGAAGATGCATGAAAAGTTTGCGGAATTGTTGGAGATAAATTAATGAGATACTGAGAATTAGGTAGTATCTCTCAATTTTTAAAAAAGCTTAGGTTTCAAAAGAGTTTATATTAATCTTTTGTTAAAATAGTGAAATTTCTCATCCTATTAAATTGTATTTACCTCTTTTAACTTCTCTATCTCATTATGCACGCTTGAATCATCACACCCCAATTCCACCGCTTTTTCAAGGTTTTTTAGAGCCTCATCATTATTTTTGAATTTCTTATTTATAAGCTTTGAGTCTGTAAAGTTCTGAATTCTCAGGACTTTATTTAATTGCGTTATTTAATATTTCAAGTGTATTATCAAAGTTATTCAGTTTAATACAAACATCAATATACTTGTCATACACATTTGTATAACTAGGACTTATGTCAATACTCTTTAAATAATCATTAAGAGCTAATTCTAAATTATTGATATTATGATTTGCAAGACCTCTGTTATAATAGTATGAGGGATTAAAGGGCTTTAACTTTATAGCTTTATTGAAATCTTCCAAAGCTATTTCGAATTGTTTATCTAATGCATAACATATACCCCTTAAATTATAAGCTCTTTCTTGATCTGGTTCTATACCGAGGATTTTATTATATACATCTATAGCGGATCCATAATCATTATTCTTTACTAATACTTCGGCTTTAATAAAAAGGTAATCTATATTATACTTTTCATCTCCAATTAATTCTTCAACTCGTTTTAAAACTTCATCGAAGTTTCCTTCTTTTAATTTTATCTTCAATTCGTAAATTTCTTTTTTACTATCGATTTTTTGTTTTCCAATGATATTAATCATTCCGTCTTCAGAAATTACGATTATCACACATTGATCTTTCAAATTATTTCTATTACGATATCTTAAAGCAGAATTATAACGAGCACCTCTAGAACTATCACCATCCTCGCTTGCTTCCCCATCAAGAATTACCCCTATAGAATGACATCTTCCCTCAATATCAATATATATTGCACCGTCTATTTTTGTTAATTGGTTTAATAGAATATTTCTATCATCGAACAAGATGTCATCTAATAAATCAAAACTTTCTATCGCTATACATTGCTTATTTAACCTTTGTACCTCTTCTCTAGCTAATTCTGGGTATGTAATTACAATCATAGTCCCATGCATTTGATTGGACGCTTGATAAATTATCTCGTTTACTTTCGATAAATAATTGTTTAATGATTCGATTTCAGTGATATTCACTTGCTATCGGAATTTTGGTTGCTTTTTTGTTGCTTTGGTTGCTTTTTATTTATAGAGAAACGCTCATATTTTAGCTAAGAATTAATGGAAGTAATATAGCTAGGTCTTCTTGACGAATGAGATAACTAATCACGGTTGTCTGTTTTTTTGTATGTACTTTTACCTACAGTTTCCATTATAGTTATATAGAAGGAGGCAATGTTTAATATGAGTTATTTTTTAGTATTTTTAGGTATGCTCGGAATTTTTGCTGGTCTTATTCTATTAATAATAGGATTAATTAAAAAGAAGAAAATGAAAGGCGGTCTCGTACTAGGTATATCGATTGTTGTCTTTATTATCGGTTTTATAATGGTACCAACTAATAATACGGAATCCACAGATAAATCTAAGGACAAGGAAAAAGTTGAAACAGCTACAAAACCAAAGGAAGAAGCTCCTGAAGACAAAACTACTCGTGAGAAAAAAGAAACCGAGGAAAAAGCATTAGCTGAACAGAAAGCAAAAGAAGAAGAAGCTCGTTTAAAATCAGAACAAGTAGCTTCTGTTGCCGTAACTTGGCAAGACAAAGTGAAAGAAATCGCTACAATGAACGGAACTCCTACAGAGAAATATGATGCAGTTATGCTTTATGCAAAAGATTACCCTTCTACAGAAGCTGAAATCAAAGATTTTGAAAAATACATCATAACTGAATACAAAAGTAAAAATTATGTAGCTGATATAAACAATGCAGAATATATGTTAAGCAATATATTTAGAGCAAATGTAATCAATAGATTCTATGGTGAAGTACAATCTCCAATTAACAATTTCTCATTTGATTTCTATCAAAACACCAAATATACATATCGTGGTGTAGATACATTAGATAGTTCTGCTGTGAGATCTAACGAACGTCAAATGGATAAAGCATTAAAACAAATGGGCAAATAAACCTGACATTAGTATATAAAAAAACTGGATTGACTGATAAGCAACATTCCGTTTTCATTTATGCGGATGATAAAACATCAAAAGTTGGATTTGACAAAATTGTACGATTTGAAATTAATGCTATAGATATAGATGGAGAGTTAATTAACACAAGCTCTACTGATTCTATTACATTAGATAAGAATCATTTAGAATTGTTTGAAGGCAGTTCAGAAAAATTAACTGCCACTGTGACACCAAATAGTGCAAATGTAATATGGTCATCACGTGATGAATCAATTGCCACTGTAGACCCAAATGGTAATGTAACTGCTCTTCGTGAAGGTCAAGCAATCATTACTGCTAAGGTTGAAAACACAGAACTAGTTGCGACTGCTACAGTTATTGTTAAAAATTTAAACAATGAATCATCGAATGCTATTCTAAAGTATCACATTGGTAAACGGCATAACAAAAGAATATGATGTTACAAATACCGTTTTAAACAACTACTTAAATTAGTTTGAAATTGCACAAGGCACACCAACATTCAAATTTTCTAAAACAATATCTCCTTATAAAAAAGTAACGGAATATATCGTACATGATAAGATTGCTTCATTTGAAGTAAGAGAATACTAAACACAAAATGACCAGGTACTCAATTAGATGAGCGCCTGGTCATTTGCATGTTGTGTTCCTCTATTTAATTCGGTTTAATGCATGATCTAATTCATTTAACCAATGCTTCCCACCGTATACCACAAAGATTGTTTCGTTTTCTTCTTGATCAAAAATATGAATTCTTTGTGTTATAAGAAGGTTTAAACCAAGTTCAACTTGATCTACTTCATCCAAATATAGTTCCCAATATAAGTTAGGATTAATATTAAAAGCGTGAGCGCAAAAAATCAGACGTTGGTTTGTTAATAGCAAACGGCCTCCATCAGATTTAGTTGCACTGTAGTACATATTTGCTACACCTGAGCGAATAGGAAATTCATTAGTATTCATTTCAATCTCGTGGAAGAAGATTTTTTTATTTGCTAGTTTAAATTCATTGGAATCATAAGTAATTTGTTTTGCTTTTGCTGTAATGATATAACTACCACAGTACTCGCAAACATTTTCCTTTGGATCAAACGTTGCAGCACAGTTTGGACAATTTAAAGCTTTAACCATAGCTTCATCGCTCCTATTATGTATTATTATAAAGTACACTTTGAATTACTAAATATACCAATATTATAAAAGAATAAAGCCCAGGCTCAAAATTAATATTGAGTACCTGGGCTTTAAAAAATCTAATTCAACTCTCTTTGTATCTGCAATGCAAAATCTTCAATAGTTTCTCTATCTTGATAAATTGTAACACCAATACCGGAACGAGTAGATCTGCGTGATGTATACTCACCAGCATCAATCCAGAATTGGAATTGATATATTTGTTCATCAATTAACTCGCTTTTGTTTGCTAAAATAGAAAATGAAGGTTCAGTCGAGTCCCATACTTCAGCTTCCAGTAATTCGTCCCAATTATTCAGGATTAATGTATGTAACATTATAAGGTCGCTTCGCAAAGCCGCAAATTTAAAATCTAATTGATTGTCACCGCAAAAGAATTTAATAAATATATCACTAGAAACTGAATCTCCTTCAAATATTTCTATCTCTAAACTTGTTTTCGATGCACTAAATGACCTATCGTTTATTCTTGCCATAATTACCACTTCCAATTACTACTAATAAATTTTGAAGCAATTTCTCCAGAATCAGGTTTGTAAATAGTTGCTACTTCTTTTGAATTTCCAACAAAAACAACATTTATATTTTTTCTTTATCATATACCGCTCTAGCACGTGTGTATTTGTTCATATATTTTCTACCATTCACAATGGTATTAGCGACTGCCTTTGAAGTAATCATTCGTTCGTTTGCTCTACTAACTGCATGTGAAGTAAATTTTACTGTAACTTTTGGGAGTTGTTTCGCAACTAGTTTAGCACATGTGGCTGCAACGAACCAAACAACTGGAGCAAACCTTGGCGTTATTTCAAAGTCGGAATCGAAATTAGACGAAGTAAATGGTACACGAGCGTTATTGATAGAATCCCAAAAATATTGTCTTTCGATATCAGTATAAGATTCATAAATTCCCTTTAATTCTGGATGAGCATTTAGATAATTCTCAGTATTTTCGGGGGAAATGTGACTTTTTCGTGATTTCGGTGACTTTTTTGTGTAACGAGGGTTGGTTTGTTAAACACTTGTTACACACCTAAAAAATGGATTTTATTTTATATTCTACTGTTTTTAATTGTCTTCCTTTCACACTTTTTATAAAGTTTTTTCATTTACTTTATCATTTAACTCCAATAAACTGTATATAAATACATATAAAAGAGGCAACAAAATGAATCCATGGATAAAGACCATTCTGGGTGTAGTCATAATATTCGGCTTCAGTATAACGTTGAATCAATTGATGGAACCTGGTGTTTTAAGCTCTATATTAAAAGGCTTAGTTATTTCAATTGTAATACTTGGGAATAATTTCACTATCAATAAAAAGACAGACCAGAAAACAAACCAAGATAGCCATTAAGCTATCTTGGCCTTAGTATTTCATTTAGCTACATACTTATCATGATAACGTTTGAGCATTGTTGCCATATGTTCATGGGTAAGTGCAGCAGTAGAATTTGTGCTTTTTCCATCTTCTTTGATGATACCCTCTTTAATAGCCCATTCCCATGCTCCTTTATGTGTTGAGGCTACTTCGGATAAAGAATGTAAATTAGCTTTATTTGCTATTAAGTCTTTTAATAAGTTCAATTCTTTCTTTATTTCATTATATTGATTTACTTTCAAATCCTCCTCAAGCCCATTTTTAAAATGATGAACATTCTCCGCCATGTGATAACGACCAGCTGCCTTACAAGACTGGCATTCATAATTATCTCGCTTCAATGCATCAAGTCGTAAATCCATCCACTCTTTGGATTTATAGAACTTCATCAATTCACCGCTAAGGATGAACGCGATTAGTTCTTGGTTGCGTACTTCTTTAATCATTGTTCATTCCTCCACAATTTATAGTTAAATGCATAATAAAAAGCACCTCAATTGAGATGCTTCATTAAACATAATAATTCTTATTAGAACTTCATACTACATTCATTTACTTTGATTATTATTAGACAACTCATGTTTGAATTTCTAACTACAAACAGCTGCAGCAATATACTGTGTATCTAAGGTAAAATATACCCACTGATATCCATCATAATAATACCCCCCTACAGAGTTCGCTCCTAAAGTAGTTGGAAAATACCAAAATTCACTTCCATCGGTCGCCCAAACATACGTATATTGATTAAGGCAATTTGACATAACGCCCGGATCTATTAGGTAATTAAACCCTTGAGGCCTTTGAGGCGTATATTGAGGTGGTGGTGATGTTGGAGCTCCACTTCCTGGGACTGGGTAGACTCCTCCTCCTGGGACTGGAACTGGTATTCCTATCGGTATTCCTCTTGGGACTCTTCCTGGGATTCTTCCTGGGATTCCTCCTGGGACTCTTCCTGGGATTCCTCCTGGCATTCCTCCTGGGACTCTTCCTGGGATTCCTCCTGGCATTCCTCCTGGGACTCTTCCTGGGATTCCTCCTGGCATTCCTCCTGGAACTCTTCCTGGGATTCCTCCTGGCATTCCTCCTGGAACTCTTCCTGGGATTCCTCCTGGGACTCTTCCCGGGATTCCTCCTGGCATTCCTCCTGGGACTCCTCCTGGGACTCCTCCTGGCATTCCTCCTGGCATTCCTCCTGGCATTCCCCCTGGCATTCCTCCTGGCATTCCCCCTGGCATTCCTCCTGGCATTCCTCCTGGCATTCCCCCTGGCATTCCTCCTGGCATTCCTCCTGGCATTCCTCCTGGCATTCCTCCTGGGACTCTTCCCGGGATTCCTCCTGGGGGGACTCTTCCTGGGTCTCCTGGCCTTCCACCTGGCATTCCTCCTGGCATTCTTCTTGGCATCATTTGAAATCACCTCCACCAGGTACTTGAACAAGAGCATTTTGAGTATATACAGTCCAATTTGGGTAATAACCAAAATTCACTTCATCATTCTCCTTTATGATTTAATATGCAACTGAAATCAAATACTTTTTAATCAACAATCAATTTCATTATATTAGTCATAATATGTAAAGCACGGGCTTTAATCTCGTATAAGTAAACCCTACAAATCTCCATAATCGATTCAACTGGAACAAATCAATTTGGACTATGATCATACCATTAATGCCAATAAATTTTTCTGCCAACGATTACCTCACCATAGTTGTAACACCAATTTCAAAATAAAAAGCCACACCTAGTTAGATGTGACTTCGAAGTGTTGACGTTCTCGCAAACGTCTATTTAGTTGGTATTCCCTGTTTCTTCATCTGTTAATATATCACGCTTTGACAAGTGCAGTTGTTACCTCTTTGTTACCTCGTGATACCACCTTACGAATATATCCATATGAATTTTTATCATGGTAAAAAAGTCCCTAAGTGGTTAAAGTTATTTAAAGAAATTACCTTTGATAAATATTAAGGAGGTTACATAAGTGATTAAGTTAATCAAACATACCAACCTCTGCTGATATCACTATGGCTGAGTACAATTAAGGTGTTTTCCTTTATTTGAACGTTCCTATTAAAAATTCATTCCATACACGAATTTGATTTCATACCATCGTCAATATATTTCAATAAACTACATCACCATAGTTCACTCCCCTATTCGCAATTATTGTTGTTTTTTATTTTTAGACATACCATTGGTATTTAGCAAGTAATCAATAATAATACAGCAAGATCTTATTATAGAATAAGGTTATTAATAACAATTGTTTGTTTTTTAACATGTACTTTTTCACTAATATTACCTAGAATAGTAATATAGAGGGAGGATTTTATAAATGAAGAAAAAATTAATCTTTAGTGCAGCATTAGTATTAAGCCTAGGATTGGCTGGTTGTGGAGAGGACAAAGCTAAGGAAGAACCACAAAAAGAGAATAATACTAAAGCTGAAGAGTCACAAAAAGTTCTTGCGAAAACAGTAGATGACGTCATGAAACATTTTAAAGATGATGGTCTAGAACTAGGTGAAGTTTCAGATTTACCAAAAGATGAATTTGGAAACATCCGAAAAGAAGGCAAACGAATTTTAATTCCATCACTTGGTGATGATTCGGGTGGTCGATTATTTTTATTCGATAATGAAGAAAATCTAAAAAAGGCAAAGAGTTATTATGATGAATTAGGAAATTCAGGTCCTTTGTTTTATTCTCACACTCACCAAAGTGGACTGTTTTTATTACAAATGAATGGCGATATGGAAGATAATGAATTTGCTAAGTATGCAGCTTCACTTGATACAGCTGTAACCGGTTCTACTTCCATTGAAATCAAAGAAGAAAGTAAGGCGAATAAAGCTGATAATTTAACAGAAGCGAATGTTGGTGATGTAGTGAAAAATGATTTTGCAGGTACATATACAATCACTGATTTATATGAAGGCCCAAATGAAAAATATAAAAGTGCAGATGTAGAATTTTCAATTGATGAAATGAAGACAGCTAAACTAGTTGCACAAAGTCCTGAATTAATTGAAACAGCTGCTGAAACAAATGTACTTATCCTCTCTATTACAGGAGAAAATTTATCTGACGATACTGTTGATTTCCATCCAAGCACATCTAAAATGATCACTGATACAAAGCGTCAAATTGATTCAAATGTAATGATTTCCTCTTTTGAATCTGAATTTATTGGTAAAGTCATTCAAAAAGGTGAGGTTATTTTTGATTTAGGTGAAGAAGGTTTAGAAGGTGTCAAAGAATTAAAGTTTGTATTTGATAGTACTTCAAAAGTTAACAGATTTATTGGAGAAAAAGTAACAGTAGTTGTACCAGTAAATAAAAAATAAGTCACTCGAAGGAGGTTAACCCCCACCTTCTTCATATGAGTAAATAGAATACCTGAATTTCTAAATGAAAAATTGTTAACTGCATGCGAAGCAGCTGAGCTGTTGGAAATATCAAAAGCTCGTTTGGGGCAGTTAGAACCACCTAAAATGGTTTTAAAAAGCATGCTGCTAGAAAAAAATGAACTTGAGTCACTTCGTAAAAAAATACAGACCGTATGACCAATAAACACAAAAGGCCCAGGCATTCATACTTTTATGAGCGCCTGGGCCTTTGTGTTTAGAGTTATTTAATAATTACAGGCTACACTCTCCCCCTACTGGAGAGTTTATTCTTTTTACATACACATAATAATGGAGGGAATTACGATGTATCATCCGAGATTAAAAGGAAATTCTTATGAGGCAGGAAAGCATTATGCAGAAATTCTTTATAAAAATGGTTTTAGGTTTCCGAAAGTAACGGAAGAAAAATTAAAATATGGGGAGTCGTGCAAACAAATTCTTACAGATTTTGATCCCCATATTGTGAATGAGATACAAGGATTTGCTGAAGGTTGTCATTCTTCATTTGAAGAAGTTAGCTCGTTTCTCTTAAGTATTGGCGTATTCGAATTGGCAGGTCAATGTAGTATTTTCTCCGCCTTTAACGGTAAAGAAATGTTTATTGGCCGAAATTATGATATGCTCTTTGATCTTAAAAATATTACTGAGTCCTCACTTGTTTGTTTTGATGATAAAAATAAATACCTCGGGCAATCAGATTGCTTTATCGGAAAAGTTGATGGTATAAACGAACACGGATTATTTGTAGGGATTTCATCCGTTCCTCATGACGGAATTAAACCAGGACTGAATTTTTATTTTGCTGTTAAATATATTTTAGAAAATTGTTGTACGGTAGATGAAGGATTAGAAGTGTTGAAAAGATTCCCGAGTTCGGTGGCAAATAACTATTTGTTAGCAGATCCTCAAGGGAATATGGCTGTTGTAGAGATTACTCCTAATAGTTATCAAGTACGCCTTCCTACTAATAATTACATTCATTGTACAAATCATCACGAAAGTACATCATTAACCGAAAGTTGGAATTGGAGCAAATCAAAAGAGCGTTTTGAAACATTAGATACCCGTCTTAAACAGAACGTAAATAGTATGGATCTTACCATTGCCCAATCAATTATGTCGGAAACCAAGGGTCATGTTTGTTTAAATCTAAAAGAACAACAATTTGGTACTCTTTTCTCTGTTATAGCTAACTTAAATACTTTAGATATACTTAGAGCAGAAGGTCAACCAAACAGAGCAAAATATAAATCAGATCGACGATTAATAGATGCTGTTTTAAAAGATGTCTAATTAAGACCATCACTACAATGAATTCATGCCTTCCATATTGTAAACTCCTTACATAAAAAAGCCCTCCACAATTATCTGTGGAAGGCTTGATATTAGAGCATTTTATTTAATTCATTTACAAACTCTTGATAAGTTTTAATATTCCCACTTAAATGAGACTCTTTTTTAGTAAACTCTACTACTTCATCTACAGCCATATCAATATTTGCCTTTACGATTTCAGTTCTTGAGCCAGGTGTAACACGTTCTTTTAATTCATTTAATAGCAAAACTCTTTCTTTACATTTATCCAAATCAGCTTGTACCTTCAATAATTCTTGTTCCCATTCATCGATAAATTCTTGGTACGCTCTGATTTCTGCAATGATGGTTTCTTGACTACTTTTTACTTCTTGCACAGGAATCATCTCCTTTCATCTACTCAATTCGACAAAAAGAGAGAATTACCTTTAACAAGTTTTTGACCATGGACAATGTATATAATTTTAAAGTAAACGCAGCATAAGTTTTCTTTCGTTACCTTTTTTTGCCCTTTCAACATACGTTTCCCTCCTGCGGTGTGATATAATAATGTCGTGAACACCATCAAAGGGCATAACCAATTCGAAGCTGTAGCGTGTGAAGACGCTGCGGCTTTTCTTAAAAAGGAATGAACCTATGAATCAATCAATCCAATATATCAGCTACCTACCAAGCTTGTAGGGAGTGCCGTTTCATCCTTTGACCTCCATGCAAGCTTGGGTTTCTCAAGGGAGCTGATATTTATGAAAAATCGTTCAAAAGCTTATATTCGCCATCAGAGAGAGCGAATTATTCGAAAGAAATGGACCATTTTAAAAGACGTTATGTTAAGAGAAAGTGAAGACATGCCTGAACGCGGCAGATTGAGCAAAGGAAAAATCCATTGCTCATGTAGAATGTGTCGATACGAGCAGTTTCACTCGATTCCAAAAGCTAAACATAAAGCAAAATTAAAAGTTATGGAACAGGAAATAGACGATTATGTCTATTTCCTTTTTTAAAAGCCCAAGCTCAAAATACATTGAGTACCTGGGCTTTGCTGTTAACCACCACGTTGTTTAATGATGATTTTTAGTCCTTCAAAATCGCCACCTGTCAAAGTTCCTTGGTCAAATTTATCTAACCATAACTTATCAATTAGCTTTTTATCTACTGATTGTTTAATATAATCACGAACTGCTGCTTTGGTAGTTTCGTTTGTAAATCGCATTATGTCATCATCCTTATCTGTTTGTTGTTGATCCAAACCATTTTTAATATCTAGTTTGAATTGTTCATCTGTGATTCCCATAGTTTGTAAATACGGAAATGGATCATTATGAGTTGTACCGCCTAAAGTATCTGCGACCCAACGATGCGACTTAATACCATTGCCACTACTATCAAGTACAATAGGTAAACCCGCCTCTTTTGCAAGTTCTCTTAGTAACCAAATATAAGCAGCATAATCCTTTTTAAATTGTTCTTTGTCATTTGTTCGAGCCAACTCTACTTGTGCATAGCTAAGTGGATTACCTTTAGGACCACAACCATATTGCACACGATTAACTGGCGCGACTTGCACGATCCGTCCACCACCCCCTACCCAGTGAGAAGTAAAGGCATTGGCTTTATTTTGATTCATAAAAGCTAATTCATTTTCCAAAGCATTCGGTCCATTATTATTCGAATTGCCAGATTCATGAGCAATAACATATTTAACTGCAGTTAAAGCTAAGTTCGGCAATCCGGACATTAAGCGTTTTTCTATAATATAAGTCATTTTCTCATTTCTCCTCTCGTTGGATTATGCCTTTGAAAAAATCAATAAAGGGATCTATGCACTTATCATCATTAGTCAATTTTAAAATGATCGAGAATCTAATAAACAATATCTAGAAGTGCTAAAGGAATTGTAAAAACAAGCACAACTAACAAAAATTTACAAAATATTCTGAAAATAAATTCCGTCTTTTTAATCCATTATACTGACACTTAAAACTTTACGCTAAAATATATCTATTAACTTTGAACTACATGATTCTAAAAAACGTTGTAACCATTCAATCACTCACATAACCCATACTTTATTTTATTATTTGCAATATAAAATCCCTCCACAATTATCTGTGGAGGGCATAAAAAATAACGCTAGCTTATGCTGCGTTTACTTCTTTTCGTATAGTATATAAAAAGTATGAGCATTTGGCGTAACGTGTAGAAAAGGAATAGCCCCTTTTCATTTGCTCTTTGTCAAATACTATTAAAAATAAACATGTGCAAATATAAAAAGCCCAGGCTCAAAATCAAATTGAGTTTCTGGGCTATTTAAAGTGTTCTTCGCAATCAAATTTCTATCGCTGATTTTCTATTCGTATGGTTACATGCACTAACTGGCTTCGTAGCATGTCCTTGGTCATCTGTACACCAAGACTGAGATTGGAAAGCAAGGAATATACCAACCCATCTGTTTTCCTCCTCAAAATGAATGAGGACACCACCATCTTGCCATATCCCGTCGTCTTTCCTAAAATCTCTACTATTTCCTTGATTCATATGGATATCGTGAATACCTCTGCCTGGAGAAAAGCCAAAATATTTATCTACCTTATCTTCATTTTTAAACTTTTCACCGTAAGCGTAAACTGTAGCTTTTTTTGTCATAGCCTCTTGTATATACTTATTCACTTTTTCATTTAAGTCATTGTCTGGTCCATTTTCTGTTGCAGGGAGAGGAATCATTTTTGACGGATCAAATAAGCCACCACGAATATAATCTAAGGCAATTTCATGATTTTCACTAGTAACCTCTGTAAATCCTTCTTCGAAATTAGGGATAATGGTAATTTGACTCGAGTTAAAATCTTCACTCACAAAATACAGGACTTCTGATGGCTCTACCTTTGAGGCGACATTGATCGCAATCCTATAATTCTCCGCGCTTTTGTCCTTCTTTGTTGCCCGAACATGCACTTGGTAATGAGGGGTTTTGTCAAATGAATCCACAGGTCTCACGTCAACAACTTTTCCTTTTAACACTCCGTACTTGAATAAGGGCATAGAACTAACCTCCAATTTAATAGATTTTTTCCAATCTTAGCTCACTAGTATATGGAAGAACCTAGTCGCTTCAGACATTTTATGGTTACGTTACTAAATTCATTTGTTTTATTCTTTCTATATCACTTATTCTATCATTCCTAAAAATGGAACTTCAATCATTTATTCACGCCAAATTTCGACGTTCACATCCCACTTCGTTGCTTACATTGCGCTTGAGATCGATGACTGCTATGCATTGTTGACGCAGTGACTGACATTTTTACTGGTAAGATTACTCATTTTCAGTCAAGCTTTGCAAATAAACAGAAGCAAAATAAATGCTGAAAAATTTGTTGATTTTTCCTGTTTTTTGTTTTATATTTACAATATCCATGTGCTGTTTAACAGGTAACTGTTAGGCAGCTTTTTTATTGCTATATAGATTAACCCATATTTCACTTACTATATTTTATCTCGGCCAACCTCTAGATCCATCACTTATACCACTCATTCCATCACCCTTTACTGGCCATTAATGACCCTATCCACTTCCATGTCATCAATTTGCTAACTAACATGCTTCTAAACTACGAATTCTGTCATATACTCGTGCAATCGCTACTATAATCTTCTATGATCAATTATTTTCATAAATTCCACCATATAAAATCTCCATTGCATAGCATCTTGACTGCCGCTACTGTTCGGTGTTTAGCGATATAGCTTGTAGTTACGCCCCTTTTTCTGTCCAGAGAAATAAAACAGATGCATATTTTAGGTTTTCATCATTTTGATAAATGGCTTTGAATTGCTGTGAATACAGTGGTTTGACGTTTATTTTGTAAAAGGAGCTGTTATGAATGTCTTCAAAAAAAGTATCTATCGGTCTTACACAATTTACGGACTTTACTTTCAAAGGTGTTACTGGAAAAACCTCAATGGTTAGACAAATAAAATATCAAGATGAATACAATCCTGCTTTTGATTACTGGAAACCATTACGGGATGGTATCCGAAAATTTCACGAGAAAAAATTTAGTAACGATTACTTGCTTGATCTTGCTGAAAAGGCTTCTCAAACAAAACAAAAAAATTACCTAGAAGCAGTGAAAGCTCATTTAAAATTTATTAAAAATAAAGAAATCGAATGGTTTGAACCAGGCAAATCAAATTGGTATAGCGAATATTTAACTGTTCGCTCATCACCAGAACTTGGATTAATGATTGATGGTGTTCCACACTTAATCAAGTTATATTTCAAAGGGAAGGACGAACGAATAGATAAAAATAAATGCCGTTCATCTTTGACACTATTAAATCAATCTGACTTCACCATTGAGCATTCACCAGATATAAAACCTGCAATTTTAAACGTCCAAAAAGGACGATTAATTTCAGAAGAACCTTCTACTGAAGATCACCTAATTGCGCTCGAATCGGAAGCAGCACAATTTATGGTCATATGGAACAAAATTTAACACGTGTATTAGGGATATTACAAAGAAGGTCACTCTTAAATGAGTGGCCATTCTGGAAAAACGCTATGTGCTCTTTTATGTTAATATTTACATATGAGGTGAATTAAATGCCGTTTACAAGAAAATACATATACATCTTTTGTTTTTTAATAATGTTTTTATTTATTACGATTTGGGATTATTTCAGAAATGGAAATTGGGCTATACTTGAAAATTTTTTCTTTTCCTTATTGTTTGTAATCATCTATGCTTTTGCAAATTGGGCATGGGATAGTAAAAAGTATGAAAAGAAATAGCAAGCTGATCCGTTAATAAATCAATAGCGAAACTTTTAACAATGTATCGCCATTGTTAATAAATCCATTTTTTTCATTACTGCGGTAGTAAGTTTTCATGCTCCGCAAAATTAAATACCCTTAAACTCCCTCTTCATTTGTTATAATTAAACTGAATTTTACAAAAGGTGGGGTTCGATTGAAATTCTTCAATGTTTTGACTGCAATTATTTTAGGTTTTTTTACAGGAGTATTACTTAGTGATGGCGGAATAAAACTTCATGAAAGTGGAATTCATATTTTATTAGGTTGCATTTTTTGGATGTTAACTTTTATTTATTTACGTATGCCTTTTGCAAAACCTTCTCGAGAAAATAAAGAAAAATAGTATCCTTCTTTCTTCTTCCAGCAGTTTAATTGAATTACAATCGGGAAGTTTTAAAAAATAGAATCCATCAATATGCAAATAGTTTACTGCACATTATCTTTCTCATATGATGTATATTTATATTCAAAATAGTATTAAATACAATTTTAGCGGAGGGATTATCGTGATAATTAGGCAAGCAAACGTTCAAGATTGTCATTTATTAAGCAATTTAGCCTATAAATCAAAAGCCTACTGGGGATATACAGAAGATTTCCTGCAACAATGTAAAGAGGATTTAACCGTAACAAAAGAGTACATAGAAGAAAATCCAGTTTTCGTCATGGAGAGTGACAACAAGATCATAGCATTTTATAGCTTAACTATTAATGAAATGAAATTAGATGCATTATTCATAGATCCTGATTATATCGGTAAAGGATTCGGGAAAATGATATGGGACCATTTATTAAATAAAGCAAAAGAGTTAGGAATATGCGAGTTTACGCTTGATAGTGAACCTAATGCAGAAGGTTTTTATTTAAAAATGGGAGCAAAGAAAATAGGCTCTATCCCATCTACTGTGTTTCCTAACCGTCATCTTCCTCTCATGAAAGTTAAAGTGTTTTGAAAAGTAAATTTAATTCGCGGCTTGAGTCCTAAGTTTAAAGGATTCAAGCCGTTTAATTGTTTCTTACTGAAAAAGTGACTATAAAATGAATACAGTCATTAATCCATCTAACGTATCTATTGGTGATTTAATATACTAACTGCGATTGTTTATTCACTTTAAGTCCCCTATTGAAATTACAAACTAAACAACGCCTACACTTCCATTTTAAAACCATTAATAACTTATATTTGAATTAATTGTAAATATAAGTTATTATTACGTTATACGTTATATCGCCAAACGTAACAAACTATTAAAAGGAGGTATTGTATGAAAAAGGATAGATTTTCTGAGCCTTCATTGTTTATTTTGATTAGCCTTGCAGAAAAAGATTGTCATGGCTATGCGATTATGGAGGATATTGAAACAAATTATAGTATTAAGCTAGGTGCTGGAACTTTATATGGAGCAATTGCACGTTTAGAAAAAGCTGGTTATATTCAAGTGCTTGAATCAGATGATCGCAAAAAACCTTACAGGCTAACAGATGCAGGAAGAGAATATTTAAGCAACCAAATTAAAGAAATCCAAGCAATAACTACACTTGGCTCAAAAAGGCTTGGCCTTATATGAACTTGTTAATTTATTTGTATCCAAAAAGTTGGAGAAAACGATATGGCGATGAAATACTTGATCTATTAGAACAAAAAGATTGGACATTCTTTATGACGATCGATTTACTAAGAGGTATAGTGGATGCGTGGAAAATCGAAATAAATGAACGAGAAATTTTGGGTATTCGAATGAGCAATGTTTTATTGCTTGTCGGTTTGATTAATTTGTTTATTATTCTACAATACAGATCATCACAGGAGGTAATTATAATGGAACAAATCACGTTGATCATTGCGATCGTATCGTTTTTCTTAGCAGTATCAATTTTCATTGTGCACCTTTTTAAAGAAGGCTTGCAAAAAGCTTTTTCAATTAGCACTAAACTATCGAAAATGAGTCTTGGATTTATGGGCATATACGGATTGAGCATAATAACATTTTTGGTGCTAGCTAATTAAACATCGTAAGAAAGCTCTATTGCATAAACTTACTGTCAATTAACAAAGCGTATTCAACCTTTCCGAATACGCTTCTTTTTTCTAATGGCGAATAAATAATTGGAGTTAGCTTTCCCCACTTTCGCGTCCTTTTTCAATTAATGAACAGCCTTATTTTTGATTAGCTTAACACTACCAAAAGCAATGACCAACGCGATTAAAGATATACCAAGTGGCGCAATTGAACTAGTATTTCCAAACATCACTTGCGATGGTAAAGCAGAAGCCTCTACCCATTGGTTGCTGGGCGTATAAAACATTGTTAATAGCATCCCTGACAATACTTGCAATACTAAAAATGCTACCACGAAAAACAATGTGAATAATAGGTATTTTTTCAAGTTACCCCCTCCTTTCTTTATTAATATATTACGGCTTGCGTTTAAATAAGTTTCACACAATCCTATTACCACCAAAGATGCTTTATTAAGAAGTTATTCTGTTCCGCATTTTTGCATAGCTGATTGTCTATAAAATACCATCCTTTTTTATGTTATAATTTACACATATTACATACTGAGGTGGTACTATGGACAACAACAAATTGATTTGTAAAGCTTGTGGTAACGATTCATTTTCAGAAGGTAAACTTGATGGCTATGCAGCTTTAAAACCAGTCGACAAATTTTTTTCTAATGGTTCTTCACTTATTTTTACTCTGTGTCAAAAATGCGGCGAAGTAGCCTCAATTAAAGCTGAAAAACCTCATAAGTTCACTAGTTCCATATAGTTTTGTTAAGAGGCTGGGACAAAAGGATTTTAGCCAATGAAAAACCCGAACTATTACGAAACGGGCATTCCGTATTTCGTAATAGTTCGGGTTTTCTATTTATATTCTTTGTTAATTTAAAAATTATCCTTTTTTCATAATGGACAAATTAGTTATGTCCCAGCCTCTTTTGATGTGCTCCGCTTCATCTACCATATTTCGTAGGGATCGCTAATGTAGAACTTTATGATTCTTGGGTATCAAGTCGTAATTCATATTTAAAAACATGAACGCCTTCATTCTGTAAACATTCATGCTTTTACTCGAAAAAGTATTCCAAGACTCATTATGGAGGTTTCTTTCGCCTTATATTGTACTATCCTTCAAAAATGAAATAGCAAAGTCACGAAAACTGTTTACGACAAATGAACTTATTCTCTTTTTATTCCATGCAATCCCTACGGTTTGAAAGCAATCAGGATTTGAAATTTTTAATATCTTTACATTGTCTAAATACTGATCTAAAAATGAATATTTGAAAATAAAAGAGATGCCCTTTCCTTCGTTCACTAATTGTAAAATAATCGATAAATCCTCACCTTCAAAAGCAATATTCGGCGTAAAACCTGCTCTTTCAAATAATTGATTTTCTGTTGCACGGAAATTTTGACCTGTTTCTGACAAAATAAACATTTCATCCTTTGTCTCAATCAATGAAATACTTTCATTAGCTGCTAACGGATGATTTTTCGGGACAACTAAAAAGACTTCTTCTGTAAATAACGGAACCCATTGTATTCTGTCATCTTTTATAGGATTGATGACAATCATTAAATCAATTTCACCACAAATTAATTTTTGAAGAGCTAGTTTATCCGGTAATAAATACTGTCGGATTTTAACATTCGGGCGCTTTTTATAAAAATCATAAAATAATTTTGGCAATAGTTTTGAATTCATTACATTAATCGCTACACTATCTTCTCTAATATTAGCCAGTTCTTGAATTTCTGTTTTCGCCTCTTGTAAATCATTTAAAGCCTTTTCCACCTTTTCATAAAATATTCGTCCATATTCATTCAAACGAATAGATTTCCCTTTTCGATCAAAGAGCGGTACTCCTATATCATCCTCTAGACGAGCTATCGTTTTACTTAATGAAGATTGCGAAACCTCTAATTCTAAAGCGGCTTGCGACATATGTTCCAAGCGCGCTACTACTATAAAATATTCTAATTGCGTTATTTGCATTATTACTCACCTTCTTATCCTTATTACTATAAAGGAATAAGCTCATGCATTCAAAAATATTGAATACGTTTTTTAAGGAAAGCTATACTACACATGTAAAGAAGACTGACAAATATGGGAGGCAATAATATGAATGGTAAAGATTTTGAAGGTCGAGTTGTCTTAATTACTGGAGCAGCTACTGGTATTGGTCGTGCTACAGCACTAGCTTTTGCACGTCGTGGCGCGAAAGTTGCTATTGGCGATGTGGATGACCGTGCACAAGAAACTGTAGAACTAGTTCAACAAGCAGGCGGAGAAGCAGTTTTCTTTAAAACTGATGTAACAAGCCCAGAGCAATTAAAATTACTTGTTGAAAAGACAGTAGAAAAATTTGGAGGATTACATCACGCATTCAACAATGCAGGTGTGTTAAATAAACCAACAAAATTCGTTGATATTGAAGAAGACACTTTTGATAAAGTGATGGCAGTTGACGTTAAAGGTGTATTCTTTGCCGTGAAACATGAACTTGAATACATGATTGCTAATGGCGGAGGTACAATTGTAAACACAGCTTCAGTAGCTGGTGTTATTGCCGATCCAAATATGGCCCCATACGTAACAGCAAAACACGCAGTGAATGGTTTAACTAAAGCAGCTGCCATTGATCACGCTCAAGACGGTATCCGAGTAAACGCTGTGGCGCCAGGTTTAACAGAAACACCAATGACTCAAATGTGGAAAGATAACCCTGAAGTTTGGAATGAAGTTGTGTCCAACGTTCCAATGGGCCGCGCTGCTAAACCAGAAGAAATTGCTGAAGTCGTTGTATTCCTTTCTTCAGACGCAGCAAGCTTCTGTAACGGCTATGTTTATGTAGCTGATGGCGGACAAGTTGCTCACTAATATTCGGAAGTAATTTTTAAAATTTTCATTTCAAAATATTAGAAGAATGAACATAGACCAAGATTGAATATCTTGGTCTTATTTGTAAACCTTCATACTTTCCCCCTCTTTCTTATGTATTTGCAAAGCTTATTCGAAACTTCTTCAGCTACTCCTTCATCTTCTCTAAAGGATGAGTTATTTCTCTTAGCCAATGTTTCTCAACCTAAATGACAAATATAGGTTCATTTTCTTCTCTGTCAAAAATATAGATTCTTTACGATCGATGCTTTTAAATGCATAATAAAAGGCCTCTAACTCGAGGCCATTTCAAATAGTTCTACTGACTACTTCTTGTTTATTTGATATATTTACTTTCATCGTCTATTACGAATTCAACTATCACACTAATATCGCCATTCCAGATGCAGAGTAGTAAAATGAAAAGCATTATCTATTATCATTCTTTACTACAATACTTAAAATATCTCTTATTGTCCCTATAACAACTTCTGGTTTATCAAAATGTATCGCATGCCCAGCGTCTTCAACGATAATATGTTGCTTAATTGTTGACAAGTTTGCAAGCTCTCCTTGAAGTCTCATCCAAGCAGCCATTGATTCCTTTGTATGAAAAGGCTGCAAACCTCCTGTAACGACAATCAATGGGATATTTCCAAAAGATTTAGAAGTACGAACTTGCTCAAAACTTTCTTCAATCTCTTTAAGAGATCCTTCTATAGTAAATTGATTATAATACGCTTCCTGAACTTCTTTTGTAAATAAGGGAGGCAATATTTTATTTTGATCCTCATGAGATGAATCTAAGAGAACTACTCCTGCGACTTCCTCTGGATATTCACTTGCAAATAATCTTACATTTAATCCTCCGATTGAATGGCCTACTAATACATACGGTGGCTTTACACCTGCTTTTTTTAGTAATATACGTAAGTTATCGACACTTTGTCTACTATTCCGAGGTCTGTCATCCATTTCACTTTTTCCGATTCCTGCTCTGTCATAAATAAACATTCTTGAGAACTTTGATACTTCATCTCTAATCGGATTCCAGTTTTCTAAAGTAACTCCATACCCTGATTCGAAAACAAGTGTAGGACCATCGTGATGTTCACCTAACAATTCATAGTATAATTCGATGCCACCTATATCAAGTTTTTGCCCTGATTCATTTTCAATACATTCACTCATTTTTCATCCCTCGTTTTCAATTTTTTTAAAGGAGAGCTCTCTTCTAAAAAATATCTTTCCTAATTTCATTAACTTCAACTCAAGAAAGTTCAATCAAATTGAACTTTATCGTAACATGTAATAATTGCCTTTTCAAGCTGAAGTTTAATATAATTGAACTTATAAACTGAATTTCAAGGATGTTGGAAAATGAATGAGTTAGGACAACGAATTAAAAAATTAAGAATAGAAAAAGGTATGACACTTGTAGAACTAACAGGGAATAAAATGTCCAAAGGAATGTTAAGTATGATTGAAAATGGGCGCGCTAACCCTTCAATGGACAGTTTAAAATTTATAGCGCACCAGTTGGGCTGTGATCTTCAATATCTGTTAGGGAGCCCTACTCCTGATGAGCTAAAAAACTTATTTAATATATTAGAGGAAGAATATGAAAAAAATAATGATGAACAGATAATTAATTTGACGCAAAACATTTTTGACCAACAGTTCCCCATTTCATTGGAATCTGCTAGGATATTAGAAATTTCCGGAAGAACAGTTATGAAGTCCGATGAAAAAAATGGAGAAATGTTGATAGATCGGGCTATATCAATCTATGATCGATTATCTCTTTATAGCCACTGTTTAGCTGTCAAATTATATGTAGTAGAACACCATGCAAAAAAGGGCGAGTATCTTAATGCCCTGAATATGTTAAGAAATGTAAGAAAAGAGTATGATGAAAAAGCAAAAGTTATTGATATGCTAGTTAAATTAGAGGCGAATTACGTTGAAATGGTCTTACTTTTTGGGATAGGCGAATATAAATCAGGGAAAGAAAAGCTTAATCAATTAATTGTTATGGCTAAGAAAAGAATGGTCTATTATAAGATGGATAATATTTTCCGGATTGCAGCATTCCAAGCCCTTCTTCATAATGATGAAAACGATTATGCTTATTTTATAAAAAAGTCAGAACAATTTGCTGTATTCAGTGAAAATGATAAGTCCTTAGCTTATACACTGTTGCTTCAAGCTCATTATTATAATCAAATACCAAAAGATTATGAACAAGCTCTTTTCTACTTAGATAAATTTGCAACAGTATTAAAGGGGAATATCGGAAGTGATTTTTATTATCTTGAAAAAGGTAAGGCTTTACTAGGAAAAGGACAACTCAATGAAGCCTTAGAGGCGTTTGAAAAGTTCAAGATGCCGGGCTCAACTACTTACCCGCTTGAATTATGTATTCTTTACACGGCTTATTCATATAGGGCAATTTGTCTTATGCAAATTGGAAAAATAGAGGAAGCACTTATTTATGCGAAAAAGGCTGCTAGCAACATAGATTCATTACCCAAAACGCATTATCAAGATTTTATTAAAAACACTATAGATTTAGTAAATACATCTTTGTAAAATACAAAAATGGTAAAACACTTTTTCTTTTTAATTACTACAGATTAAACATTTAGTCTTAAAATAGAAGAGACCAGGTTAATTTACAACATGTAAAAACCTGGTCTCTAATGGTAACCTAATGTAGAATCTTTGTCACATTAGGTTTTTTACTTACGTTTTTTTAAATATAATCAATAATCACAAATTATGTTATATAAATACTGCCTATAGAAATAGTTAGATAAAGAGTATTAATAAACTAAATAATAGTGCAAATGAATGCACAAGTTAAATGTTTTACATACACAAATACAACATTTTTATTTTTAGCTTTTTTTCAAAAATAACTATGCTACTATAGCTACAAGCATTGCAGGTACAGTAAATGCAGTCTCATAAATACTGTGTGCAATGTTGTTGTATATCCAATAAATATTTTTGAGATTATCCTATTATTCTAAATACATTCGGATAGTCTATAACCAAACCCTGTTCGTCTACACATATAATTGTTTCATAATCATACGAACGGTATTTAAAATATCTCAATTTACCATTGTTAATTAAATATGTATAGGATTGGGGAACTTTTTTTACCTCGAGAGATGGAATAGATATGTACACCATTTCGATTAAGGACCCAATTCATCCTATTGTTAGGAAGTGAATTTGAAAATGGTGTTGCAGATATATCAATATCAATTGCACCTTTTAGCTTATCAATTACTTGTCCATCATTTTCGAACCATTTTCCCTTTCC
Source organism: Lysinibacillus sphaericus (assembly GCF_015844675.1). GTDB lineage: Bacteria > Bacillota > Bacilli > Bacillales_A > Planococcaceae > Lysinibacillus > Lysinibacillus sphaericus_E. Next base: position 2,485 of record NZ_LDGC01000070.1, on the reverse strand, counting down.
ATCAGACGTTAATTTTAAACTGTTGTGTTCATCAACTATTATTGTCAATTTTTTAGTAAACCAATTGGAGTCTAAATCAACTTTGTATTCCACAATATGAGCATTAGATTCATCCCCTTCTACATATATAATTGTCCCTTTCGCTGAAAAGTTTTTTCTTCTTTGATAATGCTTAAATACTCACAACCAAACTGTTCTTCATTCTCCCATACTACCTTTTGATTCAAAATTTTCTCCCCTATCTTTAATAAACGCTTCATCATAAGGCAGATTCTGCCCTTGATCAAATACCTCTTTTTCTCAATAGTTGCATCTTACGATATAGAATAAGTAAATTCAATTGAGTAACTAGTCAATACTATCGTTTAACCTTTAAACCTAGCAATTCAGCAAAGCCAATTGCTTGTTCAGTGGAAATCACACAGCCACTTAAATTTTTTATCGTTACATTTAATCGTTCAAATTTACACGTACTAATATCCACATTATTTAGCGGCGTATCGCTAAAATCAACCTCATCAATATTACAGTGTTCAAATTTCACTTTTTTAAATTGGCAATCGTAAAAGCTTGTACTACGTAATGATGACTGATTGAAACAAATTTGTTTAAATTTTGCTAGGCCAAAGTTACATAAATTCATGATACACCCTTCAAAAGAAACGTTTCCTAAATGGGCCTCTGAGAAATCAACACCTAACAGTTTGCAGTTTTTAAACGTAACTCGATGGATAATCCCTTCGTTAAATGTTGAGTTAGATAAGTCACAGTTTTCAAAGATTACATCCGTCATATCAATTTTATTGAAATTCGAGTGAATCAGAGATACTTTTTGAAACAGAACTTTGGATACATATAAATGTCAACACCAATATGTACATTTTCGCTCGTTTAAGGATGTACAAAATTACTCGTTTTCCGAGGTTAAATGATGCTTTAATCGGTATGAATCGCCTACGATTGAGACAACGCTTGCGTGATGTAAAATACGATCTAAAATCGCATTCGCTAACTTCGGTTCAGGGAAAATTTCATCCCATGATTTGAAGTTCACATTCGTTGTGAAAATCGTGCTACGTTTCTCATATCGGGCATCAATGAGCTGGAAAAACAGCTTCGCATCCTCTGGATCAATTGGTAAATAACCAATCTCATCAATGATTAGTAGTTTATATTTCGTATAATGTTTTAAACGGCTCTCTAAGCGGTTTTCTAAACGGGCTTTCTTCAGATTCTGAATTAAATCATGGCACTTTATAAAATAGGTACTTGTTCGTTTTTTAGCTGCAGTAATACCGATTGCTGTGGCCAAATGGGTCTTACCGACACCACTTGGACCAAGGAATACAATATTCTCATTTTCTTCGATAAAACGAAGACTTTGAAAATCGAGTATTTGTTGTTGATTAATACTTGGTTGAAAATCAAAATTAAAATCCTTTATTTCCTTTAAATGTGGAAATGCAGCGACTTTCACCATCGCATGAATCATATTATGCTCACGTACATCAATTTCATAGTTTGTCAATTTTATAAGTGTATCAATAAAAGAAAGTTCATTTTTAATACTAAAGTCGATGACTTCATTCAAATGGATGCCCATTTGCTTTAATTTTAAATACGCTAAGTTTTGCTGTAGTTGCTGGTAATTTGTACTCATTAATGAATTCATTTATACATTTCTCCAATCGCAGCTAAGTTCCGTTTCGCTAAATCGTTAATATCAGGGTATTCAGGCATTGCCTTTGCCATTAATTCACGATAATGCGCCTCTTGATAATTTAGTTTTGCTTCACTTATTTTGTGTTGTGCGATTAATTCCATGTTATAATAAATCCATAATTGATTATCGTACACTTGTAGCCCTACTTTTTTGCCTTGATACCCCGGTGGTACGGAGTATTGATTGGACTTGTAGGAAATCATGCTCGATGCATTGACTTTCACAAGCGTATGGTTGATTCGATAGGAATCTCTTACTCGTTCAGTTGGTAGCTGGAGTAAGTGATTCCTTTCTTTTTGCCATTCTAAAATCGGAATTTTATTCGTCCCTTGATGAATTTCATGATTAATACGATTACATAGTTTTTCAATATAGGCTTGTAACTCAACTATATTAAACTTCCCTTGATAGGCGTGGATTTCATCTAGTAATTTCATCGTTGTTTCCACTTTTCCTTTTGTACGAGGACGACCTGCTACACACGGCCTCACCTTAAATCCAAAATCTCTCGCAAATTGAGCGAACTTCGTATTTACTTTTCCTACAAAATGTTCTGTTCGTGCTTCGTCCATCACAGTTTTCATATTGTCAGTGATGAGTTCTTCTGGTACACCACCCATTTTTTCAAACGTGTCGGTTAAGAAAGAAAATAAAACTGCTTGCGATTTGGAAATACTCATATAAAAGAATCGCATACGAGAGTGGCTCAGCACTAACACAGCTACATTAATTTCCACCTGTTCACCATTACTTGTTTCATAA
>NZ_LDGC01000069.1:0-12984 GCF_015844675.1 Lysinibacillus sphaericus | reverse complement strand
TATATACTTGAATTGTCGAGAAACAAGTAATAGAAAGGTGAACTGTGCAAATGAATTTTAACATGAATATCCCAGGATTAAAAGATGTAGAGATTACGAAAGTAGAAGAAGTAGGCGATCGAATCGCATTGTATGTACAATTACCTAAATGTACGCATCAATGTCCAGCTTGTAAAAAAGAAACATCGAAGGTTCATGATTATCGTATACAGAAGATCAATCATTTAAAATGGTTTGAACGTTTAACGATTCTTTTCTATAAGCGTCGTCGTTATGTTTGTAAATGCGGAAAGCGTTTCTCTGAAAAATCCCCCTTCGTAGATAAATATCAACGTTATTCAAAGGAATGGAATCAAGTAGTGAGTATACGCGCTATTAAGGCCAAAACATTTAAAGAAGCTGCAGAAGTACTAGGTACATCAACCACGACGGTCATTCGCCGTTTTAAAAAGGTAGCGAATAAACAATTAGTAGAGGGTGTACGTTTACCAAAAGCGATTGCGATTGATGAGTATAAAGGCGATACAGATGCAGGTAAAAAAACAACAGTGGTACTTACAGCGCTATACAGAAATGTCTGAAACATTAAAAGTAGCTCATGAATTAAAGGAAGCCTATTGTGAATGGTTTGATTGGGCAAAAACAAAGAATGATGTCGTAGAAGTAAAGAAGCGATTACTAGCTTTTTACCGTAAGGTAGAAGAGACAAGATTACCAGCTTTCTTAAAAGCAATTCAAACATTTAAAAACTGGCAAGTAGAAATCTTAAATAGCTTTAGTTTTGGTTATTCTAACGGCTTCTTGGAAGGTATTAATAATAAAACAAAAGTGATGAAACGGAATGCATATGGCTTTCGACGTTTCGATCACTTTCGAGCAAAAATCTTATTAAATTTAAAGTATAAAGAAATCGGGGTTCATCTGGGTTAATGTGCTACACTTTCAAGCTTTGTAAGGTATAGAAATTCTAACTTCAAAATGCCAAAGAAATTAGATGGTAACGACGTACAATTGAAGTACAATGCCTATGAAGATATTGTTTTTGCGAAAGATAACCATACGCAAGTAGCCTTTGATTACACCATTCTCGGCAGCTTGAAGGCTCGAGAACAAGGTGGGAAGAAAGTCAATTTCACCTATGATACAGAGGAACAGTTAACCGCTGTCATCAATGAAAAAGGCGAAGCGTATCAGTTTGAACGCGATACGAAAGGAAATATCATCAAGGAAATCTGCTTTGATGAGATGGAAAGAACATTTGAGCGAAGTCTGGCAGGATTGGTTCAGAGAATTCAACGTCCAGGTGATCGTTGGACAGCGTACCAGCATGATAGTCTAGGAAATGTTATTCGTGCTGATTATTATGATGACACTTGGGAAACGTATGGCTATGACAAAAATGGTTCGTTAATTGAGACTGAAAATGAGCATGTGAAAGTAAAACTGGAGCGAGATTCATCTGGACAAGTGATCAAGGAGTGGCAAAATGACCATTGGATTACGAGTTGTTATGATGAATTAGGCAATCGTTCACAGATTACGAGTAGCTTGGGTGCAAAAATCGATGTCGCCCGTAATGAGATGGGAAATGTGTCGCAAATAACGGCTTCTCGCTCAGAGCAAGAACAGTGGACAGCAGCGATGCAATACAATGAACTCGGTCAAGAGATTGAGAGAATCTTACCAGGAGATGTCATCAGCAAATGGCAGTATGATGTAGCAGGTAGACCAACACACCACCGAATAAGTAGTCAAAACCGTGATACACGAAGACGTGCGTATAATTGGGACGTCAATCACCGTTTACGAAGCATGGTCAACGAGTTAACCGGTGTAAAAGTTACCTATGGTTACGATGAATTCAGTAACCTCGTTTGGTCCAATCAAGGCGGTCAATTTGACTTCTTACACCGCAGTGTCGATGATGTCGGGAATTTGTATGAAACGAAAGAAAAGACAGATCGTGTTTATGGTGCCGGAAGTAGATTGCTTGAAACGAAAGAGGCTACATTCTCTTATGATGAGGAAGGAAATCTCGTTCAGAAAGCCGAAAAGAATGGTGATACGTGGAAGTACGAGTACTATGGCAATGGCATGATGTCGAAGGTCATCAAACCAGATAACGAAGAAGTTTCTTTCAAGTATGACTCGCTAGGTAGACGAATAGAGAAGAGGTCTGAAGCTAAAACTATGAATTTCGTCTGGGATGGGAATACTATCCTACATGAGTATTTCTCGGAGGAAGATTCAGGTGAATTTGAGAACCTAGTGGAGTATTCTTCACGGAGTAAATCTGAAATACCGGACAATTTAGTTACATGGGTGTTTAACGATGGGTTCGTACCTTCAGCTAAAATCACGAGTGAAGGTAGTTACAGTATTATTAGTGATTATCTAGGAACGCCTGTTGAAGCTTATGATGAAGAAGGTAAAAAGGTTTGGTCGGCTGAGCTTGATATTTATGGGCGAGTAGAGGGTTTTATAGGAGAGAAAGACTTTATTCCATTCAGGTATCAAGGGCAATATGAAGACGAAGAAAATGGATTGTATTACAATCGATTTAGATACTATTCACCAATCGAAGGAATATATACACAGCGGGACCCGATAGGACTTGCTGGTGGTATAAATATTTATGGTTATGTTTCAAATCCAAATATCTATGTTGATTTATTTGGATTGACTGGTACATACTTCTTTACTGATGGGGTTACTTCATATATAGGTAAAGGACCTGTTAGTCGTATGTATAGTTCAATGAGCAGTAGAGTTGGTGGAAAAAATAACGTATTAAAAGGAATTCATTTTGATTTTGGTAGTGACAAAATGGGATTCATGGTAGAACATCTTTTGATGGAAGAATACAATGCACGGCAAGCTGATGATTTTGCGAATAGTAAAAAAATGAGTTCGCCAGGAAAGAAAAAATATGTTAATGCAACGAAAAAAGAAAGGCAACTTGCGGAAACATATGCAGAATTAATGAAAGCGTATTACGAAGAAACAAGTTCTGGAATAAAAAAACGAACTGTGATTAAAGGTGGTTGTAAATAATGATGAACTATGCATTTAATGATAGTATTGGCTATTTTGAGATAGATCCACTTTTCCTTGAGGAAGGAATACAGATTGCTGAGAAGGAAAATCACCATTCAATTCGAATCCGCAATTTGAATCTGGCAACAGATTTGAAATGTCACTTAGATTTTTCATCTTTCAACAACAAAACATTTATCAATAAATTGCTGATTAGCGATAATTTTAAATTATCCAAGCATCAAAATATAGAAGCATTAACTACATTATGTAATCTTACAGAAGTTACACTAGGTCAGCCAATAAAGCTTGATTTGAATTATTTTGAAAAATTGGAGAAGGTCGTTGTTGAAAAAGATTACTATCTAAACTTAGATAAACTAGTAAATTTAAAAAGGTTATATGCAATTAAATATATTAAACCAGATTGTAAGGAATTTTGTTCACTAAAATCATTAGAATTTTTGCGTCTTGACACTTCGACTAAGCTAATTTCTTTGACTGGAATAGAGGATTTAGATTCCTTGAAATGGTGTTGGTTCCAGTATCTAAATAATCTAGAAGATGCACAAGCTCTTAATAAACTAAAAGGACTTGAAAGACTCCAAATTGAAAAATGTAAAAAACTTACTGATCTAACATTTTTGGCAGGGAATAGTACTATAAAAGAATTACAGGTTTCAGATGTTGATTCTCTTGAATTTGTGAAATCTATGAAAAATTTGCATAAAATAAATTTTTGGAATTGTAAAAGTGGAGATTTATCACCTTTGTTAGAGTGTCCATCACTAAGAGAGGTTGCATTTCATCCTGAAAAAAGACATTACTCTCACAAAAAAGATGAAATAAATAATTTGTTACAAGAAAGAAATTCCTAGTAAGATGTTGTCAGGTATTTGAATTTGGCTTCTGCTATTTAATAGAAGGTATTTTTCATGCACTATTCATTACTCTATTTTTGGGAAATTAATAAACAAATGTTGTGAAAAAGGTGGAAAAGATACCGATCATATTTGACTAGCAGATACTAATATACTTTAGCATTTCATATCGAATCGTAATTTTAATTCTTACACTGTAGTGCCGATGAAAACATCAATTTCTATGAAATAAAAGAGAAGAAATGTCGCATGTTTTCACATTAAATGCGATTCGTAAGGATTAAAAACTTGGTAGTTATTATAAAAAATATATTTACATCAAAAGGGTAGCATAAATTCTTTGGGAATTATCGCTACTCTTTTTTGTGAATATTTGCCTTTTTGATATGATATGCTTCCCTTTAAATAGACAGGTTAAAAAAATCTGACTATTAAAGGTGTGCACTAAAAAAGTCGATTTGCCACCAAAAATGTGATGCAAACAGGCAAATGTTTTAGAAGATGGCGCGATTACTAAATTTTCCTATAATGATAAATATTTAATTGAAACAGTGACAAATGCGCAAGGCCATGTGATAAGCTTAGCCTATGACGTTGATCTAAACCTGAGTCAAGTAACATTGCCAGATGGGACAAGTTTGACATGGGAATATGACCGTCGTGGGAATTGCACTACAACGACAAATCCGCTAGGGGCCACAGAGAAGTTCCGATATGATAATTTGAATCGTCTCGTACGGGCAAATCTATCAGATGGAAACGACGTTCAATTAAAGTACAATGCCTATGATGATATTGTTTTTGCGAAAGATAACCATACGCAAGTAGCCTTTGATTATACCATTCTTGGCAGCTTGAAGGCTCGAGAACAAGGTGGAAAGAAAGTCAATTTTACCTATGATACAGAAGAGCAGTTAAACGCTGTCATCAATGAAAAAGGCGAAGCATATCAGTTTGAACGTGATACGAAAGGGAATATCATCAAGGAAATTGGCTTTGATGAGATGGAAAGAACGTATGAGCGAAGTCTGGCAGGATTGGTTCAGAGAATTCAACGTCCAGGTGATCGTTGGACAGCCTACCAGCATGATGGCCTCGGAAATGTTATTCGTACTGATTATTATGATGACACTTGGGAAACATTTGGTTATGACAAAAATGGTTCGTTAATTGAGACTGAAAATGAGCATGTGGCCGTAAAGCTGGAGCGAGACCCATCTGGACAAATAATCAAGGAATGGCAGAATGACCATTGGATTACTAGTAGCTATGATGAATTAGGCAATCGTTCACAGATTACGAGTAGCCTAGGCGCAAAAATCGATGTCGTTCGTAATGAAATGGGCGCTGTGTCGCAAATCACGGCTTCTCGCTCAGATCAAGAACATTGGACAGCAGTGATGCAGTACAATGAACTCGGTCAAGAGATTGAGAGAATCTTACCAGGGGATGTCATTAGCAAATGGCAGTATGACGTAGCAGGTAGACCAACACACCATCGAATAAGCAGTCAAAGCCGCGATACACGAAGACGCACGTATAATTGGGATGTCAATCATCGCTTACGAAGCATGGTAAACGAGTTAACCGGTGTAAAAGTTACCTATGGTTATGATGAATTCAGTAGCCTCGTCTGGTCCAATCAAGGCGATCAATTTGACTTTTTACACCGCAGTGTCGATGATGTCGGAAATTTGTATGAAACGAAAGAAAGAACGGATCGAGTTTATGGCTCCGGTGGCAGATTGCTTGAAACGAGAGAGGCAACATTCTCTTATGATGATGAAGGTAATTTAATTCAGAAAATTAGGGATAATGGTGATACATGGAAGTATGAATACAATGGCAATGGCATGATGTCGAAGGTCATTAGACCAGACAAGACAGAAGTTACTTTCAAGTATGACGTGCTAGGTAGGCGTGTGGAGAAGAGTTGTGAAGATAAGAAATGAAATCCTGTTTAGAGATGTTAAAATCAATTTTTATTACTGTACTCAAAAGTTTATTGACTTTATTGAAAATAATCAAATTAAAGGATTATCTTTTGAGAAAGTTGGGAATGCAACCTGAGTATATGGGTATAGATCGAGACTCAATATGACAAACGTACCAATTTTTGGATTATGGGATATAAATATATAATTCTGCTTTTTGTAAGGTGCAAAGGCACTGAATACTTTAAAGTCGGAGGGTGCTCGTTTCTTGCCTGTGGAGGCAAGAAATTCAAAGCAGAACCTAGCCTTCAATATAATATTTAGGAAATATAATTAATCAATAAGTTTAATGATTTTTTATCATAGCCTTATTAAGGTATATTAATTTACTGTATGAAACGGCTTTGTCATCACATGTTTTTTTATTAGTAAGTATCACGAAATAAATTTTTTAACACCGTCCAGAGAGGCTGAAAAGGGCTTCGTGATTTTATTAAGCTAATAATTTCTTTGTTTTGGCATACCCTTTTGTCCACTGTGACAGAAGGGCTTTTTTTTATGTGCAGGGCATATGCAATAACCGCTGCATTTTTAGGATTCAATATAGGGTGCCGACCTAGTATGAGCGAAGTCTGGGTAGGATTGGTTCAGCAAATTCAACGTCCTGGTGATTGTTGAGCACTGAATCAACATGAAGGTATAGGAAATGTCATTCGAGCTGATTATTATGATGATACCTGGGAAACGTTTGGCTATGACAAAAATGGTTCTTTAATTGAGACTGAAAATGAGAGTGTGGCCATAAAGCTAGAGCGAGACCCATCCGGTCAAGTAATCAAGGAGTGGCAAAATGATCATTGGATTACGAGTAGCTATGATGAATTAGGTAATCGTTCTCAGATTACAAGTAGCTTAGGTGCACAAATCGATGTCGCTCGTAATGAAATGGGCGCTGTGTCGCAAATCACGGCTTCTCGCTCAGATCAAGAACATTGGACAGCAGTGATGCAATACAATGAACTCGGTCAAGAGATTGAGAGAATCTTACCAGGTGATATCATTAGCAAATGGCAGTATGACGTAGCAGGTAGACCAACGCACCATCGAATAAGCAGTCAAAACCGCGATACACGAAGACGCACGTATAATTGGGATGTCAATCATCGCTTACGAAGCATGGTAACCGAGTTAACCGGTGTAAAAGTTACCTATGGCTACGATGAATTCAGTAACCTCGTCTGGTCCAATCAAGGCGATCAATTTGATTTCTTACACCGCAGTGTCGATGGTGTCGGGAATTTGTATGAAACGAAAGAAAAGACAGATCGTGTTTATGGTGCCGGAAGTAGATTGCTTGAAACGAAAGAGGCAACATTCTCTTATGACGAGGAAGGAAATCTGATTCAGAAAGTTAAGAAGAATGGTGATACGTGGAAGTACGAATATAACGGAAATGGGATGATGTCGAAAGTCATCCGACCAGACAACACAGAAGTTACTTTTAAGTATGACCCACTAGGCAGACGAACAGAGAAGTGTTCTGACGAGAAAACAATAAGTTTCGTTTGGGATGGGAATACTATTCTACATGAGTATTTCTCGCAGAATAATTCAGATAAATTTGAAGATCTAGAGGAATATTCTTCACAGAAAAAGTCTGAAATACCTGATAATCTAGTCACATGGTTATTTAATGATGAGTTTGTACCTTCAGCAAAAATTACGAGTGAAGGTAACTACAGCATTGTTAGTGATTATCTTGGAACGCCTGTAGAAGCCTATGATGAAAAAGGCAATAAGGTTTGGTCAGCAGAACTTAATATTTATGGTAGAATGGAAGAATTCACAGGCCAGAAAGATTTTATTCCATTCCGTTATCAAGGTCAATATGAAGATACTGAGACAGGACTTTACTACAATCGATTCCGATACTATTCACCAAATGAGGGTGTTTATACTCAGATTGATCCTATTGGGCTTGCTGGTGGGAATCCTACTCTATACGGATATGTGAAAGATCCTAACACATGGATTGATGTGTTTGGGTTGGAAACCATATTTGTAAATCCAAATGACATTAATTTCTCACAAAGGACTGTATCAGAAGTAAGGGTATTTGATGCATCTAAGTATACACCATTAAATGTTATCAAAGTTGATGAACAACTGGTATCTTACGGCAATAGAAGATTACTCGCTGCTCAAAATGCAGGAATAGAAAAACTTGAAGTTAATGTTGTAAAAGCAGAAGACAAACATCCTGATTCTACAAAAGGGAAGACTTGGGGACAGAAATTCAAAGAACGGTTTAACGACATAAGGAACAAAAAAGCAGGTGGAGTTGTTCCTGATAAAGGATTGAAAGAGAAACCTATAGTTCCTTGTAAAAAATAAAGGAGATTTTATGAGTATAAATAAGTTGATTGAAAATTTTGAGTGTCCATTAATTAATGCTTTTTTCTTTTCTAATGAAGATATACTAGTTTTAGATAATAACAACGAATGGATAAGAGTGTTATGCAAATCGACAATTGAAAGTTTTTTCAAGTACAATGATGGAGATTCTGTATGTCATTTTGATATATTGAAAAAGTATGAAACAGATGATTTTATTGTAAGCATTGGAGAAGGTAGTTTTGGAGGAGACGGTATTGTTCAATTGAATGATAAAACAGGAAAATTAATTTGGTTCTTATTTTTAGATAATAGTAATCCTTTTATAAAAGCAGAATTAGAAAATGATTCTATTCAAGTAACAAGTACAAAGGGTATTAAAATTAAAATTCCAATACGTAACCCTGAAAAAATCTCCATTGTAAAATAAATTGATATGAAATACCCTAGTTGTCGACTTTAATTCTAACTATCTAGGTGTTCCAAGCTTGCCTATGACAGTCAAGGCAAGCTTGTATGGTCAATGGAGCTGGATATGTATGGAAAGGTAGAGAACTAACCGAAGAGTAGGATTTTATTTCAGATTCCCGGGTCAATACCATGATTTTGAAACGGGATTATACTATAATCGCTTTCGCTATTATGACCCAGAAATGGGTATGTACACTCAACAAGACCCGATTGGATTAGCTAGAAATAATCCTACTTTGTACGGGTATGTTGGTGATGTAAATGAACTTTAAGATAACACTTAATAACAACATAAAATTAGGGGAACTTGACACTGAAGATTGTACAATTTCAGATGCTATTGATAGTACGTTTACAAATTTAGAATATTTCATATTGAAATGGAATAACTCTTTTTTTCAACTAAACTATCGATTAGATAGCAGATAGTATCTAAGATATTATCAAGATGTTAGAATCAAAAGGAAAGACAACATAAAATAATATTCCCTAGTCAGCATTTTTTTGAATCATGGGAATTGCACACAATCGATGGGGTTACATGTATTAAATGGAATGATGATGAAATAACTGATGTTGTAACTATTGAATCTATTTTGTATATAAAAGAATGGTTAAAATTATTACAACAGAGCCATGATTGTGTATTATTAGTAGGATATAACAATGAGAACTTAGAAGACTTCTATTTGTTAGAAAACCTAGAGAGGTTTTCTATAGGCGAAGAAACGTTTAGGACTGACAGATATTTATATAATGATAACAACACTATTCAAACTATTATTAGAGACGGTTTCTTTGAAGAAAAAATAAATGTTTTACACACAAGGACATTTAGATTTGAGTATGTAAATGGAGATGTACTTATTTACTCGAAACAATTGAAAAAAAATCTAAAAGTTGTTGAAGATTTGTATACCTCTAGAAAGGCAAAAAAAATAAACATTGATCAGAGACAGGTAATGCGAAACGAAAATAGAGAATTAAGATTAGAGTGTCAGAAATTGTAATTAGCGGATGCTTTACGCTGTGACAGTAAAACTGTTCGTCATCAAACGAAAAGTACTATACGCTACTAAATGTAAAAAATGTTTATTTAACATTTTGTATTTTATTATAGTTTAAAGTAAATATAGGGGAATTAAATTTCTAAAGAGGAAGCAAAAGATATACTACATCTGAGGGAGTTCTTATGGAATTAAGAAAAAAACTAGGTAATCCGTTAGAAAAGCTCAATATAGATGATATAATTACTTATTTTATTGAAGGATCGACTTCATTTGAGAATGATGCGTATAATGAGCCTTATCATTTATTAGAAAAATATAGTGATAATAAATCAGGAGATGAAAAATATGATGTGATATTATCGTATTATATAGAAATTTTTAGGAAACAGGAAATTGAATTAAAACTATATTTTTCAGAAGGAAAAAGGTATTTACATGCAATAGAATTTTATGAAGATTCCCCGAAACTATTTGATTTCCAGGAGCAATTGGAATCAAAAAATATTAATGTGTATGTTTGCACATATGAAGAAATTGATTGGGATTATGGAGTGATCATTTTAGATCAAACAAAGGCCATACAATTTAGAGTAAATACATCTTTAAATAAATATGAGATTTTTCAGATTGAGGCTCCGTATGTTGGCGAAGATAAAGCGGAGCGAACAGCTGGTATGATGAGAGGGATACAAGTATCATATAAGCAGATTAGTTTTCAAGAATTGAAAGCATCTCGTTTTTGGTAATAAAAATGGTTTTCTTGCTGATCTACTCTCACAAGCTGATGAAGATTATTTTTATGATGAAAATTGGAGATTAAAAGAAGAATTTCGAGAAAAGATACAATAAGGAATGGGGAATTTTAAACAGAGCAAAAAATGAATTGAAATATAAAGAAAGTAGATTAGTTTAAAACTATTTTTATAAAACACACATAAACGAAGGTATATAAGCCTGCTTTATGTGTGTTTTTGTTAGAAATGAAATTGTTTCATCCTTTGTATTTTTTGCTTGCTATGATGTTAAAGCAACAAAATTCCTATGGGAGCGGTACACTTACATGAATGGAGTATTGCAAAAGAAAGTGACCTATCCTAACCAAAAGACGAAAACCTAACAACATGGATATTTGAAGCAGACACCTTCATCCCTATAGCCAAACTACAAGTGCTGGCAGCTACAGTATTATCACCGACCCACCGGTAAGTTCCTATGATGAAGAAGGAAAAGAAGTTTGGAAAAGAGAATTAGACATATATGGTAGAGAAAAACTAGAACTAACCGAATACAAACAAGTAAAAAATTCACAGGAGAAACAGATTTTATTCCATGTGAAGCGATATACTACTGAATTAACGATAAAACTTAGGGAGGAAGCAATTAATTTTGCTAAGGAACAAGGTTATATAAAATGTCCTTAAAAACTAATAAAACGGAAAGGGGGATTTTAATTGTTTGCTCAATGCATTCCTTTTGAAGATCATGTGAGAGGTAGAATAGGTGGTAATCCTCCAAAATTGATTGAAGAACAAATACCTGATGATTACAGGTTTTATGCAACTCTAGTTCATCCAGAAAAGGAGGATGTTATGCTTTCTATTATTATTCATAAGAATTTTGATACTTTTATAAATGTCAACACCAATATGTACATTTTCGCTCGTTTAAGAATGTACAAAATTACTCGTTTTCCGAGGTTAAATGATGCTTTAATCGGTATGAATCGCCTACGATTGAGACAACGCTTGCGTGATGTAAAATACGATCTAAAATCGCATTCGCTAACTTCGGTTCAGGGAAAATTTCATCCCATGATTTGAAGTTCACATTCGTTGTGAAAATCGTGCTACGTTTCTCATATCGGGCATCAATGAGCTGGAAAAACAGCTTCGCATCCTCTGGATCAATTGGTAAATAACCAATCTCATCAATGATTAGTAGTTTATATTTCGTATAATGTTTTAAACGGCTCTCTAAGCGGTTTTCTAAACGGGCTTTCTTCAGATTCTGAATTAAATCATGGCACTTTATAAAATAGGTACTTGTTCGTTTTTTAGCTGCAGTAATACCGATTGCTGTGGCCAAATGGGTCTTACCGACACCACTTGGACCAAGGAATACAATATTCTCATTTTCTTCGATAAAACGAAGACTTTGAAAATCGAGTATTTGTTGTTGATTAATACTTGGTTGAAAATCAAAATTAAAATCCTTTATTTCCTTTAAATGTGGAAATGCAGCGACTTTCACCATCGCATGAATCATATTATGCTCACGTACATCAATTTCATAGTTTGTCAATTTTATAAGTGTATCAATAAAAGAAAGTTCATTTTTAATACTAAAGTCGATGACTTCATTCAAATGGATGCCCATTTGCTTTAATTTTAAATACGCTAAGTTTTGCTGTAGTTGCTGGTAATTTGTACTCATTAATGAATTCATTTATACATTTCTCCAATCGCAGCTAAGTTCCGTTTCGCTAAATCGTTAATATCAGGGTATTCAGGCATTGCCTTTGCCATTAATTCACGATAATGCGCCTCTTGATAATTTAGTTTTGCTTCACTTATTTTGTGTTGTGCGATTAATTCCATGTTATAATAAATCCATAATTGATTATCGTACACTTGTAGCCCTACTTTTTTGCCTTGATACCCCGGTGGTACGGAGTATTGATTGGACTTGTAGGAAATCATGCTCGATGCATTGACTTTCACAAGCGTATGGTTGATTCGATAGGAATCTCTTACTCGTTCAGTTGGTAGCTGGAGTAAGTGATTCCTTTCTTTTTGCCATTCTAAAATCGGAATTTTATTCGTCCCTTGATGAATTTCATGATTAATACGATTACATAGTTTTTCAATATAGGCTTGTAACTCAACTATATTAAACTTCCCTTGATAGGCGTGGATTTCATCTAGTAATTTCATCGTTGTTTCCACTTTTCCTTTTGTACGAGGACGACCTGCTACACACGGCCTCACCTTAAATCCAAAATCTCTCGCAAATTGAGCGAACTTCGTATTTACTTTTCCTACAAAATGTTCTGTTCGTGCTTCGTCCATCACAGTTTTCATATTGTCAGTGATGAGTTCTTCTGGTACACCACCCATTTTTTCAAACGTGTCGGTTAAGAAAGAAAATAAAACTGCTTGCGATTTGGAAATACTCATATAAAAGAATCGCATACGAGAGTGGCTCAGCACTAACACAGCTACATTAATTTCCACCTGTTCACCATTACTTGTTTCATAA
>NZ_LDGC01000068.1:0-119424 GCF_015844675.1 Lysinibacillus sphaericus | reverse complement strand
GGGAGGACCATCTCCCAAGGCTAAATACTACCTAGTGACCGATAGTGAACCAGTACCGTGAGGGAAAGGTGAAAAGCACCCCGGAAGGGGAGTGAAAGAGATCCTGAAACCGTGTGCCTACAAGTAGTTAGAGCCCGTTAATGGGTGATAGCGTGCCTTTTGTAGAATGAACCGGCGAGTTACGATTACGTGCGAGGTTAAGCTTTAGAAGGCGGAGCCGCAGCGAAAGCGAGTCTGAATAGGGCGAATTAGTACGTGGTCGTAGACCCGAAACCAGGTGATCTACCCATGTCCAGGGTGAAGGTGAGGTAACACTTACTGGAGGCCCGAACCCACGCACGTTGAAAAGTGCGGGGATGAGGTGTGGGTAGCGGAGAAATTCCAATCGAACTTGGAGATAGCTGGTTCTCTCCGAAATAGCTTTAGGGCTAGCCTCGTGATGAGAATACTGGAGGTAGAGCACTGTTTGGACTAGGGGGCCATCCCGGTTTACCGAATTCAGACAAACTCCGAATGCCAGATATTTATACACGGGAGTCAGACTGCGAGTGATAAGATCCGTAGTCAAAAGGGAAACAGCCCAGACCACCAGCTAAGGTCCCAAAGTAATCGTTAAGTGGAAAAGGATGTGGCGTTGCACAGACAACCAGGATGTTGGCTTAGAAGCAGCCATCATTTAAAGAGTGCGTAATAGCTCACTGGTCGAGTGACGCTGCGCCGAAAATGTATCGGGGCTAAACGATTCACCGAAGCTGTGGATTGACATCTACGATGTCAGTGGTAGGAGAGCGTTCTAAGTGCGTTGAAGTCAGATCGGAAGGACTGGTGGAGCGCTTAGAAGTGAGAATGCCGGTATGAGTAGCGAAAGACGGGTGAGAATCCCGTCCACCGTATGACTAAGGTTTCCTGAGGAAGGCTCGTCCGCTCAGGGTTAGTCGGGACCTAAGCCGAGGCCGATAGGCGTAGGCGATGGACAACAGGTTGATATTCCTGTACCACCTCCTCACCGTTTGAGAAATGGGGGGACGCAGTAGGATAGGGTAAGCGCGCTGTTGGTTATGCGCGTCCAAGCAGTAAGGCGTGTGTGTAGGCAAATCCGCACACTGTAACGTTGAGCTGTGATGGCGAGTCCGTATGGACGAAGTTCCTGATTTCACACTGCCAAGAAAAGCCTCTATCGAGGTGAGAGGTGCCCGTACCGCAAACCGACACAGGTAGTCGAGGAGAGAATCCTAAGGTGTGCGAGAGAACTCTCGTTAAGGAACTCGGCAAAATGACCCCGTAACTTCGGGAGAAGGGGTGCTCTTGAGCGTGCAAGCGCATGAGAGCCGCAGTGAATAGGCCCAGGCGACTGTTTAGCAAAAACACAGGTCTCTGCAAAACCGTAAGGTGACGTATAGGGGCTGACGCCTGCCCGGTGCTGGAAGGTTAAGAGGAGTGGTTAGCGCAAGCGAAGCTGCGAATTGAAGCCCCAGTAAACGGCGGCCGTAACTATAACGGTCCTAAGGTAGCGAAATTCCTTGTCGGGTAAGTTCCGACCCGCACGAAAGGCGTAACGATCTGGGCACTGTCTCAACGAGAGACTCGGTGAAATTATAGTACCTGTGAAGATGCAGGTTACCCGCGACAGGACGGAAAGACCCCGTGGAGCTTTACTGTAGCCTGATATTGAATTTTGGTACAACTTGTACAGGATAGGTAGGAGCCAGAGATCTCGGAGCGCCAGCTTCGAAGGAGGCGTCGGTGGGATACTACCCTGGTTGTATTGAAATTCTAACCCATGCCCCTTAGCGGGGCAGGAGACAGTGTCAGGCGGACAGTTTGACTGGGGCGGTCGCCTCCTAAAAGGTAACGGAGGCGCCCAAAGGTTCCCTCAGAATGGTTGGAAATCATTCGTAGAGTGTAAAGGCACAAGGGAGCTTGACTGCGAGACCTACAAGTCGAGCAGGGTCGAAAGACGGGCTTAGTGATCCGGTGGTTCCGCATGGAAGGGCCATCGCTCAACGGATAAAAGCTACCCCGGGGATAACAGGCTTATCTCCCCCAAGAGTCCACATCGACGGGGAGGTTTGGCACCTCGATGTCGGCTCATCGCATCCTGGGGCTGTAGTCGGTCCCAAGGGTTGGGCTGTTCGCCCATTAAAGCGGTACGCGAGCTGGGTTCAGAACGTCGTGAGACAGTTCGGTCCCTATCCGTCGTGGGCGTAGGAAATTTGAGAGGAGCTGTCCTTAGTACGAGAGGACCGGGATGGACACACCGCTGGTGTACCAGTTGTCTTGCCAAAGGCATCGCTGGGTAGCTATGTGTGGACGGGATAAGTGCTGAAAGCATCTAAGCATGAAGCCCCCCTCAAGATGAGATTTCCCATTACGCAAGTAAGTAAGATCCCTCAAAGACGATGAGGTAGATAGGTTCGAGGTGGAAGTGTGGTGACACATGGAGCTGACGAATACTAATCGATCGAGGACTTAACCAAAATGTTTGAAACATTCAATGCACGTTTATCCAGTTTTGAAAGAATAATTAATTCTTTTATATGTCTAGTGATGATGGCAAAGAGGTCACACCCGTTCCCATACCGAACACGGAAGTTAAGCTCTTTAGCGCCGATGGTAGTTGGGGGCTTCCCCCTGTGAGAGTAGGACGTCGCTAGGCACCTTAAAAAAGTCGAGGATTTATTCCTCGGCTTTTTTTGTTTTATATAAAGAAAAATTATTTAAAGTTAAAATTCACATAATGAGTTAGGTTATATATGATACGTTGAGAAATGACTATAATGGAGCGACACTCCTGCCGAGAAAACTGGCATAGCAGACTGTCTGTGTTGTGTTTCTGGAGGACGCTACCCATTGTGTCTGTCTATAGAAACAATGGCTACCTATAGGAATCTAACGAATAGGCGGATAGAACGCCGTAAGACTTGCTGAGATGCTTGGAAATAGTCATAAGTAGTCACCAGAACGTTTCGGACGGAAGCTTCACAGTGTGGATCGCCTCAATATTTAAAATATATCCATCACTTATTGTTCAAAGAATGAAATAGGACGAGTTTTACTAACAAATTATGTAGTTGAAAATTGTTTAGATCTATAACACATATCTAGGAGGACTAGGAATAATTAGTGCAGTTTTTGGCATTAAAGCTGATATTTTTAGCGTTCTTATTGTACTTAATATTTTTTTATTGTTCCTTTTCTTAGGTGTATACGTAATGGGGTTTCAAAACCTTAATAAAGAACTACAGATTTTGTCTCTGCAGTTCTTTTAATTTTTCTTGAAGTAGTAACTGTAAAGTACAGATCACCAAAATTTAAGAATGGCATTTATTAAACGTATACCATTATTAAGTAGTTGAAGTGGAGGTGTTCGGCTCCTTGCGATAGCGTCACAGAAGAGTATCTGTAGAGAGCTAGAAGTGGAATAAAGTTTAAACCTATCACATCCTGTGAGAACGCTTTCGTGACCAACATCTCGTCGTTGCTGACGCTTCACTTTCGCGCAACTACTGGCACAAGCGGTTCATCGGACACCCACAGGAAAGTGCCCAATCAGAATGGGAATTAACCTAACCTTAGGGTGAAGAGCATTTTATTAACAAATCAAACATACTAATGGGCAAACTAAAGGTATAATGAAACTCATAAGAGGAAAAAATTATTGGATACAAGATCGAAAGGAAGAAAGATTTGGAAAAAAAACAAATTTGGTATGAAGTAGAAGAAAATGAGTCAATTAAAGATTGTTTGGAAAGAATGCGTCAAGATGGCTATATGGCAGTGGGAAGAAAAGAAGAACCTATTTTTCACTTAGTCAATGGAGAACCAACGTATTTGCGTCAAAAAATACAATTTAAAGCGATGAACTGCCAAGATTCCGAGTGATTTTGACTAAAATCCGAACGTTTATAAATACCTAAAATAAAATGTTCGCATTTTTGCATTGACGATAGTGGAATGACTTGTTAAAATGTGAGAAGGAAAAACAAATAAATCCCACATATATGCTAGAGGATTGGCTCTAGTGTCTCTACCCGGCACCGTAAATGCCGGACTATGCGGGAAAGCACTTTTGGCATATTACGGAAGGCTATGTGTACAGAAATGTACATTCGCATATTTTCTTCATAATAAGTCCTCAAGTAAGCTGCTTTCACGTGTATGGTAGGGAGTAGTTTATTTGAGGATTTTCTTTGTTATAAAAAGAAAAAGTAAAGAATTGTAGTAGCTTTAATATATTTGATCATTTTTCTAACGTTAAAAAGGAGCGACAATCATGAATCCGAAAATCGGTGTCATTATGGGGAGTTCAAGTGACTGGGAAACAATGAAACATGCATGTGATATTTTAGATGAATTACAAGTACCGTACGAGAAAAAGGTAGTGTCTGCACATCGTACTCCTGACTTAATGTTTGAGTATGCAGAATCAGCACGTGAGCGAGGAATTCAAGTAATTATCGCTGGTGCAGGTGGAGCTGCACATTTACCAGGAATGGTAGCAGCTAAAACAACGTTACCGGTAATCGGAGTACCTGTGCAATCTCGTGCTCTTAACGGTCTTGATTCACTATTATCAATCGTTCAGATGCCTGGAGGTGTACCTGTAGCAACAGTAGCGATTGGCAAAGCAGGAGCGACGAATGCAGGCTTGCTTGCAGCACAAATTTTATCGACAACAGAGGCACAGCTTGCTAATAAACTGGATGCTAGACGTGAAGCCACGAAACAACAAGTACTGGAAAGCACAGGTGACTTAGTGTGACAAAGATAATTTATCCAGGGCAGACGATTGGCATTATCGGAGGAGGGCAACTTGGTCGTATGATGGCACTTGCTGCAAAAGAGGCCGGCTTTAAAGTTGCTGTTCTTGAACCATTAATGGATTCACCATGTGGACAGGTTGCGGATGTTCGTATTGTAGCACCATATGATGATGAGGCAGCTTTAGAAGAACTTGCTGAGGTAAGTGACGTTATAACGTATGAGTTTGAAAACATCGATTATGATGGCTTAAAACGTTTAACACAAATGGCTTACGTACCACAAGGAGCAGAGCTAGTACGCATTACACAAAACCGTGTGACTGAGAAAGAAGCGATTATGAACGCAGGTTGTCCGGTAGCCCCTTATTTGGTTGTAAATACATATGAAGAATTACTAGCCAATATCGATATGATTAGTTATCCTTGTATAGTCAAAACAGCAAGAGGTGGTTACGATGGCAAGGGGCAGCAGCTTTTAAAATCTGCAGAAGACCTATCGTTAGCAAAGGGGCTTTTCTCTCATTCACAATGTATTGTTGAGGGATTTGTACCTTTCGTTAAAGAGGTGTCTGTCATTGTTCAAAGAAACGGTAATGGTGAATCTTTTTGTCAGCCAGTTGGAGAAAATATTCATGTTCATCATATTTTACATGAAACGATTGTGCCAGCTCGCATAAAAGAAGAAACAGCACAGGCTGCAGAGCGCGAAGCTTTGAAAATTGCTGATTACTTAAATTTAGTAGGCACATTAGCAGTAGAAATGTTTGTATTAGAAGACGGTGGAATTGTTATTAATGAATTAGCACCAAGACCTCATAATTCAGGTCACTATTCAATAGAAGCATGTAATGTTTCACAGTTCCATCAGCACATACGCGCTATTTGTGGTTGGCCATTACGTAAACCACAACTTTGGGCACCATCAATTATGATAAATGTTTTAGGGCAGCATGTCGTGCCACTTAGTAACTCAATTGCTAAATATCCTGAATGGTCTATACATCTTTATGGGAAAGCTGAAGCTAAGGTGAACCGTAAGATGGGCCACGTAACGATTATGACGAAAAACTTAGAAGAAACACTACAACAAATCGAGAGTTCTGGCATTTGGCCAGAATAGAAGGAGAAACGCAATGATCGAACGTTACACAAGACCCGAAATGGGCGCAATTTGGACAGAACAAAATAAATATCAAGCTTGGCTAGAGGTTGAAATTTTAGCATGTGAGGCTTGGGCAGAATTAGGCGACATTCCAAAAGAAGATGTAGCTAAAATCCGTGAAAATGCTTCATTTGATGTGGATCGTATTTTAGAGATTGAAAAAGAAACACGCCATGATGTTGTAGCTTTCACTCGTGCCGTATCTGAAACACTTGGCGAAGAGCGAAAATGGGTGCACTATGGTTTAACTTCAACGGACGTAGTTGATACAGCCCTTTCTTTTTTAATTAAACAAGCGAATGATATTTTACGTAAAGACATCATGAATTTCATTGACATTATCGCAGCGAAAGCGAAAGAGTATAAGCATACGGTCATGATGGGACGTACACATGGTGTTCATGCTGAGCCAACAACTTTCGGTTTAAAATTAGCTTTATGGTATGAAGAAATGAAGCGTAACTTAGAACGCTTTGAAGCAGCAGCAAAAGTAATTGAAACAGGAAAAATGTCTGGTGCAGTTGGAACATATGCCAATATCGATCCTCGAGTTGAGCAATATGTATGCGATAAATTAGGACTTACAGCATCACCTATTTCAACACAAACATTACAACGTGATCGCCATGCACAGTACTTTGGGGCGTTGGCATTAATCGCAACATCAATAGAGAAATTTGCAACAGAGATTCGTGGCTTGCAAAAATCTGAAACACGTGAAGTTGAGGAAGGATTTGCAAAAGGGCAAAAAGGCTCGTCAGCGATGCCTCATAAACGTAATCCAATTGGATCTGAAAACATGGTTGGTATGTCACGTTTAATGCGTGGCTATATGGTAACGGCTTATGAAAACGTAGCATTATGGCATGAACGTGATATTTCACATTCATCTGCAGAGCGCGTTATTTTACCGGATGCAACAATTACACTTAACTATATGTTAAATCGCTTCGGTAACATTGTGAAAAACTTAACAGTATTCCCTGAAAATATGAAACGTAATATGGGTCGCACTTATGGTCTAATATACTCTCAACGCATCCTACTAGCACTTATCGATAAAGGGTTAGTGCGTGAGGAAGCGTATGATACAGTACAACCTTTAGCGATGCAGGCGTGGGATGAGCAAGTTCAGTTCCGTACGTTAGTCGATGCAAGTGAAAAAATTACATCGTATTTAACGAAAGAAGAACTAGATGAGTGCTTCGACTACAACTACCATTTACAGCATGTAGATATGATTTTTGAGCGTCTTGGACTTAACTAAACAGTTATCTTCATTCAGCAACTGAATGAAGATGCCTCCGGCGGATGTCACGGATTTTGAATTGTGCTAGCACAATTCAAAATCCGGACGCAATTACGCCAAGGCGAAATTGATTGAGTAGAGCCACTAGCGGATGTTACAGAATTGAATCGTATATGTACGATTCAATTCTGAACAATACGCGTGTATTTCATAATATCAGGGGGAGTAACGAAATGACTACAGGTCAACTTTTGTATGAAGGTAAAGCAAAAAAATTGTATACAACAGAGGAGCCAGATGTGTTACTCGTTGAATACAAGAATAGTGCAACAGCATTTAATGGTGAGAAAAAAGAAGAAATTGAAGGTAAAGGCGTATTAAATAATCGCATTACCTCTCTAATTTTCGAAAAATTGCAAGCTAACGGAATTGCGTCACATTTCGTGAAACAATTATCTGATACGCAACAGCTTGTAAAAAAGGTAGATATTATTCCAATAGAGGTCGTAGTTCGTAATATAGTAGCAGGTAGCTTAGCGAAACGTCTCGGTTTGGAGGAAGGCACACCATTAAAACGCCCAATCGTTGAGTTTTATTATAAAGACGATGAACTTGGCGATCCGCTCATTACGACGGAGCATATTGACGTACTTGATCTTGCAACACCTAAGGAAGTGACAGCCATTTATGATGGAGCACTTGCAGTTAACGAAGTTATGCAACCTATATTTGCAGATGTCAACGTTACACTAATTGACTTTAAATTAGAGTTTGGACGTGACAATGACGGAAATGTACTGCTGGCAGATGAAATATCACCAGATACATGCAGACTTTGGGATGCAACTACAAAGCAAAAGTTAGACAAAGATGTCTTTCGTAGAGACCTTGGTAATTTAACTGAAGTTTATACTATTATACTTTCTAGACTCGGAGGCAAATAACAATGAAAAAAGTTAAAATTTACGTAACATTACGTGAGAGCATTCTTGATCCACAAGGTTCAGCTGTACAAGGTTCTTTAGTGAAAATGGGTTACGCTGAAGTAGAAGATTTACGTATTGGTAAATATCTTGAACTAGCAATTAAAGATACAGAACGTGATATTGATACTCTAGTAAAAGAAATGTGTGAAAAGGTTTTAACTAACGTTGTGATCGAAGACTACCGTTACGAAGTCGAGGAGGCTAACTAATCATGAAATTCGCAGTACTCGTGTTCCCTGGGTCAAACTGTGATATCGATATGTATCATGCGATTAAAGACGAGCTAGGTGAAGAAGTAGAATATGTATGGCATACAGCAACAGATTTAAGTGGCTTTGATGGTATTTTAGTACCGGGAGGCTTCTCATACGGAGATTACCTTCGCTGTGGTGCGATGGCCAATCAATCTAATATTATGGCAGAGGTCAAAAAAGCAGCAGATGCTGGTAAGCCGGTATTAGGAGTATGTAATGGATTCCAAATACTAACTGAAGCAGGTTTATTACCAGGTGCATTACTTCGAAACAAAAATTTGAAATTCATGTGCCGCACAATCCAGCTTAAAGTTGAAAACAATAATACATTATTCACAAACCAATATGAGCAAGGTCAAGTAATCAATATTCCAATTGCACATGGTGAAGGTAACTATTACTGTGACGAGGAAACTTTACAAGCATTAAAAGATAACAATCAAATCGTGTTTACATACTCAGGCGAAAATCCAAACGGTTCTTTAGAAGATATCGCGGGGATTATAAACGAGCGCGGCAATGTACTAGGTATGATGCCTCACCCAGAGCGAGCAGTTGATGCACTGGTGGGCGGAGCAGACGGTCTAGCAGTATTTAAATCAATTGTGAAGCAGTGGAGGGAAAATCATGTCAACAACTAAGTTTGAGCCAACAGCACAGCAAATTAAAGATCAAAAGCTATACGCTGGTATGGGAATGTCAGACGAAGAATTTGCAATGGTAGAAGGTATTTTAGGACGTCTACCAAACTGGACAGAGACAGGTCTTTTCTCAGTAATGTGGTCTGAGCACTGCTCATACAAAAATTCAAAACCAGTGTTACGTAAATTCCCTACGAAGGGTCCACAAGTTTTACAAGGTCCAGGTGAAGGTGCTGGTATCGTAGACATTGGTGATGAACAAGCAGTTGTATTTAAAATGGAATCGCATAACCATCCTTCAGCAATCGAGCCTTATCAAGGTGCTGCCACAGGTGTTGGTGGTATTATCCGTGACGTTTTCTCAATGGGTGCACGTCCAATTGCTATGCTGAACTCACTACGCTTTGGCGAATTAAAGTCAGCGCGTGGTAAATATTTATTTGAAGAAGTCGTTGCTGGTATCGCAGGTTACGGTAACTGTATCGGAATTCCTACAGTAGGTGGCGAGATTCAATTCGATCCTTGCTATGAAGGCAATCCATTAGTTAATGCAATGTGTGTAGGTTTAATTGACCACAAAGATATTCAACGTGGAATCGCAGCTGGTGTAGGGAATACAGTTATGTATGTTGGTGCGAAAACAGGTCGTGACGGTATCCATGGTGCAACATTTGCCTCTGAGGAGTTAACTGAAGAATCTGAGAACCAACGTCCTGCAGTACAAGTAGGAGATCCATTTATGGAGAAACTTTTACTTGAAGCATGTTTAGAAGTTGTAAAATCTGACGCTCTAGTAGGTATTCAAGACATGGGTGCTGCTGGTCTTACTTCTTCATCAGCAGAAATGGCTTCTAAGGCTGGCTCTGGTGTAGAGATGAACTTAGACTTAGTACCTCAACGTGAAACAGGTATGACAGCATATGAAATGATGCTATCTGAATCTCAGGAGCGTATGCTACTTGTTGTGACAAAAGGTCGCGAAGATGAAATTAAAGCGATTTTCGATAAATATGATTTAGATGCTGTGGCAATTGGTCGCGTGACTGATGATAAAATGCTTCGCCTTTTACATAACGGTGAAGTTGTAGCAGAAGTACCTGCTGATGCACTTGCAGAAGATGCACCAGTTTATCATAAGCCATCTGCAGAGCCTGCTTACTATGCAGAGTTCCAAGCAATGGAAAACACAGAACCAGCGGTAACAGATTTCAAAGAAACATTAAATTCACTTTTAAAAGCACCAACAGTTGCTTCAAAAGAGTGGGTTTACGATCAATATGATTATCAAGTTCGTACATCAACAGTCGTTGCTCCAGGTTCTGATGCAGCCGTTATCCGTGTTCGCGGTACGAACAAAGGCTTAGCGATGACCACAGACTGTAACTCCCGTTATATTTTCCTAGATCCAGAAGTAGGCGGTGCCATTGCTGTAGCAGAGGCAGCTCGTAATATCGTAGCAACTGGTGGTACGCCATTAGCGGTTACTGACTGCTTGAACTTCGGCAATCCTGAGAAACCAGAAATCTTCTGGCAAATTGAAAAATCAGCTGATGGTATTTCAGCGGCTTGTACAGCACTGAATTCACCAGTAATCGGTGGTAACGTGTCTCTTTATAACGAACGTTCTGGTGAAGCGGTTTATCCAACACCGACAATCGGTATGGTTGGACTAATTGAAGATTTAGCACATGTAACAACTCAAGAAGTAAAAGCTGCTGGTGATGTAGTATTTGTGATCGGCGATACAAATACTGAATTCGGTGGTTCGGAGCTTCAAAAATTATTAAATAATGGGGTTATTTCAGGGAAAGCACCAGCGATTGACTTACAGATTGAAGCTGCCCGTCAACAAGCATTACTTAAAGCAATTAAAGCAGGAATCGTCCAATCTGCACATGATGTAGCAGAAGGTGGTCTTGCAGTGGCGCTAGCTGAAACAACATTTGGCGCTAATGACTTAGGTCTTGATGTGACATTAACAGGCTCTGCTACAACGGCATTATTCAGTGAAACACAATCTCGTTTCGTTGTAACAGTGAAAGAAGAAAATGCATCTGCATTTGTAGAAATTGTAAAAGACGCTAAGAAAATCGGTGTCGTAACAAACGATGCGCTTGTTAAAATCAACGGTGACAACGGTGTGCTTGTAGAAGGTACAGTGGAGGAATTCCGTTCTAATTGGAAAGGAGCAATCCCATGCTTGCTGAACTCAGAGGCTTAAACGAAGAATGTGGGGTGTTTGGTATTTGGGGCAACCCGAATCCAGCACACCTTAGTTATTACGGGCTTCATGCTCTTCAACACCGTGGCCAAGAAGGCGCTGGGATCGTCGTTTCTGACGGTCAGCACCTTCGCGCGGTGAAAGGCGAAGGACTAGTTAATGATGTTTTCAACGAAGACAAATTAAAGGCAGTGGACGGAAAAGCAGCAATTGCCCATGTCCGTTATACGACTGCTGGAGGTGGCGGTATTGAAAATGTACAGCCGTTATTATTCCACTCGTCAACAGGTAGCCTTTCAATTGCTCATAACGGTAATTTGGTCAATGCAACGCACTTAAAACAGTATTTAGAGCGACAAGGTAGTATTTTCCATTCTAGCTCCGATACTGAAGTGCTTGGGCATCTTATTAAGAAAAGCTCGCTATCGCCATTCCGTGCAAAGGTGAAAAATGCCCTTTCATTATTAAAGGGTGCTTACTCATTCTTAATTATGACTAAAGATGAAATGCTTGTCGCACGTGATCCACATGGTTTACGTCCATTATCTCTAGGAAAGCTAGGAGATGGTTGGGTTGTGGCCTCTGAAACTTGTGCATTTGATTTAATAGGTGCAGAATTTGTTCGCTCTGTTGAACCTGGTGAGTTATTAATTATTAACGATGAAGGTGTAAAATCTGATCGTTTTGTAGAGATGGATAAACGTGCAATGTGCGCGATGGAGTACGTATATTTAGCGCGTCCTGATTCAGATATTGATGGTATTAATGTCCACATGGCACGTAAACGTATGGGAAAACAGCTTGCTCGTGAATGTGCACATATTGAAGCTGATGTTGTTACAGGTGTCCCTGACTCGAGTATTTCAGCAGCAATCGGCTTTGCAGAGGAAAGCGGAATTCCATATGAATTAGGTCTTATTAAAAATCGTTATGTAGGTCGTACATTTATCCAACCGACACAGGAATTACGTGAACGCGGTGTGAAAATGAAACTTTCTCCAGTTGTTCAAGTCGTAAAAGGTAAACGAGTAGTGATGGTGGATGATTCAATCGTTCGTGGTACAACTTCAAGACGTATTGTAAAAATGTTAAAAGATGCAGGGGCAGCAGAAGTACATGTTGTAATCTCTTCTCCACCGATGACAGATCCTTGCTATTATGGCATCGATACTTCAACACACGAAGAATTGATTGCATCTAGCCAAAATGTAGATGAAATCCGTGAAACGATAGGAGCCGATTCACTAACATTTCTTTCTGTTGAAGGCATGGTAGAGACGATTGCAAGACCATATGAAGATGAAAACCGTGGATTATGCCTAGCATGCTTTACAGGTAAATATCCAACAGAAATTTTCCCAGATACAATCTTACCGCATGAAAAAGAACTATTACGTTAAGAAAAACATCCAAATACGTCTAGCATTGATGAAAATTCTAGATTCAGATGTGCCAAGGCGATTTGGATGATAAGGAGGAACTCTGCGTGTCTAAAGCATATGAACAAGCAGGTGTAAATATTGAAGCAGGCTACGAAGCCGTAAAACGAATGAAGTCTCACGTTGAACGTACAAACCGTCTAGGTGTGATGGGCACGTTCGGTGGTTTTGGTGGTATGTTTGACTTGTCAGAACTAAATCTTAAGGAACCTGTTCTTATTTCAGGTACTGATGGTGTTGGGACAAAACTAAAGTTAGCGTTTATGGTGGACAAGCACGACACTATTGGCGTGGACTGTGTAGCGATGTGTGTCAATGATATCGTAGCGCAAGGTGCAGAGCCATTGTACTTTTTAGATTATGTAGCCCTTGGCAAGGCAGAGCCAGCAAAAATTGAGCAAATTGTAAAGGGCGTTGCCGATGGCTGTGTGCAATCTGGTGCGGCATTAATCGGTGGTGAAACTGCAGAGATGCCAGGTCTTTACGAAGAGGATGAGTATGATTTAGCTGGTTTTGCAGTAGGAGCCTGTGAAAAATCAGCCATCGTAACAGGTGAGAACATCGTAGAGGGTGACGTGCTTGTTGGTATTGCTTCAAGTGGGGTGCATTCAAACGGTTATTCCTTAGTGCGAAAAATTGTCTTTGCAGATAATCAGTACGAAGTTGATTCGATTGTGGAAGGCTACGAAGATCTTGGTCCTATCGGGGAAGCCTTATTAGTGCCAACAAAATTATATGCGAAACCTGTACTTGCAGCTTTAAAAGCAGCAGACGTTCATGGCTGTGCACATGTAACGGGCGGTGGCTTTTATGAAAACCTACCACGTATGATGCCAGAAGGCTTAGCAACTGAAATAGACTTAGGTTCTTGGCCAGTCTTACGTATTTTTGAGTTTTTAAAAGAAAAAGGACAGTTAGAGGACAAGGATTTATATAATGTCTTTAACATGGGCATTGGCTTCGTGTTAGCTGTACCTGCAGCTGAAGTAGAGAAAGTGCTTGCTACAGTAGAAGCTAATGGTGAAAAAGCATACAAAATTGGTCGCGTTGTGAAAGGCGAAGGTGTTGTATTCAATGGCTCACATGATGGGAGTTTAGTGTAATGACTGCACCAACTAAAATTGCCGTTTTTGCTTCAGGTAGCGGCAGTAACTTTCAAGCTCTTCAAGAGGCCATTGAACGAGGCGAACTACATGCAAAGATTGAACTTGTTGTGACAGACAAGCCTAGCGCATTTGTAGTGACACGTGCTGAAAACTATAGTATTCCAGTGCTAGCTTTAAGTCCGAAAGAGTTTTTATCAAAGGCAGATTACGAGACTGCTATTATCGAGGCTCTTCACGAACGTCATATAGAATGGATTGTACTTGCAGGTTATATGCGCTTAATTAGTGAAGTATTGTTAACTGCCTACCCACAGCGCATTGTGAACATTCATCCTTCACTATTACCAGCATTCCCTGGTAAAGATGCCATTGGTCAAGCGATGGAGCACGGCGTCAAGATAACAGGAGTAACAGTCCATTTTGTAGATGAAGGTATGGATACAGGGCCTATTATTGCACAAGCGGCAGTTCAAGTTGTTGAAGGTGACCGTGAGGCAACAGAAGCGGCAATTCATCAAAAAGAGCATGTACTCTATACAAAAGCTTTAGAGCAATTATTAAAGTAATAGATTGATGAGAGAGTTAGGTCTTCGAAAGATTGCCTTATCAAAACCTAACTCTGTCCGACCAATAATAGCAAGACATATTCGTGACAAACACGATAAAATTAGGAGGATTTCGTTGTGACAAAACGTGCATTAATCAGTGTTTCCAATAAAGATGGTATATTAGAATTTGCAAAGGAACTAGTAGCATTAGGTTATGAAATTTTATCAACTGGTGGTACGAAAAAAATGTTACAAGACAATAATGTTGCCGTAACAGCAGTAGACGAAGTAACTAAATTCCCAGAAATTTTAGATGGCCGTGTAAAAACTTTAAATCCAATGATTCACGGTGGACTATTAGGGAAATTTGACGATGCTTCTCATCAAGCACAAATGAATGAGCATGGAATTGAGCCAATCGAGATTGTTTGTGTCAATCTTTACCCGTTTGTTGAAACAATTTCAAAGCCTAATGTAACATGGGATGATGCGATCGAAAATATCGATATCGGTGGTCCAACAATGTTACGTTCTGCAGCAAAAAACCATCAATATGTAACAGTAATTGTGGATAGCAATGACTATGCGAACGTATTAGAGGAACTGAAAGCTAATGGTGCAACGACTATTGAAACACGTCGTAAATTAGCTGCAAAAGTTTTCCGTCACACAGCCGCTTATGATTCATATATATCGAACTACTTAACAGAAGAAGAGTTCCCAGAGAGCTTAACAATGACTTATGAATTAAAGCAAAACTTACGCTATGGTGAAAACCCTCATCAAAAAGCGGCGTTCTATCAAAAACGTCTAGGCTCGGATTTTTCACTAGCTTATGCTACGCAATTGCATGGTAAAGAATTATCATACAACAATATTCAAGACGGGAATGCAGCATTGCAAATTGTTAAAGAGTTTGAAATGCCTGCAGCGGTAGCTGTAAAGCACATGAACCCTTGTGGTGTTGGTACTGGCGCAACATTAGAAGAAGCGTTTGATAAAGCATATGAAGCAGATTCAACGTCTATTTTTGGTGGCATTATTGCTTTAAACATGGAAGTTGATGCAGCAACTGCTGAAAAATTAAGCCATATATTTTTAGAAATTATTATTGCACCAGCTTTCTCCAAAGAAGCACTTGATATTTTAACGAAGAAGAAAAATATTCGCTTATTAACAATACCTTTCGAGCAAGCAAAACAAGACAAATTCAATGTTGTATCGGTAGAAGGTGGACTTCTTGTACAAGAACCAGATCGCTACGGTTTTTCTAATGCAGATATAAAAGTTGTCACAGATCGTGAACCGACAGCGCAAGAATGGGAAGCATTACAACTTGGTTGGGCAGTTGTGAAGCACGTTAAATCAAATGCTATCGTTGTTACGGATTCTCAAATGACTCTAGGTGTTGGCGCTGGTCAAATGAACCGTGTTGGCGCGGCTAAAATTGCATTTGAACAAGCTGGCGAAAAAGCAAAAGGTGCGGCATTAGCATCAGATGCATTCTTCCCAATGAGCGATACAGTAGAAGCAGCTGCAGCGGCGGGCATTACAGCCATTATTCAACCAGGTGGATCTATTAAAGATCAGGATTCAATCGATAAAGCAAATGAGTACGGTATTGCAATGGTATTTACTGGCGTACGTCATTTCAAACACTAATTCAAACACGTTAAAAACTAGACCGAGATGTTGGTTCATCTCGGTCTTACTTACAAATAGGAGGATTCCCTGAATGAAAGTATTAGTTATTGGAAGCGGCGGTCGAGAACATGCTATCGCCAAACAATTTAGTATTTCACCATCTGTGAATAAAGTTTTTGTAGCTCCTGGTAATGATGGCATGAGAAATGATGCAGAAATCGTTACAATAGATACGATGGATTTTGCAGGTCTTGCACAATTTGCAAAAGAAAATGCAATAGATTTAACATTTGTAGGACCTGAGCAACCACTTGCTGCAGGTATTGTAGATTTCTTTACTGCTCGCGGTTTACGAGTATTTGGTCCAACAAAAGAAGCGGCACAAATCGAAAGCAGTAAATCATACGCGAAAGATATTATGAATAAATATAATATCCCAACAGCGGCCCATGAAACGTTTACTGAGGCTGCAAAGGCTATCGCTTATATTAAAGAGCAAGGTGCACCGATTGTGATCAAAGCGGATGGGTTGGCAGCTGGTAAAGGTGTGGTTGTAGCAATGACCGAAGATGAAGCAATTGCAGCTGTAGAGGATATGATTGGGAACCAACGTTTTGGTGAATCATCTTCACGTGTTGTCATTGAAGAATTCCTGGACGGAGAAGAATTCTCCTTTATGTCGTTTGTCCATAAAGGTCACATATATCCAATGGTCATTGCTCAAGATCATAAACGTGCTTATGATGGCGATAAAGGACCGAACACAGGTGGTATGGGTGCCTATTCGCCGGTGCCTCAAATTTCACAAGACGTAGTGGATGAAGCTTATAAGGCAATTGTCGAACCGACCGTGAAAGGTATGGAGGCAGATAGTGTATCGTTTACAGGAATTTTATATGCAGGATTGATTTTAACGAAAAATGGTCCAAAAGTGATTGAGTTTAATGCACGCTTCGGAGATCCAGAAACGCAAGTAGTTTTACCACGCATGGCTTCCGATTTTGGCGCATTTATGACAGCATTGATGGACGAGAAGCCATTTGATTTGCAATGGTCTGAAGAAGCGATGCTTGGTGTAGTTATTGCGGCTGAAGGCTATCCAGGGGACGTTGAAAAAGGAAATACATTACCTAACTTAGAAACTCTATCAGCTTCACATGCAGTATTCCATGCAGGTACAAAGCTCGTAGATGAGAAGTTTGTTGGTAATGGTGGCCGAGTTTTATTAGTTGGAGCAAAAGCCTCCACTTTAAAGGAAGCACAAGAAAAAGTATACGCAGGCATTGCAACAGAAAAATGGGACAATTTCTTCTTCCGTAAAGATATCGGCTGGCGTACGTTTAAGTAGTGACTGATTAAAATGAGCCGAATGTAAACCAACCCTCGCTGTAGTAATCTGCCATAAAAGTGTTTCTAATAAATTTTGGTACATCATCGTAATTTAGAGGTGACATTTTGGTAAAACGTATGCCATGCAAATAGTTGATTGTAGTGGAGGCTGGGCGACTCCTCGGGGAAAAGCGTTAGAGGAACGGAGACTAAAGGTATCACATCATCGTGTTGGCCCGAGACCCTGCAGCGAAGCGAAGCGGCTCATCGAACGCCCCCAGGAAGCTCTGCTCTGCGCGAAAGCGAAGCGTCAGCGGCAAAGTGCCCAGCCGTAAACGGAAATCAACCCTACGCTATGGTAATGGTCACTATAATTAAATATTTTAATCATACTGTGAAACTTCTTATTGTTTTTAAACGTATGATTTACAAGGGTGAAAGCCGTCTCAACTATACAGTTGAGACGGCTCCTTTGACTAAGAAGGATTTTGTGCATTATTTGTGGAACTTTTACTTTCTGAGGAAGTTTGATTGGAAGTGCTGTAGTCAGATTGCTTTGACGCAGTTGCGCTTGATCCTGACGTATTTCCAGTTATAACTGAGGAGAAATCCTTCATGAGTTTTTCGATTTGTTCAGATGACATAGAATTTTGGCCACTGAGCATACTTTGCATAAAAGAGTTGCTATTATTGTTGCTGTTGTTCATAGCACTCTCCATACTTGAGCTCAGTAAAGATTTAGTTGGGCAATACTTAAAGATACCCTCAGCCATTTTCATGGCACCAAAAGCAATCATCAATCGACCTGCCGTACAGTTAGGATTTCTTGAGACCTTAGCGATACCAAATGCCGTTAAACTTGTACCCATTGCAAAGCGACAGAAGGCATTTTTTTCGCTTAAATTCGTTTCATGCATCATCATATTTCCTCCTTTAGTCATTGTGGAAAAAATAAAGCGGGGGGCACTTTGCTTTATGAAAGTGCTGTGTTACGATTGAAACAAGATGATTGCATAAAGCACTAAATTTATGAAAGAAAGCGTTTATGCAGTAGTAGTATGTGATTTCAAATAGGATTTACACGATGAAATTTTACGTAATTTAGGAAGGGGCGAATAGAATGGATCCAGTATGGAAAATTACAGAATTACGCCAACAATTAGCTGTAATTGATGGTAAAAAAGCACCTGATATTGTATTAAAAAATGCGCGTTATTTACATAGCATGCTCAAACAATGGGTAGTAGGGAACATTTGGATTTTAGGAGATCGTATTGTCTATGCTGGTGATAGAATGCCTCCGTTATCAGAGGGAACAGAGGTGGTCGATTGTACGAATAAAACAATTGTGCCAGGATATATTGAGCCACATGTTCATCCGTTCCAGTTATACCATCCACAATCTTTTGCTGACTTTTGTGGACAGCTAGGCACTACAACTTTTATTTCAGATAATTTAAGCTTCGTTTTATCTTTAGAAAATAAGAAAGCGTTTTCAATTTTGGATGATTTAAAAAAGCTACCGTTTTCATTTTATTGGTGGACTCGTTTTGATTCGCAAACTGAGATGGAGCAGGAGGAAGAGATTTTTTCTAATACGTCCATTTTAGAATGGTTAGAACGAGATGACGTTTTACTTGGAGGAGAATTAACAGGCTGGCCAAGGTTGTTACATGGAGATGACCAAATGCTTTATCGCATGCAAATGGCTAAGGGCTACGGAAAAAAAATAGAAGGGCACTTCCCTGGCGCATCAGAACGAACTTTAGCACGTATGAAGTTACTTGGTGCAGATGGTGATCATGAAGCAATGACAGTGGAAGAAGTGGAGCGACGTATTATGCAAGGATATGCTGTAACGCTGCGTTATTCTTCAATACGTCCAGACTTACCACATCTATTAAAAGGAATTGTCGAAAAAGAACTGCCTATTTTTGATCATTTAATGATGACAACAGATGGCTCAACACCTTCTTTTCATGAAGATGGCGTGATGGATAAATGTATTCAAGCAGCATTAGATGCAGGTGTAGCACCAATCGATGCTTATCAAATGGCTTCTTATAATGTGGCGCGCTATTATAATATGTCCAGCTTACATGGCTTTATCGCAACTGGGCGATTTGCTTCTCTAAATATTTTACAGGATGAATGGCACCCAGTTCCTGAGAGTGTACTATCGAAGGGTGTTTGGTTAAAACGCGATGGAGAGCAAGTGCAAAAACTTGCTACAATTGATTATTCAGCGTTTCCTGCATTTGACTTAGATTTTTCATTAACATCTCATGATTTTCAATTTTCGATGCCGTTTGGAATTGAGTTAGTAAATGATGTTATTACCAAACCATATAACTCATTAATTACTAGAGAAGGGCAGCTTGCAGATCATGATGAATGTTATTTAATGCTTATTAATAGAGATGGTAAATGGCATGTTAACACGATGATTAAAGGTTTTGCTACTAGTGTTCAAGGCTTTGCTTCATCTTATTCGAATACAGGCGATATTTTGCTAATCGGAAAAAATAAAGATGATATGATGACAGCTTTTGAAGAAATGAAGGCAATGCGTGGTGGGATTGTACTTGCTGAAAAGGGTGAAGTAATTGCAGCTATTCCATTAACGATTGGTGGCCTTTTACATGACGGTGATGTTAAGGAACTATCGGAAAAAGAGAAGGTCTTAAAACAAGCATTAGCGGAACGTGGTTATCACTTAGGAGACGCAATTTATTCTTTATTATTCTTACAATCTACACATTTACCATATATTCGGATAACACCAAAAGGGATTTTTGATGTTATGAAGAATAAGTTATTATTACCAGCAGTGATGCGCTAGTTGTAGCTTCCTTATGGTATAGCCACAACAATTACAGTTAGATGTAATTGATTAAAGGAGAGTAATGCTTGTGTTCAAATCGAAGAAACTATTTATCGCAATGGCTTTTAGTACTTTGTTGATAGGAGGATGTTCTAAAGATTCGTCGGAAGTAAAGGAAGATGATACGAACAAGGTTGATGAAGAAACTGCTATTGAAGAGCCTGCTCAAAAGGGGGATAAGGTTGCTCCATTAACAGGTGAAGCTGTGAAGGAAGAAATTACGCAACGCCCAATTATGGTTACAATTAATAATCACCCGAAAGCACGTCCACAATCAGGAATTGAAGCGGCGGATATTATTTATGAAATGCTAGCTGAAGGCGATGTTACGCGTTTATTAGCAGTGTATCAAAGTGAACTGCCAGAAACTGTAGGGCCAGTTCGTAGTGCTCGATCTTATTTTATTGATCTTGCAAAAGGCTTTGATGCATTTTATGTAGCACACGGCTATAGCCCTGAGGCAAAATCGATGCTTACTAATAATGTAGTCGACAATATAAATGGCATGGATTATGATGGGATACTTTTTAAACGTTCAAAAGATCGTGTTGCTCCACACAACTCATATATTACGTCTGAAAATATAGTAAATGGAGCGGAAAAAGTGAACGCTTCAATGAGTTATCGTGAAAAAGTAAGTCAGGCTTTTTATGAACCCGATGAACGTGGTAAAATAGGCATTGAAACAAGTCGAGTTGACGTTACCTACGGAAATAGTGAGTATTTCCATAATTCGTATTTGTATGATCATCAAAGTAATCGTTATGGACGACAATCGGCTGGCGTAGACACAAAGGATATGTTAACAGGCGACACATTATCAATTGCAAATGTTCTATTTTTTGAAATGAAACATCGAACGATTGATAATGAGGGGCGCCAAGAAATTGATTTAACTTCTGGTGGAAATGCGTATGTATTTCAAAATGGCTATATGAGAGAAGTCAAATGGGCTAATATTGATGGAATACCAATGGCTGTAGAAGAGTCTGGGGAACTTGTGAAGCTAGTACCAGGGAAGTCTTGGGTTCACTTCATACCAACTTCACCAGGATTAAAAGCAATGGTGAAAACGCAGCCTTAAAGGGAGGAAGATTGCATGCAAATCGAAAAAATTCGTGGGCATCAAACAGATCAGTTATTTAAAGCAGTGTTAGAGCTGAAAGACATCGAAGAATGCTATAAGTTTTTTGATGATTTATGTACGATTAGTGAAATTCAATCGTTAGCACAACGCTTTGAGGTTGCGCATTTACTACGTTTAAAGAAAACCTACGAATCCATTAAAAAGGAAACAGGTGCAAGTACAGCAACTATTTCGCGTGTACGTCGTTGCTTTGATTATGGGAACGATACATATGATGAAATGTTAGGTCGTTTGTATCCAGATGAAAAGCCATTTCAAGCACCAAAAGAATAGTAGGTAAAGAGGCTGGGTAGAGGTTCTGCTCAGTCTTTTTCATTTTTTTGTAGACAGTCATAAGCTATACTTGTAATCGAATAGATAGAAAATGATAGGTGGTAAAATAGATGGATTATTTAGAATGGAGACATGTGTTCAAGCTTGACCCAGCTAAGGATATTTCAGATGAGGCACTAGAAAGAATTTGTGAATCAGGGACAGATGTTATTATAGTTGGCGGAACAGACAATGTAACTTTAGATGGCGTATTAGATTTGCTTGTTCGTGTAAGACGCTTTGAAGTACCGATAGCGCTTGAAATTTCTAATATTGATTCGGTAACACCAGGTTATGACTATTATTTCATTCCAACCGTGTTAAATAGTGATGATCCAAAGTGGATAAAAAATTTACACCATGAAGCAATTAAAGAATATGGAGATATTATGGTGTGGGATGAACTAGTAGCAGAAGGTTATTGTATTTTAAATCCGACTTGTAAAGTAGCGGAAGTAACGAAGGCGAAAACCGATATATCCATTGATGATGTTGTTGCCTACGCACGTATGGCTGAAAATTTATTTAGATTACCTGTATTTTATGTAGAGTATAGCGGTACTTATGGTGATATTGAGGTTGTAAGTGCTGTTAAAAATGAACTGAAAAATACCCGACTGTTTTACGGTGGCGGCATTACATCTGCTAAGCAAGCAGCAGAAATGGCAAAATATGCAGATACAGTAGTGGTTGGTAATATTATTTACGACGATTTAAAAGCTGCACTTGCGACTGTTAAGGCTGTAAAAAATACGATATAATCTAAGAACAAATGTTTGTAAGGCGGTGCGAAATGGAGCAGTTAACGAAAAACTTATTAGCAGGTATGAACACTGAACAGGAAAATGCGGTTAAAACAACTGAAGGACCGCTTCTAATTATGGCGGGTGCTGGATCAGGGAAAACACGTGTATTGACACATCGTATTGCATACCTAGTCATCGAAAAAGAGGTATATCCGTCAAAGATTTTAGCAATCACATTTACAAATAAAGCTGCACGTGAAATGCGAGAGCGTATAGATGGCATTCTCGGTAATGGAACTGGCGATAGTATGTGGGTATCGACCTTCCACTCCATGTGTGTGCGAATTTTACGACGTAATATTGATCAGCTAGGGATATCGCGTAACTTTTCAATTTTAGATTCGACTGATCAGCTATCAGTTGTTAAAAATGTAATGAAGGATGAAAATATTGACACGAAACGTTTTGAACCGCGTGCGATTTTAAATGCGATTAGTTCAGCAAAAAACGAATGTATAGCTGCGGACGATTATGCGGGTCAAATCAATGAAAATAATCCTTACGAAAAAACGATTGCCCGGGTTTATAAAGGGTATGAAAAAAGACTACGCCGCAATCAATCACTCGATTTTGATGATTTAATTATGACGACTATTACATTATTCAAGCGTGTACCAGAAGTGCTTGAATACTATCAGAATAAATTCCAATATATCCATGTAGACGAATATCAAGATACGAATAAATCTCAATATTTACTTGTTCAGATGCTTGCCAAGAAATTTAAAAATATTTGTGTTGTAGGTGATTCAGACCAATCGATTTATCGTTGGCGTGGTGCGGACATTGGCAATATTCTTTCATTCGAAAAGGATTATCCAAGTGCTAAGGTCATTATGCTTGAGCAAAATTATCGCTCCACAAAACGCATCCTACAAGCAGCAAATGACGTCATTCAAAATAACACAACACGTTATCCAAAAGAACTGCGTACAGAAAATGCTGAGGGTGAAAAAATCGTATTGTACAAAGCGTATAACGAGCAAGAGGAAGCACAATTCGTTGTACAAACAATCCAACAGCATATTCAAAAAGAAAATCGTTCATTTGATGACTTTGCAATACTCTATCGTACAAATGCGCAGTCTCGTGTGATGGAGGAAGTGCTTGTTAAGTCTAATATGGCTTATCAAATAGTTGGTGGTACTAAGTTCTATGATCGTAAAGAGATTAAGGATTTACTTGCCTACTTGCGCCTTATTGCCAATAATGATGATGATTTATCACTTGCCCGTATTATCAATGAACCAAAGCGTAGTATAGGTGCAACTTCCTTTGAAAAAATGGCGCGCTATGCGATTGATCAAGAGCGCTCAATTTTTGATGCTATGAATGATCTTATATTCATGGGGCTTACAGGGAAGGCTGCTAATTCAGCTGAGCAATTTTATGCAATGATTAAAGGTTTTACAGAGATGCAAGAATATTTATCGGTGACAGAAATTGTAGAGCAGGTCATTGACAAATCTGGTTATCGTACAATGCTACAAAACGAAAAGACGATTGAAGCAGAAAGCCGCTTAGAAAATATTGAAGAATTTTTATCTGTAACAAAGGCTTTCGAGGAGCGTAGTGATGATAAGAGCTTAGTTGCCTTTTTAACAGATTTAGCGCTAATTGCAGATATTGATGCACTTGATAAAGATGATGCATCGAAGGGCAATATTATTTTAATGACAATGCATGCCGCAAAGGGCTTAGAATTCCCAATTGTCTTTATCATTGGAATGGAGGAAAATATCTTCCCGCATTCTCGTTCACTTGATGATATGGATGAAATGGAGGAAGAACGTCGTTTAGCGTACGTAGGTATAACACGTGCAGAAGAACGTTTGTATTTAACGAGTGCACAAAGTCGTACGATTTTTGGTCGTTCTAGCTATAACAATGTATCACGTTTCTTAGGTGAAATTTCGGAGGATATTACACAATCGATTTCCAAAGGTGGTGCGAAACCTGAAGTTCCATTTGCCTCTAGCAATCGTTCAGCAGGCGGCTATCAAAAGCGTACACTTGGAGCAATTCAGAAAACAAAGCCTGCAACATCTCGTTTACAAACAACTGGTGGAGACCAATTTGGCTGGAAGGCTGGAGACAAAGCAATCCATAAAAAATGGGGAACAGGTATGGTTGTTAGTGTAAAAGGTGAGGGTGATAGTACAGAGCTAGATATTGCCTTTCCACAACCTGTTGGTATTAAGCGATTACTAGCACAATTTGCACCTATTGAAAAAGGGTAACCGGGGGAACTTAAATGAACGAAATTGAACAGCGTGTTGTTGAATTAAATAAATTGTTACATGAATACGGTCATGCCTATTATGTATTGGATAAACCTGTCGTAGCAGATAGTGTTTATGATCAATTATTACATGAACTTATTGCATTAGAGGAAGCGAATCCGTCACTTATTTATCCAGATTCGCCGACACAGCGAGTTGGTGGAGCAGTGGTAGAAGGCTTTAAAAAAGTGACGCACGATTACCCTATGCTAAGTTTATCAAACGCTTTTAATGAAGAAGACTTACGTGAATTTGACCGTAAAGTGCGTCAAGCAATCGGTGATAAATTCTCCTATGTTTGCGAGCTGAAAATCGATGGTCTTGCTATTTCTTTAAAATACGAAAACGGCGTTTTTGTACAAGGAGCAACACGAGGAGACGGTGTTGTAGGGGAAGATATTACAGCAAATTTAAAAACGATTCGAGCAATACCACTTCGATTGAAGGAGCCACTTACAATTGAAGTACGTGGTGAGGCGTATATGCCTAAAAAATCATTTGAAAAATTGAATTCTCTACGTGCTGAAAATGGAGAAGAATTATTTGCTAATCCGAGAAATGCGGCTGCAGGCTCTTTACGCCAGTTAGATCCTAAAATAGCAGCGAGTCGTCAACTATCTACCTTTATTTATGCAATTGGGGGAGATGGCGAGGCATATGGTATCGACGGTCATGCAGAGATGCTTGATTATTTAGAGGGACTAGGTTTCCCATCAAACAAAGAGCGCCAACGCTGCTCAACGATTGAAGAGGTACTAGCATTTATCGAAAAATGGACTGAAAACCGTCCGAATTTAGCCTATGAAATTGACGGTATTGTCATTAAGGTGGATCGTTATGCCCAGCAGGATGAGCTAGGTTATACAGCAAAGAGTCCACGTTGGGCAATTGCTTATAAATTCCCTGCTGAGGAAGTAGTTACAACATTACTTGATATTGATTTAACGGTTGGGCGAACAGGGGTTGTTACACCAACTGCTATTTTATCCCCTGTTCAAGTGGCAGGTACGACGGTTCAACGTGCATCATTACACAATGAGGATTTAATTCGTGATAAAGATATTCGTCTAGGGGATACAGTCATTATCCGAAAAGCCGGAGACATTATTCCACAAGTTGTCGGGGTAATACTGGAGCAGCGACCTGAGGACGCAGTTCCGTATGTAATGCCTGAAAATTGTCCTGTTTGTGATAGCGAACTTATTCGTATTGAAGGGGAAGTGGCTTTACGTTGTGTAAATCCTGCATGTTTTGCACAAATCGCGGAGAGCATTAAATATTTTGTATCGCGTAATGCTATGAATATCGACGGACTTGGTGATAAGGTCGTTGAGCAATTATTACGTGCAGATTTAATTCATGATGTCTCTGATTTGTATCACTTAACGGAAGAACAGCTTGTCGAGCTTGAGCGTATGGGAGAAAAATCAGCGGCTAATTTAGTCAATGCTATCCAGGCTTCCAAGGAAAATTCGATGGAGCGTTTACTAATTGGCTTAGGGATACGACATGTTGGTGAAAAGGCTGCGAAAATTGTTTCAGAAGAGTTTGGAACAATGGAAGCGGTGATGGCAGCAACAGAGGAGCAACTCGTGGCGATTTACGAAATCGGCGATAAAATGGCTTCATCACTTGTCGAGTATTTTTTAAATGAGGATGCACGTGCAGTCATTGGGCGCCTTGCTGAAGTAGGCGTCAATATGACGTATAAGGGTAAAAAGGTAGAGGTAGCTGTAGGGGATAATCCACTTGCAGGAAAAACAATCGTATTAACTGGTAAACTTGAGCAATTGACACGTAACGAAGCAAAGGCGAAAATAGAAGAGTTAGGTGGTATTGTTACAGGCAGTGTCAGCAAAAAAACTGATCTTGTTATTGCAGGAGCAGATGCGGGTTCTAAACTAACAAAAGCCGAGCAGTTAGGTATTGAAGTTTGGAATGAAGATCGCCTGATTGAACAATTTAACCTTGTCCAATAATGGATATTATCAGGTTCATCACCAAAAGTTGAGGATGACATTTGTAAAATGCATACCTTATATAAATTGATTGGAGTGAAGACTGGGCGACCTCAGGAAAGCGCCCAGTCGGAACGGAAATCAATCACACGTTATGGTGATGATCTAAATATTATAGTAAAGTAAGATGAATTGTCCGTCCTTTCCACAGATAGGTATGAACATTTCGTCAAGCAAAATCTGAACATCAGTAAAGGAGTACTAAAATAATGAAGTCATTTCGACTCATTCCAGCAATTATCGCTGCTGCAATGCTAGTCGGCTGTGTGCCTTCTGATAAGAAGGAGACAGAGCTAACACAGGAGACGCAACAGGAAAAAGCGGAAACAACAATTATTCCAAGCTTACAGATTGATAAATCATATTATAGAACGCTAACACCCTATAAAGAAAGTGCTAGCAGGGGATTAGTAGTTTCAAATATTTTTACAAAATATGATATGAAGGAAGTTGAAACAGGTTTAATGCGTCTTTCTCAAAATGAGTTTGACACAGAAAATTATTTCTTCCAAGAGGGGCAATATTTAGCGAAAGCCACAGTAGAAAATTGGCTTGCTCGTAGTTCACAAGAGAAGGACGGCTTAAATCCTCCAACGACGGACTCAATGTCGGCAGAGGAACGTGCAACAAAGGCCCCAATCTATTTATCACATATTGTTGAGCAAAATTATTTAACAAAAACTAGTGATAACAAAGTAAAATTAAGCGGTATTTCGATAGGACTTGCCTTAAACTCTATTTATTACTATCAAAAAGAAACGTATGGGGAATATTATGAGAAACCAATTTCGGAGGCAGAACTGATTGAGCAAGGGAAGAAGATGGCCGCAGAAATTGTGTCCCGCCTAAGAACCCAAGATGAATTGAAAGATGTACCGATTGTAGTAGGTTTATTTAAACAAAAAGCGCGCAATGATATTATTCCAGGAACGTATTTTAACTATGGCGTAGCTAAAGCTGGACAAAACGAAGTAGCTGATTGGAAAGCTATGGATGAAGAATATGTACTGTTCCCAACGAGTGAATCACAGGATGTATACCGTGATGATAGCAAAAATTTTGAGAATTTTAAACAAGATGTAGATAAGTATTTTTCAAACTATACTAGTGTAGTAGGAACAGGCTTCTACCAAAACAAAAAAATTCAAAAATTATCGATTGAAGTGCCCATCCAATTTTTCAGTAAACTTGAAATTATTGGATTCACTCAATATTTAACAGGTGTCATGATCAATCAATTTGATAACATTCATGTTGAAGTAAGTATCACCTCAATTAACGGTCCAGAGGCATTGATCGTAAAGAATGCCAACGAAAAAGAACCATACGTCCATATCTATTAAAAATATAGTCAGCCATGTGCTGACTATATTTTTTTATGGGATGCATATGGGTTAAAAGCGACGGAAAGCCTGTACGAAGTGACGGATAGAAAAGTAAAAGCGGCGGAAAGAAACCTTGGAACGACGGAAAGAACAATCGAAACGACGGAAAGCCTCCCCGAAATGATGGATAGAAAAGCAAAAATGGATAGACTCCTCAAAGTGACGGATACATAAGAAAGCGCAACAACGCGATCGATGCTCCGCTCACAAAGAGCAAAGTCTTAATGGAGGATTCTAAAAACAGTCTATAAAGACGACACTTCGTCATAGTAGTGAAAGTTTCTTTATTTTTGGTGAAAGTTGTGATTTTTAATATGAAAAATGTTATGATTATCTGCATGGTTAACTTTATTCAACCCTATTGTTATCGACAAAAGCAATGAATTGAATGAGTATTCGGAGGTGTGAAAAATGGCAAAATTAACAAAAGAAGAAGTTAAGCACGTGGCAAACTTAGCACGTCTTGCAATTACGGAAGAGGAAGCAGAGAAATTTGCTGAACAGCTTGGTAAAATTACTGATTTCGCAGAGCAACTAAATGAGTTAGATACAACGAATGTTGAACCAACAACTCACGTTTTACCACTAGTAAACGTAATGCGTGAAGATGTGGCAACAAAAGGTTTAGACCGTGAAGTAATGATGTTAAACGTAAAAGAACAAGAAGATGGTCAAGTAAAAGTACCAGCTATCATGTAATACTAAAACATAGGAGGATTCCTCATGACGTTATTTGAACGTTCAGCGAAGGAGCTACAAGCTGATATTAAAGCGGGTAACTTAACAATCGCTGATTTAACAAAAGAAGCATTCGAACGTGTGGCGAAGCTTGACGGCGATGTACAAGCTTTCCTTGCTTCAAACGAAGAAAAAGCAACTGCGCAAGCAGCTGAAATGGATAAAGTGCCATTTGAAGAGCGTGGACCACTTTTCGGTCTTCCTATCGGTGTAAAAGACAACATCGTGACAGAAGGCTTAGAAACAACTTGTGCTTCTAAAATTTTAGAAGGCTTTATGCCAATTTACGATGCAACAGTAGTTAAAAAGCTACGTGACGCAGGTATGGTCACTATCGGTAAATTAAACATGGACGAGTTTGCAATGGGGTCTTCAAATGAAAACTCATACTATAAAACAACAAAAAATCCATGGAACTTAAACCACGTACC
Organism: Lysinibacillus sphaericus; assembly: GCF_015844675.1. Lineage (GTDB taxonomy): Bacteria > Bacillota > Bacilli > Bacillales_A > Planococcaceae > Lysinibacillus > Lysinibacillus sphaericus_E. The sequence continues at coordinate 90,079 of NZ_LDGC01000068.1, read as the reverse complement.
AGGTGGATCTTCAGGTGCTTCTGCAGCAGCAGTTGCAGCAGGTGAAGTACCATTCTCACTTGGTTCTGATACAGGTGGTTCAATCCGTCAACCAGCTGCTTATTGCGGTGTTGTAGGGATGAAGCCTACATATGGCCGTGTATCTCGTTTTGGTCTAGTTGCCTTTGCATCTTCTTTAGATCAAATCGGACCAATTACACGTAATGTTGAAGACAACGCTCTTTTACTTGAAGCAATCGCAGGATTAGATGCAAACGATTCAACTTCTGCAGACGTAGAAGTACCAAACTATGCAGCAGCACTTACTGGTGACGTAAAAGGTTTACGTATCGCTGTGCCAAAAGAATTCCTTGGTGAAGGTGTTGGCGAAGCAGCACGTCAATCAGTGCTTGATGCGTTAGAAGTATTAAAAGGCTTAGGTGCTACAGTAGAAGAAGTATCGCTTCCTCACTCGAAATATGCACTTGCAGCATACTATATTCTTTCTTCTTCTGAAGCGTCTTCTAACCTTTCTCGTTTTGACGGTATCCGATATGGTTTCCGTGCAGAAAACGTTAATAACTTGATGGACCTTTATAAAGAAACACGTGCACAAGGTTTTGGGGATGAAGTAAAACGTCGTATCATGCTTGGTACTTACTCGTTAAGTGCAGGTACGTATGATGCTTACTACAAAAAAGCTCAACAAGCACGTACACTTATCAAAGCAGACTATGACAAAGTATTCGAAGACTTCGACGTAATTATTGGACCAACTTCTCCTACACCAGCATTTAAAATTGGTGAAAACGTTGATGATCCAATGACGATGTATGCAAATGATATTTTAACGATTCCTATGAACTTAGCTGGTGTACCAGCCATCTCAATCCCATGTGGTATTGAAAATGGTCTACCACTAGGCTTACAAATTATCGGTAAATATTTCGATGAAGCAACAATTTACCGTGTAGCTCATGCTTTTGAACAAGCAACGGAGTTCCATAAACAAGTTCCTCAAATTTGGGAGGGAAAATAACATGAACTTTGAAACAGTCATTGGTTTAGAAGTACACGTTGAGTTAAAAACGAACTCAAAAATCTTCTCATCAGCACCAGCTCATTTCGGTGCTGAACCAAATACAAATACTACAGTTATCGATCTAGGCTATCCTGGTGTCCTACCTGTACTTAATAAAAATGTTGTAGATTTCGCAATGCGTGCAGCACTTGCACTAAACATGGAAATCGAACAAGAAACAAAATTTGACCGTAAAAACTACTTCTATCCAGATAATCCGAAAGCTTATCAAATTTCTCAATTCGATAAACCAATCGGTAAAAACGGCTGGGTTGATATCGAAGTAGATGGTTACACAAAACGTATTGGTATTACACGTCTTCATATGGAAGAAGATGCTGGTAAACTATCTCACAGTGGCGACCATTCTTTAGTTGACTTTAATCGTCAAGGTACACCACTTGTAGAAATCGTTTCTGAGCCAGATATTCGCACGCCAAACGAAGCGTATGCGTATCTTGAAAAAATAAAATCAATCATCCAATATTCAGATGTATCGGACTGTAAAATGGAAGAAGGTTCACTTCGTTGTGACGCTAACATTTCACTTCGTCCATATGGTCAAGAAGAATTTGGTACAAAGACAGAACTTAAAAACCTTAACTCTTTCAACTATGTTCGCCGTGGTTTAGAGCACGAGGAATTACGCCAAGCTGATGTCCTTCTTTCAGGTGGGGTAATTGAACAAGAGACTCGTCGCTTCGATGAAAAAACAGGTAAAACAATTCTTATGCGTGTAAAAGAAGGAACAGACGATTATCGTTACTTCCCAGAACCAGATTTAGTTCGTCTATCAATCGATGATGAATGGTTAGAACGAGTAAAATCAGAAATTCCAGAGCTTCCAGACGCTCGTAAAAAACGCTATGTTGAAGAATTAGGCTTAACGCCATATGATGCAGGAGTTCTTGTTATTTCAAAAGAAATCTCAGACTTCTTCGAGGCAATGGTAGCTAAAGAGGCGGATGCTAAACTTTCAGCAAACTGGCTTATGGGTGATGTTTCTGCATACTTAAATGCAGAACAAAAAGACCTTAAAGATACTGCATTAACACCAGAAAACCTTGCGGAAATGGTGAAATTAATCACTGACGGTACAATTTCTTCTAAAATCGGTAAAAAGGTATTTGCTGAATTAGTAGTAAACGGCGGTTCTGCAGAAGAAATCGTTAAAGCAAAAGGTTTAGTTCAAATTTCTGATGAAGGTGCATTACTTGCTATCGTTACAGAAGTTCTAGACAACAATGCACAATCGATCGAAGACTTCAAAAACGGTAAGGATCGCGCTATCGGCTTCTTAGTTGGTCAAATTATGAAAGCAACTAAAGGTCAAGCAAACCCACCTATGGTCAATAAATTATTACAACAAGAAATTGCAAAACGTTAATTGCAATTGCAACGGAAGGTCAAGAAAGCAAATTTGTTTTCTTGGCCTTTTATATTTAAAAAATTGATACATACTAAAGAATCTTTGAGGTATCTATAACAAGATAAAATGCCCCCATTACCATAAAGTATCAACAGGTAGTAGTTTAGAAAGATTACATATTGACCTTTCCGAAGCGGAGTTATATTAAAAAAGCTCATTGAACTTAATTTTATGGTTCATCACCAAAAGTTGTGGATGACTTTTGGTAAAACTTCTACTATGTAAATAAGTTGATCTTCGTTACCGCTGGACGCCCCCAGGAAAGCGCCCAGCTGGAACGGACATCAACCACACGTTAGGGCGATGATCTAATTTTATCGTATTAAGACTAAAAAATACCAAATTAGCACTTTATAGTTGTCTAAATGGAGTATTCATAGCAAAATATAGAATAGAACATGATAAAACTTAAGGAGGTCTATCAATGAAAACTGAACAACAATATTTCAATGATGCGATTTCAATTCAACAATATATGGATCATATGACGACGTTAAAAGAGGAAAGCTTCCGTATTTATGATGGCTTCGAAGTGCCACTAAACGATGGCTTTATCGAACTACTGAAGGACAAGCAACCAAAAATTTTAACAATTACTGAGGACTGGTGCGGGGACGCAATGTTAAACAATCCTATCATTCGCCGAGTTGCAGAGGCAGCAGAACTAGACATGCGCGCAGTATTACGTGATGCGGATACAGATTTGATTGATCGATATTTAACAAACGGTGGCCGTGCAATTCCGGTTTATATTTTATTAGATGATGCCGGTCAGGTTGTAGGAAAATGGGGACCACGAGCACCAGAATTACAGGAATTAGTAGTAAGTAAACGAGCTACTTTACCTGATAAAGAAGATCCTACATTTGAAGATGCACAAAAAGCGCTATATGCAGAAATTCGTGAAGAGAATATGACGAATAAGTCATATTGGACATATGTTTATGAGGATTTTAAAAAGCAAGTAACAGATGCACTGAGATAATTGTAAATCACATGGCTGCATGTCAGAAAAATGAGGACATGCCTTGCTATTGTTGACTTCAATGCAACATTTAAAAGAATAATTCGTTGAAAAAAATAGAATCTTATGAAGCAGGAAGGTATGTTATGAAACGAGCAAGAATCATTTATAATCCTACATCTGGGCGTGAAGTGTTTAAAAAGCATCTACCAGAAGTATTGGCAAAATTAGAGGTAGCAGGCTATGAAACATCTTGTCACGCAACAACCTGTGAAGGCGATGCAACCATTGCTGCAAAAAATGCAGTAGAACGTGGCTTTGATATAATTATTGCAGTTGGTGGAGATGGCACATTAAATGAAGTTGTTGCAGGTGTAAGTCCATTTGAGAACCGGCCGAAAGTAGGTCTAATTCCGATGGGCACAACGAATGACTTTGCCCGTGCCGTGCACATTCCTCGAAATATTGAAACTGCCGTTGACATTATTATTAAAGGTGAATCGTTACCAGTAGATGTTGGTTTATTAAATGGGGAACGCTATTTCATCAATATTGCTGCTGGCGGACGTATTACAGAATTAACTTATGAAGTGCCAAGTAAAATGAAAACAATGCTAGGACAGTTAGCTTATTACTTAAAAGCAGTGGAAATGATCCCATCGATTAAAGCTTCACACATGCGTATTGAATACGATGGCGAAGTGTTTGATGGGGATGCCATGATGTTTTTATGCGGCTTAACAAATTCGGTGGGAGGCTTTGAAAAGCTTGCACCAGACGCAAGTATTAATGATGGCTACTTTACTTTAATCGTATTGAAAAAAGTAAACCTGCCTGAATTTATTCAGCTTGCTGCGATGGCATTGAGAGGCGAGCATTTAAATGATGATCGTGTAATTTATAAAAAGGCAAGTGTCGTCAAAGTATCTACTGAAGATGAAATTCATTTAAACTTAGACGGTGAATATGGTGGTGACGCGCCTGCAACATTTGAAAACTTAAAGCGCCATATTGAAATTTTTGTTCCACTAGCAGATATTCGTGAGGAAGACCGTATGCAATAAACATATTCAGGGCTCTGTTTAATTTAGGTGAGAGCCTGTTTAATCGAATTTTTGTGGAGATTAATGGTGCATCACCTAAAGTTGTGGATGACTTTTGTTAAAACGTCTACTATGTAAATAAGTTGATCTTCGTTACGGCTGGGCGACTCCAGAAAGCTCTGCTCTGTGCGAAAGCGTAGCGACTAGCAACAAACAGCTACAAAGCGCCCAGTCGGAACGGAAATCACCCACACGTTTTGGTGATGATTCATATTAATGGGTTAATCACCATATTTATGAATATACCCATCCTTTAAATGGTATTGTGAATGAATTAAGAAAAATGTTTGGCAAATGTGAGTATAATACTTGAACAAAATTTGAAACCTTTATAATAGGCCGAAAATCCGGTCCATTATAAAGGTTTTTTTCGTTGCAATAGTGGAAAATGGGGGTATGGATAAGGGAAAGGAAGTGTTGCCGTTGTATAAGTCACAGGAAAGAAAGCTCATTTGGCTAAGCTTTGGTGTTGCAATTATCATGCTACTTTCCATACTTGGAAGAATATTTGGAGGTTAGGGGGGCAATGAAATGGTGAATGAATCAGCAGTCTTTTGGAGTAGAGCATTAACGGAGCTAACTTTATCGTTCCATATTATTTATGCAACGATTGGTGTTGGTGTCCCATTAATGATTATGATCGCACAATGGACTGGGTATAAAAAGAATGATGAGCACTATATTTTAATGGCAAGACGTTGGGCGCGCGGCTTTGTTATTACAGTTGCCGTCGGAGTTGTAACAGGGACAGCAATTGGCTTACAGTTGTCTTTACTATGGCCGAATTTTATGCAGCTTGCTGGCCAAACGATTGCATTACCACTTTTTTTGGAAACATTCGCATTTTTCTTTGAAGCCATCTTCCTAGGCATCTACTTATATACTTGGGATCGCTTCGATAGTCAGAAAAAGCATATGCTACTATTAATTCCGGTTGCTGTCGGTGCATCAATGTCAGCTGTGTTTATTACAATTGTCAATGCGTTTATGAATGCACCACAAGGATTTGACATTGTGGACGGACAGCTTGTAAATATTCAACCTTTTTTAGCGATGTTTAATCCAGCGATGCCGACAAAGGTAGCACATGTACTCGTTACAGCCTACATGACGGCCGCATTTGTGTTAGCATCCATTGCAGGATACCGTCTACTTAGAGGTTCTAAGCATGTATACCATAAAAAATCTTTATACCTACTTATGAAGATTGGACTGATTTTCTCTATTGCAGCAGCGATTATTGGAGACTTTTCAGGAAAATATTTAGCTGAATATCAACCAGAAAAACTAGCTGCAGCTGAGTGGCACTTTGAAACGGGAGATAAGGCTTCTCTTATACTATTGGGTGTATTAGATGGTGAAGAAGTAAAATATGCTATTAAAGTACCTTATGCTTTAAGTGTTTTAGCACATAATAATCCAAATGCAGAGGTAATTGGTTTAGATCAATTTGCTAAAGAAGATCGACCACCGTTGTATATTCATTACCTCTTTGATCTCATGGTGTTTATTGGCATGTTCATGGCACTCGTTTCACTGCTTTATGTAACCGGGAAAGCACGTGATTGGCAGTTTATTCATAGCCGTTGGTTTAGAAGGATTGTTGTTGCAGGTGGACCACTTTCCATTATTGCAATTGAAGCAGGATGGTGGCTTGCGGAAGTGGGACGACAGCCTTGGATCTTACGTGGATTAATGCGAACACCAGAAGGAGCCACAACGAGTAACCATGTGGATTTAATGCTGGTATTGTTTGCAGGTGTGTATATTGTATTGGGAATAGGAAGTATTGTAGTTTTAGTCCGTATGTTCAAAAAGAATCCAATTGAGCGTGAAATAGAAGATCGCCATGATGAAAAAGGCGGTGACATCTTATGACATTAGAGATTTTAGGTATTTCAGTTTTATGGATTTTCCTATTTGGTTATGTCATTGTAGCTTCAATCGATTTTGGTGCAGGCTTTTTTAATGCCTACAGCCTACTCATCGGAAAAAATCATATATTAACGAATATTATTAAACGTTATTTATCACCTATTTGGGAAGTAACCAATGTCTTTTTAGTATTCTTCTTTGTTGGGATTGTTGGATTTTTCCCACAAACAGCTTTCTATTATGGAACGATTTTACTTGTTCCAGTTAGTATTTCGCTAGTGCTTCTTGCAATACGAGGCTCCTACTATGCATTTGAATCATATGGCGCACGTGGGCATATTGGTTACACGTTGACGTATGGTATAACAGGATTACTCATTCCAGCCTCACTCTCTGTTGTATTCGCGATTGCTGCTGGTGGCTATGTTGATCTTGTTGACGGGCAACCAGTCTTGAATTATTGGACGTTGTATACGAGTCCGTTTGCTTGGAGTATTGTCGTGCTGAGCATCGCAGCGGTACTTTATATTTCAGCCGTGTTTTTAACTTGGTATGCTCATAAAGCAAAGGATCGAGAAGCTACAAATTTAATGCGAAAATACGCGCTTGCTTGGGCGATACCATTAATGGTGAGTGCGCTCGGCATTATGTACGAAATGAAATTCATTAACCCTAAAAGTTACAATAACATGGTTAATTTATGGTGGATGTTTGCCATTTCTGCCGTGCTGTTTATTATTACTGTAGTGTTAATATGGATGCGGAAAAATTACGGTCTAGCGCTTAGTTTATTGATTGCCCAATTTGCAGTGGCATTCTTTGCATATGGAATTGCCCAATACCCATATTTACTGTACCCGTATTTAACGATTTACGATAGCTTTACAAGTACACAAATGGCGATTGCACTCGTCATTGCGTTTGTTTTGGGATTGTGTCTGCTTATTCCATCACTGTTCTTGTTGTTGAAACTATTCCTTTTCAACAAAAATTATGTGACAGGAAAAGAAGACAATCACGCATAGGAGGGATACAACTATGACAAGCTTTTTGATTTTTTATGCACCATTTATAGTCGTCATCCTAGGTGTAGCTGCTGCTTTCTGGTGGGCACCTAGAGATTACCATACAGTAAGGAAAGAGGGGAAGAGTCGCGAATAGCGGCTCTTTTTTCTACTCGTGTATAGGCGATCATGTAGTTTAAGGTGAAATACCCGCGAAGCCGAGAGTAAATACCCGCGGAAGAGAGTGAAATACCCGCGAAGCGAATGAACCCTCTCGAAAGGAAGGAAATGGAATGCCTGGGCAGTTTGTTTTCTCGACACTCCCGAGCCGTTAATAGTAAGACTTGTTCTTTTTTCATCCGCCTCAACATGCTACAATAAAGAGATTGAAATGGAGGATGTACGAATGTCAGCACCCGTGAAAAAGAATGACCGACTAACAGTTTATATAGAAGATTTAACACATGATGGCAATGGCGTCGCAAAGGTCGATGGCTATCCATTATTTATCCAAGGTGCACTTCCTATTGAAACGGCGGAAGTACATGTTGTGAAAACATTAAAAAACTACGGCTTTGCGAAGGTCGTAGAAATTCTCGAGCCATCACCAGATCGTGTAGATGCGCCTTGTGAATATTTTAAACAATGTGGCGGCTGCCAATTACAGCACCTGTCTTATGAAGGACAGTTAAAATGGAAAGAAAACATGGTGCGTAATGTCATGCAGCGCATTGGCAAAATTGATGCGCCTGTTCTACCGGTGAAGGGCATGGAAGAGCCTTGGCATTACCGTAATAAAGCGCAAATACCTTTCTCCTCAAATGAAGCAGGACAAGCAATTGCTGGTTTCTACAAAACGAAGTCTCATAGCATAGTGGATATGGAGCGATGCCTAATTCAGACTGGAGAAGCGGACGCTATTCTTGCAGGTTTGAAAAAGGAACTAGCGGCAATCGGTGTTCGACCATACAACGAATTATCGCATGAGGGAATGCTGCGCCACGTAGTTGTTCGTAAGGCACGAGCAACTGGTGAAGTGATGGTTGTTCTCGTAACTAAAAAGAAAAAATTCCCGCAAAAAGATGCTGCTGTTGGGACAATCCAGAAGCTTGTCCCGAATGTCACATCCATTATGCAAAACGTTAATGGCGACAAAACGAACGTTATTTTTGGTGATGAAACCGTAAATCTGTGGGGCAAGGATGTTATTATTGATACAATTGGCGATGTTCGCTTTGAAATTTCAGCCCGTTCATTTTATCAAGTAAACCCTGAGCAAACGGAAGTTCTATACAAACAAGCATTAGACTACGCTAACTTACAAGGCGATGAACGAGTAATTGATGCTTACTGTGGTATCGGCACAATTTCATTATTCCTTGCACAACAAGCAAAGGCTGTTATGGGTGTTGAAATTGTCCCGCAAGCGATTGAAGATGCAAAACGCAATGCAGCACTAAATGGGTTTACAAATACGTATTTCGAGGCCGGGCCAGCAGAGGAAGTTATTCCACGTTGGTATAAGGAAGGCAAAGAAGCGGATGTTTTAGTAGTTGACCCACCACGCAAAGGCTGCGATGAGGCGCTTCTTCAGACGATTTTAGAGCAACGTCCTAAGCGTGTTGTTTATGTGTCCTGTAATCCAGCTACACTAGCACGTGACCTACGAATTTTGGAGGATGGGGGTTATCAAACACAGGAGATTCAACCTGTGGATATGTTCCCGCATTCGACGCATGTGGAGGTTGTAACACAACTAACTCTAAAGGAGCGATCATAATGGACGCAGCAAAAAAATGGCTCTCTATCCCGAAAGATATTAGAGAAATGCTCGTGAAAAACGTATTTTGTGGCAATTGTGGTGTAACGACAATTGTGAAGTACACTATACAAGAGGGAGAATATGCCCCTGTATTAAAGGGGAAATGCAAGACTTGTGGTAGGGATGTTGCTCGGGTGATTGATTAGTAAATGATAGAACTCTGAAAGGGTGGAGTGAATATTCCATCCTTTTTGTGTAAGCATGGAAGGGTTTTTAGTTGAATCTTATGCTTGAATAGAAGAGGTTACTTTTGATATATGTGATGAAAATTATACACCTCATAATTGGTATCAGAACATTATAAGAGGCAGTTCAAGAACGTGGGTTTGATATCATATGGTTTATAATTCGATTGCTTTATGATAAATTAACCGTTATCTTGAATTGCTTTTTATGTTTTTGGAATAAAGAATTCGGGGTTCAGTTCAAAAATCTTTGCCATCTGCTTTTCGTTTATAAACATACCATTCAGGACCGATTTTCGTTAAAATAAACATTGCCGATTTTTGTGTTTGATAATCATTTAATGAGCATGATATAAGTGTAAATGAAGTAGAACATTAGGCTTCATATTTTTTGACCGAGAGTTTAAAGTTGTATCCATAGTGAGAGGAATTGAGTTTGAAATGATAGATAATTTTTGGCGTGATTTACCACGACCATTTTTTGTACTTGCACCAATGGAAGATGTGACGGATGTTGTTTTTCGTCACGTAGTAAGTGAAGCCGGTAAACCGGACGTATTTTTCACAGAGTTTACAAACTCGGATAGCTATTGTCATCCAGAGGGCATGAAAAGTGTGCGAGGTCGTTTGATTTTTACAGAAGATGAACAGCCAATGGTGGCACATATTTGGGGAGACAATCCTGAATATTTCCGTCAAATGAGTATTGGTATGGCGGAGCTAGGCTTTAAAGGCATCGATATTAATATGGGCTGTCCTGTACCGAATGTAGCATCGAGAGGGAAAGGTAGTGGCCTTATTTTGCGTCCAGACGTTGCGGCAGAGCTTATTCAAGCAGCAAAAGCGGGAGGACTGCCTGTCAGCGTGAAAACACGACTGGGCTTTAAAGAGGTAAATGAGTGGGAGGAGTGGCTGACGCATATTTTAAAACAGGATATTGCGAACCTTTCTATTCATTTACGTACAAGAAAGGAAATGAGCCAAGTAGATGCGCATTGGGAGCTAATTCCGGAAATCAAAAAATTACGTGACCGTATCGCACCAAATACACTACTAACAATCAATGGAGACATTCCTGACCGTCAAACGGGGCTACAACTTGCTGAACAATATGGTATAGATGGCGTTATGATCGGGCGAGGTATTTTTAAAAATCCTTTTGCTTTTGAAAAAGAACCAAAAGAGCATAGCAGTAAAGAATACCTTGATCTTTTAAGACTGCAGCTGGATCTTCAAGATCAATATGCGGAAGTACTACCACGTTCAATCTCTGGGCTTCATCGCTTTTTCAAAATTTATGTTAAAGGATTCCGTGGAGCTGGTGAATTAAGAAATCAATTGATGAACACAAAATCAACTGATGAAGTACGTGCATTGCTTGATAACTTCGAATCAAACAATGTTGATTGAGATGGACGGGTAGAATGATGTAATAGCAAAAACATTAAAGAACGAATTCCAATTAAATAAAAGGGATTCGTTCTTTTTGATATTTATTATTATAATAAACCTTTTGAACGTTTTTCAGCCATTTCTACGAGGCGTTTTGTAATTTCTCCTCCGACTGAACCGTTTGCACGAGAAGAGGCTTCTGGCCCTAATTGTACATTAAATTCTTGTGCGATTTCATACTTCAGTTGAGTAACAGCTTCATGTACACCAGGAACTAGAAGTTTATTTGAACTACGATTAGCCATTTTTCTCACCTCCTTGTGATTAGAATGGTCGAGAGTTGGCTAATCATACATTTAAAAAAGTAAAATGCGCATTCTAAATACTATAGTAAAGTAACTTTTGGAAAGCTAGCTAAAATTGTGAATGTCTCTGCTATAATAAAGTAATGCTACAATCTTGAAGATACGATTGTTAGAAGCGCTTTACAGTTAAAATGGAGGTTTTTTAAATGACGAACAATGATATTTTAATTCGTTTAAGATATGCATTAGATATCAAAAATAAAGATATGGTTGAAATTTTTAAGTTAGGCGGTATGGACTTTACGAAGGAAGAAGTATTGAACATGCTTATTAAAGTTAATGATGAGGAAGAAGCACCAGAAGAATACATCAAATGTAATAATAAAATGGTAGAAGCTTTTTTAAATGGATTTATTACATTTAAACGTGGTCCGCAAAAGCCTAAATCTGGTCAGCCAGAAGGACCGCCGCCTGTTTCAGGAAAAGAAAGCCCTAATAATATGCTATTAAAGAAAGTGAAGATAGCGTTAGCCTTAACGAGTGAGGAGATGCTCGATATTTTATATGATGGTGGCGTTAGCGTCTCGAAAGGCGAATTAGGTGCCATTTTAAGAAACCCAAGCCATCGTAACTATAAAGAATGTGGCGATCGTTTTGTAAGGAATTTTTTAAGAGGGTTAACATATAAATATAGAGACTAAAATGGTTAGAACTAAAATATATTCTTGATTAAAAAGAAGCGTGAAGTCTTTTTTAGTCAAGCGGGAATTTTAGTTAATAGCCAAAGAGTTACTCATAAACAAAGCAGCTGCAATTTTGTAGCTGCTTTGTTTATGAAGGTTTTTACGTAAATATCTATAATAAGGTGAAAATTCTCTGCAAAAAGCACGTTTTTCTTAGTCGGATGTAGTTGACAATTTGTGGCGGAATTGTGTACACTGAAATTGACATAAAGTTGTCACAAAGATGGAAAATAAATGTTCACGAACAGAGGGGTGCTTTTATGTTTAGTTTGAAAATTTTATTAGTTGCTATCGCATGTGTTACTATTCCACTTGTTGTTGCTGCAATTATGATAGACATTTTTTATGCAGAAAAGAAAAAAGTTCGTTTTTCATTACGCCGTACATCGATGTGGTATGCGAGTATGTTTGCTGTGTCATTTATACCGGCAGTTTTAGTCATGACACTAAACGGATAAGTATTTTTAATATGAATAATCATTTAGGGGTAATTGATTATTTTAAATTATAGTAACAGCTACAATATTGCGTTGTAGCTGTTTTAACTTTTTTAAGTAAATGTTTTTTATAGCGAAAGCAATGAGTCGCCTCCTGCTGGATTAGCGTACAAGCTTAACTGTGCAAACTATGAATGTTGTCACTGAAAATGCAGAAGACGGTTTACATGCCGTAGAAGAAGTCGGAAAATCATTCGAAAGTATTCTCCAATCTATTCAGGGCGTTGTATCTCATACAAAATAAGTTTCCGTAACCTCAGAAGAGATATCTGCATTTTCTGAGGAGATTACAGCAGGAGTTTTGGAAACGACGATGCTTGCGAATAGGGCTGCAAAGGCAACAGAAAGTGTTGTTGAGCTTACGATGGTACAAGAGAGCTACAATCAAGATATTCTCCATTCTATTTTAAAACTGATCAAAATGGCGGAGGAACTTGAAAAATCCGTTTCAAAGTTTGATGTGGGTACTAGTAGTACAAATAATTCCTATAGAAATTAAGAATGAAAAGATAATCGTTAGAATAAAATTTCTATTAATATGGATGAAATAATCCTATCGATTATCTTTTTGAGGGTGGGAGATATGAAAACCTTTTTTATTTTATTTCTTGGGATGATCTATATATTACTAGCAAATTCAGTCGAAACGGCTATATTTAGTAAGGCATATTTTTTAATTGGCTTAGGGCTAGTATTAGCAGGGCTTTTTCGGTATGTGAAAGAACGATTTATCTATATCAATACATTAAATGAAATGAAAGAGGCGAGTGAGGAGGAACTTATGGCTATCCCTCATACACAGTGCATCATCTCAAATGATTGTTTAAGTGCTTTATTATTAAATGAACCTACAAATACACTTATCCTAGCAAGTAGAGAAGATTTAGAAGAAGATTTGATAAAAAAAGAAATTCCATTCGAAAAAATATATGAAGTAGCTATAGTAGAGGACGACATGTACATTGCTAGGACGAGCAATAACTTCATAAGTGGTTTATTACTTGGTGAAGATATGGATATAGAAGAAGAGGAATTAGGCGACGAGGACTCTGAGCTTGACACTATGTCTTCGCTGACGTTGAAAATGGTAGCTGATCATTTATCTGACCCCATTTTAGAATTTGTTTTTATGGATAGCAGTGAGCCTCTATCAAGAGAAGAGGATGAGTATCAAGAAGTGCTGGAGCTATGTGAGGAATGGTTTCAGAAGATCAGCGTGATAATTAATCGCTATGAGCTGGAGAGGGTACCAGTTAGGCATTAGTATCAAGGTGAAAAAAGCTATCTCGACCGTAATGTCGAGATAGCTTTTTAAGTAGAATCAATCATCTTGAACCTTAAATTTTAAATTGCTGTAATTGGCTATTTAGTTCTTCAGCCATATTAGCGAGATGATTTGCACCCCTTGAAATTTCCTCCATAGTAGCAGCTGTTTCCTCTACAGTAGCTGTTGTTTGTTCTACACCAGCTGCAGATTCTTGTGAAATAGAAGCCATTTCATCGATGGAGACATTGATGGATTCGGAATTTTGAGCAACTTTATTTAAATTGCTTGAAATGGTATTTATGTTAAGAATCATTTCCTCAACAGCTTCTGAAATTTGTTCAAATGTTTCATTTGTTTGATTTAGTTGTACGGTTCCTCTTTTTACTTCCTCGTAGCCGGATTGTAGAGCGGTTGTTACATTGCCAGTTTCACCTTGTATTCGGTTGACGATTGTTGAAATATCCGTGACAGAATACTGTACTTCTTCTGCAAGCTTCCGAACTTCATCGGCTACAACTGCAAAACCTTTTCCGTGCTCACCTGCGCGAGCTGCTTCGATGGCAGCGTTTAAGGCTAGTAAATTTGTTTGATTTGAAATATCATCAATGACAGAAACAAGCTTGGAAATTTCAGCAGACTGGACATTTAAGCCTTCAACTTTTTTCACTGAATCTAAAACAATTTCATTAATGGCTGTCATTTGTTGTGTTGATTGTACCATTAAGCCTTTACCTGTAGTTGTTAGTTCTTGTACAAGATTTGAATGCGCTTTTAATTCAATGCCTTCCTGTGTTGTTTCATGAATACTACGTTGGAAAGAAGTCATTGTTTCGGCTAAATCACCTGCAGTAGATGCTTGTGTTTCAGTGCCAGAGGCTAGCTCCTGCATAGTTACGGTAATTTGCTCTGTACCTGATTGTACTTCATTAGCCGATTGGGCCAGCTCTTCGCTACTAGCTGCTACTGTTTCGGAAACAGTATGAATGGAGCTTATTGTCTGCCTTAACTTATCATTCATATTATTTGCGGAAAGCATTAATTGACCAATCTCATCTCGATGAGTTACTGGAAGTAGTTCATGTTGCAGATTGCCATCCGCTAATTCACTCATGCGCTTTGAGACAATTGTAATAGGCTTAGAAATAGTGCTAGCAGTAACAATAGCGATTAGGATACCTGCGACTGTCAATACAATGCTAACAATTAGCCCAACTGTTTTATTGCTTAAACTTGTTGATACTACGTCATCCCCTACCTTAGTAATGGCGACTGAGCGTTTATCGGCCAATTCTTCATAACCAACACGAACATCGGTTACGAGATTATTGATAGCTGTTAAATTTTTTAATGCTAATTCTTTATCACCTTTTTTATAAACATCGAATACTTCGGTATTTACGCGATTGCTCCATGTACGTGCCATTTCTACTAGTGCTGCACGCTCAGGTGTATTTTCGTATTTTTCCACAATACTATTACTTTCCTCAGCAATTTTACGATATTCATTAAAAGTATCTATGTATTTTTCATCACCGGATACAACATAACTTAAAGCTGCAGAGAGACGAACACTCATAGACATTGCTAAATCTTTACTTGCAGTTAAGACTTGTAAATCTTCTTTCACTAAACCTTCTGCTTGTTTTTCCATCTTATTATTAGAAATGTACGTATAGGCTGTAAAACCAACAACTAATACAATCAAAATAAGAAATGCACTTAAAATTCGAGCTTTAAGTGTTTTAAACTGATATATTCCCTTCATCTTTTCCCATCCTTTTATTGTTCATTTTCAATGTAGAACTGTAAAAAAATCGAAATAATAATTGTTATAGTACAAATATATTTTATAACTAATTAGATATATAAATAAGCCTTTTAATGGAAAAATTTAAAAATGGTTTTTTAGTACAATAACAAATCCTAGTTATGAATAATAGATAGTTAAATATATACGTCTAAATAGAAATTCTGATGTTTTCTTATTGCTGTTATGTATTTATACCTAACTGATGAGCTTCTATAAAACCGCTGTTATTATTATCCATATTTTAGTTTGAATGGTATAATCGTTCCGAAAAACAATACGATTATAGGAGGGATATGGGTATGAACAAATGGTTCAAAATAATAGGCTTCGTGATATTTGTGAGCTTTATTGGCAATACTTCAGCGCATGCAGCTTCCTCTACTTCTCTTTTTGTCAACGGTAAAGCTGAGTATGACTTTATTACGGTTGAAGGAAGAACAATGGTTAAACTAAGGTCTCTGAGCGACCCGTCGTGGCCTGTGCTTGCTTATAATCCTAAGACTGGTGTCGTCACGATTCAAAATAAAGATATGAGTAAGAAAGTACAGCTTGTGGCGGGAAAAAAGACAGCAACAGTTAATGGGAAAACAATAAAATTAGATGCTGCAGTAGTAAATAAAAACGGTAGCACTTATGTGCCAATTCGTTTCATTAGCGAGACACTTGGCGGTTATGTTTATTACAATAACAAAGACAAACGGGTCATAGTCCGTACACCTGCGGGTCAGGAAGAATACGAGACACTGATGCGCGGGGATCTTACGAAGGCGCGTCATATTGCGCTCAGGCTAGAAAAACTAACAGATGAAGCGCCGCCTCTACATGCTGGAGAAGGGTATAATTACTCCTACTACACATTCCCAGAAGGAGAAGCATTACGTTTCACGCTGAATCTCGCCGGCTATAGCGATGCTTATTATGAAGTGAATAATGAAGGTCTGGCAGTCATTAAATGGCAGAAGGATGATGTGGCTGAACGAGAGTGGGGAGCGAAACCAGCCTTTAAAAGCTATGTTTATTTCTTGAACGAGTATATGGCTGGCTTATTCACTTATGGAATTGTAGACGCTCAGGGCAAAGATACGGAGCTGGGGAAAATCCATCCGGATAATAGCAACAACCTAGTTCTACAAATTGAAGGGGAGAAACGAACGGATCAGAGGTAGTAAGCTTGTGGTAAATTAGCGACTGAAAGCCACAGAAGCGTTAGAAATTATCGGATATATGTAACTAAAAGAAGGATGGATAAAGTCAATTTTATCTATCCTTCTTTTTTTTTACTGTTTTTGCTTTGCTTTTTTTGCTTGTCGTTCCCATTGTAGTAATGATGGATATGGATCAAATGCCCATTCTGTACGTCCGTTGAATTTGTAGATGCCGTAGTGAAGATGAGGCGGGAATTTTCCAGACGTTCCTTCTTTACCGTAGCCAGAGCTACCAACAGTACCGAGAACAGTTCCAGGTTCGACAAGGTCTCCTACTTTAATTTTCTTATTATAACTACCGAGATGGGCATAATAATGATAGGAGTTATGATTATCTCGAATGCCTATGCGCCAACCACCGAATTGGTTCCAGCCCTTTATTTCTACTACTCCATAAGAGGTAGATAGCACTGGAGTGCCATAGCTAGCGAAAACATCTGTGCCTTCATGAATACGGCGTCCACCCCAGCCCCTATTGGCACCCCATGTACTTCGATAGCTGTAATCGTAATTAGTAGGGAGTGGGAAAGTGTGATCGTCAAGCTCTGTTGTTTTGAAATGACTATACATTTTGGAAATAGTGAAGATTTGATTTACGGCCTGTTCGCTTCCGTAATACTCCCATAGAGCTAATTTGAAGTCTTCATCAGTTGTTCCAAATTTGCTTAAAAAAGTAGCCATTGAGAATATTGTATCGATATCATCCTTTGGACTGGCAACTCCATCACCGTTGCCGTCTAGCCCCATCCCACCAAAGTAACTAATGGTATCTGGGCGAGTATCATCTCTTACAGGATTTAAAGCACCTGACCAATATTCATCAGAAAATTGAATGGCAATAATACCATCCCGTTTCGGAATATCTTTTCGAACGGATTGTAAATTACGTTCATATTGGTCAATGGCTGCTAAGAAATGCCACGGGATGAGTAATTCGTCAAATTGTACGTAATGGGCCATACGTTGCTGTACAATTTCTTCTTGTGTGGGCTCTTCTTTTGCGAACGCAACAGTGGGGAGAGTAAAACTCCATAATAACATCCATGATAAAAGGAATATAAAAAAGCGATTCAATAGTGGACCTCCTTTCTACAGTTAGAATAACCGAAAAAAATTTTTTCATAAGTCAGTTTGTACACTATAAAATGTCAATCTATTAACGCTTATTTAATAGATTACTACCTAAGGCAAATGCTTTCTAATACATATGCTATTTATACGAAAGCGAGGTTATAGAATGGTAGTATATAACAACTCTATTACGATTCTAGGTAGTTGTGGAGGTGTTGCAAAAGCAGTACTTGCGATATTAAATAAAACAGTTCAAGACAAGTCTGATTCTATTAATCCAATCATCGAAAAAAGCTTAATTCATTTAGTAGACAAAAGGGAAATTAATCAGAAGTCTCTTGCGCATCTATATCCAAATTTAAGAAATCAGCTTGTCGTTCATCAATTTGATTTAATTGATCAACCGACATTAATGGAACATCTGAAAAAAACAAATACTACTGTTGTCATTGATGTTTCTTGGGCGGATACAGTGGAAATGATGCAATGTTGTAATAATCTGGGCATTAATTATATAAATACAGCTTTAGAAAATCCATTTATAGATGAAAATGAGGAATTGTATGAGGGCTTTGGTTTAATTGAAAGGATTAGGCATTTAGAAAAATACAAAGATGAAATTTCAAATGCTGTTGCAATAGTTTGCTCTGGCATGAATCCTGGTGTTGTACAATGGATGACATTTGAATTACAAAAGGAAGTAAACGATGATTCATTATTGGCCTGCTATATTGTTGAGCATGATACTTCTTTCTTTAAGGATAAAAGCAAAGCCAAGAAAAATGTTATTTATACAACTTGGTCACCGGAATGTTTCTTAGATGAAGCCATAATGAGCTATCCTATGTTCATGAGTCAAAGAACTCCACTTTTTCTTTATGAAAAAGTATATGATTTAGAATTTAAGGTGAATCTAGGGGATAAACAATTTTTTGGCTGTTTAATGCCTCATGAAGAGGTGTATAGCTTAGGGAAAATGTTGAATGTGGAATGTGGGTTCCTATATAAAGTCAATGACCATACGACAGAGTTAATAGTATCTAATATCGATGATTTAGATAATTTATGGGATTTTAAAATGGAGGTGCTTGATCCACATAATGCTCCATTAGAAGGAGAGGATTTTTGTGGTGTACTGCTTGTCTATAAAGATCGTGAGAAATTTATGTACAATGTTATGAAAAACGAAGAGATCTTTTCTCAGTATCAAACGAATGCTACGTATTTTCAAGTTGCATGTGGTGTCTATGCATCTTTAGCTGTCGTACTAATGGATGAAATTGAGAAAGGCGCTTATTATGTTGAAGAACTATTGAAAAACACAACAAATCGGTTTGGTAATTATTTAACTTATTATATGAAGGATTTTGTCATAGGCGAAAATAATCAGTCGGATGGATTATTATTAGAACGAATTAGGAGAAAGCGTTAAAACTAAATATTTTTACTCCATCTACTGGATATAATGTAGGTGGAATTTTTTATCTTCATTCTGGGCAATAAGTTGATTTTTCAAAGTAAAGCCCTTTTAAAACCCCTTAGTAAATGGTGTAATTAGGAATTTTACATAGAAATCTTTAAAGAATGCAAAAAAGTATTGGGTATCATAATGTCATTTCCTTCATACTATGTTATAAATCAAGCCCTGAATGGAGGGAAGGCTATTAACATTTTAGATAAAGTGAAAAGCTATCGCGAAGAAGAAAATCGGCTAAAGTGGGAAGGTACATTTGCAGATTACTTAAACATCATCAAGGAAAGACCTGAAGTCGCTCAAACAGCCCATTCACGCGTCTACAATATGATAAAGAGTAGTGGTGTAGCGGAACGCGATGGGCAAAAAATGTATGAATTTTTTGGGCAAGAAATTTTTGGGCTTGAAACAGCAATTGAAAGACTGGTGGAGGAATATTTCCATCCGGCAGCACGAAGATTGGATGTTAGAAAACGTATTTTGTTATTAATGGGACCAGTAAGTGGTGGTAAATCAACAATAGTGACCTTGTTGAAACGCGGACTTGAGCAATTTTCGCGAACAGATGAAGGCGCGGTTTTCGCAATTAAAGGATGTCCAATGCATGAAGATCCACTACATTTAATTCCACATCATTTGCGTAATGAATTTTACGAGGAGTATGGTATACGAATTGAAGGAAGTTTATCGCCTCTAAATACGATGCGTCTTGAAAAGGAGTATGATGGACGCATTGAAAATGTGATGATTGAACGTATTACTTTTTCAGAAGACAAACGTGTAGGTATAGGAACATTTACACCATCAGATCCTAAATCGCAAGATATTGCTGATTTAACAGGTAGTATCGATTTTTCCACAATTGGCGAATTTGGTTCAGAATCTGACCCTCGTGCTTATCGTTTTGATGGTGAGCTAAATAAGGCAAACAGAGGTATGATGGAATTCCAAGAAATGTTAAAACTTGATGAAAAATTCTTGTGGAATTTATTGTCTTTAACGCAGGAAGGTAATTTTAAAGCAGGGCGATTTGCGTTAATTAGTGCAGATGAGTTAATTGTTGCGCATACAAACGAAACGGAGTATCGCTCATTTATTTCAAATAAAAAAAATGAAGCATTACATTCACGTATTATTGTGATGCCGATTCCGTATAACTTAAAAGTTAGTCAGGAAGAATTGATTTACGAAAAAATGATTAAAGAAAGCGATATGTCCCATGTTCATATTGCGCCACATGCATTAAAGGCCGCAGCAATCTTTTCGGTTCTTACAAGACTGGAAGTACCGAAAAAACAAGGTGTGGATCTTATTAAAAAAATGCGACTGTACGACGGAGAAAATGTGGAGGGATTTAATTCCGTTGACTTAGAGGAACTTAAAAAAGAGTTTCCGAATGAAGGCATGAACGGTATTGATCCACGGTATATTATTAATCGTATTTCTTCTGCTATTATCCGAAAAGAGGTACCATCCATTAATGCGTTAGATGTTCTGCGTGCACTAAAAGATGGACTTGACCAGCATGCTTCGATTTCTCAAGAAGATCGGGAAAAATATATGAACTATATTGCCGTTGCTCGAAGAGAGTATGATGATATTGCGAAGAACGAAGTGCAAAAAGCTTTCGTTTATTCATATGAAGAGTCTGCAAAAACATTAATGAATAATTATCTTGATAATGTAGAAGCGTTTTGTAATAAAAATAAAATTTTAGATCCATTGACTGGTGAGGAAATGAATCCAGATGAAAAATTAATGCGCTCTATCGAGGAGCAAATTGGCATTTCGGAAAATGCGAAAAAGGCATTCCGTGAGGAGATACTCATTCGTATTTCTGCTTATGCTCGAAAAGGTAAGCGTTTTGACTATAATTCTCATGAAAGATTACGAGAGGCAATACAGAAGAAACTATTTGCGGATCTCAAGGATGTCGTGAAAATTACAACATCTTCAAAAATGCCAGATGAATCACAGCTGAAAAAGATTAATGAGGTCGTAGCGAGACTTGTTGATGAACATGGCTATAATTCAACATCTGCTAATGAATTATTGCAGTATGTAGGTAGTCTGTTAAATCGTTAATAATTTTGACCTATTCAGAGGGAATTATAAGATTATCGATAGGAGTGAATAGGAGTGTCCATTTAAGGGCACTCCTTTTATCTTCATTCAGTTGGTGTCCAAACACTACTGAAATAGAGGAACTCGCCATGTCCTGTGGCAAATTTCTGTGCGAAAGCGAAGCGACAGCAACAACAAGGTTTTATCTGTGCGAAAGCGAAGCGACAGCAACAACAATTACGCCAAGGCGAAATTGATCTTCATGCACTTAGTTTTTGCCATAGGTGAAGTAACCACGAAGTGTAATTGATTTTTTAAAAAAAGTTCAAGAAAGTGAATCCCTAGCATAGTATAGAAAAAGCGAATTTGATAGATGGGTGAGGATAAAAATGACTGAAAACGAAAATAAACGTTTTGCCATTTCTCAGGAAAATTGGTCCCTCCATCGTAAAGGGCACCAGGACCAGCAACGGCATATGGAAAAAGTAAAAGATGCTATTAAAAATAATTTACCTGATTTAGTTAGTGAAGAAAGTATTGTCATGTCCAATGGTCGCGAGGTTATAAAAATCCCTATACGTTCACTTGATGAATATAAAATTCGATATAACTATGATAACTCCAAGCATGTTGGGCAAGGGCAAGGAGACAGTAATGTAGGTGATGTGGTTGCGCGTGATGGTAGCAAAGGCAATCAGGCTAATGGTAAAGGAAAAGAAGCTGGTGACAAGCCAGGCCATGATTATTATGAGGCTGAAGTAAGCATAGAAGAGGTTCAAAATGTGTTATTTAACGAGCTTGAGCTACCGAACCTACAGCAGAAAGAAAAAGCGGATATTAAAACGGAAAAAATCGAGTTTAACGATATTCGAAAAAAAGGTTTAATGGGAAATGTCGATAAAAAACGCACCATCCTTAATGCACTAAAGCGTAATGCGATGAAAGGAAAACCAGAAATTACGCCGATTCATAATGATGATTTACGTTTTAAAACGTGGGATGAAGTGGAAAAACCTGAATCGAAGGCAGTAGTTCTTGCCATGATGGATACAAGTGGCTCGATGGGTTCTTTCGAAAAATATTGTGCTAGGAGCTTCTTCTTTTGGATGACAAAATTTTTGCGCTCCAAGTATGAAACCGTGGAAATTGAGTTTATTGCGCATCATACAGAGGCAAAAGTAGTGACAGAAGAAGAATTTTTCACGAAGGGAGAAAGTGGAGGAACGATTTGTTCATCTGCCTATATAAAGGCATTGGAGCTAATTCGGGAAAAGTATAATCCTTCTCGCTACAATATTTATCCAGTGCATTTTTCAGATGGTGAAAATATATCAATGGATAATGAAAAGTGCTTGAAGCTAGTGGGAGAGTTGATGGAAGTATCGAGCATGTTTGGATATGGGGAAGTCAATCAGCATAACCGTTTCTCTACACTTATGTACACCTATAAAAAAGTAGATGATCCTAAGTTTAGGTATCATATTTTGAGAAAAAAAGGCGATGTATACGATGCCTTAAAGAGCTTTTTCAAAAAAAATGAATCATAAACCATGTTCAAAGGAGGGGACTAAAAAGTGGAGATGAAAGAGCTTGAACGAGCGATTGATGAAATTACAGAAATTGCCTCAAGCTTTGGCTTAGATTTCTTTCCGATGCGTTATGAAATTTGTCCGGCAGATATTATTTATACATTTGGCGCATATGGTATGCCTACTCGATTTTCACATTGGAGCTTCGGTAAACAATTCCATAAAATGAAGCTTCAATATGATTTAGGGCTAAGTCAAATTTATGAGCTAGTGATTAACTCTAACCCATGTTATGCATTTTTACTTGATACAAATACGTTAACACAAAATAAATTAATTATTGCGCATGTATTGGCGCACTGCGATTTCTTTAAAAATAATGTACGCTTCTCCAATACAAGAAGAGATATGGTAGAGAGCATGACGGCAACAGCTGAAAGGATAGCTGGTTATGAAAGAGAATATGGAAAGGATGAAGTCGAGCAGTTTTTAGATGCGATTTTAGCGATTCAGGAGCATATCGACCCATCCCTTTTACGACCAAAATTGGCTTGGAATACGGAGGATGAATTTGAAGAAGAGATTTCTCAATCAAAATCGCCGTATGATGATCTATGGAAGTTAGATGAAAAGGAAAAAGAGTATAAATCGATCAGGCGAAAAATAAAGCACTTCCCCCCAAAACCAGAAAAAGATATATTGCTATTTTTAGAGGAGCATAGTCGAGAGCTCGAGGACTGGCAGCGAGATATACTAACGATGATGCGTGAGGAAATGCTTTATTTTTGGCCACAATTAGAGACGAAAATTATGAATGAGGGTTGGGCTTCTTTTTGGCATCAACGTATTATGCGTGAGCTCAAGCTAACGACAGCTGAAACGATTGAGTATGCGAAATTAAATGCAGGTGTTGTGCAGCCTTCAAAAACGACGATTAATCCTTATTATCTTGGTGTGAAAATTTTAGAGGATATTGAAAACCGCTATAATCATCCGACAGAAGAGATGAGAAAGCTAGGCGTTCAACCTAACTCAGGTCGAGAGAAAATGTTTGAGGTAAGAGAGATAGAGTCGGACATATCTTTTATACGCAACTATTTAACGAAGGATTTAGCTAAGCGAGAGGATCTTTATTTGTTCCAGAAAAAGGGGAATGAATACCGTATTACAGATAAGGATCATGAAATGGTACGTGATCAGCTCATATCGATGCGTGTAAACGGGGGATTCCCGTATATCGTCGTTAAAAATGGCGATTACCTTCGCAATGGAGAGCTCTATTTATCGCATGGCTTTGAGGGAATGGAGCTCGATCCTCACTATTTAGAGAACGTTTTGCCATATATTTATCAGCTATGGGGTCGTCCTGTTCATTTAGAAACATTTGTGGATGGAAAGCCAATGCTTTATTCATATGATGGAACAAAAAATTATAAACGTAATGTGTAACAAAAAACTTCTATCTGTTGGTATAAAATATTCCAGCAGATAGAAGTTTTAATTTTTGGCTGAGCGCTTTCCTGGTGGCGATAGATGCTTCGTCGCTACTCCTAGTCGATAAACCGGAATGAAGATCAATATATAACATGGCATACTTTCACCATATTTTATCCAGAATTTTTGCGATGAGCCTAAACGTTTTATTCGTTTTTATCTTCATCAATGGAGATGATTCACTTTCATCTTCACTACTTTCACTATGATTCGAAGATGAGTGGATATCGCTATCGATGACTAAGCTGTCTCTTACTTTTATTCCTTTGTCCGCCAGTTTCGTCATTATTGTCACCAGCAATACCGCTTCTGCCGTTTCTATCTATTAATTTTTTTCAAGTTTACTTGTTCATGTGGCCCTAAAAAGTATAAATAATGTGAGGGGATGGAGACTGAAAAACTGTTCCTTATCGTAAAATTTGTTAAAATGAATAGGATTTGAATATAAGAAGAACTGGAACGGTGAATCAACGTTGAGAACATTTAAAAAGGTTTATATAGAAATAACGAGTGTCTGTAATTTAGCATGTAGCTTTTGTCCTCCAACTGCGCGTGCAAAGGGACTTATTAAAGTAGAACAATTTAATAAAATATTAGATGAAATACGACCTCATACGAAATATATTTATTTGCACGTAAAAGGAGAGCCGCTTTTACACCCGCGTATTGATCAGTTGCTTGACGCAGCACATGAGAAAGGTTTTAAAGTTAATATTACAACGAACGGGACACTGATTAAAAAGAATCGCGAAAAGATATTGGGGAAACCAGCTTTACGCCAAATCAATTTTTCATTGCATAGTTTCGACGGTCATGAGGGATCGGAAAATCGTGAGAAATACTTAGGGGATATATTAGACTTTGTGCGTGATTCAAAAGATTATAATACGATTATTTCATATCGTTTATGGAATTTACAAAAGGATCATATGACAGATATCGCGGCACGAAGAAATCGTGAAACACTCGAAATTCTAGAAAATGAATATAATCTGGATTATCGCATCGAAGAAAAAGTACAGCCTGGTAAAGGTGTAAAGATTGCTAATAATATTTATTTAAATCAGGATCATGAATTTAAGTGGCCAAGTTTATTGGAGCCTGAGGATGAAGGAAAAGGCTTTTGCCATGCACTTAGAAGTCAAGCAGCTATTTTAGTGGATGGTACAGTAGTGCCTTGCTGTCTTGACGGTGAAGGCGTCATTAATTTGGGGAATGTGAACGAGAAATCCTTCACAGACATTGTTCAAGGTGAACGTGCAAATAATATTGTCGATGGATTTTCACGTAGAGAAGCAGTTGAAGAGCTATGTAGAAAATGCGGCTATCGCCAAAAATTTGGAATGTAATAAATAGATCCATTTGGTTTCAGACTAAATGGATTTTTTTGTATAGGAGATTTTACTCTATTCAAGCATATAGAAAAACAAGTGATTCCACAGCAAAAATGGGGCACTTGTTCATACATATGCGATTTATTAAATGTGAGTGAAGCGACTCATTGGAAGTCCTACACATTAAGCAGAACTTTAGAAAAAAATTGTAGCTCGTTAAAATAGCTCCAATGTTATTGACTATTGGAGCTATTTTTCTTTGATTGTGAATCAATAGTATTTAAAAAATCCTTCGTAATACGTACTACGTATTTCACTTCGTCTAAATTGCGCTCCCTTAATACTGATCGATGTATGTCAAGCATAATGTTCTTTTCTTCAATATCAGTGACACCAGATAATTTTTGGAAATTAAAAAGCTCCTCAGGTGCAATATCTAATGCTTTCATCAGCGTTTCTAAAGTGCTTAATGTGATATTAGATTGCCCGTGTTCAATGTTTGAGATTCGTCCTTTACTAAAACCTAGTTTCCCCGTTTTTTCTGCTACTTCTTCCTGACTAAGCCCCTTAGAAACTCTAATAATACGGAGTTGTTCGCCTACTAGCTTTAAAAAGTCTGACATATGATTCACCTCTATGTAAAAAGCTAGTGAAAAACATTAAAAATGCCTATACCATTATAGTGGTATAATAGACAAAATGTTATAGTAAAATGGTACAATGATTAGTGGGGATTTTTATTATGAGAAAAGACTTGTGTAAAACAGTGTGGATGATTCTTCAGTAGCTTGTTTTAGAGTATACCTAATTAAGTGAAGGATTGGAGGATTAAGGCATGGTAAAGCGTTATCGATTAGATGAGGTTGCTAAAATAGAAGAGGGAAAAATAATACCGAGGAGTAAGTACTTTACAAACATCGGTGTACCTCTCATTACAGCAGATAATTTAAAAAAGTTAATGCTAGACGGTGACATGGAGCAATTACCAAAAATTAACATTACCTTTGAAAAACATTTTAAATGTGGACCAGTACCAGCTAAAACCATCATTCTTACTAAAGCTAATTTGAAGGACACCAATAAATATATATATCAGAGTGAAACTGAACTATGTATTGCAAGCGATATCGTTGCTATTATTCCAAATGAAACAATTGTTTTAAGTGATTATTTATTACATTTTCTTAGATGGTATAAAATAAATAAAGAATGGCAGCATTTGTACCAAATACCGATTGATCTTCCGACGATAGATATCCAACATAAAATGGTGCAAATTTTAAATACGAGCCAGCTTTTATTCAAAAGTAAAGAGCCGTTGCTGACAGCAGTAGAAGGGCTACCACGGCATTTTGACAATGTGTCTGTGCAAATTGAAAATCACTCAAAAAATTTACATCATGGGTTTCATCAGGCTCAGTATCTTTACAATCATATGTTATATAAAATTTTTAAGGGTGAGCATAAATAAATTCATCACAGCCTTAAT
Organism: Lysinibacillus sphaericus; assembly: GCF_015844675.1. GTDB lineage: Bacteria > Bacillota > Bacilli > Bacillales_A > Planococcaceae > Lysinibacillus > Lysinibacillus sphaericus_E. Next base: position 62,963 of record NZ_LDGC01000068.1, on the reverse strand, counting down.
TTAAGGGATAAAAAGTCGGTGTTTGGGCTTGTGCCTTTACACCGACTTTTTTAAATTTCAATGATTATAGGTAAAATCATTGGTTTTCTTTTTGTTTGCGAAAATAGATACTGACCGACAGCTCTTTTGATTTCTCTTTTTAAAACATGTATTTGCTGCTTATTTTCTTCTTGAAGCTCATTTACCGTTTCTTTAACGAGAATATTTACTTTCGTTAAAAGATCCTCAAAGTCTTTAGCATAAACAAAGCCACGTGAAATTGTATCCGGTTCTGAAATAAAGGCTCCATCTACTTTATTAAGTGTGATTACGATCACAAGCATGCCGTCTTCAGAAAGCTGTTTACGATCGCGTAAAACTATACCTTCGACTTCACCGATACCGATACCGTCGACATACGTATCCCCAGAAGGAATTTTACGTGTTTGTCTAGCAATGGAGTTTTCAATATCAACAACATCCCCGTTTTTCATAATAAACGTATGCCCTCTTTTGACACCAACGGATTCAGCTAGTAACCGATGCTGATGTAACATACGGAATTCACCATGAATCGGTATGAAAAATTTAGGTTTCATTAGTGTCAGCATTAGTTTTAAATCTTCCTGATGACCATGACCTGAAACGTGCATACCTGTATGACTAGAAGAACCATAAATAACTTTCGCACCTAGCTGAAATAAATTATCGACGATCCTTGAAACACCTTTCTCATTCCCTGGAATAGGGGATGAAGCTAAAATAACTGTGTCATCAGGTAAAATTTTCACTTCGCGATGATTGCCGCTTGCTAAGCGAGAGAGTGCAGCTAATGGCTCTCCTTGACTTCCTGTACATAGTACAACAACTTCTTCAGGGGGGAGATATTTCACCTCGCGTGCATCAAGTAACAAATCCTCTGGAACGTCTAAATAGCCTCGTTCAAGTGCGACATCTACAACATTCACCATACTACGGCCAAGTAATGCAAGCTTTCTATTTGTAGCAATCGTTGCATTTACAATTTGCTGAATGCGATTAACGTTAGAAGCGAAAGTAGAAATAACAATTTTACGGTCGGCATGTAAAAAAGCATCTTCAATATGATTACCGACAAGCTTCTCGGAAGGCGTTAGACCAGGTCGTTCTGCATTTGTACTTTCAGAAATAAGTAATAGTACACCTTCTGATCCAATCTCGGACATCTTATGAATATCTGCAAACTGATCATTGACAGGCGTTAAATCAAACTTAAAATCGCCAGTGTGTACAACATTTCCTTCAGGTGTATTCATAACGATTCCTAAGCAATCAGGTATACTATGGTTTGTTCTAAAGAAACTAACATCAACTTGTCCGAAATTTAAAGATGAATCGGAATTAATTTCAATTAATTCGGTCTCTCTTAAAAGTTTATGCTCTTTCAGCTTCAGCTGGATTAAACCAAGCGTAAAGCGTGTTGCATAAATAGGGACATTTATTTTTTTTAGCAGATAAGGGATACCGCCAATATGATCTTCGTGACCATGTGTCACAATTAACGCTTTAATTTTCTCTTTATTTTCTTGTAAATACGTAATATCAGGAATGATTAAATCGATGCCTAATAAGCTTTCGTCTGGAAATTTAGCGCCACAGTCGATAATTAAAATATCATTCCCATACTGTACTACATACATATTTTTACCAATCTCATTAATGCCACCTAAGGCGAAAATCGATAGTGTATTGTCTTTTGTGGACAAGTATATCCCTCCTAATTTTCAAGTGTTTTGGATGTCATTAAATTTTTTTCGCATTATGTAGTATAGCTTTAAGGATGTCATCCTATACGAAAAGAACATTTGGCAATAATATTAGGTTTTCAAGAAGAATAGAATAAAGGAACGTAGAGATTAAAGGGGATGTGATTGGTTGTCGAATTACTTACAGCATGCGATGTTTGAACATAGGTTTTGGCTAAGGATATTAAAAGATCATTCTCAATTCATTCATGATTCTTTGTATCCATCGGAAACAGAGGATATAAAAAGAGCAAATTCATTTATTCAAAAATTTTCTCAGTTACTTGCCTATGTGAATTCAATCGATGCCAATAATGCGGTTTCTTTTTCACTTACTGTCGATGAGGCTGTAGCGCAATTAAAGCAATTTAAATTTTATATCCTTCGAAAGCAATTATCGGGAAATATTAATATCCATTTATCACCTACCTTTATTAATCACATGGTGAATGAACTAGAGGAATATCAAAATGTGCTTAGCTATCTGAAGAAGGGAGAAGTCCCACCAATTTTTCATGAGCTACATCATCACTTACTCTGGCTTTTAGATGCTTCAGGACATGCAGGTGTTATTCATGACGATTTGGATAGCGTAGAAAGAAGATTGAGACAAAAAAGTACTACCTTTGCCCAACATTTTGAACAGTTTTATTTAAAAGCAGTTGAGCTTACAGGATATTTACGTTCAAATATAGACTCTTTCCCTGCATTAACTCGCTTTAATCAGGATGTAGATCTAGAAATGAAATTATTCAAAACGTTTTTACGTGAGTTAGAGGAAATGGAGTTAAGTGCAGAAGTATTAGGTACGTTTACAGCTCTAATGGCGGATCATATGCTAAGAGAGGAGCAATACTATTTATCGAAGCTTGCTCAATCTAGAGGTGAAGGTTAATTTGCACTAAAGGGGCTATATACTAATGAAAGTAAAGGTGTCATATGAATTTTTCGGCAAAACGAGGGGTTGATTTCCGTTCCGGCTGGGCGCTTTCCTGGGGGCGTCCGATGAGCCGCTTCGCTTCGCTGCAGGGTCTCGGGCCAACACGATGTTGGTCACGGAGGCGTTATCACAGGATGTGATGCTTTTAGCCTCCGTTCCTCTAAATCGCTGATCCCCGAGGAGTCGCCCAGCCTCCACTCCAATCAACCACTTCACACATAGCATTTGTATTCTAGCACTCTATAGAAAAAGTTTTTCAACAACATGAGGCTATCTTATGAGATAGCCTCGTTGATTTTTATGGATGAATAAAAACGCCAGTGCCGATTGGGACAATGCTTGCAAGCTCTTCGACATCCTTATTATGCATACGAATACAGCCACGTGAAACAGCATGACCAATAGAGCTAGAATCATTAGTTCCATGAATACCGTAGTGCTCTTTAGATAAACTCATCCACATTGTTCCAAAAGGACCACCGGGATTTGGAGCCTTGTTAATGATTATAAAATCGCCAATAGGTGTATCATGTAACATCCTTCCAACCGCAATTGGGTATTGCTTTTGAAGAACATTATCCTTATATAACCGTAGCCATCGATTTTCAGTAGAAATATCTATTCTATAAGGGATTGTATTTGGATTAGGAAATCCAGGAATAACAATTTGTTGTCCTATATAAAGTACATTCGGATCTATCCCTGGATTAGCAGTAATTATGGAAGATAACGGTGTACGATAATTTCTAGCTATTTGGGACAAGGTTTCTCCTACTTTAACTGTATGGATCAAAATCATCACCTCCTATAAAGTGGTTTCTTTAATACAGGTTATGCCGTAGATATAGAAAATACCTTTATATTTTTTCATGAGAATAGCAACTGTAGTTAGTTGGATAGGATAAGCAGTAAACAACCATAACCAGTAATCGAGGAGTTATTATGAAAGAATTTAAAATTACTTATTTTTTTGATGAAATGCATTATGTACGGAGATTTATCCATATAGAATCACAAGAAAAAGCAGAAGCATTAGTTCGAAGTGAACGAGATCAATATATATCTTTTACCGATAGTAGAGGGATGTATCATGAGCTGCATACAAGACATGTTCGAGTCATTCAAATATCAGAATATCATCGCATCGATAAAAGCTCGAAAACGAAAGGTACATGATTTGTTCAACACTGCACATTCTATTAGTAAAGGAGTGAGCAATGATGGACATAGAAAAAAACATACCACATGAAAAAAAGATGTTCATGAACTTAGCAAGTAAGGATAAACCAGACATGGTGGAATCTGATAATATAAGTATTTTTGATTTACACGAAGATATGCAAACGGTTGATGCTATACCGGTTAGAGAGCTCAATAAAAGAGTAGAACGAGAAGGCGATGAATTGATCGAATTGCAGCCAGATGAATTATAGAAGGTAGGGATTTTCATGACTGATTATAACGAAGCTCAGTTTACTTCTGCCGGGACGGATATTAATGAAGTAAAAAGACAAAATGCGGAAAGTGGTTTATCTTACAATGAAGTGAAAAAACTGCTAGCCCAAAGTGGTGGGGTTGGTACGGGAAAATATAGTGATACAGATGTTGAAGAAGTAAAGCGAGAGATTCAAGGAAAAAACCAATAAATTATTTTTGGAGGAGTATGAAATAAGTACTCCTCTATTTTTTATGCTGTAAAGCTTAATTGGGATGAAAAGATTAAAATCTCGCTTTATTATAAAATAAAGCACATGCAAGGAGGTGAACGAATGAAGGAAAAACGTTGTCCGTTATGTGGGCAAAAAAATCATTGTGAGATAGTAAAGGGGCAAAAGGATTGCTGGTGTATGACAGAAAGTTTCCCTAAAGAAATTTTTGAAGCGGTACCTAAAGAGCGATGTATTTGTCAAAAATGCTTGGATACATATAAAAAAGATGGTTAAAAATAACTTCAATTGCTGTTACGAAACAATAAAGATCATTTGGTACAATTGTCTACCGCACAACAACCTATCGGACATATATTACTCTGAAAGGAGTGTGTCTAATGACTAAACCAATTGTACTTAGTAATGTAACAAAGGCATATTTAGAGGAATACGAAAGGATCCTCAATAAAATGATGCAGGGCATGACCTATGTGACAATTACCTGCAGTATTTCAGAAAATTTTATTAAGCAAATATTACCGCATCAAGTAGCTGCAATTAGAATGTCGGAAAATGTTTTGCGATATACCACAAATATACTTGTGCAAAATCTCGCATTAGAAATAATAGCAACAAGTACAGAAATTGTTGAATGCCTGGAAGCGATACAAAATAGATGCTGTATCGTACAAAATTCGGAATGTGAATTGTATGAATATATGTGTGCATACAAAGAAATTACCGGGGCTATGTTCCAAGCAATGAGCTTACCACCAGTATCTAATAATATTAATATAAACTTTCTTCGAGAAATGATTGTTCATCATCAGGGAGGCGTTCGACTAGCACAAAATGTTTTAAGGTTCTGTATTTGTCAGGAATTAATACCAATTCTTCAAAATATGATTAAAACTATGTGCGATCGTATTTGTGATATGGAAAAATTACTGGATGCTTTAAAGGATTGCGAAAATTGCTAGTTTGGACACGGAGCTAAAAACGCTAGGGTCGAAGCCGACTTTAGCGTTTTTTGTGAATGCTATGTATATTAGCGAAAGTGCAGAGTAAGGCTTACTTTGGATTAAAATAATCAATCCTTCTCAACAGATGGAGCGCACATAAATGTTACTGTTCGTTTAGAACTATCGTAGAGACACCATTCACGGTGATCAACAACTGATCCAACATTGATGCCATAATGCTTTTCTTGTAATGCGATTGGTTCGCCATAGCGAATACGAATACGTAACTTTTTATTGCGATGATAAAGACCTGATTCATGACTATGTCCGAAGAAAAGGAGCGATTTTTGGAATGGCGGAAATGTTGGTTGCCACGTCACACTCCATTGAAATTGATGGCCATGCATAAGCGTAGCACCATCTATCTCTATTGTTTCAGGTAGCTCTTTAAAACGTTCAATGCCAGTTACACGCGTAATTCGCTCTTCTTGATTGCCACGAATAGAGGGGAATGTTAGCAAACTTTCAAAATCATTTTCCACAATTGCAGCTTTTTGAAGCGGTAAACCTGACATTGTTTGTGCTTTTTTCTTACTTACAGTACATTCGTATAAATCACCTAATCCCAATACTTTTGCATCTTTCGCAGTGTACTGGATATGGGCTAGAACTGCCTTCGTATCCTCTATATTAGAATGTAAATCTCCTAAAAGTGCGTATAGCATTTTAATCAGGCCTTTCTTAAAACTTTTTTCAGCGGGTGTTCAAACACCTGTACCTGTCGCTACGCTTTCGGTACATAAACAAATTCTGAAAGAAGTTAATCATTTTACAAATATCATACACCTAACAGAAATTGATATAAAAGTAAAAAGTTTATGTATATTTAGTTACATATTGGTCATATTTTCGTTTATCACTATAACGTGGAGTTAATTCCAGTTCCGAATTGAGACTTCAGGGCTTTCGCTCAAAATCTCATATTTTTTGTGGGAAGAAAAATTGCCAACCTTTTCATAGATTGATAAAATATAATTGTAATTTTCTGAATTTTCTTTGTGGCAATTTTGTACGGTATGAGGGTAATGAATTAAAGATTTGGGGGGCTTATGATGACGATGTTAATGACAGACATTTTACAAAACTATGCTATGCAACAACCAAAAAGGATTGCGACGATATACGATGGGACAGAGGTATCCTATAGTGAATTTTATAAAAGTGCAGAAAAATTCGCAGCGTACTTACAAGAGCAAGGCTTTGAAAAAGATGATGTAATTGCATTATATACGCTTAATTCAGATTTATTTCTAATTGCTTATATCGGTGTTCAGTTAGCGGGTTACGTTGTCATGCCCATTAATACGAAATTAGCAGCTCCGGAAGTCGAATATATTTTTAATCATTCAGAAGCTAAAGGGCTTATTTATGATGAAAGGTTAGAGGATGTACTCACAACGATTGCAAATCCATTTCAACATATTGTAGGGCTCAATGAAATGAAAGACATTATTAAAAAAAATCCAGGTCAAAGAAAAGTTATCAAATTAGAGCCTCATGATACTGCTGTTGTTATGTATACTTCTGGCACGACGGGAAAACCAAAAGGCGTAATGCTAACTCATCAAAATATTGTTTCAACTGCGGATATATGGTCGTCATCAATGGACATGACCAATGAGGATCGCATGTTTATTTGTACGCCTTTATTTCATTGTGCAGGTCTTCATGTATTTGCGATGCCGATGTTTTATAAAGGCGGTACGATTGTTATAGAAGAGGCTTTTTCTCCGTCAAATACATTAGAACAGCTTGCCGCTACAGCTGCGACAATTTTCTTTGGTGTTCCATCGATGTATACAATAATTTTAAACACACCTAATTTTAAGGAACATACATTTAAAAATTTACGTTTATTATGTTACGGGGCGGCACCGATGCCTTATGAGCTTGTTAAGCAAGTGAAAGAGACTTTCCCTAATGTGAAAGTACAGAACCTGTATGGACAAACTGAAAATTCGCCTGCGACCTCTTCCCTTTTAGATACCGATGCATTGACGAAAATTGGATCAGTAGGAAAACCTTTAGCACAAACAGACGTCCGTGTTGTTGATAGCTTTGGTGAAACTGTCCCAACGGGTGAGGTTGGAGAAATATGTGTTAAAGGACCACAGGTAATGAAAGGTTATTTACGTAATTCTGAAGAAACAGCTAGAACAATTAAAGATGGCTGGCTTTATTCAGGAGACTTAGGGCGTTTTGATGAGGAAGGTTATCTCTATATTGTAGATCGTAAAAAGGATATGATCATTCGAGGTGGCGAAAATATTTATCCTATCGAGATAGAAGAGGTGTTATATCAACTTCCAGAAATTTTAGAGGCAGCTGTTGTAGGTTTACCACATGAAGTATACGGCGAAGTTCCGAAAGCGTTTGTCGTATTGAAGGAAAGGGAGCCTTCTGATGAAGAGGCGATTTTGACGTATTGTCGGACACAGCTTGCAAAATATAAAGTGCCACATGAAATTGAATTTTTAACTGAACTGCCACGCAATGCTTCTGGTAAGGTTTTGAAGCATACATTACGACCAAGCGTAAGCAGCACTATAAACTAAGCGTGTAAAGTGAAACCCGAAAGTAGCAAAGTCAATAATACCTTCTTGGGCAATAACTTCATAGGTAAAGTGTGATCAATGATGCCTCGACCTAATTCCGTAACTTTCGATGAGATTTTTAGGCCAGAGGCAGTCTTTTTCTTTCGCTACCAAAAAACACTCTGTAGCTGACGCTCCGCTTTCGCTACAAAAAACACTTTGCTGAAAGAGGTTAAAATAGGAACGTCTATTAAATTAGCGTATAATGGAGTATACGACAAATTGAAATATAATAGAGTTGAAGTTATTGTCTTCAAACAAGATAGGAGCGGAATTTGTCTTGTGGACGAGGTATAAACGCCTTTTACTAATAGGTATTATGATCATCATGCTACTTTCGAGTTGCAATTCGTTTTCTCAGCAGGAAACGAAAAACAATGGATTAACTGTGTTAACGGTAGAATTTAATAGTGGTGCACCGATACCTAACCTTTATATCACTGCTACAGATGTAAAGACAGGTGAGGTAGTGGAGGATGCGGTTGGCTCTGAAGAGGGCGAAGCGAAATTTTCGAAACTTAAAGAGGGACAGGATTATGCGATAGCTGCAACTACACTTGAAAATAGTACGAAAAACGATGGTTATACAACAATCGAACATTTTACATATGATGCGACAAAGCCGTATTATCGATTGCAAACACATTTTTCAAGAGACGAGCAGGAGCTGGATGTACCAGTTGTTATGCAAAATCCGGAACTACCACATGGGTGTGAAATAACATCATTAACAGCTGTATTAAATTATTATGGATTGGATGTTTCGAAGCTGGAAATGGCTGATCACTATTTACCAAAGCAAACAATAAGTACTGTCGACGGACAACGATTTGGTCCAAATCCAAAGCAGGCTTTTGCAGGTAATCCTCGTGATAAAGCAAATGGAATGTATGTCTTCGCAGCTCCGATTGTCAAAGCAGCAGAGGCAGTCATAGCGGATAAAAAGGCAGACTTACGAGTGACAAATAAGAGCAATGCCTCGCAGGATGAGATTTTACAGCTTGTTCGAGAAGGAGTCCCTGTTGTGACTTGGGTTACATTGGATTTATCAAAGCCAAAGGAAAAATCAGAAAAGGGCTGGATATATGAAGGTGAAACAGTGCCGCATAAAGCGTATATGAACTTACATGCTGTTGTTTTAACTGGGCATTTAGGCGATAAAGTAGTGGTCATGGACCCATTAAAAGGCTTTGTCACTTATAATGTGGATCAGTTTTTTAAAAGCTATAGAGAGTTAGGTAAACAAGCTGTAGCCGTTCATAAATGATTCAAAGAAGAGGTATAAGGAGTACAAAGAAAGTATGTTACACTTAAAAAGACTCATCACCAAGTAAGGATGACATTCGATAAAAAGTCCATTTATATAAGTTGATTGGAGTGGAGGCTGGTAGCCGGAACGGACATCAACCCCACGTTATGGTGATAAGCCTAAAAAAAGCTAAAGTGAGTTGAGCAGAATGGTCATTGAGCACGCTTTTTTACCGGTTTTATTAGGAGATGAAATGAATGCATATGGCATGGCAAGAGCATTTTACGAGTCCTATGGCGTTAAACCACTTGCATTAAATCATACGAATATGGAGAAAATACAGCACAGTGATTTATTAACATTTCGTGAAGTTCCAAGACTCCATATTGAAGATCGTTTTGTCGTGGCGTTAAAGGCAATTGCAGAGGAATTTACAGGTAAAAAATTACTTTTATTAGCCTGCGATGAATTTTACGTAAAAAAAATTGTGCAACATAAAGAGGAGCTAGCAGAGTATTTTGAAGTTCCTTATGTGGATGCAAACCTTGCTCAAGATTTATTAACACGCGAGAGCATGTATGAACTTTGTGCAAAGTTCGGCTTTCACTATCCGGCAATGCATGTTTGCACCGTCAATGACTATGAGGAACTTGACATCCCTTTTGAATATCCAGTAGTCATTAAACCACTGAATATGACTAAGTATGCTGCATGTATTTTTCCAGGCAAGAAAAAAGTATATATTGCACAAGATAACGACGAAAAGGATGCTATTTTCCACGCCATTTATAAGGAATCTGCATACCGAGATGACATAATGGTACAGCAATATATTCCAGGCGAAGATGCTCATATGTGCGTCGTCAATGCTTATGTTGGGCAAGATAATAAAGTAAAGCTACTTTCGGTAGGTAACCCGATTTTAGAAGAGCATTCTCCAGAGGGGATTGGTCGCTATGTAGCCATAATGACAGCATATGATCAAGACTTAATGGATCGCGTCAAATTGTTTCTAGAGGAGATTCGATTCAAAGGGTTTGCCACGTTTGATATGAAGTATGATGAACGCGACGGTCAATATAAGTTATTAAGTATTGAATTACATAATGAACTTTCCAATTATTATGTGACAGCAAGTGGCTATAATTTAATGCAATATGTTGCGGATGATTTTATTCGAGGAAGTAAGCAACAACTAACTTATGTTCAGAATAAGCATCTTTGGACGATTGTGCCAAATGGTGTACTCTTTAAATATGTACAAAATGAACAGCTAGTAATTGAAGCGAAGAGCCTTATTCGCCAAGGGATGGCTACGGATTCTGTCTTTAATTATAAGGATATGAATGCGAAGCGTTGGTTGAATATAACGCTAGATAATTTAAGTTTTTATCGCCAATATAAGAAATATTTTAACAACAAAGGTCTGTCAAACTAATGAAAAAACAAACTTTAGGTATAATAGGTGGCGTAGGTCCACTAGCAACGATGTTTATCGGTGAAATGATTGTAAGACGTACGAAGGCAACGAAGGATCAGGAGCATTTACATACAATCATTGATAATGATACGAATATCCCTGATCGTACTGCCTTTATTTTAGATAATACAAAGGAAAATCCTGTACCAGTAATAGTCGCAGATGCTAAAAAGCTTGCTTCTGTTGGGGCAAATATGATTGCTATTCCATGTAATACAGCACATACCTTTTACGATGAGATTGTTGAAGGTTCTCCAGTCCCTGTATTACATATGATAAGGGAAACAGCAAAGCGTGCCTCTGATTTAGGGGCTGAGCGTGTAGGTATTTTAGCGACAACAGGTACATTAACTTCACGTATGTATCAAGATGCGTTAGAGGAATTTGGACTAACACCAGTTGTCCCAGACGATGGGATGAAAGAAAAAGTCATGTCTATTATTTATGATTATGTAAAGGCTGGGAAAGATGTCTCTCAAGAGGATTGGCAACCGATAGAAGAGGCAATGCTTGCACTTAATTGTGATCGTATCGTACTAGGATGCACAGAATTATCTATCGTTAATCGAGATTTAAAATTAAGTGATACCTATATCGACTCATTAATTGTTTTAGCAGAACGTGCGATAGAAGCATGCGGTTACGAAATAGTAGATTAACAATTGAATCAACCAAATAAAAATCTGCTCGCTCTTCGCGGGTAAGCTGTAAACCTTCAAAGTAGCTCCGGTGTCTATGAGGGCTTGAAGGCTTACAAATCCCGTGCATGAATCGTGCAGATTTTTTTCGCATTATTGTACAAGAAGACGCCCATCTCAAACTTCGTTAGGTGAGATTATAAAATGGTTTATGTACATATGAAGTAGGAAAATGATTAGTGTGTTAAACTAGTGTCAAGTAGATAGAAGGTGGGAAATTACATGTCAGTAATAAATGTATTAAATGAAGATTTACAAGCAAAATGGAAATTTGAAGAACCGATGAAAATTCAAGAAGAAATGATTCCAGCAATGCTTGATGGCAAGGATATTGTAGCTGAATCGCCGACAGGATCGGGGAAGACGCTAGCGTATGTACTTCCTTTACTAAATAAAGTAAACGGTTCAAAAAAACAAACACAAGGACTTATCGTAGCCCCATCACAGGAGCTAGCAATGCAAATTGTAGAAGTTATCCGTGAATGGACAGCAGGTTCTGATATTACGGTTCAGCAACTAATTGGTGGTGCAAACTCTGCACGTCAAATCGAAAAGTTAAAGAAAAAACCGACGATCGTTGTAGGAACACCAGGCCGATTAAATGAATTAGCACGTGCTGGGAAATTAAAGCTAAAAGAAATTGAAACAGTTATTTTAGATGAATGTGATCAGTTACTTAGTCGTGAATATCGAGTTGTCGTAAAATCCTTTATCGAAGGTTCAGCATATGGACGACAAGTAGTTGTTGTTTCAGCAACCATTACGGAGGAAATTGAATTAGTAGCTAGTCGCATGATGTTCGAGCCAGTACGCTTCAAAATTAAACCAGAAGATATGTTGAAGGTTGGTAAAGTTGTACATTCTTTCGTGAAAGTAGAGGAGCGAGATAAAACTGATTTCCTACGTCGACTATCACATACTGAAGGAGTACGTGCGCTAGCTTTCGTCAACAATATAGATCAATTGCTGATGAAGGAAACGAAATTACAATACCGTGCGGCACCGATTGTGACATTACACTCTGACATGAAAAAAGAAGAACGTAAAAAGACATTAGATGCATTCCGTAAAGGAGATGCGCGTATTTTAATTGCTACAGATATTGCTGCACGTGGTTTAGATATTGCAGGTTTAACACATGTTATTCATGTCGATGTTCCAAGAACAATTGAGCAGTATTTACATCGTTCTGGCCGTACAGGTCGTGCTGGAGCAGATGGCGAAGTATTAACGTTATTATCATATCGTGACGAAAAAACATATAAAAAATGGACTAGAGAAATTCCTGGGAAACCTGTACAGAAAGTATGGCATGAAGGCAAGATAGTGGAGGGCAATTCAAAAACAATTGGACAAAAGCGAGGTAAATAATATGACTTTTGAAGAAAAATTACAAGCATATGCAGAACTTGCGGTAAAAGTCGGTGTTAATATTCAACAAGGGCAATATTTATTAATCAATACATCAGTCGATGCATTGGATTTCGCCCGTTTAGTTGTGAAAGAGGCCTATAAGGCTGGGGCAGGGCGTGTTCATGTTAACTTAACGGATGATGAAATGGATCGTGCTTACTTTGAGCATGCTTCAGATGAAGAATTTAATCGTTTCCCAGAATGGGTAGTTAAAATGCGTGATGAGGTAATCGAACGTAAAGGGGCATTCTTATTAATTGATGCTGCAGACCCTGATAAATTAACAGGTATTTCAGCAGACCGTCTAGCTACCCACCAAAAGGTATCAGGAGCAGCTCTAAGAAACTATCGTAACGCTGTCATGAAGGATTTAATCGCTTGGTCAATTGTAGCCGTTCCTTCACCAAAGTGGGCATCGAAAGTGTTCCCGGACTTAGCAGCTGAGGAACAAGTGCCAGCATTATGGGAGGCTATATTTAAGACTGTTCGTATAGGTGAAGGCAATGCTGTTGAAAACTGGCGTGATCATGTAACAAATTTAGAATCTCGTGCAGACCTTTTGAACAATAAAAAATATGCGAAGCTTCACTATAAAGCGCCAGGTACTGATTTAACAATTGCATTAGCGCCACAGCATAAATGGCTTACTGGAGGTAGTAGAACGCCAGAAGATACAATCTTTATTGCTAATATGCCGACAGAAGAGGTTTATACATTACCGATGAAACAAGGTGTTAATGGCTATGTCAGCAATACAAAACCATTAGCTTATCAAGGGAATATTATCGATGGCTTTAAACTGACATTCGAAGAAGGAAAAATTGTTCAGGCTGAAGCACAGGTAGGACATGATTTATTACAGGAGCTTATGAATGTGGATGAAGGCTCATGCTATTTAGGTGAGGTAGCACTTGTACCGCATGAATCACCAATTTCAGCATCGGGAATTTTATATTATAATACATTATTTGATGAAAATGCATCGAACCATTTAGCGATTGGTGAAGCTTATCCAACTTGCTTAGAGGGTGGAAGAGATTTAGAAAAAGGGCAGCTTGAAGCATTAGGTGCAAATATTTCAGTAACACATGAGGACTTTATGATTGGCAGCGGCGAGATGGACATCGACGGTATTTTACCAGACGGAACTGTAGAGCCAATTTTCCGCAAAGGTAGCTGGGCATTTTAAGTACTTGATGGAAAGAAAGGAGTTGAGCAGATGAAACGATACCTATGCTTAATGGGTACAGTTATACTCACGCTGGTGTTTAGTGTTTCATCTGCTTTAGCTCAGACTGAAAACTACCTGTCAATTGGAGATTCCTTGGCAGCTGGTCAAACACCTTATCAACAGATTGATACAGGCTACAGTGATCTAATCGCCATGAAATTAGGAATGACTGGGCAATTGAGCTTCTATACGAAGGAGCTCGCTTTCCCAGGGTATACAACAGCCGACGTTTTGAAACGAGTAAAATCAGAGGAAGCAAGTAACTTATTAGCTAATGCAACACTTATTACTGTTTCGGCAGGCGCCAATGATTTACTGCGGCTAGTGCAAGCTAATCCAACTGCTGGTACATTAGCCTTTTCACAGCTACAAACCGATTATGCATTAAACATTGCCAGAAAAAATATGGAGAAGACTTTAGAAGCGTTAAAAGAGCGAGCACCTAAAGCAAAGATTTATGTAATGGGCTATTATTTTGCTTATCCAAATGTTCACCCTTCGCAAAAAGAAGGAACAAATGCACAGCTCGTTAAGCTAAATACGATTTTACAGCAACAGGCAGAGCATGCTGGAGCAGCTTATGTAAACGTATATGATGATATTGGGTTAAACGCTAGAAACTTTTTACCCAATATCTCTGATGTACATCCTAATTTTGAAGGCTATCGCCAAATGGCAAATGCATTTTTACATGAATATAGTGGAAGTAAAGCTCTAGCCATTTCTTCAAACGAATTACCAAAGCCTAACCCTATTTCATTTGACCAGATTTTAGAACAACTGGTGAAGGCAGAGCAGAAACAAGAGGAAAAAGAAAAAACAACTCCTACGGCACGTGCCCTCCCAAGTTTTAAAGGATATGCTGCTTTTATGGAGAAGGTAAGAGCTAAAGAAATTTTTTAATGTAACAGGGCATTCGACAAGAATGCTCTTTTTTATGTTGATGATCTATCAAAATATAGGCGACGGAAGGAATCGTTGGAACGACGGAAGGAATCGTTGAAACGACGGAAGGAATCGTTGGAACGACGGAAAGAATCGTCGGAGTGACGGAAAGAATCGTTGGAGCGGCGGAAGGAATCGTCGAAACAACGGATACACTCCGTCACCCTAGTTTCCCAAGTTATGATGAGGAGCCCTATTATAATTTTCAAACTAATAAAAGGAAAAACAAACAATCCAACAGCCATGATAAAATGAAATAGACAGGAGGCGCACAAAATGAAAATATTTCATACAGCAGATTGGCATTTAGGGAAGCTTGTACAAGGCGTCTACATGACCGAGGATCAACATTGTATTTTACAGCAATTTAAGCTAGCTATAGATGAGGAGAAACCAGATGTTATCGTTATAGCAGGTGATTTATATGACCGTTCGATGCCCCCGATTGAGGCAGTGAATTTACTAAATGATATTTTGGCGGAAATTGTCCTTGATAAGAAAATTCCCGTGTTAGCAGTTGCCGGGAACCACGATAGTGCAGGTCGATTAAACTTTGGCAGTAGTTTAATGAGTGATAGTGGATTACATATTAAAGGCCAGTTTACGAAAGACCATGCACCGATCGTTTTACATGATGAATATGGTGAAGTACATTTTCATCTCGTACCTTATGCAGAGCCAGCGTCAGTACGGACGATTTTAGAGGATGATTCTATTCGTTCTCATCAAGAGGCGATGGAAAAAATTATTGAATATATTGGGCAAAGTTTAGATTCTACAAAACGTAATGTTTTTGTTGGACATGCCTTTGTGACGAAGTATGGAGAAGAAGAAGCAAATACGAGTGAATCAGAGCGACCTTTATCAATAGGGGGCTCGGATTGCATAAATGCAGCGTTGTTTAAACCTTTTGATTACACTGCACTGGGACATTTGCATAAAGCGCATTTTGTGTTGAATGAAACGATTCGATATGCTGGTTCTCCATTGAAGTATTCATTATCTGAGCATTTACATGAGAAGGGCTTTTTAATTGTTGAGCTAGATGCACAGGGAGAAATAGCTGTGACGAAGCGAAAGCTTATACCGAGACGGGATTTACGTGTGGTAGAGGGTTTAATGGATGATTTATTGCAATTACCACCAAGTGATGATTATGTATTTGTACGCTTAACAGATACTACGCCAGTAACGTCGCCGATGGAACGTATTCGTACAGTGTTTCCTCATGCGATGCATGTTGAGCGTAAAGTAATACGCCAAGAACTATCACAAGAAATTCAAGCGGTTGAGGCGGAGAAGATAGAAGACATCGATTTATTCCGATCATTTTTTACAGATATTATTGGCATACAGCCAGATCAAGATACTGAGCGTCTATTTACAGAGATGCTGCAAGAATTATTAGATGAGGAGCGAGAGACAGTAAAATGAAGCCTTTAAAGTTAACGATTACTGCATTCGGTCCATATAAAAATACAGAGGTTATTGATTTTCAACAGCTAGGTGAACATCGTCTATTTGCGATTTCTGGAAAAACAGGTGCAGGGAAAACGACGATTTTTGATGCTATATGCTACGCACTTTACGGATCAGGTAGCGGTGAAGATCGTCAAGATACGGCTATGTTGCGAAGTGGGTTTGCAGATGATGATGTGTATACTGCTGTGGAACTTGTTTTTGAAATGCATGATAGAGTGTATCAAATATTACGTCAGCCAGGTCATATTAAAGAAAAGAACAAAAGTGTTACTGGTAAGAAAATAGAACTGGCTGAAATCAAAGGAGACACACTTGATTATAGTATTGTAGAAAAGCAGCAAACACTTGAGGTAGATAAAAAGCTACAGGAAATAATAGGCCTCACAAAGGATCAGTTTAGTCAAATTGTTATGCTGCCACAAGGTGAATTTCGCAAGCTATTAACTTCAGATTCTACGAATAAAGAAGTTATTTTGCGCAAGATTTTTAAAACAGACCGTTTTGGTGCTATGACAAAAAGACTTGATGCGAAACGAAAAGAAGCAGAAAGTGATTTACTGCGCGCGAAGCAATTAAAAGAGCATATTCTTGGCCAAATTGCGGGGGCATTGCCACAGCGTTCGTCATCTCTATTTACTTGTATTACTAATAATACCGAAAATATGCATCAGCTAAAGAAGGCTCTGGAAGAAGAGCAGACCTACTATAATGAATGTATACAATTGGAACAGCGGCGTTATAAAGAAGCTTATGCGCATCACCAAAAAGAGCAAGAGTTTTATAGTATGGCGAAAACATTGAATGAGCAATTTGATGAGCAATCGAATCGTCAGAACCGTCTGCAAGCATTGCTACAAGAGCAAGATGTATATAGCGCAAAAGAACGTGAAATTGCTTTAGCAGAAAAAGCAGAACGTCTTGTTATACTTGAGCAACAATGCGTCGATTTACGTGCGGAGCAAAATCATAAAGAACAATCCTGTCAGCAAGCAGTGACAGAGCAACAAAACGCAGAAGCTCAGTTAAAACTTGCGCAGGAAAAATTTAATATTGAAGAGGCGAAGGAACCTGAACGCCAACACGTTCTACAACAGGAGTTGCAGCTACAAGCATTATTACCAACTTTCGAGGCGTATGAGAATAATCTTCAGCAACTGCAAATAGCTGAACAATATGTTACAACAGCTAAGCGAGCTGTAGACGATAATCGTAAAATCGTAGAAACAGGACAAATGCAAGCTCAGCATTTAGCAACAACAATTGAACAATATGAAAAACAACTTGAGCCATATGAAGGTTTTTTAGAACAGTTACCGAAGCTAAAAGAGCAAGTATCATACTTAGCGCAAGTTGAAAAATACACTAGAGCAGTTGAAATGGCAGAGCAGGATGTAGCCATGACTGATGTCCACTATCAAGAAAGTAAGAGAGCTCTTCAAAAGTTGGAGCAACAATGGATTGCGAGTCAGGCAAGTATTTTAGCACAGCAGCTTAAGGATGGAGAGGCTTGCCCAGTGTGTGGTAGTACAACACATCTTGAAACACATCGTGAGCAATTAGAGATGATTGAACTAGCACAGGTGGAAGCTTTGCGAGTAAAGGCTACTAATGATGAGCGCAAGTTTTTAGAGAAAGAAGCTTTATTGAACTCTACAAAGCATCTTTTGCAAGAGGCATTAGAACAGTTAGAGGCGAATGAGATTGATCAATCGAACCAAGCACAAATTGTAGCTTCCTTACAAAATGTAGAGCAACAAATTATTATCTTAAAAGTAGTGAGCAATCAATTGTCTGATGTACGTATGCAACAAAAGGATCATCGTGTACGAATGGAGCAGCTACAAGAAAAACAATTAAAGCTAGAGCAGTATTTAGCTGAAAAGACGAAGGAATTGACTAAACAACAAGCAATTGTGGAAGAGCAGCAAAAACATATTCCAGAAAATCTTACGACGCTACATGCATTGAAGCAGGCAATTGCTCATATAGGTTCCCAAAAGGTTGCCTTACAAACTGCGTGGACTATCAGCCAACAAAGTTTGCAAACTGCCAAGGAAGCAGCAAACAATGCTAGAATGACCGTCGAAATAGCGAAACAGGCTTTTGAGGAGTTAAAGCTGAAAATGGATGAAAAGCGTGAGCAATTTTCAGTAAGTATGAAGGAAGCAGGTTTTGAAAGCTATGAAGAATTTGCTACTGGAAAGCGTAGCGTGTCGCAAATAGAAGCTTTACGGAAGGCTTGCAGTGATTATGCTATGCAAATCCACACTTTACAGGTACAAATTACTGAGGGAGCGAAGCACCTTAAAGGACAAGAGAAACAAGATTTAACGGCAATGGAAGAAAAATTAGAGGTGCTTCGTGTAACCTATGAGGACGCCTTTAAAGTATTGCAGCAGATGGAAGGATTTGCGAAAGCTTGCGCAGACTTTATCGAAAAAGTAGAGGAAGCGGAGCTGGAAATACGCTTACTTGAAAAAGAAGCGGGACGAGTAAAGGAATTATATGCAATGTTAAATGGGCAAAATGCGAAAAAGCTGTCCTTTGAGCGTTATATTCAAATCAATTATTTAGATAAAATTACAGAGGCAGCAAATGTCCGCCTTTATCATTTATCCAACGGTCAATTTGAGCTACGACGTTCAGATCGTTTAGAAAAGCATGCTAAGCAAAGTGGACTGGGGTTAGATGTGTATGATGCCTATACAGACCAATTACGTGATGTAAAAACATTATCAGGGGGAGAAAAGTTTAATGCTTCTTTAAGTCTTGCCCTTGGGATGGCGGATGTCATTCAAAGCTTTCAAGGTAATATCCGTATTGAAACAATGTTTATTGATGAGGGCTTTGGTTCTCTTGATGAAGAGGCATTAAATAAGGCAATTGATACTCTTATTGATTTACAAGATTCTGGACGCATGATTGGCGTCATTTCACACGTTGCAGAGTTAAAAGCTACAATGCCTGCAGTGTTGCACGTTGAAAAAACAATGAACGGACATAGTCAAACATATTTTGAAGTAAAATAAAAAAGAGGCGTATTTCCGATGTGTGGAATACGCCTTTTTATTACTTTTTAGTTAAGTTAGGATTTGTTCCTTTTTTTGCAGCGATTACTTTTTTTACTATTGGAATAACGATTGGTGCTAATTTTACGGCGGTTTTGACAACTTTAGATACTTTCAAAAAATAACAGCTCCTTTTAGTACTCTGTTCAAGTTTGAAATGAAACTTATCGGATAACGCGAACTGCCTGAATAATATTCCAAATAACAATTCCGATTGAAACAAGAATGTAAATCATAAATGAAACTAACCAAATGATAAGAAAAGAACTACTGCCTGAATCGGGTTCAAAAGTGTTGAATGATAAAGTTGAGAAAATAAAGACTGCAAAAAATATTATTCCAAATACGACTGGGATTAAATGCGATATTAGTGCTCGAAGAGAATGACTCTTTACGTCGTTATCTTTTGAAACAAAGTAAACGACTAATGGCACAATAAAGGGTGCAAAAAAGATACTGAGATAACTAAAGGCAGATAAAATTTTTTGGTTCTCCATAGTAGTACCTCCTTTTTAAATATTTACGCATAAAAAACAGTAAAGTTTCAAAAAAATTAATGTGGAAGAGGTTGTAATCGTTACAGTGTTTGCGTACAATGAGGTTGTTCAACTAAATTAAGATGTAACGACCACAAGGGGAGCTGATGATGTCAGCTGAGACTAGGCACGTAATGCCTTAACTCTTTGAACCTGTAAGTTAACGCTTGCGTAGGGATGTGGATAGAAACCGACACTTTTACGATGTGAGGCTCTGTCCTGGCATCGTTTTTTTATCTTTAATGATGCTAGATAGTGACATATTTGCCAACTGATTTCTATTCCTGCTCTTGTATCCTACATCGGAACAAAGGAGAGAATAATTATGGACAATAAAAAACTTTTAATGCTTGTGGAGATTGCGATATTCGCAGCGATTGGCCTTGTGCTCGATCAAGTTTCCTTTAAAGTATGGGCACAAGGAGGCTCTGTTAGTCTCGTAATGGTGCCAATAATGTTAATAGCATTTCGCTGGGGCCTTATTCCAGGCATGGTAACGGGTTTACTTATTGGTGTTATGCAAACAATGTTTGGCGCCTATATTATACATTGGCTTCAAGGAACACTTGATTATGGTGTTGCCTTTACGGTAGTAGGCTTAGCGGCCGTTGTGCGTGGACCAGTGCTTGAGGCTGCAAAAGATTTAAACAAAAAGAAAATGGCGCTTTATATTATTTTAGGAACGGTTTTAGCGGGCTTTTTACGTTATGCAGCACATACCATTGGGGGCGCTGTATTTTTCGCAGAGTATGCTGGCGATCAAAATGCATGGGTTTATTCAATTATCTATAATGGAACATATATGCTTCCAGCAACGATTTTAACAGCGATTGTCGGTGTTTTGTTATTTACAGCAGCACCTCAATTAATGCAACGAAAATCATAATTAGTATGCCCTTCACACGAGTGGAGGGTTTTATTTTTATTAAATTGAATGAAAGATCATCCCCATAACGTGGGGTTGATTTCCGTTCCAACTGGGCGCTTTCCTGGGGGCGTCAGATGAGCCGCTTCGCTGCAGGGTCTCGGGCCAACACGATGTTGGTCACGAAGGCGTTATCACAGGACGTGATGCTTTTAGCCTTCGTTCCTCTATATCGCTAATCCCCAAGGAGTCGCCCAGTCTCCACTCCAATTAACTTATGCACATTGTTTCCGTTTTAATAAATGCCAACCTCGACTTTTGGTAATGGTGCCTGTTTTCAGCACTTTACAATTTATGATGGCATATAATATTTAAAGCTTTTAGCGTTTTAAGCATAGAAAGTTATGTTATATTATGTAGTAGATATTAGATGAAAGGGACGTTAAAAATGATTGTAAAAACGCAAGAAGAGATTGAAGCCTTTAAAAAAATCGGCCGTATTTGTGCTGAAATTCGTGAAGCAATGAAGGCTGCTACAAAACCAGGTGTAACAACACTAGAACTAGATGAAATTGCAGGCCGTATGTTTGCTGAGGCCGGAGCAGTTTCTGGCCCTAAAGGGGAGTATGATTTCCCAGGATATACATGTATTAGTGTTAATGAGGAAGTTGCACATGGTATTCCGGGTGAACGTGTGATTAAAGAGGGAGATATCGTCAATATAGATGTATCTGGTTCATTAAACGGCTATTTTGCTGATACAGGCATTTCATTTGTAGTTGGTGAGGGCTATGAGGATAAAGAAAAGTTGTGTCGCGTAGCCAAAAGTGCTTTTGATCGTGCGATGACAAAAGTAAAAGCTGGGTCAAAATTAAACCAAATCGGAAAAGCTGTTGAGCGTGAAGCATATGCTAATGATTTAACAGTGATTATGAACCTAACAGGCCATGGTTTAGGTCGTTCTTTACATGATGAGCCAAACCATATTTTAAATTATTATGATGCATGGGATTCTACAATTATGAAAGAGGGCATGGTTCTTGCAGTTGAGCCATTTATCTCAGCGAAAGCGGAGCATATTGTGGAGTCTGGTGATGGCTGGACATTTGTTACGCCAGACAAATCATTAGTTGCTCAAATCGAGCATTCAATTATCGTTACAAAAGACAAACCAATTATTTTAACTTCACTTGACGAACAATAAAAAAGCAAAAATCCTGCTACCAATTTATTTTTGGTGGGCAGGATTTTTTTTAACAAATAATATACCGACAAGTAGCACTCCGCATAAAAACAAGGCTGCTGTTGACACGAGTAGCTCATCAAAACCATTATGTAATGCGACCCCTATATAGGACCAGATAAATACACTTGGATAGAAAATATCAAAATAATGGACTCGAATATGTAGTGCTATTGCTACCCCAAGTGTCAGTAAAATAACTGCCCACAGTGGATCACTAAGTCCAAAACCATTCCATTGATAAGATGTTAGCGTGAAGCTTACATTTGTCATCAGGCTGAATGTAACCCATGCGAAGTAAATCGAGAAGGGTAAACGACCTGTAAGTGAGTTATTGCTGAGAGGGTACGTTTTGTACAACTTAGATAAATACAGCACTAAAATAAACGTACTGACGATTGACACGATAAATAATTCGTGATGCCAAACAACAATTGCTAGTGCTTGCATGATACATATGCTACTAAAGAGAACAGTCTGTTTAATAGATGTCTTTTTTAGATTCATGACTAACCAATAACCAAGTAACATGTAAACCACAATCCAAATCACATAACTAACATTAAAAGGTGCAAATATTACTGGAAAACGATTTGAGATCTCTAAGGAAGATTGACCGTTTATTTTCATGAAATAGGATGAAAAGGTTAGGATAAGTGAGACAACGTAAGTGATTGTCATCAAAAAAAATCGAGGCATGTTTTCCTCTCCCTTCGTGTTAAATTGTATAGGGAAAAGACAAATAAGTATAGGACTGTAACGTACTATTTTCATTATAACGGAAATTTCCAACAATGTATCGTGTTGTTTCGCTAAAATTATCTACAATTTACCATTTAAATGGGCAGCCATATATTTCTTTAGTACAATGGAAGTATACAAATGTAAGGAGTGAAGTTTTAATGACTCAAAATTTAAATGATCTAGATCTATCAGTTAATCTAGATAAGAAAATGTATAAAAAGAAATTAAAAGTACTCCAGTATGAAATGTTAAATGCTCAACAGTTTTTATTAAACAATAAAATAGGGTTAATTTTAGTATTTGAAGGTATGGATGCTGCTGGTAAGGGGGGCGCTATTAAGCGTCTAATTGAATGTGTTGATCCACGTGGTTATGTCGTACACCCGATTTCAGCGCCTCAGCCCCATGAGCTACGCTACAATTATTTACAACGCTTTTGGAGAAAACTGCCACAGCATGGACAAATAGCAATTTTTGATCGCTCTTGGTATGGTCGTGTATTAGTTGAGCGTATTGAAGGATTTGCAACAAATGAAGAGTGGTCTCGTGCATACGAAGAAATAAATAATTTTGAAAAGATTCTAACGGCAGGAGATTATATTGTCATTAAGTTTTGGCTTCAAGTATCAGATGAGGAGCAACTTAAACGTTTTAAAGAACGTGAGCAGGATCCGTACAAGTCTTGGAAGCTAACAGATGAAGACTGGCGAAATCGTGAAAAAACACCACTGTATGTAGAAGCTGCAAATGAAATGTTTGAGAAGACTGATAAGAAAAATGCTCCATGGATTCTAATACCAGGAGACGATAAAAAATATGCTCGTGTACAGGTACTGCAAGAAACACTAGCACATATCGAACGTGAAGCAAAAAAACGTGGCCTTCATTTAACGAATGTCTTAGACAAAGCGCATTTAGAAGATGCTGAATCGTCTAGCCTTGAATTACTAGAAGAGAAGCCTAAAAAACAAAAACAAAAAGTGAAATAATGTTATTGATGCTGTAACAACAAGACGAGATGTTTTAGTTGTAGCAGCATCTTTTTTTACATACAATAAAATAAAACTTCAATTTGGTGGGTGTTTACCCACAAATTAGGCTTATTACTAAAGGTTGAGGACGATATTTATTGAAATTTACACCATATATAAGTTGATCTTCGTTACGATTGGGTGATTCCTTGAGGATGAGCGATAGAGGAACGGAAAACAACCACAAGTTATGGTGAAGATTTAAAAATTGTTTGTTAACCATTGATAAAATGAACGCAGGCATTAAAAAACGTATTGACAATTATCGGAAGGTTAGTGTGGAGAAATGGTGCTTAAAATTTGGAGACTACTGAGGAAAAAGGGTGAAAATGTGGTATCAATTCAGGGGGATAAATGCTACATTCGCACATTTTACGAAAAAGATGCACAAAGTTTAACTGATCTCGTAAGCCGCAATAAATATTTTTGGTCTACATACGAACCGTTACAACGACCTGAATATTATACAATTAATGCTCAATATAAAAAAATTCAAGAAAGCTTATACTTAATGGACTCAAAGAGGGAGTTTACTTTCGGTATTTTTGAGCCGGGTACAAATAATCTAATAGGACATATTGCTCTTTATGCAGTAAAACGTTTGCCATATTCCAGTGCATTTGTTGGCTATGCGATGGATGAAATTTATGTGGGGAAAGGGATCGTAACAGAAGCGGTTAATATGGTCGTGCAATTTGCGTTCGAGCAAGTAGGCATACATCGTGTAGAGGCTTATGTTTCAACACAAAATAATCCTTCTATCCGTGTTTTAGAAAAGTCAGGATTTCAGCAAGAAGGTCTTTTGAGAAAGCTGCTGTACATTAATGGCCAATGGGTGGATCATTACATGTATGCGCGTTTAGAGAACGAATAAAAAGAAGCGTCTAACTTTCAAGTAATGAAGGATAGACGCTTCTTATTTTTACTATTGTTTACTACCGTCTATGATTAAGTCAAGGCGACCTGTATTTGGATCAACTACTAATCCGTGAACAGGCACATCTTTCACCATTAACGGGTGATTGCGAATTGTATCTACGCTTTTCTTAACACTCGTTGATACGTCGCCAAAGCCACGTAAAAACTTTTTTAAATCAAGACCTGAATTTTCTATCGTTTTGATAGTTTCAGGGTTAATCCCTCTAGCAACCATTTTACTAAGCATTGCTTCTGGGTCAACTGCACTCATGCCGCAGTCGTAATGTCCAACAACATACACTTCATCCGCTTGTAGTTCATAAACAGCTACAAGTAAACTACGCATAATTGCACCAAAAGGGTGACTAACTAATGCCCCAGCACTTTTAACGATTTTTACATCACCATTACGTAAATTCATAGCTTTAGGTAACAGCTCTACAAGGCGAGTATCCATACAAGATAAAACAACGATGCGTTTATCAGGATACTTTGTTGTAATAAAAGGCTCATATTTTTTTTCTTGAACGAAATCTTCATTAAACTTAAGAATATCTTGTAACATTGTCATGAAAGATTGCTCCCTTCCCTACAGAAATATTTTAGAGCAAAATGATCAATATGCAAATAATAATGACAATATTCACGCAATTTTTTTACGAAAAAAAAGAAGTTTAGTAATCTTTTAGCGAAACGAAATAATTGAAAAAATAAAAAACAGCTACATTAGGTAGCTGTTTTTTATAGATAGATTAGAATTTTTCACTTGGTTTTGGATCTACAGTTACTGAAGACTTAGTATCTAAACCAACTTGTAAGTAGTGGATGAAGAATGCCGTAGCAATTAGTAAAACAACCGAAAAACCTAGTACAGTCGTAATGAACATAATGAAAGCTCCTCTCTACTAAAATAATCTAAAATGATATCTAAAGTAATTATACAATAGGTTACTAGGAAAATCTAAGGAGAATTTATGACAACCATAAGATACCTAGTCTGGACAAAAAATAGTAGGTATAAAATACTAGTTTTTATTACAAAGAACAGAATGTTTTTTATCTATCCGCAGTAATGTTATTTATACTCATTTATCTCAAAACTAATCGTAAAGTCATATGACAAGCTTTGATTTAGCTCATTCTTCAATAGCTATTCAAACGACATTCTCTTCCTACCTTCCATACGAAAATAATAGGCAGCATTCTCAATAACGAATTGATTAGAGGTATTTTCATCAAAATAATAAACAAGAATGTGAAATAGGTATTTCCGTGTATTTAGGTGGTGAAAGGAGTTTTTTGCCCAAGTACAAAGCCGAATCCGTACGCAAATATACCGAGGTATAATTGATTAAATAGAGGAAAAAAATAAATGATTCTTTAGGAGTACTTTAATTATGAAAGTGAAAAAAAGTATTGTATGACACATCGGTAAACAGTTTTTTTACACTATTTTTCTATAAAAATTTAGTAATTATCTGAAGAAGATTTTGATTATCGGTCGAATAGCTTATATAGTGATATTGATATTTTTAGGTATTTACTCCTTCTTTTACGACACATTCAGCATATTTTAACAATTTTGTGTTGAAGGATAATAATAAATTCTTAAGTAATTTAAATAAAGACATTTTAATGTATTATTCTTAATTCTATATAATCAAATATCGTCGAAAAGTGAATAAAAAGTATTTATTACATCGAAAAAAATGTGAAATACATTTATACTATATTAAAATTATGGAAAAAAAGACGAAATAAAGATTAATAGGAGATTTGGAGGTTCTAGAATGGATATATCGTCGATTGTAGGGTTAATACTTGCGCTAGTAGCGCTATTAACAGGAATGGTACTAAAGGGTGTAAGTTTAAGTGCGTTTTATAACCCAGCTGCCATTCTAATTATCATCTTCGGTACAATTTCCGCAGTAACAATTGCCTTCCCAATGAAGGAGTTAAAGCGTGTACCAAAGCTATTTAAAATTCTTTTTAAAGAAACAAAATTAGCAGATGATATTGAGATTATTAAGATGTTTTCACAATGGGCTGATTTAGCTCGCCGTGAAGGTCTATTAGCGCTTGAGAGTAAAGCTTCAGAAATAGAAGACCCATTTTTGAAAAATGGACTTACATTAGCAATTGATGGTCAAAATGCCGACTATATTCGTGATGTCCTAACAGAAGAAGTCGAAGCAATGGAAGAACGTCATGCTAGTGGTTCTGCAATCTTTACACAAGCTGGTACATATGCCCCGACTTTAGGGGTACTTGGTGCGGTAGTAGGTTTAATCGCCGCGTTAGCAGATATGAATGACATAGAAAAGCTAGGACATGCTATTTCAGCTGCTTTTATGGCCACATTACTAGGTATTTTTACAGGTTATGTTTTATGGCATCCATTTGCGAATAAATTAAAACGTAAATCTGCTATCGAAGTTAAGCAAAAAAGAATGATGATTGAAGGCATCCTTTCTGTCTTAGAAGGGGAGGCGCCACGTGTTATCGAACAAAAATTATCTTCTTACTTAACAATGGAAGAACGTCGTCAAATTTCTGATGAAAGCGGGGCGGGCGGCCTTGGCAAAGAAAGCTAAGAAAAAAAAGCATGATGAGCATATCGATGAGTCTTGGTTAGTTCCATATGCAGATATTTTAACGCTGCTATTAGCCGTATTTATCATATTATTTGCATCAAGTTCAGTAGACCAAGAAAAGCTAGAGAGAATGTCAGCTGTGTTTAATCAAGTATTTGATGGTGGTACAGGCTTTTTAGAGCAGCCTGCACCGATACAAAGTCCAAATGCAGAAAGTGACAAAACACCACAACAAGCGCAAAACTCCGCGTATTTAAAGGATCAGAAGGAGTTAGCTGAAATTAAAGATAGCGTTGATAATTTTATCGCAGTTAATGAGATGGAAGGTCAATTTGCAACAGCGATGACTGATGAGGGTTTGCTTGTAACAATTCGTGATAGTATCTTGTTTGATCCAGGGAAAGCAGAGATTAAACCAGAATATAATGCGATAGCTAAAGAGCTTTCAGATGTATTAGTATCTAATCCACCACGTAGTATTGTGATTACGGGTCATACGGATAATGTTCCAGCTGGTCCTAACTTCACTTCTAACTTACAACTCTCAGCATTGCGTGCAGTGAACTTCGCAGAAATTTTAATAAACAGTAATTCGAAGTTAGATCGTCGAAACTTTAGTACACAAGGTTTCGGTGAAAACCGTGCCATTGCACCAAATGATTCTGCAGAAGGACGTTCTAAAAACCGTCGTGTAGAAGTGTTAATACAACCTCTTGTAACTGAAGATGGTACTGCTGCAAAACAAGCAAAATAGAAAAAAGCTATTAGTAACAGGCTTTGATGCCATATTGCTAATAGCTTTTTATTTACAAAATCCTATTTATTTGCGTAAAGCGCCTAATTCAGCAACGATAGCCTGCATTTCGCTCGGACTAAATGTATCACGCTTCATGACCATTTCGTATAAATAAACAAGATCTTCGTAATCAGCTTCATTGAAATTTTCCGATTTCATTGCGTCGACATTCACCATACGAAGCTTTTCTTTCATTTGATCAACCATATAAATAACGTTCTCTTTTGACGGTACTGATAAATCCATTATTTAAACCTACCTTTCATAATCCTCGGAAATATCATTTCATTGAATAAAAAAAATGTCAACACTGATTTGGGCATTGCTTTAAAAATAGACTGTTATTGGGTAGAATAAGGGCAGTGATAGTTTAATTATGGTTCATCACCATAACGTAGGGTTGATTTCGGCTCCGACTTGGGCGCGCAGGGCAAAGCTTCATGGTAACGTCCAGTCACCACTCCAATCAACTCGTATACAAAATCATCCCTAACTTTTGATGATGAGTCTTAATTGTTCTAAAGGAATAAACATTTACCAAGCAGGGGGTATTTAATATGGGACGTAGTAAATTATTAGCATCCATCGTAGTTGGTGCTGCAGTTGGTGCTGCATTAAGCATGTTAGACCGTACAACGCGTGAAAAAACAATAGCTACAACAAAACAGATGAAAGAAGCAATCACGTATTATGCAGCTAATCGAGAGGAATTACAAGTGCTAGTTGAGGAAAAAGTATTGGCCGCTAAAGTGCTATGTGAAGGTGTGTCAGAAAATGTAAATGCGATTGCTGAAAAAGTAGATGAATTTAAAGAATTACCTTCCACGATCGAAAGCATGATTAATGATACAAAAGCAGCCTTTGCTTTACCTGATAAAGAATAGTTGTTCGTACAGGAGGAAATTTGTATGAAAAAGAAAAAAGCATCGATACGTACAGCTGTTGGAGTGGTAAAGTCGTTTGTCTCACCAGACGAAGACACTGTAAATGTGATGACATCAAGAGGCTTTATGCAAGATTTAATTCTCCGCTTTCAGCGAGTGGAAATATCAGCTCTTGCCGCAGAATTGGCTTATTTCTTTTTACTATCTTTTTTCCCACTATTAATTTTTTTAGTTACATTACTACCTTATTTGAATTTAGAGACGACGCAAGTGTATTCCTTTCTAGTGAATGTTATGCCGGACGAGGTATATAGGCTTATTGAAAATACATTAAATGAAATTTTAACAAGCCGTAATAGTAGTCTATTATCCATCGGGGTGCTTGGAACAATTTGGTCTGCTTCTAAAGGGATTAATGCATTGATTAGAGCCTTGAATAAGGCCTACGATACAGAAAATAGGGGAAGTATATTGGAACGAGGGTTATCCCTTGTTTTCACTATAGCGTTTGTCGTTGTTTTTGCTGTTGCACTACTTTTACCGGTTTTTGGGCAACAAGTGGGGCATTTCTTATTTTCGATTGTTGGCATTGAGGAGCAATTTGAAATTATCTGGCATAGAATGCGCTGGTGGATACCCCCTCTACTTATTTTCATCGTATTAATAGGGGTCTATAGATTTATTCCGAATACAAATCCACGTTTGAAATTAATGAGTGTTTGGCCGGGTGCATTGTTTTCGACGTTGGGCTGGCTGGCAGTTACGTTCGCTTTCTCTTTTTATATAAATAATTTTGCGAATTATTCCGCTACATATGGTAGTATTGGTGGCGTTATTATTTTAATGCTTTGGCTATATTTCACGGGGATTATTGTAATTTCTGGTGGCGTTTTAAATGCGACGATGCAGAAAAAAGCATTGCAAAAAGAACTTGTGATGCAGGAGACTTTAACGAATAGTTAGGAATATGAAAAGGACAGCCTCGAGATCACGTTTTTGCGATACGAGGCTGTTTGTTTTAGACGTTTTTATTCAGCATACGTAAGCCGTTTAAAATAACTAAAATGGTGCTTCCTTCATGACCGATTACACCTAGTGGTAAATCGACGACTTGTAAAAAGTTTGAGGCAATTAATAAAACGATAACGCCGATTGAGAAGAAGATGTTTTGTTTAACGATGCGTTGCATTTTACGTGATAAGCGTACGGCATAGGCAATTTTTGATAAGTCATTTTTCATTAAAACGACATCGGCTGTTTCTAAAGCAACATCTGTACCTTCTCCCATAGCGATTCCGGTAGTGGCAGTTGCTAATGCGGGTGCATCATTAATGCCGTCACCGACCATCCCCACAAATTTATGTTCAGAAAGAAGTCGTTTCATCTCAGTCACTTTTGTTTCAGGGAGACATTCTGCGACGTACTCTGTCACGCCTGCTTCCTTGGCAATTACCTTTGCTGTTTTCTCGTTGTCGCCCGTTAGCATGACAACATTAATACCTAGTTCTTTTAGTAATGAAACTGCTTTTTTTGCTTCGTTTCGCACGGTATCCTTTAAGGCTGCTAATGCAACGATGCCATCCTTGTCACGAATGAAAATAACCGTTTTTCCTTCTGAAGCGAGTTTTTCTGCTACGCCATTTGCAAATTCATTTGCCTCATTTGTACCAACAAAATCTGGTTTACCAACAAGGTACTCGACCTCATTGACGTAACCTTTAATACCCCAACCTGGGATATCTTTAATAGTGGTCTGAGGGAATTGTGTGATCCCTTCTTTTCTTGCGAATAAAGTAATTGCTTGAGCAAGTGGGTGGTTCGATTGAGCTTCAATACCCGCAAGGATGGCCATTGCGTTTTTACGGTCTAATCCTTCGCGAACAATGAAATCAGTAACGGTTGGTTTACCTTGTGTTAAAGTACCTGTTTTATCTACTGCAAGTGCACGCAATGCACCTAGATGCTCTAAGTGTAAGCCTCCTTTGAATAACACACCATGTTTTGCACCATTTGAAATGGCTGCAAGTGTCGCTGGCATAATAGCTGCAACAAGTGCGCACGGAGAAGCGACTACAAGGAGTACCATTGCTCGATAGAATGTTGTCGTCCAGTCCCAACCTAGTACAAAGTGAGGTAGAAACATCATGAGAGCAACGGCAAGTAGCACGAATTTCACATACGTACCTTCGAATTTTTCTATAAACTGTTGTGATGGAGATTTTTCACTCTGAGCATTTTGTACAAGCTGGATAATTTTTTGGAATAGTGTTTCAGAATTTGGTTTTGTCATTTCCATCGTAATGGCACCATTTAAATTCACTGTTCCTGCAAATAACTCGTCGCCTTCCTGTTTTGCTACTGGAAGTGGTTCGCCGCTAATTGCAGATTCATCGATAGAAGACTGCCCTTTAAAGATTACACCGTCTGCTGGTACACGTTCACCGGGCTTAATAAGAAGATGATCACCAATTTGTAGAGTTGATACAGCAACTTTCATTGGTTCAAAACCACCACGAACAAGCCAAGCCTCTTCAGGTTGTAAATTCATGAGTGCAGAAATTTCACGGTGACTTTTGTTCATTGCGTAAGTTTCAAGAGCGCCACTCACAGCGAAGATGAAAATAAGAATAGCACCCTCCGTCCAATAACCGATTGCTGCTGAACCGATCGCGGCTAATACCATCAATAGTTCAACGTTAAGCGCCTTATTCTCAATAGTTTCTTCAATACCTTCTTTTGCTTTAGCAAATCCTCCAACGCAAAATGCAATAATATATAAAAGAATAGAAGCTGTTGTTTGCCCGCTAATATCTAAACGCCATGCAAGCAAAATAAACAAACCTGCTATAAGGGCGGCGATTAATTCAGCGTGTTCTTTTGTTTTCTCAATTAAACTAATGTTTTCTCGATTAGTGTGTTCCACCTTTATCCCTCCTGATAATGAAAATCAATATCAAAGTCTATATAAATCAATGATTATAAACTTTTTCTAATTGAAAATAGATTTCAATTAACGTCTTTCTAATTTAGAATTATTATAACAAAAGAATTTGGAAAAAGAAAGTGAGAAATTAGAGGGGATTTTAACTTCTTTCAGCGGGCCTAAACGCAAAGTCGATTTTGGACGCAATTATGCCGAGGCATAATTGATAGAAAGTGGAATAAAAGAGGCATTAGATTGAGTTGGGGTCATGGTGAGGCTTTTTGAAATGTTTTTGAACATATGAAAAGCACAGATATTCATAAGAATATTCTGTGCTTTTCAAATTTGTGTAGTAAAAATGGTTTAACTTCAGAAAGAAATTGCTTCTTTATTAGAATACTCGTTCTGCGTGAAGAGCAAGTTTTTCTAGAGATGATTTATCTACATCTGCATGTAGTGAGTTACCGTGAGAATCCATTGTTACAACTGCTGTGAACTTCTCAACGTTTAAGTGCCACATCGCTTCTGGAATACCGAATTCCATTAGGTCAACACCGTCAACACCTTTAATGCAGTCTGCGTAGTATTGTGCAGCGCCACCGATTGCATTTAAGTAAACGCCACCGTGTTCTTCTAATGCAGCAAGTGTTTTTGGTCCCATACCGCCTTTACCGATTACAGCGCGGATACCGAATTTTTTCATGATGTCACCTTGATATGGCTCCTCACGAATAGAAGTAGTTGGACCAGCTGCTTTTACTGTCCAGTTACCTTCTTCGTCTTTTGCCATTACAGGACCACAGTGATAAATAACTTGTCCATTAAGATCAACTGGAGCATCGTGGCTCATTAAATGATGGTGAATCGCGTCACGGCCTGTATACATACGACCAGTAATTGATACAACGTCACCAACTTTTAGAGAGCGAATTTGTTCTTCAGAAATAGGAGCAGTAAGTTCCACTACATTTGTAGTAGTATCTTCTGTTGTTGCTGCAACTTCATCTTCTTTAAATGTAATTTTTTCGCCTTCTTGATAATGCCAGTTAATAATTTCGCCAGTTTGAGGATTGATGTCCACAGCCATACGACGGTATGCCCAGCAGTTATAAGCTACTGATACGTAGAATGAAGCAGGGATACGGTGCATAACACCAATTTTACAACCAAGTAATGTTGCTTCACCACCGAAGCCCATTGTACCGATTCCGAATGTATTAGCAGTTTTTACTACATACTCTTCTAATTTTGCAAGATCAGCATTTGGATTTGTATCTTCCACATGACGGAATAATTGTTCTTTCGCTAAGTCGTAACCAGAAGAGCGATCGCCCCCGATACCTACACCGATGAAACCAGCTGAACAACCTTGACCTTGAGCTTGGTATACTGAGTGAAGGATACATTTACGGATACCATCTAAATCACGACCAGCGCGGCCAAGACCTTCAATCTCACAAGGTAGGCTATACTGAATATTTTTATTTTCACAGCCGCCACCTTTAAGGATTAATTTAATTGTAATATAGTCTTTTTCCCACTGTTCGAATTTCATAACAGGTAGACCGTCACCTAGGTTATTACCGCTGTTAGCACCTGTTAATGAATCAACCGCATTTGGACGCAATTTTGCATCTGCAGAAGTATCGACAATAGCTTTTTTAATAGCTGCTTTAATTTCTAATTGGTTTACACCAACAGGAGTATAAATTTTGAATGTTGGTAGACCAGTATCTTGACAGATTGGTGATACATTATCTTCTGCCATAATAATATTAGTTGAGATTGTGTCTAAGCTCATTGCCGCACGAGTGCCAGAATTCTCAGCTTCTTTAGCTTTCTTAATAGCACGACGTACGTCTTTTGGTAGATTCGTAGACGTTTCAGTAATTAAATCATAAAGACTTTTCTCCAAAGTTTGGATATTCATTCAGTATTGCCCCCCATAAAAATTTGATTATTTCCACGTAATATTATACTCTTTTCAACTAATGAAAAAAAGAGTTCAACTCATTGTGGTCGGAATTAAAGGCCTATTCTCAAAAAGAGGAAATTTAAATGTTAAATTATGTTAATCTATTTATTGTTAAGGTTGTATTAAGATAATTGCAGCAGGGGAATAAATAATATTTTTAAGCGAATATAGTGGGAATTGAAGGCATTTTTCCCGAGAAGTTGATTATCTTAAGAGTCAAGCCGATCGAATCATCCAGGAGCCTTATTCACAAGCTGTAGTTTCTCCGAATAAAGATTGTTAAAAAGGAACATTCGTTCTATAATGAATTTAAATTTACTTTAGGAGGTAATAGAATGAAGTTACTTAATTTACCTGAAGCATTTGAACAAAATAGGACAGTAATAGAGGGAACGATACAGCCGACTGTATTAATTGAAACGAAAGTACGAAAAACTTCTTTATTTGAAAGTAAATTTGCAGGCAATCCGTATTTTCCGCTATCAATGGAGTATCCGAAAAGTCTAGAAGGGCAACCACTAAAATTACTAGCTCAAATTAATTTTGCAGATGTTCCGAAGCATTTACCAAACTTCCCTAAAGAGGGAATCTTGCAGTTTTATATTGATGGCTACGATGATGTACTAGGGATGGATTTTGACAATGGTCAAAATCATGAGGGCTTCCGGGTTGTTTTCCACGAACATATTGTTAGTGATGAGTCACAGTTAGTTCAAGATTTCTCGTTTGTTGAAGCGAACGAAGAAGAATTATACTTTCCTGTGGAAAAGGAAATGGCATTGTCCTTTGGAACAAGCTATGAACCATTATCAGCAAATGACTTTAGAAGTGAAAAAACATATGCGAAGATTCTTTCTACTATAGAAGACGATGATCAATTAGTAGACTCATTTTATGAAACATTAAATAGTACAGGTCATAAAATCGGGGGATACCCATTCTTTACTCAGGAAGATCCAAGAGCTTATGGTGACTATACAGATTCAACAATTTTGTTGCTTCAAATTGACAGTGTAGGTGAGCATATTCTGTGGGGGGATGTCGGGGTCGGCAACTTTTTCATCACAGAGGATGAGCTAAAACGTAAAGATTTTAGTAAAGTTCTATATAATTGGGATTGTTATTAATTTTAAAAAAAGCAAGTGGATCTGTTTCCACTTGCTTTTTATCTTCGTTCAGCAAATCTTTATTCTGAAGGTAGAGAGTTGGATGTTTTTTTAAAACCTACCTCCGGCGGATATTGTGCTGGACATAATTCAAAATCTGGTCGCATTGTTTATTTGTGTGAAAGCGAAGCGACAGCAACAAATGTTTTCTATAGCGAAAGTAAAGCAGCAGCTACTTTACGTTGGAATTGATTAGTAGTTATTGTTCACGAGCATTAAATTGCTCCATTTTGTCCTCTAAATCATCCATCATTTGAATTAAACGATCAATATCCTCTAATTCAGTTGTTTCAG
The DNA here is from genome assembly GCF_015844675.1 of Lysinibacillus sphaericus. GTDB lineage: Bacteria > Bacillota > Bacilli > Bacillales_A > Planococcaceae > Lysinibacillus > Lysinibacillus sphaericus_E. Next base: position 27,460 of record NZ_LDGC01000068.1, on the reverse strand, counting down.
GATCGATGGCATCTAAAACTTCTAAAAATATTTCAAGACGTTCTTTTAAGTAATTCATTTGTTGTTTTTTATCAGTGATTGGATTTGACATACATACACCTCATTTCGTCCCCTCCATCTTAGCTGATTTGGGACTAAATTTCAACGTTTAGGTAAACACCTAGGACTTAGCGATTATTTTAAAAAAATAATAGACGGAATATTTACAATATTGAGGGCGTGTGTTAAATTAATATTAAGAAAAAGCAAAGGAGCTGATTTGAAAAATCTAAAAAGACTCTAACTCGAAAAGGAGGGAGTTTAAACAAGTAATCGGCCAATATAAAAGCCGAAATTCGTGTTTATACAATTAAATGGAGATAAGTGTTAGTTAGGCCTTAGCGTAAAATCACATGTGGTGAGCGCTAAGGCTTTTTGGTATGCTGTTCTTTGGAAGAATGATTGGATGTCGGAGGAAAAGATGACGTACTTCTCAGATTACAGCAAAAAAAGATTTGCCATTCTAGTGTTGATTGTATCTATTTCAGGCTTTTCACAAGGAATGCTTTTACCGCTAATTTCAATTATTTTCGAACGTGATGGGGTGTCCTCCGCGTTGAACGGATTGAATGCAACAGGTCTATACATAGGAACTTTATTAATCTCACCATTTATCGAGCAGCCATTACGAAAATGGGGCTATAAACCGATTATTTTAATTGGCGGTGCATTTGTGTTTGTTTCACTGCTACTATTTCCTTTATGGAAAAGTGTGACTTTTTGGTTTGTCCTGCGCTTACTCATTGGAGTAGGAGACCATGCATTACACTTTGCAACTCAAACGTGGGTTACAAGCACCACAGATCATAAAAGCTTAGGAAAGGGTATGGCCATTTACGGCTTGTCCTTTAGTACAGGCTTTGCAGTTGGGCCTTTAATGGTGAAACTTATACAAGTTGCAGAAGCATTACCGTTTATTGTGTCCTCCGCTATGTGTTTATTTGCATGGGCTTTTGTATTCCTTTTACAAAATGAAAAACCAGAGCGTTTAACGGGAGACTTACATGCAAGAGGCTGGCATCGCTATAAAATAGCCATTGCATTTGGATGGATTGCATTTTTAGGGCCATTCGCTTATGGGTTTTTAGAATCTGCTTTAAATGCTTTGTTCCCAGTCTATGCTTTACGTAAAGATTTTGACGTGAATATGATTCCCATTATGTTATCAGTCTTTACATTTGGCGGAATATTAACGCAGGTGCCGCTTGGTGCAGTAGCGGATAAAATAGGACGACGTTATGTCCTGATGATTGGCTCATTTGGAGGGGCTATTATTTTTGGGATTGCCAGTTTTTTAGAGCATTCTCAAATGGCGGTAGCTGTAGCATTTTTCTTTACAGGTACATTAGTCGGTTCGATGTTTTCACTAGGTATTACCTATATGGCAGACTTAACACCAAAAGAGCTACTACCAACAGGAAATCTGCTTTGCGGCATTGCCCTTAGTATCGGTAGCTTAACAGGGCCATTTTTAGGGGGCATTTATTTAGAATATGTAAATTACAGCTTCCTTTTATTAGTAGCGATGCTTTTGCTAATTATAGCTATTGTTTTGTTAGTATTTGGACGAAATAAAAATAAGCGAATGGTGTCGATGTAATGTCTTTTGGAAATCATCCTTGAAGCGGAAAGAAGAGAGCTAGTCAAATAGTTCGCGGTAGAGGAAGTAATAGCTCGAGTAAATTGCTAGCTTGTAAGCTTTTGCGCTATGTATATTTTGGGGCAAAATAAAAGAGCGGGGCTCATCTCCCGCTCATAAAACAAAAAACGCCCAGCAAATCCGTGCTGTTATGGCGTTCTTTGCGTGACAAGGATGTTCCGTCCAAGTCACATAGGTTTGGCACCTAGAATGATATTATACAGACAAGCAAACATAAAATCAAATAAAATTTGCAGAGAAGTAATATTTGGACTTTGTATTTTTATCTCTATATAATAGAAGAACACTAACTAAGATTCTAATTATTATGAGGAGATTGAATCATGACTGAATATAAAAAAATATCAATTCACCGTGCATTAACAGAATTGAAGATGTTAAATCATCGCATCGAAGCAGCAACGAATGAGGTTAGTTCAGTGTTAGCTAATCGTAAAAGCAATAGCAAAATTAATGGTGTAGTGATTCAAGAATATGAAAAGCAAATGCAAGCCTCATACGATAAAGTAGTTAGCTTAATTGACTATCGCAACCGAATTAAGGCATTAGTTGTAGAGTCCAATGCTATAACAAAAGTAATAGTAGGAAAAGAAGAAATGACTGTAGCGGAAGCAATTGAACGGAAACAGTCCATTCAATATGAAAAGGAACTGTTAGAAGTCATGCAACAGCAATATCGTTCAGCGATAAATATGGTTGCTAAAGAAAATGATGCGTTGCCAGCGAAGCTAGAAACGTATTTAGTTAATATTCTAGGGAATAAAGATAAACAATCTCCTGAGGAAGTTAAATTACATACGGACACATTTATGAAAAGAAACGAGTTCGAATTAATAGATCCGATGAATGTTAAAAAGAAGATGGAAGCATTAAATAGTCGAATTGAAGAATTTGAATCAGAGGTCGACGCTGTATTATCAGAATCAAACGCAACGACATTTATTGAAGTACAAGCCTAACTAAATTTGCATGGCCAAGCGAAAACGGAAAACGAAAAGTCGCTCGCGCTTCAAGACATGTGTGCGAGTTAAAACCTGAAACATGTCTTACAACAAAGGATACTTTAATTAATCTGAGTTGAAAGCTCAAAGGTTAAAGTTAAAAGTCCAAAGTTTACGTTTCAAAGATCTTTCGTATTAAAGCTAAAAACTTAAAGTATAAAAATCTTTTAAATCCTGGGCTACTGGTTAAGGTGCTGATTTTTCTGGACCGTCCGTCATCCACCAGGCAGCTTGAGCTGTGCATTACATAGAAAAATAAACAATTTGGGCGTCTCTTTTTTTTAAGGGACGCCTGTTTTGTTTAAAAAGGGAACGATTAAAAAAGGACGCCTAGAGTTTGCTCAAGACGTCCTTCTTCAACATTATTTATTCTTCAACACAAGCTTCGCAACGCATTCCACTTGTGCAGTCTGTGCAAACATATCCACTGGCTGAATATACTCTACATCATAAAACTTCGATAATTCATTTAAATCCTTCGCTAATGTTGATGGATTACAAGACGTATAGACAAAGCGCTTCGGTTTTAGCTTTAACACCGTACGGATAAACTCTGGTGCTAGACCTGTGCGTGGTGGATCAACTGTAATAACATCTGGTGTAAATCCTTCCTTACGCCATTTTGCTAAAACGCTTTCTGCTGTGCCGACTGCGTATTTTGTATGCTTGAAACCATGGTTACGTGCATTTTTACGTGCATCTTGAATGCTTTCTGGAATGACATCCATCCCACGAACTTCTTTCGCTTTGTCAGCTAGCCATAAACCGATTGTTCCAACACCGCAGTAAGCATCTACAACTGTTTCTCTGCCTGTTAATGCTGCTGCTTTTTTGATTTCATCATAGAGATGAACAGTTTGTGTTGGATTCAGTTGGAAAAAGGCACGAGCTGATAAATCAAAGGCTAATTCACCTAACTCCTCGTGAATCGTTTCCTTACCGTCGAGGACAATCGTTTCGTCGCCAAAGATTAACGATGTTTTCTCACGATTAATATTTTGAGCGATCGATACGATACTTGGGTCGATTTTTTTAATACGTGCAATGAGCTCGGCTAGATGTGGAATTTCCTCACGTGTTGTGACAAGCACGACTTGTGTTTCACCCGTACGAATCCCTGTACGTACAACAATCGTACGCACTAAGCCATCAAGCGTACGACCATCGTAAATAGTAATATTCAGTTTTTGTAAAATTTTACGTGTTGCCACCGTGATTTTTGATGTACTCGGATGTTGCACTAGGCAATCATTGATGTTCAGTAACTTGTTGCTACCTTCTGCAAATAACCCTGCATAGACACGCTTACCCTCTTTACGTACTTGATATTGACTTTTGTTTCGGTAATTCCATGGATTATCCATCCCTAGAGTTTTACGAACTTCAACTGAAGTAGCTAATGGTTTAGCATAACGTTCTAATGCTTGAACGACGATATCACGCTTTTCAATCAGCTGTTTTTCATATGTCATATGTTGAAGCTGACAGCCGCCGCATTCGTTGTAAACTGAGCATGGTGCTTCCTGGCGATGTTTTGAAGCTTTGCGAATCGTTACTATTTCTGCTTCAGCAAAGTTTCGCTGTGTTTTAGTCACTTGTGCTGTAATTTCTTCACCAGGAATGGCACCCTTTACAAATACGACATTACGCTTATAAAAGCCTACACCTTCACCATTAATACCTAGTCTTTTTATTATTAGAGGAAATTTTTGTCCTACTTCCATTGTTGTTTGTTGCGTCAAGCGTTCCACGTCCCTGTTCTTTTAATATCATCTCTCCATTATAACTAAGGAGTAGACGATTGCAAAGCGACAGGGAAATCTTCATGTTCTAAAACTAAATCGTTAAGGGATAAAAATGTATAGCCTTGTTTTTTCGCTTCGGCAATAAACCTAGGAAGAGCTTCAGCGTTATCCTGCGCAACAGTATGCATTAATATTACGGCACCAGGATGAAGCTGTTCCATTAATGCGTTATACGCATAATCTGCGCCACGTCGTACATCCCTTTCCCAATCCTTAAAGGCAACAGACCAGAAAATATGACGATAACCTTCAGCATTGCCTACCTCTAATAATTTCGCATTAAATGTACCTTCAGGCGGGCGAGCATATGTTGTACGTTCAATACCCGTCAATTCACGCAGCTTATCGTCAAGCTTTTTCCATTCTTTACGCATACCATCGGGCGTTAGTCTCGCCATATTTGGGTGCCCATATGAATGGTTGCCGATCATATGGCCATCTTTAACCATGCGTTTCACTAAATCAGGGGCACTTTCTAAATAATGACCAGTTAAAAAGAAGGTAGCTGGTGCATTTTCCTTCTTCAATGTATCCAAAATGCTCTCCGTAAACCCATTTTCATATCCGTTATCAAAGGTTAAATAAGCAACTTTATTATCAGGCTTTCCTTTATAAATGGCACCATATTTCTCAACTATCTGATCAAGCTGTGCCCCAGCTTCTGCTGGTTCACCGTTTTTCGCTCGTTTAATGCCCCAGTTGTATTCATCAGAGCCAGAGGCCGAAAATGGATTAAAGCTAATTGCCGCGGCAATAATAAAAGTAGCAATTACCGATCCTACTATATGCTGTTTCCACATAAAAACAACGCATCCTTTCTTTTTTATTAGAATGTGTTATTATTTTTAAAATTATCCTACTTGATTTCATTAAAAAAGTTCCTTTTTAATGGGGGAATTTGACTTTTTTTAGCGGAAGTCTCTCACTTCTATAGGTAGTGAGATAAATGCAGGTTTAAGCTACTTTTCCGCGGGTGTCCAAACCTTCGCGGAAGAGAAATGAATACCCGCGAAAGAGGAGAGAATACCCGAAGAAAAGAAGTAAATCCCGCGAATCGAACGCAAACCGAGAAAACACCTCAAAAGCAATACTTACGAAAAATGTTATAATGGTTATAGTGAGGTGTTACGAATGCGTGTTATTACGAAGATTGCACGTCAAAAAAACAATCCAGAACGTTATAATATATATTTGAACGAAGAATACGCTTTTCCTGTAGATGAGGCAATTCTCATTCAATTTGGGTTAACGAAGGGCAAAGTGCTTGAGGAATTTGATATTCAGGAAATTGCCTATGAGGATGAGATTCGAAAAGCTTTTAATAAAGGGTTAAATTTTTTATCTTATCAAATGCGCAGTGAGCATGAGGTTAAGAAAAAGCTGCTCTCATTAGAATTTGGGGAAGCGGTTATTTTAGAGGCTATACAAAAGCTTAAATCGTATGGCTTTTTAAATGATGAAACTTACTCCAAGGCGTTGCTCGATACGAAAAAGGCTACGATGAAAAAGGGACCCAAAGCAATTAGGCAAGACCTTATAAAAAAAGGGATTGATAAAAGCTTACAGGATGAGGTATTGGCTACATATAGTCATGGGGAACAGGTAAAGCTTGCGACACAATTGGCTGAAAAGGTCATTCGATCGGAAAAAAAGAAAACGCCAACACAAATAAAAGCTAAAATTCAAGATTTTTTAATGAGAAAAGGTTATTCTTTTAGTGTTGTAGATGAGGTGCTTAGTCAAATAGAGATTGAGCAAGAGGAAGATGAATGGCAACAGCTACTTGATGTGCAAGGCGAAAAAGTTTGGAAAAAGTATTCATCGAAGTATACTGGTTTTGAGTTGAAAATGAAAATAAAGCAGGCGCTCTATCAAAAGGGTTTTCCTATAGAAGTTATAGATCGTTTTATAGAAGAGAAGGAGAATGAGGAATGAACGAAAAAAATTATGCTGCGATGTCAGAGCATGAATTACGTGAAGAAATAGCTAGGATAAAGGAAAAAGCACGTAAGGCGGAACAGCTAGGCATCATTAATGAATTCGCAGTATACGAGCGCAAGGCTTTAATGGCTGCAGCTTATTTAGTGGATTTAGATACAATAATTCCTGGAGAAATGTATCGTATTGACGGTTCTGAAAATGAATTTTTCCAAGTGGATTATTTAAAAGGACGTTTCGCATGGGGTCATCGCTTAGGGGGCGAAAAATACCAAGAGGCTTTACCTGTTTCAATGCTATCACCTGTAAAGGTGGGCAAATAAATGGATGAAAAAATTGAAAAGCTAACAGCTGAGTTACTTGCAAAAAATCCGGAAATGTCAGTAGGGCGTGCACGAGTATGGATTGAGCTTTTATGGAGTGATTTCGAATCGACTTCTGCTAAAGCTGGTTACGCTTATCGCGGTGCGGAATACACTGAAAATTTGGTGCGTCAATTAATTGCCAGTTATGGTGATAAACTGCATGCATTTGCGGGGCGTAACCCCAAATACGCACATTTACTTGATGCTAGTGATGATATGGTACAATAACAAAACCCTGGCCAATATTTGGTCAGGGTTTACTGATGTTTAATTACTTGCGCCAACTTGTAATTTTTTCTGGAGTTTATCTTCTGTAAAAATCCAGCCTGTGTATGAAGTGATAATCTCATTGTCCTCGTTTAAATGAGCGACAGCCACGAATGGATAGCGATTATCACTACGGTAACGCAGATCAATTAATCTTACTTCTGTTAAGCCATTTTCAAGTTCTGAAATTTCCCAACGGTACAATGGTGAGAATGACACGAATGCAGCGAGATTGGGATCTTTCAATGCTATTTCAATAAGAGGCGTTTTTGGTAAAGGTTTTATTTCGAATTTATCGTAAATATTAACAGCTCTCCCATATGCACGGCCAACATAATAATGCGTTTTGGATTTTGCTGCAATACGCCAGTGGAAGAACCGCATTGTAGGGGCTACAATAACATACTCTTCATCCTGAATGGTATTATGCACAGCTTTCTTTACAGCCTTTTGGACTGCAAATCGTAAAATGTAGTAAACGATAATAATGAGATACATGATACTAAATGTCCAAATAGGATTAACACCAAATGCCCAAAGCAAAATGCCGATGCAATGTAGTGTGAAAATAATAGGATCAAATGTATTAATGACACCAAGTGCAACCCATCTTCTAGAAAACGGTCGAAGTGCTTGTGTACCATAAGCATTGAAAATATCAACAAAGACGTGAAGTGCTACAGCTAAAAATGTCCAAAGCCATAAATGAAACACATTTGCGTCTTGAATAATAAGTGCTAAAACCGCTGTAATTAAGATGGGCCAAATAGCTACTGCTGGTAGTGAATGTGTAATTCCACGATGATGTCGAATATAAATTGCGTTGTTGCGCAGTTTTAAAACTGTATCGACATCAGGTGCCTGCGAGCCAATAATTGTACCTGCCATTACTGCGGTAAAGGTCATTGAATGACTTGCTACAACGGGATCTGCTAATGCAAGACCACCGAGGGCTATACCCATAACGAAATGTGTACCTGAATCCAAAAATATCCACTCCTTGTATGCATCTAAATAGAGTACAATTTGCATACATGTATATTTCAATAATCCGTAATACTTTAATATTTCTCTATTAAGACGGTCGTGCTAAATCTTGAAGCTAGAAAATAATGGCGCTTTTTGTCGTTTTAGACAGATGGTCTTTTCTTAATTGTATACTCTTTTTACCATAAATAAAATCGTAAAAACACTGGAGGTCACTGTGAATTATCCATATGTAACAGAATTTCGACAATCTTTAGTCGAATGGTTTAATGTTGAGAAACGTGATTTACCTTGGAGGCATACGACGGACCCTTATAAAATCTGGGTATCGGAAGTGATGCTACAGCAAACACGTGTCGACACAGTTATTCCTTATTACAATCGTTTCATGGAAAGTTTTCCAACATTAGAATTACTCGCGGAAGCTCCACAAGAATACTTATTAAAGCATTGGGAAGGCCTCGGCTATTATTCCCGTGCACGTAACTTACAAGCGGGTGTTCGTGAGGTATTAGAAAACTACGGTGGGGTAGTACCCGATAATCGCCATGAGATTTCAAAATTAAAAGGCGTTGGTCCGTATACTGCTGGAGCTATTTTAAGTATTGCCTATAATAAGCCGGAACATGCAGTGGATGGAAATGTTATGCGTGTTTTAAGTCGTGTGCTTACTATCCATGATGATATAGCCGTTCCAAAGACTAAAAAGGTTTTTGAAGAGGCTGTTGAAGAACTAATTGATCCTGAAAATGCATCGTCCTTCAATCAAGGCTTAATGGAGCTGGGTGCACTTATTTGTACGCCAACTTCACCAAAGTGTTTATTATGTCCGGTTCGGGAATACTGTACCGCTTTTAATGAAGGAGAGCCTGAAAAATTACCTATCAAATCTAAAAAAGTAAAGATGAAGCATCTCACATACGATGTGCTTGTATGTCAAGATGGCGAAGGGCGAATTTTATTAGAGCAGCGTCCAGCAGAGGGTTTACTAGCTAATCTATGGCAGTTCCCAATGCTAGAGCACGGTAAAGATTCAATAGATACTTTTATTAATGATTATGCTATGAATGTTCAATCGCAACAGGATTTGCTAACATTTAAACATGTTTTCTCACATTTAACATGGCATATAAATAGCTATTTTATGAAATGTAATTCAGCAGAAAAGGGCGAATGGCTGACTCGTGAACAAATAGAATTGTTACCAATGTCTGTTCCAATGCTGAAAATTTGGCAGGAAACAAAGGATTAATCTGGAAAGTTATTTATATAAAATTTTTAGGCATAAAAGCATTCACCTCGGTACACAATAATGAGCGTGGAGGTGAATGAAAATGAAAAAGCAAAACAACCAGAATTTCCAACCGAATAAAAACATGCAACGTCAAAGTCAAGAATTTGGTTATGAAACAGATGTTAATGAAGTGCAAAAGCAAAATGCTAAAGCAGAGCAGAAAAAAGCTCAAGCTTCAGGTAACTTCAATAAAACTAACCAAGATCTTGGTGAATAACACTTTGTAAATTGCATAATTGCATTTACCTCTGAGGAGCTGTCTATAATCGAACAGATTAAAAAGGGCAGCTCCTTTTAAATTTTTATATAGCAAGATAAAAAACGGTTCAGGTGATAAGGAACTGCTCGGATAGTTGATAAAACCATGCTCCGATACATGGGTATAAACAAATAATTCCAATTGGATTAGTGTTATGATAAAATTCGCTTTAAATTAACGAAATTTTGTACAAATTTAAAAGAGCGCAGGGAAATTTGTGGTTTTCTAACTACACCTTTCGCCTACACATTGCTATAATATACTAGAGACTGCTAGATTTAGGTAGCATAGATGAAAAGGTGGGCTTCAAAGATGGCAATACCGGTAGAAGGAGAAACGATACAAATACATAGTTATAAACACAATGGCCGTATCCACCGTGTTTGGCAAGAAACAACGGTTTTAAAAGGAACAAAAAATATCATTATCGGTGCGAATGAGCGGACACTTGTGACAGAATCCGATGGTCGAACGTGGCTAACGAGAGAGCCTTCTATTTGTTATTTCCATGCGGAGTACTGGTTTAATATCATTTGCATGCTACGTGAAGATGGTGTGTATTATTATTGTAATCTAAGCTCACCATTTGTTTTCGATAATAATGCCATTAAATATATTGACTATGATTTAGATATTAAAGTTTTCCCCGATATGTCTTATTCACTCTTAGATGAGGATGAATATGAGCTGCATCGTAAGGAAATGTCTTATCCAGATGTCATAGATAAAATTTTAAAGCGCAATGTCGATAAATTAATTAGCTGGATTCAACAAAAAAGAGGACCCTTTGCACCTGATTTTATCGATGCCTGGACAAGTCGCTATAAGTTTCAGCTCGATATGCAAGCAGATGATTGTTAGTTGCACCTATTAGTTTTACTAATAGGTGTTTTTTTATCGGAAAAATAAGTAATTATCTACCAGTTTTTTGTTATAGTAATATTGTAAAGCATTACAGATATTTGGAGGGGAACTATGAATACAGGTTATATTATAGGTACATTATTTTTTTTGACTGGTAGTTTTATGTTGTTCATGCACAGACTTGTAGCTGAAGCGGTCCGATGTTTGGGTCACTTTGTGAATGATTCTATACATATGAATAAGGAATTATACGTACCTTCTTTAGGGTTCATGCTAGTAGGTTTAATCTTTATATTACTAGAATTTGTATATAAAAGATTAAAGGAAAAAATGTAAAAAGGAATGTTACATAAGCTGATTGCAAAATAGTTCGTAACAAAGCTAAATTAACTGTATTTAAAACAAAATATTGCTATAATACGTTTGGGCATTCATTTTGTGAATGTCTGTTTCTTTTTATGTACGAAGTGAAACAAGGGGTTCCCCTTGCATTTGCTAAATATGGTTTTTGATAAGGATGTGATAATGAATTGGGTAGTATAAAGCGTTATATGAGATTTGTAAAACCATATACATGGGAAATAATTTTAACGATTTTAATTGGTATAGTGAAATTTGCAATTCCGTTATTTATTCCATTACTCATAAAAATTGTGTTAGATGATATTATTGCTGCAGATCATTTAACGGATGCAGAGAAGACAAAAGAATTGTTTTATTGGTTAGGTGGCACGATCATTGTATTCTTTATTATTCGACCACCGATTGAGTATTACCGTCAATATTTTGCTCAAAATGTCAGTAACAAAGTGCTTTTCGATATTCGAAAACAAATATATGCACATTTACAGCGACTAAGTTTAAGATATTATGCCAATACAAGAGCTGGCGATGTGATTTCAAGAGTAATTAATGATGTGGAACAAACAAAAAACTTTATTATGACAGGCCTGATGAATGTTTGGCTGGACCTTGCGACAATTGTTATTGCAATCGGTATTATGTTTGCTATGGATGTAAAGCTAACGCTAGTAGCATTGATTGCGTTCCCATTCTATGCGTTTAGCGTAAAGTTCTTCTTTGGCAAGCTTCGGTCTTTAACACGTAAACGGTCACAAGCACTAGCAGGTGTGCAAAGTTATTTACATGAACGTGTAGCTGGAATGAGTATTATTAAAAGCTTCACGCTAGAAAAGCATGAGCAAAAATTATTCGATGAAGCAAATGGAGAATTTTTAGAGAAAGCGTTGGATCATACGAGATGGAATGCTAAATCGTTTGCAGTGGTGAATACAATCACGGATGTAGCACCACTCCTAGTAATTGCATATGCAGGTTATCAGGTTATTAATGGACCTCTTTCAATCGGGACAATGGTTGCCTTTATTGCCTATATCGAACGACTTTATGGTCCACTTCGTCGCCTTGTAAGTTCATCAACAATGTTAACACAGTCAATTGCATCAATGGATCGAATGTTTGAATTAATAGATGAACCTTATGAAATAAAAAACAAGGCTAATGCGTTAGAGCTACCTCGGGTAAAAGGTGAAGTTCGTTTTGACAATGTGAACTTTCAATATGAAGAAGAGGGCTCACAAATTTTAAACAATATCAATTTTACAATTAATCCTGGCGAGACAGTTGCATTTGTAGGAATGAGTGGTGGAGGAAAATCAACTATCATTAGTTTAATTCCTCGTTTTTATGACACAACGAGTGGCACTGTATGTATTGATGACTATGATGTGCGTGACGTATCTCTACATTCTTTACGCTCACAAATTGGAATAGTCCTACAAGATAATATTTTGTTTAGTGATTCCGTAAAAGAAAATATTTTAATGGGCAAGCCAGATGCTTCTGATGAAGAGGTTATTGCTGCGGCAAAAGCAGCCAATGCACATGATTTTATTATGAGCTTACCAGATGGTTATGACACAAAGGTCGGGGAGCGCGGTGTGAAGTTATCAGGTGGACAAAAGCAGCGGGTAGCGATCGCTCGTGTGTTTTTAAAAAATCCTCCTATATTAATACTGGATGAAGCAACCTCTGCATTGGATTTAGAAAGCGAGGCACTTATCCAAGAATCATTGGATGTACTTGCACATGAACGTACGACAATAATAATTGCTCACCGACTTTCTACGATTACACATGCAGATAAAATTTTTGTTATTGATCATGGACAATTAATTGAAAGTGGTACGCACGAGCAATTAATGCAAAAAGAGGGCACGTACTTTAGTTTATTCCAGGTGCAACATTTAGATTGATGCACCATCATAATGTGTGGTTGATTTCCGTTCCGGCCAGGCGCTTTGTAGCTGACGCTTTGCTTTCGCTACAGAGAAAACATTGTTGTTGCTGGCGCTTCGCTTTCGCACAGTTAAAACATTTGCTGCTGCTACGTTAACACTACGCTTTCGCACAGAGCAAAGCTTCCTGGGGGCGTCCGATGAGCCGCTTCGCTTCGTTGCAGGGTCTCGGGTCAACAGATGTCTTTTGCGCGAAAGCGTGAGTGCAACGTAGCGGCAGCATAGGGTTTTGGTTTTGTTTGTGCGAAAGCAACAGCACGAGGTTGGTCACGAAGGCGTTATCACAGGACGTGATGCTTTTAGCCTTCGTTCCTCTATATCGCTAATCCCCGAGGAGTCGCTTGGACTAACAAGTTTTTAATATGCGAAAGCAAAGAGTAATGTCGTCCCCATCTTTTGGTTATGAGTTAAAAATTTAAAAATAGCCTTCCGTTTAAGCATAAATGGAAGGCTATTTTTTTGTCTTATTTATAAATTAGTATCAATTAATAAGACATTATTAATATGAAACTCGAACGATGTAGAAAATCTATGTTTATTGCAGAACAATTATGATTGAAAGAGCAATGTTTTTTGGTTAGAATTATCTGAAAATAGGGAATTGAGTGATAGTTAGAGTGATTAAGTAAAAATATAGGACGATGGGAGATTGATCATGAGAAAAAAGCTGCTAGAAATAAAAGGCTTAAAGACAACCTTTTTTACAGATGATGGACAAATTCCTGCCGTAGATGATATTGATTTTTCTGTTCATGAGGGAGAAATATTAGGGATAGTAGGGGAATCAGGAAGTGGAAAAAGTGTTACATCCCTGTCCATTATGGGGTTAATACCGTCACCGCCTGGAAAAATAACAGGGGGAGAAATACGGTTAGATGGGAAAAACCTCGTAACATTATCTGATAAACAAATGCAGAAAGTTCGTGGGAAAGATGTGGCGATGATTTTCCAAGAACCTATGACATCCTTGAATCCTTTGTTTACAATTGGGGATCAGCTAAAAGAAGCGATTTTAATCCATAATCCAAAATGGTCGAAAAAAGAAGCCTTTGCAAGGGCAGTTGAAATTATGAAGCTTGTAGGTTTACCACGTGCTGAGGAATTATTAAAAGATTATCCACATCAGCTATCCGGGGGGATGCGACAACGGGTCATGATTGCGATGGCGCTTGTCTGTGATCCGAAGGTGCTGATTGCTGATGAGCCGACTACCGCGCTAGACGTTACGATTCAAGCTCAAATCTTGCAGCTGATGAAAGATTTAAATAAACGTTTAAATACAGCTGTTTTATTAATTACGCATGATTTAGGCGTTGTGGCAGAAACATGCGAGCGAGTGATTGTGATGTATGCAGGTCAGATAGTAGAGGAGGCGCCTATTCAGGAGATATTCGTTAATCCAAAGCACCCTTATACACAAGGACTTATTAAGTCTGTACCAGATATGCGTTATAAGAAGGACAACCTTTACTCTATACCAGGCAGTGTACCAAAACCCGGAAGTATTCAGGTAGGCTGCCGCTTTGCAGCACGTTGCGAATTTGCGATGGAACGCTGTGTACAAGAAACGCCACCTTTATATGAAGCAGGAGAGCAGCATAAATCAAGATGCTTTTTACTAGAGAAACAGGAGGTGGAGCAACATGTCGAAAACTTTATTGAAAGTTGATGGTTTGAAAAAATACTTCCCCATTCGGAAGGGGGTCCTTAACAAACAAGTTGGGGACGTAAAGGCAGTAGATGATGTTTCCTTTGAAGTTTTTGAAGGAGAAACATTAGGTATTGTAGGTGAGTCTGGGTGTGGTAAATCAACGACTGGTCGACTTTTAATGCGATTGCTTGAGCCAACTGAGGGCAAAATTGAATTTGCAGGAAAGGCAATTTCTGAACTATCGAACAATGAAATGCGCAAAGCCCGTAGAGATATTCAAATGATTTTCCAAGATCCTTATGCCTCTCTTAATCCTAGACATAATATTGGGAAGATATTGGAGGAGCCTCTTATTGTTCATGGAATGGGCAATGCAAAAGAACGGAAGAAGAAAGTGTTAGAGCTTCTCGAAATTGTTGGGTTAAATGAATATCATGTGAAACGGTATCCACACCAATTTAGTGGTGGTCAGAGACAGCGTATCGGCATTGCCCGTGCGCTGATGACGAATCCGCGCATGATTATTGCAGACGAGCCTGTCTCTGCTCTCGATGTATCTATACAGGCTCAAGTATTGAATTTATTGCAAAACTTACAAAAGGATTTAAAGCTAACTTATATTTTTATCTCCCATGATTTAGGGGTTGTACGGCATATTAGTAATCGTGTAGGTGTGATGTATTTAGGGAAATTAGTGGAGTTGACAGCAAGCGAAGATTTATATGCTGAGCCACTTCACCCGTATACACAGGCGTTGCTATCCTCGGTACCTGTTCCAGATCCTATGTTTGAACGTGAACAGCTTGTTATTTCTGGAGATATTCCGAGTGCTTCGAATCCACCAAGTGGTTGCACTTTCCATACGAGATGTCCATTTAAAAAAGAAGAGTGTTCTCAAGTAGTTCCGAAAATGCAAGAGGTGAAACCGGGTCATTTTGTTGCTTGTCATCTTTACGATGCAATCCAACATTCAATGATATAAAAAAACTTAGGGGGAAATTAAATGAAGAAAAAGAAGCTTTGGACTTTGGGAGTAATGCTTATCCTTGTTCTCTCGACAATCTTAGCTGCTTGTGGCGGTTCAGATTCTAAGGATACGGGTAGTAAAGATACATCAAGTGGAGGTGACTCAACTAGCAGTAATGAACCAAAAACATTAGTATATGGTCGTGGTGGCGATTCTACTGCTCTCGATCCAGCGACAGTAACAGAAGGTGAATCGTTTAAAGTTACCGTTAATATCTATGAGACTCTAATTAACTTTGGAGAGAAGGATGTAACGTTACACCCAGGGCTGGCAAAATCTTGGGAATCTTCAGAAGATGGGTTAACGTATACTATGCAACTTGAAGAAGGGGTTAAGTTCCATGACGGTACTGACTTTAATGCTGAAGCAGTCGTGAAAAATTTTGAGCGCTGGAAAGCTGGTGGTGCTGATAAATTCCCATACTACGCTTCTCAATTTACGGTAAATGAAAAGCCAGTAATTGAGTCGATCACTGCTGATGGGGATTATAAAGTTATATTTAAACTAGCTCAGCCACAAGCACCATTCTTGAAAAACTTAGCGATGTCACCATTTGCTATTGCTTCACCAACAGCATTTGAAAAGAATGATGAGGCTCTTAAAGATAATCCAGTAGGTACTGGTCCATTTAAATTTGTAGAGTGGAAACGAAATGATTCTATCACTATTGAGAAAAACCCTGATTACCGTATTGCAGATTTACCGAAATTAGATAAAGTTATTTTCCGTTCTATTCCAGATAACTCCGCACGATTCAATGCATTAACTAATGCTGAGGTTGATGTAGTTGATGGCTTAAGTCCATCTGATAAAGCTTCAATCGAATCAAATGCAAATTTACAATTAATCGAACGTCCGTCTATGAATGTTGGTTATCTTGGATTAACAGTAACTCGTCCACCGTTCGATAATGTAAAGGTTCGTCAAGCAGTAAATCATGCAATTGATAAGCAAGCATTAGTAGATGCATTTTATGAAGGCTTAGGCGAGACAGCAAAAAATCCGATGCCTTCAATAATTGCAGGCTACAACGATGAGGTTGAAGGCTATGACTATGATCCAGAAAAAGCAAAAGCATTATTAGCTGAAGCTGGCTATGATGGTAAAGAAATTGAGCTATGGGCAATGCCTGTACCACGTCCGTACATGCCTGACGGTCAAAAAATTGCAGAAGCCATTCAGAAGAATTTAGCAGATGTTGGCATGAAATCTAAGATTGTAACGTTCGAATGGGCTACGTATTTAGAAAAGGCGGAAAATGGAGAGGCAGATGCGTTCTTACTTGGTTGGACAGGTGATAACGGGGATGCAGATAACTTCCTTTACACTTTATTAGACGGAGATAATATTCATTCTAACAACTATACATTCTATGACAACAAAGAAGTGCACGAATTATTTGTTGCGGCACAAACTGAAATGGATGAGGGCAAGCGTAATGACCTTTACAAGCAAGCACAAGTGATTATCTCTAAAGATGCACCATGGGTTCCGCTTGCTCACTCTACGCCAATTTTATCTGCTAATACTAAAGTTACAAACTATGTTGCACATCCGACAGGTTCAGACCGTTTAGATACAGTAGATGTGAAGTAGGTATTAAACGGCTATCCCAACAGGTTTTAATTTAAGAAGATAAGAAAATTTAAAGAATCTGCTTGCTTTCTGCGGGTAAGCCGTAGAAATCTAGCGGATTCTTTTGTTGGTGAAAGCTGACCCTTTCTACAGTATGTGTAAAGACTTCAATGCTTTTCTTACAAAAGTATATTATGAAAATAACAGAGGGGTGAAGAAAATGCTTCACTATATGGGGAAACGATTATCCCAACTAATCCCAGTTTTGCTTGGAATGACTTTCATCGTCTTCATGTTAATTCGTGCAATTCCTGGTAATCCAGCACAAGTAATTTTAGGGCAGCAGGCAACGAAAGAAGCGGTTGAAGCGTTAAACGCAAGTTTAGGATTAAATAAGCCGTGGTATACTCAATATTTTAGTTATTTAGGTGGCATTTTCCAGGGGGATTTAGGCGTATCATTACGTACTAAATTACCCGTATCAGAGGAGATTTACCCGTATTTAGCGGCAACAGCTGAGCTAGCGCTGTTTGCCATGATTATTGCAGTGATCGTTGGCGTAAATGCAGGCATTATTTCTGCATGGTTCCAAAATTCTTGGTTCGATTATGTGGCAATGGTAGTTGCTTTAGTCGGGGTGTCTGTACCGGTTTTCTGGCTAGGTTTAATGGAACAATGGGCTTTCAGTAATCAGCTTGGCTGGTTCCCGACATCTGGACGAGAAGATGTACGAGATCCAATAACCGCCATTACTCATTTTTATTTACTTGATACACTCATCGAAGGCCGCTTTGATCAATTTACTGAAGTAATAAAACGATTAGTATTACCGGGCATGGCTCTTGCGACAATTCCAATGGCGATTATTGCAAGAATGACTAGGTCGTCTATGCTTGAAGTAATGCGCTCTGACTATGTACGCACCGCTAGAGCAAAAGGGCAAAAAATGTTTATTGTTGTTTATAAGCATGCATTGAAGAATGCAGTTATCCCAGTGTTAACTGTCATTGGGTTGCAAACAGGATTGTTACTAGGTGGTGCTATTTTAACAGAGACAATTTTTAGCTGGCCTGGAATTGGTCGTTATATATATGATGCCATTGGCTTCCGTGACTATCCTGTTATTCAATCAGGAATTTTAGTAATTGCTTTTATTTTTATCATGATTAACTTAATTGTGGATTTACTGTATACAGTGATTGATCCGCGGATTAAATACAAATAGGGGGGAGAAGCAATAATGACTGGAGCCATGGATGTAAAAACAGAAGCAGCACCAAGACGTGAACGAGCGGCAGGTCCTTGGAGAGAAGGCTGGCGCAGCTTTAAAAAGAGTAAAATCTCCCTGGTAGGTGCAGGCATTGTACTATTTTTTATTTTTCTTGCTATATTTGGTCCACAGATTGCTCCTGAAGGAATGAATGAACAAAATCTTTCGATGCGTTTATTAGCACCATCAAGTGAGCATTGGTTTGGAACGGATGACTTCGGACGGGATATTTTCTCTAGAGTTATTTATGGAGCTCAAATTTCTTTGAAAGTAGGCTTTTTATCGGTTATTCTTTCTGTTATTGTAGGTAGTTTCCTTGGCATTATTGCGGGGTATTATGGAAGATGGGTTGATACGATAATCTCGCGTATTTTCGATATTCTGTTAGCATTCCCTAGTATTTTACTAGCGATTGCGGTAGTAGCGGTACTTGGACCATCATTACAAAATGCACTGATTGCCATTGCCATTATTAACGTACCGAATTTTGGGCGCTTAATTCGTTCGAAAGTATTGAGTGTTAAAGAAGAGGAGTATATCGTAGCAGCAAAGGCGATTGGAATGCGTGATTCGCGAATTTTGTTCTCGCATATTTTGCCAAACTCGATGACGCCAATCATCGTACAAGGAACACTAGCGATAGCGACAGCAATTATTGAGGCGGCAGCACTAGGCTTCCTTGGATTAGGAGCTCAAGCACCCGCGCCAGAATGGGGGAAAATGCTGGCGGATGCCCGCGTATATTTATTAAAGGCTCCGTGGACGATGATTTTCCCAGGATTAGCTATTATGTTAACGGTTCTCGGTTTTAATCTAATGGGTGACGGCCTACGTGATGCGCTTGATCCGAAAATGAAAAGCTAATAAAAAGGGCGAAGAGATGGACATTATGCCAACTCTTCGCTCACTTTTAATTATTAAACAAATTCCTCTTCAAATTCCACATTGATTTCATGACCATGATGAGTTTGATACGACACAATGAGCGTATCCAAATGCTCTAGGTTTTCTTCGTAATCTAAAATACGCGATAATATATAAAGCAAGTGATAGCTCGAAAATTCTGTATCGCCTTCGTCATGCGCATAACTGATCTGCTTGATGAATATTTCCATTAACTCGTTACGCTGAACATAATCGATGTTTTTACTCCACTCCGAATGTTCGGGCTTTAATTTCCCTGTATATTTTAACAGGAGCTGCTCATGGTAAGTTAGTAGAAAATCAAGCCGCTCTTGAATCATTAAATGGAATTGTGTCGGGAGCTGTGCTAATTCGTTTTCATGATTATGAAGACGATGAAGGAGCTCTAAACTTTTCTTCGACGTTGTGATCATTTGACGATACACAACTAATTTACGTCCTTTTACAAATTTTTTATTTTTAAAGTAATTACGCTCTTCCTTATAAAAATCATACAGTGTATCAACACGTTGCATACGAGACTTAAATTTGCTTAATGCTTCTTTAGTAGAAGTATGCTCAGATGCTTGACGAACAGCAAGTCGCGTCCATCGAATAATATCATCTTGTAAAAAGTAAATTTTACGGAATAGCTTTACTTCATATTTTGGCGGTAGGAAGAACAAATTGACAACAAATGCTGCTAATACCCCAACTAATATGGTAAGAAAGCGAATAAGGCCAAATGTAAGAAAGTCATCTCCTTGAATCTCCATAATAGCTACAACAGTAACAAGTGCTAGAGACAACGACTTTTCAAGCTTAAATTTCAACATAATACCGATAGCAACAATGACTGCAATGCCGATTGCTACTACATGGTGACTAAAAAGTAGGCCAAAAATGACCGCGATGGTAGCTCCTATAATATTGGCTTGTACTTGCTCCACAATTGTTTGATAGGAGCGATAAATAGATGGCTGAATCGCAAAGATTGCTGCAATTCCTGCAAAAACAGGTGAAGGAAGCTCTAGTAACTCAGCAATAAATAGTGCAAACACGATGGCAACACCAGTTTTAAATACACGGGCACCTAATTTCATAGAAAATGGATGTCCTTTCTGTCTAAAATTTTAACTCCTTGAAGACTTAGTTGCTATTCAGCAGGTGTTCAATCATCTGTACCTGTCGCTACGCTTTCGGTACAAAAGACATCCGCTGAAATAGAGGGGCTTAGGCTGCATAATTAATGCTTCTTTACATTATAGAAGGAAGTGCTCATAAAATACATAGATTTGTATGTCATTTAAAGAAAAAGACGACTCGCATGGGAGTCGTCTTTAAAAGTTAGATAATCTAGATGCTATTATAAATTGCGTTTCTCACTAAGCGTTTAGCCTTTACAGTTGTGAAAATGCACTATCTACTGCTTTGATTGTTTCAACAATATCAGCTTCTGTATGCTCTGTTGTTAAGAACCATGCTTCATATTTTGATGGTGCTAAATTAATGCCTTGTTCAAGCATTAATTTGAAGAAGCGTCCAAAGATTTCGCCGTTTGAGTTTTCAGCCTGCTCATAGTTTTCTACTTTCACATCTGTAAAGTAAATAGTAAGAGCACCTTTAAGGCGATTAACAGTAATTGTTACATCGTGTTTTTTGGCTGCAGTTAGGATACCTTCCTCTAAAATAGCTCCAAGACGATCCATTTCGTCATAAATACCTGGAGTTTGTAATACTTCTAGACAGGCAATACCAGCTTGCATAGAGGCAGGGTTTCCTGCCATTGTACCCGCTTGATAAGCAGGTCCAAGTGGAGCAACTGTATCCATAATTTCTTTGCGGCCGCCGTATGCACCGATTGGTAAACCACCGCCGATTACTTTGCCTAGCGCTGTTAGGTCAGGTGTTAAGCCTAACAAGTTTTGGGCACCGCCGTAGTGGAAGCGGAAAGCAGTAATAACTTCATCGTAAATAGTTAATGCACCTTTTTCCTTCGCTGTAGAATGCACTAATTCTAAGAAGCCTGGGTTAGGCTCAACAATACCGAAGTTTCCAACGATAGGCTCTATTAAAATGGCTGCGATTTGATCGCCCCATTGATCCATTGCTTCTGTAAATGCTTCAGGGTTGTTAAATGGTACTGTAATTACTTCTTCGGCTGTTGAAGTTGTAACACCCGCTGAGTCTGGAGTACCTAATGTCGCAGGACCAGAACCAGCAGCTACTAATACTAAGTCAAAGTGACCATGGTAGCATCCAGCAAATTTCATAACTTTCGTACGGCCAGTATAAGCACGTGCTACACGAATTGTAGTCATGACAGCTTCTGTACCAGAGTTATTAAAGCGCACTTTATCCATAGATGGCATTGCTTCTTTAAGCATCTTAGCAAAAGTAACCTCGTATTCAGTTGGAGTCCCAAATAAAGTACCATTTTCAGCTGCGTGCGTAATAGCCTTTGCAATATGTGGGTGACCGTGACCAGTAACAATAGGACCGTAAGCTGCTAGATAGTCAATATAACGGTTGCCATCAACATCCCAAAAATAAGCACCTTTCCCACGAGCCATAGCGACAGGTGAACCTCCGCCGACTGCTTTATAAGAACGAGAAGGGCTATTTACACCACCGACGATATGCTGTAGCGCTTCTGCGTGTACTGCTTCAGATTTTGTGTGATTCATCTATATTGCCTCCTAAATCTTTATACTTCATCTATTGTAGACCTATCAGTGCAAGAAATCCAAAGAAATTAAGGGATATGATTTGTTTTGCTATTTAGAGTAAAATAAAGCGTACAGAGGAGGAGATTGATATGGCTTTAATAGAAGGTAAAAAAGCACCGGATTTTTCCCTTATGAATGAAAAAGAAGAAGTAGTAAAGTTAGCGGATTTTAAAGGACAAAATGTTATTTTATATTTTTATCCTAAAGATATGACACCAGGTTGTACTACGGAGGCTTGTGACTTCCGTGATAAGCATGAGGATTTTAGTAAATTAAATGCAGTTGTGCTTGGTATTAGTCCTGACGAAGCTAAAAGGCATATCAAATTTATAGATAAACATGGATTACCATTCTCACTATTAGTGGATGAGGATCATGCCGTGGCAGAGGCATATGGAGTTTGGGTGCTGAAGAAGATGTATGGACGTGAATATATGGGGATTGAACGTTCAACATTTTTGATTGATACAGATGGAAATTTGATAAAGGCTTGGCGTAAAGTACGTGTAAAAAATCATATTGAAGAAGTATATACATATTTAGCAGAATGGGAGGCGAAGCAATGAGAATTTATTTTACGTTTGAACCAAGACCAGATTTACGTGAGCCACTAGTAGCAGAATTTCCACAGGTGGATTTTGTTTTTGAAAATGGTTTATCAAATAATGAGCTACAAGAAGCGGATGTTCTTGTGACATATGGTGAAGATTTAAATGATGAAAATATTCAGTATGCGACAAAGGTGAAATGGATTTTTGTAGCTTCAGCGGGGATTGAAAAAATGCCAGCCGGGGCCATTATTGACCGAGGAATAGTAGTTTCGAATGTGCGTGGCATTCATAAAACGCCAATGGCAGAATCAATGCTTGCTCATATTTTAGCGATTAAGCGTGCACTACCTTGGGTGTATGAACAGCAGAAGAAAAGTGAATGGTCAAAAAAAGCGAAACAATCCGAGTTACGAGACAGCACAGCACTTATTTTGGGGCCTGGAGCTATTGGCTCGGAAGTAGGTCGCTTATTGCAAGCTTTTGGTGTTGCGACAATTGGCTGTAACCGTTCAGGGAACGAAGCGGCGTATATGAATGAGATGGTGAGTTTTGATCAATTAGCCGAAGCTTTACCTAATGCTGATATTGTCATTTCAGTTTTACCTAAAACAGAAGAGACGACACATTTATTAAAAGCAGACCATTTTAAAGCGATGAAAAATGACGCCATTTTTATGAATTTTGGTCGTGGGAACTTAGTAGAAGAGATTGTTTTGATGCATGCCATTCAAACAGGTGAAATCGGTTACGCTGTTTTAGATGTATTTGAACAAGAGCCTTTAGCTGCGAATCATCCAATATGGACTTTGCCGAATGTCATTGTGTCTCCGCATGTTTCTAGTCACTCATCTCGCTATGTTGAACGTAGCTTAGCGATTTTTAAGCCGAATTTAGAGAAGTGGTTACGTGGTGAAACAGATGTAGAAAATAGGTTAGATTTATCAAGGGGTTATTGAAGCGGCAATCCTCATTAAAGTGAAATGTGTATGAATGTTGACAGAAGTAAGCTAAATTGGATACACTAATTATAACTATTATCAATTAATAATCTTTATGGAAGAGGTGCATGACGATGTCTGAAATGCATTTACAGGATGCACTTGACACGTTGAAAACAACTGGTGTTCGTATTACTCCTCAGCGTCATGCTATTTTGGAATATTTAATTCAAACAATGGCACATCCAACTGCCGATGAAATTTATAAAGCACTTGAAGGGAAATTCCCGAATATGAGTGTAGCGACTGTCTATAATAACCTTCGCGTATTTCGTGAAGTTGGTCTAGTAAAAGAGCTAACTTTCGGTGATGCTTCAAGCCGCTTTGATTTCGTTACAAACGATCATTATCATATGATTTGTGAATGCTGTGGAAAAATAGTCGATTTCCATTATCCTGGTCTCGACGAAATTGAACATTTTGCATCACAAGTAACAGGCTTTGATGTGCATGCGCATCGTTTAGAAATTTACGGCACTTGTCCATCGTGTAAAGAAGTATCTGCAAAAGTACAATAAAAAAATCCTAGCTCTTCTATAGGGCTAGGAATTTTTTGTTTTATTATAAGATTGGTCGAACTCTTTTCCTTCTAGAGTTGGATCCAGAGTTAATGGTTCATTGCAGTACATACACATATCTACACGGCCTAATACTTTTGTGTGTTTATGGCAATTAGGGCATTCGACTTGCACGGCTCGTGTTGAGAGCAGTCCAATCCATGCATAGACAACAGTACTACCAATAATACAAAGTACACCAAGGGTCATGAAAATTAAGACTAGAATAGGATTGTTTTTAAAGAAGATTCCCCCATACATAACTACAAAGCCGATAAAAATAAGTGCTAATGCGAATGAACGGATTTTATTAATTTTACTTTTGTAAGGTTTCATTTATCATCTTGCCTCCCAATCTAAAATCTACTATAACATATAAGAACAAAGTATTTTAGCTTTGATAACGTGGAAAGAAGGAATACTTTTAGAGTATGTCGAAATTTTAACGAAATCAATCTCGCCTTGGCGTAATTGAGTCCGGTGTAAATCCGTGACATCCACTGAATGAAGATAAAAGGTTACAAGCAAATAGAGGGGGACTGAACATGGAACAAGTTTTGCGTCCAATATATCAGGAACGTGCAAGTCAGTCGAATACACTAGGCGTTATTTTAGTGGAAAAACGAGAGGAACAAAGTAATGTTACAGATACATTTGATACAATCTTACTTATTATCGTAAAAGAAGCAGAACAGCCAGTCTTTACGAAACATTACCTATATGAAGGAAATAAAGTAGCTTTACATACGGTTACCGAGAAAATAATACGAAAATGGCTGCTTATTGGCTCAAATAAAAAAGTGGTCGATTGGATTTTCTTTGGAAGAGTATTATTTGATCGTAATGAATTTCTTCATAAATTAAAAATTGAATTACAGGAGTTTCCGTTTAGCGGTCGTAAAATCAAAACAGGCATTCAATTTTCAAAATTAATTCGTCGTTACTTAGAAGGAAAAGAATACTTTGATAAAGGTAGCTATCTTGATGCTTATAATCATGTAGTAGATTCGTTACATCATTTAGGCCGTTTATCCATTATCGATAGTGGACTTTATCCTGAAGTAACTGTTTGGGCACAGGTGAAAAAAATAGAACCAGCGATTTATAAATTGTACGAAGAGCTCGTTACAAGTATTGAGCCAATAGAGAAACGATTAGAGCTATTGTTTTTAGCAAGTGAGTTTTTAATACATTCACGTACTCGAGACGGCGCTCAGCATATTTTAGAAGTCATGCAAACAAAGGATACTTGGACTATTCAGGAATTGCATGATCATGGTGAGCTCATGAATTACTCAGTAGATTTAGAAGTATTTGTAGAATATCTAGTGGACAAAGGTTATATTCAAATTGAACCAATCGTTGCGAAAAGTGAAATGATATTCCACCGTCATTATAAGGTAAATAAAGAAGCTCTAGAAATGGAGCAAGGACTGTAGTATGCTAGTTATCGAGGTATAAAAAATACCTCGATATTTTTTATAAAAAAGTTATTGACTTTTAATTAATTGATAATGTATTATATTAATTGTCGCTAAGACGTAATAAAAAAACTCAACGAACGAAAAAACTTTTTGAAAAAAGTTATTGACACGAATTGAGTTAAATGTTAATATAAAGAAGTCGCTGAAAAACAACGGCGACGAAATGAACCTTGAAAACTGAACAAGCAAAACGTAATCAATAAAGTTTTTAGTAGCTAACCTTGAGTTGGTGAAAGAAACAAAATTTTGGACATCAAACATGATGCCGGCAAAACAATTTGAGCTAATCAAATTTCTT
The DNA here is from genome assembly GCF_015844675.1 of Lysinibacillus sphaericus. Taxonomy (GTDB): domain Bacteria; phylum Bacillota; class Bacilli; order Bacillales_A; family Planococcaceae; genus Lysinibacillus; species Lysinibacillus sphaericus_E. The sequence goes on along the minus strand of NZ_LDGC01000068.1, from coordinate 1,620 downwards.
TTTATGGAGAGTTTGATCCTGGCTCAGGACGAACGCTGGCGGCGTGCCTAATACATGCAAGTCGAGCGAACAGATAAGGAGCTTGCTCCTTTGACGTTAGCGGCGGACGGGTGAGTAACACGTGGGCAACCTACCTTATAGTTTGGGATAACTCCGGGAAACCGGGGCTAATACCGAATAATCTATTTCACTTCATGGTGAAATACTGAAAGACGGTTTCGGCTGTCGCTATAAGATGGGCCCGCGGCGCATTAGCTAGTTGGTGAGGTAACGGCTCACCAAGGCGACGATGCGTAGCCGACCTGAGAGGGTGATCGGCCACACTGGGACTGAGACACGGCCCAGACTCCTACGGGAGGCAGCAGTAGGGAATCTTCCACAATGGGCGAAAGCCTGATGGAGCAACGCCGCGTGAGTGAAGAAGGTTTTCGGATCGTAAAACTCTGTTGTAAGGGAAGAACAAGTACAGTAGTAACTGGCTGTACCTTGACGGTACCTTATTAGAAAGCCACGGCTAACTACGTGCCAGCAGCCGCGGTAATACGTAGGTGGCAAGCGTTGTCCGGAATTATTGGGCGTAAAGCGCGCGCAGGCGGTCCTTTAAGTCTGATGTGAAAGCCCACGGCTCAACCGTGGAGGGTCATTGGAAACTGGGGGACTTGAGTGCAGAAGAGGAAAGTGGAATTCCAAGTGTAGCGGTGAAATGCGTAGAGATTTGGAGGAACACCAGTGGCGAAGGCGACTTTCTGGTCTGTAACTGACGCTGAGGCGCGAAAGCGTGGGGAGCAAACAGGATTAGATACCCTGGTAGTCCACGCCGTAAACGATGAGTGCTAAGTGTTAGGGGGTTTCCGCCCCTTAGTGCTGCAGCTAACGCATTAAGCACTCCGCCTGGGGAGTACGGTCGCAAGACTGAAACTCAAAGGAATTGACGGGGGCCCGCACAAGCGGTGGAGCATGTGGTTTAATTCGAAGCAACGCGAAGAACCTTACCAGGTCTTGACATCCCGTTGACCACTGTAGAGATATGGTTTTCCCTTCGGGGACAACGGTGACAGGTGGTGCATGGTTGTCGTCAGCTCGTGTCGTGAGATGTTGGGTTAAGTCCCGCAACGAGCGCAACCCTTGATCTTAGTTGCCATCATTTAGTTGGGCACTCTAAGGTGACTGCCGGTGACAAACCGGAGGAAGGTGGGGATGACGTCAAATCATCATGCCCCTTATGACCTGGGCTACACACGTGCTACAATGGACGATACAAACGGTTGCCAACTCGCGAGAGGGAGCTAATCCGATAAAGTCGTTCTCAGTTCGGATTGTAGGCTGCAACTCGCCTACATGAAGCCGGAATCGCTAGTAATCGCGGATCAGCATGCCGCGGTGAATACGTTCCCGGGCCTTGTACACACCGCCCGTCACACCACGAGAGTTTGTAACACCCGAAGTCGGTGGGGTAACCTTTTGGAGCCAGCCGCCGAAGGTGGGATAGATGATTGGGGTGAAGTCGTAACAAGGTAGCCGTATCGGAAGGTGCGGCTGGATCACCTCCTTTCTAAGGATATTTTCGGAATACAAACCTAGGGTTTGTAAGATTACGTTTTGCGTTCAGTTTTGAAGGTT
>NZ_LDGC01000067.1:0-1950 GCF_015844675.1 Lysinibacillus sphaericus | reverse complement strand
TATAGAGTGTCCTACAACCCCAAGAGGCAAGCCTCTTGGTTTGGGCTCTTCCCGTTTCGCTCGCCGCTACTCAGGGAATCGATTTTTCTTTCTCTTCCTCCAGGTACTTAGATGTTTCAGTTCCCTGGGTCTGCCTTCAAGACGCTATGTATTCACGTCAAGATACTACGCGATTAAACGTAGTGGGTTCCCCCATTCGGAAATCTCCGGATCAAAGCTCACTTACAGCTCCCCGAAGCATATCGGTGTTAGTGCCGTCCTTCTTCGGCTCCTAGTGCCAAGGCATTCGCCGTGCGCCCTTAATAACTTAACCTACAGCTTTCAATACACATCGCATTTCGTCGTCAGCTTCACTCGTTCAGTCAGTCACGTACAGAAGTACGCTCCTTCCTTCTCTCGATTGCTTCCTAGAACTACTCGTGTCTTTAAACCTTATTCGTTATTAAGCCTATAAAAAACTTAAAAAATAAATGTGTTTGTTACAATTTCAATGTCGTTTTATCCAGTTTTCAAAGAACAAGTTTTGAAGTAATTCATTCAGAAGAATGAACCTTCAAAACTGAACGCAAAACGTAATCTTACAAACCCTAGGTTTGTATTCCGAAAATATCCTTAGAAAGGAGGTGATCCAGCCGCACCTTCCGATACGGCTACCTTGTTACGACTTCACCCCAATCATCTATCCCACCTTCGGCGGCTGGCTCCAAAAGGTTACCCCACCGACTTCGGGTGTTACAAACTCTCGTGGTGTGACGGGCGGTGTGTACAAGGCCCGGGAACGTATTCACCGCGGCATGCTGATCCGCGATTACTAGCGATTCCGGCTTCATGTAGGCGAGTTGCAGCCTACAATCCGAACTGAGAACGACTTTATCGGATTAGCTCCCTCTCGCGAGTTGGCAACCGTTTGTATCGTCCATTGTAGCACGTGTGTAGCCCAGGTCATAAGGGGCATGATGATTTGACGTCATCCCCACCTTCCTCCGGTTTGTCACCGGCAGTCACCTTAGAGTGCCCAACTAAATGATGGCAACTAAGATCAAGGGTTGCGCTCGTTGCGGGACTTAACCCAACATCTCACGACACGAGCTGACGACAACCATGCACCACCTGTCACCGTTGTCCCCGAAGGGAAAACCATATCTCTACAGTGGTCAACGGGATGTCAAGACCTGGTAAGGTTCTTCGCGTTGCTTCGAATTAAACCACATGCTCCACCGCTTGTGCGGGCCCCCGTCAATTCCTTTGAGTTTCAGTCTTGCGACCGTACTCCCCAGGCGGAGTGCTTAATGCGTTAGCTGCAGCACTAAGGGGCGGAAACCCCCTAACACTTAGCACTCATCGTTTACGGCGTGGACTACCAGGGTATCTAATCCTGTTTGCTCCCCACGCTTTCGCGCCTCAGCGTCAGTTACAGACCAGAAAGTCGCCTTCGCCACTGGTGTTCCTCCAAATCTCTACGCATTTCACCGCTACACTTGGAATTCCACTTTCCTCTTCTGCACTCAAGTCCCCCAGTTTCCAATGACCCTCCACGGTTGAGCCGTGGGCTTTCACATCAGACTTAAAGGACCGCCTGCGCGCGCTTTACGCCCAATAATTCCGGACAACGCTTGCCACCTACGTATTACCGCGGCTGCTGGCACGTAGTTAGCCGTGGCTTTCTAATAAGGTACCGTCAAGGTACAGCCAGTTACTACTGTACTTGTTCTTCCCTTACAACAGAGTTTTACGATCCGAAAACCTTCTTCACTCACGCGGCGTTGCTCCATCAGGCTTTCGCCCATTGTGGAAGATTCCCTACTGCTGCCTCCCGTAGGAGTCTGGGCCGTGTCTCAGTCCCAGTGTGGCCGATCACCCTCTCAGGTCGGCTACGCATCGTCGCCTTGGTGAGCCGTTACCTCACCAACTAGCTAATGCGCCGCGGGCCCATCTTATAGCGACAGCCGA
>NZ_LDGC01000066.1:0-1951 GCF_015844675.1 Lysinibacillus sphaericus | reverse complement strand
TATAGAGTGTCCTACAACCCCAAGAGGCAAGCCTCTTGGTTTGGGCTCTTCCCGTTTCGCTCGCCGCTACTCAGGGAATCGATTTTTCTTTCTCTTCCTCCAGGTACTTAGATGTTTCAGTTCCCTGGGTCTGCCTTCAAGACGCTATGTATTCACGTCAAGATACTACGCGATTAAACGTAGTGGGTTCCCCCATTCGGAAATCTCCGGATCAAAGCTCACTTACAGCTCCCCGAAGCATATCGGTGTTAGTGCCGTCCTTCTTCGGCTCCTAGTGCCAAGGCATTCGCCGTGCGCCCTTAATAACTTAACCTACAGCTTTCAATACACATCGCATTTCGTCGTCAGCTTCACTCGTTCAGTCAGTCACGTACATAGGTACGCTCCTTCCTTCTCTCAATTGCTTCCTAGAACTACTCGTGTCTTGAAACCTTATTCGTTATTAAGCCTATAAAAAAACTTAAAAAATAAATGTGTTTGTTACAATTTCAATGTCGTTTTATCCAGTTTTCAAAGAACAAGTTTTGAAGTAATTCATTCAGAAGAATGAACCTTCAAAACTGAACGCAAAACGTAATCTTACAAACCCTAGGTTTGTATTCCGAAAATATCCTTAGAAAGGAGGTGATCCAGCCGCACCTTCCGATACGGCTACCTTGTTACGACTTCACCCCAATCATCTATCCCACCTTCGGCGGCTGGCTCCAAAAGGTTACCCCACCGACTTCGGGTGTTACAAACTCTCGTGGTGTGACGGGCGGTGTGTACAAGGCCCGGGAACGTATTCACCGCGGCATGCTGATCCGCGATTACTAGCGATTCCGGCTTCATGTAGGCGAGTTGCAGCCTACAATCCGAACTGAGAACGACTTTATCGGATTAGCTCCCTCTCGCGAGTTGGCAACCGTTTGTATCGTCCATTGTAGCACGTGTGTAGCCCAGGTCATAAGGGGCATGATGATTTGACGTCATCCCCACCTTCCTCCGGTTTGTCACCGGCAGTCACCTTAGAGTGCCCAACTAAATGATGGCAACTAAGATCAAGGGTTGCGCTCGTTGCGGGACTTAACCCAACATCTCACGACACGAGCTGACGACAACCATGCACCACCTGTCACCGTTGTCCCCGAAGGGAAAACCATATCTCTACAGTGGTCAACGGGATGTCAAGACCTGGTAAGGTTCTTCGCGTTGCTTCGAATTAAACCACATGCTCCACCGCTTGTGCGGGCCCCCGTCAATTCCTTTGAGTTTCAGTCTTGCGACCGTACTCCCCAGGCGGAGTGCTTAATGCGTTAGCTGCAGCACTAAGGGGCGGAAACCCCCTAACACTTAGCACTCATCGTTTACGGCGTGGACTACCAGGGTATCTAATCCTGTTTGCTCCCCACGCTTTCGCGCCTCAGCGTCAGTTACAGACCAGAAAGTCGCCTTCGCCACTGGTGTTCCTCCAAATCTCTACGCATTTCACCGCTACACTTGGAATTCCACTTTCCTCTTCTGCACTCAAGTCCCCCAGTTTCCAATGACCCTCCACGGTTGAGCCGTGGGCTTTCACATCAGACTTAAAGGACCGCCTGCGCGCGCTTTACGCCCAATAATTCCGGACAACGCTTGCCACCTACGTATTACCGCGGCTGCTGGCACGTAGTTAGCCGTGGCTTTCTAATAAGGTACCGTCAAGGTACAGCCAGTTACTACTGTACTTGTTCTTCCCTTACAACAGAGTTTTACGATCCGAAAACCTTCTTCACTCACGCGGCGTTGCTCCATCAGGCTTTCGCCCATTGTGGAAGATTCCCTACTGCTGCCTCCCGTAGGAGTCTGGGCCGTGTCTCAGTCCCAGTGTGGCCGATCACCCTCTCAGGTCGGCTACGCATCGTCGCCTTGGTGAGCCGTTACCTCACCAACTAGCTAATGCGCCGCGGGCCCATCTTATAGCGACAGCCGA
>NZ_LDGC01000065.1:0-102564 GCF_015844675.1 Lysinibacillus sphaericus | reverse complement strand
ATATTGCCGTTTGTATACTTAGTCGTATAAGATTGAACGTTGTTTTTCTTAGATTTAAAGCGTGGTTTGTCATTCTGCTTTTTGAAAAAGCGATTATATGCATCTGCGAGGTTTTTAAGTGCTGATTGAATAGCAATGCTGTCAACTTCTTTCAACCACTCTAGCTCCATTTTGAGCTGCGGTAGTCGAGCAGAACAAGAGTTGTAAGTCAGACCTTTACCAGTTTCTTTGTATACGTCATTCCACATACCTAAGAAGTGATTAAAAACAAAACGAGAACAGCCGATTGTTTTCGCAATCAGTATTTCCTGCTCTTTATTTGGGTAGATTCTGAACTTGTAAGCTTTTTTGACTAACAATGCTTTCACCTCACTTCATTCCTTGGTTTTCGATGTATTTTCTAACCACATGAATGGGAGAACCATCAGTAGTTAACAAACAAAAACTACTTGACCAGAACATTTCTTTCCAAAGTTTTTTACGAACTAATGGGAAGTCACGTTTTATCAGTCGGGAACTAGCACTCTTATACGCATTGCTGAACTTGGATAATTCTGTATTAGGTTGTGCTTTAAACAAAATGTGAACATGGTCTTTGGGTATAATCACGCCTTCCTCTGATACGCCTGATTATACAATAAGGCATGATGTGTTTAAATACTTTTGGCTAACGTCAACCACAATTCATCTCCCACCTATCACTGGGTTACGCCCTGCACGTGATTGAGGAAGGAGTCTTCTTGTGGAAAACCGATAAAAATAAATCAGCTACCTAACATCGGTGAAAATTACCAATACTAGATAACTGACTTACTTAGAAATTTCCTCTAAGCTCTTTCGGTAATTTATAAATCCGTAAATGTTGGTGGTTTCTTTTTGAAGCCTTTCGTCGTAATGAAAGCATAGATAAAACCGATTGCAAGCCAGATAAAGCCTACCTTCAATGTCATCGGTGATAAATTAATAAATAAGTAGAAACAAATACCAAATCCTAGCCCTGGAATTAATAAGTATCGAATTATTCTCATTTCTTTTTTACGGAAGAAGTAATACACGATCACTGACAAATTGACAAACATAAACCCTGTCAGGCCTCCAAAGTTCATTAATTCTGCTACAAAATTTGCTGATAAAAACAGCGCTCCTAAAACACTAATCACACACATCAATAAAATATTGTATACCGGTGTTTGATATTTTGGATGTAAATGTGTGAAAAACTTTTTCGAAAGTACCTCATCACGCCCCATACTAAACATTAAACGAGATGCACTTGCTTGTCCTGTTAAACCAGCTGTCACTGTTGATACAATAATCGCAACCGTATAAAGAGTTGCGAGAACTGCACCACCTGCTTTTTCCGCTACATCAAATAAAGCCGTATCAGCTGAACTAAAGTTTGTAACATCAGGCCATACGAGCTGAGCTACATACGCTTGCACAATAAAAATAAGTCCTCCGATTAAACAAGCTAAAATAGCTGCCTTCCAAATATCCTCTTTTGGATTGACTGCCTCTTCTGAAAGTGTTGTAATCGAATCGAACCCTAAAAATGAGAAGCAGGCCATTGCTGCACCAGAAATAATCGCAGACATAACAAATTTTTCATCATTGAAAAACGGTACAACAGTAAAGAGCGACGTATCACTTTCCGCACCGACAATTGTCTTTACACAAAAAATCACAAAAATAACGACTACAATTCCCATAAACATAACGAGGATTTGATTTGTTTTTGCTGCGATGCCAATACCTAGAATATTAACAGTAGTTATAATACCTGCAATTAATAACACCCATACCCAATACGGAACAGATGGTATTAATGCATTCGCATATGAAGCACCTACCATGAATACAATGAGTGGCACTAAGACATAATCCATAAACATTGCCCAACCTGCAAAAAAACCTAAATGCGGATTGATAGCACGCTGGGTATATGTATAAGTTGACCCTCCATTTGGAAAAACAGCAGCCATTCGACCGTAACTATATGCAGAAAACATCATTGCAACCATCGCAATCAAATAGGCTAATGGCAACATCCCACCTGTAGACTCTGCTGCAAAGCCATAAATATAAGCTGGCGCAATCGGTGTCATAAAAGCAATACCATAAATGACTAAATCTTTTAATGTTAAAACACGCTTTAACTGTGGTGTATGGTCATTTGGTGTTTGACTCATAGTCCATTTCCTCTCACAGATTCATTGGTTCTCGTTTTGATAGTTCTTCCATTACTAAATCAATTACTTCATCTGTACTCATCACTTGGCAATAAATTTGATTCATAATCATAATTTCAGCATCATGAAGCTGTTGCGTTGCAGCTGCACATGCATCTTCAACTAAAATAACTTCAAAGCCTGCGTCAGCTAAGCTTCGAACTGTTGAAGCAACACATTGATCTGTTACAACCCCTGTACAAACTACTGTTTCAATGCCCATATTACGCAGTAAAGATTCATAATTCGTACCACTTAATACGCTATCTGTCGTTTTATTTACAACAATTTCGTCATCAAGAGGCTTTAATTCATCCACCATCTCCGCTCCTGGGTCACCGATTGGCAATAAAATATTGTTCCATCCTGTCCGACGTTGTACAGGAGAACGATCTCGTCCATCTTTATGATGGCAAGCAATGCGACCAAATGTTACTTCTAATTTATTAGTACGGAAAAAATCTAAAAGCTTTTTATTATTCGGGATCGTTAAATTGTCGATACGATTAAAAAAGTATTCCCACTGATTAAACATGCCCTTTTCTCTTGCAACCTGCGCGTCTAATCCGTCTCGGCTAATAAACTGATGTTGCATGTCTACTATTAGTAATGCTGTTTTATCTGGGTTCACGTTTATTTTTTGACCGTCAGTCGGTAAAAATTCATAATATAATGTTGATGTATTATCCATAAAATCCCCTCCAAAATACCTATAATTCCAAAATGTATAGACAAATAAAATATAGACTCTTTGAGCAAAAAAATCTGTCTAACACAAAAATGACCTACTCATTTCTAGAAACTTAAAATGAATCGACCATTTAAAATTCACACTGTTTGTCTAAACAGAGATAGCACAACTTCATAAACACGTATGTTTACGAAGACAGTCCTGCAAACTATTCGCTACAGCCCCATTATATGATGGAGAGAACTCATCACATACTTCGGCGACACTTCCTTCTATCTAATTTCCTCATCTTTTCGGACTCCATTAGGTACTGTTAACTGCCGCGCCTCTACCTAATTATCAGAAAAATGAGAATTTTTTAATTATTTGAAATAATTATATTATTACGTTTTTTATATGTCAACTTTAAATTCTACTAGATTTTATAAGATTTATCGCGCACAACCACAAAAAAATGACAATCAAAACACTTTAAACAATAACTATTTCCCAATATACATCAACAATTGTATAAGCATTTAAATTATTCACCTAACGGCATCCACCCCTTTAGGAATATTTTGGGCTACCGTATTTAGCATTACCCAAATCATAGTGGATTCATGATCCCGTGGGCGACTAACGCCGTAAACAATTGTTCGTAGAGGGAGGTATACCCCCCACGCAATTTTTTAAAAAAATTTCATCTAACTCATAGTAAAAAACTTCTCAGAAAACAAGCTTCTAATTAAGTAGTCTATTAATATACAAAAAATGCCCTACTTATATTACCAGCTATAAGTAAGGCACCTCTAAAATTATATTCAGTTTTATTGAGCATATACATTTACATCTCCGCTACTAAAAACATCATGATATTAAACAGTAATAAAAGGTCGCAGCAGCAGCACAACCACCACCTTCTCTAATAGCAATCCCTTTTTGATAAGCGACTCTATAAACTTGAAATTATTTTCCATTATGTATCTAAGCTTGATTACCTCAAGTCTTTCTTTTTTTTTCTTTTCTTCTTTTTGACTCTTTTACATAATTAATATAGTTACCTGTTCCTTCTATTGCTGAAACTGCAATGATGGCCCATTCTAGTGGATTAACATCTCTTAGTGATTCCTTTCCATAGAATAGTGTAACGCTAGCAATAAACCCATAGAGAAGTGCTTTAAAAAAATACTCCCAAATGGGAGAATAATTTTCTAAATTGATTTTTCCGTATATTTTGTCTATTGATATTACCAATCCTAAAATTATAATTACGGTTATAATCATTTCCGTCTTCATAGTCCGCCTCCATAGAAAATTTTAATAAATTTTCCGTTGTATAATTTCTTCGAAAATATCTTCATTCCTTTATGTAACGAAAAAGGACGATTCCACTACTGGAAATCCGTTTTTTTATTGTTTTAACAGGTACGAGGAAACATATCTACTACAATTTTTTCAAAGCCGGAATCTTAGTACCTTTAACATTTACACCTTACCGCTTTCAGTCAGTGAATCCCTCCCTTTCGCACTCTTTATTTCACTCCTAATTAATTATTTTCATACGACCAACTTTACATCATAATTACTATATATGTAAATATTTTCTATAAAAACCAAACACTTTTATTAGGATTTGATCTTCAATTCGCAATGTACAGAGTGTATGAACTCAATGAGATGTTTATGGGCATATCTACTTCTACAACCATCCTTCTATTTGACAAGTTCTCGTTGTAGCTCATTTGCGGTTTACATTTATCCGCTCAATTTAAACTCGTGGTTAGTGTTGTGGAGGTGAAAATGTTACTTTTTTCATACCTTTTGCTTCATCAAATATATTTCATTAATTAATTGTAAGTTATGCGGATAAAAAACCATCTTTCTCTCACACTAATGGTGGAGGTGAGATGATCATGGGTAGTAACAAACATAAAAATAATAAAACACAAGACAACAAAAAACAGCAGAATCAAAATGCTAACAGAGAACGTAAAAATGAAAACAGAGAAGAGTTCGCTGAGGAAGTAGATTTCAGTAGTATTCAAAATGAAAATAAACGTTAGTAGTACTATCAAAATTAATTTTGAACTAACTCCCAATATTCACCTTAGAAAAAGTTGAGTATTGGGATTTTTCTTAGTCTGTAACCATAACCTTGATCCATCTCTTTCAATTTCTAAAAGTATAAAAAACTCGGAAATAATTCCAGGCTGATTACCACTTACTTTTTTCCTTCATGACACACTGTCTCGCTTTCGCATGCGATTATAAGAATAACTCTAAGACAAACGTGCTTTAGCTTTCAGTTGATGGTTATTCAGAGTAAACGATCCATCGTACTCATCGGGTTAACCCTTATCCATTACATTTTCTTTCACAACAAACATTTTCACTACTATTTTTTCTTAAACTTTTCTGCTTGATTAGAAAATCTTCACTTATGATAAGAATTTATCTACTACCAAAGCCGTGGCACAATAAATATCTACTGGTATCCATAAGAGCCATGCTATCATCCAATTTAATTTTATATATACATTAGGTGATATTATTTTCAATGCTATTTTTGTATTTCCTACGCGTTCATTATCATTATTTTTCCTTACACCTTCAGAAATATTCTCAACCTTCAGTTCTGCTTGAGTTAAATTAGGATTATGAAAATCAATCTCTAAAAATGCGTATTGCGGATTTGAAATCGACATTTTTACACTCCTTCGTTTCATCCTAATTCCTTAATAAATCAATTAAAAGCTTAAATTTCTCCTAGCATTTGGTCTATTATATTCACAACATAATAACAACATGCACTATTAAATTACAAAGTTGTGCAATGAGTACATCAATATGTCGATTATTGACTAAAATTTTAAAGAGTGTTTTTTCTTCTTTTATAATTCAATATTCAACCTTTTAATCAAAAGCATGAAATGCGGTGTTAAATCTCACAGTAAAAATTCTCTTTTTTCCGTCTTCACGGCAATTCAGGAGCGAGTGGTATAGGATAATTCACCTCTGGAAAGTTTTTGATTTGCAATTCTCTTTTAGCATTTGTCCCGTTAGCGCCTTTTAAATGTTTATCTGTTACCCAAACCTTTATTTGAAAAGATTTGGATGTCGGATTATAAAATCGTAAATCTATATAATTATAAAAAACACTTGCACCACTCAAATACCGTTCAGGATTAAGCTCCTTATAAAACAAATCCTCCCCTGTATTAGTAGTTTGTTCGATAAAATTAAGCTATAACGTTGATTCAGATTAGAATTCTACACAAATTTAACCCTTTAATAAATTGCATTATATAGTATTCTTACTATATAATAAATTAGAAAATTCAGAAATTTATAGCATGCAGGTAATATTAAAAGTTAGAGAGGAGCTAATAAGGTGAGAGATATTAGAGTTTATCATGTAGATGCGTTTACAACAGAAAGATTTGGCGGTAATACTGCTGGCGTCGTGCTGGATGGTGATAAATTATCCGAAGTTGAGATGCAAAGTATCGCAAAAGAATTAAATTTACCGGAAACCGTATTTTTACTACCTTCTAATAATGAAGATATAGATTATAAAGTAAAATATTTCACTCCCACTGAAGAAGTCAACTTTTGCGGACATGCAACTATTGGATTAACGTGGCTTTTGGCTACTGAACTTAGTCTTTCTGAAAAAAAGGAAGGTATAGTACTAGAAACGAATATCGGTAGAGTACCGGTTGTATGGCATAAGGAAAACGGGAAAGTTATTGATGTGGAAATGACGCAAGTAACGCCAAAAACACAAGATATCAAAATTGATGTGGAAGAGCTTAGTCGACTGATTGGCGTCCATTCCGAAAGCATTGATTTAACTTATCCAATCAAACTAGCGAATACTGGTGTCTGGCATTTACTCGTCCCAATAAAAGATCAAATCGATATCGACAATGCAGTACCTGACTTAACGGCGTTAGGGAAGCATAATAAAGAGCATAATATTAGCACTACACATCTTTTTACTTTTACTAACTTGCAAGAATATGAACTATATACAAGAGATTTTGCACCAGGGATTGGTATACCAGAGGATCCTGTAACTGGTGCAGCAAATGGTGCATTAGCAGGCTTCCTCTATTTAGAGGGCGTTATTCCTCAAGATGAAATTACATTTCTGACAATCGCTCAAGGAAATGCTATAGGAAGACCTGGAACTCTTTATGTGACTGTTATTCCAAAAGAATCAGAACCAGTCATCAAAGTTGCAGGAGCCGCTATTATCACAATCCGAGGTATCTTAACTATCTAAACATATCAGTTTGAATTTGAGATTTATTTTAGATATGATTGTCAAAAATCACTCGTCATGTTTTGGGTGATTTTTTCTGTGCGCCCCATTCTGATAGCATCAGGATATAAGGAATTTGAGCCTGACATAGGATTGTCATCGAGAATAGATGGTTTTGATAATCGGCTATTTAAAGAAGATATTTTCATTGAAATGTGTATGGATTACTTACTCTTTGGGATGTTTTAATTGGATTCTTTAAGTTCCTTCAATTAGTTTACATAATATATTTATCCAATCAACCCTCTATTTAGCAAATTCTCGTGGTAACTCTCTTGCTTCCGCTCCGTAAGAAGTTTAAACTGATCGGGAACATGACTGTTCCCCTCCGTCATCAGCAGCTATACCTCTCAACAAGGTTTTAAACATGAGAATACTCAAGAAATTCTTTTGGTATTGTTTCAAAAACTAAAATTTCAGGTTTCTTATAAGGTTTTCGTTTTAAATATTCCTCTACCGTCATCATACTTTAGCACCAAATGCAATGCTAAAGTCAATCCATTGTTCGGCATTTATAGGTCTGGTGAGGTCTGTCAATTCAGGAAACAATCGGCCACCATTGGAACTAAATCTTGCTACTGTATTTTTACTAAGCCCATTATTTAAAGCAATTTGTGGATCTACATATCTATCATCATCTTGTTCAAACACTATATGGTATAAATACAAAAGCTATTCCTCCCTTTTATAGAACTATATTCAAATTATTGCTAAACTAATATAAGTTTAATATTAAAACCACCAACCTAATATTCACCAGTAAATATTTTTAAACCATTGCATATTTCTCATAGGTTAGATTAATCCTGAGATCCCCCGTTATATCTTAATTTGTCATTTTGTCTGTTGGGAATTTTGGATCAATTCATTATTTGTTGGATACATAAAAGAGTCTGAACATAAGTATTTTTAAAAAGCAAAATTAAAAAATATCACAAAAGAAAAGCGCTAGAAATCAACATTTCTAGCGGGTTCTTTGAATTTTCTTCAATTTTCTCACGTAAATGCCGAATATGTACATTTAGTGTCCCATCCCCTACAAAAGAATCTCCCCATACATTTTGAAACAATTCATCTTTAGTAATGATACGGTTTTTATTATTCGCCAAATAATACAGCAGCTTATATTCCATCGTTTTTAGCTGAATATCAATACCCTTTACTCGAACACGATGTAGTTTTGTATCCATTTGGATATGGCCAAACTCTAAAACCTCTTGTTGGTTTGAACCACTGCCATATCTTTTAAGTACTGCTTTGACTTTTGCTAATAATATGCTTAGTGTATATGGTTTTTGAATGTAATCGTCTCCACCTATGTTAAGTGCGATTAGAACGTCATCATCACTGGAACGAGCACTTATAAATAAAATCGGAATCTGCGTAGTTTTACGAAATTTTTTACATAAATCAAACCCCGATTCACTACCAAGATTGATGTCTAGAAGAATCAATGATGGTTCATGTTCTTCCAAAAACAACTCGCACTCCTCTACACTTGCCACAAAAGCCGTTTTGACTTCGAACATATTAAAATATTCACAAGTTGTTTCAGCTAAAGCGATCTCATCATCAACAATTAAACAATCTAATTTCATCGTAATTCTCCTAGTAAAAGACTTCCGGTATGTATAGCATAAGAACTAAAGGTGTGATTAGAGTACCCGTATAATTCTTTGAGGTCTTATAATATTGAATTACCAATATTTTGCGCATTACTTTTTAATTTTTGTAAATAATAATCTAATTGATTCTCTTTAAAATTCGTTTCTGCCATAAATACACTTAATACCGCTACTGTCGCATCATTGGACGCATTAAAAATCGGAACCGCTATACCAATAGCTCCTTGCACATGCTCACTATTCGTAAAGCAGTAGCCCTTTTCACAAATTCCTTCTAACGACTTTTCAAGTGCTTCTATTGTTGTAATGCTATTTTTTGTATGTGCATCCAGCTCTAGTTCTGCTAAAACTTTTGCTCGCTCTTGTAGATTAAGCTGTTTTATAAAATACGCTAGATGGGTTTTACCAGCTGTTCCTGTCGGTAGTTTATATACATAGCCTAACTTTTCAGCCCATTTCAAAGTAATCGAGCTTTCTTCCTTCTCAACAAATGAATAAGTCATTTGGTCACTATACATCACACTTAAATACACTGATTCTTGAAATTCCTTTGCTAATTTTTGCATATAGGGCTTTGCAATTTTACGAAGATCTTGCTCTACCATATTATACAATTTAAGAATATTCGGTGGATTCAATATATATTTTTTCGATTCTTCTCGTTTAATAAAACCTGTATTATTTAGCGCTTCAACTAATCTATAAGCCGAAGTCAAGCTAATGTTTAACCCATTTGCAACATCCGACACTGTTAAAGAACGTTCACTCGCAAATAGCATCAGAGCACTCAACGCACGTTCAGCTACCAACGAGCTTTTACTTGTATTATTCATCCAAACACCTTCTTTTAATATTCCATTGACCTATATGTAAATTACTTATACAGTATACTTGAAGATTATATGTAGGAACATCCACATTTTTCTAATCCTTATATGTTACCATAAAAATAAAGAATCAAGACCGTTAAAATTGGCGAACTTGATCCTTTATTATTGACACTCCCATTTATTCAATTATAACCAAACTGATTGATTAAATTCCAATAATCCAATTTCGAATATTTTCATGCATCATCGTATGAATTTGTTGATCTGTTACCCCTTCTTTTTGCAATTGTGGAAGGATCTCATCTATTAGGAAACGAATAGACCAACCTGGAATTATTTCATCGATTGATTCTTGCGTATACCAATCAATATTACAGCAATAATCTTGAGATAGAAATATACGCTTCTCTAAACCTTCTTTTAATAATTGCAATAGCACTTCATTTCTTTTTGTAGCTGGAAGAGGCCCTTGTCCATAACGATCCATTCCAATATAAGCACCTTTATCTAAAATCTTATGAATATAATTCAAGTCTGTGCTATCACCTGTGTGACCAATCATAACAGATTTTAAATTCACACCCTCCTCTTCAAATATAGCTAGTTGATTTAAGCCATTTTCCGTTTCAGGGTGAGAATGTGTCATAATAGGCACACCGGTGCTTTTATGAGCTCGTGCAACTGCACGAAATACTTTTTCGAGATCTTGTGTAAGACCAGGTGCATCTGCAGAACATTTAAGAAATCCAGCTTTAATATTTGTATTTTGAATGCCCTTTTCAATATCATGAATGAATGCTTCTGCCATATGATCTATTTCTCTATTTTGGAAATAGTAAGGAATATCTGTAAATGAATAAATACCTGTGGCTGTTACTATTTGCATATCTGTTTCATTTGCGACACGCTCTAAAAATCGCACATCTCTTCCCATTCCTACAACAGTTGGATCACAAATTGTTTTTACACCTTGTGATTTTACTGCATTAGCACCTTCCACAGCTTTTTTATAAATTACATCTTCATCATATAAATGCGGGAATTGAAACGTCACTACTTCAGATCGTAATAATAAATGTTCATGTACAAGTGTACAACCCAAATCATTAATGTTTAGCTTTCCTGTAACTGTATTTATAGATACCATATTCCATTCCCCTTTTCATGATACATAATTTTTTCACATCTCTATCATAGATTTAAGCACTCTTTGTTTTCTAGCATCATCAAATGCTAGAGCACCATTCAATAAAGGATACACAGCGACGATTTCTGCAAATTTCTCTTTATAAGAAGCTAATAAATTAAATGCTTTTTCAAAGTCTTTACTATAATAGCCATAGCTTGGCAATAGGTTGATTTCACCTCTCACCATCACATTTAACGGTAATGTAACATCCTGTTCATATAAAGCAACTACAACAAATGAGCCACCTTTTTTTAGTCGTGAAATTCCTTGTTGCGTAGCCAAGGACGAACCCGAACATTCGAAAACAATATCCGCATCATTTCTTTTTTCTAAATAGTCCTCTACGATTTCAACTGCAATATCAAACTTTTCAATGGCACTTAAACGAACAGAACGATCTCTTCTTAAGCCTAAAACAGTAACAAAAGCTCCTGCATTTTTAGCAGCTATCGCTACAAAGAAACCTATGATGCCACAACCTTGGACTAACACTTTTTTACCAGTAATAGCATTTGATACTTTCTCAACAGCGTGTAACGCAACCGAAAGAGGCTCTGCAAGTGCAGCAATTTTAAAGGGCAAATTTTCAGGTATAAGATGGACTGAAGCAGCGTTTACCTTCACATATTCAGCCATTCCGCCATCAAAATGTAAACCAAGGCATTGAATATTTGAACATATATTTTTCCTCCCTTGTCTGCACTGTTCACATTGAGAGCAAGCCACACCTGGTTCGACAACAACGTGTGCATTTAGCAAATATTCATTACTTGATGCAGGGTGAACCTCTACTACAGTTCCAGATAATTCATGGCCTAATATAATTTCCTTCGGTACAAATTCATAACCTTTAGCATGGTGAGTTGCATGCAAGTCACTTCCACACACACCGTAATAACCGACTTTTATGAGTATTTCATTTTCTTCAAGTATAGGTCTTTGTCTATCTTGGACGTTTAATTGCCCTTTGCCAACTTTCACTAATGCTTTCAAAATGATTTCCCCTTTTGTCAGCTATTCTCAGCTGCTATTTTGTTATACCGCCTGTAACATCAATAACACTTCCTGTTACATAGTCGGATAAATCCGTTGTTAAAAATTCAATGACATTGGCGCAATCTTCCGGTGTCCCGAAACGTTTTAAGGCGGTTTGATTTGTATACGTTTCAGCGCCTTTTTTTTCAAATTGCTCAATTAAGCGACCAGTAGCGATATAACCTGGTGCAATTGCATTAACCATAATATTGTATGGTCCTAAATCTTGTGCCAGATATTTTGTATAAGAAACAATTGCGGCCTTTGTAGAACCGTAGTGTGAGTATGTGCCTCCTTCTGTTGCTTGTAATCCAGTAACAGAGCTTACTGTGACGATTTTGCCGTAATTCTTTTTCTTCATACCTCCTACAACTGCTTTGACACAATTCACTGTTCCAAAAAAGTTACGCTCGTACACTATTTTCAACTGCTCCAAGTCAATTTCAGATGCTTTATTTTCAAGTATAGCCCCTGTCCCCCCACCAGCATTGGCAACTAAAATATCAACTTCACCTAGATGAGCAACAATTTTATTAAAAGCCCCTTGAACAGCAGCTTCATTTGATACATCTGCCTCTACACCAATTACTTTTACATCATGCTCTAACAATTCATCGACAACTGTTTCATACTGCTCACCGATATGCTCTTTTTCAAATTGCTGATACGACTTCAAATCCACGTCAATTATTCCTACATGTGCTCCTAATTGTGCTAGCCTTAATGCATAGGAACGTCCTATTCCTCGTGCTGCACCTGTGACAACCGCTACTTTGCCTTCTAATTTTTTCATTTCCGATTCTCCTTTTCTTTATTCATTTGTTTGTAATGAATCCATTACTCCAATAGGAGGAATGTTATGATCATCTGACATCAAATCAATGACAACGCTTTCATTTGAACTAAAAGCTTTTTCAATGGCCGGGGCAATTTCTTCAATCTTCTCTACTCGAATACCAGAAATACCGCAAGCTTCCGCTATTTTAGTATGATCAACAAATGAAAAATCACATATATTTGTGTATCTACCAAACATCACGCTTTCCGCATATTTTTGATAACCTAAAATACCGTTATTAATTACAGCTACTACTACTTGAATTCCAAGACGTTTACATGTTTCAAGCTCACTCCAAACGTGTCCAAAGCCTCCATCACCAACAAGACAAAATACTTTCTTATGTTGATTTGCTAGTTTTGCCCCCATTGCCATTGGCAAGCCCCAACCTAAACCAGCTAAGCCACGCGGGAAAATAAACTTACGCATTTTTGTTGCCGTTAAGTAGTTGGCATTCCAAACAGATGAAATACTTGCATCCGCTACAACAATATGGTCATCTGTTAAACTCTTTTCTACTTCATATAAAAATCTTTCTACCTTAATTTTGCCTGTCGTTTGTGTAACAATTGATTGCATATCTTGCTGATGCATTTTGCGAGACTCTTGTATCTGTTGTTCAATCTTAGCTCGTTTACTTGCTCTTTTCTCTACAGATCTGTTTTGTAATTGTATTTTCAAGCTTTGTAAAGTTAATTTAGCATCCCCAGCTAGTCTTAATGATTCATAGTTTCTACCTATTTCTACCGGATCAATATCAATATGAATGTATTTAGCGTTTTCAGGAAGCAATGACCAACTATCTGTACCATTTTGATTTGTGCGGTTGCCAACTAGTAAAATGACATCTGCTTGCTGTACCATTGGCTTTAAATATGTGCTAACTCCCCGTTTACCCATATAATAACCAATAGGTCCAATCGTCAATGGATGCCTTTCATCAACTGCACCTTTTCCCATTGTTGTAGTTGCAACAGGAATCGAAAACTCTTCTTGAATAGCACGTAATTCATCCATGGCGTTGGAAGAAATGACGCCACCACCCGCATAAATAAATGGATTTTCTGCTCTGCTTAACCATTCAGCAGCTAGCTCAACTTTAGATGTATCTGCAATTGTACGATCTAATGGGAACGTACCATAGCTTTGCGTTCTTTTTTCATTAATTGGATACTCATTCGGATCTGTAATAATATCCTTTGGTAATAATAATACCGTTGGCCCAGGACGCCCAGATCCTGCTGTTTTAAATGCCATGTCAATATAATCTTCTATTCTAGCTTCAGTTGGAATACGCTTAATCCATTTTGATACTCCTTTAAATAGCTCTAAATGATCTATTTCTTGGAAAGCATTTTTCTCTTCATCGTTTCTTGAAACTTCCTCTACTAAAGCAACGACTGGATAAGATGCTTTTAGTGCCTCTGCTAAGCCTGCTACTAATAATGTTGCAGCTGGTCCGTGCTGTGCTGTAACGACTGGGATCGAATTTGTACACATCGCATATGCTTGCGCCATATATGTCCCTGCATTTTCTTGACGGTAGCCGATTTGCTCAATACCAATATCTTCGCATGCCAATGTTACAGTAGGCGGGTTGCTTTGGCCGAAAAGGTATTTGACCCCGTGTCTTTCTAATGACAATGCAATACGCATAGCATTTGTTGTGTTACCATTATTGTTTCTCTCATATTTAAGTACCATCATATATCCTCCATTAATTTTGATTCCATACGATAAATTTTGATTCTGTCATTTCTTGCATTGCATATTTAATACCTTCTTTAGTGTTTCCGCTTTCTTTTACACCACCATACGGCATTTGGTCTACACGGTATATTGGAATATCATTAATCATCATCCCACCAACTTGTAGATTTTTAGAAGCTTCATAGGCCGTATGAATGTTTTGTGTGAAAATACCAGCTTGTAAGCCATATTTCGAATTATTTACTAGAGCAATTCCTTCTTGAATAGACCCGATTGGTGTTATAGTTACAATCGGTGCAAATACTTCCTGACGACTTACTTTTGACGTTGTGCAACATTTGTTAAAACAGTTGGAACCTAATACATTATTTTCAATATAACCCCCTGCTAGCACGTTGCCCCTTGTTGCTTAGCTTCTTCAACCCAATTCACGCTTCTTGTTAAATCTTCAGCTGAAATAAGTGAAGAAACGTCAGTATTTGCCTTTGAGCGGATCACCACAAACAAGTTTGGCTGCTTCACTACGGAAATGTTCCAAAAATTCATCATATAAGTGCCCCCTCACATAAATTCGCTGTAAGGAGATACAAACTTTTCCCTGATTTGAATAAGCTCCTATTACACACTTTTGGGCAACCTCCTGTAAATTCGATGCATCTTCTATAATGACGCCTGCATTGGATCCTAATTCTAAGCTCACTTTTTTTAGACCTGCTTTGGCAATAATATCTTTCCCTACTTCTGGGCTATCTGTAAATGTAATCATATTTACGTCGTCACTCGTTACAATGCGGTCTCATACAAGGGATCCTCTTCCCGTAACAACATTGAGAACGCCTTTTGGCAAGCCCGCCTCTTCTAAAAGTCTTGCTATAAAGAAAGCAGATAACGGCGTTTGAGTAGCTGGCTTTAAAATAATGCTATTACCTACAGCAATCGCAGGACCTAGTTTATGTGCAACTAAATTCATTGGGAAGTTAAATGGCGTAATAGCCCCAACAACTCCTATAGGCTCTTTTTGTGTATAACCAAATCTGCCCGCGCCTGTTTTCGCAGCATCCATCGGAATGATTTCCCCAACATTTCTTTTTACTTCCTCTACCGAAAACTTATATGTTTCGATCGTATGATCAACCTCACCGTATGCTGTTTTCAAAGGCTTAGCTGATTCAAGAGCAATTAATGTAGCTGCCTCATCCCTTTTTTCAGTAAGCAATAATGCTAATCTCTCTAAAATTCTCGCTCGTTCATAGGTTGTCTTCTCAGCAATCACATGTTGATTTTTCACTGCACTTCGGATAGCATCATCAACCTGCTCTAATGAAGCCTGTGGAATCTCTGCAATTTTCTCGTTTGAAAAAGGTGAATACAAATCTTCATAGACTTTTGCCTCTACCTAACATCCATCAATATAAAGCCTTTCTTTCAAAATCCGCACCCTCCTTATTTCCGATTATCGTAATACATTCCTAATATCGGAATTAAACCAAATTCTAAATGACATCTTTATTTAAGTCAACAAAATTATTGAATATTCTGAATAAAAATATTTTTTATCTACTCTCATTTGATAACTAGAGAAGTCGTAGTAGCTAATTTGATAACTTCTTCAAAATTAAATGATTATATATAATAGGCTGTGCCAAAATTGGTCAAAACCCTAAAAAGCGCGAGAAATCAATTTTAGAAACATTGATTTCTCGCGCTTTTCCAATTGTAAACATTTACCACCAAACTAAAACTTCTGGTCTTGTCTTCAGTATATTTCAAAGTTAGCAATTTTAACTTCTTTTATACGTCATTCTCTTTCAGCTTTGATATTTGTAAAAACTAAACGTAAAGGTCCATTTCAAATTACTTTAACCGTTCCGTTAAACGAAACCAGAACGACTGATTATTGCTTTTATATCCGCTACCTAAATTTAGGATGGACACTGTTCAATAAGTAGCTTTAAAAAGTATTTTGGTCGAGTTGGTCCCAATTAAATAATAATCATTCTCTAATTGGGACCATAGGGATTCATCGTTCTATATTATAATCAAGCTATTTCAGCACTATCAACGCCATGCACTCGAGGGCTTAAATTGACAGGATTTATGTCTTAGTTTTCGGAGACATATCAATAGCCTTTTATGCCTTGTTTATGTTTGGAAAGTTGTCAATAAACCATCTACTTCTATAATTAGCTTTCACTCATAAATACTAGCTCTCAAAATCTTAAACATTTCTTCTTTATGCTTGCTTGCTTTTTCTTCAGTCCATTTTTCTTCATTAAGATCGACTAATTCGTTCATGATTTTTAGTTTCAAACTTTGCTCGATAACGCTTGGGTAAGAGCTTATTTTCCCTGCTGGTGGCAAATTAGAAAACTTGGAGTTTCCTGACACAGTAATTAATGCAAGGTTTCCAAAACCATTAAGGTCATCTTCTTCCCAATGTTCACCTTCAACTGGGCGTTGTGGTTGGAAATGTTCAATGGAACTTCTAAATTGAAATTGCCAGTCATCACGCATCGCCGGGATAATCTCCTTATCCAAGTAAGAGTACCCATCTTTGTATAAAAGATAATCAAGATAAGTAAATACGATTCTTTCAAAACCAAATCCACTTTTATTTCCAAAGTTAGATTTGATAACTTTTGTTTTGCAGTAATCTTCAAGGATTTCAATGATGTCACATGATTCATTCTCTAATAACTTTGTTAAGACTAATGAAATCCAATGCATAGTCTTAGGTGATGTATAGGTTATGCGTAAGCAGGATTGCAGAGTTCTTACTTGTTTATTATTCTGACCATCGTCATCACCAAAAGTGCCTACATACTTAGGTTTATCGCCTCTCGCATCACTATATTTCTCTATACGTTGTAACGACCATTTCCCAGTTTCTTTATAGTCTTTAGCATATTCACGTTTCAAAATATATTTATCAAACAACACTCGACATTTCAGCATATGATATAAAAAGTTCTTTGCTTTATCCGCATCGTCCCAAGCCCATGATAAATTATCCAAGAAGTGTTTATCATCAAGTGTCGAATCTTCTTCTCCTAACTTATCCATAACTGCATTTACTTGAAGTAAAAAATTCGGGAATGAAATAGTCGATTCAAAACGTTCATTTTCAACCTCTTCCCTACTTACTCCATTATTAAGAAGTTTACTTTCTTTTAGAATTTCAATCAGAGGAACTGATTTTTTGTCATCTTCATCATCAGTCGGAACGCACATTCTAATAGAATCAAAATCATCGATGACATCCTTGATGCTAGTCCAATCTTTTGTAAAAAGAGCCTTTCTAACTTTGGGATCAAAATTCATTTGGATATACGAGTCCATATCAGAGCACTTTTCCCAAATCAATGCTGCAGTTTTTTTATCGTGTTCAGTATCCAAAGCTTCTAGAAACTTTGCTTTTGCTATTTCATGAAGTTCAAGTTGTTCCCCACGAGTATTCATAATTTCAAAATAATGATTTAAATCTATATCTTCTGGGACTTGTACACGAACAAGAAATACCTTTTTTAGTTTTCCAATTAACTCATTTTTGTCTATCCCTTTAGTTTTAAAATAGTGATGAATGATTTGATAGCCCTCTAAAATTTCAACAGATACTAATTCCTCCCGTAATTCTGCGTTATTTATATTGTTTATCATGCTAAGTGTACGGTTTGATTTTTCACGAGCCTCAAATTTTAATGCACCTTTCTCAAAATTCATGCCAAGATAATTTTCTAATAGAAATAATGTTGTCAATCGTTGTTGCCCATCTATTACTTCATAGACATTATTATCAGTTTGATTAACAATAAGATTTCCAAGAAAATAGTTTTTTTTAGAGTCGTCAATTGAGCTATCAATATCATCTATCAGTTGTTCAATTTGCATTTCTCTCCAAGCATAGTTACGTTGATATATCGGAATTACATAACTAACATTGGAAAATACGCTTGATACCGGTATGATTTTTAAATTTCCCCCCATCGCCTACCACCTATTCCAATCACAAAGTAAATCATACACTGCTTTGTACTTTTCTTTATTTTTATTATCAAAATCAGGTTGTTCCAAAACAATAAGTTTTAATTCTTCTGCACTGTTCATTTCACTAATTTCTGCAAACATATCCAAACCTTTGTTTACACGTTCATGTCCTCCTCGTGCATACTTATCGATTGTCTGAGGATACACAGCATACATAGTCAGTCGCAAAGAATAGCTCCATGTATATAGTTGCTGCATCACACCGTTAGTTAGGTTTTCAAAACCAAAGCGATCAGCAAAAAACAATAACACACATTCATATAACTGTTTAATGTAAATATCCCCTGAACGCCTACTCGGAGTTTGTTCATCAGTGTGAAACTTGTTTATTTTTTTTCGTATCTGCTCAAGTTGCTTTCCGTAGTGAAGAGCATAATTGAAAAAACGATTTCCAGCCATCAGCGGCTGCGTTAATTGAAATTGATTTAATGCTCTGGAAGCAAGTAGTTCACTGCTTCCATTTTCATTAAACTGTTCTACGAAAAGATTACTTGCTTTATGATAGATAGCATAATTAAACACATTTGTGGTTTTAATCCCTTTGAAGACATCGATTTTACTTGAAGAATAGCCTAAACCATTCTTTCCTTTATACCATTGCGTCAAAGGGTAAAGATAACTTTTAAATAAGTCATTCAAATCATTTTGGTTCACATTTTCCCACTGGTTGATAACTCTTACTTTCTGATGTTCGTCTTTATCATCCATCTCACGTAAATGATAAGACTTCAGTAAATCATGTGGTGCTAACTCTTTACCACGGGAGTTTTGTGAATCAAAGAATTGAAAGGCCTCTTGTTCGCTGTCTGTGACAATTTGAACTGCACTACATTGTTCCAGTAAATATTCTTTGTATTTGCTTCGCTCATCTTCTGTAAGTTCACTTATCCTCTGAGATAAAATTTTAAAATTAGTTACTATTACATCATTTGATAGTTGATTGTATTTTTCGCGCAATAACCCTTGAGCTTCATAGCCTAAGCAGTATAGAAGAATTGAAAGGGTTGTCAGTCGCTGCTGGCCATCCACAACATTGTATTTTTCATTTTCTTTATGTAAAATTACAGAACCAATTCTGTATTCTTGTGTACCTTCTTGATATGCATTATAAGTATCAAGAAATAATGTACTTGTAGACCTCACACTCCAACTATACGGACGTTGATACGATGGTAAGGCTAATTTCATTTCAAATAATCCTTTAACCTTCGTTATTTTTAATTCGTCTTGTAGTAGAGCCATCCTTAAATCCCTCCATAAAAACTTGACATTATTTCAATAATACAACCCGTAACTCTTTTTGCCTAGAGTGCGCATTGGTGAATTCATATTTTTACAATAAGCTATTATTTATTACCCATCTTAATCTGGGGCCCTTATCAGTTATATAGGTTCCCATTAGAATTTGCGCTTTAATGGATTCCCAGTTTTCGAGGATGTGCTGACGTAAGGTTTGTACGGTCATCATGTCTACTCCCTGGCTTCCTTTATTCGCTTCCACTCTTAATGCTTGTATCATATTCGGACGTGCTAGAATTTGATTCAACATCACCATTTCGTTCCTTTCCGTGAATAGCTTGTCTTCTTATGCCCACCTGGACTTCACCATTACTTTCTAAGCGTGAGGTTTCTCTGTTTTCTGTGTTTATTCATTCAAGATGGAATGCCAAGGGCTATTCTCTCTTAGTTGTTCAGTCCTTCCGATTAGTTCTAGACCCAATCGTACTATGACCTCTGCTGACTTCTGATGGTTCAGCTACTTGTCACCAAGTAATTTATGAAGGGTACTTCACGTTTCCATCAGACCTCCCCGGGTAAGCGTATGCACTTTCACACCATCTATCCGCCTCATTTACTCGATATGACCTTCGACAGAAAGGACTTTGTTTTGGTATGCAAACTTATCCAATCATACCTAGCCTTATATGAGGTTCGTGTTCCTCGGACCAGTGTTTTGCCTCCAGCTTCCTTCAGATTCCGCGTCACCACGGACACCCTTGCTCTTGGCTAACCTCTACTTCTGTCTTCGGGGTTCGGGACTTACACCCTATAGTTCATACGCATGCCGGGCGCACATACCAAAAAGAGAAATTGCGCTGTGCAATTTCTCTTTTTGCTTGAACGTTGCGAAGTGCCTTACATTTCGAGTTTGAAATACACTGTTCCTCAATCATAAGATATAGCCACTACCTTCTACCACTCTTGCCTTTTAATTTCATTGTATAAACTTTAAAATAAAACCGGTGGATGAATTGGAACAGATATAATCATTACTGCAGCACTCAGTATTAAGATTGATAATCCAACATTTTTCTTCATATTCACACTCTCCTTTAGATTTCAATAAATTGCATAGCTTTCTCAAACTTCTTTTCTTGTCGATAATACTCTCTCAATAAATTAGAAAATTGTTGGTGCATTTCTTTTAATTCTTCATTATCTGCTGTAAATGGAATTAACCTCCCTTCTAAAAAATCCATTGCTTTCTCTTTTTCTTCTCCTAGCAAATATAAATAAAAAGTAGCAAATAAATTAAAACTTAATTTTCTCTTATTTTTTGCTTCTTCCTTTAGAAAAGTAAAGGTTTTTATACTTTTCTCCGTTTGTTCTAAGCGAAATTGTGTAACACCTAAATTATATAAGCAAAGCAGATAATGATCACAGTTCTTTGACATTAAAGAAGCGCTTTTTTCAAAGTATATTAATGCATTTTCATATTCCCCTCTCATTTGGTACAAATCCCCCAAATTGTGATATATAGCAGGTAATAGCTGCTGTTGCTGTAATAGCTCCACATTTCTCACTAAATGTTCATAGATTTCGATTGCTTCGTGAAACACTTTTCCTCGAGAGTAATTAAGTGCCAGAGACATTAATGTATAAACAATTCTTTTAAAATTAAATTGGTCCTTATAGAATTGAAGAGCTTTTTTCCCATAAATAATTGCTTGGCTTGGTTCTTCTAACCGCCCTTTTATTAAAGCGAAATGGTAGTAAAACTCTCCTTCTAGTGACCCTAGTTCTGGATGTATTTGAAGTATTTGAGTTAGTTCTTTAGCTGCTTCCTCATATTTACTTTTTGTTATTAAAACTAATGCATAATAATATGAATGTAAATACCTTTCATGTTGGGAAAAATTTTGTCGGTGGGCATTTAGCCATCTTAATTGATTGTCTGCTAATTTATGCTCTTTAACAAACACATAATAACGTAACTTATAAAGTTCATATAAATAAATAGATTCTGTAAAACCTATTATTTCTTCATATTCTTTTAATCTGCTCATTGTCTCTTCTACTTTCTCATTCTCTAGGTAATTTATATGTTTTTGTAAATCATTTAATAGCCAAATAATATTTTGTTCGTTATTCTCTACATCGTGAATACTAATATTTAATCGTTCTAGCAGTAGTCGTATTGTTTCGCTATTTGCTTCTTTATTATTATTCTCAATTTTACTTAAATGAGGAATCGAGCAAATCCCCATCGCCACCGAATTCTGTGTCATTCCTAGCTTTGTACGATAGTACTTAATTAATGAACCTATTTTCATTTTCATAACCTCCCGTATCGAATGACTATATTTTACATTTATTATAATCAAAATTTTCCCAATAATCAAAAAACCTAAATTATGGTAGATTCAAATTGTAGTACTATAACTTAATTTGAAAAGGGGTTGGGATGAATGAAAAAAATGAAAAGTACGTTGCTAAGTCTTTTGGTTGCAGGATCAGTAATAAATCCGGTGTACGCAACAGCGATGAATAGCGAAGATAGCTCAGGAAACGACGGTGGTCAGGAGACATTCCGTGTTTATGTTGAGGCAAACAAAAAATCAGAAAAATCAACATTAAAAACTCAATATTCTGCTCGTTGGGAATTAACAGAGAACGGATTTTCAACTGATATGAATGAAAAACAATTCGAAGCATTACAGAAGAATAAAAATTTCACAGTTACAAAAGTTCCTATCGTTACATTAGATACGATAGGTTTGGAAGACGATAGTATGGTAGAAAGTGAACCCCTGGATTCGGTAACTTCTTTAAGAGCTTCTCAACAAATACCTTGGGGAATTAAAGCAATTTATAACAATGATACTTTAACATCTACAACTGGAGGAAGTGACATTAATATTGCCGTACTCGATACGGGTGTAAATACTTCTCATCCTGACCTTGTCAATAACGTAGAGCAATGTAAAGACTTTACAGGTGCGACAACACCCATTAACAACAGCTGTACAGACAAAAACGGACATGGTACACATGTTGCTGGTACGGCCTTAGCTGATGGTGGAAGCGATCAAGCAGGCATTTACGGTGTCGCTCCAGATGCTGATCTTTGGGCTTACAAAGTGTTATCAGATAGCGGCTCTGGATACTCAGATGATATTGCTGCTGCTATTCGACATGCAGCAGATCAAGCATCAGCTACTGGTACCAAAACAATTATTAGTATGTCTCTAGGTTCTTCAGCGAATAATAGCCTCATTTCAAGTGCTGTCAATTACGCATACAGTAAAGGAGTTCTAGTAGTTGCTGCAGCTGGTAATTCAGGCTATGCGCAAGGAACAATTGGTTATCCGGGGGCATTACCAAATGCAGTCGCCGTTGCAGCTTTAGAAAATGTACAACAAAATGGGACTTATCGTGTAGCTGACTACTCTTCACGTGGTTATGCATCTACAACTGGAGATTATGTAATTCAGGAAGGTGATATTGAAATCTCAGCTCCTGGCTCATCAGTTTATTCTACATGGTATAATGGCGGTTATAATACAATTAGCGGCACATCAATGGCTACACCTCATGTCTCTGGTTTAGCAGCAAAAATTTGGGCTGAAAATCCGTCATTGTCTAACACGCAACTACGTTCTAACTTACAAGCGAGAGCAAAATTAGTAGATATTAAAGGTGGTTATGGAGCTGCTATAGGTGATGACTACGCTTCAGGATTTGGATTTGCTCGCGTTCAATAATTGTCAAAAGGTGAAGCATACTAACATTAGTAATACAAACCATAGTTTTGGTTTGTATTACTTTTTTTGGTTCTAAACGTATTCACCAGTAACCCTATTACCTCCAAGTAGTATTATAGCTTCGCTTGTTATACGAGATCTAAGTCCCAATCAGCCTCAAACATATTTCTACAAGTAGGGGTGAACAGGTTGACCAGAAAACATTTTATCAATACCATTTGCAGTATCGTTCCCTTCAAATTCATCTTGTGCAATAATGAGGATAAATCCAGTTACAACTATACATAGTCCGATAATACCTTCTTCATAAAAATCACCTCCAACCTTACCATTACAGCTTCCTCATTTTGTAATATGTTATATTTTAACAATTCACCATTCACTTGAAAACTACCTTCTTTAACTAATCTCCCCCTATAAACATTGATGTATCAACGGTTTCCACCACTTCGTGATGAAGAAAAAATATTTTTTCACTTGATTTATAAACAATTGACGTATAACGACCGTTAATACATACCTAAACTCCTGCTTTTCCCATAATAGCTTTTATCCGTGCTTGTTCTTCAGTCTTATCCATGTATTCAAAAAATCCAAGACGATTTCCCCAAGGGTCCGTAAATGTTCCCCATTTAGCTGAAACTTCTGGTCTTGAGTAAATTTCAAAGTTATCAATGTTAAGTTCTTTTATAAGTCTTTCTCTTTCAACTTCGATATTTGTAACACCTAAACGTAAAGGACCGTTTCCTTCAGTAAGATTCCCCTCTGCTACTTGTAACCAACAACCAGGTATAAGTTCCCACTCTACAAAACCATCGTGTGGTATGAAATCCGGTTTCTTATTTAACAGTGTTTCATACCACTTATGCCCTTCTTCGATATTTGATACTCGTACTTGAGTAGTCATTTCAAAAATCATTTTATCCCCTCCAGATTATGGTATGTATATTCTTTCAATACATTTGATTAAAAACCCTTTAATCAAATCAATTAGACCTCGGCATAATTGCGTACGGAGGCTTTAATGATGTTGATTTTAGTAGGAGATCATCTTTTTAAAGGGATGCTTTATAATATATACCAAAAAGAGAAATTGCGCTGTGCAATTTCTCTTTTTGCTGAACTGAAATTAATTATAACTCTTCCTCGGTAACTTCATTATTATTTTTATTACCATTTCCGTTTCCATTGCCATTTCCGTTTCCATTGCCGTTGCCATTTCCGTTTCCATTTCCGTTGTCATTCCCTGGCTTTACAACCAACACATCAAATGTTAGTGTGTTCTCACCATACGTTACCGTAATCGTTGTATTACCCTGACCTTTTCCTTTTACAGCTCCTTCTTTTACAGTAGCTATTTTATCATTCGCTACTTCGTAGGTTGCAAACTTTGTAACATCTTTTTCTGTTGTTTTACCATCAAAAGTAGTTACTTCAGTAATCTTAACTGGAACTTCTTTACCTATTCTAGTTTCAACCTGAGCTTGATCAATTTCTAGTGTTACTATTGGTTTTTCTATAACAGGTGCTTTAACTGTAACATTTAAAGTAACTTCTTTATCACCGTATGAAATAGTAATTGGAGTCGTGCCCTCACCTACTGCAGTTACTAATCCATTGACTATTGTTGCAACGTTTTCATTTCCAACAACATAAGTAGCTTTTGAAGTTACGTCTTCCTCTGTTGCAGTACCTTCTGCAGGCGTTGTCGTTTCTGTTACCGTAATTTGTGCAGTTTCTCCAGCTGTTAGGTCTAGCTTAGTTGGATTTACAGAAAGTGTTACTACTGGTTCTACTACTTCTTTTTCATATATTTTCGCTTCACCAACATTTCCGGCAGCATCTTTAATTATTACTGATACAGCATTTGTTTCTGCTGTTACTGGGAATGTGAAGCTACCGTCTTGATTTAATTCAAAAGCAACTGGCGCTTGTACTTTGCCATTCACCGTCGAAACATAGGAAGCTTTTAATTTATCATTTAAATTGTAATCTAAACCGTATAAATATAACTCTTCATTGTAGTCGATATACTTATCTGTTACCTGTCCTGTAGCGACACCTTTAGCTACTGAACCAGTAATTTCTGGTTTAGTCGTTTTCACGATAATTGGTCCAACATAATCGGAAACTACTCCTGATGCTGCAAGACCAGTGAAGTCAATTGTATACAGACCATCTGGAATCTTTGTGGCAGGTGCTGTTCCCCATGGTTTGTACTGCCCACCAATATTCAGCGTATAAGAGCCTTTCCCTAGCGCAGTACCTGCATGTAGATAACCAATGTAGCCGTCTCCGTATTCTCCACCTTCAGGATTCATAATATCCCAAAGCTCGATATAGTTAGTTGTTACATCTCCAGTTAATGTGAATGAAAGTACAGCTGAGTCTTTCACTCCATCTCCGTTAAAGGATAGATCTGTTTCTGTAATCTTAAAATCTTTAATTGCAGTTGCTGCCGCGCCGCCAAGGTCAGCTGCGAATGGCAATGAAATTTCTGTATCTCCACCGCTGATGTAAATATACCCTAGTATTTCAGAGCCGTTTGGTGCCGTAGCTTGTGAAGCAGTTAATGTAATATTTAAAACTTGCTCACCATCTAGATTAAATGTCGGCTGATCTACTGTAACAGTTGCATCACCAAATGTTTTTGTTACATCAATTGATACGTTATAATTGCCGCCGTTCCCTTTAATATCTTTTACTAAAACTTGTTTCGTTACAGAAATATCTTGGTCTTTAAGTGATTGTGGACCGAAAGTAACTGTACCTTTCAAGTTTTCTGTAACTACACCAGTTCCATCTAAAATTGCGCTATCAATTGCATAAGCAAGAATTTCCGGATGAGCTGCTGCATAAGGATCTACACGCCCTGCACCCTGAGAAAACACATCGTATTTTGTTTTATCTATAACCTTTGCTGTATTAGAAAGCGCCACTTTTACATCGAACGCGTTCCAATCAGGATTTGCTTGTTTAACTAATGCAGCAATACCTGCAATATGCGGTGTTGCCATAGAAGTTCCTGTTTTACGACCATATGCCTCCCCATAATCTGCATTAGGGAAATCTTTTTTATACTTTGGAATCGTTGACATAATGTTTGTTCCAGGCGCACTTACATCTGGTTTAATATCAAAGTTTGGTGTAGATGGTCCACGTGAACTTGAATCGTTTACATCATCTCCCAGTGTCTTTGTGGAAGCAAATTTACTAAAGCTTACTTTTCCAGCTCCGCCTGCTAATGCAGCGCGAATTGCAGCCCCATCCGTTTGGGACATATCAAATGTTGGCAGGAACTCAAATGAATCACCAAGGAATGTGCCTGAAATGTTCGGTGCATTCGTTCCACCAGCAAAGTTATGAATAATTGTTGCGACTGCCCCTTTTGCCTTTGCATTCGCAATTTTATCAACGAATGCGATACTACCACGAGAAATCAATGCCACTTTACCTTTTACATCAATTCCTTCAAAGTCTTTTACTTCCCCGTTTCCAGGAACTGCAACTAGATCAAATTCGCCTTGAAGCTGTGTTGCTAAATCTTTCCCAAAAGTCGTTCCCATTAATGGAAGTTGTTTTGTTAATTTATAGTTGCCCACTGTAACATTTACTTCCCCGTTATACATTGTTTCAGGATTTGTTGTGTTACCAACAGCAATTCCTAATCGAGCAGTTGCAGGTGTACCCATTGTTCCACGATTTGGACCTTCGTTTCCTGTTGCAACTACCCCGATTGTTCCAGCCATCATTGCATTATTAATAGCAAATGAACCAGCATCCGTTTCAGAGTTAGCTCCCCCGCCAAGTGAAAGGTTGATAACGTCCATTTTTTCTTTTACAGCAGTTTCAATTGCTTTAACAATACCAGATGTAGCTCCACTTCCGTATGCCCCAAGAACACGGTAAGCATAAAGGTCTACTTTTGGAGCAATTCCTTTAATACCGAATTTGTTAGCTCCGATTGCTGCAATTGTTCCAGCAACATGTGTACCGTGAGAAGTATAGAACGCGCTTCCCTTTTCATTAAATTCAGGTGTCCCGGCTGGACGCTCCGAAGGCGATGTTTCCGATGCATCGTCATCTGCTCGAGGCTTCGTGTAAGTTGCTGAATTCGGAATGAAATTTTTCCCACCTTTATAAACTCCAGCAAATTCAGGGTGATCTACATCAATACCAGTATCTAATACCGCTACTTTTATTCCTTGTCCTTCAAGTCCTTCCTTCCAAAGCTGTTCGATACCTAGGAAAGAATTACTTGTATTCATTTGAGCTTCTAATTGATCTTCCTTAATAAGTTCCGATGGTTTCATCGTATTATCTTCTGATGCGGAAACAATTGCATCAGGTTCGATTAATGTAATTCCTTCTACTGTAAGCAGTTTCGGAAGATCATTTGCTTTCACAGTTGCTGCAAAACCGTTTAAAACTGTATCAAATGAGTATCCTTGAGTCATCTGAACATTTTTAGCAGCTAACTCTTCTTTAACTTCTGCTTGTTGTTCTTTTACATTTGAACGAACTTCATTTGCTTGGGCTTTCGAGAATTCTTCGCCCTTGACTTCGCTCATTCCTTGCTCTAGTGCCACAGGCTTTTCAGATAAATGAACGATGACTGCAACTTTTTGATTGCCTGATACATTTTGTAAGCTTTCGTGAAGAGTTGGACCATCTTTGGACAAGCTTAGCTGTTCAGCGATAGCCGCTTTTAGTTGCATTATACTTTCACTTTGACCATCTTGCTTGAATGGTTTCGATTCTTCAGCACTAACACTCGACAATGGAACCAATAGATAAAGCACCATAACGAAAGCTAGAATACTACTTAAGAACTTCGTAAACTTAAACTTTTTCAAATCTTATTTCCCCTTCCACCTTTAATTGTCACACTTTTCAGTTTAGTGTGATATTTCCAATTTATCACAAATAAACTAATACGGATATCGAAATATTTAAACATTTTAAAATATTGATATTTTGCATTAGTTTATCAAATATAAATTAAATCTATATTCCTAGTAATTTAATAAAAAAGCAGACCTCAAATGAGAAATGACCTACAAAATTCATTAATTTTTTCAATTAATCTTATCAAGGCAGCAGTTGTAGGTATAGTCGGTGGTGTAGTTTCTTATAGAAGATTAGGAGAACAGTAAGAGGAGTGATTGGAGGGGGATCGGAATATGCAGCTCTTTTTTTCTTATGTATAGTAGACGGTTACTGGGAGCTTTCGTTGAATAAGTAATGACAATTAATTTTGAAGCTGAGAAACGTATAACACCGTCCACATTTGCGGACGGTGTAAAATAAAGTTGTTTAATTTTTGATACAATTGCCGAATAAGAACTTGTAGATGTGACAATAAGGTCGTATAAAACGCCACTTACTTATTTGTTACCGAGTTGTTCCGCCAAACCGATTAGAATCCCTTCGATTCCACGAATGTAGCAGAGCCGATACGAGTCCTCGTACTGAACCACTTCGCCAACGAGCTGAGCACCATGCTTAGTGAGTCTGGATACCATTTCGTCAATGTCTTCAACGGCGAACATGACGCGTAGATAACCGAGGGCATTTACAGGGGCAGTCCGGTGATCTGATATAGTAGATGGGCTGAGAAATCGCGAAAGTTCAAGTCGACTGTGACCATCTGGAGTAACCATCATAGCAATCTCTACACACTGAGAACCCAATCCAGTTACGCGACCAGCCCATTCCCCTTCGACAGTGGCTCGCCCTTCAAGGCTCAAGCCAATCTCTTCGAAAAAAGAGATTGCATCATCAAGGGATTCTACAACGATGCCGACATTGTCCATTCTTAGTAATTTGTTTTCTGCCATAGTCTTATCTCCTTATGTGTTAAAATTTATTATCTGATCTTCTATTGAAAAATTACAAATGCCTTCCAAACAAAAAACACCTTGTTACAGTATATTTGATCAATCTTTTTTCGAGATGGATTGTTTTTGCGTTTGCTGATAAATAAAGGTTGAAGGAAAAAATCTTTATTCTAAAGCTACTCGTATATGATTAGCCAACAATTTTTCCACCTGTGACTTCAGAGCTTGATTAGCATAACGGAGTACTACATCATTACCTGCATTGGCAACTTGCACGTCACTAAAGTATTCATCTACTGGCTGCCAGCCTACTACTCGTATACGTTGCTGTGCAAGTTCTCGTTTTAGGCTAAAATATTCTTGTCTTAAATCCTTTAGCAATGAATCCATCATTGGAAGAAATACCGTTTTCATTTTAAACTGCTCTAATTTACAATAGTCAACCTGTAATGATTTAACGGCTAACTCTAACAAAAGATACTTATGAAGTAACTGTCTTTCATCGGCTTTAATCATAATAATCAGCATCCAGTTGGGCTGATTGAATACTTTGGATTGGAATACTTTTCGTTTTAAGTAGTGTTTCAAGTATGAGTTCATTAGTATTCATCGATTTAATTATTCCCGTCCATTGTGTAATTTTGTAGTCCTTCCACACTTCTAATTTTATGTCCAATTGCTGATTAAAAGCTTGATCAATTGTTTTCTGTAGTTCTTCCAGCTCCCATTCAGTCAATTCTCTTGGCTGTTCTGTGCACTCTTGTTTATACTCTCTAAGAAGCTCCAAATGCTCCGGCAACATCATCGATGCCCATTTAATACTACCTCTGTCTTGTATCATTAATAAATCACTCCTATGCCAAATGACCACCAACTAAGCGATCTCGATTAATAGCTGTACCAGCTTTCGTGAAAGAAACTGCTCTTAATATTGATGTTGCTCCAAACCGATTGCGTATGGCATCCATAGTAGGTCCTATAATTTGTCGCTGTGGTTTGCGTTCGTCAAATAAATCTAATTGGATACTATGCTCTCTTTCAAGGTTCGTTATTCGGACAGATAATTGACGAGCTGGCTCCCCTGCAAAGTGTTCATCCAGCAATTCAAGACAAGTTTTATACATCACAAGAGTTTCACTTGTCGGCACTGCAATTGTTTTAGACCGATGGAACCCTTTGGTCATGGCGTTTCGACTATAAGAAAGACCAATACTAATTGTACGGCCCACATAACCTGCATCCCGCGTTCGCTTCATTACGTCCTCACACATTTCAAGGAGCACCACAGAGATTTCTTTCCGTGTATGGTAATCCCTCATCAGCATTTGTCCCTTCCCAAAACTTAAAGCTCCGTTTGTTATTAACGGCTCCCCTAATTTGGATAGATCTATTCCCCATGCATGGTAATAGAGTTGATTGCCCATTACACCAAAGCGCTTTTCTAATTCTTTTAGATCTGTATTAGCCAAACCACCAACTGTTTGTATTCCCATAGCATTTAGATTTGCTTCCATTCGTTTTCCTATGCCCCACATTTCCGATAGAGGTCGTACAGGCCATAATTTCTTTGGAATATCCTCATAAGTCCATCTAGCAAAGCCTGTTTTCTTTGCTTCAAGGTCTAAAGCTAATTTGGCTATTAACATATTTGGTCCCATACCTACTGCACTAGGTATATTAAATTGGTCAAAAATAGCCTTTTGTATTTCCTTAGCCGTTTCTTCAGGTGAACCCCAAAGCTTTTCAGTGCCGGTTAAATCAACAAAACTTTCGTCTACACTATACACATGTATAGCATCAACCGGGACGTAATTAGAGATTAATTTTGTAATCGTCATCGACATTTGAATAAAGAAACTCATTTTAGGCTCAAACAATCTAATGTCAGTATGTTGAGGGATTTCATAACGACGACTACCAGTTTTGATACTAAATTTTTCTTTCATCAAGGGGGATGCAGCAAGCACTACGCTACCTGGCTGGTCAAAATTTGCTACTACTGCAACTGGAGTTTTTAAAATATCTAGCCCATGTAACATCGCTACGATACTGGCGTAAAAGCATTTCATATCGATACACATAATAGGTCTATTGGGCATACTCTCATAATTCATACAACTTCACGTCCCCCACTAGCAAAAGGAATAACGGCTAGAACGTTACTGATCAAAAAAGTACGTTTTGCATGTCTTGTAAAACAAAATGCTTGAAATGAATCACCAACAATTTTAATGATTTTTACACGCCTTTTTGTTATGGAACCATCTTTTGCTACATACATCATGTTCACTAATTGTTTGCGCTGCATAGCTTTAATCAGTTGCTCTCTCATCGTAGTTTCCTCCTTACCTCTCGCATTTTTTTTAAAATTGGCTAATCACTATATCTATACTTTCAATTTCTACCGATTTACCTAAATTAAATCGCATCCGGACTTTTAAACCTTTTATATCCAAAAACATCTCCTACTACAGTTATTTATTATTGACACAATGATTTTCCCCTTTACCTATCATACGTAAGAACACTTGTTTGTATACATATTAGAACAAACGTTTGCTTCTTGGCAAGATTAAATTTTTGGAAATAAAAAAAAGGCCAGGTACTCAAATGAGCGCTGGACTTATCCCTGTTAAGTAAATAGCTGTAAAAAATACTAAGCAGCCATCTGGTATCGATATTCTATCTGTGCCAGTGAGAAAACACCTAGCTTATTGCTTAACAATATTCCTGATTTTTATTTTTGTTTTACTCAAATATTTTGTATTATAGTTAGAGGAGTATTTTTATAATAAGTTTTTGCCCAATAAAAAATAAGTTAGAAGTGATATTTATGACAAAAAATAGGATTAAAGAAGTTGCTTATAAACAATTGGCTGAAAAAGGCTACGATCAGGCAACTCTTTCTAGTATTGCTAAAGAGGTTGGCATTAAAACACCATCGATATATGCCTTTTTTAAAAACAAAGAGGACCTGTTTATGGCTGTATATAAAGATCTGCTCGAAGAGTATTACCTTCACATAAAACGGTCAATTGCCAATTTAAAAAATGGATCGGCTAAAGAAAAGCTCTACCAAATAGTGAAAGAACTTTGTACTTACTATTTAAGTCAACCTGAAAAAACAGCAGCATATACAAAATTAGCTTTTTACCTTCCTCCAACTTTAAATGATAAAGTGAAAAACATTTTTAATGAGATGGAAGAAATGCTTTTTGAGGTGCTTGAAACAATCTTTTCTGAAGGAATAGAGCAAGGCATAATAAAGGATCAACCGGTTGATGACTTAATAGCCTCGTTTAATTGTTTGATGGATGGACTCTTTTTGGAATTACTTTTTTATACGGAAGAAAAATTTAGAAGGCGCGCCGAGCAAGTTTGGAACATTTATTGGAATGGGATTTACAAAGAACATTGAAAAGTGTTCTTCTAATCCCATCCTCAAAAAGATAATCGATAGCAAAATTACATAATGGTAGAATTTTACTCAAACTTTGAAATAGATTTTTCAAGGCTACCTTGATTGTTGCACCATCGTACGCTACAACACTTTCTGTTGCCTTTGCAGCCTTAGTCGTTTTTCCATTACACCTGTTGTAATCTCCTCTGAAAATGCGAACATTTCTTCTGAGGTCACAGAAACTATGAGATACTACACCCTAAATGGATTAGGGAATACTTCCAAATGATTTTCCAGCTTCTTCAACAGATGAAGTTAGTTTCTGCATAAAGTTATCGGTTTACTTTAAAATTCACTTCCGGGTATTTGGTCTTCAGCCTTTTAAGCGTTGAGCCGTCGTCCTTCTGTTTTATATACTGGTCAAAAAAGGCTAGGCTGAATTCGTTGATAATGCGATGAACTTCCTTTGGATTTTCACCTGGGCTCCGCAACAGAGGGGAGAACAAATGAAAATCAGTAAAGCTTGTATGATCCGTATGGGGAATGACCATTGACATACCACCGCCAGCTAACCCACGTTCACTGCGAGCCTTGTCTTTATAGGCATCTTCATCAGAATCTTCATTTATGTCTGCACTCATGAGCAGAAATGGTTTTCCAATCCCACTTTCAGGTAATACTTTCCCATACAATGTACCATCCATATCAATAGCTGCTTTGACACGAGAGTCTTCTGCAAGTATTTGCGCTGCGGTAGCCCCGCCGTAAGAGTGCCCAAACATTCCAATACGCGAGGTATCAAGCTTTCCTGTAAAGAAGCCGGTCTCATCGTTTTGATTAAGCTTCTCTAACTGGTCAAGTACAAAAGTGACATCTTCTTTCCATAATTTGATGTGGCGATCGCGTTCGTCAAAATCAGTTAAATTGTCGGACTGTAC
Organism: Lysinibacillus sphaericus; assembly: GCF_015844675.1. Lineage (GTDB taxonomy): Bacteria > Bacillota > Bacilli > Bacillales_A > Planococcaceae > Lysinibacillus > Lysinibacillus sphaericus_E. The sequence continues at coordinate 68,902 of NZ_LDGC01000065.1, read as the reverse complement.
GTAAGCAGTTCGACCATCTGGGAAGACGGTAGCTGCAGCATCAAATGTATGATCGATACCTAGAACAATATATCCTTGACTAGCCAACTCCTCAACTTCAAACGTGTTTTGATTACGAAAACCACTTAAACCATGGGAGAAAACTAGTATCGGATAATGATTCTCTGAGTCTGATAGTTGTACATCCTTAAACGAATGCGATTTTACCAAGCCCAGGTGGCTGAATGCAAATGCAGGAATGGACAATGCTTTTTCCAGTCCGTTAGCAAGCTCTGTCATGTTCCCAATATAAGGTTCTCGATTCCCATTGCTTTTTTCAGCTGCAGGATACCAAATTTGCACCATCAGTTCACGTCGGTCGGTTGGATTTTTTGAATATGGTTCACTTCTCTGATCATCGACCCAATGATATAGTTTCGTACCGACCATATGTGGGCCAGTTGGTTCTTCAAATGAAAATACTGGCATTAGTAAGGGTAACGTAACTGCTACAGAAATATAGATAAACAACAACAAAGACTTAACAATGAATATACTCCTGTTTCTGAACCCCTTTTTCCGTTCAGCTAATAAATAGCATATAATCAAGATAACTGGGGTTAAATAAGCTGGAATCATCTGCCATCTAAAATCTTCTACCAATAGCTGGATTATAACCATTCCAATAGCAACTAAAGATGCGAATTTAGACCACTTTTTTGTTTCCCTTCCTACTAATAGTATCCAACTTAATAGACTAAAATTTACAACTATCAAAACAACTTCCCAGAAATTCATTGGCCTGTCTCCTTAGAATGCATTTTACTTCTAAATATAGTGATTAAACATTTAAACACTTTCTAAATCGTTTCTAAAAACAGATTTCTTCTTATTCGGAATTTTACTCCAATATGTAAAATATCTTAATATCCATTCAACTGGTCCCATTTTAAAATACCTTAACCAAACAATACTAAAAGTAATTAAAATAGCGTGGATTATGAAGCACACCATTAATGAATTAATAGGTGTAAAACCAATTATGATACTAAACACAATGAGTAAAACACTTTGTGCAAGATAATTTGTTAAAGACATTTGTCCATAGAACTTTAATGGTGTTAATATCACTTTTGCCTTGTCCCATTGTAAAATAATAAGAAGAATGCTAGTCATCATAAAGGTAACACTATAATCTTCTAGCATTTCAATTCCTGAAGGGGGAATGTTAAATAATCCTGATCCCCTTACATAAAATAAAGATACATAAGTACAAATATTAACGATTAAAAAAATCGAAATATACTTTAATTTTCCATAGACATTTTCAAAAAATTTAAATTGCCCCATCGTAAAACCTAGCATCATAAATGAAAGCCACTTACTTATGACGGATAGTAATTCTAGCCATACTATTCTCTCACCATAATACGGTTGAGAAAAAGCTGTAACTATAGATAAGGCTATTAGCGTAATCGTTACTATTAAGTTAGTCCATTTATTTCTTTTGGAAAATATTATAATAAACAAGCCAAGTACAGCATAAAACATTAATACATCATTAATTCCTGGTGGTGCATAAAATGTATGGATAAGCCCTAGTACAAATAAAAAAGAGATTCTGCGTAAAAACGAAAGGTATCTATTGTTTACTTTTTGTTTGGATCGATTCATAAAAAGATAACACCCGAATCCAAATAAAAAGAATAAAATAGGATAAAATTTTCTGTTAAATATATCATATAATACTTGGTGTAACTCATTAGTATTAGACAAATAACCCATTACCTGATAACTATTCACAAGAAGTACCCCCAACAAGGCAAATCCTCGTAAATAATCCATAGTATCTATTCTTGTATAAGAATTTAATTTATTCATTCCAAGACTCCTAATATAAATATATTTTATAGCATTATTAGTAGATAACCTAGAAGCCAAGGAATATCCAATTGACAGGTAATTTTCAGTCTGAGCTAATGCAGATGAAATCTAAATACCTTTGTGAGTATTGCTACTAGTGAAGCTCAGGTATCGTTTCATCTGCCCCACTCCTTTCTTCCTATCAAAAACTTAAAATGCCCAGCTACCTTTACGGAAAATTGGCTCTACAGTTCCATCTGGTAAAATACCGTCAATGTCCATCTCACTGCTGCCAATCATAAAGTCCTCATGTGTTACTGAAATATTTGCACCTAACGCTTCAAGCTGATCGTTTTCTAAATCTCTTCCACCCTCTAAGCAAGTTGGATAAGCTTTACCAATCGCTAAATGGTTCGATGCATTTTCATCAAACAATGTATTAAAATATAAAATCCCCGATGCTGAAATTGGCGATCCATGTGGTACAAGTGCTACCTCACCTAGATAGCAAGAGCCTTCATCCACATTCATAAGCTCCTGTAATAAATCATGTCCTATCTGTGCTTCAGCTTGAACAATTTTTCCCTCTTCGAGTGTCAGTTTAAAGCCATCGATAATATTCCCCTGATAAACTAATGGTTTAGTATTGCTGACATAGCCATTCACACCTTGTTTCATCGGTAACGTATAAACTTCTTCTGTCGGCATATTAGCCATAAAGATCGTATCATCTGGTGTTTTACCACCTCCAGTAATCCATTTATGCTGTGGCGCTAATGCAATTGTTAAATCCGTACCTGGCGCTGTATAGTGAAGCTTCGCATATTTTTTATTATTCAGTAGGGCCGCACGAGATTCTAAATTTGTTACATGTTCACGCCAGTTTTCAACAACATTACCTTCACCGATATGAACAGTTTTAAAAATAGCCTCCCATAATGCTGGTACTTGATCCTCAGCCGCTAAGTTCGGGAACACCTTCGATGCCCACTTTGGTGAAGGAACTGCTATCATCGACCAGGCTATTAAATCCTTCATTACTGCGTTGCGATTGTTGCTCAGAGCAGCTCCTGATACCTTTTGATAGGTAGCTAGACGATCGGCTGAAATACCTGCAAATTTATCAGGGTCTGCAGCATCTATCATTAATAGTGCTCCTTTACGTTCGATCAGCTCATCATTCATTTTGACTATCCATTCTGGGAAACGATTAAATTCTTCATCTGAGGCATGTTCAAAGTAAGCACGATCCATTTCATCATCCGTTAAGTTAACATGAACACGTCCTGCCCCAGCCTTATAAGCTTCTTTCACAACTAAACGGGCGAAATCCAATGCATCCACTGATGTATTGACTAATAAATATTGCCCTGGTTGAATATTGACACCGACTTTTACCGCAAGTTCTGCATACGCTTGTAATTTTTCTTCAAAAGTCATATTATTTACCTCACTTTTGTCTAATTGTTTATTATTACCTTAAAGATAAACATTTTCTATATTTAAATGAATAACTGTTCCCTTACAATTTGAAATATAATCTTACTAAATTGTAACTATAGAAGTTCCTTTAATATTTTTCCTAATCATGAAAAACTAAATCTCGAATTAAACCATGAAATCAATTGCTTATTTGCATCAAGAGTATGATGATGATGATTTTTGGTTTACCTAACTAAATTAGTTAGGTAATTGTAATTATAAATCTCACTCTTGTATCCTTTATAGTAAAGAGTCTCTGATACACTGCTGATACTTGAATATTGTGTTGTTTTTGAATAAAACTCACTTAATTTTTAATCTTACGGTACAACTTTTTTATAAACGGTTGCAAGGTTCTACATTTTTGACCATTCTGTACAACGATAACTTTGGTTTATTGATTTCACCTGTAATCTGGTAGCCTATCCTCTGATACAATTTAATGGCAAGATGGTTCTCTTTCTTTACCGTCAGAGAGCATTTAGAAAAGCCTTGCAGGCAGGCCTGTTCCTCGGCAAACTCAAGCAGCTTAGTACCTATCCCCAGTCCTCGGCTTTCGGGCAATAAGGCGATTGTTCCGATGTGAAACTCGTCATCTTCTCCCTCCTTCATGGTGATCATGGAATAAAACATTTTGATATTCAGAATATTATAAACAATAAGGTCCAGCTTTCGGAATGAAAGCAGCTGTTTGAAAGTGGGCCATGCAAGACGATTTAAAACAGGTATGGGATAGCAAGTAATCATCCCTAAAGTTTTCCCGTCCATTTGAGCTTCGTAAGCGTATTGATGACTAAAGCGATTGTTCTCCTGCTGCCATAGCGTACGAAATGTCCCTTCGATCGTGTTCTTCTCCTCAGATCCTGCAAGTGAAAACGCCATGTATTCCAATGCCATTACATTTAGCTTAGCGCTGACCATGGATTGATGATCAGCCTTTACAATTGAGATTTGATTCATTTCCTAGCACTCCTTTTTTCTTTCTATATTATTGATGTTAATTATCATCCTTAGCTTTGAAACCATAATAAAACGTATTTAAAAAAAGTTCTGCAGCCGATTTTTTAGGAACATTACCTTCATGTACCTGTTCCCAAGTATGGAAAAGCAAGGCATAAAGCGTATTCAAAATCCATTCGCTGCTAACCGTTTGCTGAAAGTAACCTCTTTGTTGTAACAGCTCAATAACGCGTCGTATGGGTTCCCTCAGCTTCTCTTCGGCTTCACCTAATTCTTTGTTGTTAAATACAGACGCATCATGGCCTAGAAAATAAATTTTGTCACCTATGGGAATTAACGCTTCAATGAGTTCTGGGATATAGTTTTCACTTCTTTCCTCATCCAGTGGAATCTGGTTTACGGTATCACTTACCAGTTGTATAGCCCGATGACCCAAGAACAGCATCAATTTCTCTCTGCTTTCGACGTAGCGATGAAGTGTAGCGATGCCAATTCCCGCATATTCCGCAATTTCATTCATCGAAGCAGTAGGATTTTCAACAAGCAATATAGTAGCCGCATCAAGAATTGCATTAAATCTCGCTTCCTTCAACGCTGACAAGCCTTTCCCCATTGTTAATCTCTCCCTTTTTTGTATAAAGTAATTGTTTTTGATAGATAAATGTATCATTTGATATCAATATAAACCATTTTATACAAATTATCAAGCCATTGAATGTAGATTTTTATAAAATTTTACAAAATAATGGCAAACACAGATTTTACTACCCTTTTCTGGAGTATCAGACAAGGTGATATGTATTCAATCAAAGGGGGCGACTCCTCGATATGATGTAAAAAAATAGGTTCATCACCAAAAGTTGTGGATGGCTTTGTTAAAACGTCTATATAAATAAGTGGATTGGCGTGGAGACTGGGCGACTCCTCGGGGATTAGTGATAGAGGAACGAAGGCTAAAAGCATCACATCCTGTGATAACGCCTTCGACCAACATCTCTTCGCTTTCGCGCAGATAAAACCCTTTTGCTGTCGCTGCGCTTTCACACAAAAAACATCTGTTGGCCCGAGACCCTGGAGCGAGCATCGCGAGTGAAGCAGCTCAAATCAACCACGCGTTTTGGTGACGATCCAAAAATAACCATTTTTTTAAAATTAGAATTTTATAAAGGTAATTGTAAACTTTGTATAAACATTTTTCTCACTTTCAACTTTAATCAAGGCCTGATGAGCTTCAATAATCGCTTTTGTTAAAGCCAAGCCAATCCCTGTAGAATCATGTTTTTTAGAAGTGCTTGCTTTATAGAATCGATTAAAGATATGTGGTAAGTCTTCAGCAGCAATCCCTTCTCCAAAATCTTGAATTATGAGCTCTGTATAAATCGGTGTATCATTAACTTGAATTGTGATTGTATCACCAGGTTTAGAATGTTCAATTGCATTTTTTAGCAAGTTCATCAAAGCTTCTTGCATCCATAATTTATCGTGGGTAACCACTACTTCCTCCGTCCCGTCCCAGTCAATTGACAAATTCCTTTCATTGATTATATTTTTCAAACGATTCAAAACTTCATGAATGGTCTCCACCAAGTTTAAAGATTCTTTATCAAATGAAACAGCTTTGGCATCAATTTTCGCTACTTTTAACAAGTTTTGAATCAAGACATTCATTCTGGAGATTTGAATTTCATTATTTTGCAATAATTGAACTTGTTGCTGACGGGGCAAGTCTTCATTCAATAACATTTCATTATAGATTGATATAGTTGAAAGTGGCGTTTTTAATTGATGGGATATGTCTTGCAACATTTGTCCTAAGAATTCCTTCTCACCAAGTAAATCCTTCATATTTTTTCTAATTATGTCTTTCATAGAGCGGAATGAAACAGCTAATTTGGCGATTTCTCCTTCTTTATTTTCATTTATTGTAACTGAGTAATCTCCATCAATTATTTTCTTAGCAGTTGAGGTAAGTTGCTTAATTTTATTGAAAATAATCTTGTATTGTATATAGTTTGCCAGAAACAGTATTAATCCGAAACAAATCATTCCCCATAATATTGTTTGATTAAAGCTAGAAATATGGTTATTTAAAAGTGGAAAAAGTTTCGTCTCCAAATCTTCGTATAATCCATACTGCCTAAAGATTTCTCTCCCTTTCTCCTGATACTCACTTGAATCAGAAGAATTACTTGTTAAAACTTTCATAATTTCTGCTTCATTCTCAGGATTTTGTTCAATCAATTTAGCGGTAATTTCTCCCCAGGCTGTGATAGAATCCGTTTTTAAATGATTGTAAAAAATTTGATGTGAAATTAACTGATAAATTATAAATAGAGAAAATATAACCACCAGTATTATCTTATAACCTTTCAATTCGGTATTTTTCATCATCTATTCTCGGTACACATCCTTATCCCAATGATATCCTACTCCTCTTTTAGTAATGATAAACTGTGGATTTTTGGGGTCATCTTCAATTTTTTCTCTTAAACGCATTACGTAGACAGATAACGTATTTTCACCAAAAAAAACATCATCTTCTTCTGTTATTTTCAGTAGAATTTCATCTCTTTCTAGTATTTTGTGAGCGTTTTTCATAAAAGTTAACAAAAGCTTATATTCTAAGCTTGTTAATGAAACAATTCCTTGATTTTTATATACCTTTACTTGATTCATATCCACTTTTATATTTTCAGATATTAAAATCATTGAAATTTCTTCCACCCTAATTTGTTTGCGTAATTGCACTCTTACTCTCGACATAAGTTCTCTAACTCGAAAAGGTTTTGTTATATAATCATCTCCGCCAATATCTAGCCCCATTACCACATTTGCTTCTTCATCAAGAGCCGTTAAAAAAATAATAGCTGTTTCATTATTTTGGTTTTTGAAGTGTAAGCATAAGTCATAACCATTTCCATCTGGAAGGTTGATATCTAAAATAGCCAAGTCAAAAGTATGATCATTAAATTGGCTTTTCGCTTCTTTTACACTAGTGGCTCTAATCACCTCATACCCTTCATTTCTTAATGAAAATTCAATGGCTAGACCGAGAGCTTCATCATCTTCTACAAGTAGTATTTTAATCAAATATATCTTCTCCTTCCTCTCACTCCATATTAACATTTACCACCCAATCAGAATAACCTGACTATAAATAGCCAGGTCATAGGTATTACTCTTCCCTTATCGTATCTATAATATTATCCTGTTGAATTCTTCTCAGCGGTAGCAGAACAGACAAATAACTGATTAACAATGCTGCAGCAAACGTAATGAGACAAGCATTATAAGGAATCGACCATTCAACATTAAAGAGACCGGATGCGGCCGTGTACAAAATATATGAAAGTATACAACCATAAAAAATACCTTGCAAGCTTCCAGAAAAACCGTAAATCAGCGCTTCATAAATAATCATTTTTTTCAAATCCCTTTGGGACATGCCTATGGATTTTAATGCAGCCAGTTCTTTCCGTCTAATCATGATACTTATAGTAATTGTATTAAGTATATTTACACTGCCAATTAAAGAAATGACCACAATAAAAGCATATACAAGAACTTTGATGATGAGAGCTTCTTCATTTTTGGCTTTATTCTCTTCAAAGTTATTGACCACTGTAATATCGTGTTTTTTTCCAATAGCCTCCTGGATGTCTTCAACAGTCGCGATAGATTGATTTATATCCTTCAATTCAATTTTAATACTTAAGTCTTGTTCGGAAACCTCGGATACATTTTTAATCAACTTTATTTGTTCTAAAACTTCCAGATTCTCAGAAGAAACATTATTTTCTTCTTGTAGATAGATTGTAAGATCCGATTCGTACGGATCGTTCACAAGTTTGGATGAAAATGCGATGTCCATCAAAGATGAAAAAGTAATAAACAATACACTACTTATAATGATTGATAAAATAGTAACGACATAACGATTTTTATTTCTTTTTACATTTTTAATGGCCATACTTAATGGGAATGAAAAAGGTTTTCTTAGCACCTTATTATTTTGTTTTTTGATCCTCTCTTTTTTTATTGACAATCTACTGCTAATTGCCAACAGTGGTGATATTCTTCCTGCGAAAAAGGCAGGGAAATAACTGGATACTAATACAGCTATCAGAGTAAGAATCGAACTAGCCAATAATATCTTCCAATCTATATAGAAAAAAGAAACTTCTGAACCTTTGTCTAATAAAATCACGAAAAAGGCTTGGAGAATAGCAAGCGCCAATAAGCTGCATACAACCCCAATTGGGATGGCTATAAAAGCAAGCACGGCAGCTTCTTTCATGACAATTTGTCGAATTTGTTTTCGTGTAGCACCGATGCTTCTCAATAAGCCAAACTGCTTCATTCGCTCTACGACACTGATTTGAAAAGCGTTGTAAATAACGACAATTGTAGAAATTACAACAATACTGACAACGATAACTAGCATAATCAGAAGCGATTGATTCGTTTCTGGTTTCAAAGCTTGAATCAAATAAGTATTAATAACAATGTTATTATCTTCAGTAATTGAGTTAAGTTCGTCTAATACCTCGTTAAAGTCTGCCTTCTCGTTAATTTCAATTAATATCCTTCCCTCTCCAATAGCAAACTCACTTTTATATGTTAATAATCTCCCCTCTTTATTTTTTTGTGTAAACCCGCTATTATTCAGTAAACCAACCAGTTGATATGTTTTTCCATCCAGTTCAAATGAGTCACCTAATCGAAGATCTTTTTTTATAAATGGAATTAACCAGGAATCGATAGCCGCTTCATGAGCATTGGTCGGTAATTTCCCATCTAGTAGGCTGTAGGTTAGAAAGTTTAAGGCATGATGATCCGCGAAATTCATACGCACAGATATCTCTCCAACCGGAACAGTGTCACCCTGAGACATCAGACCAAACGATTCAATTTGGGGATTAAATCTGATTTTATTTAAAATCACCTCATCGTAGTTTGAAATTCCAACATGAAAAGAAATTCCGTTTATCTTCTTGGCGTTCTCAATTTGAGAGAGTTGTGAACCTTTCATAAACAGACCAATAGTTGAAATTAACGCTACAGAGAGCACGATTCCAACCAAGGTCAAAATTGTTCGTTTCATATTCCCTTTTAAATACTTAGTACCTAGTTGCTTATAACTATTGATCAAAATCAGTCCCTCCGGTCAGTGACTCTTTCGCAGTCAGTCGTTGGTCAGAAATGATTTCACCGTCTTGTATTGTGATAATCCGATCTGAAGCTGATGCTATCGTTAGATCGTGAGTAATCATTACAATGGTTTGATTGTATTTTTTTGCCGTGAATCTTAATAAATCCATAACTTCTTTCGTATTTCGAGTATCCAGATTACCTGTAGGCTCATCAGCAAGTATCAAATGCGGGCGATTAATGAGCGCCCTACCAATTGAAACCCGTTGCTGTTGCCCTCCAGATAGTTCGGAAGGTAAGTGATCCTTACGTTCTTGAAGCCCCAGGATATTAATAATTTCATTTAAATACTCCATATCTATAGATTCACTATCCAATAATGTAGGTAAAGCAATATTTTCTTGGACATTTAACACCGGTATCAAGTTGAAGAATTGGAAAATAAACCCAACCTTTCTTCTTCTGAATACCGAAAGCTCATTGTCTGAATATTCATAAATATCGTTATCCCCAATTAATACCTTCCCAGAACTAGGGCGATCCAACCCACCTAAAATATGTAGCAGTGTACTTTTTCCAGAACCAGAAGCTCCGACGATTGAAACAAATTCGCCTTGCTGAATAGAAAGATCAATTCCTTTTAATGCATCTACCCTGTTATTGCCTTCTCCATAACTTTTCGCTATATTCTCTAAACGTACAACTTCCATATAACTCATCCTCTCATCATTAAAACTCAATCTTGTATGTCTACAAAATTTACTTTGCGTTTGCTATCTGGATAGACGTTCTCAATTGTTTTGAAAACTTGTTCTACTTCTTCTTTATCTTCTTTATAATCAAATTTATAATCCTTTAAGTGAATCAGTGTCATAACGGAATCTGGCTCAGCTAACTCATCATAAGTTTTATCATTTAGAATAACAAAATCCATACCCATATATCCGACCCATATTTGATGCTTAATATAACTTACAGGTATCATTTGTCCATTCAAATCTATCTGGTGATCTACCAAATCATAATCACTTATAGAATAGAACAAATTTTGTGAACCAGGTAATTCTTTAATTTCATGAACAGGTTCTGAAATGATAGATGCACTGCCTGGTTCTTTTCTTGCTCTAATAACTCCTTTCTTAACTAATTGTTCAGCAGTAGTTTTGTTAATAACCATATACTCACTTTCTGATTCACCTTTTTTTGTTACGATGAACTTCGCTTTGTACTCATAAGTTTGTTCGGTTTTATTTTTATATTCCTGCTTAACTTTATTTACATCTTGTTCTGTGCCGATAACTACTATTCCATTGGCCGGTTGTGGTGGACCTTGAATATAACGTTTTACTCCGTATCCTATACCTAAAAAAATGGCGATAACTAAAACAAATCCTATAATTTTTTTCATTTTCTTTCTCCTTTTTTACTTCATGTCTAAATTATAGACTAGATATTCTTTATATTTGAATAACTGTTGTCTTACTATTGATTCTCTATTCTTACTCGTTTGTAAGAATAGAAAAATCCCATGTGTTAAGAAATGTAATTCACTTTCTACAGGAGGAATTACGATTGAAAATGCTTTTGTAGATGTGAACAACCTTAAGTGATTAATAAATATTCCTACTATCCAAACATAAGAGGCATACTTCATATAGTTTTGATTCGCTGAACAGTTTCCTTCCTTTTATTCAAAAACTAAGCAAAAAAAAATCCATTTTGAAAAAATTATAATCAAAATGGATTTTTTATTAGATTTTTGCAAATGGTACGACTTTATTTTCAATTCGATAAATTTAGATCTTGTTAGTTTCTCAAATTATTATATTAACTCAGTATGTTTTGGTATAAAGAAAAAAATAGTATAGAATCTAACATTCAGTTTTTTAATATCCTTTGATATGTATTTTAGAAACAATATTATATCTACCTTAAGTTATTGTTTAATTTTAAACCTACTGATTTCGTCAATTATTTCACTTGACATTTTATCTAATACATTTGCATAACTAGCTATTTCTTCATTAGAAGCTGTTTGTTGCTCAATCGATAATGCAATAATTTGTAAGCTTGAAGATGTATCCTCTGCAACTTCAGCAATTTCAACAATTGCTTCATTAGTTTTATTTGCTTGTTTATTTACGTTTAACACAATACTTTTGACTTCTTCTGTAGCAATGTTAATTTGATGAATATATTCAACAATGTCTTTAAATGCCTCACCTGATTGTTCTACTACTTCTCTACCTTCATCAACAAATTGCGAACCATTATTAATCGATTTAACAGCATTAGATGTTTTGCTTAGAATGTCATCAATTAATATTTTGATATCAGAAGTAGCCTTCCCTGCTTCTTCTGCTAATTTTCTAACCCTATCCGCTACCACTGCAAAACCTTTTCCTGCTTCACCAGCTTGAGCTGCCTCAATAGAAGCATTTATTGCTAGTATGTTTGTCTGATAAGTAATACGTGTTATAAGCTCTAAAATCATTCTAATCTCTTGTGATTTTTCTCCTAAAGCATTCACTACATCCGTTGATTCTTTTACAGAAGCGTTAATTGTGTTCATTTTATCAATTGATAGTTCAATTAATGCCAACCCTAAATCAGCTTTTAAATTAGTCTCACCCGCTACATCTGAAACTACTCGTACTGCATGTGATACATTCCTCATTTCTTCATTAATAGCTTGAAACGATTCTGATAAAATCATCGTTTTATTCACCTGAACATCTGATCCAGATACGATTCCCTTATTGAAATTGGCTATTTTCTCAACTGAGGAACTATTTTGATCAGCAATTGATGTAAACTCCTCTGTATAAGATGATACTTTCAAAGAAGCTTTCTTCGCCTTTTGAATCACTGTTTCTATGTTATCAATCATATTATTAAAATAATAGGATAACTGCCCAATTTCATCTTTAGATTTATCCTCAAGGCGTATCGTTAGGTCACCTTTAGCAGCAAGTGTCATTGCATTTAATACCTTGTCAATTCGCTTAATAACTATAAAACGTGTACTTAAAGAGATAATGAATGTTGCAATAAATAAGGATACAAAAGTATTGATGGTAACTTCCAGACTACCATTGATTTTATCTACTTTATCAATTTGATCATTAATAAAGTTTGAGATATGAGAACTGATATATAAACTGATAGCTACAGCTAAAATCATTTTAAAAATTAGACTTTTTCTAAATTTAATCGTACCTTTTTTAGTTTCATCTGTATTCATTTATTTACTCCAATCTTATGTATGGTTATGTCGTACTACCCTTACATACACATTCGTTACTGTATAATAAACTACTTCATGTTTTACATATGTTGGATTATCTTGTGTTGTAGTATACTTTCTGATGTTGCAAAATCCCAACTTGGTTCTACAATCCCCATTCCTGTAGTGGCACTAACAATTTAAATCATTTTTCCTGCAATTCATCCGTTAGCAAAAATGGTGTACTGACTATTTACAAGTTGTTCTATTTCATAGGCAATCCCAAATAAGCTTTTTACATAAAAAGCGCCTGTGTCGATTCAACCACAGGCGCTTTGTTGTAGCCTCATTACCTAACTAATTTAGTTAGATTAAGTGGAGATAGTTGGATTATAACATCCTTTTAATTAAAATTCGTTAATGGTAAAAAGCTGTGGCAATTTCAAGAGCTTTAAGTGGCTCTTTAATTGAATCAAGCGTATAGACCAGTTTTTCGTCCTGCCAAACAATCGAATTCCCTGATTCATAAACATCTAAGCGCGCAAAACCGTTTTGTTTTGGGATTGGAAGCATATGTGTTTCTAGAAATTGGACTGCCTGTTTTGCAAGTTTCATACCTGCTTCTGGATTGTCTGTTCGTGTTCGTGCCGTAATTGCCCATCTACCCTCATTCCAACCAGTCCATAAAGAACCAGCTCCTGCATCCTGATAACCTTTAATGTTATAGCCAAGATCAACCTCTTGACCACCATTTTGACTAAAGTTCACAAAAGCAATTTGCTCATTAGCTTCTTTAGCATTCTGATATTGTTTTACTACTAGTCTTGCAATAGCAGTAGCTGACTGTGAATTTTTAAGCTTCGGATCATTAATTGGCAAATGCTTTTTACTTTCAAAAAATAGTATTTCAACTTGGTTAGCTTCAGCCTTCGTTGTTGCAGTTAAAAATGTACCTTCTGTTATCGGTAGCCCTTTTGGTAAAGTTATAGATAAATTAGTTTTAAGCTGGTTCTTAATATTTTTTAGTACACTAGCCTGTGTATGTGAAAGAGATGCTTCTGTATTTCCCTTATTTGTTTTGGAAGGTTCCTGATTTTCGTTTGATTGATGCTCTTCTTGTGACTTGTTTGACTCGTTAGATTTTTGTTCCTCTTGTGGCTTGCTCGGCACGTTAGATTCCTGTTCCTCTTGTGGCTTGTTCGGCACGTTAGGTTTTTCTTCTTTATCAGAGCATGCACTTATTATACTGAAACTTAAAAGCATGGAAATAAAAAGTATTTTTTTCATGGCATTGGCCCCCTAATTTTTTCTTCCCGTCCTTAATCAACTGAAACTTTTTGTTATTTAACCTCATTCATTCATTTCGTCAAATCATTAAATTTTTGACCGAGTAAAACGAAACGAAGAACAGCTTTGTCATCAACTGAACCACAAAATACTGACGTTGTTACTACCACTAATGGAATTAGAGTTCTAAAATGTAAAAGCTCACTTGTTTCTTCTCGGGTTCATCTATTCTTTCACTTCTTTTAGGGTTACTTTAATTCGAGGATAATAGATACTCGTAACACCTTCAAACGCGGAATCTGTGCCAATAAATAACCACAGTTCTCCTTTTTTATCAGTTTCAACAATAAACGGGCGTTGATTATTATTAAAAGGTTTTAACTCATACTTCTTATCTACTGTCGTTTTTGCCAAGTCACCAATCATAAATGCATCTTTACCTTCTCCTTTTTGATTCCCTTTATCAATATTCATCAAATAAAATCCCGTTTTATCTTTAACTGGGATTGGTTCCGTATTGGTTGCACCAATTTTCACAAATACACTTTCACCTGGCGATCCACCTACGCCTATTTTATCTCCAGCATTAGTAGCAATATCGAAATCAAACGTCACACTATATTTTGTATTTGGTTTTAATCGATCATTTGTATCCAATTTCTTCTTAACAAACATAAATAAATCGTCACTGCCATTATATCCACTTAAGTAAAGACCTTTTTGTTTAATGTTTATCTCTTTAGGTAGTGACTTAATAGAAAATCGGAGCTTATAACGAAGTTTATCTTTAGATGGATAGTCAGAAAATCCACCGATCCATCCATTTTTATTCTTGCTAAAAGTTGATTCAACAATGATATCATCGTAATTCGTTACTACCTGGTCTAAATCAATAAGTGTGACAAACGCATTTTTGTTTAACAATAAAATTTGCTCTTTGGTTAAATCTCCAGCAAAACCACTAATAACGCTATCATAAGTATATCTTATTGAAAATTCACCAATTTCCTTTTCAAGTTTCGCATAGTCTTCTTTGTTGAGCATTTTATTAAAGCTAACAATTACTGAGAATACATCCGATGTCGAAGCTCCCTCAATCTTTCGAGTTAGTTCTTCTGATATTTTATAAGGGAGAATATTTACATCGTGTACGTTACTGTGTGCTGCTAATGCCGGTTTAGTCAAATTTACCCCTGAAACTGATCCACAAAATACTAACGTTGTTGCTACTACTAATGAGATTTTTTTAATATTCATTTATTTACCTCCTAAAGTTCGATTCAGTTAATAGACCAGAATAAGATTGAATTTGTTTAAAAATCCAATCCAAGTATATTTAACGCTACCATAAAGTTATAGAACTCTTTTACCTAACTAAATTAGTTAGGTAATTGCTATTATAAACATTTATTCTCGAAAATTCATCAATTTTCTTTTCGACTTTTGCATAGTCACAGATCTTCTTGTGAGCGTTCTATCCAAATAACCATTACTGAGAATTTGTTTGATGTCGAATCTTCTCCAGTCTTTCGAGTTAGTTCTTCTCCTATCTTATAAAGGAGAATACTTACTATTGAAACTTACTTTGTCTAATACCGGCTCAGTCAAATTTAACTGAAACTGATCCGCAAAATAATACATTGCTACAACTACTAAGGATTTTTTTCAAATCATTATTTACCTCCTAAAATTATAATTCAATTATTAGACGAGAATTAATTACAATGAGTTTCATTGTTTTTCAAAAAAAGCCAATTAAAGGATGTAAACTGCTAACATAAAGGTATAGAGTTCTTTATTGAAAGCCCACTCATTTCTTCCCATTTTTTAATGAGGCTGCGCCTAAAGGGATTCTTTCTTCAACCGCAGCCCACTTTCGAAGGCATTGGCCAACATGTCTTTTGTAAAAAAGTAGATAATGGGCGTTCGCGTATGCCTAAAATAGCTTTGTACATATTCTGTGCTTAAGACATGTATTGAAAATTAACTAGAGAAAGGATGTAAGTATTAGCTCAAATATTGACTATACTTCACCGTCAACACAGTTCACCTCTGATGTCAATGACAACACTCTTTTTAAAAGAGATGATCGGAATTTTATAAACATTCTAGGTGTAGAACAATTGAATACGTTAGAAAATACATCTTTGCTTGATATTTTTCTAAGTAAGAATAAGATGATAGAGCCTCACTATCATCAAAATGCAGCAGAACTTGTTTATTGTATTTCCGGTGCTGCCATTGTTTCTATATTTAATCCCTTTACAAAAGAGATTAAAAACTATCCGATCGAGCCTGGTCAAGTCGCCAATGTACCGCAAGGATGGTGGCATTATGAAATAGCTACTGAAAATGACACGCATTTACTGGCTATTTTTGATGCTCCAACTCCTGATGTTATTTTAGGCTCAGATATATTGAAATTTACACCTTCCAATGTCATGGCTCACGCGTATTGTTTAGATGAAACTCAGTGGAAGAAAACAATTGCGCCTGTTGTACCATCAACATATATCGGTCCACCTAAAGATTGTAACCGTATAAAATCAACTGCTGAAAATCAAAAAGATCAAAAGCAGCAAAAAGATCCTCATCATAAACATAAAAATAAATATATGCCTTCGAACCCATATCCGCCATATCACTACCCAAATATGAATCCTTATATGAATCCTTATGGCTCAAATCCTTATGGCTCATATTATTAATCAAAAAACGAAAAATCGTAATCGTTCATAGGAGTATATGACTCGACATCATAAGCTCTACACCTTTCATTGCATAAAAATAAATAAAAAGGAAAATCTATATTTTAAGTCATAGCTTCGTTATTACTAAAAGAGGTGTAGAAGATGGAATTATTTCCAGTGATCCATACGAATTTTTGGGATGCTGTAATAGCTGTTCCAGCTGTGTTACTTATTACACAGCTAATTAAGGTATTTATGCGTGTTGAGCCTAAATATGTTCCTGCAATTGCCCTTGTTATTGGCTTGATTATTTCTATCTTCATTAGCCATAGACATAATCTCATTGCTGGAATATTTATGGGCTTTTTTTATGGTTATGCAGCTATCGGAAACTTTGCAGCATTAAAAACAACTATTAATAGCTATAAAAGCAAGAAATTAAAGGAATAAAACTTTAGTTCATAACGTGGAGTTGATTTCCGTTCCTACTGGGCGCTTCGTTAACACTCCGCTTTCGCGCAGAGCAGAGCTTCCTTGGGGCGTCAGTGGAAACGGGAATCAACTGATCCACAGACAAACGTTTTTACAAAATAACATCCAACTTTTTAGTTTTATCGGAACACTTTCAGAAATTATCGCCCAACATTTGAATTTTATCGATCAACTTTTAATTTTTATCGACATCCAACTTCAAAAAAAACAAAAAAGGACTCATACACAAAACTGTGTGTGAATCCTTTTACTTTGTCATCTTTAGCGATCAGCCCTTTTATTGTAAAAAATGATTAGAATTTCATTTAATAACACATCCTAATCTCAATTAAATGAACGAGAACATGAGTTAGGATGTGTAATTATGGAATTGGCAAATGGAAATCTAACATCATTACGCTATAAGCAGATTTTTAACATTTGGACGCAGATTGGCGTTAATAATGGCTATATAGCTTCAAATCATGCATTTTTCAAGCACACTGTTGATAAAAAGCTGAAGGCTATTATTGTGGATTTTGTGCAATGTTTAAAAGAGGAAAATAAACACCTAACAGCGGTATTAAAGGAAAATGGGTTAGTTGCCCCTACTACATCGATCGACTATGGAAAGTTGAAAATGAAAAGTATTCGAGGGAAAAAAGCTATTAATGATACAGAAATCAGCACCCTTTTATCGATGAATATAGCTTCTTCAGTTATTTCAGTCAGTCAGGCTTTAGAAATGTCTGTGAAGAAGAAGCATACTGCAAAATACGGAGAGCTTCATATGAAGTATGCCATACTTGGTGCAAAGCTAATACGACTCAGTAATGACAAAGGCTGGCTACTAGCTCCTACAACAATTTAATGTTTCTCTTTAAACGAGGGAGATTCCTGTTCTATATTATTCGCTTTCCCGTGGACGAGCGTCGAATTGCTTCCCCCGCTTATGTTGACACTTCGTTTTCACGCAGACAAAACTTTATTGCTAAAGTTTCATTTTATCACTATAAATTAGGGGCCATGTCAGAAAATACATGTTATGTGAATTGGTTGATTGGAGTGGGGACTGGACGACTCCTCGGGGATCAGCAATAGAGGAACGAGGGCACGTCCTGTGATAACGCCTTCGTGACCAACATCCTGTTGCCCCGACTCCCCCAGGAAGCTCTGCTCTGCGTGAAAGCGAAGCGGCAGCAACAAATGTTTTTATCTGTGCGAAAGCGTAGCGACAGCAACAACAAAGCGTCCAGTCGGAACGGAAATCAACCCTTCATTTTGCCCAAGGCTATACCTTTTTTAAGTAAGATATCTTCATTTCATTACACAATAGCTTTTTAAGCGCCTCATTCACAAATTTCTGGTTTTCAACACTAAAAAGCTCTCGTTTCAACAAAACGAGAGCTTCAATAATTATTACTCATTATCGAATTCTCACGAACAACAGCTTGTACCACTGATTCACGATGAACGGTAACACAGACAAGCTATAAATAAAGCCTAATTGTGCGGTGCTTAATGTGGCAACTTCAAACACACCTGTAAGCATTGGAATAAACAATACTGCGTGTAAACTTAAAAAACCGATTAAGAATGCAAGCCAAGTATATTTATTCGAAAATAGTCCAATGGCGAAGATAGATTCTTTAGCTCTGGAGTTGAAGCCATGCACTAATCGTGACAAGCATAATGTTGTAAATGCCATCGTGCTCGCCGTTAAAGTATCTCCCGTTGACAATCCGATTTCAAAGGCAACCGTTGTCGAAATGGCAATTAATATTCCTTCGAGCACCACTTGAGTAGTAAATGCTTTATTTAATAATGGTGCATGAATATTTCGAGGCTTGTCCTTCATTGTTTTTTTATTATTCGGCTCTAAACCAATTGCAATCGCCGGTAAACTATCCGTTAGTAAGTTAATAAATAATAGGTGTACAGGTGCAAAAGGAACTGGCAAACCTAATATTGTTGCATATAAAACAACAAAAATGGCACCCGCATTCCCAGATAATAAGAACAAAATAGCGTTTTTGATATTCGTATAAATACTTCTACCATTTGCAATAGCCTTTACAATCGTTGAAAAATTATCATCCGTTAGTATCATAGAGGAGGCATCCTTCGCGACCTCTGTGCCGGTAACTCCCATTGCCACACCAATGTCGGATTGTTTTAGCGCAGGACCATCATTAACACCATCACCTGTCATGGCGACGACATGCCCTTTTTCTTGCCACGCTTTCACGATACGAATTTTTTGAGCAGGTGTTACGCGGGCATAAACAGAAAAATCGTTAACCTTTTCTTGAAGCTGTTGATCTGTTAAGCCTTCTATTTCATGCCCTTCAATCGCTTCAGAGGGATCATTTAAAATCCCGATTTGATTGGCAATAGCCGTTGCTGTAATTTTATGATCACCTGTAATCATCACCGGCTTGATACCAGCTTTTATACATTTTTCAACCGCACCTTCAGATTCTTTTCTTGGAGGATCCATCATCGCGATTAAACCAACAAAGATTAAATCTTTTTCAGCTCTTACATCGATTGCTTGATGTCCCTTTACCTCTTTATAGGCTACTGCTAATACCCTTAACCCCTTCATAGAAAATTCACGATTTACCGCTTCGATTTTTTGGCGTTGTTGTTTTGTAATATTAAATATGCCTTTTGAAGTTTCAATCTTTACAATTTTAGGAAGAAGGACATCTAATGCTCCTTTTGTAATCATAATAGATTGCTGATTGATAGTATTCACAGTACTCATGAGCTTTCTATCTGAATCAAAAGGGATTTCGGTTAATCTTGGATAATAATCTCTTACTAATATTTCATCAAAATCATATTGCTTCCCTAATTTTACGAGTGCAACTTCAGTAGGATCACCGATTTCCTTACCGTCTCTTTCCACAGCATCACTACATAATATTGCCTTTAACATAAGATCTTTCTCAACTGTATTTTCAGTGTATAGCTGATCATGTGGAATCACTTTTTCATCCACATAAACCTCTTGAACAACCATTTTATTTTCAGTTAAAGTTCCTGTTTTATCTGAACAAATGACAGATACACTTCCAAGACTTTCAACAGCATAAAGCTTTCGAATAATGGCATTTTCCTTTGCCATTTTCTGTGTCCCAAAAGCTAGCACAATAGTAACGATCGAGCTTAACGCTTCTGGAATTGCTGCGACGGCAAGTGAAACAGCAAACATAAACGATTCTACAAGCGCACGTCCTCTAACAAGGTCAATCACGAAAATAGCTAGACAGATTAACGTAATCCCTAAAGCTAATTTTTCTCCGAAATGATCTAAACTTACTTGTAACGGTGTTTTCTTCTCTTTCGCAGTATCTAGTAAATTTGCAATTTTGCCGATTTCAGTTTGCATTCCGATAGCTGTAACCATGACAATACCACGACCAGTTGTCACATAGCTTCCAGAGTATACCATGTTCTTTTTATCAGCAACTGTTACATTGCTTTCCTTAATAGCATCAACACTTTTCCCCACAGCGATTGATTCACCTGTCAGCGAGCTTTCATTGATATGCAAATTATGACTTTCTAATAATCTCCCATCTGCATTGATATAATCGCCAGCCTCCAAATAAAGAAGATCTCCAACGACTAGATCTTCTGAAGCAATCTCTATTAGCTGATTATTTCGCATTACTTTGGCAATTGGGGAGGTTAAGGCTTTTAAATTATCCAAAGACTGTTCTGCCTTGACATGCTGAACAGTACCTAGGATAGCGTTTAATATAACGACAACCATAATGACAACGGTGCTTCCTACTTCTCCTAATAGAAATGAAACGAAAGCAGCAATGATTAAAATAATGACTAATAAATCTTTAAACTGTCCAAAGAAAACGGCGAATGCACTTGTTTTTTTTCCTTCCGCTAATACATTATAGCCGTATACTTCCTGCCTCTTTTGAACGTCATAATCACTCAATCCTTGATCTGTCACGTTCAAAGTTTTCATCACTTCAGCTGATGATTGTTGATGATATTCTGACATTCGATTCCCCCTCCATTTGAAATTATTAGACAATCATGCCGATTAAGTAACTCACAGCATCCTCCCTATCCTGAGAAAATGCTGTTATTAGTTAACAAGTTAGATTCCCATTAGTAGACCCCTTTGAATTATCTATCTTAGGCAGAGAGAACATAATATGTCCTAAAAATAGTATTGAATCATCAGACTCCCTATCTATTGAGCCCCTAAAATACTTTAACTACAACAATCTATTCCTTGTCCTATTCCAGTATGATAATAATCGATATAGAAATTAAATATTTGTTGAATATTGAACATATAAAATAAAGTGAAACTTGAATCAGTAGGGTTTTACCGGTAGTTCATGCAAGATAAATCGCGATGACAATGAAGCGATATCGAACATAATAACCTTTGCTTACTAGTTATGTGAGCAAAAAAAGACATTTGGAATATAGCTATTCCAAATGTCTTTCGTCACATGCATAGACTCCCGATAGGCCAGTCTTGCAATTATAATATTATTTTAGATATCTTTCTTTATTTGCGGATAATAAATAATCGAGTGCATTACGAGTTGTTATGTGCCGATTTCATCCCTAACTCAGCCCCATCTGAAACTGGTGCTCTTTTCAGAGAAAAAATTGCACAGCCTAGAGCACATAAAACTAAAATGGCACCGAAGCCAGCTAAATGCTTAGCAGATCCTGTAACAGCAAACATAGCCCCACCAACAGCTGAACCGATAGATATACCAATCTGTAATGCAGCAGTATTTAAACTTTGTTGAATATCAGACGTTTTTGGATCAGTTTCTATTAAATAATTTTGTAATGGAGGGGTTAGTGCCCAGCTAAGTGCACCCCATAAAACTGTCACGACTAAAAAGAGTGGAAAAGCAACAATTGTGTAAGGAATACTAAACAATACAACGGCAAATGCAGAGACAACAATTAGAATAGCTTTACCAGTACCAATTTTGTCACTTAGCCAACCACCAAGAGCATTCCCACTGACAGACGCTATTCCGAAGATTAGATAACAGATACTAATCCAAGAGGCACTCATATCAAATGCTTCTACTAAAAACGGCGTTAAATATGCATAAAGCATATAATGACCGGCCAACATAAACAGTGTTGTTAATTGTGCACTTAGGATTTTTAAATTCGCCAATGATTTAATTTGAGCCTTTAATGGGACAACTTCTACAACTGGCATTTTTTCAAGCAATAACGCAATAAGAATCATAGATAGAGTTGAAAGAAGTGCGATTCCTAAAAATATAGCTCTCCATCCAAATGCTTCCGAAACAAATATCCCAATTGGCACACCGATGACAAGTGCCGAACTGACACCTATGAAAACAAGCCCTAACGCTTTTGCACGATGTCTTGGTTCAACAATTTTCGTTGCAATCGTTAAGGATAAGACGATAACCAATGCAGTACTCATCGCCGTGAAAATTCTAGCAATCATGACGATCAAGAATGTCGTACTAAAATACGTCATAAGATTACCTAAAGTAAAAATAAATAAAGAAATAAGATAAAGGCGCTTCCGTTCCACTTTTGCGGTTAATGATAAAAGGACAGGCGCAGATATTGCGTAGACGAGAGCAAATATTGTAATTAATTGTCCCGCTGTTGATAAGGACACATTTAAATCTTTTGCAATTGTTGGTAATATACCACCTACAATTAATTCCACCAATCCTACCGCAAAGGTAGTAACGGCCAGAATGTACACTCTCCAATTCATAATTATCACCCTTCTGTTCCACTTTCATTTTTGTAGGGAGATAATAGAAAAAAATCCTGACTACAAAAATGAAGCACGATTTTTGTAGTCAGGATTTTATGGTTCCTGGTAGAGACCCTCAATCCATATTATTGAGGTTATACATATCAAATATTTACGTTAGCTATATTAGCATATTGAATTTTGCATGACAACATTTTTTTTATTATTTCTTTCTTGCCATCCATAAACTTAGTTCACTATAGCACTCTCATTCATTAAAGTGCAACCGCTTACCTACTAAAAAATCATTTTAAAAGAAAGAAATTTCAGATTTTACTTATATTTTTTCAACTTTGACCATACATACTAATATAACAGAACATTGTGAGGTGATTGTTTGCGTATAGTAGGTTTAGTATGCTATTTTTTATTGTTGTTTTATGGTGTAGAACCAGTAACAGAAGAACTCTCAATCAATCAACAAGCAATCAATTCTCCTAGTCTGAGCGAACAGCAAATCCCCATAAAAGAAACGGTTGAAAATTCAACAGTTTGTACCTATTATTCCACTTATAAAGTTTGTAAAGCTTTATCTGCGAACTAAAAAAGAGGCTGCTCAACGTAGCCTCTTTTTCACTGCAAGTCCCTATTTAATTTACTTTGAACCAATATGGAAACGATTAAACGGATATATTGTTAATTTAGCTTCACCATAGACGGCATCTTTAGAAATTAAGCCATAATGTCGGCTATCAGAACTTCTTAAACGGTTGTCCCCGAGTACAAGATACTTACCCTCAGGTACCTTTTTCTCATTTACTAATTGCTCTAACGTGAAATTTTCTGTAATTCGTAATTGCTTAGGATCATCTGTTTGACGATTCACATAATCCTCTTTATAAGCTTTTCCATTTACATACAAAACATCGTCTTTCATTTCAACTGTATCACCTGGTAGGCCAACTACTCGTTTTATATATAGCTCATCCTCTGTTGGTGATTGAAAAACGATTTGATCAAAGCGTTCAATTTTACTCATTTTACTTACAATAATAATATCCTTATCATGATAAGTTGGGTACATAGAAGCCCCTTGTACTTTAATTGGTGCAAATAAAAATTGCTTACAGCCTAAAACAACTATAGCAGTAATTACAATAATTTTAAGATAGGATATTATATCCTGTTTGAAGCTACTTGTTTTCTCTTCTTGCATGCTCATTCCCCGATACTGTTTTTTTATAGTATAACATTTTCTACAGTATATGGACGAATTTTCACATAAATTGTTTCGTATTCATAAAAAATAGACAAAGCTACTTTATAACTTTGCCTAGATGCATTCTATTCTTTTGTTTTTCGATTATGAGTGGTTACTTTGCGTAGTAGAGTGTTGCTGATTAGTTAATAAGTCTACTGTTAAAACAATACCTACATGTAATGCAACTGCTAAAAAAAATGTACCTATAATCATCACAATCACTCCTTCAACCATTCCTAACACAATTATACATCAATTTTCTGATATTTCAAATAAATAAAATAATAAATCAATTATGTCTAGGCATAATTGCGTCCGGTATCGGCTTTGTGCTTATGCCTGCGTGAGGAAGGGCACAATGTCGGTCATTTCGGGATGCCACAGGACGTGGCGTTTTTAGACTGAGTTCCTCTATTTCAGCGAATCTCTTTTGTACCGAAAGCGTAGCTGCAGGTACAGGTGTTTGGACACCAACTGAAAGTAGTAAAAATAAAAAATCATTCAACTAGGCATGCACCCTACCTGAATGATTTTTTTATGTTTCACATGAAAATTTTTAAGCACAATAATTGTAGATGACGCATAGCTGAACTGAATGAATTTTTTTGAACTTTACGCTTAGGCACATAGCTTTGCATGCAATTGTTTAAAGCTGTATACCTAAGCACCTGGGTCCTTCCATTCATGTATCTCCCTCCCCTCATTGTCAAAAGGTTTACAACTATCGTACTCAAATTGTTACTCTTTTATTGCAAATGAGCTTTTAATTCCGATTTTATTTTTTCTAGTTCCGTCTCTTTAGGGATGAAATACCATATGTTATCAATTCTTTTGCCATCTCCCTCTTTAAACGACAACTGCTCAAGATTACCATCCATATTTTTATAAATACTTTGTAGTTGAATTAAATCCTTCATCGTAAAATTCATACGAACATTATCTCCTACTACATCAAGCATATCTGAAGCCTTTAATAATATAGAAGATTTCGATGAGGCTTTTTTCAAAACCGCTTCAATAATTTGTCGTTGGCGAATTTGACGACCGAAATCACCACGAGGATCTTCATAACGAATACGTGAGAAGATCAGTGCATTATCACCATCTAAAGTTATCTCACCCTTCGGATAATGATAAGAATCAAAGGTTAAGTCCATGTCATTATCAATGGTTACCCCACCAATCGTGTCAATAATTTGCAGGAAGCCATCCATATTAACAAACACATAATAATCAATAGGTATATCTAAAAAATGCTCCACCGTATCGACTGCCATTGGGACGCCGCCAAATGCATAGGCATGGTTGATTTTATCGACGGAATTATGTCCAATAATTTCAGTACGAGTGTCTCGAGGTATACTGAGCATCTTCATCGTTTGTTTTTCAGGGTTCACCGTAATGACAATCATCGTGTCAGAACGTCCACTGTCATCTTTTCGTTCATCCACTCCAAGCATTAACACGGAAAACGGGTCTTTTTTCGTAACTATTTTTTGTTCTTTACTTTCATCTGTTGTTTCAAATAATGGTGTATTTATTTTATTCATTGTTTTTTGGATAGTGTAATAAGCAGTACCTATAAAAATTAAAAAAATCGTTAATAAGCCACCTACTATCCAAAGCCATATTTTCTTCTTGCTCTTTTTTTCTTTAGTGCGTTTTGTATTTTTTTCCATACATAAGTCCTCTCTTGCAAAAATTTACCCTACTTTTTGACGTATTAAGTTGGAAAAAAGTTAATATAGTCTAATTATATGCATATCGGACGAAAAAAAGACGTACAGTAATATTTACTAATAACACACAATATTACTTTATTTGTAAAATAAAATTCAATTATTTAATGTCAGCTAACATTATGATAAAAGGACTTATATGATGCCACTATTTTTTATAAAAAATTAGTACTCTTATGTCCCTATATATCTTGCGGCTTATTGTGGTTGTAAATTAGCTGACTCAAGACAACTTCACATTTTATTAAAAGTCAAGAGTTCAAGTAATGCTCTTAATATTTCGGGATGTGCAACAGTATAATATGGTATTTTTCAGCTGAACTAATTTTGATATTAGTTCTGTTTTTATTTGTATTTAAGGTTGAGAAATATTTATTACCCACATCCATTATTCAACCTTTCCCGACAACACAAAGTACGTACAACTTTATAAATCAATAAATTTAATAAACATATCCACTACAGATGTTCATTACTCAACGGTGAAATGGGTAAAACAGCTTATTGAAAAGCCTTGTCAACCTGAAAAAATAAATACGGAAGTTATAGAATAAAACAAATAACAGGCCTCTACATTAAAAGTAGTGGCCTGTTATTTATTAGCTGGGAGAACTCCGAAAGCTTCAATAGGTCCTTTAAAAATAATATCGGTTATCATTTGGGCTAATTGTTCAGGAGTTTGTTTCATATCTGATTGAAGCCAATATTGAATCACACTAATAAACGTTGAACTTCCAAATAGCGCCAAAAAATCAAGTGGGTATGAAAATTGATGTTCATTCACTTTAGACGGTGAGTGGTTTCGGAACATAGATATAAAAACATTCTTTACGCGATCTTGAAAGGTAAAGAATCCTCTTGTTTTTAATAAAAATGAGGAACATCTTTTTCATTTTCTTCAATATACCTAGGTTGTACGTTTAACCATACTTTTTATTTATTCTTACATTTCATTTGCAATCTGTTTGACAATTTCATCAATGGTTGGGATAGCTGAAGTTTTATTGGCCTGTGTCAATATACTAAAGATATACCACTTACCACTCTTTCCTTTTACATAGCCACACAAAGCATATGTTCCAGAAATATAGCCTGTTTTAGCCGATACACTATAGCCCTCCATACGATTTTCTAAAGTCGCACCAACAAGGCTGCCCTTTCTTCCTGCATGCGGTAATGCATCTAAATAGGAGGAATACCAAGATTTATTGCGAACGTTATATAATAATAGACTTACTTGCATACTGCTTACTCGATTTTGATGACTTAAACCTGAACCATCTTCAATATACCAATGCTCCATATTAAGCCCAATATCTCTACCATACGTACGAATCGCTTTAATGCCAGCCGACCAGCTTCCTTCGTCAAGTAACTTTCGCCCGAGTTGTTTAGTAAACATATCACCCATCCCATTAATGCTTAACTTTAAATACATAAAGTTAATATCCTGTAATGGTTTTGAATATGAAATACCTACTTGTTGTGCATTCTCAGGTACCTTTCCTGTTTCAATAGGCATTGTTTGGATACCTTTCGCTATTAATTTTTCTCGGAATACGTCAAGTGTATATAGCGTTGGATGATAGACAGCTACATTTGTACTTTCCTGTGAATCTGCTGGTAAGTTACCTGTTACAATGATTTGATCTGTACCGTATTCTCTTGTAATTTTCACTGTACTTTTCTCGTCCTTGTTCACAACTTTTGTTTTGTTGATAACCGGAATAGTACTTGCAAACGGAACAAGCTGGACATTACCCGTAGTGCCAACCTTTGAGCCTGCCACTTTCACTTGCACAGTTGCAAGATCATATTGATCATTTGGCGAAATCGTTAATGCCGAAATGCGCGAAGCATATGATTGATCCTCTTCTTCAGGTACAATTCCTTTTGGTAAACGATCTGCATCAAACCAAGTGTCATCCCCGATTAAGGAACCCGTAATTTTCGAGATACCCATCTTTTTCAATTCATTCGAAAACGATTCTAAATGAACAGGTAAAAGCGTTGGATCTCCCCCGCCTTGTATATAAATATTACCGTGAAGAACACCATCTTTAATTGTGCCATCGACATATGACTTCGTAGCAAAGCGATAGTCAGGCCCTAATAAATCCAAAGCCGCGGCGCTAACTAAAAGCTTGAGCGAAGAAGCAGGGCGTATCATTTTGTCTCCATTTCTATTGTAAAGTACTTCCCCAGTTTCTATATCTCGTACTGTTATACTATACTCATTGTTCGTCCAATTTTCAGCAATGATGCTATTCACTTTTGTTGTCATCGTTTGCTTTCGAGCTCTTTCCTTCACAAAAAAGGTGATTGGCAAACAACAAACCATTAAAATAATTATAAAAAAAATAATTTTCTTGTTCATAGACCCTCCAATTGGCAATTTTATACTTTAAACACTTTATCCCGCAGGAAAAATCGGCATTTTTCACAAAAAAATAATATGTCAACTTTTTTATTCGACAAGAATAAACTGTAATAGCTAGCTAAATCATTTTCGGGAAAGGAGTTGTTTATAAATGGGTGCTAAATGGATAAAGATTTCAGTCTTATATTTAGTGATTGTTTTGGCTTTTGGACTGTTTATGCATTATACAATTCAACTCGAATGGACGGCGACACACGCACACATCGGTGTGGTAGGTTGGCTGACTACTGGTTTAATCGGTTTAATTTATTCAATATATAAAGATGCAGCCGAGACAGGACTGGCCAAAGCACAGTTTTGGTTCTACAATCTCGGATTGCCGTTCCTCTTAGTCGGTATGATGATGGTTCATATAGATGTACCGCGCTGGTTATTTGAGCTCTTTGTATCTGGTGGCGGTATCGCAGTAGCAATTTCAGTACTGTTCTTTTTTGTTAATGTCTTTAAAAATGTAAAATCTTAAATAGAAAGCCTCACTTTTTCACAAAGTGAGGCTTTCGGCTTGTCGGAGTTTAAGTATTATTGCAATGAATTCGCCTGCATTTGATACATTTTTTCATAAATGCCACCCTGTGCTAGTAGCTCATCATGTGTGCCACGCTCCACAATCTTGCCTCGATCTAACACAAGAATACGATCGGCATTTTTAATAGTGGAAAGTCGGTGAGCGATAATAAATGTTGTACGCCCTTTTTTCAGTACATCCATCGCATGCTGAATAATCTCCTCTGTTTCCGTATCTATATTAGAAGTAGCCTCATCTAAAATTAAAATTGCTGGGTCAAAGGCAAGGGCACGCGCAAAGGAAATTAACTGGCGTTGCCCAGATGACAACGTGCTCCCCTTCTCAATAACAGGCTCATCATAGCCATCTGGCAAGTTCGCTAAAACACGTTCCCCACCAACAGCCTTTAATGAAGCTTCTATTTTTTCTCGTGAAATTTTAGGATTATTTAGGCTAACATTCGAAGCAATAGTACCTGTAAATAAGTATGGGTCCTGTAAAACAATACCCATATGTTCACGCATTGTTTGACGAGGAACCGAAGTGATGTCGATTCCATCAATCGTAATTTTACCTATAGATGGGTCATAGAAACGGAACAATAAGTTCATAATAGAACTTTTCCCAGAGCCTGTATGGCCTACTAAGGCAATTGTTTCACCTTGGTGTGCTTCAAATGATAAATTTTTCAATACGTAATCATCATTTTTATAGGCAAAGGAAACATCTTCGAACACCACATTTCCTTTATATCGAGGCATACTTTTTTCAGCCACTGGCTCCCCGTTCGTATCTAATACTTCAAAGACACGCTTTCCTGCAACGAGTGAGCGCTCAAGCTGAGAAAATTGATTGACGATATTCGTGATCGGATTAAATAATCTCGTTAAATAATCGACAAAGGCATATAATGTCCCCGCAGAAATAACTTCTGTGGCCGTAAATGACTGTGTACTAAAGTAGAAAATAAAGACCGTAAACATAATTAGTCTTAATGTATTAACAAGGTTGAAGGACGTTGCAGAATCAAGGAAAAGTAGCTTGCGTTCATATGCATAATGCTCATTATTCATATCATCAAATTCCTTCGTCATTTGCTGCTCTCGACGGAATGCTTGAATAATTGTCATTCCTTGAATCGATTCATTAATCATTGCGTTAATATCGGCAATTTTCGTTCTAATGACATCATTATATTTCGAGGCCACTTTACGGTATAAAATCATCCATAAATAAACGACTGGTATCATAGTCAATGCTAACAATGCCATTTTCCAATTTAAAATGAAGAGTGCGATATAAACACCTGCAATAGAAATTAAACTCGTAACGAAGTTTGACAGTACTTGAACATATAAATTACGAACAGCCTCGGTATCATTCGTTACACGGGCTACAATTTTCCCCGCTGGTAAATTATCGAAGTATTGAATTGGCAATGTTTGAATATGCTCAAATACATCCTTACGTAATTTTTGTACAACACGGTTGGCACCCATTTGTAAATAAACATACATAAAATAGCGTAAAACAGCTGTAGCTATTGCTAAAAGTAAATAGACAAGTAATAGCCAAGTGATTGGTTTTAATTCAATGTGACCAATTGTCATGTAATTATCAATAATATGCTTTGCAATAAACGGCCCAACAAGCTCCGTAAAGACGGCGATTGTTAAGAAAAATAATCCTAATAGAATCGTCTTTTTAAAATACATTGCATAGCGTGTTAAACGTTGACTCGTACTCATGAGGCACCTCCTTCAAGCTGCTGACGGTCAAATTGTTCTTTATACCATCCTTGTTGTGAAAGAAGCTGCTCATGCGTTCCCTGCTCTACAATTTGGCCTTCATCTAGCACGATAATTAAATCAGCATGCTGAATTCCTGATAAACGATGCGTAGTAATAATCGTCGTTTTATCTTGTCGTTCTCGCTGTATATTTTCAATAATTCTTGCCTCCGTCTTGGCGTCTACAGCCGAAAGTGAGTCATCAAGCATTAAAATTTCAGGGTCTTTAATAAGAGCACGCGCAATGGAAACGCGTTGCTTTTGACCACCCGAAAGGGATACACCCTTTTCACCAACAAGTGTCTCAAGGCCCATTGGTAAATTTTTTAAGTCTTTTTCAAAGTATGCAGAACGAATCGCCTGGTGCAATTCAGACTGTGTAGCATCTTCTTTCCCAAATAAAATATTTTCACGAATAGTACGTGAGAATAGAACATGATCCTGTGGAACATAACCAATCCAATCAAGTAACTGCTCCTTCGTTTGTGCAGCAATATCTACTCCATCAATCGATAGCTGTCCCTCGCCGATTGGATACTCACGTAATAACTGTCGCAGGAAGGTTGTTTTTCCCGCTCCCGTTTTACCAACAATCCCAAGTGTTTGCCCCTTTTTCAACGACAAAGAAATTCGCTGAAGGTTCTTCACCTGACTCAGTGGATATTGAAAGGTTAAATCATCAAAGCCTATCGCATTTGGCATCGCAATTGTTTGTGGATTCACAATATTTTGAACATCCGCCTCGTAGTTTAGTGTTTCCTGTACGCGATCAAGAGAAGCGTTACCTTGCTGCATCACGTTTATAAGTTCCCCAATTGCAAATATTGGCCAAACTGCTAGCCCTAAGTAAACATTGAACGTTACAAGTTGCCCAACTGTCATAGCCTCAATCGCTACTAAATGAGCACCGTAGCCAAGCGCTACAACATAACTAATCCCAGTACCGACCTTTGTAATCGGTCCAAATAAGGCATTAATTTTTGCGGTATGCATATTTTTTTCATACACTAACTCGCTCATCTCTGCAAAATTTGCTTCGTCCTTTTTTTCTTGTACGTATGCCCGTACAACTCGCACACCTGCAACCGACTCTAGAACACTATCATTCAGTTCACCAAAAGCATCCTGCGCTTTCATATAGCGTTCATGCACTATTTTTCCTAAATATTGAATAAGGATGGCCATGATCGGTACTGGCAGCATTGCAAAAAAAGTAAGTTTCCACGAAATCATATAACCCATTGCAAAAATAATAAAGCCCATATAGATGGTAGAATCGATCAGTGTCATAATCCCAAACCCGGCAGTCATCGACACTGCATTTAAATCATTCGTCGCACGGGCCATTAAATCTCCGGTACGATTTTTTTCATAAAACGTTGGCGTCATGCGCAAAAATTGCTGCATAAGGTTTCGACGCAAAATTTTCTCTAGGTTAATAGCCCCTTCGAATAATCTGAATTGCCACACAAAATTAAGGATATACCCCCCAATAATGATACATACGAAAATCAAAATATACTTAGTTAAAAGGGCTGATGTCATTTCTCCAGCAGTCAATAAATCGATAATTGACCCTAGTAAATACGGTGGAACAACTTCTAATCCACTCGCGATCATTAATAGCACGACAGCTATTGTATATTGCTTCCAATATTTCTTGAAAAACCAGCTTAATTTACTTAAAACATCAAACATACGTTATAACCTTCTTTCTCTAGTACTGTTAAAAGCTTTGCTACCCACTATCCAGAAATACCTTGATGAAAATCATTCTTTCTACTTTGTTTCGCATACAAATCCACTCCTTTTTCATTGTCACTACAACCCTTTTTTTGCAACAAAAAAGACACATACCCAAAAAAGAGCATGTGTCTCTTCATAAAAGGCAAGGAATAACCCATGCCTTTTATTGCAATGTAAAATAAAATGTTAGAAGACATGGACAATGTATGCAGTTGTGATTTGAAATGATACTGGTAAAATTAACATCGTCATGCCCTCCTTTACTTAAGATTGTTATAGTGTTCTTGAAGATTATCATATCTTAGAAATATTTGTCAACCAACTTGCTGTTATTTTTTACGTTTTTCAGGAAATAATTAGCGCTTTAAAGCAATGAATTACTACAATTACAATCTTGGAACAAAGTAAACTCAGCACCTTAACAAGACTATAACTTATTGTATTGACTTTAACGCAGCGTAAACCTTTATGGTTAGTTTGTATCAACCTAAAGGAGGAAATAAACATGAATGAATTTTATCAAATGCCCTTGTTTGTAAAGCTAAAAGTAAGAGATATTGAAAAGTCAAAGGAATGGTATGCAAACGTACTCAATTTCAATTCGGTATTTGATTTTCCAGATGTGAACGGAACCATTTCAATGACACATTTAAGAGGAGCAAAGTACCAAGATTTGATGTTATTAAAGGCTGAAGAAGTCAGCATTTCTAACTCGGTCATTATTAATTTATTCTCTAATAATATTCATCGTATTTATCAAGCTGCACTAGAAAATGAAATGAAAATCATTCAACAGCCGACAGTTCAACCGTGGAATGCAAAAGAATTAACGATAGAAGATCCAGATGGCTATGTTTTCACAATAACTGAAAGTGTTGATTCTAATAAAGACTTCGGTACTGTCATTGACAATGTTAAAGGCCAATTATAGGTTCCTCTATTTCAGTGGATATGTTCAAAGCTAGTTCGATTGGGTCATAGTGTTTTATCGAAACATTTTTGTGATTTATCGAAACATTTTTGTGATTTACCGAAACATTTTCAAGGTTTATCGAAA
The DNA here is from genome assembly GCF_015844675.1 of Lysinibacillus sphaericus. GTDB lineage: Bacteria > Bacillota > Bacilli > Bacillales_A > Planococcaceae > Lysinibacillus > Lysinibacillus sphaericus_E. The sequence goes on along the minus strand of NZ_LDGC01000065.1, from coordinate 35,498 downwards.
CAATTCTGTGATTTATCGAAACAATTTCAAGATTTATCGCCAAAATCTTATCGTTCCCAATAGAATCCATATAACTATAGAAATATATCTAAATTACTTCACTCATGATACACTTTTCTATATAGACATTTTAGTAAGGAGTCTTTACTTTGAAATCATTTTTAGCTGTTGGAATCGGCGGGTTTATGGGTGCCATCTGTCGATATAACCTTGGTCAAGCACTTCAAAATACAGGTGATTTTCCAATTGCAACACTTTGCATGAACTTAATTGGCTGCTTTTGTTTAGCGTGGCTATTTACTATGTTTACAAAGCGTACGCCTATTATTTTAGGAATTGGTACTGGTTTTTTAGGGGCCTTTACAACCTTTTCGACCTTTTCTTTAGAAACGCTATTACTTTTGCGAGATAGTAAATGGCTACAAGCCGTTCTTTATATTTTAGTAAGTGTTTTTGGCGGTTTAGCCTGTGCATGGCTTGGTTTTAGACTTGCGAAGGGGCGCAACGTATGATAATTATTGGTATTGGCGGATTTTTTGGTGCATTAACGAGATTTTATCTAGGAAAATTGATTGCTCATCCATACCCATGGGCAACATTTTTTATTAATATTACAGGTTCTTTTGCACTTGGCCTTCTATTTGCATTACAGCCAAATGATTGGATTTGGCAATTTATAGGGCTTGGTTTTTTAGGGGCTTATACGACATTTTCAACATTTGGTTTTGAATGTTTGCAGCTCTTGGAGCAGAAAAAATGGCAGCAAGCGATTATTTATATATGCACTACCGTTTTATTCGGTTTGCTTTTCGCTACACTTGGCTTTTTCCTTGTGTAGCAGCATTTATGACATACTAGAGGTGATTTTTTGACACAGCCATCCATTGAACAATTACAAGCACTCGAAGCTGAAATTGAACAAACATTATATACTTTAATCGACTTAGAACTAGAAGAAAACTTTCCAGAAATGAATACTCGCTTTGCACAATTACTTGCAAAGGTTCAGGCTGCTCAGTTAATTGATTATAAACTTGACGTCCTCGTTGATCCTCAAGGATTAGCAACAGAAACATGTACTCTACTACAAAGTTTAATAGAGGCAAAAGCTAGACCACAAAAAAGACAACGACTTTTAACACACCGTATGATTTTAAAAATATGGCTACGTAAAAATCAACGCTTTATGACGGAATTTTTACCACAAATGTTTTAGGCGCCTCTCGATGTTTCAAGGGCGCCTCCTTCTAAAGTTGCAATTGCTGCAACACTTCTTTTATTTTCCCTTCAATAATTAAATCAAATTGTTCTGCATGCTGTGCAATATCTAAATTAATATAAGCAGTTTTTCCTTTTGTCATCATTGGGAGTTGATTGACAGGATACACTTCGAGACTCGTACCGATGACAAGGACCAGCTCTGCCGATCTAATAGCTTCTATTGCATTGTTCCAGCTTACTTGTGGTAAGTTTTCTCCAAAAAGCACTACATTTGGGCGTAATTTACCACCACAATGTACACAACTCTCTTTGTGTAAAAAACTTCCCATTGGAGCAGCTTTCTCGCAGCGATGACAACGAATGGAACGTATCGAACCATGTAACTCCTCTACAATTTGACTTCCTGCTAGCTGATGAAAACCATCAACATTTTGCGTAGCAACTAACGATACAATTCCTCGCTTTTCCCATTCAGCTAAAATTTGATGCCCTTCATGTGGTGCTACCTTTTCCAAATTTTCTATGCGCATTTTATAAAACTCATGAAACAATGAATAATTTTGTGCCAATGCTTCTGTAGTAGCTACCGTTCGGGGATCAATATTATTCCACCAGCCTGATGCCGATCGAAAATCTGGAATCCCACTTTCGGTTGACATACCTGCACCTGTTAAAATGACCGTGCTGTTTGAGGATTGTAACCAGTCACTTAAAAGTTCAATTGTCATGTTTTCCTCCTCCATCCATAGCATCATCATAAGGTGTATAGGTCATAGTAGGGACTTTCTTTTTCACAAAAACGCGATATATTGCACGAACCAAAATGCTTGAAAAAATAAGACTTACAATGAGCGCTACGCTATTCCCGATATTCATTCCACCCGATCCTTTCTCTCCGTTAGTTTTTAATGAACTCTATTATTTATATTGTCAGCCAGAATTGGACATGCTCAAATTTTCAACCAAATTATTCTAAAATACTCATCGCATTGGAAATATTATTTAAATTAACTATTACATCTGCTTACTAATACTTCGACAACAAATCAGTTTCTCCTGTGTTTTGGTGCACCTACTTCTCCCCGGCTTTCCCTCGACGCTAATTCTATCCGTCACTTTGCGTTTTCTTTCCGTAGGGGCCTGAGTTCTTTCCGCCGCTCCGAGACTTCTATCCGTCGGTGCGGCTTTACTTTCCGTCGACATTCATTTTATCCATCACCTTGCGTTTTCTTTCCGTAGGGGCCTGAGTTCTTTCCGCCGCTCCGAGACTTCTATCCGTCGGTGCGGCTTTACTTTCCGTCGACATTCATTTTATCCATCACCTTGCGTTTTCTTTCCGTCGGAGCCGTAGTTCTTTCCGTCGCTCAGAGGCTCCTATCCCGCGGTCATAAAAAAACAGCTGAAATGCTTCAGCTGCTCTTTCTCAAATATGCTTTGATTTTAATCGTAGGTTTTTCCACATATGATAGTAAACCCCACCAGAAGTCATTATCGCTGGAACAGTAAAAATAAAGGAACCTGTAAATCCTTGCTCTGCAATGTATTGAGTTGTCCCAGAGGCAAATGTCATAAATACCCATAATACCATAGTTATTGCGAGAGCAATTGATGCTGCTAAATTTATAGGCTTTGCAAGACGTGCTAATTTATCAATAGAGGACTCTGCATCGCTGTAAATAGGTGTCGTTTCTGGAGCCGCTTTAAAAATATGCATATGAGCGCTTGAGCATACATGTGTCCAGCCACCGTAAGCAAATAGTTCAAAATACTCCTCTTCGTCAGCTTTCTGTAATTTACGATAATCAATACTAAAAATGACTTCTTCTGGTTCACCCTTTTCTAGCCCATAGCCTGCCAATCGAAATCTTTTTAAATGCCAGCCCTCTGCCGCTTTTTTTCTTAATTTTTCCATATCGAGTGCCTCAGAAAAAGCTAAACCCAGTGATGGCATATATCTCTTATTTCGCACTATTTTTTCCCCCTTTGTAATCCCCGCTCTGCCAAATGAATCATGACCTTTCTTCTTTCTATATCTTCGAGCAAAATTTCTCGACCTTTATCCGTTAAAACATAGACCTTTCTACGTGAGTCCGAATCATCGTGTAGCTGAATTAGCTGTTCGGCTACTAGTTTTTTTATAATGGTATAAAGGGATGCTGGACCCACTACGAAAGCACCTTCCGTCGTCTCCTCAATTAAACTCATGACCGCATAGCCATGCCGAGGTTCAGTTAAGGCAGCCATAATATAAAAAACCGAATCTGTTAACTGCTCTAATGATTTCATTGTTACACCTCCAATATATCACAAAACGATATATCGTTAAATAATATATCATTTTGTGATATGTAGAGCAACCCTGCCTCAAACTATAAAAATCCCCACCAAGCCGTTTCTTGGAAGGGATCATACCGTGCTTATTTATTTTCTCGAACTGGGCGATTCCAACGTAGCTGATATCTAATCATTTCTTTTTTAGTATTCTTATCTAACAACAGAAACTCATCTCCTGCTTGAATCGCATAATAGTTCTCCAATGTACGAACACCCGGATTTTTTTGCTCAGTATTCACAACACCTATATTTTCTTCCCACATTATGCGATGTTTTTTCATATCATATGATAATACGGTACTGTCTGCACTTTCCCGCTTCGTTTGCCGATAGGAAACAATGGCTGTTTGTTGTTGCAGATCTACATCTAATACAGCTGGCTCTAGATTCTTGTATGCTTGAATAGCAGGTTCAGCTAATACATTGCTACTAAATTCTCGTACCTCATCATAATCCTCCAACGGTTGATTATGCGAAGCAAAATAGCCTGGAATATCGGATTCTATGAAAAACTTTGTAGAAAGATATTTTTCCGCTTTATTATCTCCCATTAATTTGTTGCCATCAAAGCGATAAAATTCCCCATCGACACCCTCTAAATAAAGATTATTTTGCAACAAGACTACGGTATGCGAACCATTATTTAAAACATCAATTAACGGTTTGTGTTTTTTCGCAAACTCCTTTTTAGAGAGTTTTTCTTTTCCCGTGTGAATATCTAATAATGAAAGATACCCATACTCACCATCACGATGATGAATAAGAAGTCCTCCCATAAAATTTCCAATTAGCGTCTCTTTACTTGAAGAATATTTGGACCACTGTTTTTCACCTGTTTGCAAATTAATTGCTACTATTTGATGATGTGAAATAATTTGCGTAATCCCATTAGTTGTACCGTTATTTTCAGATCCTTCAACCATTTGGACAGCAATTTTCTGTGCATCATCTGTATAAATAGGAGACTCGGAATTAATAGGGAAGCTTCGACCAGCTAAGCCAAAAACAATCATCAAAAGATTAGCTAAAAAAGCATAAAGCATAAAAGTTATGATAACCGCAGTTTTTAGTCGGCGTTTAAACAAAACATACAATACTAATAAAAGTCCAACGCCAATGACAATGCCTAAAAAGATATCGTGGACTAGCCAACCATTAAAACGCCACGAATCAATATATCGTTGAAAAAAATTGTCCAATTCTCCTCCTCCTAGATTAATTCGTTCTATACTTCCAAATGATAGTTTTGACGTTCCCCTCTTTAATTACATTATAAAAGAATAATCTTTTATGACCTTACAAATTTCCACATTATATTGCTTGTACCATTTTTCTTTTCCAAATTGCTGAGCAACTAGATGTTTTGAATTTTCTTTCCATGCCTGAATAGCCTCTAGTGATTCCCAATACGATACAGTAATACCCTTCCCTTCGGTATTTCTAGCACTTTCTATACGAAGAAAACCTGGCTGCTTTTGTGCTAATTCATCCATAACTTCTGCCATCTTCACATAGCCTTCTTCATCCTCGTCTGTTCGTTGTGACGTAAAAATTACAGCATAATATGTTTCCATAGCTATTTACTCCTTCCTAAATATGTATTAATGTAAACGATAAATACTTTTGTGAATATCGAAATGTGGAATGCAGAAAGGATTGTGACAAATGGGTATTAATCCAAACATGGCTGAAATCGGTTCTCTCCTTGGAGAGACTTCAAGAGCTACAATGCTTGCTAGTATGATGGATGGTCGTTTTCATACTGCCAGTGAATTAGCCTATATGGCTGCTATTAAACCTCAGACTGCTAGTTTTCATCTCGCTAAGCTAGTAGAAGGTAAACTTGTTAGAGTAGAGAAACAAGGTCGTCATCGATATTTTCAATTAGCAGGCGAAGAAATTGCACAATTACTAGAATCCTTCCTAGCGATTTCTCCACCACCTGAAGTACGCTCTTTAAAACAATCAAGTCAAATGAAATTACTACAGGATGCAAGAACTTGCTATGACCATCTAGCTGGTAAACTTGGCGTTCAATTAACAGAATCATTGCTTAACACTGGTTTTCTAAAACTAGAAGAGAAACAGTTTCTCATAACAGATGAAGGCACACAATTTTTTACGGATTTCGGACTTGATTTAGATGATTTAAAAAGAAAGCGTCGATCATTTTCCCATGCATGTTTAGATTGGAGTGAACGACGTTATCATCTAGCTGGCGCACTTGGTAAAGGAATGCTGACACGTTTTTTAAGCTTGGGATGGGTAACTCGTGTCCCATCTATTCGTGCCATTAAAGTGACGGAAAAAGGACGAGCAGGCTTTAAAGAAGTATTTAAATTTGAAATTTAAAATAGTCTATCTTCTTTCGCGGGAAGGCTAACATTTAAAGTCTCTCCGCAAATATTTTTATTAGATTTAGCTGTAAAGTTACGGTTCACTAAATAGATACCAGCAATAATAAACAGACCTCCGACAACTAACGATAGTTTTAAAGGTTCATCTAATAGTACCCAACCTGTTAACACACCGAAAAAAGGAGCTAAAAACAAAAAGGCACTCGTTTTTCCAGGGTCACTATTTTGCAAAAGATAATACCAGCCCGCAAATTGAACAATTGACGAGAAAATACTTAGCCAAAATAGAATAAATAAAGAATGAGCGTTTACAGTAAAAAATGGTTGTTCTAACACGAAACTCGCAACTAAAAGTAATATACCGCCCAAAAGCATTTGATAGGCTGATAGCACCCATGTATCAAATAACACACCCCATTTTTTTGCTAGCAGTGTCGCAATGGCCCAAAGAACGGCCGAAAGAATGCCGAAAATAATGCCAATTTTAATTTCAACTTGTGCACCCATTGTAATCATAACACCAATAACCCCCAACAAAACACCACACCATTGATACAATCGGTAACGAGCCTTCATAAATACAGTAGCAAATATGACTACAAGCAAAGGATTCGTAAATGTTAAAATAGAGGATTCACTCGCCGTAATTGTACGTAAGCTTAAAAAAATACAGCCCATTACACCAGCGGTTTGAAATCCCCCTATTGTTAAAATTTTAATCCAACCTTCTTTTGAGGTCGGATGAGGCCTTTTTAAAGCAATCACGATGACAGCCATCATCATCCCTGCTAGTGTAAAGCGGAGTGCAGCCAATAACAGTGGAGATGCGTACGGCAACCCCAATTTGACAACGGCAAATGAAGACCCCATTAGAAATGTTGTTAAAACTAATAATGTTATAAATTTATAAATATTCATTGTTGTCCTCCTATTTCTATGTCTAAGGACATTATAGATAGGAAAAACTTCAACGCTTATCGAAGTATGAAATGCATAATTTTAAATTTAGAGATAGTGAAACGAAACTTTTTCAGTTTCATATCATTTTTTAAGCGTATACTTAGCTGAATATAGTCAATAGGAGGAAGCTGCCTTGAAAATATTACTAGCAGAAGATGATGCACGATTAAGAAGAAATATCGTTCATATGTTAAAGAAAGAATTTCATACTGTGACTGAAGCGGCAAATGGGCAGGAAGCGCTAAATCATACGCTTACTGAGAAATATGATCTTGTTATTTTAGATTGGATGATGCCGCATGTTAGTGGCATTGAAGTATGCCAACAGTTACGAAACACTGGATTCAATGGGAGTATTTTAATGCTAACAGCGAAGGACGACACAGAGGACATTATTAAAGGACTTGATAGTGGCGCAGATGATTACATAGTGAAACCATTTAAAATAGAAGAATTGTTAGCAAGAATTCGCGCATTACTGCGAAGAAAAGATAAAGTGATAGAACAGGTCATTCAGGTCGATCAATTACAGCTGAATGTAGATTCACGTGTGTTTTTGTACAATAATGAAGTAGTTGATCTTACTAAAAATGAATTTTTACTGTTAGAATATTTATTTATCAATAAAGGACGTGTACTAACTAGAGAACAAATTTGTATTTATATTTGGGGCTACGATTACGATATTTCGAATAACTCTTTAGATTCTTTAGTCAAGCTTGTTCGAAAAAAAATTGATGATGGTCAATCTAAATCACGTATTCAAAATGTTAGAGGGATTGGCTATAAACTGAGGGAAGACTAATGTTTCATAAAACGAAAAAAAAATTATCCTTTTTGTATGCAACACTTTACTTATTGTTATTTTCACTATTCGTTATTGTGCTATACTTTTCCCTCGTGAAATTAATGGAAAATCAACAAATAAACGAATTAGAAGATTTTTATGTTCGGCAAGAGCACGATTTCTTTGAACATGTTCATGCCGACACAAAAACTTTAAGTTATGATCCAAATCGCAGTTTTTTTTACTATATTTACACAAAGGATCATAAGTTTGTCCATGGTGACGAATCTTTCAAGGGACTGAAAAATCAAATTGAAAAAGCGTTTGGCAATAGAAATCCAGATGAGGACCTCGTGCAGCATTACGAATGGCAAGAAGAGCATTTTCTACTTCTGAAAAAGCCAATTTTCAACGACGATACGGTAGCCGGTTATATAATCGTTGGTAAATCAGTAACGTCACAGCATCATTTTTTCCAAATGACAAAGTATTTACTAATATTATTAACTTGTATTTCAACGGTCATAATCGGTCTGCTGTCCTATTATATGGCTGGGAAAGCGATGGTACCTATTCAATGGTCGTTCGATAAACAAAAAAAATTCGTATCCGATGCATCTCATGAATTACGAACACCATTAAGTATTTTTTATAGTTCACTTGAAATTTTAGAAGTAGAGGAAGCAAAGAAATTAAGCCCTTTTGGGAAAGAATTATTGACGGATTTAAAAGATGAGGCTGAAATAATGAAAGAGCTCATAGATAAACTGCTGTTCTTAGCAAGACATGATCAGCAGCAGGTTTCCATTCAAAAAGAAATCATACCGTTATCAACTTTACTCCAAAAAGTGAGCTCGAAATTCCAAAGGATTATGCCTCCCGAAATCCAGTTTTCTACTGAAATCCAAGAAAACATCGAGCTGCTTGGTGATGCTTCAAAGATACAAGAGCTGCTCTATATTCTTTTAGACAATGCGATAAGATATACAAATAGTGGCGCAATAACACTGACGCTTTTAAAAAATAGAGATGCTGTAAAAATTACTGTTGCCGATAGTGGCATTGGTATGACTGAACAGGAATTGTCTTTAGTGTTTGAGCGATTCTACCGAGGTGATGCTGCTCGTCAACGAAATGGCTCTGGCTTAGGCCTGTCCATAGCAAAAGCAATAGTGGAGCAACATAATGGAATAATTTATGCGACAAGTAAAGTAGATCAAGGAACTACATTTCATATTGAATTCTCTATATAAGAAATCGGGGCTTTTTAAAACAGCCCCGATTTCTCTTAATTATTGTGTGACGTTGAAATATTTAATCTTTTCATGAACTGGCTTATTGTTCTCGCTACCAGCACTAACATCGTTGTCCCCCCAGAAACTACATAAAACATGATAATCAACGTATTTTCTGTATCCGTTCCAATTAGCACTCCATGAGCAAGTGAAAATACCCATGCTGGTAACACAAGAAAGTGAAGTTTTTTCCATAAGTTGCGATTCATTGTTCGAATCCATAAATCCGATGTCAGGATTACCAGTAAAAATAAATAAAATGCGATTGTTCCAAGAGCCGATGGTAGAGATTGATATTTTGCTGAGAACGGAAATAAAATCCCTACTATGCTATAAGGCTCATAATGATCGATTAACAGCAATAACATATGTGCGATGACGGTCATTAACCCTAGCCATCCTGAATGTTGATGTAGATGATAAATTAAATTTTTATGTGATTTAACAAATGATGATTTTCTTAACAACCCAAATATAATGGAAATTGTAAAGTAAAAATACGCTAAAAACCCTAATAATCGAATCCATTCCCATGTACTTATGATCATTTAATTCACCCCTATCATTTTCCAATTTCCTACTTGCCCTTCTTTAACAATGAAACGGGCACTTTGTTGACAATTATTTTCGAACCATTGCTGCAATTCACGCTCATCCATAAGAAAGCAAAGTTTTGCCCCAACCTCTGCATCACATAAAGAGGACGTTACGACTGAAGCTTGTAATACTTCTGTATTTGCGATTTCACCTGTTTGTCCGTTTAATATATGATGTTTCTTCATTGCTCCTTGCATCCAGCTTCGATAAACCCGATTGGATGTAGCAATGGCGCCTGTTTTCAGTTTAATCGAGCTAATTTCCTTATCGATATCCAAGGCATCGGCAACACCGATTGTCCAAGTCTTTTCCCCAGAAGACCACATCTTCATATCCCCTCCCCCGTCTATTAATCCGAAATCAGGCGATACCTCTTGCTCAAGCCAATTCGCCAATTTTTCAATCGCATACCCTTTAGCAAATCCACCTAAATCAATTTCCTGCTGTTCCACCCTCAGTATTTGCTCATCACCTAGAAATTCAAATGGTCGCTCTGCCATTAGCGGTTGGTTTTGAAATGCCTTCCTTTTAGCTGTATCAAATGGGAAAGAATGATGGTAGCCATGATGTTCTAATTGACATTTAAGATATGGAGAAAATAAACCATTAGAAAGCTGGTAATACCGATCCGCTTGCACTAAACAATCATAAAGGAGCGAACTAATGCGGAGCGTTTTTCCAATTTCTAAACTATTAAGTTGTGATAATTCATTATTTGATTGAAATCTTGACCATTCTTTTGCTACGTATTGAAGCCAATTCTCTGCTTTTTCTTTCCATACAAAATGAGCCTCTTTTGGCATAGCAATATAAAATTCAGTATTCATTATTTGTAAAGTTAGTGAATCCACACGCCCCACTCCATTACGTTCTTTTCGTTTTGCGCTCGCTTTTGACAGCAGCTTGCCTTGTCACTTCAAAGTTTGTCCAGTCTAGCTGTACTAATTCTTTTTCTTTTTTTGTCATATTTCCCTGATCTACTTCCTGAATATTAATAGTGCTTGTAGATTCGGCCTCTGCTGGGCTGTTGATTTGGGATAGTATTGCAGCTGATAAAAGTAGCCCCGATGCTCCTAATACCCATTTAGCTTTTTTTGGATCTTTCATAGTGCTTCCCCCTAATTCGTAATTGGCTGGCAGACAAACGTTTGGTTACTTTCTTGCCATTCAGCTATATAACCTAAGCCATTCGTTATTGTACTAATAGGTACATATAATTCTTCATTCACATAAAACGCTTGTGCAGGTAATGGTGTTTTCACATTGTTATCATATGCAACGTTAGTTCCTGCACGGTAAATCAATTCATTTTTTTGATGTTGGATATTTAAAATCTTACTTGCTTTGTAAAAGGTTGCTTTTGCTCCTAAAACTTGAGCTACTGATTTTCCTGGCACAAAAAATTCCCCGTCTTTTGGTATTACAAAAAAGCTCAGCTCCTTATTTGTACCTTCTACCTTGAACGTAACCTTTTGAGAGCTTGTAAACGGTAATAATACTTTATCTGCTGCAACTGTTCGTGTCCAAATATTCCAAGTCCCTTTTGCACTTACAACATCTTGAAAATAGTAAGTTTCACCTTCTTCTTCATCGTCATAGTAATAATTCTCATCATCATCATCATCGTCGTCTTTATAGTCCTTATATTCTTTATACTTTTCATGTTTTTTATCTTCATGTTTATGATCGTCTGCATGTACGACAACGTCATTTGTAACGAAACCCGCTAATATAAGTACTACAAAAAGACTATTTTTATTCATCCTCATCTATAACACTCCTTTCCTTTGTCTTCATTCTAGGTTTTAAAAATGATACGAGACTGAATTTTTTAAACAAATTTTTGCAGACAAAAAGCCATTTCTATGGACAGATTCCTCTGCACTAAGAAATGGCTTTGTTCATAAGGCAATTATTTTAAGCTTCCAATCAGAGTACTTAAAACCTTTTAGTCAATGAAAATAGAAATACATTCGCCCTCTGACAATCTTGCACTAGGTTTAATAATTTTATCATTTAATTGAATCGTACCTTTTTCAATTTTTTTGATGATCTGCGATCGGCTCCAATCATCAATTTGGTTTGCAAGCACTTTATCAATTCGATGTTTTCCTGTCACATCATCTATTACAATGTGTATTACCTTTATTCCTTGTTCTGCTAAGCAAGATATCGCAATCGTTGGCAAAATTGAAAAATCCTCTTTCTGCTCTTCTATTTCAACAACATGCTCTGAGAACGTTTTATAAATAGCTAACTTTTTATTCCAAGTATGATTTCTTTTGCATTTATAAATTGCATATTGATAAATATTTTTTCCATTTGCATTATGCCTTCGTACAGTTGTATCCGTAAAAACAGATAATGTTCCACACATTTTACAGTGCTTCTTGACAGTTCGTTCTGGTAATTGAGAAAGCTTCCAGCGGAATGTACTATTTAACATGTATCCTTCACCTCTTAAGATAAAGGTACGCAAGCGTCTATTTGGATATTTCGCAGTACAATGTGAAATTTCTTAAATAAAGCCATTTCCGACTGAACACTACTGTAATTAACATTGTTTTCACACAAAAGAAGCAAGCCGTCCTAATTCTAAAAAAATTTAAATAGGATAATTACCCCCTTACTTTCTACAAACATACATATTATAGAAATAGAAAGGAGGAATATTTCATGGGATACTATTGCGGTGGCTCTTCAGGCGGCTATGGCGGTTCATCATTCGTTCTAATTGTCGTTCTATTTATTCTTTTAATTATTGTCGGCGCTAGTTTCATGTATTAATCTTCGGAACCTTTTTGTTACAGCATAAAAAAATAGGGTAAAGCTAATTAACCTTACAACTCCTTCTTCTAGGGTCACTTTTACCAAAGTGATCCTTTTTAATTAACCTACCTGTGGAATTCAGAAAATCCCTCTGTCTTCTTTAATTTAATGTTATAGCATTCAATTCGTTTAGATTTATTATATTGTTAAAATGAACTGATTACCAATTACCTTTTAATATCAAGTGTTATCAGTCCCTTTTATATAAAAATTTAAGCATTGTATAGTTAATAATCAATACCCCTTTTGATTACGATGCATAGAATAAATAAAAGAAAGGGGGGATTTATTATGTCTCAAAATTGCGGTAGTGGAAGTGGTGGCGGTTATGGTACAGGTTCAGCATTCGCGCTAATTGTTGTTCTATTCATTCTTTTAATTATTGTTGGCGCTAGTTTCATGTGTTATTAATACCCAATACCGCCACTAATGCTCATAACTAGTGTAAGGTAATACTAGTTTAACCTCACAACTTCAAATCTGTACTAAGGGTCACTATCCTCCAGTGACCCTTTTATACTTCCTCTTCCAATGTTCAGCGCCTAAAGTTATGTTCGTAATCATCTAATGCTATTTTTTCAAAATTTCACTGAGTTATCCTAAGATAAATATCGCAACTATTTTTGACAACTATACATAGTATAAAGTATAAGAAAGGAGGGATTTACAATGTCTGAATACTATGGTAATGGGTATGGAAATGGCTCACAATTTGCGCTAATTGTTGTTCTATTCATCCTTCTAATTATTGTCGGCGCTAGTTTCATTAGATATTAATACCTAATACTTCCGCTTATACCTGCTCATAACTAGTGTAAGGTAATACTAATGTAACCTTACACCTTTATATTTACTAAGGGTCACTATCCTCCAGTGACCCTTTAAACATTCCCCCATTTAACCTTTAAAGGCAAATTAAAAAGCCACTCCTAGTTAAATGTGACTTTATCATATTTAGCTATCTTTAATTGTTCAAATCTTTTACTTTTAAATACAGGAACTAAGGCAAGATTCTGGACATACATAAGTAAAATTTTTGTTTTGTGGTAACGACCATTTATGGAGTGTTCCACGTCTCGTGCAGCCAGTCAAAGCCAAAAGAACCTATGATGCTGTAAAGCCTGATGCGCCAAAAATATTTATCCGAAACTTTCAGCGCCGTAGCTTGGCACATACTTTCGCAGTCGTTGGACACTAGAAGCCTATAGCCCTTTTGATTGCCAACCTTCAATGTATGTAAATAGCGCCAATCTAGCTGTTTCAAAATTTACATATCGTGTTCAATATACTTCTTCTTATTTAAATATCGCAATCATAAGTATTTCTCACATACTACCTTTTAAATCTGTATCTACTTCGTCTTTAAGTTTTTTCTAATCTCAAGATAATAAACTATGAAACATAACTTCCTAATCATAATATAGTAAGGTAAAGCAAATATGCTTTGCACTCCGAATTCCTTCTAAGGGTCACTCTATCCCAAGTGACCCTATTAAAATTTCTAAGAGGAGTGATTTATCATATCCCCCATATTATCCATGTTTGAAAATGTTCAGAGCAATGAGGATCAATTACTAAATGTTTCTGGTGAATAAATAGAACTTCTTGTCCTTTTAAACCATTGGTAAAACAGGAAATAAACGAGTCCGATTTCAATTGCATCCCCACCGTAATACATAATCATAGCTCCTAGTTCAGCCTGTTCAATAGGTACATGATTAGGAGGATACGCATAAATATGTTTGGACAATATTGAATGAGCTGTTACAGCGACTAATAAAACGATTGAGCGAAAGACATAAGATACTTCGTGTGGAGTTGGATCGATATAGATAAAGGCAATGGTAAACAAATAACCTGCTAGAAAAATATGAATGTGAATCAAAATAAATAAAAGTGAGCTTTCATGCATCATGTTAAAGAGTGGTGTAGTATAAAGCAACCATAAACCACCTACATTAAGAATAGACGCTACGATAGGATTGCGTACAAAACTAAAGTAAGAACTTTTTAATATGGAGGAAATAAGACGAGCCCTTTTCACGGGGATTGATCTCAAGAGCAGAGTCAAGGGAGCCGCTAGAGCAATAAGGAGCGGAGCTAACATTCCAAGCATTAGATGACCGATCATATGTGCTGAAAAATTAACGTGTGTGAGCTCTGCAAATGGACCGATTAATGTAATGATGGCGCATAAATGCCCTAGAATCCAACTTATTATTCGAAAACGTGACCATCTTTTTTTATGCTGATTAGAATAAATAACCGCAATAATGTATGAGACAAGGGAAATAATAAACGGCAAAACTAATAGCAGCTGTACAATGATGGAGAAATTTTGGGTGTGAGTTTCATGTGAATGCAAAGTTGAAACCTCCTAATACTTTTGTTGATTAGTTTGTATTAGTAAAACAATACCGATCACTATTAAAATTGCTGCTAATACATTCCAAACTAAATCATAGGGAAGAATATCGACGTTGTATCGGATTTGATGTAACTTCATGAACTTGTGTTGAATGATTCCATCGTATAGTTGAAACGCTCCTGCTCCAAGAAAAATCCCTCCAAGCCATCTTTTTAACCAAAATCCATGTTTTCGATGAAGATCGGCGAGTAAAAAGGCTGAGCCAATCGTGGCAAAAAAGCTAAAGGCATGAAATAGTCCGTCTGAGACTAATCCAATATTAGCTGTAGATTTATCATAGAAATGATGCCAATGTAATAATTGGTGAAAAAGCACTTCATCTATAAATGCCACGACACCCAGACCAAATAATAAGCCCGTCCACATATTTTGTTGCCCATAATGTAAACGATTTTCGTGTTTATGAGTATTTCTTTCATTTTTATTTAATATGGTCAACCTAAACACCTCAGTTTTTTTATTAGTTTATCCATGAAGTTAAGAAATTTAAACAATTCACTGAGGTGTTTTCCATTTCCTTCGAAATTTATATCCATTTCTTCTTTGCTATTTTATTTCATCGGTTACAAACCTTTGCATAGTCCTGGGATTTCCGGTGGATAATGCTTGCTATACTACTTTTTTTATTAGCCGTAAATGGGGCAGTTTCTCTTATCCTTAACAAAACAAATATCAAACCATACAAAACTTCTAACATTGTGTGGAAGTCCATTTTGATGATATTGGCATTTGCATTAGCACTTTCACCTATAATTATCTTTCCACAGCACCCATCACCAAAAGTGACAGGAGAATATGAAGTCGCAACCGCTACTGACACATATGTTGACAAGAATCGTATTGAGGAATTTACTGACAATGGGGACAACAGATTTGTTAATGTAGAATTTTGGTATCCTAAAAATGCAGATGGAACCTATCCTTTATTGGTGTTCTCACACGGGGCATATGGTATCAAGACAAGCAACAGTTCTACCTATACTGAGCTGGCAAGCCACGGTTATGTAGTCGTTTCAATCGATCATCCCTATCACTCCTTCTATACTCGTTCAGAGGATGGAACAGTAGTTATGATCAATTCAGATTTTAGTCATGAAGTCACAAATATGAATAAAGGCGTTTACTCGAATGAAGAAATGTACAATCTCATTCAAAAATGGATGAAATTACGAACAGACGATATGAATTTTGTCATTGATACAATCCTTAAAAAGTCAAATAATGATAATAACTCCCTTTATCAACAAATCGATACAGAGAAAATTGGTGTATTCGGGCATTCTATGGGCGGTGCTGCAAGTGTGCGGTTAGGCAGAGAGCGTAATGATATAAGTGCAGTTGTAAATATTGATGCCCCGTTCTTTAGTGAGCTTGTTTATAAGAAAGAAATGAATGATTTTGTAGCTAGCAACAAAGACTTTACGACCCCTCTTCTTAACATTTATTCTGACGATGTATGGAGACAGCTCGAGAGCAACACCATTTATATAGCAAATAACAAAAAAAATGAACACTTCAAAGAAGCATATACTGTTCATTTTCAAGGGGCAAAACATTTAAGCTTGACTGATTTACCCCTTTTCTCTCCTATACTGGCAAATATTATACAGGGAGGAAAAGCCGATATTGATCGATCTTACTGTATTGAAACGGAAAATGAACTAATTCTTAAATTTTTCGACTTTGAATTAAAAGGAATCGGCCATTTCACTCCCAAAGAGACATATTGAACAAAGTTTCTACCGTATCTTGCACTTGTCGTTAATCAGGATATGGCGATCAACCCCAGTTTATTGCTGGGGTTTTTTAACCGTTCAATTACGAGGTAATATACAGTTATTGTCGAATCGTATTAACTCTACCTTAGGATTATTTTTTTCGAATAATAATGCATCTTCTGTACAGACTATTTTCAGGAGGTGAAATCCATGAATAACAACAACCAAAACTTTAACTCGATGAACGAAGAATTCGGGAATGAGACTGATGTTAATCAAATTAGACAACAAATCCAACAAGCAGAAGCTAACAAAAAACAAGCTTCTGGTTCATTAAACTCGATGAACGAAGAATTCGGGAATGAGACTGATGTTAATCAAATTAGACAACAAATCATGCAAGCAGAAGCTAACAAAAAACAAGCTTCTGGTCAATTTGCAAATAAAAACAGTACAAAATAAGTTGATAATCATTATCCCGAAACCGGCAATCCTTTTTGCCGGTTTTCCTCATTTTAGTTATCATCCCCTAAATCTACCCAAAGAATAATAATTTTTCTGCTAACTTTAGTATGGTTTAAATAATTCTTATCATGCTCAGATACATCACTACCAAATCGTAATAACTCGCGTTAAGATACTGGTAAAACTGGTTCAAAACATTAAAAAGCGCGAGAAATCAATTTTAGAAACATTGATTTCTCGCGCTTTTCTGATGTGACAATAGCAACAATTAATTAGATTCTACATCGGCATCTTTCGAGTAATTATACTTAGAAGGATCCACTGGCGTATAATCTGTTGGCGTATAGAATCTCAATAAGTCACCATTCACGACTTTATCTGATAGATGCAATTTAAGATCTACTTGATCTTTGATAGTTTTCGCAAACTCTAATTGACTATCATCTAGTAGTAAACCTGTTTTATTATCATAAAATTTCCCATTAATTGAATAAATCGTAGGGCTGACAAAATCGCTATTTCTAAATGGTACAATTTCATCATGCTCTTTTGATAATAAGTCTGAACCAAATTGAACAAATTTTTGCGTATCAATTCCTAGTAAATGTAATAGCGTTGGAAGAAGGTCTGTTTGACCACCATAAGTATGGTTAGTCCCACCTTGCATTCCTGGAACATGTATAAATAATGGTACGCGTTGCAAATTAGCACTTTCATATGGTGTAATTTCTTTTCCAATGACTTGTTCCATCGCATCATTATGATTATCTGAAATTCCGTAATGGTCACCATAAAGAACAATCATCGTATTATCATATAAGCCTGATTCTTTTAATTGGTCGAATACTTGTTTGATTGCTTCATCTGCATAACGTGCTGTTTGGAAATAATTATCTACACTTGCATCACCAGTATTAGCTTTATCAATTGTTACTAAGCTTTGATCCATTTTATATGGGAAGTGGTTCCCTACCGTAATTAATTTCGTATAAAAAGGTTGTGGTAACGAATTTAAAAGACTTTCAGATTGTTTAAAGAATGGTTTATCTAACAAACCATATTCAGCCATGTTTTCTGTTGAATCCGTGTCGTAATAACTAGCATCAAAGAATTTGTCATATCCAAATGATTTATAAATCTCATTTCGATTCCAGAAGCTTCCGTTGTTACCATGGAATACAGCAGATGTATAACCGTAATCTTTTAAAATACTAGGAGCTGCTTGGTACGTATTTTGTGCTTTTGTAATAAAGGCAGATCCTTGTGGTAACCCAAATAAAGAGTTTTCCAGCATAAATTCTGCATCAGAAGTTTTACCTTGACCTGTCTGATGGAAGAAATTATCAAAATACATTGTATTCTTATCTTTTGCTAATGAATTTAAGAACGGTGTAACTTCTTCACCGTTTAATTTATAGTCGATCAAAAAGTTTTGGAATGATTCTAAATGTAAATAGACGACGTTCATTCCTTTTGCCGCACCAAAATATTCTGCATTAGGTTTTGCATAGTTAGATTTTGTATAGTTCATCACTTCTGTAATATCACTACTATCCGCCAAAGCTCTCTGTGAAGATGCTTTCATCGTTTCTACTGAATCATAAATCGTATAGTTATACATTCCTAGATATTTAACTATATAGTTTCTATCAAAACCTCGAGATAATAATTGTGGACGATCAGCTTCAGCTAGTCCTAAATTTAGGACGGATACTGCCAATGCAAATGCAATGATTGCCGTTGCTTTTTTATATCCTAAACGATTAGACTCTTTTTGAATTTTTCTTGAGAATCGTAGATAAAACATTACAAATACATCTACAAAGAACAAGATATCATAAGGTTTTAGTAAAGAAAGAACACTACCACCTAAATCTCCGAAGTTCTGCGTTTGGGTAACAGTAGGTAATGTTATGAAATCACTAAAAAATCGGTAATAAACAATATTAGCATATAAAACAATAGACATCAGCGTGTATACTACAACTAGTGATGTATATTTTCTCTTTCCACTAAATAAAAAGGCAATTCCTAGAAATAGCATTGCGGAACCAAGTGGATTTATTAGTAAAAGGAATTGTTGAAGTACTCCTTCTACTCCTAGTTTAAATTGTGCTGTTTGAGCGATGTATGTTTTCATCCATAACATTAAAACAGCAAGTAAATATATCCCTAAAAATTTATTTAAAAGGCCATCTTTTTTACTTAATAAATTTTTCATTTTTACACCTCTTTTACTTACTTAACTATCAATTATTCCTCGGCATAATTGCGTCCGGATTCGGCTTTGTGCTTAGGACTGCGTGAGGGCCGACACGATGTCGGTCATTTCGGTAATGCCACAGGACGTGGCGTGTTTACCGATGCAGGTCAATAGCCATTATTGCATACGATGATTTTAGGATAACATCCTATATTAACTTAGATTATAAGTATTTCCTAAAAAATTGTTACTTCACAATAGCTTTTTTCGCAGCTAATGTAGCTTACTCCCCATTTAGATTTCTGTCAAGTTATTAAATATCAAAAAAAATCATGTTTTCTTGATTTCCGACAATAGTAATTTTAAAACACAATTTTAATTTTAACAATTTAATTTTGGTGACATGAAACTTA
Organism: Lysinibacillus sphaericus; assembly: GCF_015844675.1. Taxonomy (GTDB): domain Bacteria; phylum Bacillota; class Bacilli; order Bacillales_A; family Planococcaceae; genus Lysinibacillus; species Lysinibacillus sphaericus_E. Next base: position 15,891 of record NZ_LDGC01000065.1, on the reverse strand, counting down.
TAATTTTGTAAGGTTTAGTTTCAATATATATAAACAAGTATTACTGAACACTTTGAAGAAAGAAACTATAAAAAGGGTCACTTGGGATAGGAGTGACCCTCAGTAACAAAATTCGGAGGTGTAAGGCTAAATTAGCTTTCCATTACTATTAATATGTCGCGATAGTGTTTTTGAATAGTTCATATTCTTAGAAAATAGAGTTAAAAATAAAAAAAGCGGCAATATGAACACCTAACAATAATTGACTTTTATAGAACCATTTTTAAACAGTAGCTTAATTGTTAACTGTTCTTTTAAATATCAGCTCTCTACTATAAACGGTCATTTTTTTAATAAGATTTTTTAAGGTATGTATAAAAAGGATGTAGCTTTAGAATGAAGATTGATTAAAAAATTCTCTTCAACCTTTATTTATCATCAAATGCAAAAACACTCCATTTTGAAAAAAATTGATAGGAATGACGTTAATTATGAGTATTATTCAACGAAAGCAGCAGTTAGTGAAGAAGAATTTTTCAGTCAGAAATAACGAATACATTTTCTGCAACTTGCAATTGGTCAGTAAAATTTGGCTTTTCAACTAAATCAAAGGATACTTTTTGACCTTGTTTAAGGAATCTGAATCCATCAGAACTTCACCTTTATTTGAATAAGAAAAAAGTGATATCTGTGCAACTCAATGTAACTTCAAGTAAAGCACCGTTAATTAAATAAGCCTATTTTATTGAACGTCGTCAATTAGTTTAATAAGAAAAGCAAATCTAATAAAGAATAGTACATACTTATGATACGGTTCAACTTATGTAGTTAGTTTCCATTTTCTATATATATCCTTACCAGCGATTCTTCGCTATTTTCACCAAGACAACGTATAATAAGAGAAGCAGAAGAAGAATTCATTTTTTCTCTAGTTAAAAAAAGAGGTGCAATTACTTGAAACAGTTTGAAACAGCATTACCTGAGCAGTATGAAACATTAAAAAAACAGGCCAATTATACGTCTAGCTGGCGAGAGCGTTTAGGCGCAGTCGAAATGTTATCGGCTTATCAACATGACAAAATCATAGATTTATTAAAAAATCGTATGCAGCATGATACTGTCTACAAGGTGCAATTGGCAGCCTATGAAGCACTCGCGGCGTTTGGTGAGGACGTAGAGAAGCCATCACCTGCACGTTTTGATATTATCAAAGGCACAGACAAAATTTTCTTGCGGGTGAAAAAGAGCTTGCCGAAGGACCATACAGTGGCAGACTTTGCGGATAAACTAAAACGGATGCGTTTAGATGTCTTTGATGCGTATGAAGGCGACAAAGGTGTAGAATTTATGAACTGGTTAGAGGAACGTTGGGCAAAACTATAATCAGTAGTTTTGCGATTTATGAAGGAAAGTCATTCTCTCCACTTGTGGAGGGAATGGCTTTTTCTGTTGGTTTTGAATAAAGTTTGATTAAAAAAGTTCCACAAACACTAATTAAGCTATAAACAAAAAGGCCATATTTTGAACAAAGATTGAGCAAAATGAATTCTTCTCTTATGAATTAGGATATATTTTTTATAAAAAAGTTTAATCATTTTCATAATAATAGCCAACATATTACCAAGGTTATTTAATTTTTTTAAAAAACATTCATACTAGATGTAACATAACACCTAATCCGGCTATCTTATTATTTCAATTTATTAGAAATTTATATTCTACAATTATATTTCAACCTCTGTTTCAGACAAATTCAATGCTTTTCCGCCCACCTTTACCTCAATAATTTCTTTCCCTTGAGTGGTTAACGCTATAACTATTTCTGAAGGTTTTTTCATAGAGTAACCTTGCTCAACAGATATATTAATAACATGTTCAGGTTTTATTTTACCATATTTATACAGATAACATGAAAGGGCACCATTGGATGTACCAGTTGCAGATTCTTCTGGAATTCCATATAAAGGTGCTAAATTTCTACAGTGAGCATTTGAACCCTTTAGTGATTCAAGGGTAAAAATATGATAACCAATGGTATTATATTTACTGCTGATATTTGTTACTTTTTCAAAATCTGGCTTTATAGAATTTAATATATCTAAGTTTCTAATCGGTACAAGTATATCCCTAAGACCCGTAGATACAATTTGCACTGGTAGATCCCCCAACATTTCATCTATAGTAATATTTAAGGAATCTGCAATTTCCTCCTTGTCTATTAATTCATAATAGCTTGGAGCATTTTGATCCATCATAATTGATAGGTCTTCCATTACTTCTACATTTAAAATTCCAGCCTTTGTTTCCTGAGAATATTTTCCTGGTTTAATATATCCTTGGCTTGAAAGTGTATAGAACGCTGCTATCGTTGCATGGCCACAAAGATCAACCTCTTCATTAGGTGTAAAGAATCTAACCTTGAAGTCAGCAAGGTCTGACTTCATGACAAAAGCAGTCTCACTAAAACCGATGATACCTGCTATTTTTTTCATGTCCTCTTCTGATAGATAATCAGCGCTAAGTACCACTCCGGCAGGGTTCCCTCCCTCAATGGATTTTGCAAATGAATTTAATGTATAAACTTTTATCTTCATAATATGATCCCTCCAAATTGTATATCGATTTTATATTTGCACGATTGTCCCAATATTCATTTCTTCTGCTTTTGATACAATATATTTTGAAACTGCAAGATCCTGCAATGCTATGCCAGTACTATCAAAAATCGTAATTTCTTCATCACTTGTACGTCCTTTCGCATTTCCAAGTATGAATTGTCCGATTTCAATCAAATTGTTTTTGCCTAATATACCAGCCCTTATAGCACTTTGTGTTTCTCCGACTGTCGATGCTTGTGTAATATCATCTACATATACAGAAGCTACCTCAAAGATCTTTTCATCTATTTCCTGTTTTCCAGTCATGTCTGCCCCTACACAACTGAAATGTATGCCTGGCTTAATCCACTCCTTAAAAATCAGTGGTTTTCCCGAAGGCGTTATCGTAATTACTGCATCGGTTTCTTCCAAAGCTTTCACTGGATTTTCTACAGCTACAAACTGAACTGACTCAATCCTTTGTTTCCAGCTCTTATTATAAGTATCGTTGATATCATTTATGATTTTATCTAGTTCCGTCTTTATTGAATACTGAAATTTTGATGCATTTTCATATTTTACGGGGTCATATATATATACCTTGTTAATTGTCTGAACTTGAGATAGAGTAGCAGCTATTTGAAAAATCGCCTGAACTCCTGTACCTACAATCATTAGTGTTTTTGAATCTTGTTTTGACAGGTGTTTCACGCCTATTGAACCTGCTGCTCCAGTACGCATTCCTGTCAAATAACTTGCGTTGATCATTGCCTTAGGAAACCCATTCTTCAAATCAAATAACATAGTCAGCCCAGTTATAGCTGGAAGCCCTTGATTTTTATTTTCACCAAACCATGAAACGAGTTTTAATCCAAACACATCTTCTTCATTAAGCATCCCTGATTTAATATCCATTTCTGCCCTACCCTCAAAAATCACCTCAGATACTATGGAGAATAGTCTCACTTGATTGTTGGCTTTAAGCGCATAGGCTTTTTCTACACATGCTACTGTATTCTTGATATCAAGAATGTTCTTAACATCATTATCACTTAGAATTCTTATTGGTACCATAGTTATCATTTTCCTTTAAATTTTAATATCTGTTAATGTAATTGTATTTAAACAACAACAAAAAGTCTCCAACCATTCTTGGTTGTTATTTAACCAACCAAATGATAATGTAAAAGTACTATGATTTTGGAGGAATTTTATGTTGGATATCAACTGGAGACCTGATAGAAATAGTCCTTATCGATTGAATATACAGATTGTTAACTTCATAAAAGATAAAATAGCAACTGGAGAATGGCCTGTTGGTTTCAAATTGCCAAGTCAGCGGACACTTTCTGAAATTTTCTGTGTAAACAGAAGTACCGTAGTATCGGCCCTTGAAGAGCTGGCAGCTGAAGGCCTTATTAGCGGTAATGCTGGTGGAGGTACAAAAGTAATAAACAATACATGGACATTAATGTCCATTAATCATTCATATAATTGGCTTCCCAATATATCTTCGGGATTACATCAACCAAATCAAAATATAATGCAGCAGATCAATCAGGCTGAATTCCACCCTGATATCATCCGAATGGGATCCTGCGAACCTTCCCCTGAATTAATTCCTAACAAAATGATTCAGGGCGTACTAAAAAAACTGTCTAAGTCTATGGCATCGCTGGGTTATGAAGAACCAAAAGGAAATATCCAACTAAGAAGAGAGGTATGCACATACCTTAAAACAATAGGAATAGAAGCTGATCCATCCTCAGTTTTGATTACCTCTGGTGCTTCGCAGGCACTGCAGCTTATTTCCCTTGGCCTTTTACACACGAACACAGTAGTATATGTTGAAAAGCCATCCTACCTATACTCTCTTAGAACCTTTCAATCTTTCGGAATGCAGCTTTCGGGAATTAAGCTGGATGAAGAAGGTATAGAAATAAACGAATTGGTTGATCGACATAGGCGGAGAAAAGGAGCAATGCTTTTTACAATACCTACTTTTCAAAACCCTACCGGGAGTGTCATGTCACTTGAAAGAAGAAAAACGCTTGTTGATGCGTGTGATAAGGAACGTTTGCCTATTATCGAGGATGATGTATATAGGGAGCTTTGGTTTGATGAACAACCTCCACAGCCAATAAAGGCATTTGATAACAATGGACTTGTATTATATATTGGTGGAATATCGAAGAATTTAAGTCCTGGTCTCAGGATTGGATGGATTGTTGGATCAGAAAAAGTCATTGAAAGATTGGCAGATATAAAAATGCAAACTGATTATGGAACCAGCTCACTCTCCCAGAATGTAACCACAGAACTATTCTCTAGTGGTCTTTATTATCAGCATAACGATATAATGAGGAAAAATGTTAAGATCCGAAGAGATGTTGCTCTTGAAGCATTAAAGAAATATTTTACCGGCATCGGTACATGGAATATCCCTAGGGGCGGATATTTCATCTGGCTTAAGTTAAATGAAGGTATTTCCATGTACCAGCTTTTTACTAAAGCCTTAAGTCGGAAAATACTTGTTCACCCTGGAGATTTGTATGAGTTTCACTCTAATCAATATTTAAGAATTTCTTATTCTTATGCATCCTTAAATGAAATTGACTATGGAATTAAAACTCTTTCAGAATTGGTAGCAGAACAAATTTTTTAAGTTTCATATAGAGATTTAAATATGGCAAATAATTATAAAAATGAGTACTGAATAACCACTATATGAGATTCGAAAGCATCATCAACTCCTCTAGTTTCTGAAGTTTTGAATCATTAATCTATCTAATTTTCTAAAAAACCCATTGTCTTATAACTCAAATAACCTATGCGCAGAACCCGAACTTTCACACAAATATCCATAGTTCTGCGTATTTGTTCGGCCCCGATTGCGTTGCTTTTAACGGTACATTTAAATAATCCCACATTGTTTTCATTGGTTGCATCAATTCATATCGGAATGAATCTGCATTACCATTTCCTACTAAACACTTATCATAAAATCCTAAGCTATTGATTAAGTTGATTTTTATTATTTCCACATTATCTCCTCCTTTTCTAATAGCTTAGTCCTTTACGTAACGTCAATGTAAAGCTTTTAATGCTTTAGAATGATCTCTAATGTTGAATTTAAGCGTTTTAGCAAAGGTATAACCTGTTAATCCTAGTGTCGCTCTAATTCTCCCCCGGAAAAGCGCATGCATTTTAGCACCATCTATCCGCCTCATTTACTCGATATGACCTTCGACAGAAAGGACTTTGTTTGATGTGCAAACTCATACAATCATTCCTAGCATTCAATGAGATTCGCATGCTATGTGCACAAAAAAACAAGCAGCCAATAAAATTGGTCGCTTGTTTTTTTATACCCTTACATTTAAAAAGGTAATAACATTTAGTTAATGAAATCTTGAGGAATACATTCACGAACACCTGAATTTCTCAAGGAGTTAAATAAAGCTGCACCGATTCTTAATAAAACATTGTTGTCTGTTCCATTTTCTAAATCATAAATTACATAGTATGCATTATCAACTGTAAAAATACATTTTCGTTCTAATTTAAATCCAGGTGGTACAGTTGGAAGATTAATAACTGGTCGAATCACAGGTGTATCTCCTTCATCTCTAATAAAATTGAAAGTTTGTTGGTCAATCTCATAGATATTTACTGGATCAATCTCCACACCTTTTTCTGGAATTGTAATTTCATCTTCAACAAATAGGAAAAATCGTTCGTTTCGGAAATTGAAAAGACTTCTCGCTCCAATTTCAAATGATGCCATTTTATATTCACCTCCTCTCCATATATTAAGTTTATTCATATCGAATAAACTTGTTTGGACGAAAAGGAAGGTGGTGTGAAAAATAGAAACTATTATATTATCAATACTAATAAAACTCATGGTTGTTCGTCCGATTTTATCACACGAATTACTGTAACGAGCGATGGAAGATACATAGAACCTACATGAAATCCTATAACAATTCCACTCTCTGATAAACCGTGTATGTACTAGTATCTCTTTTGATTAGAATTAATAAAGTTATTTAATTTTACTTAAAAAGATAAGAGCCTTGCTACAAATTGTAAGTAGCAAAGCTCTTTATGTTTTTTCATTTACATTATCCCCCAAAAAATGTTGGGATAGTTTGTGTTGCTAATTTAATTTTCTTTAATATTGTGCCAGGCACCATTCTTTAGTTTCTTGATCGGCAAAAGATGCTGCTACACTATTTAAATAAATTAGTCGATAATCTTCTTCACTTAGATTAAATTCGTTGTCAACTAAATGTATTTCTTTTTCCATAGTAGTGTCTGATACTGTTCTGTTATCCGTATTAATTGTCACTTTTATTCCATCTTTATGAAACTTATAAATCGGATGTTCAGAATAATTATGAACAGCATTCGTCTGGACATTACTTGTTGGACACATTTCAAGCACTATCTGTTTTTCTTTCACAATCTTATAAGCCTCGGCGCAATCTTTAATAAATACTCCGTGCCCTATTCTTTCAGCACCTAGCAGTTCAACAGCATCTAAAACGTTTTTTCCAATTCCAGTTTCCCCGGCATGAATAGTAACTCTGTAGCCATATTTTTTAGCTAATGCGATTGGATCTACGAATTTTTCACAAAAGCCTTCTTCTTCGGATGCACATAGGTCAATTGCCACCACACCATTTCCAAGTAATTTTTTCCCCTTTTCAACTACTTCAAATGCGCTTTCTACAGACATCGTTCTCATGCAAGACAAGATTATATTTCCCTTTATTTCGTAGCGGCTCTCAGCGTCCCTCATCCCCTCTATAACAGATTGAATAACTTCCTCAACATCAAGACCTTGTAATGTATGAAGTAACGGGGCAAATCTGACTTCTAAATATTTCACGTTTTCCCTTGATGCATCCTCAAATAGCTCAAAAGTAATTCTTCTTAGGTTCTCCTTGGACTGCATAACCAAATTAGGAAGAGAAAATCTTTTTAAATACTCATCAAGAGATTCACATTCTAACGGAGCAATCAGCTCCTTTTGCAGTTCCACCTTATCAAAAGAGGGTAACTGAATACCTTCCTTCTGTGCAATATCGATAATAGTTTCACCCCTTAGGCTTCCATCCAAATGACAGTGAAGTTCAATTTTGGGCAATGCTAAAAAGTTCATTTTTGTCCTCCTGAAATAATTTTTTTGATTAAAATACAAAAAAATTCCTGACTACAAAGAAAATACAAGTTTTGTACTTTCTTCGTAATCAGGAATTTCGGTTCCTGGTAGAGACCCCCAAACCATATTATTGGGGTTATACGGAATTTTATTTTTTTAAATAATAATAAAAAAACATTAGGTTGTCAACATGATTTCGAACCTTTTCTTTAATAAAAAGCATATTCTACAATAAAAATTTTCAGTCAATAGCCGTATTTAGAATTTTAAGTTATTTACGAACATGAAATTACAAATAGAACCTAAGACAATTCACGTTTTAATGCAAATATCCTTCATAAAAAATTGTCTGCTTTAGATCATTAGCAGCCATTTTTTTATTAATAATATTTTTGATATATACATTCTATATCAATAAAATGGCAGTAGTAAATGGTTTCATTTTATTAAATGCATAGACATTGGTTACTCAGAAACTATTCCAAGTGTTGTTGGTGTAGTTACCATTTTACAAATAGAAATTAAATCTTCTGCTACGGCACTTTTAGATAGTCTTTTAGTTACGTAAAAGTCTGCAAGCACTCGAAGTACCGATTTGAATTTTTTTATTTGATATAATATTCACTTCTTAAAAGCATAAAAAAATGTGGATTAAAACCAAGCATTTTTTAAAAGCTCTATTCCCTTATAAATTTCTTCTTCATCTAAGTTAGCAAATCCAAGTAAAACTTTTGCTGGTTGTTCTTCTGGAGGAATCGCATAAAAAATTGACGTTGGATATAACTTTACACCTTCCATTTTTGCTTTTTCTATTAGTTCATCTTCGGACATACTATTATTTGGTTCCAGCAGAATATGTAATCCACTACTAGCACCATAAATTTTCACTTTATCTGCCATTATTTGATTAATTGCCTTTAATAAGGCCTCGTATTTTCTCTTATAGCTATTTCTTGATTTACTCAGATGTCTCTCCCAATGACCACTTTCCATAAATAATTGTAAAGTATGTTGATGTAATCTCGACACAGTTTGAACATAATAGCTGTTCTCGATATATAAGTTTATTAATTTTCTTGGTAAAACCATATAACTTAGTTTTATGGAAGGAATCAACGATTTTGAAAATGTTCCCATATAAATAACATGATCATACGAATCTAATCCTTGTAGAGCCGGTATTGGTTTCCCAGCATATCTAAACTCACCATCATAGTCGTCCTCAATGATATAAGCGTTTTCTTCTTTTGCCCACTCTAATAACTCTAGTCTTCTTGAGATAGGCATGACTGTTCCCATTGGAAATTGATGAGATGGAGTCACATATATGGCTTTAACCTTGCTATTTCTTAAGTGGGCGATACTAATCCCATAATCATCAAGAAGTATTGGTTTTACCCTTATACCATTATCTCCAAAAAGGTAGCGAACTCTATAATATCCTGGATCTTCCATACCAAAAAGCTTTTCTCGTCCAATCAAGTTACATACTATTCCCGTAAGATATTGCAAGCCTGCCCCTATTACAATTTGGTCTGCAGAGCATTTAACCCCTCTAGCTTCATAAAGATATTTTGCAATATAACCTCTTAATTCAAGCTCACCTTGTGCATCCCCATATAAAGAAAGGTGACCTTGTTCTTCATTAAGACTTTGCATACTCAATTTACGCCATATTTTATAGGGAAAGTCTTTTAAATTTATATCCCCATAATTAAAATCATACTTAATTACGGTAGTATCTTTTTCTTGGTTAGACTTTAATAATGTTTTATCAATTTTAACATTATTTTTTTGAAAATAATCCTTTTCAAGTTCTACAACATATATCCCCTCTCTTTCTCTACTTACCACATACCCTTCTGCAAGGAGCTGTTGATATGCAACGTCTACTGTATTGCGACTAATGTTTAAATGTTTAGCTAAGCTTCGTTGAGAGGGCAATTTGGTTTTAGCTAAAATGTTTCCATTTTGAATTTCATCTTTTATGTATTTATATAATTGAAAATATAGTGGTTCTCCATTATTTAATATTGGTGTAATTTCAAGCATATATTTTTGGCTCCTTTAGAAATAACATTCTTGGCACTTTTAACGGTACCAGAGGGTTATTATAATAAAATCTACATTGTGACAGAGAAAATGTAAACACATCCGATAATAATATTTTGTTTATTCCAAAAACTCACAATGATTTCTATTAAGTAAGGAGAGATTTACATGTATATTCCTAAGTATTACAAAATAACTGATTTAGACGAAATCAAAGAATTTATTAAAGACAATTCCTTTGCAACAATTGTTTCAATAAGAAAAGGAAAACCAATAGCAGCCCATGTACCATTATTATTGAATAAAATTAAGGATGAATATTACCTCACAGGTCACTGTGCATATGGAAATCCTCTATGGAGGACTTTTGAGGATATAGATGAAATATTAGTTATATTTAATGGTCCACATGCGTATATTTCTTCTTCTTGGTATGAAAAAGAAAATGTTCCAACCTGGAATTATCAATCAGTTCATGTTTATGGAAAAGCAAGTCTCATGGAAGGAAATGAGTTAGAACAGGATTTAACTAATTTACTTGGAAAATATGAGAAATTCCGTGAAAATCCTGTATTGTGGGATAAACTTTCTCCTGAAATGTTACAACAAGAGATAAAAGGAATAAAAGGATTTAGAATTAAATAGAAGAAGTTCAAGCTGCCTATAAATTAAGTCAAAATCGTAATGCTAATGATTACGCAAATATTATTAGCGAGCTTTATAAAGAAGAGGATCCTAATGCTTCTGCAGTGGCAGAAGCTATGAAGAAAAATAAAAATGACTAAAACAGAAGGCAGAAATGTTATATAAACGTTTCTGCCATATATATTTTATATAAGAGTTTTTGTCTTGATGATATCAATTTGGTCTTCATCACCCATATAAAAAGAGTGAGTCCCAGTATGGATAAAACCTATTTTCTTGTAAAAAATTACGGCATTATTTGAAGGTTTGGAAAGCGTGTACTATTACTTCGTAAATATTTTAATCTCCGTTTTTTCTCATAAATAAAAGCTGAACTAAATTGTTTAATTAGTTCAGCATAAAATAATGTATTATAATGTACACATTTTATTAAGGTGACTCGTGTATTTAAGCTACTAATTTACTTATTGACATAATAAAATATCTAAGATGTTTTTATTTTTTAGGTAATTTGAAGTTTTAACAAGTCATAAATGTAATTTCATTTAAATCTATTGCAACCTGTTGGCCACTAGGAAGGAAACCACCTAAACTTTTTTCATCAATAGAAGTCACAAATACATTTAAAGTTCTTCCGTCTCTTAACTTCATATTAGCCCATTTTTGAATACATCCACCAGTTTGTTGTGGTGGAGGATATGGTGGGTATGGTGGATATTGTGGTGGATACTGTGGTGGAAATGGTGGGTACTGCGGCGGATATGGCGGAAATGGTGGGTACGGTTGTGGTTGTATTGAGCCAGGACTTATAAATGGTTGCGGCTGAATTGAACCTGGACTTATAAATGGTTGTGGTTGAATTGAACCTGGACTTATTTGACGTGGCTGTGGTTGGGTTGAACCTGGACTTCGCCGATATGGTTGGGTCATGAACACACACTCCCTTATTAACCTAAATTTTTAATCTAAATTAACTTATGTAAAATATCTAGATATGTATCCGCTATTATCTCTATGACAATCTTAAAAATCTCTAGATTGTTTTGTTTTAAGGGCTAATAACCCATTTTATCCGCTTTTATAGCACTTGTATGATACAACAAAAACAACGAGGTACTCCATTTATAAATGAAGTATCTCGTTATTTTTTTCATGAATTTTATAAAAATTTAAACCCTAAAATTGAATTGTAGCTAGTTCAACGTGATTCCAAATTCCGAGTTCGGCCCGCCAGCAAATACAACCGTCCCGTTCTTCGGCAGTTTTACTTTGTTATCGCCACTCACAACGGTAAAATTGACGCATATTCCCTTCTCATCATACACCGCGAATGCACTCTTCTCCGGCAACGCCACATTCATCGTTTTCCCTACTATCGCTTGCGGGATCGTAAACCATCTCGCATGCCCATTTGCTTGCAGCGTAATTTTGGATGATTGGCCTGCATCCAGCGGTTTTACGTTGGATTCACTTACGTATAAATATCCGGACATCTCCATATATTCATCGCCGCCTTCTGTATAGAAACGGGCTTCCGTCGTATCACGGCCTGTCATCACAGGGATCTGGAGCTGATGCGCAGCCGAATTTGGGCCTGTAATTTTTCTGCCGTCCCAATAGCCTTCTAGAGCTTCATTGCGATTAATTTGTGTTGTAAGCATCATTGGTGAGAGATATTGAGCAGAACTATATTTCTCATTTACAAGATAGAACTTACCGCCTTCCCGCTTCGCCCATGCGGCAGTGGTTTCCTTCGATAGCACGTTGTCTTCTAGTTTCTCGGCTAAATAGTGAGAAACCGCTGCTTGCCCTAAACCAGGCATCGAAATAAATGTGCTTTCTTTCAAATATGTTCGACTATTCTTCTCTGTGACGAAGTTGAGCTTGGAGGTTCCTTTCTCATTAATAAAGCTTCCATTCGCAGTATATACATATTTCTCTTCTGGAGTAGATGGTAAGAACAGTTCTCCATTTTTCGTAATTTCTACATTGAAATGACTGAAACTATTGCCGTAAAAGCCCGCTTTTTTCGCTACATCTTGAGGCATCTTGACCTTGACCGGCTTGCCAAAAGATTTGTTCGGCTTGATATCCTTAATTGAGCCCTTCTCTTTAAGCGCAGTGAGCAGTAATTCAGTCGCCATCATTTGATTTGTATTGCTGCTACCGCCGGATGACAATACAGCAACTGCCAACTTCTGTTCCGGAAGGACGACCAGTGAAGCATGTTGCAGTCCCGTGTCGCCGCCTTTAGCCAAGCCCTTAATCCCGTATTCACTGAATGGATATAGTTTTACACTATCCCAGCCAAGACCATAGTTGAAGATATTATCTCCATCCCCAGGCCACATTCCTTTTTTATATTCCTCTTGCTCCATCGCCTTGACTGCCTTATCAGAGAGGATTCCTTTTTCATATCCCATAAATATTTGTGAGAATCGAACCATATCTTCCGCTGTGGAAGAGATCCCTCCCGTACCGATCACATTCACCGATTCAGTAGGAAGCTGCCCTTGATAAGTTGGAAAATAAAGTCCAGCCCGCTTATCGTCTTCCCATTTGTCCTGCGGCGTTATCGTATGATTTAGCTTTAAGGGTACTGTAAACCGTTGGTGTATAAATTCGGTAAAGCTCATACCACTGACTCTTTCCACCATAATCTCGGCTAGCGTAAAGCCATCGTTGCAGTATACGGAGAACGCGCCAGGATCCGCCTTCAAATGCTGGTTGGACAATTGCCGCAGCAAGTTATCATGGGCATAGGTATCATTATCTTTAAATAAAAATGTATTACTATACTCAGTACCTTGCAAGCCGGAGGAGTGGTTCAACAGCATACGCGGTGTAATGCGTTTATACCGTTCATCCTTCATCTTGAAATCAGGAACATAGTGGATGACAGGAGCATCCAAATCGACTTTTCCTTCGTCGACCAATTTCATCACAGCCGCCGTTGCATACATTTTACTGACTGAACCAATCCCGTATAAGGTATCTTTGGTCAGTGGCTGTTTCCCGTTCATATCGTTCTTGCCCATCTGACCCGACAAAATAAGTTTGCCATTATCAATTAGAGCATACTGCACGCTAGTCGTCTCATAGGACTTCGTGAGTAGCGCAGCCTTCTCTGCCGCAATCTTCTTCAGTTCTTTGCTAGCTACTTCTTGGCTAGCTACAACCGTAGTCTGACTGCTAGAAAACGCCATCGCCCCTGTTGGTAGGCTCAGCGTTATCGCTAATGTAGCAGCTAACACCCCAGATAGTTTATTTTTCATAAAAGAATTGCCTCCTTAGATAAGTGATCGATTTCATTGCTTATTTCGAAACAAAAGTACCTCCTTGTTGTCTTCAATAAGCAGTATACATAAACAAAACCAAATCAAAGGAAAAACAAAGTAAATAGAATGTAAAATTCAGTAGCAAGAACTAAACATGGATAGGTTCCCGACAGTAGTATTCCTTTTAAAATTTGAGAATAGATTTTGCTTATAAATAAAAGCGGCTGGGACAAAAGGATTTTAGCCAATGAAAAACCCGAACAATATCACGAAACGCGCATTCCGTGTTTCGTAATAGTTCGGGTTTTCTATTTCTTTGTTAATTTAAAAATTATCCGTCTTTCATAATGGAAAATTAGTTATGTCCCAGCCTCTTAAAAAAATCCTATTATAATGTTCAACATTTTATTAAGAATACTAGTCTATTAAAAATATAACTTTATCTATTGACTTTTATTGCATAAACAATTTGGCATCCGCCCAGTTGGCGTGATCATTGTCAATATTATCATTAGCATCAAACGCAACTAACTCAAGTGTATTTTTCCCTGAAATATTTACTTCGACATGTTCAGCTGGTTCATGAGATTTTTTAACCGGACTTATATATATAATTTTGCCATCAGCGATTATCACAAAATTCACAGAACCATGCCCCACCGCTACTTGATCATCTATCCCTACATCTACTGTAAATTTTGAATACTGTCCATTCAAATTATACTTAATTGAACTATTTGAGTGCGAGCCAATCCCTTTATCATATTTCACACCATTTATAGATAACTGTGTTTTATAAAACGATTGGTTTTTATTATAAGAAGAATTATTAGGTGTCATTTGCTCTATATCTCCTGTGACTGAAGTTGGAGTTAACTCATCACTTAAATACACAGATACAGGTGCAGCTAAAACTGTTGTATTTCCGCTTACAAAAAATGTACAAATAGTAAGCATTAAAACCACCGCTAAACTTAATACATTGAATCGAAAACCTTTTGGATTAATAATTTGCTTTGTGTTTTTCATATCAAATCCCCTTTCGATTTTGAAGTACATTTCTTATCTTTACACATAAATCCAAATTTTACAAGCTTTTTTAATAATTGTAAATGCGGGTTGAAAACAGAATAGAATCGGAAACATTAATCCACAGGTTGTGAAAACGTTTACTAACACTTCCTAAATATTTTAATCCCAGTTTTTACTCATTAATAAATGCTGTACTAAATTGTTTGAATTAGTTCAGCATTTATTAATGTATTAAAATATTACACGTTTTATAAAGGTGACTCGTGTATTAAAAATATCTAAGATTTTTTTATTTGTTATGTTTTGAAATGCTGTAATTACATGCACATTTGGTGCATTAACTCCAAGTTATTATTGCCCTACACTCCCCCATAGAATAAATGACTGTTGAAAGTGGTTTCATTTTATTATAGGCATAGACATTTGTTACTTTGAAACCTTTATTACCATTAAAAACTTTAGTGCATATAACGTATCTCAAGCTTTTCTTGACCAAATAACAACTGGAATAAGGATTAAAGATAATAGACCTCCAGCTAAAGATAATGTCGCATAGCTTGCATTAGCTACTACCATGCCTGAGAGAGCACCACCAGAAGCTCCTGCTAGTGCAACTAAAACATCGATTTTCCCTTGCATTTTTGCACGTGTAGAAGGTTCTGTCGAATCTACTATTTGAGCAGTTCCACTTATTAAGCCAAAGTTCCACCCTAACCCAAGTAAAGAAAGTGCAATGATTAATAGAACCATAGAATCGCTCGGTGCGAATGCCGCCAATAAACCAGCAAATAACAAAGTCACTCCTGCGGCAATACTCATGGCTGTTCGTCCGATTTTATCGACAAGAATACCTGTTACGAGCGATGGAAGATACATAGAACCTACATGAAATCCTATAACAAGTCCAACCTCCGATAAACCTTGGCCATGATGTTTCATATGTACAGGTGTCATTGTCATGATAGCAACCATTACAATTTGCGTAAGTACCATCACCGTTGCACCGACTGTAAGGCCCCTTTTATTGAGAGCTTTTTTATGTAAAGATTCTGTCTTATTTCCATGCTCATTTTCTGGTTTTTGCGCTTCAATCATTTTCGCTATTTCTAATGGATCCGGACGTAACATAATAAAAAGG
>NZ_LDGC01000064.1:0-4052 GCF_015844675.1 Lysinibacillus sphaericus | reverse complement strand
TTCAAGATGAAAAAGGTGTAATAGGAAATGCCTATAATGAGAATGGTGTAGTGGAGGGAAAGTTGTCTTCTGGAAATATAAAAAAAGTAGAAATTCCAGTAGAACAAATTTATCAAGGAAATTTACTTTTGGTCAACAGTAAGCACCCAGTTCACAATGAAAGTATAAAATCAGATGTCATCAATTTAAATGTTCGCAAAGAATTGGTAAAAGGAACAGATTGTTTAATAGCGAAACATATTTATCAGAAGATATAGCAAGGAAATTTTCGGATATGGTTCTTGATGCGAAAGAAGATGAAGTTTCTAGTTTTTTAATTACAAGTGGTTTTCGAGGATTTGATGAGCAATCTAAACTTTATAAAGAAATGGGTTCCATTCGTGCCTTGCCAGCAGGTTACAGCGAACACAATTTAGGTTTATCGCTTGATGTGGGAAGTACCCAAGGGAAGATGGAGGTAGCACCTGAGGGAGAGTGGATTGCAGAGAACGCTTGGAAATACGGGTTTACTCTACGTTATCCAGAGGATAAAACGGACATAACGGGAATTATGAATGAACCATGGCATATTCGCTATGTCGGTTTACCACATAGTGCGATTATGAAAGAAAAGAATTTTGTGTTAGAGGAATATTTAGACTATCTAAAAGAAGAAAAACATATTTCTGCTACTGTAAATGGTCAAAAATATGAGGTCTTTTATTATCCTGTTACTGAAAATACTACTATTAATGTGCCAGCCAATCTTCGTTATGAGGTATCGGGCAATAATACGGATGGTGTGATAGTGACAGTATTTCCTGATAACGTGTAGAAACTTAGGTGAGGGTGCGGAATAAACTGAACGAAATTGATGAACGGTAACGGTATTATAAATCATGCTGTAACACTACTTAAAGAGATACCAAATACAGGTACAACATCAAAAGAGTGAAGGAGAGCCAAAAGGCGACTATTTCCAATTGAAAATCCAACAGATCCTTCAGTTATCCGGATCAAGCCATAGGTATAAAATCTCATTTAGAGAGGTCAAGGTGAACCGTATCACAAGTAAATGCGTCCTTTTTTAGATTCAAAGTAATTAATAGAAGTGGAATAAAAAAAGGTTGCAGAAAAGACAAACCGTACCACACAGCGCAATAGGGGATTAATTAAGTAAAATATTAATGTTTACAGGTTTAATAATATAGGCAGATATCTTTTAAGAAAATAAATTAGAATTTGGAGAATACTCTATGAAGATTAATGAAAGTAAAAAAACAGAACAAAACTATATTTTGTTAATTATAGGATTAGTGTTTTATATTTTAATTTTATTTGCATTTTTATTTTTTAAAACGAATTCATTTCAATCTGTAAATCTTATACCGTTTTATACTATAACAGATTACTTATCTAAGGGTGGTATTTTTTCTTTAATCAATGTAATAGGTAATATTGTTTTATTTATACCATTAGGTATCTATTTGATTTTGTTTAATCACAATAAAAGGGTATTCATTAACACTTTATGGAGCGTCATTATTAGTGTGGCAGTTGAAGTCTTGCAATATTTATTTAAAGTAGGTGCTACTGATATTGATGATATAATTTTGAATGGATTAGGTGGATTTCTTGGAATTGTTATTTATAAAATCATATGCAAAATTTTTAAAGATAAAGTAAGATATGCTATTGGATTAATTTCAATTATAGCGGGAATCACTTTCTTTATTTTGAGTATTTGTTTTTCATCAGGTGTTTTCGGTATTAAAGTTCGCATTATTTAATATTCTTATACTCTTTCCTTGATAGACCTTGCTCTGTAATCTTATTTGCACATTTTGAATGAATACACTTAAATTAACGGGGTGCTTTACTTGAAGATCATTGAGTTGCATAGGCAGCTCTCTTTTCTTATTGTACTAACGGAGCAGGTTAGTTGAATTAGGAGAGAATAAGGTTTGATTTTTCAGATAATAGCTATCTGAATTGTATTTTTAATACAATGCATTATACTATAAGTTCAAATATTCTTATAAAAGGATGTAACATTGTAAAAAGTAAGAAAAGAAAGGATCAACAAATGCAAAAAAGAAAAGGTAAAAGGACATATATCATTTTGGGGGTATTAACCCTTTTGGTTGTTATGGTTTGGATGAATAATACGAGTCTATTTTATTCGAATGATACAAATTATAAGATTCTAGCTCATAGAGGGTTGGCTCAAACCTTTGATATTTCAAAGGTAGAGTATGATACGAATACAGCTGAAATCATTTATCCACCTGAGCATCCCTATTTAGAAAATACAATGCCTTCTATGAAAGCAGCTTTTGATAATGGTGCTGACGTAGTGGAATTAGATATTAAGTTAACGAAGGATCATCAATTAGCTGTTTTTCATGATTTCGCTTTAGAGTATAGAACAAATGGTAAAGGTGAAGTCAAAGATTATTTGATGAACGAATTGAAGAAACTAGATGTCGGCTATAGATATACGGCTGATAATGGAGAGAGCTATCCGTTTCGTGGCAAAGGCATTGGTATGATGCCAAGCTTAGACGAGGTGTTTGCAGCTTTTCCTAATAATGAGTTTTTAATTCATGACAAAGATGGAGATATGGAAACAACAAAAGTATTGTGGGATTCATATTTAAGTAAAATGTCTAAGAAACAATTAGATAAAATAACAGTTTATGGTGATGGAGACAGCGAAGGATTTGATTATTTACGTTCAAAACATGCAGAGTTGAAATTGTTAACGAAAACAATGATGATAAATGCACTATTAAAATATGAATTATTAGGTTGGACGGGATATATTCCGAAAGAATTGCATAATATGGAGCTGCATTTACCTTTAAAATATGCGAAATACTTATGGGGTTGGCCAAATAAATTTATTGATAGAATGGAGTCTGTCAACACGCGAGTCGTGATCGTAGAGGGAAATGGTAAATGGTCAGAAGGATTTGATACAAAAGAAAGCCTTGAAAAAATTCCAGAAGGATATCAGGGGTATATATGGACAAATAGGGTTGATAAGGTTACTAAATGATTTAATTCATCAAAATAGTTGATTCTTCACTATGAGGAATCGTACTTCTTATGTTATAAAACGGCAACAATCCTGTAGTGAATAGAGTGATTTCAGCTAAGTTTGTGAATTTGTATACTTAAGCTAACGGGGTGCTTTAGTGAAATAAAGAATACAAAATTAATCAAACTTTATTAAAAAATCTCATACTAAGTAAAAAAGGATAGACTCCATTTTGATTAATCATTTTTCAAAATGGAGTTTGTTTAAATTAGCTATTTTAAAAATATCTGATTTCAAGCATTACTCAATAATAGAAAGATTAAAGGGCTTAGGAGCTGATCCTAAGCCTTTTTTGAGGTTTTAAGCATTGGTTTTATGTAGTTAGCGTTCGGTACACCGAGTGCTGGCAGACATATACTTAAATTAACAACTAAGAGACTATCTAAAAATGCCACAGTAGAAGATTATATTTCTATTTTAATTATGGTTACTAAGTAACGACACTTGGGGCCGTGGCAAGGCCAAATTTAGTAAATATTATGGGTAAATTTGCCGTTTCTATTGGTGTGCCGGCGCTTACGGGTCCGTTTATTTTATCAGCAACAGCATATATTTTAGCAGGGCTGGCCCTTTTTATTATGTTACGTCCGGATCCATTAGAAATAGCGAAAATGATTGAAGCGCAAAAACCAGAAAATGAGCATGGAAATAAGACAGAATCTTTACATAAAAAAGCTCTCAATAAAAGGGGCCTTACAGTCGGTGCAACGGTGATGGTACTTACGCAAATTGTAATGGTTGCTATCATGACAATGACACCTGTACATATGAAACATCATGGCCAAGGTTTATCGGAGGTTGGACTTGTTATAGGATTTCATGTAGGTTCTATGTATCTTCCATCGCTCGTAACAGGTATTCTTGTCGATAAAATCGGACGAACAGCCATGAGTATTGCCGCAGGAGTGACTTTGTTATTTGCTGGTTTATTGGCGGCATTCGCACCGAGCGATTCTATGGTTCTATTAAT
>NZ_LDGC01000063.1:0-1141 GCF_015844675.1 Lysinibacillus sphaericus | reverse complement strand
ATACCCAGGAGGATTAGCTCAGCTGGGAGAGCACCTGCCTTACAAGCAGGGGGTCGGCGGTTCGAGCCCGTCATCCTCCACCATTTGCCGGTGTAGCTCAGTTGGTAGAGCAACTGACTTGTAATCAGTAGGTCGTGGGTTCGACTCCTATCGCCGGCACCATTTGGAGCCATTAGCTCAGTTGGTAGAGCATCTGACTTTTAATCAGAGGGTCGAAGGTTCGAGTCCTTCATGGCTCACCATTTAAATTGCCAACAAAATATGCGGGTGTGGCGGAATTGGCAGACGCACTAGACTTAGGATCTAGCGCCGCAAGGCGTGGGGGTTCGACTCCCTTCACCCGCACCATTTTTCAAATTTAATAATTGCCAGGATAAATAAATCTTATGCACATGCGGAAGTAGTTCAGTGGTAGAACACCACCTTGCCAAGGTGGGGGTCGCGAGTTCGAACCTCGTCTTCCGCTCCAAATGTGCCGGGGTGGCGGAACTGGCAGACGCACAGGACTTAAAATCCTGCGGTAGGTGACTACCGTGCCGGTTCGATTCCGGCCCTCGGCACCATTTTATTTTAATAATTAGCGCCCGTAGCTCAATTGGATAGAGCGTCTGACTACGGATCAGAAGGTTGTGGGTTCGACTCCTGCCGGGCGCGCCAATAAAACAAACGGGAAGTAGCTCAGCTTGGTAGAGCACTTGGTTTGGGACCAAGGGGTCGCAGGTTCGAATCCTGTCTTCCCGACCATTTCCTAAAAATATAATTAACTTTGGGGCCTTAGCTCAGCTGGGAGAGCGCCTGCCTTGCACGCAGGAGGTCAGCGGTTCGATCCCGCTAGGCTCCACCAATTAAAACAAATGAACCTTGAAAACTGAACAAGCAAAACGTAATCAATAAAGTTTTTAGTAGCTAACCTTGAGTTAGTGAACGAAACAAAATTTTGGACATCAAACATGATGCCAGCAAAACAATTTGAGCTTATCAAATTTCTTTTATGGAGAGTTTGATCCTGGCTCAGGACGAACGCTGGCGGCGTGCCTAATACATGCAAGTCGAGCGAACAGAGAAGGAGCTTGCTCCTTTGACGTTAGCGGCGGACGGGTGAGTAACACGTGGGCAACCTACCTTATAGTTTGGGATAACT
>NZ_LDGC01000062.1:0-110597 GCF_015844675.1 Lysinibacillus sphaericus | reverse complement strand
TGAACTGAACCCCGAATAGTGGACACTTTAAAAAAAGTGGACCTATTCGGGGTTTTTCTATTTTCAACGTTTGAAAACCCCGTTATACTAACCATACCATTTATGAACGGGAGAACATCATGAGTAAAATAATTTTTAACGAGCACCAACGCAGACAAATTGAAGCGAATCCAAATGTCGCCTCAGTATCCGACCGCTCAATTCAATATACAGCCGACTTTAAATTGAAAGCTGTTCAGGCAAATTTACAAGGAAAAGGTCCAGTCCAAATCTTCAGAGAAGCAGGATTTGACTTAGAGCTGATAGGAATTAAGAAAGCTCAAAGTGCAATTAGCCGTTGGAAGAAAACATATCAAACACATGGTAAGGAAGGCTTTTACGAGGAACGTCGTGGAAAAGAGAGTACTGGTCGTCCACGCCTTGAAAACTTATCCGCAGAAAAAAAACTTGAGAAAGCGGAAGCGCGTATTCAACTATTAGAGGCAGAACTTAATCTGTTAAAAAAGCTCGACGAAATGGAAAGGCAGGCGAAGAAGAATCGTTTTTAACACCAAAAGAGAAATACCAAGCCATCAATGAAACGATTCGTTTATATCAATTAAAAAATATGACTCGTCATCTTTGTCAGGTAGCGAATGTCAGTCCAAGCGGCTATTATAAGTGGCTTCAAAATAGGGAGAAACACGCTTTACGTGAAGAAGCTGATTATCAAGATTACATCTTATTAAAATCAATTTATGATCAAGCGAAAGGGAAAATTGGTTATCGTGGATTTTATATGGCACTGGTAGATGTGCTGGACACACCGATGAACCATAAAAAGATTCTTCGTCTGATGCGTAAGTTCAATTTATATGCAAAAGTACGTCGTGCGAATCCATATCGTCTGTTAGAAAAAGCAACAGAGGCGCATCGCCGTATACCGAACCATTTAAACCGTGCATTTAAGCAAGAGGAGCCAGGAAAAGTATTCTTAACAGATATTACGTATCTGCAATATAGAGGTGGTCAAAGGGCGTATTTATCATGCGTGAAAGATGTCGCAACACGAGAAATTGTAGCATATGAATTATCTACTACGTTAAAGATGTCCCTTGTCTATAAGACGCTTGAAAAGTTAAAAACACATCTAGACGGCAATCTCCATCCAGAAGCGATGATTCACTCGGACCAAGGTATTCATTATACACACCCAGAATATCAGCAGCGTGTAAAAGAAATGGGACTTCTTCAGTCGATGTCCCGCAGAGGAAATTGTCTTGATAATGCGCCAATAGAATCGTTCTTTGGTCATTTCAAAGATGAAGTAGATTATAAACAAGCAGAAAGTTTGGCAGAATTACACACAATAGTGATGGACTATATGGACCATTATAATCACACACGAAAGCAATGGACATTAAAAAAGATGGCTCCGGCAACTTACCGAAGCCAACTCATTGCGGCTTAACTTAAAACTACATCCCTTTTTATTAAACTGTCTACAAAATAGGGTTCAGTTCACTTCGTTGGATTAACTCTTTTTTGCTGCCGTTTTCTGCTTTAAATGGATGCATCCTTCTCCCAGTAAATTTCTCTTCTTCATCCGGCTACTTGTCTTTATGTTTTACAGCAACAATCTGAGAGAACAGCCTAAAAATAATACGGTGTAATGTTTCTGTGCGTCTGATGGGCAAAGAGGCCCTACCAAACTAAACATAAAATATAGCTCGAATTTTTTTAAATGCGAGTTATATTACGTGTTCGTACTTATACATCATACGCGAATTATTTCCTACGATAATAAAGATCTACAAATAAAACAGTTTTCAAACATCCTTTACCTTTAGATTAGATTAGTTTTTAATTGCTATGTAAGAGAGGTTTGAAGACGGATTCGATACATAGTCCATAACAATTTGATTTTCTCCAAATCGTAACACGTCTGAATAAAAATTAAATGTACCTCATATACTCCACTGATGTAATTGATACAGAAGGGAGGATACAATGTTTACTCAATATAAGTATTGGAAGCCTTTTGTTGGTCCGTTCGATCCATGTCCACCTATAAGGGTTAAAAGTTTTTCAACACCGCCTCAATTATATATGGGTTTTCAACCGCCTGGGCTACCGCAATATCCAACCCCTAGAGAAGCTCTCAGATCTGGCACGTTATGGCCTCAATTATTTAGCCCCTATCCAAATCCCCAACAAGGAGGGATAAAGAATGAGTAAGGAGATGCCACCCGAATTTTATACGCTACTTGAAGAAATCCAAGCCATTGATTTTGTAATAGTGGAATTAAATCTTTATTTAGATACTCATCCTCACGATTTTGATGCTATTCAGCAATTTAACGAAAACACTGAAATCAGTATGCGACTTAAGGTTGAATTTGAACAGAAATTTGGTCCGCTTATGAATTTTGGGAGAAGTTATTCAAATTATCCGTTTAATTGGATAGATACACCTTGGCCATGGCAAGTTTAATTTTTTATTGAAAGTGAAACGTCGGCTATCGAATATATTAGGAGTTTTTTGTGCACGCCAAAAGCTGATTCTGAATGCAATTATGCTCCAGGCATAATTGATTATGAGTAATTAGGAGGAACTATTTTTGTGGTATTATGAAAAAAAGCTCCAGTATCCAGTAAGGGTGAGTACGTGCAACCCTATGCTGGCTAAGTATTTAATTGAGCAGTATGGTGGTGCAGACGGGGAATTAGCGGCAGCACTTCGATATATGAATCAGCGCTATACGATTCCCGATAAAGTAGTTGGACTGTTAACTGATATAGCGACAGAGGAGTTTTCTCACTTAGAAATGATTGCCACGATGATTTATAAACTGACGAAGGATGCTACTCCAGAGATGCTAAAAGAGGCAGGTCTGGGAGAGCACTATGTTAATCATGACAGGGCATTATTTTATCAGAATGCAGCTGGATCACCGTTTACGGCAACTTATATTCAGGCAAAAGGGGATCCGATTGCTGATTTGTATGAGGATATTGCAGCTGAAGAAAAAGCAAGGGCGACATATCAGTGGATTATTGATTTATCAGATGACACTGATTTAAATGATAGCTTGAAATTTTTACGTGAACGAGAAGTTGTTCATTCTCAACGTTTCAGAGAAGCTGTAGAGATTTTAAAAGACGATAGGGATAGCAAGAAAATCTTCTGAAAAATATCGAAGGCTGTTTCAAGGGGGAAATCATCTTTGGACACAACCTTCGATATTTTGTCTTTTATCTATTCAACATTTGAAAATATAGTAAGATCCTTTCTATGGCCAATCATAACTAATAGATCGCTTTCTTCAATAATCTGATCAGGAGAGGGTAAGATGGTAATATTACCATCCCGAACTATGGCAATAACACTGACATTATATTTCGACCGAATGTCTAAATCCCGTAAACTTTGTCCGGTCATTTTAGAAGGAATCATAATTTCCTCTATACTGTATTCCTTTGATAATTCAATATAATTTAGCATGTTTGGTGAAAGAAGCTGATTAGCTACTCGCTCACCCATATCTCTTTCAGGGTAAATAACCCAATCAGCACCAACCTTTTCTAAAACCTGTCCATGTCTTTTGCCGAGAGCCTTTGCAATTATTTTTTTTATGCCTATCTCCTTTAATAATGAGACCGTTAAAATACTTGATTGCATATCAATACCTATAGCGACAATGACACAATCAAAATTTCTGATTCCAATGGAGTTAAGTGCTTTTTCTTCTGTCGTATCAGCAACTACTGCGTGTGTAACATAAGGTTCAGCATCTTCGACTTTTTCCTCATTAATATCGATTCCTAAAACTTCATTCCCAGCTTCATATAATTTGCGGGCTACGCTTACACCAAACCTACCTAGACCTATAACAGCATATTGTTTGATCGTCATTGTATGCATCGCTCCTTTATTATGGTTAGCCAATCATAATCTTTCCTTTTGGATGACGGAATGCCTCCGTTTTTCGACGATTTGTAATGGCAAAAGCAATTGTTAAGGGGCCTAATCTTCCTACAAACATTGTTAATATAATCAGAAGACGGCCGCCGGTTGATAGCTCGGGAGTTAGCCCCATTGTAAGTCCAGCTGTTCCGAATGCAGAAGTAGCCTCAAATAAATACATCATAAAACTATGACGTTGTTCAATAAGACTTAAGACGATGGTAACGATTACGACAATCATCATCCCACACATTGTAACTGTTAAAGCTTTCAAAATCGTTTCATTAACAATTCTACGCTTAAAAAGCACTACATCTTCTTTCCCTTTCATTTGACACCACATCGTAGCAACTAAAACAGCGAAAGTCGTTATTTTAATACCTCCAGCAGTTGATCCAGAACCTCCTCCGATGAACATTAACCAAATGATTAAAAATAATGTTGAATGTGTTAAATCACCAATAGGGAGGGTATTAGAGCCAGCAGTTCTAGGTGTAACGGCTTGGTATAATGAACCAAGAATTTTGCCCCATTCAGATAGTGGGCCAATGCTTTTACTATTGTTGTATTCAAATAAGAAAATTAATAGCGTCGAGCCGATTGTTAAAATAAACGTTGTAGATAAAACAATTTTTGTATGCACTGAAAGTCGCTTCGTTCCGCGATATTCATATAGTTCATTAATAACAATAAATCCTAAGCCCCCAATCGTAATAAGTGCACAAATAGTGAATACAACGAAAGGATCATCTGCATACTCTGTTAAGCTCTTAAAGTTACCCATTATATCGAACCCAGCATTATTAAAATTCGAGATGGCATGGAAAAATCCGAAGTAAAAGGCTTTGCCTACAGGCATATCGAACGAAAAACGAATAGATAAAATGAAGCCACCTATCAATTCAATTAATGCAGTAAATAACAGGATTCTTTTAACTAATTTAACTAGGCCAGCTATTGTAACGTTATTAAATGCCTCTTTTAACAAAAGTCGTTCTTTTAAAGAAATTTTTTTTCCTAATAGTAAAAATAATAACGTCGCAAATGTCATAAAGCCCAATCCGCCAATTTGGATAAGAAAAAGAATAACTAATTCTCCAAATATCGAAAATGTATCGCCAGTATCTACAACAACCAGTCCTGTTACACAAGTAGCAGAGGTAGCGGTAAATAGAGCATCTAAAAATGAAAGACCTTTAGCATCGACCGTTGCAATGGGGAGCGTTAAGAAAAATGTTCCGATTAAAATGATGATGGCGAAGCCCAGAACAAGCGCTTTTGGAGGATTTAATTTATTGATAAATGTTTTCATTTTATTCTCCTCATTGAACCTATAATTAATAAAATTGTATGTTTATTGTTGTCCAAAAGTGAGCTGAAAATTCTTAAGGGAAAAAAACCAAAAATTCACCAGATTAATTCGTACACTTTCTATTGACCATTTTTAGACAATACGTTATAATTCTTTAGTACACAGCAAATGGTTATTAGCCTATTTGTGTATTGACGTGTGTTCGGAGGGAGGGAAAGAGAGATGTCAAAAACTGTCGTTCGCAAAAACGAATCGCTTGAAGATGCTCTTCGCCGCTTCAAACGTACTGTATCAAAAAGTGGTACAATTCAAGAAGTTAGAAAGCGCGAGTTCTACGAAAAACCTAGCGTAAAACGTAAAAAGAAATCAGAAGCTGCACGTAAACGTAAGTGGTAATTTAATTTCCCATTAAAAATCCCTACGTTCATAACACGCAATTGTATGATTCACTGAGCAGACAAAAATATACCTGAAATTAATCGCATATCGGTTAATTTCAGGTATTTTACATTAGCTCAATTTTACGTACATATTGGAGAAGCCGAATGTGATCTTTGTGATTCATTCGGCTTTTATGTTACATACTTATTGTAGAAGCTATATCCGGTTATATTAGGGCCACATAAGTTAATAATTCACTATATAACAAAATTATTAAGATTTATGAAACTTTTTGCATAGTCAGTCGTATATACAGGAGAGAAGCATGTTAGAAGGGAGGGAAAAAGATGCGAAGACGGAGAATCCTCAGCTATTTACTAGTTATTTGGATGACATTTTTGTTAGCGTTTCCATTAACGTCTGCTTTTGCAAGTAGCAAGGTCTACCACATACCAATTCATAATGAAGTAGAAAGAGGACTTCACGCATTTTTAGAACGAGCTTTTAAAGAGGCGGAAGAAAACAATGCAGAAGCGATTATTTTAGACATTCATACACCTGGTGGTTTTGTGAATGCAGCAGGTGATATTGCAATGCTTATGGATGCAACGGATATACGTAAAATTGCGTATATTAACAAAGATGCTCATTCTGCAGGTGCCTTTTTAGCCTTACATGCGGATGAAATCTACATGGTGCCAAATGGAACAATCGGGGCAGCTGCAGTTATTGATTCAGCAGGAAATGCAGCAGATTTAAAGGCTCATAGTGCATGGGTTGCTCAAATGGAGGCGGCTGCAGAATCAAAAAAACGCGATCCAAAATATGCACGAGCAATGGCTGATGCATCATCTGTTGATTTACCAGAATTTCGAGCTGAAAAAGGGAAATTATTAACTTTATCGGCTTCGGAGGCAGAAAAAGTTGGTTATTCTAAAGGGACAGTTTCAAATTTCCAAGATCTCTTAAAAGTAACGAAATTAACAGGCAGTGACATCGTTCCAGTAGAACCAACTTTTGCTGAAAAACTTGCTCGTTTTATTACAAATCCGATTATTGTGCCGATTTTATTGTCGATTGCAAGCTTGGGGCTTGTAGTTGAGCTATATTCGCCAGGTTTTGGTGTTCCGGGTATAATGGGATTGTCAGCGCTAGGATTATTTTTCTTCGGTCATATGGTGGCGGGCTTGGCAGGTTATGAGACATTACTTTTATTTATTGTAGGTTTAGCGCTTGTTATAGCGGAGTTTTTTGTCCCCGGTGGTATTGTTGGTATTTTAGGTGGTGCGCTAATATTACTAAGTCTGATACTGGCAGGTGCAAACATGATGCAAATGATTATAGCGATTTTCATTGCATTTGTTGTAGCGATAATAGGAATGGTGATCTTGATGAAATTTTTCGGTAAAAAATTGCATGTTTTAAACAAGCTTGTCTTGATGGATGCGACAACGACGGAAGAGGGCTATGTATCTAACGTGAATCGCACAGAGCTGCTTGGAAAAGTGGGTAAAGCGATTACACCCCTTCGTCCGGCGGGTACAATGTTATTTGGTAGTGAACGCATTGACGTAGTATCGGAAGGTGGCTATGTTGATGCTGGGAATCATGTAGAAGTTATTAAAGTAGAGGGCTCACGAGTTGTTGTGAGACGAACAGAAAAAGAGATGGAGGAATAGTAAATGGGTTTTGATTTAGGTTTAATAGGTCCAATTGCAGGGCTAGTCTTATTATTCATTGTAGTCGCGGTATTCTTTACCTTTGTACCAGTGGCGCTATGGATTTCTGCACTTGCTGCAGGTGTCCGTGTTAGTATTTTCACATTAATCGGTATGCGTTTACGTCGTGTAATCCCATCACGAATCGTGAACCCTTTAATAAAAGCACATAAAGCAGGATTACCTGTTACGATCAATCAACTTGAAAGTCACTATTTAGCAGGTGGTAATGTTGACCGTGTAGTAAATGCGTTAATCGCGGCTCATCGTGCAAATATTGAGTTATCATTTGAACGTTGTGCAGCTATTGATTTAGCGGGACGTGACGTATTAGAAGCGGTACAAATGTCTGTTAACCCGAAAGTTATTGAAACACCATTTATTTCAGGTGTTGCGATGAACGGGATTGAAGTAAAAGCGAAGGCACGTATTACTGTACGAGCAAACATTGAGCGTTTAGTCGGTGGTGCTGGTGAAGAAACGGTTATTGCTCGTGTAGGTGAGGGGATCGTTTCGACAATTGGTTCGGCTGTGCATCATACAGAAGTTTTAGAAAACCCTGATATGATTTCTCAAACTGTTTTATCAAAAGGTTTAGATTCAGGTACGGCATTTGAAATCTTATCGATCGATATTGCTGATGTTGACATCGGCAAAAACATCGGTGCTGAATTACAAATTGAACAAGCACAGGCTGATAAAAACATTGCACAAGCTAAGGCTGAAGAACGTCGTGCAATGGCTGTAGCGAACGAGCAAGAAATGATTGCACGCGTACAAGAGATGAAAGCGAAAGTAGTAGAAGCTGAAGCTGAAGTACCACAGGCTATGGCAGAGGCTCTACGTTCGGGTAATCTTGGTATTATGGATTACATGAACTACCGTAACATTCAAGCAGATACAGCGATGCGAGACTCCATTTCTAAAGTAGGCTCAGATAAATCAGAAACTAATGAATCCAACCAATAAAAAACTGAAAGGAGCGGTACTAGTTAATGGAACAATTAATTATATTTGTGATAATTGCCATAGTCAGCTCTATTTTCGGTAAATCAAAAAAGAAAGAACAAAAACCAATGCCTCCTTTTAACAAGGATTCACAAGTAGAGCCTCCTGTTATAAAAAGAGCAGAGGTGACGCAACAGCAACAATCTAAACCACAGAGTTTTGAGGATTTTGCACGTGGATTTTTAGGTGAATGGGAAAATGAACAGCCCCCATTCGAAGAGCCGAAAAAAATGTCGAAAAAACAGTAATTGAAAAAACACCGAGCTATGTAGCTCCCTCTTTAGTCCCGACTGAGAAAGTGGGTCGTACTTCGAATAGAGAAAGTATTGGCCGTTTGGCAGCTGGAAAGAAAGTCGCGGAAGTAACTGAATCACAATCGGCTTTTCAATTACCGAAATCAAAAAAATCATTCATGCAGGCTGTTGTAATGGCAGAAGTTTTAGGCCCTCCAAAAGCAAAAAGAAAATAACTAGCATGTCCTCCTTTTTCGGTGCATATATTGCCGAAGAAGGAGGCATTTTTTTATGAGAAAACTATTTCAATTAACGCCACTACTTGAATTATTACAATATGAAACACTAAAAATCATTGGCCCGTATCGTTTTCTACATGCTGATGCTTCATCGTGCTCTTTTATCTATGCAGACTATCATATTACTGTGCGTGGAAAATCAGTAGAAATTAATGCTCTTAAAGAAGATATGCTGCATCTTTCTGTAGAGGATTTACAGGAGCTTCAGATGAAAATGACAAAGAATATGGGTGTGAGCGATAATGTGGAATAATCGGCCAATTATCATACGTATAAAGCGTCATGAAAATGTTCATCCTTTTATTCAAGCATTGCATGCACAACATGTGCCATTAAAGCGTGTTGTTTTTCGTGAGCAAGAGGTTGCCTTTGAAACAACTATGCATTATCTACCAAAGATTCGACGTGTGCGTAGGCGTTACCGACTAAAAATGGCGATCTATTATTCAGATGAACTTCAAGTTTTTCGAGCGCAGCTTTGGACTTTGCTTGGCCTAGCGTTGATGATATTAATACCATTACTATGTGCGCAGGTTATTTGGCGGATTGATATTAAAGCGGCAACACCGGAGTTAGAGGAGCGTCTAGGAAAGACCTTTCAAGATACCTTTCAATTAGAAACACCCATTTCTAAAAAAAGCTTACCCTCAGATGCAGTCATGCGACAGAAGCTATTAGAAGGGCATCGAGACCTTTCGTGGGTGCATATTGAAAAATACGGTGGACGTGTAATTTTACGACCTCAGGAGTCCCCGAAACAAACTAAACAAACGAATGAAAAGTTAGCGGAGCATTTAGTAGCAACAAAAAGTGGTGTAATTACTCACTTTAATATTCAAAATGGAGAACGGAAAATTTCAGTTAACGATACGGCTTACGAAGGTGATGTTCTCGTGAGCGGTGTAATTGAAAGTGGTGAAGATCAAGTCTTTGTTGGGGCTAAGGGAGAAGTTTACGCAGATTATTGGCTTGAATGTTCATTTAAAATTCCAACAAAACTAACGATGGAAACGCTACAACAAAAGCAGTGGCGCGTATTAGTGAAAGGCATTCATGAAAAAAAAGATAAAGTTGACTATGTGCAAAAGAAAGATTTACCTGATTGGCTAGATCCATATGTTTCGGTTGTTGAGGAGCAGTACACAAAAAAAGTGCAAGTAGAGCTTAATGAATCCAAAATAGATTCATTGCTCATACCATTGCTTCATGAAAAGGTACTTCGTTCACTACCTGCGAAAACGGTTATTAAAAAAGAAAACCTTTTACAGGTAAAGTGGGGGAATGGTACAGTTGAAGGGAAAGTTCTATTTTTAGTCAATGAAAACATTGCCAGTCCAATACAAGGCCTACAAGGAGAATGATTATGTCAGAACATTTAACTGTATTACAAGTGGATAATCCAAACGAAGCGGTCATGCTACTCGGAATTTCCGATGCAAATATGAAATTAATCGAAGAGGCTCTAAAAGTCCATATTATTACACGTGGTGAACAAATTCAGCTTGCTGGTGAAGAGGATGCAAAGGAACAAGCAACATTCCTTTTACATGCTCTTTTAAAGGTCATTCGTAAAGGAATTAATATTGATCAACGTGATGTTGCAACAGCAATTGAAATGACACAAAAAGGAACGATTGAATACTTTGCAGAACTTTATGATGAAGAAATAGCTCGCACGACGAAAGGTAAACCTATTCGTGCAAAGACAATAGGTCAACGAGAATACATACAAGCAATCCGTCATAAAGACGTTGTTTTTGGTATCGGACCAGCCGGTACTGGGAAAACGTATTTAGCGGTAGTCATGGCAACACAGGCGCTAAAAAACGGGCACGTTAAGCGTATTATTTTAACACGCCCTGCAGTAGAGGCAGGCGAGTCACTAGGCTTTCTTCCGGGGGATTTGAAGGAAAAGGTAGATCCATATTTACGCCCTCTTTATGACGCTTTAAACGATATTTACGGATCAGAACAAACACAAAGGCTTATTGAACGAGGCACAATAGAAATTGCGCCTTTAGCATATATGCGTGGTCGCACATTAGATGATGCCTTTGTTATTTTAGATGAAGCTCAAAATACGACGCATCAGCAAATGAAAATGTTTTTAACGCGACTAGGATTTGGCTCGAAAATGGTCATTACCGGCGACAAAACACAAATTGACCTACCAAAAAATATGGAATCTGGATTAATCGTAGCAGAACGAACATTAAAGTACGTAAAATCTATACATTTCCAAATTTTAGAACAAGGTGATGTAGTACGCCACCCAATCGTAGCAAAAATCATCCAAGCCTACGAAGAGCAGCAACTTTAATATGACCGCTTAGCGGTCATATTAAAGTCTGCACCGAAAGTGAAGTGAAACGTAACGACAGGTGCAACGGTTTTAGAAAGTCTGCATTATAAGCTTAGCCGCGGATATAAAAGAACAAACAAATAGAAAATGGTTTAAAAATGGAAAAATTTGTGACGGCTATACGATGTGTATAGCTGTTTTTTTACTTTCTTATACATTTTTCGGGAAAAATGTTTTTTGAATTGGTATGATAGAAGGTAGATAGAGGAGGTGCAAGATGGAGAAACAATTAAAAAAAATAACAGAACTTATTGGCTTTCGCTACTTTTTAATTGTCGTTCTCATCTTAACAGGAGCCCTACAATTTACTTTTATGTATGGCAATGTTAAAGGTGTTACATATGATTTTAAACCATTACAACTAGCGCCTGAAACCGTACGATCTACTAAAACGATAGAAGATACTTATAAAACGCAACAGGAACGAGAAAAAGCAACAAATGCAGTTGCGCCAGTCTATCAATTTTCTGCAGATGTTGCTAAACAGCGAGCTTCGATTGTAACGTCTTTATTCGACTATGTTCTTGAGGTAAAAGCAGATGTTGAGAGTAGCAAAGAACCTATTCCTGTTGTCGATCAAGTGGCGCAGCTTCGTAAAAAACTTGAATCTATAGATTCAGAGCAAATGCCTATTGTCTTCACTGATTCACAACTAGAAGGATTGTTAGTACAAAGTGAGGCGGATTTAAAAAGAACAAGTACGCAACTATCAAAACTCGTACAGGAATATTTACAAAAATCCATTCGATCTGAAAATGTGTTTGCGTCTCAAAATGATTTTGAGACAAAAATTCGTGGGCAACGAGGCTATCCTGATAAAATATTTAATACGGTAGTTTTAATTGGTCGTACGAGTATTATTGAAAACGAGACAATAAACGAGGAACAAACGAAAATTCGAAAGGAACAAGTGAAGGAATCAGTTGAACCAACTCGAATTCTTCAAGGTCAAATCATCGTACAGGAAGGTCAAATTATTGATAATGAGGCATTCCGACAATTAGAACTTCTTGGTATGGTAAGTAATAAGGCATCGATGAAACCGATTGCAGGGCTGATTATTTTAATACTTCTTGAAATGATGTTCATGTTTGTTTTATTCGAACGCTGGCATATAGATGAGTACAAGAAACGTAATGCCCTGTTGGTAACAGTAATTGTTTATAGTTTATCGATCCTTCTGATGAAATTTATTAGTCTAGTCTCAGGAAGTTTCGATGTTACGATTGCCTTCCTTTTCCCAACAGCTTTGGCAACAATGCTAGTACGGTTACTAGCGGATGACCGGGCTGCGGTTCTTATTACGGTTATGACAGCAGCATCTGCGGGTGTTATATTCCAAGAGGGTTATTCATCTGTTATGCAGATGGAAATTACACTGTATATAATTTTTGGAGGATTTGCGAGTTTATTCTTTTTACAAAGTATGGAAAAGCGTTCGCATATTCTACATAGTGTAGGTATTATAGGGCTCGTAAATATGTTATTTATTGCATTTTATTTACTGATGACACAATCTTCCTATGGCTTGTCAGAGTTAGTGTTTTACTTTATCGCGGCAATGATATCGGCTTTATTATCAGGAGCTCTTACAATGGGTCTCTTACCATTCTTTGAATCAGCATTTAGCTTATTGTCGTCATTGCGTTTAATTGAATTGTCGAACCCGAACCATCCATTGCTGAAAAAATTACTAATGGAGGCTCCGGGAACATATCATCATAGTGTTATGGTGGCGAACTTAGCGGAGGCTGCTTGTGAGGAAATTGGAGCAGATGGATTACTAGCTCGTGTAGGATGCTATTATCATGATATTGGCAAAACGAAGCGTCCTGCCTTTTTCATCGAGAATCAAATGTCTGGTATTAATCCCCATGATTCATTGTCTCCGGAAAAAAGCGCGGAAATTATAATTGCGCATACTACTGATGGAGCTGAAATGCTAAAACGATATAAGATGCCACAGGAAATTATTGATATTGCTTTGCAGCATCACGGATCTAGTTTGTTAAAATACTTCTACTTTAAAGCGAAGGAAGAAGGAAAATGCTTAGATGATACAACGTACAGATATCCAGGTCCGAAACCACAAACGAAGGAAGCGGCAGTTATTAGTGTTGCAGATAGCGTTGAGGCAGCGGTTCGATCGATGAAGGAACCGAATGCAGAGAAAATTCAAAAGTTGGTACGAGCAATTATTGATGATCGAGTACAAGACAGTCAGTTTGATGAATGCGATATTTCGATAAAAGAGTTAAAATGTATAGAGAGAGCACTTTGTGAAACGTTGAATGGAATTTTCCACTCACGAATTGAATATCCAAAGGCAGATAAGTAGGAGGATCTATGATTTTAACAATTGATTTTACAGATGAAACAAATGAAGTGGCTACTGAGCATATGGAGCTTGTTGAAAAGCTTTTGCAGCTAGCTGCTAAACTAGAGAATATTGAACCGGAAACGGAAGTGTCTGTGACGTTCGTTACAAATGAAGCGATTCAAGAAATAAACCGAGAATATCGTGACAAGGATCAACCGACAGATGTTATCTCTTTTGCCCTGGAGGAATTAGGTGAGGGAGAAATGGAAGTAACATTTGAAGGGATGCCTCGTATATTAGGAGATATTATTATTTCAACAGATCGTACAAAAGAACAAGCAGCGGAATATGGGCATACATTTGAGCGAGAATTAGGCTTTTTAGCAGTCCACGGTTTCTTACATTTACTTGGCTATGATCATATGGTGCCAGAAGATGAAAAGGTGATGTTCGGTAAGCAGGATGAGATTTTACAATCTTTCGGCTTAGGACGAGAATAAATGAATGTTCGCAAATTTGTACGCTCTTTTGGGTATGCCTTTAAAGGTATTATTACAGCCTGTGCGGAGCAAAATTTTAAATCCCACTTACTTAGTGCGGGAATAGTTTTGATTGCTGGCTATTTTACGGGTTTATCACGTATAGAATGGTATATTGTATTGTTATTAATTGCTTTAATGTTTGCACTTGAAATGATTAATACAGCAATTGAACGAGTAGTGGATTTAGTTTCACCTACGATCCATCCGCTTGCTAAACAGGCGAAAGATCTTGCTGCGGGTGCAGTACTTGTATTTGCGATATTCAGTGCTATAATCGGATTACTCATATTTATACCGAAGTGGTTATAATACTACTATTCGGTCATGAAGTAGTAGCAATTGTGCTGGAGAATTTATGATTTATTAGACTCACCAAAAGTTTGGGATGTCATTTGTTAAAATGAATTATAAGTTGATTGGAGTGGAAGTTGGGCAACTCCTTGGGGCTCATCTGACACCCTTAGGAAAGTGCCAACCGGAGCGGGAATCAACCCCGCTTTTAAGGTGATGAGCTATTTATCTTCATTAATGAAGATAAAGCCTCGGCGGATGTCACGGATTGTGAAAGGAATGTACAAAGGATGTTAGCCTAACAACTTTGCATACTGCGAAAACGGCTAGCTGACCTGCCTCGGTAAAAACGCCACGTCCTGTGGCATTACGGGAATGACCGACATCGTGTCGGCCCTCGTGCAGGCCTAGTCACATTTCGAAATCTGGACGCAATTACGCCGAGGCGAAATTGATTATGTAGAGGTGAACATTGATGACAATTGATATGCATGCATTACTAGAAGAATCAAAAAAAGCGCGTGAAAAGGCTTATGTACCTTACTCAAAATTTAAAGTTGGCGCGGCGATTTTAACGAAAGATGGAGAGGTCATTCATGGCTGCAATATTGAAAATGCAGGCTATAGTATGACGAATTGTGCTGAGCGTACAGCATTTTTCAAAGCTGTGTCAGAAGGTATTTATGATTTTGAGGCGATTGCTATTGTAGCTGATACGGATGGACCGTGTGCGCCATGCGGAGCTTGTCGTCA
The DNA here is from genome assembly GCF_015844675.1 of Lysinibacillus sphaericus. Taxonomy (GTDB): domain Bacteria; phylum Bacillota; class Bacilli; order Bacillales_A; family Planococcaceae; genus Lysinibacillus; species Lysinibacillus sphaericus_E. The sequence goes on along the minus strand of NZ_LDGC01000062.1, from coordinate 95,432 downwards.
AGTGATGATTGAGTTTTGTAAGCCAACTATGCCTGTATATTTAACAAATTTAAAAGGTGATGTCACGGTAACGTCTGTAGGCGAATTACTACCGTTTGCATTTACAACGGAGGATTTAGAGAATGCTGGAAAATAATAATGGCTATAAGTCAGGTTTTATCTCCATAATCGGTCGACCGAATGTTGGGAAATCAACATTTTTAAACCGTGTTATTGGTCAAAAAATTGCGATTATGAGTGATAAGCCACAAACAACACGAAATAAAGTACAAGGTGTACTAACATCAAATGATAGCCAAATGATTTTTATAGATACACCAGGAATCCACAAGCCGAAACATAAGCTAGGGGATTTTATGCTAAAGGTTTCTAAAAATACATTGCGTGAAGTGGATGTTATTATGTTCATGGTTAATGCAGAGCAGAAACTTGGAAAGGGTGACGAATTCATCCTTGAAATGCTAGCAGGTAATCCAACGCCTGTCTTCCTGGTAATCAATAAAATCGATCAAATTCATCCTGATGAATTAATAGGGATTATTGAAAGCTACAAAGACCGTTATGACTTTGCTGAAATAGTGCCGATTTCAGCATTACAAGGGAATAATGTAGAAGATTTATTAACGACAATAACGAAATATTTACCAGAGGGTCCGCAATATTATCCAGCAGATCAAGTAACGGATCATCCTGAACGTTTCATTATTTCAGAGTTAATCCGTGAAAAAGTGTTGCATTTAACGCGCGAAGAAATACCTCATTCCATCGCTGTTGTGATTGATAAAATTCGCCGTGATGAAGAAAATGAAGATAAAATTCGTGTAGCAGCAACGATTATCGTGGAAAGAGATTCGCAAAAAGGGATTGTCATTGGTAAACGTGGTGCGCTATTAAAAGAAGTAGGGATACGTGCAAGAAAAGATATTGAGATGCTTCTTGGTTCAAAAGTGTATTTAGAGCTTTGGGTAAAGGTGCAAAAGGATTGGCGAAATAAATCAACGCATTTACGTGACTTCGGTTTCCGTGATGATGAATATTAATAGGATCTGTTTAAAGGTAAGAAGCAACTTTACAACAATCTTATTGTCGCTGTAGTTTTAAATGGAGCTGTCCAATAAATTTATTGGAGAGCTCTATTTTCATGCGAAGCTTGTAGAAAGGAGGGGGATCGATGCTTCATAAATGGGAAGGGATTGTCCTAAAGGTGCGTGCATATGGAGAATCAAATAAAATTGTAACATTACTAACAAGAGAAGCGGGTAAGGTTGCGACGATGGCTCGAGGAGCGAAGAAGCCTTCTAGTAGACTAGCATCTGTGACACAGCCATTTACGTATGGCATGTTTATGGTGCAGCATCATACTGGTATGGGAACATTGCAACAAGGTGAGCATCTCAATTCAATGCGCCATATTCGTGAGGATATTATGGCAACAGCATATGCAAGTTTTATAATGGAACTTGTCGAGCGAGTAGTAGAAGAGGGGAAGCCTGAGCCATATGCATTTGATGTGCTCCTACAAGCATTACAAGCCATTGAGGAAGGTTATGACCCGGAGGCTATTACATTGTTCGTAGAATGGAAAATGCTACCCTATACAGGTGTACAGCCTATTTTACATGCTTGTGCTGCTTGTGGTGCCGTAGACGGTGAATTTGCATTTTCTTTTACACAGGGTGGTTTTTTGTGTCATCGCTGTTATCACCAGGATCCTTATATCATTCGATTAACACCGACCCAGCTTAAGCTTATTCGGATGTTCTATACTGTACCAATTGACCAGATTGGGAAACTAGACCTGAAAAAGGAAACAAAATATTTTATTAAAAAAATAATTACAACCATTTACGAGGAACAAACGGGTATTCGTTTTAAGACTAAAAAATTTATTGAACAGCTAGAGCGAACACCTGAATTTCAGTTAAGAACAAATACAGAACAAGAAAAAACGCCAGAAGACCATTAACATTGATCTTCTGGCATTTTTACGTTTTTAACAAATGTCATCCGCTACTTTTGGTGAAACACAGGAAAAATGGGATTTTCTAATGTCCTATTCGCATGCTTGGTAGTTATTTTATCAAAATGCTATTTATTTTGTAGGTGCATTGATTTTTGTAAATGGCATTAGGACAAATTGATTAAGCCGTTATCAATTGTAGAAATATTATTTATGAGAGAAATTTAACTAAAACTTATAAATAAAAACTAATAATTCTTTATAAACAGGTCTTTATATTCTTTTTATTTCAAATTAACAAGTAGTACAAAGTGATTCGTTAGGTATAAAATATTAATTTTAGTAGAGTTTTTAATATAAACATAGTAGAAACTATTCATTCTGATGCCATATACTAGTTGAAAAGACATTTTAATCTATGATATTGTAATTGATATAGATGATGATCTTTAACTTCTTACAGTAAATATTCACTGTAGCGAAAGTTACACATGTGAAAGAAGTTAAAGCCTCCCGCAGATGTCATGGAATCGGTAAGGAGTTAGCGTTGGATGTTAGCCTAAAACCATCTCATCCGTGTGATAACAGCTAATGGGCCTGCAAAAAGCCATGCCGTGGCATTACCGAACCGACATCGTGTTGGTCTTCATATTGCTGCTGTCGCCTTGCTTTCGCACAAAAAACATTTGCAGGCCTAAATAAAAAGCCAATTCCGAACCAATTATGCCGAGGTATAATTGACGAACAACGAACAACGCAGTCTTACGGGAGAAGGAGGGAGTCACATAATGCTTAAGCATTGCGTATGTGGCAGAAATTATGCTAAGAAAAGTGACGTTAAGTATTGATGAAGTTGAAGCGGATGATATTTTAGCTGAAGATATTTTTTCTGATTATCGTTTATTAGCTAAAAAAGATCTTGTTTTAACAGAACGAATTATTGCATTACTTAAACTTAGAAAAGTTGACGAATTATCTGTTTATTTACCGACTAATTCAGTCCGAATTGTTCATGATTTGAGTGTTCAACGTTCAAAGGATTACGAGGATGTATTTGCACCGCTAATGGATAAAAATGATGATGTAGATGAGTATAAAGAAACAGTAAGTCAGCTTTTTATGACTACATTAGAGAATGTTGTGCATGAATTACGCTATGGCCAAGTTTTAAAAAGCATCCAAGATACCGCTTATGTACGAGGTGTTTTTGAAAAAATTTTAGAAAAGAAACATCGCTATGAATTACTCATGCGATTAAAAGAATGGGATGAATATTCTTTTGTTCATTCATTTGATGTTTTCGTTTTAGGTACAATCTTTGCTCGAGAATTAGGTTTAATGGATATTGAAACGCTAGCAAGAGGCTATTTATTCCACGATATTGGGAAAGTATGTATTCCGCAAGAAATATTAAATTTAAAACGAAAATTATCGGAAGATGAGTTTGATATTGTCAAAACTCATACGACTAAAGGTTATGAGCTACTCATCGAAAATGGAGAAGAGGATATTGCCTATTTAGCACGTGATCATCATGAACGCTTTGCTGGTAAAGGTTATCCGAATCAGCTTTGTGAGGATGATATGTGTGAGGGAGTTCAAATACTGCAGATTATTGATGTTTATTCAGCGATGACATCAAAGCGAGTATATCATTCGGGATATGCTGCAACAGATGCATTAGCTGTTTTATATCGTGATCGACATTTATATAACGAAAAATTTATGCATAAATTTGTTGAGTGCTTAGGAATTTATCCTGTCAACTCAGTCGTTCAATTATCAGATAATCGAAGTGCACAAGTAGAACTTGTCTATGATTTATTCCCGACATTGCCTAAAGTTAAGTTATTAGATGAGCAAAAGTCTATGATTTTGCCTTTGAATTATAGTGTGAAAATTTCGAAAATTATAGATTATCGTACTAACAGCTTTGAAGAGATTTTTAACTTATTTGTAGAACAATTAATTCGCTGTGATGAAAATAGCTTAAGAGTTTACTTTAAAAAATTAATAGATCATTTACATCCTAAAGAAATTGTTTTAAAAATATTTTTACCTGCTTTTCGAATTCTACGTTTATTAACAAGAGAAATCCAAACGGATATGACGAAGTATAGAAATTCTATTGATATTCTAAAAAAATTATTAGAAGAGCAAATAAATATATTGTATATGGATTACCAGCATGAAAAAACAACTGTAGTAGTTGTGGAAACTGAACTTCGTGAAAATTTCTTTATAAAACTTGTGCAAAGTATTTTATACATTGACAAAATTGTTCCGTTTTTTATTAATCCAGATGATGACCAACGTATTTCGCAATTGATGGAACATTGTAACGTAAATGTTGCTTACTTTATTGAGGATAAACTAACAATCGATAAGAGGGTTCGACCAATGCGAGAAGGAACATTCCTTTATTATACGCTTGTAGATATCGAGGAAATTTTAATAAGCTTAGTAGGTATGAGTATGAAAAGGTTTTCATTTGAGGAGAAGATGCAAGAGCGCTTGTTTTCATCAATTAAGATCTGACAAAAGAATGAAATGTGTATCCATTAAATAAAGGTTGATTTTCACTCCGAGTGGGCAATTTCTGCGGGCTTGGCCTCTACTTTCCAGATGCTTTCAGTGCAAGTCTCTTGCTGGAGTCCGAGGAAAATCACTGGTTCTTCACCATTTGTGCGAGTAGTCATTTTTCCGCAGAAAAAAGGAGTCGCTTAAAATGCGACTCCCTTTTTATATCTTATGAATTTAGAATTGAAGATGTTTTTCAATATATGCTTTAACATCTGTAATTGGCATACGAACTTGAGACATTGAGTCGCGGTGACGTACTGTAACTTGACCATCCTCTTTTGAGTCAAAGTCGTAAGTGATACAGAATGGTGTACCAATTTCATCTTGACGACGGTAACGTTTACCGATTGATTGTGACTCGTCAAAGTCAACTGGGAATGATTTACGAAGCTCTGCCCAAACATCAGTAGCTTCATCAGAAAGCTTTTTAGAAAGTGGTAGGACCGCAGCTTTAAATGGCGCTAGAGCAGGGTGGAAGCGTAAAACTGTACGTTTATCGTCGCCTTCAAGCTCTTCCTCGTCATAAGCATCGCAAAGGAATGCTAATGTCACACGGTCTGCACCTAAAGATGGCTCGATGCAATATGGTACATAACGTTCGTTTGATACTGGATCGATGTAAGTGAAATCTTCACCAGAATGCTCCATATGCTGTTTTAAATCGTAATCTGTACGATCCGCTACGCCCCAAAGCTCGCCCCAGCCAAATGGAAATTTGAATTCGATATCAGTTGTAGCATTCGAGTAGTGAGATAATTCGTCTTCTTCATGATCACGAAGGCGCATAGACTCTTCCTTCATGCCTAAATTTAATAACCAATTTTTACAAAACTCTTTCCAGTATGCGTGCCATTCAAGATCTTCGCCTGGTTTACAGAAAAATTCAAGTTCCATTTGTTCAAATTCACGTGTACGGAAAGTGAAGTTACCTGGCGTAATTTCGTTACGGAAAGACTTACCGATTTGTGCAATACCGAATGGTGTACGTTTACGCATAGAACGTTGTACATTTTTAAAGTTCACGAAAATACCTTGTGCTGTTTCTGGGCGTAAATAAATTTCGTTAGTAGAAGATTCTGTTACACCTTGGAATGTTTTAAACATTAAATTAAATTGACGAATATCTGTAAAATCAGCTTTACCGCAATCCGGGCAAACTACGTCATATTTAACCATTGTTTCTTTCATTTGATCAAATGTCATACCATCGACAATGATTTCATCGCCTTTAGCTAGCGCAGCATCCTCGATGATTTTGTCAGCACGATGACGTGCTTTACATGCCTTACAATCGATCATTGGATCATTAAAGTTACCAACGTGACCAGAAGCAACCCAAGCTTTTGGATTCATTAAAATTGCAGCATCGATCCCAACGTTGTGCTCTGATTCTTGGACAAATTTTTGCCACCATGCTTTTTTTACATTGTTTTTTAATTCAACACCTAGTGGACCGTAATCCCAAGTGTTTGCTAAGCCTCCGTAGATTTCAGAACCTGGGAAGACAAAGCCGCGATGCTTCGCTAATGATACAATTGTTTCCATTGATTTGTTAGCCATAAAAATAGCCTCCTTTATAGTTTTCAAAGAGTGAACTTTGATTTTGTTTTAGCGTACTTATACAATTGATAAATTCGCTAAATATTTTTAATTTAGGTAGGACTAAATTAAAAATAGCACCCGTCTCCGGGCACAATAAATGCCCAGGGACGAGTGCTAAAACCCGCGGTTCCACCCTGATTGTTTTAAACGAATTGTTTAAAACCTCTTTTCGAAAAGTTAGCTCAAGGAGTGCCTTTTCTCTGTTACTGTGTAGACTTTCACCATCTTCTACTCGCTTTAAAATGGAACAGATACTTTTTTCCCGTCATCGCCTATATAACGCAAATCACTCGAAAATACATCGAGAGCAAGCGTATGTGTCAATATTGTAGCATGTAGTTCTTTTCTTCGCAATAATTATTAAAATAGTATATAATAATTGAGCATAAGTATAACACTATTAGATTTGAGGCGGTGAGTCCAATCGAACTCAATAAACGTCAGGAAGACATTTTACAAATTGTGAAAGAAAACGGCCCTATCACAGGCGAACATATTGCAGAACGTCTCAATCTGACAAGAGCAACTTTAAGACCAGATTTAGCAATACTCACAATGGCGGGCTTTTTAGATGCTAGACCTCGTGTTGGCTATTTCTATTCAGGTAAAAAAACGTCCGTTACATTGACGGATAGTATTAACAATTTAAAGGTGAAAGATTTTCATTCAGGACCTGTTGTTGTACCAGAAACAATGACTGTTTATGATGCGATTTGCTTCATGTTTTCTGAGGATGTTGGTACACTATTTGTCGTAGATAAGAATGAATTTTTGACAGGGGTACTTTCTCGTAAGGATTTACTACGTACAAGTATTGGCACGCAGGATTTAAACAAAATTCCTGTACATATAATTATGACACGCATGCCAAATATATCGTACTGTGAAAGATCAGATTCTTTAGTCGTCGCAGCGAATAAACTAATTGATCGAGAAGTTGATTCGCTACCAGTAGTTGAGCCACAAGAAGGTGGATTGACGATTGTTGGACGTCTAACAAAAACGACGATTACACGAGCTTTCTTATCACTTGCACAAAATGACTAAATAGTTGAAGGAGAGCAGTAATATGAAAAGACTACGCGTTTTTGTTATATCTGATTCAGTCGGTGAAACTGGTGACCAAGTAGCGAAAGCGGTTATTAGTCAGTTTCGACCTGGTTTGGAAAACACGATAATTCGGCGTTTTCCTCATATACAATCAGAGGAGCTCATTCGTAAAATTGTATGCCTCGCAGCGAAACAGAAGGCATTTATTGTATATACACTAGTTCGACAGGAGATGCGATCGTTATTATGTGAACTGTGTGAGCAAGAAAATGTATATGCTGTCGATATTTTAGGGCCTGCTTTAAAAACAATGGCAACCTTTGTAGAAGAATTCCCATTAGAGGCTCCAGGAATTGTTCACCAGCTAGATGATGATTATTTTAAAAAAATAGAGGCTATTGAATTTGCAGTAAAATATGATGATGGTAGAGATCCACGTGGTCTTTTACAGGCTGATATCGTGCTAGTTGGTGTTTCCCGTACCTCTAAAACACCGCTATCACAATATTTAGCACATAAACGCTATAAGGTGGCGAACGTACCCTTAGTACCAGAAGTGGAGCCACCTGAAGAACTTTTAAAAATTGATCCGAAAAAATGTTTTGGTTTAATTATTTCTCCTGATAAATTAAACTCAATTCGAAAAGAGAGATTGATGTCTCTAGGATTGAATGATGATGCTATCTATGCGCAGCATAATCGAATATTAGATGAAATCCAGCATTTTGAAAAAATTGTCTCAAAAATTGGTTGTAAAGTGATTGATGTGACAAACAAAGCTGTTGAAGAAACAGCAAACGTCATTATTGAGCATATTTTAAACTGTAAATAAGAAACGAATGATGATAAACCACCTCGGTTATAAGAGGCGGTTTTTTTGAGTCGGGTTTGAAAATAGTATAGATAAAAACTAATTTATGTTTTATAATAATAAAATTGTGGTAAAAATATTTATTAAGAGAAAAATCCTATTTTTTTGTCGAGAAATAAAGGATTTTTAAATCGGATAGCGAATTGTGTTTTAGAACGTAATTTAAAGATGGTGATGGATGTGGCAGGGAAGATTCCTGAAGAAGTGATTGAACAGATTCGCACACAATCGGATATTATTGATGTCATAAGCGAATACATGCAGCTTACTAAGCGTGGGCGAAATTGGTTTGGACTCTGTCCTTTTCATGGAGAACAAACGCCATCTTTTTCTGTGTCATCAGACAAACAAATTTTTCATTGCTTCGGTTGTGGTGCGGGTGGTAATGCTGTTACTTTTGTCATGGATATAGAAGGTATTTCTTTTCCTGACGCTGTTGTGAAACTTGGTGAACGTATTGGCATACATTTAGATGTTGGGCCAAGTTTACCAGAAGTAACGAAAAAGGTATCTAAAGCAGAAGAAAGGATGAAAGAAGCACACGCTTTTGCAGCAGATTTTTTTCATCATTTACTGTTAAATACGGAAGATGGTGAAGAACCTTTAAATTATTTGCTAGAAAGAGGATTTACAAGGGAACTTATAGAATCTAATAGCATTGGATGGTCTCTTCCAAGCTTTGATGCATTAACGATATTGCTTGAAAGAAAAGGTTATAACTTACAAGAAATCGCGGAAAGCGGTTTAGTGATTAAGCGTGAAGGGGAAGAGCGCTATTTTGATCGTTTTAGAGGGCGTATTATGTTTCCCATCCGTGATGAGAACGGTAAGATTATAGCATTCTCAGGACGAATTCTTACGTCTACTGGTGAAGAGGCAAAATATTTAAATAGTCCAGAATCACCGATTTTTCAAAAGAGTGAAGTGCTATATAACCTAGATAAAGCACGAACCTCCATTAGAAAAAATCGTCAAGTAGTATTGATGGAAGGGTTTATGGATGTTTTAGCAGCAACTTCTGTTGGTGTAACGAATGCTGTAGCAACAATGGGCACTTCGCTTACGAATCAGCATATCACAAAGCTAAAGCGCTTAGTAGAGCAGGTTACGGTTTGCTATGACGGTGATAATGCAGGTTTTGATGCGGCAAAAAGAGCGGCACAGTTACTTCAAGTAGAACGTATGAAAGTCAATATTGCGGTGTTACCAGATAAGCTAGATCCCGATGAATACATTCGTAGTTTAGGTGGACAAGCATTTAAAGAACAAATTTTGGAAAACCCTCATGCGTATATTGCTTTTATGATGATGCATGCTAGACGAAATAAGAACTTTCAGTTTGAAAATGATACGCTTCAATATATTCAAGAAGTTCTTGAGCAATTGGTAGGTAGATCGTCACCAGTTGAACGAGATTTGTATATAAGGCAGCTATCGAATGAGACAAATATCTCGGAAGAAGCGATTTATGCTCAATTCCGAAAGCTAGAGGCAAATCAGGTGCGTTCTACAAAAGTAGAAATGCCCGTTCAGGCGCCTTCGATGCCGGTCACTCAGCAACATAAGCCTATGGACGCAGCAGAACGTGCAGAACGTTTATTACTGGCTCATATGCTTCATAATATAGATGTAGTGGACAGGGTATTACGTAGTGAACAAAAAGAACCGTTTGTACGAGATGCCTATTTGGCTGTTTTTGTTCGCTTAGTAGGATTTTATGAGGAATATGGTCATCCTGATTATCAGCGTTTTGTTGAAATATTAGATGACTCTGAATTACGCAAGATAGTAATGGAAGCGGCTTTAACGGAACGGGATCCCGACCAAGCAGAGGCAGAGGTCACAGACTCAATACGTCAGCTGCAAAAATATAGAATTGAGCAAGAAATTCAACAAAAGATGCATGAGTCAAAGGAAGCGGAGAAGATGCACGAGTATGCGCGTGCACTTGAAATCGCCCAACAGATTATTCATTTAAGAAAATCGTTATCGGCGATTTAACCCGATTCGGTTGTTTAGAAGGAGGAAGGTTTATGGCGGACAAGTCAGAACGTTCAAAAGAGGTAGAAGTAGAAATTACATTAGATGAAGCAAAAAAGCTACTACAAGAAAAAGCAAAAACAGAAGGTGAAATTTCAATGAAAGAAATTTCAGAGAAACTTGCGCCTTATGAATTGGAGAACGAAGAAATTTTCCACTTTGCTGAGGATCTTGAAAAGGCAAAAGACATTCAAATCATTGGAAAAGAAGAGTTTGAAGAAGAAAGCTTAATGAAAGAAGAAGCAAACGAAGAGACTTTCGATTTAAATGATTTGAGTGTACCACCGGGTGTTAAAATAAATGACCCTGTACGTATGTATTTAAAAGAAATTGGTCGAGTTGATTTACTTTCTGCCGAGCAAGAAATCGCTCTAGCTGAGCGTATTGAGCAAGGTGATGAAGAAGCACGTAAACGTCTAGCGGAAGCAAACTTACGTCTTGTTGTATCGATTGCAAAACGATATGTTGGCCGTGGAATGCTATTCCTTGATTTAATTCAAGAGGGGAATATGGGGCTTATCAAGGCTGTTGAGAAGTTTGACTACCGTAAAGGCTTTAAATTTTCTACTTATGCAACATGGTGGATCCGTCAAGCAATTACACGTGCTATTGCGGACCAAGCACGTACAATTCGTATTCCAGTGCATATGGTCGAAACAATTAATAAATTAATTCGAGTACAACGCCAATTACTACAAGACTTAGGTCGCGAACCATCTCCAGAAGAAATTGGGGAAGAAATGGATTTAACACCTGAAAAAGTACGTGAAATTTTAAAAATTGCGCAAGAACCAGTATCTCTTGAAACACCAATTGGAGAAGAAGATGATTCACATTTAGGAGACTTTATTGAGGATTCTGAAGCTCAATCTCCATCTGACCATGCAGCTTATGAATTATTAAAAGAGCAATTAGAGGATGTGTTAGATACATTAACTGACCGTGAAGAAAATGTACTTCGCTTACGTTTCGGTCTAGATGATGGTCGCACACGTACGTTAGAAGAGGTAGGAAAAGTATTTGGTGTAACACGTGAACGTATTCGCCAAATTGAGGCTAAGGCACTTAGAAAGCTACGCCACCCTTCTCGTAGCAAACGTTTAAAAGATTTCTTAGAATAAGGTTATATAGGCTAGGGCTATCTAATTAGTGATGACTAATTGGATAGCTCTTTTTATGCTACTATTGAATCAGGAGAATACGCGTATAAACAAAGTCTATCAAAAGAAAATATTGTTTCGAAAATGTTTATATCATGTACTAGAATGTGACAAACTAAATATTTTTGCTACTTTATATAGATGTGCTGTGCAATGTTTTGAGATAAAATTGGAATAACAACCATATAAAGCAATGTTTGGAGCAAAAATTATGACAAATCCTCGAAAAAAAATAATCTTGAATGAGATTTTGTTTTGGAAGCAAAATAAGCTATTACCAGAACATTACTGTGACTTTTTAGCCGCTCTTTATGCAGAGGGGGAAAATTTAGAGGAGTTAGAACCAGTACATCATAAACAAGCTATTTTGCCTTCTGAAAAGAGAAAGCTGCTACTTGTAATTGCAGGTATATGTATTGCGATGATTACTCTGCTAACTTTTTATTTTACAATACCATCTTTCATGATCATATTAACGGTTGTTGTTGGAATAGCTGCTGTAGCGTTATTACTGACGGCATTTCGAATGGCACGAAAAAATGATTTATTAGCGCCTGTTTTCCATTTGCTAGCCGCTGTTTTATTGTTCAGTATGTCTATTCGAATTTACACTACATATTTTAACGGAAATAATATCGCATTGTTTTGCTTGATTGCAGCGAACTGTGGGGTTTGGCTTTGGTCAGGTTTGAAAATGAAGCTACTTTATTTCACGGTCTCAGGTGTCCTAGGGTTCCTAGCACTGATTAGCTATTATATCATAAACTTATTATAAGAACTCATTTTGTAAATTAGTTCGCCGACAAATGACAAGGATCTGTATGCTTTTATAAAGCTTACAGATTCTTTTTGTATCAAAATGTAATCTCGAAATTTAGCCCATGTAAATTGCTGAAGAACAAAAACAATGACCTGAGTATTTTGTTACTGATATTGGATAAAGTATTAGTGGTTAATTACCGGAAGTTGCGGCTGACTTTTATATAAGTCGATTTTCGTTACGACTGGGCGACTCCTCGGGGATCAGCGATATAGAGAAACGAAGGCTAAAATCATCACGTCCGGTGATAACACCTCGTGACCAACATCCTATTGGCCCGATACCCGGGTGCGAGCCTGCGAGTGAAGCGGCTCATCGGACGCCCCCAGGAAAGCGCCCAGTCGAAACGGAAATCAACCATATCTTATGGTGATGAGACATGATAATAAGTATTACTATGGCTTATACTATTAGCAAATATCAATAAGTTATTTTAATTTTCTTGGTATATGAATGCGTAAATAGAGGAAAGATAACAACGTGTAAAGAATCTAAGTTAAACTTCTTCAAGCCGATTATAGAAGCAAATTTGGAAAGGCATAATTGATTGCTAAAAAGATAATAGATAGTCCAAATATTGGCGATTTCAAGACATATTTTATCCAATAGATACAGAAATGTCGAATTTGTTACAAACAAAGGAAAACTTAGCGAATGGTCTTTTCGTTTCACGGTTAATGAAGTACAATATTAGATGTTGACTGATTCTATATTATAATAGAAGTAGATTTACAATGAGGAGGGGAAACATATGAAAAACAATCCAGTCGTTCCTTACATCTTAATTCTTGCATTTGGTGTTGGTCTTATTTTCTTCATGTCTTTAACAGGTGCAGATAACAAAAAAGAAATTGCTGCTGAAAAAGAGGGCGGTGGCGAGAAGACAGAAGCTACTGATGACGGCTCAGCTTTAGTACAATCTTGTATTGGCTGTCACGCTGCTGACTTAACTGGTTCTGTAGGTCCAAACTTACATGGGTTAGATGAGGCTCGTATCGTAGACGTTTTAACTAACGGTATCGAAGGTACACCAATGACACCTGGAATGAAAACTGAAGCGGAAGCAAAAGAAATCGCTAAGTACATTTCAACTCTAAAATAATTTCAAGATGTAGCTGTACTGAAAGCGTTTAATCGTAATTGGTGCAGCTACAATTTATTTATCTTCAGTATTAATGGAGTTGCTCAAAATTTTTGAGACAACTCCATTTGTTTTTTTTCTCGACATCATACATACTAAGAATGAACACTATTGAAGACAGGCGGTAAAAAAATGAATGCACAAAAATTATCAAAACGATTAGAAACAGTAGCAAGCTTTGTTCCCTCAGGCGCAGTTGTAGCTGATATTGGGAGCGACCATGCATATTTACCATGCTACTTAATTCATAAAGGTATTGCTTCTTATGCAGTAGCAGGAGAAGTTGTGAAAGGGCCATTTGAATCAGCAGTAGGACAAGTGCAAAAAGAAGGCTTAACAGAAAAAATTACAGTCCGACTTGCGAATGGTTTAGCGGCAGTGGAAGAAACGGACCATGTTGATACTGTTACTATTGCTGGAATGGGCGGTCCTTTGATTGTCTCCATTTTAGAGAAGCATCCTGAAAAATTAAATGGGGTAACAAGGCTTATTTTGCAGCCAAATATTCATGCTAAAGTGATTCGCGAATGGGCATTAGCACATAATTGGGCAATCCAGGACGAAGAGATTTTAGAAGAAGACGAAAAAATTTATGAAATTCTTGTATTGCAAAGAAGCACAATGACGTTAACGGAACCGGAAATTATATTTGGTCCGAGATTAATGCAACGGAAATCACCAGCATTTGTTAAAAAATGGACGCGTGAAAAAGAAAATTGGCAGCGTGTATTACAGTCTATTGAAGGGGCAGATCAAACACCTGAAATTGAAGAAAAACGTGCAGAGTTAGAGGCTCTACTCAATTTAGTGGAAGGGGTTCTGTGAGATGAAAACAGTAAACGGTCAGGAAATTATTCAATTGTTTGAATCATGGTCGCCTAAAAAGCTAGCCTGTATGGAAAATGACCCTATTGGTCTTGCAATCGGCACTTTAAACAAACCTGTAAGTAAAGTATTAGTCACGTTAGATGTGAATGAAGAAGTAGCCGATGAGGCTATTGCTCAAGGATGCGAACTAATCATTGCACATCATCCACCGATTTTTAGACGACTTTCGAATATTCGTACTGACAATCCAGCTGGGCGTTTATATGAGAAGCTTATTAAAAATGATATTGCTGTTTATGCAGCACATACGAATCTAGATGTAGCTGAAGGTGGTGTTAACGATTTACTAGCAGATGCTCTCCAGCTTGAAAACCGTTTTATTCTCGAAGAAACATATGCGGAAAATATGTTGAAGCTGGCTGTTTTTATACCGACTGCAAATGCCACTGATTTACGTGAGGCATTAGCAAAGGCTGGAGCAGGTCGTATTGGAGATTATGAAGCGTGTAGTTATACTACAATGGGGGAAGGGCGCTTCCGTCCATTAGATGGTGCAAATCCTCATGTAGGTGCTATCGGTGAATTACATGTTGAAGAAGAAGTAAAGATAGAAGTAGTATTTCCGGAATCCGTAAAAAATCGTGTGTTAAAGGCAATGTTAAATGCACATCCATATGAAGAACCTGCATATGACCTCATTCGTCTAGACCAGCAAACAAATGTAATGGGCTTAGGGCGAGTTGGTTATTTACCACAAGAAATGACTCTTCACGAATTCACACAATTTGTCAAGAAACAGTTAGACGTACCTGCTGTACGAGTTGTTGGCGATTTACAGTCGAAAGTAAAAAAAGTTGCGCTTGTCGGAGGCGACGGCAATAAATATATCTATTCTGCGAAACGCGCTGGGGCAGATGTATTTTTAACAGGAGATATGTATTTCCATACTGCCCAGGACGCTCAAGCAATTGGTCTGCAAGTCGTAGACCCAGGTCATCATGTGGAAAAGGTGATGATTGCCGGTGTAGCTAAAAAGATGGCAAGAATGTGTGAGGATAAAAAATATTCTGTGGAATTTGTACAATCTACTATTCATACAGAACCGTTTTTATTCGTGTAAGAGAGGGGAATATCTGTGACGAATGAAAGACCTGCTGGCAATAAAGGCGGCAAGTTATGGATCATGATCGGTTTGCTAATTGCTGTGTTTGGGGTAGGCATGACATTTATGACAAATACGATGAATGCAAAAAAAATTGATGCGATGACCGAGCAATGTGAAAAAGATGGCGGCGAAGCCATCGTCTCAAAAGAAAAGAAGTTTCTATCAACAAACTATTCATTTAAATGTAACCAGTAATAATAAAAAGGCTGAATTATAGTATGTAATATAATTCAGCCTTTTTATGTTGAAAACAAAATGCTTAAGGAAATCTTTGTGAGGGTAATTTCCGTTCCAGGCTACTCGCTTTGTCGCTGACGCTTCGCTTTCGCGCAGAGCAAGGCTTCCTGCGGTCGGGCGTCGAGCCACTTCCTCCGCTAAAGGAACGAAGGCTAAGTGCGTCACGTCCTGTGGCAACGACTTCGTGACCAACATCGTGTTGGGCTCAAGGTCTCGCTTTCCCACGGGAGCCGAGTAGCCTTCCACTCCAATCAGCAATAACGTATAACTTTTATCAATTTTATTCATTTCACCAGGGAACACTATTGCTACTCACCATGATCAAACAGAAAAGTCTTATAATAATGACGCAATTGTAAACCTATTATTGCTAACGTTTAGATTTTGCACAAAGATGCCGTCGCTGCTTCGTTGTATTATTTTAAATTAGAATAACATGCTAATAGATACATGCTGTGTGAAGTGGTTGATTGGAGTGGAGGCTGGGCGACTCCTCGGGGATTAGCGTCATAGATGAGACCCTGGAGCGAGCAACGCGAGTGAAGCGGCTCATCGGACGCCCCCAGGAAGCTCTGCTCTGTGCGAAAGCGTAGTGCTAACGTAGCGGCAGCAACAAAGCGCCCAGCCGGAACGGAAATCAACTCCTTGTTTTGCCGAAGAGCCGAACATAATTTATTGTGAAACTTTAATTTAATTTGCAAAATATGTAATACTAAGACTGAATTACAGTATTTAATATAATTCAGTCTTTTTATGTTTGGATTAATTTTAGAGTGATATGAAAGGGAGTATTAATTGCAATGAGAGGAGAGTTTTGGATTGTTTATTCGATTAACAAAAGAACAACAAGAAACAATAATAGCTGATATTCAACGATTTTTCTACAATCATCGAGATGAGGATATTTCTGAATTTGAAGCAGAGAGAGTATTTGATTTTATAAAGGAAAATATTGCACCGCATATTTATAATGCAGCTATATCGGATACAAAATATGTTGTAGAAAGACAATATGCATCGATTGAGGATGAACTTGCAGCATTAGAAAGACCTATTAAATTAAAATAATTTAATTCGAATGAAATAATTGGCAATTTTTATAAATATATGATATTTTTATCTTGGATTAAAGATAATTTAGTTCAAAATAAAAATGGTTTAATTAACTATATGTGTATTGAATAAAGAAATGGATTTCTGTATAACATGGCTAAGAGAACTGTTTTTAATGTAAGTGAATGATTCGGCCACAATTTAAGGGATGAATGAAGGAGGAGTCATATGTTGAAAATTGGGGTTATTTTAGGGAGTACTCGTGAAGGGCGTTTAAGCCCACAAGTTGGTGAATGGGTAAAGGCAGTAGCAGAAAAGCGTCGTGATGCGGAATATGAAATAATTGATATCGCTAACTTTAAATTACCATTGCTAGGTGAGCCAGGAGGAAATACTTCTGGAGTAGCTGAGTGGTCACAAAGTGTTGCTGCATGTGATGGGTTTGTTTTTATCGTTGGAGAATATAACCATTCCATTACCGGTGCACTAAAAAATGCCTTAGACTACTTACGCGTGGAATGGAATAATAAGGCCGCAGGTATTGTTTCTTACGGTTCTGTCGGTGGTGCAAGAGCGGCTGAACATTTACGTGGAATTCTTGGTGAATTATTAGTAGCAGATGTTCGCGTGCATCCCGCTCTATCCTTATTTACTGACTTCGAAAACGGCTCGGTCTTTAAACCGAAGGATGTTCAAGCAGATTCAGTAAATCAAATGTTAGATCAGCTTGTTCCTTGGGCAACAGCATTAAAAACGATTCGATAGGGATCTTTAGCAGTATGTACAGTAAAAAGTACATATTGCTTTTTTTATTTGACTCGTTTTGATTGTTGTTTTTTCAAATTTATTAATGCTCCTTTTTTCGTAATTCCGTCCTTTTATAAACTAAGATTTACTTATGTTTCTTTCGTTATATATCACCATGTTACAAATATTCCTAAAAATTTTGTTGTGCTATCATTTTTCTTAATGGTATCGTTGTTATTTTTTATGTGGGGCATAATTATTACTAGCTGGAGATTTTTAAAGGGTATTAAAAGTTTTTATATTCACAGATTAAGAGAAATATCTAATTTCATCGAAAAATGTAGATCGAAAATCTGAATTATCTTTCTATTCGGAAAATAATATGGTATTATTAAAAAAATTTCACTGATACTTTAAAAATTACAGTGTAATTAAAAAAGAGGTGGCCATTTGGAAGAAATACATCAAATCATAAAAAAAACGAGAATAGAGCAAGGCATGACGCTAAAAAACTTAAGCGAAAAGACTAATCTATCGATTAGCTTTCTGTCACAAATTGAAAGAGGTTCATCATCATTGGCTATTACTTCTTTAAAAAAAATAGCCGATGCTTTCTCAGTACCTATCACTTATTTTTTTGAATCGGTTTCAAATAATACATATGTTGTGAAGGAGGAGGATCGCAAACCTTTTAAACTAGAAGGATCTTCAGTAGAGTATACGCGTCTCAATGGTAATTTTAGTGGTAGAAATCTTGAGCCGTTACTAGTAAAACTTGCTCCGGGTCAGATAGAAATAAATCAAGAATCAATTCACCCCGGTGAGGAATTCTATTATGTCCTAAAAGGTGCAGTACTTTTTAAGGTAGGTGGACAGGAATATTTTCTTCGAGAGGGTGAGACGATTCATTATCCTTCTGAAGTACCACATTCATGGGAAAATCCTTTGAATGAAGAAAGTGTTGTCTTATCTGTTTTAACGCCAGTAATTTTCTAAAAAATTAATAAGGAAGGTTGGGTGTATGAAATGAGAGTTGCAACAGATATCGGGGGTACATTTACTGATTTAGTATATGTGGATGGGCAGGGGAACTTTGGCTATGAGAAAAGTAATACAACGCCGCCATATTTTGAACAGGGAGTCATAGATGTCATTCAAAAAAGCGGTGTTAATCAAACACAGTTAGAAATGTTTGTCCATGGAACTACAGTAATCATTAATGCATTGACAGAGCGTAAGGGAGCTAAAACTGGGTTAATTACAACAAAAGGTTTTAGAGATGTATTAGAAATTGCACGAGGAAATCGGCCAGATTTGTTTAATGTCAAGTACCAAAAACCCCAACCGTTCGTAGAGCGTTATTTACGTAGAGAAGTTACTGAAAGACTTAATTATAAAGGACAAGTATTAGAAGAGATAAATGTTACTGAGCTTGAAGAAATCGTGGACTATTTTAAGAAAGAACAGGTAGAGGCGATTGCCGTCTCCTTTTTACATTCTTACGTTAACAATGAACATGAAAAAGCGGCCGTGCAAAAAATTAAGGAATTATGGCCAGAGATACAAGTAACTGCTTCAAGTGAGATTACACAAGAATGGCGTGAATATGAACGAACAAATACGGCAGTATTAAATGCTTATGTGCAGCCAACTGCTACAACATATATTGATCGTCTTGAGCGAAAATTACAGGAAACAGTGAATATTGAACAAAGCTATATTATGCAATCAAATGGGGGAACAACAAAGTTTGATAATGCAAAGCGTTCCCCAATAAACATGGTGGAGTCCGGCCCAGTTGCTGGTATTTTAGGTGCAGCTGTACTTGGTGAAATATTAGATGAAAAAAATATTATTGCTTTTGATATAGGGGGGACTACAGCGAAGTGCTCTTTAATTGAAAATGGCGAAGTGAAGGTTTCAACAGATTATTATATTGAGAAAGATAATCGCCATGCAGGCTATCCAATTAAAACACCTGTTGTTGATATTGTAGAGATTGGTAATGGTGGGGGCTCTATTGCTTGGATAGATAGTGCAGGATCTTTAAAAGTAGGGCCACAATCTGCAGGCGCTTGTCCTGGCCCAGTTGCCTATGGGCAAGGTGGAACAGAACCAACAACAACCGATGCCAATTTATTAACAGGTAGATTGACGCCGAAAAATTTTGAATTCAATGTCAATCTCGACAATGTTAAAAATGTAATTGAGAATAATATAGGGAATCAGTTTAACATGTCTGCTGAAGAAGCTGCACTCGGCATAATTCGTATTGCAAATTCTAATATGCTAAATGCACTAAAGTTAATCTCAATTCGGAAAGGTCATAATCCTCAAGATTTTACAATGATTGCTTTTGGTGGAGGTGGTTCGATGCATGCACCTGCTTTAGCACTTGAGTTAGGTGTTAAAAAAGTCATTATTCCTATTGCATCACCTGTATTTTCTGCATGGGGAATGCTTATGACAGATTTACGTCACGATTATATACAAACATATATTAAACGAATGCATGAACTTGATTTAGCTGAAATGAATAAAGTATGGGCGGAAATTGAAAGCAATGCTATTCAACATTTTGAAGCTGAGAGCATGAGTAGGGACAATGTGTTTTTCCAACGTTTTGCAGACATGCGCTATTTGGGCCAAGAACATACCGTTAAAGTGCCTGTAGATGGTGGTCAATGGAATCAAGCAACAATTGACGAAGCAATAGCAGATTTTAATCATTTACACGAGAAAAATTTTTCGTTTAAATTGCCGGACGCAGAGACGGAAATTGTCAATATCCATGTGACAGCTTTTGGTAAGGTTCACAAGCCGAAGCTGAAAACTATAAATCGTCAAAGTAGCTTACAAGATGCTTTGCTAGAACAACGTAATGTTTATTATGAGCAGGATGGTTGGGTGAAAACAAATATTTATGATCGCGAGTTACTGCCGATAGAAGTAAAGATAAAAGGTCCAGTTATCGTAGAAGAAAAAGCTGCCGCTACTGTGATTTATAAAAGTCAGTCGCTCTATGTAGACGCTTATGGAAACATCGTTATTGAAAAGGAGGAAATATAATGTTTACATTGAACACGCAAATGGATCCTTTTACGTTAGAAATTGTGAAAGATGCTCTGTTATCTGCTGGAGATGAGATGTTCGTTGCTTTGGCTCGAACTTCTATGAGCCCTATAATCTATGAGGTTTTAGACTATGCAAGTGGCTTAACAGATGCAGAAGGTAATTTGCTAACACAGGGTAATGGTGTTACAGGTTTCATTGGTATGCTGACTTTTATGGTTAAGGAAACGTTGAAAAAATATCCAGGCGATAAATTAAAGGAAGGGGATATTATTATTATCAATGATCCTTATCAAGGAGGGGGTTCCCATTTGTCAGATGTCGGACTCGTTATGCCGATCTTTTATAAAGGGACATTGATTGCTTTTTCTGCAAATAAGGCCCATTGGACAGAAGTTGGAGGTAAGGATCCAGGTTCGTTTACCAATGACTCAGTAGATATTTTCCAAGAAGGGCTTCAGTTTTCGTGCATAAAACTCTATAACCAAGGTAAATTAAACGAGGCAATTGTCGAGATTATTCGTTCAAATGTGCGATTCCCAGACCTATCGCTAGGAGATATGTTTGCCCAAGTTGCTGCTCTTAGAACAGGTGAAAAACGCGTCAATGAATTATGTGATAAACATTCAGTAGAAACTATTTTAGCAGCGATTGACTATCATTTGGCACACGGAGAATTGATGTCCAAGCAAGAGCTCGTGAAGCTTCCAAAGGGTGAATTTTATGCTGAGGATTTTATCGATACTGATGGCATTGGAAATGGACCATTTCCCATTAAAGTTAAGGTAACCATTACAGATGATGAATTTATTTGTGATTTTAGTGGAAGCTCGCCGCAAGTACCAGGTCCAGTCAATTGTTCTTATACTGGATTAGTATCAGCGGTACGTGCCATCTTTTTAGCTATTACAAATCCAGCTCAAGATGTAAATGATGGTGTATTTAAGCCATTAAAAATTATCGTTGCTCCACAATCAATTATGTCTGCCGAAAGACCAGTGCCTGTTTCCAATTACTTTGAAACATTGCTTGGCAGCTTAGATTTAGTATGGAAAGCGTTAGCTCCACACATTCCTAGTCGATTAACAGCTGGTCAATTTTTATCGGTTTGTGCAGTGACATTAAGCGGAACACACCATGATACAGGAGATCCATTCTTAATTGTTGAACCATCTGTAGGTGGATGGGGTGGTGGAAATGATGCAGATGGTGCATCTGGTCAATTCTGCTTTTCAGATGGTGAAACTTACAATGTACCAATAGAAGTAGCAGAAACACGCTATGGCGTATTAATTGATGAATATAGTTTAAGAGAGGATAGAAATGGAGCAGGTGCTGGAGAATATATTGGTGGTAAAGGGGTTATTCGTTCCTATAGAGCAATGACAGATAATCAAGCAGTGACTGTAACATTTGGGCGGAATAAATTTTTACCATGGGGGATTGATAATGGCAATTATGGTTCACCGAATGAGTTTTACATTAAAAAAGCATCTGGTGAAATTGATGGTCCATATGGTGTGTACCCAAGATATAAATTAAATAAGAACGATGTAGTTCAATTAATAACTGGCACTGGTGGAGGCTATGGAAATCCGCGTAATCGCCCAGCTGCACAAGTAGCGCACGATGTTAAAAATGGCTACTTTTCGAAGGAAGAAGCGGAAACATTCTTTTTTGTTCGAGTAGATGAAACGGACTATAGTTACGAGGAACTGCCAAAACGAAAAGCGTAGTAAAAGGAGAAATGCCATGATAATTAAAGAGATTATACAAGAAGATGTTGTTCAACAAAATTTATTTCAAGATCAGTATAAAGAAAGTGAAATTAAGTTTGGCTTCGTCAAAATAAAACCTGGTGAACGATTGCCTTTATCGGGTACTACATCACATATAGAAAATGAGTACTCCTTTATTATGAGAGGTTCTCTAACAGGAGAATCTGGAGGAAAAAACTATCGAATTTCTCAAGGAGAGGCATCTTTTATTCCAGCTGGAGAAGCACATTGGTGTATGAATGATAGTGAAGAAATAGTGGAGCTTGTTTATGCATTATTAGATATTAAATAGATTGAATATTCTGTTTTTATCGAGAGAACCTAACATACTAAAATAATATCATTGGATAAAGTAAGGGGGTTAAGTAGAAATGGAAAATGAAGTGAATGCAGAAAAAACTTCAATGCTCGGTAAAGACCCAGCATTAACTGCAATACCAGAAACGGATCGACAGCATTGGATCACACCAACCATGATTTTTGGTGGCCTTGAGTTTACAATACCAGTTTTAATGGTAGGAGCTAGTTTAACAGCAAGTTTTGGGTTAGGTAAAATCCTGCTAATCTTGATTATCTCATTATTTGGTTTTCAATGGCTAGGTAATACATTACAAGGCTATATCGGGGCTAAAACCGGTCTTCCATCTTCCGTAATAGCAAAAACAAGCTTTGGTACTATTCAAGCTAAATTAATCGTTGGCTTAACGATATTTGTTGTTTCTCTTGGATGGTGGGCTTTACAAACGGCTGTTGCTGGTAATGCAATGGCTGCCATGTTTGGAATCGACTATAAGCATAATTGGTTTGCTTGGGCAGTGATAACAATAATAGCGGGTCTACTTTTTGCAGCACCTTCAATTATCGGTTACGGTTCTATGAAATGGACAGATTATTTAGCTGTTCCGTCAGGATTATTACTAATTGTTGGTGGTATTTACTTAGCTTTAAAAAATACAGGATGGGAAACAATTTCATCTTGGAATCCAGAGCAGTCGATGACTATTGCAGCAGCAATTAGTCTTGTAATTGGCGTAAATGTCTCGCAATGGGTAATTGCGTCCGATTATACACGCTACGCAAAGCCGTTATGGAAAGATAATATATTAATTCCAAGCGGTATCGTTTTAATCGGGTTCCCGTTATTTATCGTAGGTGCAATCATGTCTGTTGGAGTGGGCGATGCTGATATCGTTAATGTCATGATGAATCTAGGTTTCCCAGTTTGGGGGTTCCTTATTTTATGGTTAGCTACTTGGACATCACAGCTTGTCAATAATTATAGTATGGGTTTAGCATTAGCAAACGTTTTAAATGTTACTTCCGGAAAAGGACGAGCTTTACTCACATTTGTGGGTACAATTATTGCGATTATTATCGCACTGATGGGGATTCTAGATTACTTCACAGATTTCCTATACTTAACTGCATTACTTTATCCAGCAATTGCGGGTGTAATGTTTGCTGATTTTTTCTTTATTCGCAAAAAGCAATGGAAAGAAATTAAGGGCTGGAACTGGATGGCTACGATTGCTGTAGTTGCAGCAGTGGCAGTAGGCTACTACTCCCAATATATTAACCCAATGGGCTTACCTGCAGTTCAATCTTTAATTGTGTCAATGATTGTCTATTTAATAGCTATGAGATTGAAAAAGCAAGTAGCGCCAGATGAATTTACAGGTTTCATGGTTGAACAAGAAGTAAGGAAAACTGAGTAGAAAATTAAATATCACCCTTCAATATCTTGTTCTAAAAACTAAGAATTAGTGCTAAGGCAAAAAGTCTCTGCACTAATTCTTTTTTATAGGAGATATTTTAGAATTATTTATAATAAATAATGGAACTTTTTTAACAGGAAATTCGTATCCATTAATGTAAGTAAATTGGAAACTAAATAAAAGGGATCGGAGTGTAAAGTGTGACACAAAAACAAACTAAGAATGAATTTTGGGCATGGTTTAAAGTGATTGGACTGGCAATTGTTTTTACAATGGGTGTACGTTATTTTATTCTATCTCCTGTAGTTGTAGAAGGTGCTTCAATGGAGCCGACTTTTGAAAATGGAGATAAAGTTATTGTTAATAAAGTAGGACCCCGAATTTCTAATTATGACCGCTTCGATGTTATTGTCTTTGAAACAAAAGAAGATAAGCATTATATTAAAAGAATCATCGGTTTACCAGGCGATCAAATAGCCTATAAAGATGATGTTTTATATATAAACGGAAAGGCTTTTGATGAGCCCTATTTAACTGAATATAAAAAAGCCCTACTTGATAAAGGTGATTTTACATATGATTTCACCTTAGAGGAACAATTGGGAAAAAAGACTGTACCAGAGGGCTATTTTTTCGTTCTGGGGGATAACCGCCGAGGAAGCATAGATAGTCGGAGTTCGGAAGTTGGATTTGTTTCGCAGAATACAATTTTAGGAACAACGGACTTTATATTGTGGCCGTTTGAAAGGCTTGGTAGTACACGTTAGTTAGAGCGTAGACAAGCTTTGCTGTAAAACCTAAAGAAAGGAAGGAAAGTATATGAAAAAGGTTACCGTCCACCATTATGATGCGTTTAGCACGATCCCTAATATGGGAAATCCAGCAGGTGTCGTCGTTGAGGGAGATCAGTATAGTGAAATAGAAATGCAGGCAATTGCTAAGCAAGTAGGCTTTAACGAAACAGCCTTTGCACTTAAATCGGATAAAGCAGATATACGTATACGTTATTTCACACCAGGTCATGAGATGAATTTATGTGGGCATGCAACGATGGCTACGATACATGCATTAAAAACACAAGGTTTACTAGAAGATAAATCAAAACTAACTATCGAGACGAGGGCAGGAATTCTTGCAATTGAGATTAAAGAACAAAAAGCAGGGGGAATTTACATCACCATGCAGCATGCAGCACCCCAATTTGAAGCCTTTAATGGTTCAAAAACTAAGCTTGCTCAATCCATTGGACTAACAGAGGAAGCGATACATCCTAATTTGCCGATAGTCTATGGAAGTACAGGAATTTGGACATTGCTAATACCTATTAAAAATTTAACCTACTTTGAAAAAATGACTCCGCAAACGGCAGACTTTCCAGACATTCTTGAAGAAATGCCAAAAGCATCCGTGCATCCTTTTTGCTTAGAGGCATTTGATAAAAATGCAGATATGCACGCAAGACACTTTTCATCACCTTATTCTGGAACAATTGAAGATATAACTACAGGCACTGCCTCTGGTGTAATGGGAGCATATTTTGCAAATTATATCGATCGGGAAGCTCAATTGCCAAAAACACTTACTATAGAACAGGGTCAGGAACTTGGGAAGGATGGTCGTGTGCATGTACATGTAAAAAAATATGAGGAGAAACTGGATATTTCGATAACAGGAACTGCTGTACATGTAAAGGAACTAAAAGTGCATATTTAAAAAGGGGCCGCTTACAGGAAGCGGCCCTTTTTGATATGCCATCCATTCCATTAATGTTTTATTTCTTCAATAACTTTTTCTTTCAAATCTGTATCCATAGAGGAAAGTTTAACGTTATTAGTGAGACGTTCTTTTAATTCCCTATCTGTCATAATACCGCGTTCTTCTAGGATTTGTACAAGTAGATTTAATGTCATTAAATTTTTAATTTCCGCTGCTTTTGTATCCATTTTAAATGCCCCCAAAGTATAGTATTTCTACCTCTTTAGTGTACTCCTTTTTTAGAAGGGAGGCATAAAATGGTCAAAACAAAGCGAATTTATTTCGTGTCCCGGAATATATTGAATGATTCTAGCAGTATAGGAAAACATATAAACCCTAGCTTTTATGTAAAGTTAGCGACAAGCAGTAGTAAATGCAATAAAGCTACTTATATAATTTCTACCATCAAAAAAACCCCTAGCAATGAACTGTACCTCCAATTGTTAGATGTGTCTAACAATCGGGGCGCAGTTCAGCAATAGGAGTTTAAGCGTTCATATCTTTTTAAAACCGAATTTTTATGTATATATTGAGACGAGGCCGGTCGATTCCTAGGAATTTGCGACTGAAACCCATAGGAAAGTGTCCAATTGGAATGGAAAAGAAGCATCGTTCTACTTATTACTCATTGAGAATAAAGCCTGATACAGAGTCGCTAGCAAAGCAACAAAGAGCGTATCGTCAGAGTTAAAAAGTTTAAAAGATATCCCAATATGCACAAGTTCAGTTTCTATAGTACTAGCACTTGCAATTTTTTCATCATTACAATATAAATAGGCGGTTGAAGTAAAATCCTTTTCAAAGCGAAAAGCGAGTCCATCCATTGTAAAAGAGTAGGAGGATTCAAGTAATTGAACCGTCTTCCGTTGTATCGGTAAAATGGATCCATCTGGCATAATAAGCTGATGGCTAACGCCTTTTGTTAATAGTGTAGATTGAACTTGAAAAAGTGGTGCACCTAAAGTAGTGCGGGTTTCATACCGATGTGGTAATGTCTGTTGTGCAGCAACGAGCATGACAGCATTGATTACTTTTCCAACAGATGAACGTTCAATCTTTTGAAGCACACAAACTGTCTCATTTTGTTCATTCACAATAGGGATATTTGCAAAGCTTTCGAAAGCTTTTGGGTAGGTAAGGGTAAATGTAGTCATAAAAAAGCCTCCAATCTACTTACTATACGGGGAAGCTTAACTCCAGGTTTCACCTTTAACAAAATTTTGATAGATAGTTAAAGAGAGGAATCACAAATGAATGATAAAATGTGTAAGTTTTTTAGATAAATAAAGTTTAACAATGAAAAAGGCTGACCGATAATGTGAAATTTTTCACGTTCGGACAGCCTTCGTTTTTATTATTGAGGTGTGACTTCTCCTGCGAGAGCACGTTTTTCCTGCTCTGGATCGAATTCTTTTTCCATTTTTGAAACGACAACAGTTGCTACACCGTTACCAATTAAGTTTGTCACGGCGCGAGCCTCTGACATAAAGCGGTCGACCCCAATTAAAAGTGCAATCCCTTCCACTGGAATCATAGGGAATGCTGCTAATGTTGCTGCGAGCGTAATAAAGCCTGAGCCTGTTACACCAGCTGCACCTTTAGATGTTAGCATTAAAATGGCAAGCAATGTAATTTGATGCCAAACATCTAAATCAACTCCATAAGCTTGTGCGATAAAAATAGCCGCCATGGATAAGTAAATGGACGTGCCATCAAGGTTAAAGGAGTACCCTGTTGGAATGACAAGACCAACGACCTGTTTTGAGCAACCATAGTTTTCTAATTTTCGCATCATCGAAGGCAGTGCAGATTCTGATGATGATGTCCCAATAACGATAAAAATTTCATCTTTAATATATTTAATAAACTTAAAAATACTAAACCCGAAGTAACGTGTAATAAGACCAATGATGAATACGATAAAAATAAACATTGTAATATAAACGGAAAGCATTAAAAATCCTAAGTTTCCAAGTGATTTAAGGCCGAAATTTCCGATTGTGTAGCTCATTGCACCAAATGCACCAATCGGGGAAACCTTCATGACCATATTAACAATTTTAAAGAATATATCTGCTACTCGTTCGAAAAATGTAATAACTGGTTTAGCTGGTTCACCAATAGCAGCAGCAGCTACGCCAAATAAAACAGCTGAGAATAAAACAGGTAATAACTCTCCATTTGCAAGTGCACCTACAACATTATCAGGTATAATTTGCATAATGAATGCACCAACACCATGTTCTGTAGCGGCTGCCGCCTCTGTATATTGAGAAACATCTGCACCGTTGGCAGCTGCTGTATTAAAACCTTTACCAGGTTGTACAATATTGACAACGATTAAGCCGATTGCAAGTGCGAAAGTAGAGACAATTTCAAAATAAATTAATGCCTTCCCGCCAATTTTACCAACTTTTTTTACATCGCCCATACTACCAATTCCAATAACAACTGTTAAGAAAATGATAGGAGCTATTAACATCTTAATCAATTTAATAAAAATATCTGCTAATATTTTTAACTGCGCTCCGAACTCTGGAAACGTAGCACCTACAATAATGCCTAGCACGATGGCAATCAGTACTTGTACAGTTAAGTTTTTAAAATTTATACGCATAAAGTTCTCCCCTTACACTACTTATGAATATTATGTGAACGCTTTCATGTGGTTATCATAGCTGAAATTTTCCGACAATAGTTTTTATGACCGTAATGTTTCTATTGTTCATTTTGTTCATTTTTAGTAGAAGGGTGAATAAATCTAGTAATAGCAAGGGTTTGAAGCTGTTTTATAGTAGTTTTATAATTTTAGAATCTATTATAATACAACAGAAAAAACTCCCCACGCTAGTGAGGAGTTTATCATTAATGAACAAAAGTATTGATCCTGCATTTCAATGATTAAAGTTTTCACTTTAAGGTGAAACAATTTTTTCAATTTCCGATAAAACATCGTTATTTTGTACATGATTTCTATAAAAATCATAGGCAGGTTCTAGCTGTTCTTTAAAGCGTTGGCGTTCTTTATTACTCATCGTATAAATCTCAAAGTTCTCTTGCTGCTCAAGTTTTTGCAGATCGTCTTCGTTCATTTCTACAGCTTGTTCAAATTGCCAGTCTGTTGTTTCTTTCATAGCCTCCATAATCTGTTTTTGAATTTTCGCAGGTAGAGATTCCCAAAACTTATCATTAATTAAAACGGCGTATCCTAAAATGCCATGCTTAGTTAAGGTCATATGCTTCTGCACTTTATAGAAGCCTTTAGAATAAATATTGGACGCTGTGTTTTCCTGAGCATCTATGGTATTTGATTCTAAATCATTAAAAACTTCGCTAAAGGAAATAGGAGTTGGTGTAGCCCCAACAGCCTCGAATTGCTTTTCAAGTGTTTTACTTGGCATTGTACGGACTCGTAGCCCTTTTAAGTCTTCAAATGTATGAATAGGATGATTGACAGTAGTTAAATGTTTAAAGCCATTATGCCAAAAACCTAGTCCTTTTATATGAAAAGGTTCAAGCTCATTTAACAATTCTTCACCAATCGAACCTGTAAGAACTTCGTGGACCTCATCATCTGTATTAAAAAGGTAAGGTAAATCAAGAACCTGCCAATTTGGTATATAGGATGTCATCTTTGAAAAAGTAGGGATAATCATTTCTACTTCTCCATTTTCTAAAGCCTGAAACTCATTTTCATCATTAAACAAAGAAGAGTTTGGGTAGACGTGTACCTTCACCTCACCATTTGTTTTTTCCTGAACAAGCTCGGCGAATTTACTTGCCGCCTGTCCTTTTGGTGTATTCTCAGCCACCACATGACTTAAATGAATCGTTATTTGTGTATCCAAGCCTTTTTGCTCATCGTCATAGGGAAGAGGCTTGGCAAATAGTAAGCCTTGTTGAACACCAATCGCTATCGTTAATAGTAAAACGGTTACTATTGTTCCAATAATAAATTTTTTCATCTATTACACCCAATTTATTCGTATTTTCTGATGTTTTTGTTATTCTAACATATGGAGTAAGCTAAAATATAGTAGGAGGGAGGCGTACATCTTGAAATTTCAAAAATTATCGATGAAGAGAAAAATTATGTCTCTGACTTTTTTTATTCTCATGCTCTCCTTTAGTATAGGTGGTACATTTTTGCTAGGGTATGTCATGAATGAACAAAAGGACAAGCTTGGAAATCAGGCTCTGCTTGTCGCAAAAACAGTATCACAGCTTCCTGAGCTAAAAACGTACATTGCAAATAATAATTTTAACGAGGCTACGGAACACATTAATCCTGTAGTGGAAGAAATACGTGATATAAATGGAGCGCAGTATATTGTTGTCCTTGATATGCAAAGGCGCAAGTATTCACATCCAAAAACAGAAGAGATCGGTCGAGTTTCGCAATCAGGTGATCTAAATGCAGCGTTTTCTGAGCATTATTATACATCTATTGCACATGGTGAACATGGAGATATGGTACGAGCATTCGTTCCGATAATGAGTAAAGAAGGAAGACAAATTGGTGTAGTAGTAGTAGGCTATAGTGTTTTAACTATTGCGGAGTTACTACAATCGATTCAAACAGAATTAATCATTACAATCACATTGTCTCTTTTCTTTAGTGCATGGGGGGCTCATACGTTAGGCCTTCATATGAAAAAGCAAATGTTTGGGTTAGAGCCTCATGAAATTGCTAAAATGTATGTAGAACGAACAGAAACCTTTAACGCAATGCATGAAGGAATTATTGCTATAGATAATGAATTGACAATCACAATATTTAATGAAAAAGCATGTGAAATATTAGGTGTACATAAACAACCACCAACATTAATAGGGAAGAAAATTTTTGATATATTACCGGATACACGACTACCGGAAATTTTGGAGCTAGATCAACCGATTTTCAATCGTGAACTCTATATTAATGATCACAGTATTATGAGTAATCGTATTCCTATACAAGTTAATGGAAAAACGGTTGGCGCTGTGGCCATGTTTAAGGATCGTACAGAAGTGAAAATGCTTGCAGAGGAATTAACGGGTGTTAAGGCATTCGTACAAGCATTACGCGTACAAACACATGAGCATAAAAATAAATTGCACACAATTGCTGGTCTTTTGCAGCTTGGACATCATGAACAAGCACTTACTTACTTAACGCAAGTAAAAGAAGAACACGATGAAATTACAAATTTTTTAAATGAACGGATTAAAAATGAAAATATTTCAGGGCTTCTCCTTAGTAAAATTTCCTATGCGAAAGAGCAAGGAATTCTACTGGAGATTGACAGAGAAAGCCGTTTGACAACATTTCCTAACAATTTAGACCATCATGATTTCGTTATTTTATTTGGTAACTTAATTGAAAATGCTTTTGATGCATTAAAGGATGTACAAATTGAAGAAAAAATGATCCATGTTTCTGTTGATGAGGATGAGGATGTGCTTGCAATCCTAGTAACAGATAATGGTACAGGCATGACAAATGAAGTAAAATCACATATTTTTGATAACGGTTATTCAACAAAAGAGAAAAAAGGTCGAGGTATTGGACTTTATTTAATAAATGAAATTGTACAAAAAGGAAAGGGAGAAATAGAAGTCATAAGTGAGCCGAATAAGGGAACAAGCTTTTTAATAACTTTTTACCATACTTAATAGGCGTATTACCAAAGGCTGAGCAACTACTTATGGGTCATTCTAGGAAGTTGAAAGTTAAGGGATGTAAGTATTTATAATTGAAGAGGAAGCGAAAAATTCTATGGGAACAGTGTGACTCTCTTTAGAAGCATACTTTAGTGAAAATTTACACATATAGAGATAGAACAGAGTGTATGGAGGGCTAACAGTGACACAAACAAAGGTTTTATTAATAGAGGACGATCCAATGGTGCGAGAAGTTAATCGCCAATTTATTGAAAAGATAGCTGGTTTTGAAGTAATTGGACAAGCTTCAAATGGAGTAGAGGGGATTGCTCAAATTCGAAAACTTAAACCAGAATTAGTATTTATGGATATTTTCATGCCAGAGCAGGATGGAGTGACAAGCTTACGAAAAATTCGTGAACTTGAATTACCAGTAGATGTAATTACGGTAACCGCTGCTAATGATATGGAAACGGTCAAACAGGTCCTGCATCTTGGTGTCTTTGATTATATTATGAAACCTTTTTCATTTGAACGAGTGCAAGGTACGCTTGAAAATTATTTGCGCTTCAAAAAGCAAATACAAACAGAGCGCGAGTTAACACAGGGGGAGCTCGATCAATTATTCCATTATCATGATGGGCATAATGAGGTGCAGCATACAAATGTCGTACGCCCGGAAAAAAGTTTACCTAAAGGTTTTAATCGTGCAACACTAGAGAAAGTTGTGCACTATTTGCAATCTGTAGAAGGAGCATCGGCCGAAGAAGTTGCTAGTGGTGTAGGTATTGCACGCGTAACAGCAAGACGATACTTAGATTATTTAGAAAAACAAAAGGAAATTACGATGGATGTACATTATGGTGGCATTGGTCGACCGGTCAACTATTATTTTAGTAAATAATGCAAAATCCTGATTGTCGAAACAGACAATCAGGATTTTGCAGTTAGTTCGGCATAATTTTATCAACAGGCTTTGGCGTTTTAATTTTAGGTAAAATTTTATCTATTGTAACTGTACGCTTAATGTTATGTGTTGATTCATCATTTTCATCGAATTGCTCAAGGAATGAAATAACCTCTTTTACAATTGGTGTTGGCGTTGACGCCCCTGCAGTGACAGCGACGGACTTAATGCCTTTTAACCATTCAATTTTTAGCTCAGAAACGTCTGCAATTCGATAAGAGGGCGTACCTGCTATTTCAACAGATACTTGTGTTAAACGATTTGAGTTATTGGATTTTGGGTCACCAACAACAATAAGTAATTCTGCTTCCCCGGCTTGCTGAGCAACTGCCTCTTGACGTACCTGGGTTGCCAAACAAATCTCCTTATGAACTTCAATATGTGGGAATTTCTCTTTTAAACTATCCATTAAATGAGCGACATCCCATTGACTCATCGTCGTTTGATTCGTTACTAGTAATTTATCATTCGTTAAATTTAATGCATCAATATCGGTGGATGATTGCACTAAATGCACGTGATCTGGTGCAACGCCAATTGCTCCTTCTGGCTCAGGATGGCCTTTTTTACCGATATAAATAATATCATAGCCATTTGATGATTTTTCACGAATTAAATCGTGTGTAACTGTTACGTCAGGACATGTAGCATCAATGGATACTAAGCCTTTTCGCTTCGCAATTTCACGAATTTCAGGTGAAACACCGTGCGCTGTGAAAATAACAGTGCCAGTTTCAACTTGTTCAATAATTTCTAAACGATTCTCGCCATCTAATGTGATGATGCCATCTTCTTCAAATGCATCCGTGACATGTTTATTATGCACAATCATACCTAAAATGTAGATAGGTCTTGGTAATGTTTTATCTAATGCGGCGTTTCGAGCGATGACCATCGCATCAACAACACCGTAGCAATAGCCACGTGGATTAATTTTTAATACTTGCATGGTTGTGACTCCTTTCAAGCTTACCTATCTACATTATAACGGACAAGAACGGCGAATACAAAGAAACCTTCATCTACATAGGTGGCTGGAAAATACGAGGTTTAGACGGGAGTGGATTAGCTGGCGTATATGATGTATTTTCTCGAGACGCTTTTCGACTTTTGCTAGAACCTCCTCCTCCGCTAGCTGCTGCTTCAGCTGCCACTGCTCCAGCCCCTGCGGCAGCTCCTGCAGAAGGAAGCCCTTGAAATCCTTTATACAACTTTAAAAGTGACGGAATATTTTTCACCATTGGCATTGCTTGCTGAATGTAAGGCGTATATGTTTTCGCTGAGTTAAATAAGCTATTCGCCTGTTGTAGAAATGAACCAATTTTTGACGGTTCCTGCATAGATGGCATTGGCATTTGTCCTCCAAATGATCCTATTCCACTAGACATTGGAAAGCCACCCGGCATTCGTGCTTGATTTGGGAAGCCTCCGGGCGGGAAAAAGGACTGTGGTGACATCTGTGGAGGCATTTGCATTGGCATTTGCATCGGCATTTGCATGGGCATTCTTGGCATCCCCATGCCACCAGAATACATTGGGAACTGATAAGGTGGTCTAAATACCATAACGATCTCCTTTCAATAGTGATTTATCATTGATGACATACCTGATTATAAATATGATATGCAGAAGGGTAAGTTAGCGTTCGACACACAAAAAAATAACAAGGGCGATTGTAAATGTACCTCGCTATATTCTGTCAGGTTTACTTATTTCATAGGTAGTTAGTAAGTGGTGGAAAATTCTTAAAAACTTCACATTTTTTCACTCTTTCGGTCGATGAGAAAGGTATAATGTATCATTAAGTTTACAAAAAGATGATTTTGAAGTTACTAGACTAAAATAGCAGAGGGTAAAAATAGGAGGTATACTGTGTCAATTAAACTGAGAAGTATAGTGTCGTTTGGTCTTATCGTCGTATTAGTTTTACTGTTGGGGATTTTTCAGCAACAAAATGCCAAATCCCAACTAGAGCAAGTTGGTTTGATAAAAGAAAAAACACTTGAAACGACGTTATTAGCAGATGAAATGAAGCTAGCAGTCGTACAGGTTCAGCAGTATCTGACGGATATCAGTGCCACAAGAGCACTCAATAATTTAGATGATGGATTTGAGCAAGCAGATAAGTATAGCAAAATTTTCTATGAAGATTTGGAACAAGTGAAAAAAATGCATCCGGAAGAGCAGGAACAATTAGATGCGATTAAAATAGCGTTTGATGAATATTATAGTTCCGGTCAGAAAATGGCTCATAATTATATTCAAGGAGGGCCTGAGCTAGGAAATAAAATAATGCTAAAATTTGATACTACATCAATTGAAATTAATGACAAAGTAGATTTGTTTCAACAAGAAAACATTACAGACATGCAAAATTCTTTAGCACATGTTGAGAACCTTATTAATGATAATAAGCAGTGGTTCTTATGGATGTTCTGTATTATTGTAATGATTTGTATAGTTGTTGGGTTACTATTTGTACGTTCTATAGTTGTTCCTGTTAATAAGCTAACTTCTGCAGCAAAGGTAATTGCTAAAGGGGACTTATGCCAAAAGGATATCGAAGTTAGAACGAAGGATGAAATTAAAGATTTGGCAGATTCTTTTAATTTGATGAAGTCTAATTTACATTCATTAATACATAGCATGACTGCAAATGTAGAGCATACAACATCAGCAGCTGAAGAGTTAGCAGCAAGTACAGATGAAATTTCAAATTCCGCTCATGATATTGCAAATCTTGTGGAGAAAATGGTAATTAGTGATAGCCGAGCAGCTATTACTAGTCGTGAAAGTTCGATCGCAATGGATGAAACTGCCCAGGGTGTTCAACGTATTGCAGAGTCTACTCAAATGCTTCATTCTAAAGCAGTCGACACACAATCTATTGCAAATAATGGTGAAAAAACGTTGCAAGTCGCAGAAGAGCAAATGTCGATTATCCAACAATCTTCTAATACAACAAATGAGCGTATTAAGAAGTTAAGCACACAATCATCTGAAATCGTTAATATTACGAATGTAATTACTGAGATTACAGAGCAAACAAATCTTTTAGCACTAAATGCTGCGATTGAGGCGGCACGTGCAGGAGAGCAAGGTAAAGGCTTCGCGGTAGTAGCAGATGAAGTACGCAAATTAGCAGAGGAATCCAAAGCATCTGCCAATCAAATAGTAGATGTAATATCGCTTATTCAGCAAGAAACGCAGGAAGTACAAAAGGCTGTAAGTGTAACTGTATTGAATGTGGATGAGGGTGTCACATTTATTCAGAATGCCCAAAATGCTTTTGAAGGAATTTTAAAATCGATTAGTGATATGACATCTCAGATTGAGGATGTGTCTGCTTCTACACAACAAATTTCTGCAAGTGTTGAAGAAATAGCAGCATCGGTCAATGAAATGTCCACTACTTCCAGTAATACTGCACTACAATCTGAAACAATAGCATCGACAATAGAAGAGCAGGCTGCGACTATTCTAGAAATTAACGCTGTTGCAAAGGCATTAAGTGCAGAAGCGGTGTCCGTGAAGGAAGAAATCAATAAATTTAAAATTTAAGATGCTCATCACCATAAAGAGGGGTTACGTCCAATGAGTCGCCCAGCCTTAACACCAATCAACTTATTCACATGGTATGAATTTTAGAAAAATGTCCTTTCAAAATTCCTACCCTTCATGTCTAAAAGGTCACAAAAAAGCGAGGTAATCTCCAACGAAATAACAGTTTGGAAATACCTCGCTCTATTTATTTAGTAGTAGAATCTTTCAGTTTTGAAGGAGGAACACAAACGTTAGAGGAGCAACTTTTCTGTATGGAGCAAGCTGCGCATTTGCCCTTCTTCTGCTTCTTAATGCTCTTATATAAGGTAATACCAGCATAGCCAAATATAATGCTACCGATTAATATATTAATCAATAAAGACATTCTATACACCTCACATCAATAAATTCCCAATACCATAAATCATAAGTGCAATTAAATAGGCAACAACAAATGGATAGATAGTTGCGAATAATGTCCATTTCACAGATTGTGTTTCTCTTTTTATTGCACCTACAGTGGCTAAACAAGGCATGTACAGTAAAACAAAGGCCAAGAATGTATAAGCACTTAAAGCTGAAAAATGAGTTGTCATTGTAGACGATAAAACACCTTCACTTACGCCATAAATAATCGCCATTGTCGAAACAATCACTTCTTTTGCCAGGAATCCGGCAATAAGGGATGCACCGGCTTGCCATGTTCCGAAGCCAAGTGGGATAAACAACACACCGAAAGCGCCTCCAATAATTGCTAAAAAGCTATCATCCATATTGACATTAGCGCCATGTGGTCCTAAATAAGAAAGAAGCCAAATAATCACGGAGCCCGCAAAGATTATAGTACCAGCTTTGCGGAAAAATCCTTTCCCTTTTTCCCAAGTGGAACGCCAAAGTGTTTTTAGCTGTGGTACATGATAGGCTGGTAATTCAACAATAAAAACTGAAGTTTCATTTTTTAAGATCGTCATCGATAATAATTTTGTTACAATAAGCGCTACCACTATACCCATTACATATAGGGAGAATACGACTAAAGATTGATGTGCAGTAAAAAATGCTGCACCGAACAAAGCATATACAGGTAACCTTGCTGAACAGCTCATAAACGGAGCTACAAGAATAGTTAATAGTCGTTCTCTTGGCTGTTCAATTGTTCTCGCAGCCATTACACCTGGAACATTACATCCAAAGCTTACAATCATCGGTATAAAGGCCTTGCCGTTTAAGCCGAAAAATTCCATAAGACGATCCATAACAACAGCAATTCTCGCCATATACCCCGAATCTTCTAATAGTGAAATAAAGAAAAATAGTACAAAGATTTGTGGAATGAAAACTAAGACGCCACCAACCCCTGCAATGATCCCATCACATATTAAATTAATAATAAAAGGGGCTGCACCAATAGCTTCTAAGCCTTGAGTAACAGTATCTGTAAGAGGCCCGCCTACAATCCCATCCAAGTAATCCGATAGAGGAGTACCAATCCATGCAAATGTTGCTTGAAACATTAAAAACATAAGTGCTAAGAAAATCGGAATACCTAAAATCGGATGTGTTAGAATGTTATCAACTTTCTCTGTCCATTGTGTTTCACTTTTCTCTTGTATGATTACTTCGTTGTAGATGTTAGCAATATATAAATCACGTTTTTTAGCAATAGTTTTATTTAATGGTTCACCAATTTGCTTCTCTAAAGCATCACGTACTGCAGCTAGCTGTTCAAAGTATTCCTTATCTTTCAAATAAGCATCAACAGCTTCATTCC
The DNA here is from genome assembly GCF_015844675.1 of Lysinibacillus sphaericus. Classification (GTDB taxonomy): domain Bacteria; phylum Bacillota; class Bacilli; order Bacillales_A; family Planococcaceae; genus Lysinibacillus; species Lysinibacillus sphaericus_E. The sequence continues at coordinate 57,928 of NZ_LDGC01000062.1, read as the reverse complement.
CTATTAAAAATTGAATAGTACACCATCTTTTTTGTTCCTCAGGTATATGCTGAAATATTGCTTCAATTTTTGCGATACCTTCTTCAATTAGGTCATCATAGGTTAATGTAAAATGTTTTTGGGTACGATCTGAGTCTTGAATCGCGGCATAAATACCTTCAACACCTTTCCCAGTACGAGCACTTATTGGAATAACAGGTACTCCCAAAGAACGCTGTAATTTCTCGACATCAATTGAAATGCCTTTCTTTTTTGCAACGTCTATCATATTTAAACAAACGAAAACAAGTTTTCTAAGTTCAAGTATATCTACAGTTAATTGCATATTTCGTTCGAAATTAGAGGCATCAATAATATTTAAAATTCCATCTACCTGATCTTCAAGTAAAAATGAAGTCACAACACTTTCATCTCTTGAAATCGGGTTAAGAGTATATACACCAGGTAAATCAATAATTTCCTTTTGTATTTTTTTTACTTGTCCTACTTTTTTTTCAACGGTTACACCGCTCCAATTGCCAACGTATTCATATGAATTTGTTAACGTATTGAACAAGGATGTTTTACCGATATTGGGGTTTCCTATTAAAGCTAATCTACTCATAATTGTTCGACCTTTATATCCATTAAATCTTTTTTTCTAAGCCCGATTTTCTGTCCTTGACATTCTAAAATACAAGCGCCAGAAAACCACCCTTTTTGGACCATACAAACTTGACAGCCTTCCTTTATACCGAATGCATTTAATCGTTTACATAAAAGAGTGTCAATTTGCTGAAGATCTTTCACTTTAACTTTTTCACCCAATTGAACCGCATGAAGGTTCATGAGATCTACCTACTTTCTTGTAGTGATAATCATTATCGGAAAAATCTTATCACTTTTTGGCGAGTCTATCAATAATAAGTTTGCTATATAAAATAATACTATTTAGCAAAGTTAAAGACTTTTATTCTTCATGACACAATACGCTTTCACGCAAATAACATCTGTTGCCCCAAGCTGCTTATCGGACGCCCCCAGGAAGCTTTGCTCTGTGCGCCCAGTCGGAACGGAAATCAACCCTACGTTATGAGAATGAGCAATATAGGGGAAATAGTTTTAACAAATCAAAACAGGTAGAGAAACTATTTTCTCTACCTGTCTCTATATATATATTATGCTTGTGAATTTACAAGGATTTTAATATGATTTCGCTCTTTCATTAGTGCTTCAAATCCTTCTGATACGACTTCCTCAAGAGCAATTCGTTTTGTCACAAGTTTTTCAGCAGGGAAGTAGCCTTGTTTCATTAATTCCATAACTGCTGGGAAAATATCGCGATAAGCAATAATACCCTTAACAGAACGCTCTGTCAGTACGATATTGTTAGGAAGAATAGAAGCTTCTGTTTCCCAAATAGAAACGATAATTGTTTCACCTTCAAATGTTGTTGAATCAATAGCTTGCTGCAATACGACAGGAACACCTGTTACTTCAAATGCAACATCTACCCCACCATTTGTTAATTCATGTAGACGAGCTACTGCATCCTCATCTTTAGGGTTAATAACTGCTGTAGCGCCAAGCTCTAATGCTTTAGCAGCACGCTCTGCTGAAAGTTCTACCGCATAAATTTCTGCTGCTCCAGCTGCTCGCAATGCCTCGATAACAAGAAGACCGATTGGCCCAGTACCAAAGACAGCTGCTGTATCGCCAGCTTTTAGTTTACTTTGACGAACTGCATGTAATGCTACTGCCGCAGGTTCAACAAGTGCACCTTGTTCATAGGAAAGACCCTCAGGCATTTTGTGTACCATTTTTTCATCTACCATTGTATATTCAGAGAAACCTCCGCCACCGCCAGAAAGACCGTGGAATCCTAAATGCTTACAAATATTATATTTTCCTTTATTACAGGCGGCACATTCGCCACACGCAAGAATAGGCTCTACAACGACAGGATCTCCAACTTGTACCTTTGTAACACCTTCGCCAATTTCTACTACTTCACCAGAAAACTCATGGCCCATAACAATTGGCGCAATATCTTTACTTACATAGTGAGGTTGTTCCACTGGAATGAATATTGGGCCAGCTGCGTATTCATGTAAATCACTACCACAAATCCCTGTCCAATGTACTTTGATTTTTACTTTTCCAGGTGCGATTACTGGTTCTTCAATGTTTTCTACACGGATGTCTTTTGCTTTATACCATCTTGCTGCTTTCATAATAAGTCAACCTCCTCTATTATCTTACATTTTTATCGTAACATATGGTAATTCTTCAAGGCATTAGTTAACAATGAATTGACATAAAAAATACTTATTCATAGCTTCTTCCAACAGCAAGATAGTGTTCTCAGGTTATCCATGAAGAATGAATATAAAATTAAGTGTATTAATATACAGATTTGAGATCCTAATAAAATCAAGAATAAATAATGGAGGAAAACGAAACAGTATCGACTCACTAAATGGGAATGTCGAGGTCTTAATATGAAATTACCTAAAAGCTTATGCAATCAGGAGTAGCGTTTATCTACGTCTAAGGCTTTTTTTTATTGCATATTCACAGTATTTCGAGTAACTTTGATAAGGGCTTTGCTACAGCCATGATAAAAATATAAAATTATGTTCATGCTTGAGATAAAAGGACGTTAATATACCTGGAGTTCGAATCATGATACAATGTGAAAGATGTTAGGAGGAACGAATTATGTCAAAATACACTGATTATAATTTTCAGCCATTTTTGCAGGACGCAATTGCAAAACTTGGCTTTACAGAACCAACGCCGATTCAAAAGGAAATCATTCCGCTATTATTAAAAGGAAAAAGTGCAATCGGACAAGCGCATACAGGAACAGGAAAAACACATAGTTTTTTAATTCCAATAGTGCAACGAATTAATGCTGATAAGCAGGAAGTACAAGCTGTTATTACGTCACCTACACGAGAGCTTGCACAACAAATTTTTGATGCGTTAAATCAATTAATAGAAGGAACAAATATTCAAGCGAAATTATTTATTGGAGGTACGGACAAACAACGCTCCATTGATAAATTAAAAACGCAACCACAAATTGTTGTCGGAACGCCAGGACGTATTCGTGATCTCGTTTCAGCGCAAGCGTTATTTGTGCATACGGCGCCAATTTTAGTTGTCGATGAGGCAGATTTAGCCTTCGATATGGGCTTTATAGAGGAAATCGATGGTTTTGCTTCACAAATGCCAGAAAACCTTGAAATGTTTGTATTCTCAGCAACAATTCCAGAAAAGCTTCAGCCTTTCTTAAAAAAATATATGGAAGCACCTGTTCATATCCATATGAACGATAAACGCCCGGTCGCAGAAGGAATTGACTTTGTACTTGTACCAGTGCGTTCTAAATCACGTAACAAACGTTTGTTGGAAGTTATTGAAGGAATCAATCCATTTTTAGCTGTCATTTTCACTAACACACGTAAAACTGCAGAGCATGTTGCAGGCTACTTAAATGAAAACGGGATTCGCTGTGGTCAAATACATGGTGATTTAAGTCCGCGTGATCGTAAGAAGATGATGAAGCAAATTCGAGATTTGGATTATCAATATATCGTTGCAACAGATCTTGCAGCGCGTGGTATCGATATTCAAGGAATTTCACATGTCATTAACTACGAAATTCCAGAGGACTTAGAATTCTTTATTCATCGTGTGGGACGTACAGCCCGTGCAGGTAATAAAGGAACTGCTATCACATTGTTTGAGCCATCAGATGAGGATGCAGTAGTACGTGTTGAGAAAATGGGAATTCCATTTGTTCAAAAAGACGTGAAAAATGGCGAATGGTCTGAATTAAAAGAGCGTCATGCACGTAAAAATCGTGTGAAGCATGAAAATGAAATCGATGCAAAAGCTAAATCATTAGTACGTAAGCCGAAAAAAGTAAAACCAGGCTACAAACGTAATATGAAATGGGAAATGGACAAAATTAAAAAGCGTGAACGTCGCTTAAAAGCTCGCGGTAAAAAATAAGGAGGCTTTCAAATGCTACTTGGATCACATGTTTCAATGAGTGGAAAAGAAATGCTGCTCGGGTCAAGTAAAGAGGCTCTTTCGTATGGGGCAAATACCTTTATGATTTATACAGGAGCACCTCAAAACACTCGTCGTAAGCCAATTGCTGATCTTAATATTATGAATGGTTTACTACACATGAAAGAGCATGGCATGACAAATATTGTTGTTCATGCTCCATACATCATTAATATTGCGAACACAGAAAAACCTGAAACTTTCCGTCTAGGTGTAGATTTTTTACAAACTGAAATCGAACGAACAGCGGCGTTGGAAGCAACACAAATTGTGTTGCATCCGGGTGCCCATGTTGGCGCGGGAGCAGACGCGGGGATTGTTAAGATTATTGAAGGTTTGAATGAAGTACTGTCACAGGATTACCCAGTACAAATCGCATTAGAGACAATGGCAGGAAAAGGAACTGAATGTGGTCGTTCATTTGAAGAACTTGCAAAAATTATAGATGGTGTAACACATAATGAACGTCTTTCAGTATGCTTTGATACGTGCCATACGCATGACGCTGGTTATAATATTATAGAAGATTTTGATGGTGTCTTAAATGAGTTTGATAAATTAATAGGTGTTGACCGTATCAAAGTCCTGCATATCAACGATTCTAAAAATGTTCGCGGTGCGGGAAAAGACCGTCACGAAAATATTGGCTTCGGTCATATTGGCTTTGATGCATTAAAGTATATTGTCCATCATCCGCAATTAATGGAGATTCCTAAAATCCTAGAAACACCATTTGTCGCATTAAATAGTGATGCCAAATCAAAATCGGCTCCTTATAAACATGAAATTGAAATGCTTCGCAATGGGGAGTTTAAACCAGAGTTAATCGACGCTCTAAGAGGATAAAATAAATAAGCCCGAAATCAGCTGCAAAAGTACTGATTTCGGGCTCTTTTTATCTTCATTCAGCAGGTTTTCTGTGCGAGCGAAGCGACAGCAACAAACGATAGCTATAATTACGCCAAGGCGAAATGGATTGTTTCGGGTTCATTATCAAAATTTATGGATGACTTTTGTTAAAACGTATATTTTGCAAATAGTTGATTGTAGTGGAGACTGGGCGACTCCTTGGGGATCAGCGTTTCAGATGAGACCCTGCAGCGAAGCGAAGCGGCTCAACGAACGCCCCCAGGAAAGCGCCCAGTCGGAACGGAAATCAACCACACGTTTTGGTGATGCTCCTTATTTCGTAAACAAGGCAATTAGTTGTCTGGAACGCTTTCTACCTAAAACAGCTTCAACCTCTACAAGAATATCTTTTGGAATACCTAAAAAGAGCCATGAAAATGAGAATTGCTCCAAATAAGGCCGGAGTTTTTTTACTTCAGAAGTAGTAATTTCAAACCCTTCAGAACGTGCAATCGCAACAATTTCCTTATCACTACTTTGTGTTAATTGCTGTAAAAATTGAATACTCAAAGTTAATCCTCCTTTTAATTGTTTTATCTTTCGAACAAAATCAATCTTGTGAAAGTCATGACAGCTATAAAAATCCTTCACATTAAAAAGTGTTAGAATCAATGCCTATTACAAAATTAGCGCTGTTCAAATAACAAAATATAGTTTTATTTTCCTAATCAACATACATGACAATATTTGTTGAAACGTATGCCATGCGAAAAGTTGATTGGAGTGGAGACTGGGCGACTCCTTGGGGATTAGCGTCACAGATGAGACCCTGCAGCGAGCAGCGCGAGTGAAGCGGCTCATCGGACGCCCCCAGGAAAGCGCCCAGTCGGAACGGAAATCAACCACACGTTAGGGGGATGATTTTATTTTCTTTACAAAAACTGTACTTTCATTTATACTTACAACTTGTTAAATCGTAATGATTTTGAATTAGAAAGAAGAGAACATACATGAAAGAATCATTAATTGATATTGAAAACGTGTCATTTCAATATGACTATACACAAGTATTAAAAAATATCTCTTTCCGTGTGGAAGAGGGAGATTTTTTAGCACTTCTAGGTCCGAACGGTTCTGGGAAATCTACATTATTAAAAATTATTTTAGGGTTACTAAAACCAATGTCTGGAGAAATTAAACTATTTGGTGAACCAAGTACGACTTTTAAGCATCGTGAATGGATTGGGTATGTGTCACAAAAATCGAACGCCTTCAATTCAGGGTTTCCAGCAACCGTACAAGAGGTTGTGAAAAGTGGATTATCCAAAAAATTAGGCTTATTTAAAAGACCTGGACGAGATGCAAAGGAAAACGTCTTAGAAGCATTAAGAGCTGTCGGAATGGAAGCATTTATGAATCGTAATATTGGAGAGTTATCTGGTGGGCAACAGCAACGGGTCTTTATTGCAAGGGCATTAGTTAGTGAACCGAAGCTATTAATATTAGATGAACCAACTGTCGGTATTGATCATGAGAATGTGCAGTCCTTTTATGATATGCTGGCGAAATTGAATCGGGAACAGGGAATTACAATGATTCTTGTTACACACGATGTGGATACAGTGTCCAACCGTATCAGTCATGTAGCATGTTTAAATCAAACTATCCACTTCCACGGTTACAAAAATGAATTTGATACAATTTCTCACGATGCGCTTGATGCTTGGTACGGTCATTCTGTGAGAAAGATTCACTAGAAGGAGAAGGCTAATGATTGAAGCAATATTTAACTATGAATTTTTACAAAATGCCTTTTTCTCTGGGCTAGTTATTGGAATATTGGCACCGCTGCTAGGTGTTTTTATTGTCGTTCGAAGGCTCTCACTTATTGCTGATGCCTTGTCACATGTGACACTGGCAGGTATAGCGGGAAGCTTATATATCAGTCAATCTGTTACAGCCTTGGCAATGCTAAATCCAATTTACTTAGGTATACTGGCCTCTGTCAGCGGTTCCATTTTAATTGAGCGTCTAAGACGTGTATATAAGCACTATGAGGAGCTTGCTATTCCCATCATTATGTCAGGTGGGATTGGTATTAGTGCAATCTTTATCTCGCTTGCAAGCGGCTTTAGCACGGATTTAATGAGCTATTTATTTGGTTCAGTGTCAGCTGTATCACGTCAGGATTTATGGGTAGTAGTAGGAATTGCTGTTGTTGTCGTTATCTTTTTGTTTATATTTTTCAAGGAACTCTTTGTTTTATCTTTTGACGAGGAATATGCAAAAGCTAGCGGTCTGCCTGCACGTTGGATTCATCTTTTATTTATGATTATTACAGCACTTGTTATTGCTGCAAGTATGCGCATCGTTGGCATTTTACTTGTATCATCACTTATGACGTTACCAGTGGCTGCTGCAATGCGACTTGCAAAGGGCTTTAAGCAAACAATCATCTATGCAATTGTCTTTGGCGAAGCGGCTGTGTTAATCGGTTTAGTTAGTGCTTTCTATTTAGATTTAGCACCTGGTGGTACGATTGTCGTTACTTCTATCTTAATTTTGTTACTTGTTATACTAGTGAAGAAAATAGTATTTAAAATGGCTACAAAACAGGAGGAGGTAGCGCAGTGAACGTTTCAAAAGCGTGGGAAATTTTAAAAGAAAACGGCTATAAAAAAACAGATAAGCGGGAGTTAATATTAGATATGTTTGCAGCAACAGATAAATATTTAACTGCTCGAGATTTATTAGGTGTTTTGAAAAAAGATTTTCCGGGTATGAGTTTCGATACGATTTATCGCAACCTTTCAACGTTTGTGAAGCTAGGGATACTGGATGAAACTGAGTTATCAGGAGAGCGGAATTTCCGTATGCATTGTGAGTCTGAACATCATCACCATCACTTTATTTGTATGGATTGTGGCAATGTTAAGGAACTAAATCTCTGCCCTATGGAGATGCTTGGAGAAAAGCTGCCAGACTATGAAATTGAAAACCATAAATTTGAGATTTACGGTAAATGTCCCGAGTGTAAGCCTGAAGCTTTGTAAAATTTGAGATAATAATACTTAAAGAAAGGGGTAATTCCAAGTGAGGTTTCACTAGGAATTACCCCTTTTATCGTTACTATGTTGTTCTACTTAGAGCTTAAATGCCTCTTGACTATTATTGCTCTTACCCTATGAAAAGATATATCATGGGCATTTGACTTCTATCGCAAATAATAAAAACGACGAATGATATTTTAAATAAATCATTCGTCGTTTTTTTATTATTGATGTTTTTGTTGGAACTCTACCATAAAGTCACGTAATGCTTCACAAGCCTCTAACGGTACAGCATTATAAGTAGAAGCGCGGCAGCCTCCTACAGAACGGTGTCCATTAAGTCCAACAAAGCCAGCTGCTTTTGCTTCAGCAAGGAATTGTTTTTCTAGCTCCTCGTCAGCAACACGGAAAGTGATATTCATTAAAGAACGGCTTTCTGGTGTTGCATGGCCTTTATAGAATCCGTTGCTATTGTCAATGGCATCATAAATGACTTTTGCCTTTAACTCATTGTGCTTCTCAATTTCTGCAACGCCACCTTTTGATTCTACCCATTTTAATACTTCACCTAGCATATAGATACCGAAAGTTGGTGGCGTATTGTATAAAGAGTTGCTGTCAGCATGCGTTGAATATTTTAAAATTGTAGGAATGTTTTTATTCGCTTTCTCTAACAAATCTTTGCGAATAATAACTACTGTTACCCCAGATGGACCAAGATTTTTTTGAGCCCCTGCATAAATAAGACCAAATTTACTTACATCAACTGGTTTAGAAAGAATATCACTAGACATATCCGCGATTAACGGTACATTTCCTGTTTCAGGGAATTCCTTCCATTGTGTACCGTAAATCGTATTGTTTGAAGTAATATGCAAATATGCATCTTCTTCATTGAATTGAATATCCGCTAAAGCTGGGATATTACGGTATTTATTTTCTTTTGTACTCGCAGCTTCTACAGGCGTACCAAATAATTTAGCCTCTTTGATTGCTTTTTCAGACCATGAGCCTGATAATACGTAGCTTGCTTTTTGATCTGCTTGAAGGAAGTTCATTGGAATCATCGTAAATTGAAGACTAGCTCCACCTTGTAGGAATAGAACTTCATAGTTTTCTGGGATAGCATAAAGCTTTTTCAATAAAGCAATTGCTTCATTATGTACTTCATCGAAAATGGCACTACGGTGGCTCATTTCCATAATAGACATGCCTGAGTCACGGAAGTTTACTAATTGTTGTTGGGCTTTTTCTAATACTTCTAGTGGTAGGGCAGATGGTCCTGCGTTAAAATTGTATGCACGTTGTGTCAAAGTGGTACACTCCTTGTTTTGTTTTATAAGGTTAAACCTTATTCATAGGTTATTTAGTTCCTACTAATTGGTTGTTGAATCTATCATGCTTTTACAGTCAGTTCAATATTATCAAGCAAACTAGTTCATTTAAGAACTTAGATATATATCCCGGCCGTTAAAGCGGATAAAAGCACTTTACTGGATTATAACTCAATTTTCAAGAGAAAAAATAAAATTCTCACTATTCGAGCAGAATAATGACAGGCTCGCAACAAAATGTACAAAAATGAGTTGAATTTATAATAGATATTGAAGATTAAACACGAACAAATAGACATTTAGATATGTTAATATGAGTTAATACTTCGTGATTTAATACGTTGCTTAATCGGTGGAATTACAAAATGTTCGTGTTTGTTTATGTGTGGAATAATTCCTCCTCAAATATGTACTGACTTGCATATTCCCCCTCGGAAGGACACATTTCGTGGGTGAGCTCTGAGACATTGTGAAGGGGCTATTGACAGGACGATATTTTTCTAACCTTTCACAAAACCCAGTAACTTTCGGTATAATGAACTGTGAATACGGATTTAAGGGGTGTTTTAATGTTTACAATAGAAGAGGCATGTTTAGTTGTCGTTGATGTACAAGGGAAGTTAGCGACAATTGTTGATGAAAGTGAAGCGGTGATTGAAAATGTGGCCAAGCTGGTACAAGCTATGGAAGCATTGGAGATACCGGTTTTATGGCTTGAACAAAATCCTAGTCGTTTAGGTGGGACAGCGTTAGAGATTGCGCAGCATATTAAAGAGCAACAACCTATCGCTAAATTGGCTTTTAGTGCGTGCCAGGAACAAGAGTTTATAGATGCATTGAAGGCAAGTGGTCGTTCTCAATTTATCGTGACAGGTATCGAAACACATATTTGTGTCTACCAAACAGCTCGACAGCTAAAAGAGCAAGGGTTTGAGGTTGAAGTGGTTGCAGATGCAGTGTCGTCCCGTACAAAGGCCAATAAAGAGGTAGGACTTGAGAAGATGAAGGCTCTTGGAATTTTACCAACAAGCGTGGAAATGATTTTATACGAGTTATTACAGCGTGCAGATCATCCGCATTTTAAAACAGTGTTACAACTCGTTAAATAACAAAAAACTCATCATAACGATGAGTTTTTTGTTATTAAGCAGGCATGTCAGTCGGAGTTGGTTTTGCATAGCCTTCTTTATAGTTATTATCAATTGTTTGACGAATTTCTTTGATGTCCATACCATCTTTATGCATCTTTGCAGACTGTACAGCAATTTCTAGGCAAACAAGACAACGGGTACCGTGATCATCCCAGACAATTGTTCCATCCTCTCGTTTTTCTTCAATAAAGCAGTTTAAATTGCTTTTATGTCCAGCTGATTCGCCACAGCCACAATAGCAGGGCATCCACTCTAAAATTTCTGTAGATTGTCCAGCGATTTGATACACTAAGCGAATATCTTCTGATTTATTGTTTAAAAATGATGGTAAAACATCCGCTGATGTAGTTTCCTCCTGAATATCTCCAGAAGCATGTGCATGTTCTTCGTGTGAAGCTTCTTTTTGTGCTTCATTCTGATTTTTTTCAACAGCTTGTTTATCTTCACCACAAGCACTTAACACTAATAACGACAAAGCAAAAATAGAAAGAAGTTTTTTCAACAAAAGCGCCTCCTATATGTTTACAATACTCCCATTATAACATTGTTCGTTGAAATATTTACAAAGAGGCGAGTGGAAATTAATGAAATATATCTGATCCGCGTGTTTTGTTCATGAAATGTTCCATTTTCTCACTCAGTAATTTTTTCAAGAAGAAACCAAATAGAATAAAAATGAGCCAGAAGAAAGATAAGAAGGCTAGATCAACCCATACCTTTGACCAAATAATACCACCAACTGCCTCGCGCATCATTTCAATAGCATAAGTGAAAGGAAGAAATGGATTTATAATTTGGAAAAATCTTGGTAGTAATTCTACTGGATATGTGCCACCAGAACCGGCAATTTGCAGTACTAACATGACAATGGCTAAAGCCTTTCCGACATTTCCGAATACGGATACTAGTGTATAGACAATCGTTACGAACACTAAGCTAATAAATAGCCCAAATGGAATAAAGAAATAAGGGGCGCTAATGGACCCGTTTAAAATAATAATATCTCCAATTGTAATAATGAGCGTTTGAATAAATGAAAAAGTTGCAAATGTTAATAAACGTCCAAAGTAAACTTGGCGAATACTGTAATGATCATTATTGTGAATATTTACAGATAGAAGAGAAATTAATAATAAACAACCAACCCAGATGGAAAGTACAGTGTAAAACGGTGTCATAGCTGTTCCATAATTAGCAATTGGAAACATTCTATGTTCCTGAAGCTTAATAGGTTCCTCAAAGAAATCTCGTTCTGCATTAACGTCGTTTTTCAATAATTGAACGATTTCTGAAATATCAGCTTCACTTTCTAATGTTCTCAGCTTGTCTGCAAGGTCCTTAATTTTTGTACTTAAAGCAGGGAAATTCGTTTGTACTGTACCAAGCGTCTTATTAGCAGTTGCTAACATATTTTTAGCATTTGTTAAACGATCTGTTGCTTGAGGCAGAAAACTTTTTACATTCGTAAGCATTGTTGATGCATTTGTTAATGTATTTTTGGCAGAAGCTAACGTCGTATGAATTTGTGGCTCTAACTGATCGTTATAATGAGTAAGGAATTGCTGCAGATTGTTAGAAACATTTTGCGCAACGCTTTGCACATCAGCAAGGTCTTTTTTTATCGTTTCGACATCTATCGTATTTAACTGCTGTACTTTACTTGAGATGTCCGTTAGTAATGTATTCAACTGATTTAAAGCGGTTAGAGAGCTAAAAGAATAATCAGTAAAACTAGGGTTTGCCTGTAAATCTCCACGTATAGTTTCAAGTTGTTGAATTATTTTATTGTTAGTTAGTAAAGTCTTCACATCTTCAGAATTACTTTGCTGTAGTGCGGTCTGGATATTTTGAATCTTGTTTTCAAGCTGTTTACGAGTCGAAGCATCAGCTTGTGTTAATTTTTGAAGCGCTTCAATTGTTTGGATGCTAGAAGTTACTTTCTCACGTGATGCATCTAGCTGGTTTTTAATTGTATCTTTTATTTGCGCAATAGTAGCTGAATCTACATTCGCATTTTGAAGCTTCCCTATTATATCTGTAAATCGTTGAGCAATATTTTGTACTGCTTCTAAATCTTTTTTGATGATAGGGGATAGCTCATTGAACAATGTATCAGCTTCATTGATCAAATTTAAACCTCGATGGATCGTTGTTAGACCATCATTCGTTAATTTCTCAACTTCGGGAACTTGGGTAATTGTGTGGTTTAGTAATGTCTCAGCTTCTTTTCCACCTTTAGCAGCTTGCGCTAAATATGTTTCGATATCTGGGAGATGATGTTCGATTGTAAAAATATAATTCTCAAATTTTCTAAAGTCTGGAATTTCCCGTTCCATCTCAACACCGACCGTATTAAAAATAGAGAAAAGTGTTCCGCTGACAGTTGAAATAAACTCATTAGATACTTGTTGCGTAAGGCCACTGGCACCTTTACTTGTGATTTTAGGAGCGATTGGATTGATTTTTTCATTTACATAATAATCGATATGCGCTTTTGTAGGCACATTTGACAGTATGGAGGTCAACTTTTGTGAAAAATCACTAGGGACAACTATAACCGCAAAATAGTCCCCATTTTTCAAGTTATTTATAGCTTGGTCATGAGACGTAAACTCCCAAGTAAAGTTTTGATTGGTACTTAAATTGTCTACTACCTCGTTACCAACATTAATATCTTCTCCTCTAACATTCGCACCTGTGTCTTCGTTGACAACTGCGATTTTCATGTTGGCAGTATGGGCATAGGGATCCATAGAGGCGTAGATATTAAGCCACGCATAAAGAGAAGGTAAAAAAATGAGCCCACCAATAATGACAGCAACTACCCAGTTTGTTAAAATATTATGGATATCACCTTTATAAATTTGAAAAATATTTCGGATAGTGTGTTTCATTTTATTTATCCACTCCACATTCGTATTGAGCATTATAGATGTTATATGTATGTTTCCAAATTTGGAGCGAATTATGTTTGAATTATGAAAAAACTCATATTTAAAGACTAATTAGTTTACTAGGATTTAAAAACCATTTATAATCAATCGCGAATACACTAAAAATAGGGTTTTTTAGTGTGGAAAGGGAGGAATACATTCTCGTGAAAAAACTACTAATTATTGGCTCAGTAATTGTTTTGTTATTTGCAGTAATTATTGTGCTAACAAAAGTCTCGAACAATAGCAAATTAGAAAACGCAGAGAAACTTTATGGCGACAAAGAACTAAAACAAGAAACAATTGATCAATTGGATGATGAAAATTACCAAAATATTATGTTGCCAGACGAACTTGAAAAAAAATTAAAAGCAGGTGAAGATGTAAATGCTTATTTCTTCAGTCCTATTTGTGTGCACTGTAAAGCTTTTACACCTGAGTTAATGCCGATTGCTAAAGAGCTTGGTGTTGAAATTGCACAATTAAATGTATATGAGTACGATGAGTTATGGAATAAATACAATTTTAAATCGACACCAACTTTTATTCGCTTTGAAGGTGGTAAAGAAGTTAATCGTTTTGTAGGTGCCTTACCAGAAAAAGATTTACGTGCATTTTTAACTAAAGAAGTATTAAAAAAATAAGTAAAGCTGTGACTGTATCAAAAGTTATTTTTGATCAGTCTTTTTTTATAGGAAGTGCTTTTTGTAGCAAAGTGAAGCGGCAGTTACTGAAGTCCTCTACCTCTATTGTTGAAAGAAGTTAAAGCCTCCAACCGATTATGGAATCAATTATGTCGAGGCATAATTGATTTTGTAGTGTATACTAAATATACTGAAGAGTTGTACATTGGAGGAATAATGAATGACAATGGATGATTATTTTTATAATGGTGAGCTAATGAAGTGCTATGAGGTGGCTAAGCAAGTTACTAATGAAAATGAGAAAAAGTTAGCTAATAAATATATTGAATTATTAGAAGAGTATGATTTTGCGAGCTATCCAAAACCTACGCTGTTTGTGGAAACCCAACATGCAGAACGAGCAGATGAAAGTTATCCTGAATCGGATACCGTCGTCGAAATTCGTGCGATAAAAGATGAAGGAGAGTTTTCAAATCGTATTAAAGAACTAGAGGAGATAGCGACAACAGGCACTCCGAATGAAAGGGCCAATTCATTTTTTACACAGGGTGAACTGTTTTTGTTTGCACATCATTACAACGAGAGTGTTCATTGTTTTAAACAAGCAGTAAAAGAAAACCCTAACAAGGCGTTATATTGGGGGATCACAGGTCAAACGATGCACCGCTTTGGATGGATGCCATTCGATGCACTTGGCTACTTAGAGCAAGCTATTAACTTAGATCCAAATAATGCGCGTTGGAAATGGAATAAAGCACTTGTTCTTATACAATTAGCGAAGGATTTGCAGATGGCACCGTTTATGGCAAATGCTGCGATTACATTGGAGGAGTCACTCGCGGCTTGTGCCGAGCATCAGCGGTCCTTGAAAGCTGCTATCCAAAATACAATAGATAATATGGATAGTTATGTATTTTCATAGCAAATAGAAGATGTCTCAAAAGATGAGGCATCTTTTTTCCTTTCATTCAACACATGTTTTTGTGGCGATACTTTTTATACTGAAAAAGTCCGGTAATAATCGGTGTAGGATGAAGAACCCTTTTTGCTGATTAAAGTTTTACTTTATTTTATGATTTAGTCCTGAATTTTCATTCTTCTTTTGGTTAAAAAGTTTATTATTCGTAATAACTTTATAGTATAATTATCCTAAAACCATCAATAAAACAGTAGATGGAGGAAATTATTTAGAGCTTAAGAAGGGAGTTAAGATGTGGAAATTTAATGAGGATTTTTCATTTGTGAAGCAGGGCATTCAATTTGTCCTATTATCACTGATTTTATTAATTGTAATTGGTTTGGGTAGTGATAAATTTTATGGGATATTTGGAGAGAACAATTATGTAACGATTCATTTAATGATGGAAATGCTTATTACTGTAGTGACAATGTCTATTTCTATTCAGACATGGTTAATTACACCTTATATTTTATCGAATAGAGTCCTCTATGTTGGGGCATTATTTTTAACAATTAGCTTATTAGAAATGGCTCATGCACTTTCCTATAAAGGAATGCCATTTTTCATTACTGAAAGTACGCCGTATGCATCAACATGGTTTTACATGTTTTGTCGATTACTATTATCGATTGGTTTTCTCATTATATTATTTATAAAGGAGAAGGAAATAAAATCAATTTATCGTTGGTTTATTTATAGCTTGCCGTTTCTAATAATCACTGTTTGTTTTGTAGTCATCTATGCCCCGACACCTATATTGCCACCACTTTTGATAGAAAGTGAAGGTCCTACTGTTTTAAAAAATACTTTGCAATATATAGCTGTAGCGATACATTTAGTGATTATGGTCCTGTTGCTTAAAAATTTTGAAAAAGCTCCTAAAATCGCATTTTTATTGTTTGGTAGTTCTATTTATTTAATAATGAGCGATTTTCTTTATACAATTTATCAAGATGTTTATGATATTAAAAACTTCATTGGACATATTCTTGAGTTAGGTGCTTCTTATCTTTTATTTAGAGCAATTTATTTTTCATCGATCGAAAAACCTTTTCAGCAGTTAATCGATACACAAAAGCATTTAGAAGAATCTCGTGAAAAAATGCATTTCATGGCTTACCATAATGAGATTACAAATTTGCCAAATAAGCGTTTTTTAATGGAAACTTTAAAAAAAGATTTATACATATCCAAATCACAAAAGGCAATACTTGCAATCGGTATAGAAAGAATAACTGCGATTAAAGCGTCTTTAGGTAGTACATATGCAGACCAAATGATAGGCTTAATCGCGCAAAGATTGAAAAATGTTTTACCGGAGAAGCATTTACTATGCATGCTGAGAGAAGACTATTTCGTCGTATATATTGATGAAGTCAGCAATACCCATCAATTGACGCAGCTTAGTCAACAACTTCAAGTTGCCATGGAAGAATCATTCCAAATACAACATTTTTCTTTAAATAGTCAATTAAATATTGGTATCGCTTTATTTCCAACAGATTCTTTTAGGGAAGAGGAGCTTATTAGATTTGCACTTTATGCTATGCATGAAGCGCAAAAAACGCCAACTCGTATACGATTTTATGAGTCTTCAATCTCTAAAGAAACGACTGAACGTCTTTTATTAGAAAATGATTTACATGATGCTTTAGCAAATCAAGAGCTTTTTTTAGAATATCAACCGCAGCTTGATTTACGTACGGGTCAAATTAAGTCAGTAGAGGCTTTAGTTAGATGGCAGCATCCAAAGAAGGGGTGGATTTCGCCGGGAGTCTTTATTCCAATTGCAGAGGAATCTGGATTAATTATTCCTATCGGACAATGGGTACTAGAAACAGCCTGTCAACAAGTAAAGAGATGGGAAGCTGCTGGATTGCCACCGATTAAAGTAGCGGTCAATCTGTCGTTAGGTCAACTTTTTCAGCAAAATTTAGTTGAAATAATTCATAATGTTCTTGAGAAAACACAATTAGAGCCCAAATATTTGCAACTCGAAATAACAGAAAGTATGACGATCAATATTGATCATATGACGACGATCTTACACAAATTGAAGGCACTTGGCGTTACGATCGCGGTAGATGATTTTGGAACAGGCTATTCTTCATTATCTTATTTAAAGGATTTCCCTATAGATTGCTTAAAAATTGACAGGTCTTTCGTTCAGAAAATACAATCGAACTCTACAGATAAAGCATTAGTTGACATGATTCTCTCTATGGCCAAGCATCTACAGTTAAAGGTAGTCGCAGAAGGAATTGAAGAGATAGAACAGCTATCATATCTAGTAGCAAGCCAGTGTGATACTATACAGGGCTTCTTATTTAGTAAACCTGTATCTCCAAGAACATTACAGGAGAACTACCAAACGCTTCACAATGATGCGAAAAATATTTTAGATTCAATTTCTGCGTCTAAAGTACAAGGTGAGCATACATTGCAGACCTAACGTTAACCGTTTCTTTATATTCTACAATCATGGTATGATAGGGAGGAAATGATTTGTAGATATAAAGGACGGGTTTTTTGATGGCACAAGAAACGGCAAATAAATTGATTGAAAATGTATGTAATCATTTAGTGCGCAACATGAATATTACGAAGGTTGAAGAGCACTTTAAAGCGACAATAGAGATGCAGCGTAAATCAGCACAATCTCAGGTTGATTTTTGGGATATGTTAATGATGAATATGCTGTATTTTGCTGAAAATGAGCAAGTTTGGGAAAAAGAATTAATGAAGATGCTCGAAAAGAGAGAGTGGTTAAAGACCACGGTACTTGAGGAAGAGCTATTGATGCATCAAATGCGTATTCGTCAGCAGGTCGCGGAACAAATGGATGCCGCTAAGGAATTGTTTCATAAGCAGTATGTGACAGAAAATATGACAGAGGAAGATATTGTTTACGATTATGCGTATAGCTCTGCTGGACATTCCATGCGCGTAGATTTACTAACAGTACTTGTCTCAACACCGGAGCAATCAAAAGCGCTATTTAACGCAGATCCACAAGAAACGATTCGCATAATTAACGGCTATATTGCTTATCATACTGATGGGATTATTAATAAAGTAAAACTTTAAAACGCATTCGTGACCATCATGTGCTTTTGTCGAGTATTTGTACATAAAAGCATCGTATCTCAAGCTGCTTACCGTATTCTCTAGGAAAGCGCCCGATTGGACAGACATCATTCTATTGTTATGGTGATAAGTCTATAGAAACAACTATTTATGATAACGGAGCAATCCTGTTTTTGTCTAGATATATTATGCAGTATAATAAGGTGACACTAAGTTCACCTGAAAGGAATTTTAAAATGAATACACCGTTTACATTTAAACATACACAACCAACGAATATGGACCCAAATAAAAAATATCCAGCGATTTTTTTATTACATGGAATGGGTAGTAATGAAGACGATTTACCACAATTAGTACAGGACTTTAAAGAGCAATGCCATGTATTTAGCTTACGTGGACCTATTACGCAAAAGCCTGGCTATGCTTTTTTCACAATCCAGGAGGTCGGTAAACCAGACCGCGAAGTTTTCGATAAAGTATTAGTGGCTCTACAACAATTTGTTCTAGAGGCTATTGCTGAATATCAAATTGATCCACATAAAGTGTATGTACTTGGATTCAGTCAAGGGGCAGTTCTAGCACAGTCACTTGCTTTTGCAATGGGGAATTTAATTACAGGAATAGTAGCATTAAGTGGCTACACACCAAAATTCGTTACAGAGGAATATGCAATTCGCCCAGTCAATCATTTACATGCATTTATTTCTCACGGTGATTATGATTATGTCATCCCGTCACAATGGGGCGTAGAAAGTAAAGAAAAGTTTGAGCAATTTGGTGCTACTGTGACATTTAAACAATATCCAGATGGTCACGGTGTTACACCAGAAAATTTACGTGATCTAACTGCATTTTTAGCACAGGAATTACAAGATAATATTCAATGACAAACAAAATGGTCAAGGAAAACCTTTAAAATGAGTTGATTCGTTCAAGGCTATTTTCCTATGGGGATATGTTGAGCAGTTCCTACGCTACGTTTAACACTGCGCTTTCGCACAGAAAATACTGTTGCTGTCACTTCGCTTTAATGCAGACAAGACCGAAGTATCACTATAAATTATAGTTACATGACAGTAAGTACATGCTATATGTAGTGGTTGATTGGAGTGGAGACTGGGCGACTACTTGGGGACCAGCGATAGAGGAACGAAGGCTAAAAACCATCACATCCTGTGATAACGCCTTCGTGACCAACATCGTGTTGGCCCGAGACTCTGGAGCGAGCATCGCGAGTAAAGCGGCTCATCGGACGCCCCCAGGAAAGTGCCCAGTCGTAATGAAAATCACCTCCTCACTTTGCCGAGAAGCTATAATTTCTTTTAAATTACACCTTAAACAAAATGAAAACCGAGACATTGTAGGATGTCTCGGTTTCGTTTTATTTTTAGTGTAGTAATCAAGTGTTATTTTGATAAGCTTCGATCTTTGTCAGTCACGGCCGTTACTGCATCGTGAATCGTTGTTTCAAAATGATTGCTTTGTAATGAAGATACACCTTGGATAGTTGTCCCACCTGGAGAGCATACTTGATCTACAAGTGCCCAAGGATGTTCTTGTGATTGTAAAATCATTTTTGCACTGCCGAGTACTGCATTTGCTGCAATATCAAGCGCCATGTCTTTTGGCATCCCTTCACGTACAGCAGCACGTGCTAAAGCGTCAATATACATGTAGGTGAATGCTGGTGAAGCACCACCAATCGTTGTAAATATAGAAAATAAGTTTTCAGGCACCTCGATAATTGTGCCAACTGTTTTAAATAGGGAATTGACAAGCTGAAGCTGCACATCTGATACTTGTTCACTCGCTGTAAAGCAGCTTGTAGAGGCACCAATAAGCGCATTAATATTTGGCATTACACGAACAATAGGGGTAACTTCAGATAGGTAACCTTGTAAATATGTTATATTTTTACCAGCAGCGATGGAAACAATTACGTGGTTATCTTGTAAATGTTTTTTCACCTCTGGTAAAACATCTGGTAACATTTGGGGTTTGACACCAAGGATAATAACGTCACATTTTGACATAATATCTTCAATAGAGCTTGCGGCTTGAATACCGTAAGAGGTTGTTAATTTTGTTGTTTTTGCTTTGGTACGATTATAGCCATAAATAAAAGTAGGATCAAAATCACCGCTTTTACACATTCCTTTAATAATAGCTGTAGTCATATTTCCAAGGCCGATAAATCCGTATTTCACGTGTTAGACACTCCTTCATATAAATCAATTATGCCTCGGCATAATTGCGTCCAGAATCGGCTTTGTGCTTTTGTGCTTGCACAAAGAACTCCTTTCCGATTCCGTGACATCCGCCGGAGGCTTTAACTTCTTTCAGCAGGTGTCCAAACACCTGCTGAAAGAAGTTAAAACATACACCTTAGTATAGAGTAGATTGTTTTCCTTGAATAGTAATATGCTAAGAATCAAGTCAATTAGGTTCAAATTCATGTCAGTCGGTGGTATCATAGAAGATGCTGTGAATGAACGTATATCTCTATGTGAAAATGTAAAGAGTAAAGAAAATCATGTACTTTATGTGAACATTGAGACAGACTTTATCTAAAAGAGGTAGAATAATATTTTGATATGTTTACTTTTTTCAGCACATATTTTTCGTAACGAAAGTAATGGCAGTTACAAGTGTTTTAGGTAACGAAAGTGTAACGGCAGTTACAAATGTTTTAGGTAATAAAAGCAAAGTACCTACTAAAAATCTACTACCTCTATAGAGGGTGAGATGAATGTGGTTTAAGTTACTTTGCGAAGGGTGTCTAGGCACCCGATGGAATAGGGGAACTTAGGCTACGAACTTCAGATCCTTTGAAATTGCCTAAGTGACCTAACAACAATTGGCATAAAGCCTCTGGAGCAATTAGGCCGAGGTATAATTGTTTTAATAATTTGTCGCTTTCTAATGGTAAAGCGTGAGAAATTAAGAGAGAAAAGGAATTAAGATGAATGGAACAAAATCTAAAAACGGAGCCTAAACTACAGTCTTCCAAGAAGTCAGTGGAGAAGTCCACACGCTCTACTATTTTAGCGCAGACAGTGAAAACGGGAATCATTAAATCCAATTTAATTCCTATGTGGGCTGGATTAACGCTTGGTATGTACAAAAATAAAATGACTTTTGTAGAAAATATACCTGAAATTATTTTCGCGACAATTGGCTCTGCACTTGTTATTGGTGCCGCTGGAGCATTTAATAATGTGTATGATCGCGACATCGATGCTGTAATGCCTCGTACGCAAAGTCGACCAACTGTAACAGGTGAAATGTCCGCTAAATCAGCGTTAATTTTAGCTTTTGCCATGCTCATTATCGGGACAGCTGTGTTGGCACTTGCTTCACCTCTAGCTGCAGCATTTGGTCTCTTAGGGGTGTTTTTATATGTAGTACCTTATACAATGTGGACAAAGCGACGTACGATTTATAACACGGAAGTTGGGAGTATAGGAGGGGCGATTCCACCTTTTATTGGTTGGGCTGCTGTTTCTACTGATATTACACACCCGGCGATACTTGGCCTATTTTTCGTTCTGGTCATTTGGCAAATGCCACATTTCTATGCCATCGCTATTCGTAAGCACGCTGATTACGAAGCGGCGAAAGTTCCAATGCTTCCAGTTGCAAAAGGGATGCGCCGTACTTATTATCAAACGAACTTTTATTTAATTTTATTGATTTTATCAAGCTTCTTATTTGGCACTTTAAGTGTTGGCATTATGCTTGTTGCACTATTGCTAAGTATTGCATGGCTTGTTATGAGTATCTACGGTTATCACAGTAATAAAGATCAAACAAAGTGGGCAACAAAAATGTTTGTTTTCTCACTTATTCATATGACAATTTTATTTACAACAGTTATTGTCTACTCTTTAGTAGGTGTTATTTTTAAATTATATTAAAGCTTTCATTTAGCAGAAAAGCCAACAGGTTAATCTAACTTGTTGGCTTTTCCTTTTCCACCGAGATTATTTGACGACTTGGCCATTCTAATGCATGTAACTGCCCGCCAAAAACAGCTCCACCATCAATACCAATTATATTATTTTCACCAAAGTAGACACTGTAATCTGTTGGATTTTGGTGAAGTTTATAAGTAGGTGTATGGCCAAAGATTACAGTTTTCCTCCCTTCATAACCTGCATGAAATTCTTCACGGATCCATAAAAACTCCATAGGATCTGTTTCTGCCATAGCTACTCCAGGTACAACACCGCCATGTACAAAAATGGCATCCTCTAATTCGATGTAAATATCAAAGGTTTCGATAAGTTGTAAATGTTCTTCGATCTTTGGTAAAGTTTGAATAAAGCTAGGTAATGTATCGTTTTCAATGGCTTCCTTAAAATCGTCTAATTGATAGCCGTAGCTTGCAAGTGTTGCATCGCCACCGCAAAGTCCAACCCAATGATTCCACGGCTTAGGGTGACCAGAGCGACAAGCTTTAAGCATGATGGCTTCATGATTTCCTAATAGAACACGTGCACCTTTTGTCTGTAATTCCGCCACTAAGTTTAAAACCCCACAAGATGCTGGTCCTCGGTCAATATAGTCGCCAAGTAAAAATAACTGATCTTGCAAAGTATTATAATTAGCTTTCAATAATAATTCCTCAAAAAGTTCTAATTCCCCATGTATATCACTAATTGCTAGTATTCGATCCATAAAAGAGCATCCTTTCCAGTATTAGAGAAGCTACTATTAAGTATAGAGAGTGGTATTGTAAAATTCTACTAATGTAACTTTTAATCAGAAGATTGATCGTAAAGATATCACTGTAAACGATTGTTTTCTAGTTACCTTTTATCATATGACGAAGTGAATTCATTATCTTAATCATTTGTCTATCTAGTTGGAAAATAGCGAGAGGAGAGTATGGCTATAGTCGGTTTAAATTTTTTTGTGAAAAATATAGTGTATTAATTTTGTATGAAAAGCGTGAGAGGTGAGGGAAAGGCTAGTAAAGAAAGTAATCCAACAAATGCAAAAGGAACATACAAATGAAGAAAATGAGCGAATGGAGAAGGCTGTAGCGCATGAATAGCAGCAACTACACTTGTACTTGCAAACTTTTTATACTCCTCGCGCATAACGTAGGAGTATTTGGTACGTATGCGCGAGTACAGTATTTAATTATTCTTGAAGATTTTCCCATGCTTGCTTAGCTATTGACTCGTCAAACGTTGAAAGTAGTCGATAGTTGTCTGTATTTAAAATTCGAAAATGCTGACTAATGACATTTTGTTGTAGGCAATAGCCATTATACTCGCTAAGATTTTTCCACCATATGTATCCTCCCATTGTTTTTTCCTTGGGTTCTAAGGTTCCGTTATTAGCGATTAAATCGACAACTTCAAGTGGATCTCCGCCAAGCTCATGCTGTAAAATCGTGCTATCTCGGCATAATGCACAAACCGCAATCGTTGTAGTCCAGCCAGTTTGAATACGGCCTTTTTCAATTTGAACAAGTGTTTTTTTAGAAAGTCCAAGTAAATCGCTCATCTGATCTTGTGTTAAATCTTTTTCGGTCCGGATTAATTTCAGTTTTTCTGAAATAAGTGTGATTAATTGTTCACGATTCAAATCCAAAACACCCTTTCTTTCAGATAGTTAATACTATTATACATGAAAGTAGTAAGAGATGTTTTGTTTCCATGGTGACTGTGATAAAAATTAGCGTTACCTAATTAACAATTGAAATATAAAAAAACAGACTGTCCCATCATCGATGCATTGGACAGCCTGTTAGGTGTTTAAATCTCGTATTTTTTCGTGTCAGAAATAACACGGAAATGGATACCTTTAATTTGAGCACTTACTTTATGACGTAATGTATCAATATCTACTAACTCATCATTATCATTGACACATTCTGCAATCTCTTGTAATAGCTTCGTAAATGCCTCTTTGAAGAGTAAACGCATATTATCAAAATCTAGGCTACGGAAGTTACCGTCAATATCAAATGCCTCAACAGAATTTAATTGCTTTGAAGCACCAGCAAAACGATCATCATACACCGTGTAGTTTTCATCCGTTACTACGATAATATATAATACTTCACCTGTAATTGTTTTTAATTCAATATTCGTTTTGTGTTTTTTGACGTCGGTAATAATATGAATACCGTCCGAATGATATAGTTTAAACAATTTCATATGTAATGCCCCCTGAAAATAGAATCATATCCATATATTTATTATATATGGATATGCCTAATAATGGTATGAGACAAAAGTATTTGGAAAAACTAGAATAGCCCTGGTGAATGTTAATTCTATAGCTAAATTTGTTATAAACTATCAATAATATCGTATTATCCGTATTACGCTTCTAATACGGTAGGCAAAATATTGCGAAGGGGACGAACCTCAATGTAATGAATACGATGACCTTGCTGCTCATATATGCTAAATATATATGGGGTTAGCTCAATGTTTTTAGTTGCTTTAATGCCATTATTCACTGTTAAAAACCAACCGCCCAATGTTTCGACTTCTTCTGCTTCAAGCGTTACTTTTAATAGTTTTTCAACATCTTCAATAAGCATTTTTGCATTTAATATATAGTGATTGTCATTTACTTTTCGGATTTCTGCAATTTCATCATCGTCGAATTCATCGCGAATCTCACCTACAATTTCTTCTAAAATATCTTCGACTGTTACAAGCCCAGATGTCCCACCATATTCATCCATTAAAATGGCCATATGAATGCGCTCTTTTTGCATACGCACAAGTAACTCCTGAATAGGGATCGTTTCAATTACTCGTATAACAGGATTAATGAAATCTTCAAGGATTAATGAATCGTCTGTAAGTTGCTCCAGCAAACCGTGTGTAAACAATTCCTTGGCATTGATGAATCCTAAAATATTATCACGATCACCATCATAAATAGGATAACGAGTATATTTTTCAGCTGCGATGAAATGAATCATATTTGTAAAAGATTCATTTTTTTCAATTCCAGCAATTTCTGTTCGAGGAACCATAATTTCACGAGCGATACGCTCATCAAATTCAAAGACATTATTCACAAATTTTAGCTCTGTTTTATTGATTTCACCATTTTTAAAGCTTTCAGATAGTAGTAATCGTATTTCTTCCTCTGTATGTGATAGCTCGTGCTCAGAGGCAGGCTTCATACCAAATATACCAACTAATACTCGTGCTGAGCCGTTCAAAAACCAAATAAAGGGATACATCATTTTATAAAATATCATAATAGGTTTGGCAAAATGAAGTGTAATCGTTTCAGCCTTTTGAATGGCAGCAGTTTTTGGTGCCAACTCCCCGACAACTACGTGTAAAAATGTTGCAATGGCAAAGGCACTACCGATTGTAAAAATTGTCATATATTTATCTGAAATACCAACCAAATCAAAAAGAGGATGTAGTATAAATTCAAAGGTTTTTTCACCGACCATCCCGATACCAAGTGCCGTTACAGTTATACCAAGCTGACAGGCAGATAAGTACTCGTCTAAATGATTGACAACATACTTTGCAGAAATGGCTTTTTTATTGCCCTCTGCAATTAATTGATCGAGCCTTGAGGCACGTACTTTGACAATGGCAAACTCTGTTGCCACGAAAAACCCAGTTAAAGCTAATAAAATGGTAAAAATCGATAAGTTGAGTATGGTCTCCAAATAGTCGTTCTGTATGAACAGAACGTCACCTCCTAATTATGAATAAGTAAAAGTAAAGATTGCATGAGTGCAATACTTTCGGGGGAAACATTTTTTTTAATCTTTTCGATATCTTTATTGTCTTGTTTGTTTATTTGTTCAAGTAGAGTAGTTACATCCTGCTCTAAGTCCTGCATTTTTACACGTAGCATCTGTACATCGATTTCTTCGTGCGGAGTGATGTTTAGTTCATGTTGGATTTCTATGAGTGAAAGACCTTGCTGTTTGCGTTGTTCAATATAGTGAAGTCGTTCAATCATTGTATGGGTATAGTAACGATAATTGGATGCAGAACGTTCAGCTTTTAATAAGCCGATGTTTGTATAATAATCGATTGTTCTTTTTGTAATGCCAGTTTTTTCTGCAAGCTCGCCAATTTTTAATTTCTCTGTCCCAATATAAACACCTCCAAACCATCACGTGATACTTTATTATAACTTGCTCGTATCGTCGTTTTCAAATAGAAGAACCTAATATTTCTAAATTGTAAGATTTTTTATAGGGAGGATTATTAATATAATGAACATAAAAAAACTTTTCTAACGACTAAATGTTAGAAAAGTTATATGTTCTTGAAAAACTAAACAAAATACAGTTCTTCAGCAGTGCAAGGTGAGGGGGGATTTCCGTTCCGACCGGGCGTTTTGTGCTGACGCTTCGCTTTCGCTCCAGAAAACATTTGTTGTTGCTGTCGCTACGCTTTCGCACAGAGCAAAGCTTCCTGGGGGCGTCGGGGAAACAGGATGTTGGTCACGAAGGCGTTATCACAGGACGTGATGCTTTTAGCCTTCGTTCCTCTATATCGCTGATCCCTAAGGAGTCGCCTGGTCGAAACGGAAATTAATTACTTTTACACAACATGTATCTTCAGCCAAGTTATAGTTAAATGAAACAGATAAGTTGTTTTTGTGCGAAAAAGCAGCGACAGTAGATGTATAGTCTCTTCATGCATAAAATTTATAAAAGCTCTAGGCTATTGTTGATTGGAGTGGAAGGCTACTCGACTCCCGTGGGAAAGCGAGACAGACGAGACCCTGAGGCCAACATGATGTTGGTCACGAAGGCATTGTCACAGGACGTGACGCATTTAGCCTTCGTTCCTTTAGCGGAGGAAGCGGCTCGTCGCTCGCCCACAGGAAAGCGAGTAGCCTGGAACGGAAATCACCCCCTCGTTTTGCAGAAGAGCCATTCTACATATAAATTTTTATAATAGAAAAGCTACGGAGTTTATTTTTGTAAATATGTATCATATAGGTGTTGAAGTGCATCTTCACCAGCCATTTCTACAATTGTTTTGTCATTGAAAATAAGTGTTACATTTGTGCTAGCGCTATCAATTTTATCGTTCTTAAAAGTGCACGTAACCTTTACTACACCTGTTTCTGCTAGTTGTTTTTTCATCGCATCATCCCATGGTTGCTCAGAAAATAGTGGTGCTAACCATGTGCCTCTCACATGAAGCTCACTTTTTTCAGCGTCATAATCCCAGCGCACGTCACGTAAAATAGTTTTAAATAGGTCATTTACTGTAAAGGTTGTATCTTTATAGTCAATGGCAATTGCTCGTATAGCATGTACATCACGACCAACTGCACTGGCTGCAGTTTCGGCTGCTGAATTGATGCCTGAAACCGCTTCTTTAATATCAGATAATCGATCACTACAGCCAGCTAGCAGCGCGCAAAGACATGTTATACAAGTTACCTTTGTCATCCATCTCACATGTAGTCCCTCCAGTATTGCAAGTTGATACTACTATAGTAACGAAAAGAAAACTATGAAAAAAGGGCATGAAAGCAGGAGATTGTGACGGTTTTGCAACGATGCAACCTCCACTAGAATGAGCGAGAAATTGGAAGTTTGAATATCTGAAAATTCGGTGAATAAATCAACGAAAGGGAGCGGTTTGTGATGAAGATTAATGATGAATTACTTGAGAGATTAGGAACTTATTTCGTGTACCATGCTGTTTATGAAAATTATGGCATTACCTTTGAAAATTTTGTAGAGCGTTGGTTACGGGGGATACTTGTAATATAAAAGAAAGAAGAGTCGTGTTCAATGCAAGAACACGACCCTTTTAACTTATTTCAGAAGAGGTTTACCACTTCAATAGTGGTTGAGTTGAATGCGGTTATTCGTTGCTTTTCAAACATCCACTGAAATAGAGGAACTCAGTCTAAGAACGCCACGTCCTGTGGCAACGACTGAGTGACCAACTTCGTGTTGGCCCAAAGCCTCCGGCGGATGTCACGGAAATCGGAAAGGAGTGCTTAAAGGATGTTAGCCTAAAATCATCGCATCCATGCGATAACGGCTAACTGACCTGCATCGGTAAAAACGCCACGTCCTGTGGCATAACCGAAATGACCGACATCGTGTCGGCCCTCGTGCAGACCTAAGCACAAAGCCGATTCCGGACGCAATTATGCCGAGGCATAATTGATTTATTTAAAATAGTTTGTAATAAATTGGTTTGCTTCTTGCCAGTTATAAACGCGTACGACATTGTCCGGAACAGCAAGGCGGTTATATGGAGTGTCAAATAATACGACAGGTATTTTTAATTCCTCCGCAAGCATAACCGCATTATCATGCTTATCCTCAAAAAATGCCTCAACCCCATAGTTTTTCGCTGCGGAAATCTTATCGTGACTGCCAATCAGCTCGATATGGTCGTATGGAATAGACTGTGATTTAAACCAATTTACCGTAACATCTGATACATTCTCACCACGAGCAGAAATGTAATAAAGTTCGTAGTTTTCTTTCCATGTGTTTAAAATATCTTTTGCATCTTTAGCTGCTTCAGATACTTCGTACATAAATGGCTCATTTTCTTTAAACCATGTATTAAATGCTACACGATCAACGGGATGAGGAAATGCTGATAAAAAATCATATTCGCACACATCGTCAAGCGTAATGTTAACATTATATTGTTTATTGATATGTGGGATGAGTGTACTAGGACATGTTACTGTTCCATCGATATCAATCCCAAAGCGGGGCTTTTTCATGCTAGCACCTCCTTAGGCGTTCGCTTCTTCAGCTGCGCGTTTTTCTGCCATTTCAGCA
Organism: Lysinibacillus sphaericus; assembly: GCF_015844675.1. Classification (GTDB taxonomy): domain Bacteria; phylum Bacillota; class Bacilli; order Bacillales_A; family Planococcaceae; genus Lysinibacillus; species Lysinibacillus sphaericus_E. The sequence goes on along the minus strand of NZ_LDGC01000062.1, from coordinate 29,068 downwards.
GCTAATTTATCGATTTCTTTTTTCAACTCTTCTACCATTGTTTCTTCAGGCACTTTACGAACTGTTTTACCCTTCATAAATAGTAAACCTTCGCCACGAGCACCAGCAATACCGATGTCGGCTTCACGTGCTTCACCAGGACCGTTTACCGCACAACCAAGCACAGCTACTTTTAACGGTACATTAAGTTTAGAAATATATTCTTCTACTTCATTGGCAATTGAAATTAAATCAATTTCGATACGACCACATGTTGGGCAAGAAATAAGGGTTGCCATATTAGAAGCAAGACCAAATGATTTTAATAGCTCACGTGCTACTTTTACTTCTTCAACAGGGTCTGCAGATAGTGAAATACGTAATGTATTACCAATACCCTTTGATAAAATTGCACCAAGGCCAGCTGCTGATTTTACTGTACCAGCAAATAATGTACCTGATTCAGTAATACCTAAGTGTAGAGGGTAATCAAAAGCTTTAGCTGCTTTTTCATAGGCTTCAATTGCTAGATTTACATCTGATGCCTTCATAGATACGATAATGTCGTAGAAGTCCAAGTCTTCCAAAATTTTAATATGGTGAAGTGCAGATTCTACCATACCGTCTGCTGTAGGGTAACCGTATTTTTCTAAAATATGACGTTCTAATGAACCAGCGTTTACCCCAATACGGATAGGAATACCTTTTGCTTTTGCTGCATTAACAACAGCCTCTACTTTTTCCTTACGCCCAATATTACCTGGGTTAATACGAACTTTATCGATACCATTTTCAATTGCTTTTAATGCTAATTTATAGTCAAAGTGAATATCAGCTACTAATGGAATATTGATACGTTTTTTAATATCTGCAATCGCATCAGCTGCACGCTCATCTGGTACTGCGACACGAACGATTTGACAACCTGCTTCCTCAAGACGAAGAATTTCAGCTACTGTTGCTTCGACATCATGTGTTTTTGTTGTACACATACTTTGAATGAATAATTCATTACTACCACCTATTGTTAAGTTACCGACACGTACGGGACGTGTATTTGTACGGTGACAAATTTCACTCATTAACTTTCTCTCCTTTTCGGGCCATACTTTCGACCGTCACTGACATTTATTTTAGCAGTGTAAGAAAATAAGGACAAGGAAGAAACGCTAACTTTTCATTTTCCGCATTTATTTTCAAATTCAAATGATAGCGGAAGTTTAATTTTTTCACCAGGAACAGGAGCCTGTAATTGTAAGTGTGGATTCAATTTATAAAAAAGCTGTAAACGTTCAGGAAAGGTCATAGGTACTTTTGCAGGATGAAGTGCAAACAAACTGTGAATGCTATCGCCTTGAATAGTCTGTACAGTGATATAATTTGGCTCTTGCTCCTTCTCACACAGGGCGTTTTCTGTTTTTTTCTGAGAAAAGGCAGCAAGTTGTAATGATCCTTCTGTTAAATCTACTTTTATAACAAAAGCAAAAATAATAATGATAGCGGTTAACACAAAAGCACGCAAAAAATCCCCTCCCTTTCTACACTATATTTAGAAGAGAGGGGAATCATGCACATTATTTTGTAATTGGTTGTTTTGGATATTTTGTAATGGCTACAATAAGTAGAGTTACTGTTAAAAGTACAGAAAAAGCAGAGATAATCGTACTGTTAAACGGTAGATAATCTGATAGCATACTTAGTAGAGTTGCCCACGTCATGGCAAATGTTGTCGTACGCCAAATGTGACGGTATTCTCCGCGACGTTTCATGACGTTCAAAATCAGCAGACCAGCCAAGGCGTAGAGAGAAATTTGTGCAAAAATAAGCATCGTTGTAAAAACAAAAAGCATGATGAATGTCACGGGATACAAAACCCATTTAACACCTTCTATGTATTCAGTTATTCCATTTAAACTATTCATATCAAATGTATCAACAGACATACCAGCCGTAAAACGACCAAAAGAGTAAACTGTAACAACAGTAATCAGCAGAAAAGTATATTGAATGACTTTCCCGATAGGTAATAAACGATAGGCAGCAAGTTTTTTTGGATGAATTAAGCTGTCGATAAATAGTTGTGAGTGTTTCATAAACATATCTCCTCCAATCGCTATTTTACCATGTTCAACTTTGACAAGATATAAAATAGAAATAATAACAGAGAGTACGATATTGAAATGGTTCATCACCAAAAGTTGTGGATGACTTTTGTTAAAACATATACTATGTAAATAAGTTGATCTTCGTTCTGACTGGGTGACTTCAGGAAGCTATACTCTTTGCGAAAGCGAAGCGACAGCAACAACAAATGTTTTCTGTAGCGAAAGCGCCCAGTCGGAACGGAAATCAACCACACGTTTTGGTGATGATTTTTTGAAATGTTAATATTGTGTAAAGAAGTTAAAGGTTATCTTTACTTTTTCTTTATTATCATTTAAAGATTAGAACTAGAGTAGTAGAGACGTAGGAATTGGAGCGAATACAATTGACAATAGATTGGCAAAGTATACTATTTCAATTTTTAGGCGGTTTAGGAGTCTTTTTATTTTCCATTAAATTTATGGGGGACGGGCTCCAAAAATCGGCAGATGATCGACTGCGTGAATGGTTGAATCGATTTACAACAAATCCTCTAATGGGCGTGTTAGTGGGTATAGTTGTAACGATTTGTATCCAGTCGAGCTCTGCAACGACGGTAATTACGGTTGGGCTAGTGAGTGCAGGGTTTTTAACATTACGACAAGCAATCGGTGTCATTATGGGAGCCAATATTGGTACGACAATTACTGCATTTATTATTGGTATAAATATCGGCATTTATTTTTATCCGTTATTAGCGATTGGTGCAGGGTTGTTATTTTTCTTTAAGAAATCTACCTATCAGTATATCGGACAAATATTATTTGGCTTCGGGGGATTATTTTTAGGATTAGAGTTAATGAGTGCAAGCATGCAGTCACTTCATCAATTAGCTGATTTTGAATCATTAACGCTTCAGCTAAGCAATCTGCCCGTTGTAGGAATTTTTCTAGGGGCAATGTTTACATTGCTTGTTCAAAGCTCAACAGCGACTGTCGGTGTGCTACAGGGCTTATACGCCGAGCATTTAATTGGCTTAGAGAGTGCTCTACCTATTTTATTTGGTGAAAATATAGGCACAACCGTTACAGCAGTATTAGCTTCACTCGGTGCTTCTATATATGCTAAACGTGCGGCAGCGGCACATGTGTTATTTAATATTATAGGTACAATCATTTTCATGGTGTTCTTTACACCCTTTATGCAGTACGTTTTATGGATTAGTGGGCTATTCCATTTAGAGCCGAAAATGCAAATAGCGATAGCGCATGGCTCATTCAACTTCATTAATATGATGATTCAGCTGCCATTTATCGGAGGATTGGCTGCACTTGTCACGAAGCTAGTACCTGGGCGTGATGGCAATATTGATGTGACAACGAAACATTTAGATCCTTCATTCATCGATTCCTCTCCAGCGATTGCACTTGGGCAAGCAAAGGAGGAAGTACTACGCATGGGGGAGCATGCGCTTCGTGGTTTAGAAGAAACATTTATATATATGAAAACGGGTGATGCTACTCATATTCCTACAGTTTTACAATTAGAAGTAGCGCTCAATCATTTAGACAAGGAAATTACAAATTATTTAGTAATGGTGTCTAAGCAGCCACTTTCTCGCGCAGACTCAGTAAGACACCATACACTTTTAACAAATGTACGGGACATTGAGCGTATTGGTGATCATTTTGAAAATATTTTAGAGCTTTTACAATATAAAGATCATCATGAGGTAACTTTAAGTAAGTCAGCACGACAAGATTTAATAGGGATGTTTAGCTTAGCGATTGAAGCCGTACGAAAGAGCATTGCGGCATTGGATACAGCTAGTTTGAGCTTGGCGCAGGAAGTAACTGAGCTCGAAAGTTTGATAGATGATATGGAAGATAAGCTAAGACAAAAGCATATTGCACGCTTAAATACAAATGAGTGTAATGGAGCTGCGGGAATCGTTTATACGGATATCGTTAGCAATTTAGAGCGTATAGGAGATCATGCTGTAAATATTGCTGACTCTATTTTAGGAATTAGAAATTAAGGAAATGAAACCTTCAGCTTTGTAATTTCGTATGAAAGGAACAGCGCGATCAGGCGGGTTAAATAGAAATATTGAGGACTTATTTGTTGAGAATGAGCTATCTATGCCTTTATTTGTTACGAGGAAACAGCTCTACTCTCGAACATAGAGGAAATCAGGACTTCTAATTATCTAACTTGATGCACGAAAAGGGGAGGTTTTATATGGAAGTTGTAGGCTGGGTATTAGTGATTGCCTGCTTTATCATTTCATTTGTTGGATTGGTATACCCGATCATTCCAGGTGTACTCTTTTTACTTGGTGGTTTTTTAGTATATGGATTGTTTTTTTCATTTACAGAGTTAAGTTGGTTGTTCTGGACGAGTGAAATTATATTTGTTGTCATATTATTTGTTGCTGATTCTGTAGCAAATGCCTTTGGTATTAAGAAATTCGGTGGCTCCACTGCAGGTATGTGGGGCAGTACTATTGGTTTATTAATTGGCCCGTTCGTCATTCCTGTTCTAGGAATAATAGTAGGTCCATTTTTAGGAGCAGTAATTGCAGAGTTAATGGTAGAGCGTCGTACATTTGGAGAGGCTGTAAAAAGCGGTGTTGGCTCTCTCGTGGGCTTCTTAACATCGACACTCGCAAAAGCTGTGATTCAAATCATCATGATTGTTGTGTTCTTTATAGCGATATGATTTTCTTCCCTAAGACGTTTAACAATTAAAGAAACAGGTTAGGATAGTAATCGTATTGGCTTTTCAGTCAAAAGGCTGAAATCTTTCATTTGAAGTATTTTTCGTTGAATGGTTTGACCAATTTTGATAATCTAAGAATGTATTAATTATTTCTTTACTTTAGGAGGAACTTAACAATGGCTTATGTATTACCACAATTAACTTACGCTTATGACGCATTAGAACCACATATCGATGCAAAAACAATGGAAATTCACCATTCAAAACACCACAATACTTATGTAACAAACTTAAACGCAGCAGTAGAAGGTACTGAATTTGCTGAAAAAGACATTAACGAACTTATCGCAAACATGGATGCTCTTCCAGCTGACAAACAAACTGCTGTTCGTAACAATGGTGGCGGACATGCTAACCATACATTATTCTGGGAAGTAATCGCTCCAGGCGGTTCAAACACTCCAGTTGGTGAAGTTGCAAAAGCAATCGATGCTAAATTCGGTTCTTTCGATGCATTCAAAGAAGAATTTGCAAAAGCTGCTACAACTCGCTTCGGTTCAGGTTGGGCTTGGTTAATCGTTGATGGTGACTCAGTTGCTGTTACATCTACTCCAAACCAAGACTCTCCAGTTATGGAAGGTAAAAAGCCAGTCCTAGGTTTAGACGTTTGGGAGCATGCTTACTACTTAAACTACCAAAACCGTCGTCCAGATTACATCGGCGCATTCTGGAGCGTAGTAAACTGGGATGTAGTAGAAGCTAAATTCCAAGCTGCAAAATAATCTCTATTTAGATAGAAGGCTATGCCACGGTGATGTATCACCGAGACATAGCCTTTTTTGCTGTCTTTTTAGGTTCTAAACTCTTCTACGTATCTATAAATGGTTGGGGATGTTCCGATACGCTTGCTAAAAAAAGCAGTCAGTCGGTTAAATTGAAAGAGGAGTTCGCCGGACTATTTGAAGAAGTTTTATATTGTGCCTCCCCCCCTTCCAATAATTTATGTAAAAACATTTTCAAGTAATCAATCAAAAACAGAAACTTTTCAACTCAAAATGCCGTCAAATAAATGATGTTTTCAAACATAAATTCACAAGTACATGCTTTCCTGACGTACCTTCGAATGGTATACTAGATATCGTGTATTTAAATTGTAATTAGATGAGGAGGGGAATACATATGCGCAAAGCACCGGGTAAAAACCGCGCGACGAATGTTAAAGCAAAACATCACTCTAATTTAACATTTCGTATGAATGTCCTTTTCTTTGCTATATTTATCGTATTTTCGTTGCTAATTTTTAGGCTTGGCTATATGCAGATTGTAAAAGGGGAAGATTATGTACGCGAATTAGAGCGTAAAGAAGAAGTACCTGTTAATACAAGTGTGCCAAGGGGACGTATGTATGATCGATACGGACGTATTTTAGTGGATAACCAACCAGAAAATGCTATTACGTATACGAAAATGCCGACGACAACAACTGAAGAAATGCTGGAGATAGCGGAAAAGCTGGCACAATTGATTGAGCAGCCTATAAACCGTGTCACTTTACGTGATAAGCAGGATTTTTGGATTATTAAAAATCATGACGCTGCCTATAAAAAAGTAACAGAGGCAGAAAAAAAGAAAATTGGTGCCCAAGAAAATATTTCGACAAGTCAAATCAATGGACAGATAGATAAACTTGTTCGTGAACGAATTACAAACGAAGAATTATTACAACTTACAGAAAAGGATATGGAAGTATTAGCAATTTTCCGTGAGATGGTATCAGGCTACAATTTATCACCGCAAATTATTAAGAGTGAAAATGTGTCAGATAGTGAATTTGCACTTGTCTCTGAGCGTTTAACTGAACTACCAGGCGTTAACACAACAACGGACTGGAAGCGTTTGAAATTATCATCACTCGCTATTTTAGGACGAACAACTGTACCAGCAAAAGGGATTCCGAAAGAAAAGCTGAATTATTATTTAGCTCGAGATTATTCACGAAATGACCGTGTTGGTGAAAGTTATATTGAAGCTCAATATGAAGATTTACTTCAAGGACAAAAAACCGTTGTTAAAAATATTACGAATAAAAAAGGGCAAGTAGTCGATACCGTTACGACTTATGAAGGTAAACCTGGTAAAGATTTAGTCTTAACACTAGATAGCGAGTTAACAGCTGAAATTGACAAAATTGTTGAGGAAGAATTGCTTAAAGTAAAATCACAAGGAGCTTCAGCTTTACTGGATCGTGCCTTTTTAGTTATGATGGACCCAAATACAGGCGATGTTTTATCAATGAATGGTAAAAAAATCGAAAAAAATCCTGAAACAGGAAAGAATGAAGTCGTTGATTATTCGTATGGAACTTTTACAACAGCTTATGAGGCAGGTTCTGCAGTTAAGGCAGCGACATTGCTAACTGGGTATAGCCAAGGAGTAATAACACCAAGCACTATATTAGGAGATGAACCTATCACGTTAGCTGGTACAAAAGCAAAAAAATCAGTTTTTAATCAGTCCGGCTATATTTCAATGGATGGTTTAAGAGCTCTAGAGCAATCTTCAAACGTTTATATGTTTAAAACAGCTTTACTTATTAACGGAACACCATATAGCTATGGGATGCCACTTCGTTTAAATGACTATACATTCCCAAAAATGCGTAATTCTTATGCACAATTCGGGTTAGGTGTAAAAACAGGAATTGATTTACCAAATGAAGTTAGTGGGGTACAAGGTCCGACTGGTCCAACCTATGGGGGTAAAGCACTCGACTTAGCTATTGGACAGTATGATACGTATACACCGTTACAATTGGCACAATATATCTCGACAATTGCAAATGGTGGCTATCGCATTCAGCCACATGTTGTGAAGGAGGTACGAGAACCATCAAATGATGGGCAATCGCTAGGCCAATTAGTAACAGAAATAGGACCAACAGTTTTAAATCAGATTAATAATTCATCAGATGAAATTGACTATGTAAAACAAGGGTTACGTCGTGTTTATACAGGCGCAAATGGTACAGCAAAAAGATATTTTGCAAATGCACCATATACAGCTGCAGGAAAAACAGGAACAGCTGAAGTAATGTATTACGGAGATTTACGACAGTATAGGGGTCAGTATTCACTTACTTATACGCATGTAGGCTTTGCCCCTTATGAGAATCCTGAAATTGCCTATGCCGTAGTTATTCCTTGGGCTTCAACAAACCCTAGACAGCCTTTTTCGGCTAATAATGAGATTGCAAGAAGAGCTGTAGATAAATATTTTGAGTTAAAAGCAAAATATAACACTGAAAAAGTGACAGATAGTAATGTAAAACAACCAATTTTACCTGCTATTACACAAGACAAAATTGGTGAAGATGAGCAAAAATAAGAGAAAACCGCTAGTGCATTTCAATGCCTAGCGGTTTTTTTACAGTTTCAGAGTATTATTGAATCCCCGCGAAAAAACCACGGTATGAAAAAGTCATATTTTCATACTGTGGTTTATTTATTCTCAAATAGAAGAACTTATTGTACAGATAATTGTTGAATTGCTATTTCAAATTGTTGTTTCGGTTTTATTCCATAAAGCTCTATATTATTACAAAAATAAGACTCTACCATAAAATCAACGGCTTCCTCTAGAGTATATTCCCGATGATCCATAATAAGTGTTAAATATGTTTTAAAGTAATTGGCATTTTGTACTTTTGCATGTTTAATCACAAAGTCAAACTCCTCTTAGATTATTTCCTGACACAATTGCTTATTATAGCATCTTTCCATAAGGAAGCAAGTTTATCCTCACTTTGAAGAATGCTCCTACCTCTGAAGGTAGTGAGATCCATGCAGCAGTGGTCCTTTCAGAGGGGGGCAGGCACCTAAGAAAATAGAGGAATTTAGTTTAAGTACGTCCCATCCCGTGGCAATTTATCTACAGCGGCAGTAACAAATATGTCAATTGTAAATCCATCTTTACAATCGTTTACAAAGCATTACATTCCTTTACATCTCTTTTACGAACCGTTTATACGACTTCAACATTTAATCATTATAGTAAAGATTGTAAGACAAATAACTATAAAATGTTTATGACGGGGGCAAATGAGATGAAAAAGTGGAAGTACTTAACGATGACAGCGGTAATGGGGTCAGCATTAATGCTTGGTGCATGTGGTAGCGACTCTGCGCAAAAAGGTAACAATGCAGAAACAAACACACCGGCGAGCTCGGGACAAGATGCTGCTGACAAAAAGCTGCAAGGAGCTGTAGCTGGAGATGGTTCATCAACAGTTGCACCAATTATTGAAGCAGTTGTTGAAGAGTATGCAGGGACTCAACCGAATGTCAAAGTATCGGTAGGTGTTTCAGGTACTGGTGGTGGCTTTGAAAAATTCATCGCAGGTGAGACAGACTTTTCAAATGCATCTCGTCATATAAAAGATGAAGAGAAAGCGAAACTAGAGAAAGCAGGAATTGCTTTTACAGAGCTTCCTTTAGCATATGACGGCATATCAGTTGTCGTGAATCCTGAGAATGATTGGGCAAAAGATTTAACAGTAGAGCAATTAAAGAAAATTTGGGTTGAAGATGGTAAACCTAAAAAATGGTCTGATATTGATCCATCTTGGCCAGACGAAAAAATTGTCTACTACTCACCAGGTACTGACTCGGGGACGTACGATTACTTTGATGAAGTTATTTTAGACGGCGCTGATCTAGCAAGCTCAGCAACATTATCAGAGGATGATAATATGTTAGTTCAAGGTGTAGCAGGTGACAAAAACGCAATCGGCTTCTTCGGCTACGCTTACTACCAAGAAAATAAAGATAAATTAGGCATTGTGAATGTAAATGGTGTTGAGCCAACAAATGAAACAATTGAATCTGGTGAATACGCACCGCTTTCACGACCACTATTTGTATATGTGAAAAATAGTGCTATGAAAGAAAGCGAAGCGGCATATGATTTTATCAAATTTACACTTGAGCATGCGGGAGAAATGGCAGAAGCAGTAGGTTATGTCAGTCTACCTGAAGATAAATATAGTGAAGCTTTAAAAACTTTAGAAGGCTTAAAATAAGTAGACATGCATAGAGGGGAAGAGATGTATGCTCTTTCCCTCTATTATTTGAAAGGAGCACCCCATGGTTTCTCAAAAAGAAAACAAGACATCATCTGTGCAGCAATTAATTGCAAATTCGCGCAATCAAAAAACGAAGAAAATAGTGGAAAAAGCAATGCCAGCACTATTATTTTCTGCAGCTCTTATCTCAATATTGACGACATTTGGCATTGTTTTCACCCTTATTTTTGAAACGTTTGAATTTTTTAAACGTGTTTCGATTACGGATTTCCTATTTGGTACACAGTGGCTACCGTTTTCAGGAAAGGAACCGTTATTTGGGATTTTACCTTTAATAGCTGGGACATTGAAAGTTACGCTTATTGCAGTTGCCGTAGCAGTTCCGTTTGGCATAGCTTCAGCTATTTATTTAAGTGAATATGCAAGTGAAAAAATAAGACGTATAGTTAAGCCTATTTTAGAAGTGCTAGCAGGTGTACCAACAATCGTTTATGGATTCTTTGCATTAACATTTGTAACGCCGATGTTACAGCAAATTATTCCAGGGTTAAAACTTTTTAATGCACTTAGTCCAGGGATTGTTGTTGGGATTATGATTTTACCGATGATTACGTCACTTTCCGAGGATGCGATGTCATCGGTCCCAAATAGTATGCGTGAAGGAGCTTTAGCTCTTGGAGCAACAAAGTTTGAAGTAGCTATAAAAGTAGTATTACCAGCTGCCTTATCAGGTATTGTCGCTTCAGTTGTTCTCGCTATTTCCCGGGCAATTGGAGAAACTATGATTGTATCGTTAGCAGGTGGATCTACGCCTAAATTCGATTTAGATGTGACAGACTCGATTCAAACGATGACTGCGTATATTGTACAAGTTGCAACAGGCGACGCGGGTTATGGTACGACAATTTATTATTCTATTTATTCAGTAGGATTCACATTATTTATCTTTACTTTAGTGATGAATTTACTAGCACACTATATTTCGAAACGCTTCAGGGAGGTTTACTAGCATGCGCTATATGGATGACACGGTCGTCATGAAACGAATGACAAAGCGTATTACATTCAATAAAGTTTGGAAGTCATTTTTCTTCTTAGCAACAACCTTTGCTTTAGTGACACTTGTTATTTTGCTTTACCGTATAGTAACACAAGGTGTCGACTATTTATCAATCGATTTTTTAACGAATTTTGCTTCACGTTTTGCAGATAAAGCAGGCATTAAGGCAGCTTTAATAGGATCACTTTGGCTGATGGCAGTCGTTGCTCCAGTATCGATACTATTAGGTGTAGGGACTGCGATTTATTTAGAGGAGTATGCAAAGAAAAATAGACTAAATGATTTTATTCGTATGAATATCTCGAACTTAGCGGGTGTACCTTCCATTGTTTTTGGTTTACTTGGGTTAACAATTTTTGTTCGAATGCTGGGACTAGGAAAAAGTGTTTTAGCAGCCGGCTTAACAATGAGTTTATTAATTTTGCCAGTGATCATTGTTGCCGCACAGGAGGCAATTCGTGCAGTACCGAATGAACAACGAGAAGCTTCTTATGGCATGGGTGCGACAAAGTGGCAAACGATCGTGCATGTTGTACTACCAGCAGCCATTCCTGGGATTTTAACAGGAAGTATATTAGCGATGTCTCGTGCGATTGGTGAAACAGCACCACTAGTTGTTATTGGTATTCCAGTTATTTTACAATTTTTACCTAACGGTTTGTTAAGTCAATTCACAGCTTTGCCAATGCAAATTTACGATTGGGCAAAACGTCCGCAAGAGGCATTTCAATATGTAGCGTCAGCCGGTATTTTAGTACTTATGACAGTGCTTTTACTGATGAACTCTATTGCCATCTTTATTCGAAATAAATTCCAAAAACGTTATTAATGAGGTGACCTTATGGTACTGGGTATTAAAGAGGAAAAATCAATTGTCAAATCCATTCAAACGGCTACAAAGCCATCAGCTGATGTTGCCAAAAAAATAGTATATGATACACGTAATTTGAATTTGTGGTATGGGGATCATCATGGTTTAAAAGAAATCAACTTAAGCATCTATGAAAATGAAGTAACAGCTATAATCGGACCTTCTGGCTGTGGGAAATCTACTTATTTAAAAACTTTAAATCGAATGGTAGAGCTTGTACCGAGTGTTCGAACATCAGGTGAAATAGTCTATCGTGAGCGCAATATTTTAGATAAAAACTATACGGTCGAGGAATTACGCACTCGAGTAGGTATGGTATTCCAGAAGCCAAACCCATTCCCAAAGTCTATCTACGATAATATTGCATATGGTCCACGTATTCATGGTATTAAAAATAAGAAGATTCTTGATGAGATTGTCGAAAAGTCTTTACGAGGTGCGGCAATTTGGGATGAAGTAAAGGATCGCTTAAATCAAAATGCATATGGCCTATCAGGTGGTCAGCAACAACGAATCTGTATTGCACGTTGTTTAGCGATTGAACCAGATGTTATTTTAATGGATGAGCCAACATCCGCACTTGATCCGATTTCTACATTAAAAGTCGAGGAGCTTGTACAAGAGCTGAAAAAAGATTATTCAATTATTATTGTGACACATAATATGCAACAAGCAGCGCGTATTTCCGATCGTACAGCATTTTTCCTAAGTGGAGAGGTCGTTGAATACGATAAAACAGACGTTATCTTCCAAACACCAGCAGATCAACGTACTGAAGATTATATTTCAGGTCGATTCGGCTAAGGAGGAGCAGTAAATGGTAGTACGTGAACGTTTTGAACAGGAGTTAAAAGAAGTCCAAGAGCAATTTATAGAGATTGCTAATAAAAGTGTCAACGCTCTTAAATTGGCGTTTGAAGCATTATTAAATCAGGATTTAGAGACATCCTTAAAAATTCTTGAGGACGATTTAATCATCAATCGTCTTGAAGAAGAAATCAATGATCATGTTATTTTAATGATTGCGAAGCAGCAGCCTGTAGCTACTGATTTACGTCGTCTTATGGTGCTTGTCAAAGCGGCATCTGATATGGAGAGAGTAGGGGACTATGCAGTTAATATTGCAAAAGAAACAATTCGTATAGGAAAAGAGCCCCTAGTCTTTCCTACAACAAATTTGCAAACGATGTGTAATAAGACTGTAGAAATGCTAGAAAGTATCATTAAAGCTTTTACAGAGGAAGATACTGTTCATGCCAAGGAAATTGCTGAGCTAGATGATTACGTTGATGATTTATATGGAGCGACAGTAACGCTATTGCTACGTGCCGGAGCTGAAAATCCAGCACATATTTATCAAATCACACACCTAACATTCGTTTGCCGATATTTAGAGCGCTCAGCTGACCATGCAACAAATATTGCTGAACATTTATTCTACTTAGTCAAAGGCAAACATTATGAATTAAATAATTAGTAATGAAAGAGCCAATTATAGGCTCTTTTTAGTTTGTCGACATAAGAATAAAGTGTATCAATAAACAAAGGTTGATTTTCTCTCCGAGTTGGCGCTTTCCGCGGGCTTGGCCTCAATCTCCTCGTCACTTCGTTCCTGCGGGGCTTTCAGCTCAAGCTCATCCCGCAGGAGTCGCCACTCTCCGTGAAAAATCAACAGTTCCTATCGAAAGTATGAGAAACATAAAACTTTATTTATTAGGAGTAACGTTTGATTTGCAGTCTGATAAGAGAGCCAATTATAGGCTCGTTTTTTCATAGTGTTGAAAAACAAACGCTTAAGGGGATTTTTTTAAATATGGTGTAGGGTGATTCCGTGCTACTAATTCTCCGGTGTGCCAGTGTCGAGTCACTTTGTTAACACTCCACTTTTGCACATGTAATCAATTCTTTTGATGCTTCATTTTCGAGCTGACGCTCCGCTTTCGCACATAAAAAAATGCTGAAGTTTTATTTTATCACTAAAATTCATGCTAGAAGATACATACTATGTGAAATAGTTGATTGGAGTGGAGACTGAGCGACTCCTCGGGGACCAGCGTCACAGATGAGACCCTGCAGCGAGCATAGCGAGTGAAGCGGCTCATCGGACGCCCCCAGGAAGCTTTGCTCTGTGCGAAAGCGTAGTGTTAACGTAGCGGCAGCAACAAAGCGCTCAGTCGGAACGGAAATCAACCCCTAGCCTTGCCGAAAAGCCGTATTTTATTAATACTAAATAACAGCAACATTTTATTAAAAATAGCGTCAAAATACTGCAAGCATTATTGTATTGTCAAAAAATTATTTTGGTTATACTATAGACATTATCCGAAAAAATGTGCTGAGGTGGTGCTGTTTCGTGAAAGACGCTGTAGAATCACTCATAGAGAAATTTGATCTGGAATTCACGCCAGAGCAACGAGACTTTTTACGTTTTCTATATGAAAACTTACATCTTGAGGAATTAAGTGACAAAGAACAAAGTTTTTTTATTGACTATTTTTACAAGAGTGAAACATTACGAAATATGGCAGCATTTGCACTTGAACTGGCAGATATCATGCGTGAAATTTGCGAACTTATACCAGCTATTGAGAAAAACGAACGATTGACCATTGGAAAAGAGAAATACTTGTATAATGAGCAAAAGTGGCAGATAGCCAGGCGTCAAAAGCTAAGTCGTCAAACAATAAAAAAAGGAAATATTCTATATGTTCCTTTTGATGAATACAAAGAAGAAACAGGTCCAATTATTATTTGTCTTGAACAAACAACAGGAATGGCTGCATATTCCGAACTTTGTAAGAGCATAATTTTACCGTTATTTATGAACGCGCACCGTGAACTTCGCGATTTATATATCGTTCCATATGACTGTCAAATTCATGTGCATTATCGATTCGAAAACGGTCATTTAAATTTATCAGATTTTAAGGGTTTTATTGAATATAAGGCAAAGGGAGAAGCTGCAATTCTGCCAGTACTTCATTTTGTAAAAGGCTTACTTCAAGAAAACCAGCATTGTACAGAAGCGGATATTATCATTTTTACAGAAGGTACACCAATTGATGGACAGCATCTCGTTGGGAAACAAGCGAAAGCTTTACTTGAGGAAATGAAGCGTAAGTACCATGCTGAATTTTCCGTTATCGCTATGCATGAACATAATTTTAATGAGCAGCAATTTTGGTTCGCCAACAAGGCTTTTTTTGCGGATGACGCTATTCAATAAAAAAGGAGCTGATCGTATTGGTTGGCTGCTTTTTTGTAGTTAAAGACACTATAGTTTTGATGCCTGTGGTTCACCTAAGCATAGTCGGCGTCTCAGGCAAAAGTGCTGGAGGTTTACTTTTTCTTCGGGCTCTCAAGCGCATTTGTTTTGAATATACATAGTAGTTAGAGGAGAATGAAATGGATTCATTGAAGTGGTTATTACCTAAGATTACAGCACCAACATGGATGGACGTTATTATTGCCATCGCTCTTTGTGTAGTTGGTTGGTTGTTTCAACAATTTGTAATAAAGAAAATTATTAATCGCATAGTTGTATTTTTGAGAAATCGTCATCGAGATTTTCAAGCAACGGTGCTAGAACAATTTAATAAAGCGATTCGCTATGCATTCATGTCTGCAGTGATTGTACTTAGCTTGTCGTTATTATTAGGTATATTCTTATTTACACATGTAGCAACTAAAAATTTTGTGTTGTCTATTATGGTGTTTTTTGCCTTTAAAGGTGTATATGATGTATTACATTTTTATACAAAGCAGCCACTAACATTGAATAATGATGAAGAACCGAATGTCCTGTTACCGTTTTTTCTTCGTATAGGAAAAGTGCTGATCATGATATTGGCAATGTTTACGATCGCTTCATTTTGGGATTTTAACTTGAATGGCTTTTTAACTGGGATTGGTTTAACGGGTGTAGCGATTGCTTTTGGTATTCGAGATACATTAGCCCATGTTTTTGGTGGGATGTCAGTCGCATTAGATAATCCGTTTCAAATTGGTGATTGGGTAGCAACGGAGGACCAAAAAATAGAAGGAACAATTGAGGATATTAATCTTCGAAGTACATTAATTCAAACGGGTGATAAAGGGCTTGTTTATGTACCTAACTCTTATTTGGTAAATCGACCAATCTATAATTTTTCCAAAAGGGAAAAACGAAAATGTGAGCAATTTTTATTTGTGGCTGCGGAAAATGAGGAAGAAACATTACGCAGTGCTTTAAGTGCTATTCAAAAGGAAATTTATTTGCATGCTCAAACAGAAAAAGATATGATTCATGTATTTATAGATGAATTTTATCCAACTTCCTATCGAGTCCTTGTACGTTTCTTTGTGGCAACAAATGATACGGCAGTAATGTTAAATGTGCGACAAGATATTTTGTTTGCTATTCGTCAAATCTTTCAAGAACTAAATATTATAGTAGCTAATCCGGCTGAAGAGGAATGGGTTAGTAATAAAAAATAATTTGAATTGTTAGTTTTCTTGTTTTACAATGAGTATATGTAATCAGCCTTGATGAAGAGTAGTAGCCATTATTATTTGTTATAGAGAGCTAGTGGTCGGTGGAAACTAGTACAAAAACTTGGCGAATGGACTTCGGAGCTCTAATCCTGAATAAAGTACGGATTAGCGTCTGCCTACGTTATAGGGCATAGAGAGGGTCTTTAAATCATTCAGCGGCTACCAAAGCATTAGCTGAATGTAATTATGCCGGAGCATAATTGATTAAGACCAATGAAGGTGGCACCACGGCTTTTCCGTCCTTTTGTGATGGAAAGGCCTTTTTATATGTTTTGGTGAAACTGAACAGTGTTATACAGTTCAAATTCCTGACACAATATTTAGTTAGACGAAAGCGAAATGCTAACGAAACGACAGTGTCAAAAAGCCAGTGCATAATTGATAGATTTTGGTGTAGAAGAGCAGAGCATAGAGAAGGAGAGAAAGAGTATGACAGTTGAGCTTAGAAAGTTTGCTATGAAGGCATTACAGGGTGATATGATGACACCAATTTCCGTTTATCAATCACTTGAAGGGAAGCACAAAATGCTTTTCGAATCGTCTGCCAAGCATGAAGAAAGTGGGCGTTACTCGTTTATTGCCGTCAACCCAATTGCAGAACTGATTGGAGATAGGGATGGTTATTCTTTTACAAAAGACGGAGAAACAGAAAAATCGAATGACAATGTATTGCTAAAATTACAGCAAGTTATGCCTTTTCATAAGACACAATACCCTTTCGCCTTTTTTGGAGGAGCAATCGGGTTCTTTAGTTACGAAACAGCTTTTTATACAGAAAAAATAGGTGAATACTTGCAGGATGATTTAGAAATGCCAGATGTCCATGTCTTTTTCTATGATACATTCATTGTTTTTGATCATTTAAAACAAGAGGTTACATTAGCGGCAATCGATTTATTTAATGAAGGTCGTTCTCTTGAATCGATGGAATTGGCTATTTCTACAATGCAGAAGCAGCTTCATGCTGGAACGACATTTGACGCCATGACGTTTGGAGAGCTAAATTTTAAACCAAGGATTGACAAAGAAAATTTTTTAGCAATGGTTGATCGCGCTAAGCAGCATATTCGTAAGGGTGATATTTTCCAAATTGTCTTATCACAACGCTTTACTTCACCGTATACAGGGAATCCTTTTGCTTTATATCGTCAGTTACGTACTTCTAACCCTTCGCCATATATGTTCTATATGGATTTTGGTACGTATACGATTTTAGGAACATCTCCTGAAAGTCTCGTTAAGGTGAAGGATCGAAAGGTCACGACAAATCCGATAGCAGGAACGAAGCCTAGAGGTAAAACAGTGGAGCAGGATAACGCGATTGGGGAAGTGTTATTAAATGATGAAAAAGAAATTGCTGAACATCGTATGCTCGTAGATTTAGGTCGTAATGATCTGGGGCGTATTGCTAAAGTCGGTTCAGTGAAGCTTATAAAATATATGAATATTGAGCGTTATAAACATGTTATGCATATTGTATCGGAGGTTATCGGTGAATTACGCGAGGATGTACATGTTTTGGACGTTCTTAGAGCTTGCCTTCCTGCTGGTACAGTATCGGGTGCGCCGAAAATTCGCGCAATGCAGCTAATCAATGAGCTAGAACCGGTGAAGCGTGGTGTCTATGCTGGCGCAGTAGGTTATATTTCTACAACAAGGGATATGGATTTAGCTCTAGCCATTCGGACTATGATCATTAAGGATTATCGTGCGCATGTTCAGGCGGGGGCCGGTATTGTGTATGATTCAGTGCCTTTGTCAGAATACGAGGAAACACTAAATAAAGCTCGCGCACTATTGGAGGTAAAACAATGATTTTACTAATCGATAATTATGATTCATTCACATATAATTTATTTCAGCAAATAAGTATGCTTGGGAAAGAAGTTAAAGTAGTACGTAATGATGAAGTGACAATCGAAGAAATTAAGAACATGCAACCAGAAGCTATTATTTTATCGCCTGGACCAGGTGCGCCAATAGATGCTGGTATAACAATAGATGTTGTCAAAGAGCTTTATACGAAATTTCCGATTTTAGGCATTTGCCTTGGACACCAATCGATAGGGCAGGCTTTTGGCAGTAGTATCGTTCAAGCTAAACATATAATGCATGGAAAATTATCGACGATTCAATATGAAAAAACAGGCTTATTTGCTCAGTTAAACGGTAAAATAGAAGTAATGCGCTATCATTCCCTCGTCATTGAGCCAAGTACGTTACATGGTGATTTTAATATTTTAGCAAAGTCCAGTGGTGATGGTGAAATAATGGCGATTCAACACAAGGGATACCCACTTTATGGGTTACAATTTCATCCAGAATCCATTGGCACACAAGAGGGTAGCATAATGATGCAAACATTCTTAGAACAAATTTCATAAACGAAATAAAACAGGCTGCCATCAAAAATCAGTAATTGTGATTTTTGGTGACAGCCATTTTTACAAATAGGATGGTAATATTATTGCTTTTTCCCTGTAATCAATTTCGCAATTTCCTCTAATGACATTGAAGAATTGACATCGTAGGCACCAATTTGTAAGCTTCGGGCGTATTTAGGATTAGCAAGTAAAAGTTCCATTTCTACACTATTTTCGATGACGCCACCATCTTCAAGCTTTTGCGCTACAGTATATGGTTCCATACCGCCATAAATTTGAAGCGTCATAGTGACGTTTCCTTGAGACGCCGATTCATGTTTATCTTTAGTAGTTGTTTTAGGTGCTTCTGTATTCTGTGTGTTTTCCTTTGGCGATTGTTTAACTTGTTCTTTTAACAATGCAATTTCTTTATTTGCCTGATCGAGCTTTTTTTGCAGCTTCTCTACATTTTCTGTGTTGTTGGAAGCTTTCGTCGGAAGTCCGATATTGAGATCAAAACGAACTGCTAAAGCTAGTAATGCTCCGACAAGAAAAAGTGCAATGCCAAATGCGCGGATAGCGGAATTATTCATAGGTTACTGACCTCCGTTTGCAATCACTTGGCGGACTTGCTCTTCAGTTAAGTTCGAACGAATACTTATATCGGCTACAGAAAGACCCTGCTTATTAAGTTCAAGTACCTGACTTATAATAATTTGATGGATAGGTTTCGTTTTTGAAGCAGCTTGACCTGTTTTTGATGTCTGAGCAGCTTGTTGAACAGTTTGAATGACTTGTTGGATGTTCGGATTTGGTATCGTGTTATTTTGTGCAGATGATGATTTAACCTGAAACTCTGGCTCTAATAACAGCTCCTCCTCAACAATTTTCATACGACGTTTTAAATTATTTGTTTCTTGAAAAATAGAGATGGAAAGCTCTTCTACATCTTGTTCGACTTTTTTTGAGTTATTTTTGAAAAAGAACGACACGATAATTAGGAGAATTCCCACAATCATAAGTATGATGGATAAATCCACTAGTTTCACCTCATTAAGTATGTAATTATAAGGTATTTTACCATATGCAAACTTAATATGAAATGAAGGTAGATTTTTTTTCAGTTTATGTTATAATAGGTTAGTCGTATAAATCATGCTCAAAATTTAAATTCTTGATATAGAGTGGGAGGGTTAATAATGCGCGTAAACATTACTTTAGCTTGCACAGATTGCGGCGAACGTAACTACATTTCTAAAAAGAACAAGCGTAACAATCCAGAGCGTCTTGAACTTAAAAAATATTGCTCTCGCGAGAAGAAATACACTCTTCACCGTGAAACTAAGTAATCGCTCATTAAGCCAAAACCACATGTGGTTTTGGCTTTCTACATTTTTAATGGGAGGATAGCTTAACATGGATAAAACAACTTTACGGAACGAGGTAAAGGAAGCTTTGGCCGAAATGAGCGAAGTAGCTTACCACGATCAATCATTTGCTGTATTAAAAAAAGTGTTACAGGAACCATATATAATAGAAGCAACTACAATCGGTATCACTATTTCCAATAAGCCAGAAATCGACACAATTCAATTAATAGAAGAACTATGGCAACTTGGTAAAAAAGTGGCAGTACCTAAATGTAATCCAAAAACAAGAGAAATGTCATTTTACGCCATTGAATCGTTTGACCAGCTTGAAACTGTTTATATGCATTTGCGTGAGCCAATTCCAGAAAAGTGTGAGTTTGTTGACGCAAATGAAATGGATGTCATCCTTGTTCCAGGAGTTGTTTTTGATCCGTTCGGCTATCGAATCGGCTACGGCGGTGGTTATTATGATCGCTATGTATTAAACTATAAAAAGGGTAAGCTTATGTCTCTCATATTTAACGAGCAGCTATATGAACATATCCCAAGAGAAGCGCACGACTGCCCAGTAGATATCATTGTGACACCGACAAAACGTCTTGACTGTGTAACACAACGAGGAGCGAACTAAAAATGGACAAAATGTTAGATATTTATGAATTACTAAAAACATATGGCACTTATATTTACACACGAGATCCGATTGGTGATTTGATGTTAATGGAGGATGAAATTCGCGAGTTGTATAAAGCGAATGTACTAGATATTAAAGATTACCAAATGGCATTGTTACTAATTCGACAAGAAACAACAAAACTTCGTATGAAAGAAAATAGCCAGTAAGGTTTTAAAATAAATCATTTGGGGGATTGTAAAAATAATGTAATATGTATGTAATATTCTTAAAACAGAGGTTTTCCACTGTTTTTATGATTTGTGAAACTTTTTACAATTAAAAACGTATATATTATTGTCCAGAGCGAACATGGAGAACAGTTTTCCATAAATATATCTATTGATTATCTGTAAAAAATGGATTAAGATATATTTTGTTTCAGTAACAAATTGTAAAAAATTATTATTTTTTTGTAAGAAAGTAAGGAGGATGTTAGGAATGAAATCAATTAAGTGGCCTAAACATTCATTTATGATACTAGCAATTGTAGCAACTTGGATAAAAACGGTCATTGTTTATCACACAAGCTTTGAGATGAAAATTGAAAATGCAATGCAGCAGTTTATTTTGCTTATTAATCCATTGAGCTTCGTGCTATTTGCTTATGGTATTTCGTTATTCTTTAAATCACCGAAAGTTAAAAGTCGTTATATAATTACTATTAGTGTTATTTTATCGATTGTTTTATACGGAAATGTGGCATTCTATCGTTTCTACAACGACTTTATTACGCTACCGGTATTATTCCAAACAAGTAACTTTGGCGATCTAGGAACTTCAGTAGCAGCGATTGTCAGCCCTTGGGATTTATTATATTTCATCGACGTGCTGATTTTAATTTTAGCGAACAAATATTTGCCAAAGATGAAGGAAACAGTAAAAGTCAACGTAGAATTCCGTCGCGCGTACTTCGTATTAGCGATTGCGATGACATTCTTAAACTTAGGATTAGCTGAAACAGAGCGTCCACAATTGTTAACACGTAGTTTTGACCGTGAATTACTTGTGAAAAACATTGGTACGTATAACTACCATTTGTATGATATTTATATTCAATCAAAATCTTCTGCTCAACGTGCGTTAGCGGATGGCAGTGAATTAGTAGAAGTGAACAACTATATTCGTTCTAATCAAGCAGCAATCAACCCTGAAATGTTTGGTAAATACAAGGGGCGTAATTTGATCCTTGTTTCGATGGAGTCTTTACAAAACTTTGTTATTAATAATCAAATGGATGGTCATGAAATTACACCATTCTTAAACTCTTTAACAAAAGATAAAGATACGTTTTATTTCAGTAACTTCTATCACCAAACTGGATTAGGAAAAACTTCTGACTCAGAGTTTATTACAGAGAACTCATTGTTCGGCTTAGGTCGAGGTGCCGTATTCTTCACGCATGGTGGAAATACGTATAACTCAATGGCTGAGCGCCTTGGAGATAATGGCTACTTTACAAATGTCATGCACCCGAATAATAAATCATTCTGGAATCGTGACATGATGTATCAATCATTACACATTAATAAATTCTATGATATAGATTCATATAAGATTGGCGAAGGGGAAGCAGTTAACTGGGGTATGAAAGATGTTCCATTCCTAGAGCAATCTGCAGCCTTAATGAAAGATATGCAACAGCCATTCTATTCTCGACTAATTACTTTAACGAACCACTATCCATTCACATTGGACCCTGAGGATGTAATGATTCCTGAATATACGTCAAACTCAGGTACATTAAATCGTTATTTCCAAACAGTTCGTTATATGGATGAAGCTCTTAAAGACTTCTTCCAAAGTTTAAAAGATCAAGGTGTATATGATAACTCTATTATTGTAATGTATGGTGACCATTACGGTATTTCAGAAAACCATAACAAAGCGATGGCTCAATATTTAGGAAAAGAAAGCATTACATCATTTGATAATGCAATGCTTCAAGAAGTACCATTATTTATCCATATCCCTAACTCAGGTGATGGTAAAGAAATGACAGAGATTGCAGGACAAATGGATTTACGTCCAACAATTTTACACCTTCTTGGCGTTGAAACTTCAAAAGATATGCAACTTGGTGCAGACCTATTCTCACCAGAGCATGAAGATTTCGTTGTTTTCCGTGACGGTCGTTTTGTAACAGATAAATATGTATACGTTGGTGAAGCTTGCTATGACAAAGCAACTGGTGAAGAAATTGATGGTGAGCCATGTGAGCCATACGCTGAACGAGCTACGAAAGAACTAGAAAATTCTGATGCCATCATTAACGGTGATTTACTCCGCTTCTATGACCAAAAGACAGGTAATTTGAAGCAAGGGGCAGTTAAGTAAACAAAGAAAGAGATCTCATGTTTAGTGAGATCTCTTTTTCGTTGTATATTAAGCGTCCATTAGCGAGATTTCAAGAGAGGTGACGAGTTTATTTCCATATAGTCTGGAAACCTCATTTAACACTTAAATAGGGGTGTTTGGAAGGGATTTTATGTAATCCTTTTCGACTGAAAATTTAAAACGTTCTGGAAGCCATGTGAGCAGCTTAGAAGAAAGGGTGGTGAAGAAATAATCCTTACTGCTCGAAAGCTCAAAAGAACAGCTCAAATAGGAAGTAAATAGAAAAAAGAGCAGCCTCGTATGGAGACCGCTCTCTTTTTTGTCTGAATTTTAGTGTAATGTTGGTGGGTATCCGCTGTGAATTACAGTCATAATTACGAACCAACCGAATACTACTGCACTTAATAAGTTGAAAACAACGCTTAAAAGGTTCTTTTCTTTAAGTGCTTGGAATGTACCAACTACAGCTAAAATTGAAACTAGACCAAAAATAACCATTAATAAGTTCATTAAAAATTGACACTCCTTTCGACATCAGAAAATGAATGTCGTCAACAATATTCCTCCTTAATTGTAAACGTTCTACCTGTTTTTGTCGAGAACTAAAATAGCTTAAACTATGAACATTTATCGTCAAATTGTGGTAAAGGCTGTATAATTGATATTGAGGTGATAGTAATGATGAACGTACGAAGTTATTCACTTGGACCTGTCCAAACGAATTGTTATATCGTATCGAATAAAAATAAAGAATGCATAATTTTTGATCCAGGGGAAGAAGCAGATCGAATTACTAAGGTAATACGTAGTAACGGCCTAAAACCATTAGCCATTTTTTTAACACATGCGCATTTCGATCATATCGGTGCCGTAAACGCTGTCCGCGAAGCTTTTAATGTTCCATTATGGATTCATGAAAAAGAAGTAAGCTGGTTAGGAGATCCAACAAAAAATGGCTCTAGTAAATACGCAGCATTACCAGATTATATTGTCGATGCTCCAGCAGAAGAAAATATAATTAAAAAAGAACAGCTATTTGAAATAAGCGATTTTGGTTTTAAAGCTATTTTTACGCCAGGACACTCACCGGGTAGTATTTCATATATATTTGAAAATGATGGCTTCGCTATTGTTGGAGATACACTCTTTGAACAAGGTGTCGGTCGTACGGACTTACTAGGAGGATCAACAAAAATATTACTTGCATCCATCCATGATAAGCTGTTGACATTACCTGAAGATACTATTATCTACCCTGGCCATGGTAATTATACAACGGTCGGTGCGGAAATGGAGACAAATCCTTTCTTGAATGGTTTTTAATAAATAGAAGAGATAGTTGAAAAATGGCATAGCGAAGGTTGATTTCCGTCCCGACTGGGCGCTTTGTAGCTGCCGCTTCGCTTTCGCTACAGAAAACATTTGTTGTTGCCGCTTCGCTTTCGCACAGAGCAAAGCTTCCTGGGGGCGTCCGATGAGCCGCTTTACTCGCGAGGCTCGCTGCAGGGTCTCGGGCCAACAGATGTCTTTTGCGCGAAAGCGTGAGTGCAACGTAGCGGCAGCATAGGGTTTTGGTTTTGTTTGTGCGAAAGCGCAGCGGTAGCGGCAACAGCGGAATGTTGGTCACGAAGGCGTTATCACAGGACGTTGATGCTTTTAGCCTTCGTTCCTCTATAACGTTGATCCCCAAGGAGTCGCCCAGCCTCCACTCCAATCCAATTCACTTAAATATATGGCATATGTTTAATAAATGACATCCCAAAACTATTGGCGATGAACTTGGAGAATGTATACTATAAAAATTCCCCTGGCATTTTCGTAATGCAAAGGGGAATTATACTATGCTTTGATTATATTTTATGGTTCTAATGAATAAATTTACATAAAAAAAGCATGTCTCATATTGGATGAGACATGCTTTTTTCTTTGTATTAATGACCGCCACCAGGTACGTGAATGAATGTTGTATAGTACGTGAAGCCAGCAAAGAATACAGTTAAATATGCTCCGAAAATGTACATGTACATACGTTCTGAAAGGTTCAAGAAGCCTAATAATAAGAATAAACCTGTATTACCTACGAATAATAGCGATACTTCGTTCATACCACCAAGGTAGAACATGACTGCAAAAATACCTGTCCAGAATGCCATAACTTTATACATATTATCCATGAAGATTTCCCCTCCTTTTGCCCACGACACAATAATCTCTTACTCATTATAAATGATATGAAAGGTATCTGTAAACTGGAACTTCTTCTTCTTTGTGACAAACCATTGGAATTTAAAAGTTAGTTATCAATTTCTGTCACGTTTATTTCATATTTACATAAATCACAATTATGTACCATGCTATCAATTTGTATAAAATCACTGCTCGAAAATAGTGCATCAACCTGTCCTTTTAAATACGATTCATGTAAAGAACAAACAAGTTCTGAATGAGTAGTAAGCTGCCCTTGGAATGGACAATTAAAAATGGAGAACGTCACCTTTTTACCGTTTACTGTTTGTTGTACTTGCGGAATATACCCAATTAATGCTGCATTGTCAGTTAATAGCTGAAGCTTTTGTTCGAAGGAAAGGTTATTATTTAATTGTAATTCAGCATTTACATAATTCTTCATTTGCTGATAACCGTCTTGGTAGCTTATATCTTGGCATCTTTCTAGTGCAGATGGTCCGAATTCTTCAATTAATTGGATTGTCCACTTTAATAGTCGCTCCTCATCACGTCTTGGGAACGTTAGGGATACACCTTTATCTGATGCCTTATAAACACGACCAGGCCTGCCGCCTTTCCCAGTTTTTGCAAAATCAGCTGTGATGATATTGATTTCTGATAGCTTTGTTAAGTGTAAACGTGCAACGTTTGGATGTATGCCGAACTTATCAGCGATGTTTTGGACCGTTACAGTTTTCTTCTCTTGCAGGATGTACTCATAAATAGAGTATCTAGTCTCATCGGCTAATGTACTAGTAATTTTTAATGGATGGATCATTTACTTCACCTCTATGTAATTTTTGAATGCTATTTAGTTTTACCAAGTGTTAGGAAAAAAACCATGTTAATTCTATTATATTGTATTATTTAAAAAGATACAGTTCCTTTAGGCATAAATATTAACTTTTTCATAAGATACTGTTCATTTTTAGTGGAAATTTGCATGTACTTCACATTTTTATAGCAAAAAACACGTTTGATAGGAAATTTTATAGCAAATTTTTATTTTACAAAAAGGGCTTTTTTCGTAATTGGTTATTATCTATACTAGGAAATAACGAATAGAACGGATATATTCGAATGAACTAGAAGAAGGGATTTAATTTATAGAATTTTTAAATAAAAAAGGCATTCCAAGTCTTTCATGGGATATAGAAATATATTTGAGTTATGTGGGATGAGGCTAGTTATGAATAAAAAAGATGAAAATAATGATTATATTCTGGAAGCTTCAAGATGGACGCTCGCTTTAACACTTGCAACTTTATTAATTTAGGGAATTTTTGATGTTTTCAATGCGCAAAATACAGGGTTTGGTTTTCCGTGGTGGTTAATAATTGAAATAGTTTTTGATTATACTGTCTCAAGATACTACTGTATATTCAAAAACTCAAAAAAATAAACTAAAGCTAAAGAAGCTATAACCCATATTAGGCTTGGGTCTGCAATAGCCCTTAGGTTCTACACATATGGTTTAAATCAATATAATTTCTGGTATCAAGATATGTCAGTCAAGGCTACGCAAATTTATGAGCATTGATTTTCCGCTGGGGTCCAATCGCAAATACGAGGCTCTGTAATTCGGTGTCTTGTATTTTTTTACGTAAAAATCCGGTAATTCAACATTATAGAGGCCTATTTGCAGACAAATTAATTAAGCGTATTTATTATGAAACATAGCGAGCAGCAAGCTGATTTTAAATGTTTAATAATCATTTTGGTCGATTGATATAATTAATAAATTGCACTACCACTTTATTCCTTTATCTTAAAAATAGTTGCTCAACCGCGCTCATTAAATAAAATAGTTGCATTGTATTTTGCAATGTGTTAAATGTGTATAAAGTGTATATATATTGTATTATATTGAGGGTTTTTACTAGTATGTTCTCAATCAACAAATGAAGAAGAGGGATTAGCATGCAAATCATTATTTCAAATAGTTCAAAGGAACCGATCTATGAACAAATTACAAATCAAATTAAGTCATTGATTTTAACAGGTGACCTCTTGGAAGGGACAGCATTACCCTCTATGCGTCAATTAGCAAAGGATCTACAGATTAGTGTGATCACAACCAAGCGTGCTTATGAAGAATTAGAGAAGGCCGGCTTTATTTATTCCATTATAGGTAAGGGTTCTTTTATTGCGGAGCAAAATTTAGAGGTAATCAAAGAGAAAAAACTAAAAGTCATTGAAGAGCAGTTGAGTGCAGTCATAAAAAATAGCAGAGAAATAGGAATGTCACTTAATGAATTGCAAGAACTATTGAGTATTTTGAATGAGGAGTGAAGCAATGGAAAATGTCATTGAAATAAGTAATATTGAAGTGACCCCTAAAAGTTAGACACGGTTATTTCATTAGGCTGCTTGGGTAAAACGAGTTCGGTATTGCACCGGACTCGTTTTTAATTTTGCCTTGATCCGTTTCGTATTATAGTAATTTATATATTTTTCTAATTCTATTTTAAAATGCTCTATACTTTCAAATTCCCTCATGTAAAGGAATTCGGATTTCATAATTCCAAAGAAATTCTCCATGACAGAGTTGTCGTAACAGTTTCCTTTACGAGACATACTTTGAACAATCCCTCTTGATTCTAAGGCGCGACGATATTTATTCATTTGATAATGCCAGCCTTGATCGGAATGCATGAGTAACTGGTGGTGCTCAGGTAAACGTTCGAGTGCTTTGTCCAACATGTCTGAAACAAGTGAATAGGTTGGTCTAGAGCCAATTGTATACGTGATAATTTCCCCGTTAAATAAATCTAAAACTGGCGATAAATAAAGTTTCTCACCGAACAATTTAAATTCCGTAATGTCTGTCACCCATTTTTCATTTGGGGCATCTGCTTTAAAATTGCGGTTTAAAATATTTGGCGCAATTTTGCCAACGTTTCCTTTATAGGATTTATACTTTTTCATACGTACTAAACATTTTAAACCTAACTCTTTCATGATACGTTGCACTTTTTTATGATTCACTTTTTGCCCACGATTCGCTAGCTCGTCACGAATACGGCGATAGCCATAACGCCCTTCATGTTCTTCATAAATCGCCTTTATTTCTGCTTTTAAATCGGCATCTGGATCTGGTCGATTCATACGTTTTACTAAATCATAGTACGTACTTCGTGGAATGCCAGCGAGTTTTACAAGTGCTTTCACCGAATATTTATGCCTTAACTCATAGACTACATGTGCTTTGTCCTGTTTGGTGATTTTTCCTTGTTTTGAACTAAGGCATTCAACTTTTTTAAATACTCATTTTCCATTTCTAGTTGTTTAATACGTGCTTCAAGTGCTTCAGTAGAGCCTGTAACTGGCGCTTGTTTCGATTGTTTATTGAATTCTTTTTTCATGGATGGACGCCCCTTTTTCTTTGATTGAAGGGCATCTAATCCTTGAGTTTCATATTGCTTTCTCCAAACACTAATTGTTGAAGGGGCAGGTATCTTAAAAATTGCTGCCGTTTCGTTTAAGGACGTACCATTTTCAATCATAAAATTTAGTACATCCATTTTAAACTCTAGTGTGTAATTTGTATATGGCTGAATAAAAGCTTCAACACCATTGTATTCATATTGCTTAACCCATTTAAGGATTGCTTTATTATCAGTCTCCATAGATTTAGCTATATCATAGGAACTTTCCTTTCCATTTAAGTAACGCTCCACAGCTTGTAATTTATCTTTGGCAGTATATTTTTTGACCATACAAAAACTGCACCTCCAATTGTTAGATGTGTCTAACAATTGGGGCGCAGTTCA
>NZ_LDGC01000061.1:0-94240 GCF_015844675.1 Lysinibacillus sphaericus | reverse complement strand
CCTGCATCTGTATCGCCTTTATACTCATCAATCGCAATCGCTTTTGGTAAACGTACACCCTCTACTAATTGTTTATTCGCTACCTTTTTAA
The DNA here is from genome assembly GCF_015844675.1 of Lysinibacillus sphaericus. GTDB lineage: Bacteria > Bacillota > Bacilli > Bacillales_A > Planococcaceae > Lysinibacillus > Lysinibacillus sphaericus_E. The sequence continues at coordinate 94,149 of NZ_LDGC01000061.1, read as the reverse complement.
AACGGCGAATGACCGTCGTGGTTGATGTACCTAGTACTTCTGCAGCTTCTTTAAATGTTTTGGCCTTAATAGCGCGTATACTCACTACTTGATTCCATTCCTTTGAATAACGTTGATATTTATCTACGAAGGGGGATTTTTCAGAGAAACGCTTTCCGCATTTACAAACATAACGACGACGCTTATAGAAAAGAATCGTTAAACGTTCAAACCATTTTAAATGATTGATCTTCTGTATACGATAATCATGAACCTTCGATGTTTCTTTTTTACAAGCTGGACATTGATGCGTACATTTAGGTAATTGTACATACAATGCGATTCGATCGCCTACTTCTTCTACTTTCGTAATCTCTACATCTTTTAATCCTGGGATATTCATGTTAAAATTCATTTGCACAGTTCACCTTTCTATTACTTGTTTCTCGACAATTCAAGTATATAAATCGGTGAATCTGTGCTTTTTTTATGCATGGAATTGTGTGAATACCCCAACAAATATTATAGAACCAAAAAATAAGGGATTGTTTCGAAATAAATTTCGAAGCAATCCCTTTATCATTTAATCGTTTTGACGTTTGTAGTACCATAATAGTCCTGATTTCATTAAGCGTGCGATACGTCCTGTTACTGTTGTATCTGCTAAATAAACAAAGCCTTGTTTTTTACCAAGCGCTCCCATGAAACCTTTTAACTTGATATCAGGCATTTTTTCAGGTAAGTTTTCGCCTTTCCAACGCATGCGAAGTACTTTTACGATTTGTTCTGCTTGTTCCTCTGCTAACTGCGCAGTTGGAGGTAAATCTGAAGCAGCACAGTCACCTACAATATATACATGCTCGTCATCTAGAAGATTGAAATATTGTGTAACAAGAGGACGACCTTGTTTATCTTTCTCAACTTCCAAATCACGAACAATTTTGACTGGCTGTACACCAGCAGTCCATACTACAGTATCGAGTACAATTTCTTCATCGTGATTGTAAATTTTACCTTGTTCGATTTTTGTAATATTTGAATTGGCAATAACTTCAACATCATGTTTTACGAACCAGTCTTTTACATATTTACTTAGCTTTTCTGGGAAGTCCTTCAGAATACGTGGACCACGGTCGAATAGCTTTATTTTTAAATCTGAACGGCTTTCACGTAGCTCACTTGCAAGCTCAATACCACTTAAACCCGCTCCTACAATTCCGACTGAAGAGCCTGCTGGTAAACCACAAAGTGCTTGGAATGTTGAACGTGATTTCGCCATTGTCTGAATGCTATATGTGTACTCCTCTGCACCTGGTACACCATGATATTTATCCTCACAGCCAAGACCAACTACTAAATCATCATATTCAATACGTTGTCCATCTTCTAGAATGACTACTTTTTCCGCACGATTAATTTCAACAACTTCTCCGTATACAGCCGTTAAACGTTCATGCTCCGGGAAGCATACACGAACTTCTTTATCTGTTGCAGTCCCAGCTGCTAATGCGTAAAATTCTGTTTTTAAACTATGGAAAGGGGCTCTGTCTACTATCACAACTTCTTTGTCTAATGGAAGGTTTGGTAATAGTCGAAGCATGACACGCATATTGCCGTAGCCGCCACCTAAAAGTACTAATTTTCCCATAATAGTCTCCTTTTATATCTCTTATATTAATTGTTCACAAAGTATCCACAAATGAGTATAACCGATTGTGAGAAGTTTCACAATATCATAATGCAATTTTGTGAAAGATTTCACAAAATAAATGATTACTTGCCTTTTTCGAACGGCTTTTGAATGGATTACCGCTTTGACAATTTGTCACTATTGCCCAAATCCCTTTCATCACTTTTGCAAAGATAGTTTAACACTGTAGCGAGTCATCATTTTTATGCATCCAGCTTTAGCACTGAATATCGGCTTTTATCTCATGGCCAACTCAAATTATTGACGAATGTTTTAAAAGCGAGTAGCATTACCTTGGTGAGGTGACACGTATGAATCCAATGGTTGAATTTTGTATAAGTAATTTAGCAAATGGCTCTCAAAAAACATTTGAAGTACTAGATCGCGACCCGAACATCGACGTTTTGGAATATGGCTGTCTTAGTTACTGTACAAAATGTTCAGAATCATTTTATGCAATCGTCAATGGTGAATTAGTTGAAGCTGATTCTCCTGAAGAATTAACGAATGCCATTTATCAATTTATCGAAGAAAATCCGTTATGGTAATGAAGGCTTAATACCTCATTCATATAATGTTGAAACGCTTACTATTAAATTTGAACATATAAAAAGGATGTTATGCCAAAAAAATCGACATAAGCATCCTTTTTTTATGTTTGAACTTTTTAAACGAATATTTGGGCAGCAATTGAAAAGTAACTTTAAACCCGAATTCATCTCACACTATAGAAAATGTGAGACTCGGATGAAAGAAGTTAAATTAATGCTTCTACTACATAAGTAGGTTGCTGTTCCTTCTCAAGTACAGCCTTTGAAGGTGTAACACCTGTATTTACATGGATTGTGTCACAGCCAAAACGAATCCCACACATAATATCTGTGTCGTAATTATCGCCAATCATCACCATTTCATCTTTCATAAAGTCATGCTCTGTCGCAATGACTTCAAGCATTGCAGGAGATGGTTTACCGATATAGAGTGGCTCAACGTCTGCAACCTCACCTACTAATCGGGCAAATGACCCATTACCTGGGAGAAATCCATGTTCTGTTGGGAATTTAATATCTTGATTCGTAGCTATAAACGTTGCCCCATTTTGCACAGCAATCGTTGCCTTCGCAAGTGCCATATAATCTAGATTTCGATCAATCCCCATAACAAATACCTCTGGCTCATCCTCGGTAGGTTCAATGCCTTCATTAAATAACGCTTTACGAATACCATCTGAACCTAACATGGCTACTTTTTTACCTGGGAAATTCAAGGCTACATATTTCGCTGTAACTAATGCACTTGAGTAAATATGATCTAACGGTGCATTCACACCTATAGCGTTTAAAGCTTCCTGAAGCTGCTCTCTTGTCTTAGAAGAATTGTTTGTTACGTAAAATGGCTCAATTCCAGCTTGTTGTAACTGATGTATAAAAGTTATCGCAGAAGGAATTCCGTCCTTTCCACGGTACACTGTCCCATCTAAATCAAAGCAATAGGCCTTGTAGGTTTTCATTGATGATCCTCTGGTAAAAATGCAGAAACAGGGCCAAGTTCATTTGTTAAATAACTATTCACAGCTGGTGAGAATTGTTTTAATGCTGGTAAAGTAGCTGTTAATACATTCACAACTTCCTGAACATCTACATCTGTAAATTCACGAACAAGCATTTTACGTAAGCCAACTACTGCTTTTAATGGTTCTTCCATTTCAGTAGTTACGACTTTTTCATCGATTAAAATATCAATAATATCCTCATAGCTTCCTGGATCACGCATAATGAAGCCGTCAATCATTAAATTTCCAACATCCATCATTGACTCCATCACATTGTGACCAATTCGCTCGATTGCTAATTCCTTAATATCATTTTCAAGCCAGCTATTTTCTGACTCTAAAATAGCTAATAGCCCATCTAAGTACTGTAAATTTTTTGTGATTTTATTACGATCTACAAAATACACAAGGAAAGCCCCCATTCAAATCTTTAAAAGTTGATAGTCATTTCTCTTCTATAGTACCATATCTATAGGACTGGAAGGAGATTAAAAGATGGAACGTTTTTTTTTATATGATGATGTAGAAGATACAAAAACACGCTTTGTTAGTTTTGCTGGGGAAAAGTTGCGTTATGATTTAGCCATTTTGCAATCGGGTCGTTTCTTTGGGAAAGTGCTTGTCATGGACATCCAATTTGGACGTTTTGCAATAATCGGTCCAGATGATGTAGAAGAGCCTGGCTATCTTGAACACGTTTATAATCGTACAGAGGAAGAGACAGTCGAGCTACGAGAATATTTACGTGAATTATTAAATTAACACCATTCAAATTCGTGTTTCATAAGAAGACAAGCTGAAACCTAGATAGTGTTTATAGAACACGGGGGAATTTTGAGTCTCCTCACAAAATCCTTGTGGCGTATCCTTCAATTAGGTATATCATGCAAGCAATTAAGAATTAAATACAAAAAAAATTCCGTTTTTCTGCAGACATAAGGTTATACTTTACGTACTGTGCAACAGAAAGAAGGCGGAATTTCTTTTGTAATTGAGGAGCATTGTATCGTGCCCCTACTTTTCATTATTTATAGTAGCAGGATTATCCTTATTGTGAGGCTTGTCTTTGTTTTCATTGTCGTTTTGTTTTTTGGCTTGTTGATTTTGCCCAATTACTCCTAAATCATCAACACTAATATCAAAGCCAAATCCATATTCTTCTCGATCTAACGATTTTTTATTTTTTTTAGTCAAATTAATCACCTCCACTAAATAAATTATCCTTTTTTTAAATGATTTATACGCTTTTTCTTTCTATCTCAACAACACTAGCTTTAAGCTGTTGCGTCCTTAATAATCCAATCAGTAGCACTAATTAAATCTGGAAAAATCGCATCTGCTAGCGGATCTTTTGCACCTAAAAATACTCCCTTAGTTCCTGCTCGTTTCCCTGCTATAATATCTGTATCCGTATCTCCAACCATGTAGGATTTTGCCAAGTCTATATTGTATTTTTCACCAAGGTCAACGATTAATTTACTATTAGGCTTACGGCACGCACAGCCCGACTTTGGTTTATGAGGACAATAGACGACTTCGTGTATAGTGGCACCTTCTTTTTTCAATTCCTTTACCATATGCTCATGAATTTTTTGAAGCTTCGTTTCTTTCATATATCCCAATCCAACGCCGCCTTGATTAGTTACTACAAATATATAGTCAAAGTATTTATTCAATTTTTTTATTGCTTCCGGAACATGCGGTAGGAAATAGAGTTCATTAGGTTTGTTAACAAATTTAACGCGATCCGTTAATACTTCATTGATGACCCCATCACGGTCCAAAAATACAGCTTTTTTCATCTAAACAACACACACCTTTAATATAAAACTAGGAATAATTTTTAGAATCCGTTCCGTCCCTTTTGATTCATTACTAAAAATTAGGAATATCACTTTTTAACTTATGCCATAATATTTAAGTTGATTGGAGTGGAGACTGGGCGACTCCTTGGGGATCAGCGATATAGAGGAACGAAGGCTAAAAGCATCACGTCCTGTGATAACGCCTTCGTGACCAACATCCTATTGGCCCGAGACCCTGCAGCGAAGCGGATGTTTTCTGTGCGAAAGCGTAGTGCAACGTAGCGACAGCAACAAAGCGGCTCATCGGACGCCCCCAGGAAGCTTTGCTCTGTGCGAAAGCGTAGTGCTAACGAAGCGGCAGCAAATGTTTTATCTGTGCGAAAGCGAAGCGGCAGCAACAACAAAGCGCCCAGCCGGAACGGAAATCAACCTCACGCTATGTTGATAAGTTACATTTTTATTATTACCAACTTAAAAAAAACTATCACTACAAAGTAAAAACCTGATGCAAATTGCATCAGGTTTTAAATGTTTATTCTGCTATTTGTTCATTCTCAGCAAGCTTTGTCACTTGACTATCTTCACTTACTACAGCTACTGGCTGCTGATTGGATTTACCGGATTTGCGCAAGACGAAATAGGCGCAGCCAAAATTACAATACTCGTATAGGTAATCTTGTAGTGTACTAATCTTTGTATCGAAAGTGGCTTTCTGATTTTTATCGTCAAAAAAGCCTTTTAAGCGCAATTGATTGTAGCCCCAGTCGCCCACAATATAATCATATCTAGCTAAAATATCCGAGTATCGCTCCTTGAACACTTCCTCTTCGAAAGCTTCTCGGTAATCTTGTATAAGCTCGTATTCATATCCTTCAATAGTAATCAAAGTGACACCACCTTCCATTTCAACATTCGTTTTTACAGTTCTGTTTGTAATTGACGTTCTTTTGTTGCTTCGTTTACTTGTTCATCAGCATGATAGCTACTACGTACAAGTGGGCCTGCTTCACAATGCTTAAATCCTTTTTCCATTGCGATTTTACGAAGTTTACCGAACTCTATTGGTGAATAATACTTTTTAACAGCTAAATGCTTTTTCGTCGGCTGTAAGTATTGACCAATTGTCATAATATCTACGTTAATTGCTCGTAAATCATCCATAACCTCTAGAATTTCTTCTTCTGTTTCACCTAAGCCTATCATTAAAGATGATTTCGTAGGGATGTCTGGCTGCATTTCTTTTGCCAAACGCAGAAACTCTAATGAGCGCTCATATTTTGCACGAGCACGTACTCTTGGCGTTAAGCGACGCACGGTTTCAATATTATGATTTAAAATATCTGGCTTAGCATCCATTAATAATTGAAGGTTCTCTTTCACGCCACCTAAATCAGACGGTAAAACTTCAACCGATGTAGCCGGACTTTTACGACGAATCGCACGCACAGTTTCAGCTAATACTTGCGCACCGCCATCCTTTAAATCATCACGCGCAACCATTGTAATAACAACGTGCTTCAAGTTCATAATAGCAACAGAATCTGCTACGCGTTCTGGCTCAGCTAAGTCTAATTCATTTGGTAAGCCTGTTTTAACAGCACAGAAACGGCAAGCACGTGTACAAACAGATCCAAGAATCATCATTGTTGCTGTACGGCGTTCACCCCAGCATTCATGAATATTAGGACAGCGTGCTTCCTCACATACAGTATGCAGATTTTTTTCTCGCATGAGCTTCTTTAGCCCTTTATATTCATCATTTGTATTTAGTTTAATTTTTAGCCAATCTGGCTTTCTTAAGTATTCTTCTTTGTCTTTACTTGTAGGTTTACAAGATGTCATACGGATATCGCCCCTATCAGAAATGTGCATTTTTTCTATTAACTATCTTCACTGTTGTCAATGTAACATAATATATGAACTCCAACAACTATCACAGCAACATTTCTATTCATTAAAAGGCACAGGTATTTCAAGGGACGGCTGTGTTGCTGAATCACCATTTGAATAAACATTTGGCACTTGCCCCTTCGTTAAACCCATTGCCACCGGAATATCCTGAGAAACTGTAGCTGTTTTACTAGCAAAAGGGACAATAATTTGTACATTTACCTCTAAATGAATTCCTACCTGTACAAATGCACTATTAATACCATACTCCGTTATTGAAGAAGTAACATCACTATGGACATTTCCAACTACGTGAAAGCGTACCGGAATTTTAGGTCCTAAATTCCCGAGTAAAGGGATATTGGCAGCCTGGCTAATAGGTACATAAAAAACGACTCCATTGCCTTCTTTTATCTTGTTAAAATCATATTCAACATTATCAAGATTTGGTAAGTTAGACAAATCTCCTTCCTCAGCCTGCTCTAAATTCATTTTTACTTGCTTTACCGTTTCGGCACGAACTCGATTAATTACTTCAGTATTTATTTTCAAATCAGAGTTATTGCCAGGGGATACTTCTACAAGAACATCATTAATATCTAAAACATTTGATGTGGCATTACTTACAACATAGGATGCAATCTTATTCGTTTGTATTTCAGCATATTCTAAGTAGGTCGGCATAAGCCTTTCATTCAGAAAATAAATAAATAAAAAAATACCAACAATAACGCTTACAATTAAAAAGGGTATACGATTCAACCGTTTTTTTCCACTTTTTCTATAGTTACCATACTGACTATATGTTCGTAATTTCATCCTTTTTCGAGGGAAAAACAAAAAAAATCTCCTCCTGTTCCATAACGTATGAACAGGAGGAGATTTTTATTCGATTTTCGATGGGACAACGTAATCCGCTTCAACACTTTCAATGATTACGGTTGGGTAGTCCACTAAATTAATTTCATATGTAGCTGCTACTATTTGATTTTGCTCCTCAAAAACACGAATCCACGGCATTGCTGGATCTAATGTATTTTGTCTTGATACGATACCTCGACGGCCGTCCGATAATTTTAAAATAACACCGTTCGGATAATGGACCACAGACATTTTCAATGCATTGACAACACGTGCATCGTATATAGTTCCAGAGCCTGCTTCTACAATTGCTAGACCCTGAGAAGGTAGCATTTTTTCACGATATGAACGGCTTGTCGTCACTGCATCAAAGACATCAGCTACACCAATAATTTTTGCAAACGGATGGATTTCAAAATCAACTAAGCCCCTTGGATAGCCACTCCCATCAATCCGTTCGTGATGTTGGAAGGCACAATGTGCAACAATCAATGATATGGAATGTAAATTACGTAACAAATCGAACCCATATCGAGTATGCTGCTTCATCGTTTCAAACTCGTCAAACGTTAGACGCCCAGGTTTTGTCAAAATCTCTTTTGGTACCATAAGCTTCCCTATGTCATGTAACAAAGCGCCAATTCCAATTATACGTAAATCCTCGGCTGAGTAACCAAGCTCTTTAGCAATCGCGATCGAATAAAGAGTGACTTGAAAGGAGTGTTGATATAAATATTCATCAAATAAATACGCATCTGTTAGTATTGTTAAAATTTCATCATTGCCACTAAGTACCGATAGTAACTCATCTACAATTGAAAGAATTGCCTTTGATTGTTGGTCAAGCACATAAGAGGCATTTACTGGACTTAAACCATCGATTGATTGGAAGGAATTTTTAATGGTTGAAATCGTTTTATTTCGAACAACAGTTGGGACTGTTTCCTCTACTTCAATACCTTCAGAAATTTTATCGTCAATATACAAATAATGCGTATTTAATTGTTGAAGTCTTTGTATGATACGTTCATTAATGACAACATCTTTTTTTAAAAGAGGGTGTCCCGCCTCATTCCAAATGGTTCTTGCTAAGACCATTCCTTCTTTTAATACATCGATTGAAATTAACCGCATGACCTTTTCCCCAATCCATTCTAAAAGCGTTTTATCTATTGTGCTTAAAGAATCTTTGCCCATAATCTATCATAATATTTCGTAAAAATTCTGGTAGAATATATTTTTTCTTAGCATATTTAAAGCTTGGATAAAAATAACCAAACGTAAATAAATCAAGTGTGACTAATTTATAAATTTGATCGTTATCTGCAAGCTTCCCATTGATCAGTAGTTGGCGATCTTCATTCATTGAAAAGCCATACGTTAACATCTTCCCAAAGATTACGCCTCTAAACCCTAATCCTTTTAGCTCAATATAAGGCCATTCTTCATTTTTAGATTGCTGGAAAATTTCTTTCATTTCAGCAACCGATAATTCAATCGTACATAAATTTATAGGATGTGGGAAAATTCTATGCAAATCAAGTGCCGTTACTGTTCCCTTAGGTAAACCATCTAAAAAAATACCCGCGTTAAATAACGCACAATCCGCTCCACTTTTCTCTAAAATAGCCCGCGCGAACAAATCGGATAATTGCGAATAATGGAACCATTCTTTGTTGTACGATTTTTCTGTAATGAATACTGGCTTATCGAGTAATCGTTTGCCCTCATCTTCTAAAAACTGAACGATTTCATGTTCATTTTTAACCGTAGGCAAATCTTTATTATGAATTAAGAAATCCTTTTTTTCAACAATTTCCCTCATTCTTTTGTCATATTCTAACACAAGATGGCCCGTATATTGACCAAATTTCCCCCCACCAGTTAATAAAACGCCATTAACCAGCTTGCCATTCGGGAGAACATGATGTGTATGTGAGCCGAATATAACATCTATTTCTGGGCATTCCTCAGCTAAAAGCTCATCCTCTGTTATCCCTAAATGCGACAAACAGACTATAATATCTACTTCTTTACGAAGCTGATAGGCTAAGTGAATGAGTGAGTTTCGTGCCTCTTCAATCTCCCAGTTTAATTCCTTATAATAAATTTCAAACATAGCCGTTGCTGCAATAACTGCAATCTTTGTGCCATAAGCAGTTGTTAATACAACATACGGTTTCATCCACGCTGGATTTGTTCCATGTGAAGCATTTACATTAGCAACTACTACGTCAAAAGCTGCTCCATCATATAAATGATACAGCTCCTCATGGGACAATGTTATACCTTCATTATTACCGATTGTCACAACATCGTAGCCCGCTTCATTTAATAACTTCACATTGCCCTTACCAACTGTTGCTTCTGTATAACTATTTGAACGATCTAAATGATCGCCGACATCAAATAAATAGCTTGTCTCTCCCATGTTTGTAAGCTTAGTACGCATTTCTTTCACATGACTTTGCATTCGTGGCCAATATTTAAAATGACTATGCAAATCATTCGTATGAAAAACATGAATTTTTTCTAGCAATTAAGCCACCTCTTCTTTAAAATAGCTTCTATGTCTGTAAAGAATTGCTATTAGGCATTATTGTCAGTATAAAGTCGATTTATAGATACTTCCAACCAATATTGGCTCATCACCAAAAGTTGTCGATGACATTTGATAAATCTTGTATATAAGTTGATTGGAGTGGAGACTGGGCGACTCCCTGGGGTTCAGCGATATAGAGGAACGAAGGCTAAAAGCATCACGTCCTGTGATAACGCCTTCGTGACCAACATCCTATTGGCCCGAGACCCTGCAGCGAAGCGGCTCATCGGACGCCCCCAGGAAGCTCTGCTCTGTGCGAAAGCGTAGCGACAGCAACAACAAATGTTTTCTGTAGCGAAAGCGAAGCGTCAGCTACAAAGCGCCCAGTCGGAACGGAAATCAACCTCTCGTTTTGGTGAATATTACAACAAACCATCGATAATAGAACGAATTCCTAATAATAATAAAATAACTCGAAGTGCTACTACAAGCGTATCTGATTTAATTCTTTTATTTAATGCTGCCCCTAGCTTTGCTCCAATATAAGCTCCTGGAATAACAGGAATCGTATAAAGCCAAGGCACATTTCCTAAATAAATATGACTCGCTGAATTAACAAGCGACGATAAAAATACTAGGAACATCGATGTTGCTACTGCTACATGTGGCGGGAATAAAAATAAAATAATCATGGCAGGCACAATCATCGAGCCTCCACCGATACCAAATAATCCTGAGGCGAAGCCAATACAAAACGTTAATGCAATGGCAAACCAAATTGGATACCCATATACATAGGTATTTCCTTCTTGATCTTCAAACTCTCGTTGCATACCGTTTTTTACAAACCATTCTACTGGTTTCAATTTATCACGTACAAGTAATATCGTCGCTAAAATAATAAGTAAAATACCAAAATATAAATTAAATGATGGTAAATCTAGCCCCTTATTTACCCATGCACCCAGCATTGTGCCCGGAATACTCCCTATAAAAAAAATCCAACCACTTTTGTAATCTACTGTTTTAGATTTCATATAACTTAGTGTAGAAGCAAGTCCAGTGAAAATCATCATGACAACAGATAATCCAACTACTTTTTGAGGAGTGATATCTGGAATCATCCCTAGATTTAACCCGACGAATAATGTCGCTGGAACTAAGACAACTCCTCCGCCAAGCCCAACCAATGAGCCAATTACCCCAGATAATAATGCAATAATAACTAAAAGAAAAAATTCCATTATAGTTCCCCTTCAAACATGTTTAATTGTTTAGGCGCTAACCCTACATCACTAATCGCTAAAATCCCTTGTAACTCTTTTGCATTTTTAGCGGCATGAAGCCCTGAGTTATTATTAAATAATACATATAGGTGCTGTACTTCTGATTGAAGATGTTTTATATGCTGTCCCATCTGCTGCAACTCTTCCCTATTATAATCATATAAGAAGCGAACTTTCCGCCAGTTTTCGGCATTCCCAGTATTGCGCCATCCATGAATGTTACGTCCATGAATGCGTACAAGTGCCTTTGTCGCAGTAACCGTAGGATAAAATGGTACTGAGCCTACGCCAGCCTGCGGTTCATCACAAATTGTATGAATGAATTGATGCTCTCGTAAAAAATCCATCGTTTGCTGCACTACATTGTCCGCATACCATGTCCGATTGCGAAACTCAATAGCTACATCAAAGCTTTTAAGCTGCTGCCTAATATACAATAAATATTGTACATTTTTAGTCTGACAATCAAACCACGGCGGGAATTGTGCTAATACCATCGCTAGCTTCCCATGACGTTTAAATTCATTGGCACATTCGATAAAGGCATTAAACATGTCATTCTTCGATTCAAACGGTATGTCGCCACGTAAATGACCAGTCATTCCTTGATAAAGCTTCACAACAAAACGGAAATTTTCGGGTGTATCCTCACACCATTTCCGAACATTCTCTTTAGAAGGTATGGCATAAAAAGAAGTATCTACCTCTACCGTTAAAAAATGACCTGTATAATCGAATAATTTGTCCTTTGAGGCAGTCACTCCACTATAAAGTGATGGATGATCACCCCAACCAGTTAATCCAACTATAATCATGTGACTCCCTCCTTCATGTACATTTATCATAGCATACACCATCTAATTAAACGTATCGTAAAAAAATCATAGCTCTTAAATAAGGTGAAATATAGGATTATCAGCAGAACGTAGGGTTGATTTCCGTTCCGGCTGGGGCTTTCCTGGGGGCGTTCGATGAGCCGCTTCGCTGCAGGGTCTCGGGCCAACAGATGTCTTTTGCGCGAAAGCGTGAGTGCAACGTAGCGGTAGCAGAGGTTTTTTTGTGCGAAAGCGCAGCGAAAGCAAAAGGGTTTTATCTGCGCGAAAGCGAAGCGGCAGCGGCAACAGCACGATGTTGGTCACGAAGGCGTTATCACAGGATGTGATGCTCTTAGCCTTCGTTCCTCTATTGCCGATCCCCGAGGAGTCACCCAGCGGAGCGAAGATCAACTTATACGCATAATATACTTTTTTATAAATGACACCCCAAACTTTGGTGATGAAACAAAATATGTGAAATTTAACGTGAAAGGGATTTGATTGAGATGATTACTGAACTACAACAAAATGAATTTTACAGGTGTAAGGGGTTACTAAATGAGCACGGTCAATTAGAAGTAAAAGCTGTCGTAGAGGGAGTGAATCCTGGACGCATATTTGTGGATCAAATCGATTCAGCACAATCAGCACTTATTTGGTTAGGAAACAATGATGGATTTTTCTTTATAGGAAATGAAAATAATGAACAATTTAATAATCAAATTAACGACTTTATTGATCAGGTAATTGTACCAGAAGCGAAAAAAGTGGGAATGCATTACTTCGAAGGCATTGGTAATCATCAAAAGTGGAATCAAACGATTGAAAAAACATTTAATCATCGTGAACTTGGTAGTTGGAAGCAAAGAGTATATAAGCTTCATAAAAATAACTATATAGCAACTAATGAGCCCGATATTAAAGAAGGCTACACTGTCTTAAAAATGGATAACGCTCTATTTGAAGATAACACCATTAAAAACTCCGCTTTTTTACAGTCTAAAATATTATCGTGTTGGTCTTCAGTTGAATGTTTCTTGAATAAAGGAATTGGATACTGTGTCGTTTACGATCATCACATTGTTAGCCTTTGTTTTTCAGGCTTTGTTGTTGAAAACGTCCACTGTATAGATATCGAAACATTAGAAGCTTACCAAGGAAATAAATTAGCTCAAAAGTTAGCTCACCACTTTGTAAAAGATTGTTTAACACAAGAGTCGATTCCATATTGGGATTGTATGGACTCAAACAAACCATCCATCGCTGTAGCAGAAAATATAGGGTTTTCCAATGTTTTTAACTATGTAGGTTACGAGTTTTCATTTAACTAATATGTTAGTAAGAACCCCCATTAAGTGAATCGTGTCCACTTAACGGGGTTCATTGTAGTCAGATTTTAATTAATAAAACTTCACTACATCTTCAAAAGGTAAAGAAGTTTTTTCTCCTGGTTGTTCATTTGGTTCACCAAATGGCATTTGAGCTATAAGACTCAATTCTGCAGGAATATTCCAAGTTTGTTTAACTTCCTCGTCAATAATTGGATTGTAGTGCTGAAGAGATGCGCCAATTCCTTCAGTAGTTAAAGACATCCATGTTGCGTATTGTAGCATTGCATTTCCTTGATGTGACCAGAATGGGAATTGCTCTTTATAAGAAGGCGCGTTTTCTTGCATTTGTTTGATTGTTGCTTGGTCTTCAAAGAACAAAATTGTTCCTACGCCATCTTTAAAGCCTTGTAATCGCTCTTCAGTCGCTGCAAAATTTTCTGCTGGCACACGTGCACGTAATGTTTCTTTGACAATGTCCCAAAACTTTTCGTGTTCATTATCCATTAAAACTACTACACGTCCACTTTGCATATTAAATGAAGACGGTGCATGTACACTGATTTTTAATAGCTCTTCAATTTTTTCTTTTGTAATTGCTGTGTTCTTTTTCACCTTACGGATTGAACGACGATTAATAATTGCTTCTTTTAAATTAGTTGTTGTTACTGACATTTGTATTCCCTCCAAATTTTAACAAGTTTTTTTATCTACATAGGTTTTTACAAGTAGCTTTATTTTATACACTACTGTTTAAATGATTTACATAACCTACTTTTTTAATTGCTGATCGATCACTTGTGCTAGTCTTTCTTTACTAGCTAATCCTTGGATCATTTCATTACCAATAATTAATGTAGGAACGGCAGTAATATTCGCCTCTTCATAAGCATGCTTTAAAGCTTCTTGATGAGCTTCCCGATATTTACCTGAACGTAAAGCTTCTTTGAATTCTTCTGCAGGCAAACCTACCTCATTCGCTAATTGAGTTAACACCACTACATCCTCAATATTTTGTTCTTCTTGGAAAAACGCTGTGAAAATTCTATGATGAAATTCATTGCCCTTTCCATGCAACTTAGCAAATTGATATCCTTCAAAAGCTAAATTTGTATAAGGATGTGGAGATACACGCGGTAGTCGCATATCAATCCCTAGCTTTTTGGCAGTAGGGAGAATATAGGAATCCCATGATCCTAATTTAGTCGGCTCTTTCCAAGGGTCAATTTTCGGATATGGTTCAGGTCTTAACTCAAATGGCATCCACTCTATTTCAATATTCTTTTCTTTTGCAATTTCATCTAATGGCCCTTTCCCTAAAAAACAGAAAGGACAAATAAAATCCGAATATGCTTTTATTTTAAGAGTCACCCACTTAAACCTCCTTTTCTCTTTTAGTTGTAACCATTTTAGTTACAGTTAAGTCAAATAAATAATGCATTCAGGAATGCATTTATTGTGATTGTTGCATCTCACGGATTAAAGATGTAATTACTTGCTCCATAGTAATATTGGCTAATACTTGTTCCATAGCTTCTTGTGCTTGCACTAAAATTATCTCTAATACAGCCTGTATATTAGCACCTATAGGACAATCAGGATTTGGATTTTCATGTAAATGAAATAACTGATTTTCTTCTACAACTTCTACTGAACGAAAAACCTCTAGCAAAGTGATGGCATCTAGATCTTTGACCAAAGAGGCTCCGCCTGTTCCTCGGCGCACTTGCACTATACTTGCCTTTTTAAGATAGGACAATATTTTCCTAATTACTACCGGATTTGTATTTACGCTTTCCGCCATAAATTCCGACGTGCAAATGGTCGATGGATTTTGCTTGATGATTGATAAAATATGAACAGCGATTGTAAAACGACTGCTAATTTTAATCTTCATCACCTTCAGCTGTAACCATTATAGTTACAACTTAAAAATAAGTCAACTATTTTATAAAAGATATAAAAACACGCCCTCGATTGCTAATTTGATAAATGGGATTAGATTCATAAATCCGCTGAGCTGTTGAATAAAAGGCTCAAACTCTATATTGTCGTCTTGATCCATCAGAACAACATAACCAAGCAAAACTCTTTCCGTCGCTATAGCTCTTCTATTAAATAAAAAACCCGCCACAAACATTGTTGTGACGGGTTTTAAAAGTTTTATCCGATTGAACCTTCCATCTCAAACTTAATAAGACGGTTCATTTCTACTGCGTATTCCATTGGTAATTCTTTTGTGAATGGCTCGATGAAGCCCATTACGATCATTTCTGTCGCTTCTTCTTCAGAAATACCACGAGACATTAAGTAGAATAATTGTTCCTCTGATACTTTTGAAACTTTCGCTTCATGCTCTAAAGAAACATTATCATTTAAGATTTCATTGTATGGAATTGTATCTGAAGTAGATTGGTTGTCCATGATTAACGTATCACATTCGATGTTAGCACGTGCACCACTTGCTTTAGGGCCGAAACGAACTTGACCCATATATGTTACCTTACCACCTTGTTTAGCAATCGATTTAGAAACGATTGTTGAAGATGTGTTTGGTGCCATATGAATCATTTTCGCACCTGCGTGTTGGTGTTGACCTTTACCTGCTAATGCGATTGATAATGTCATACCACGAGCGCCTTCACCTTTAAGGATACAAGCTGGGTACTTCATTGTTAACTTAGAACCGATGTTACCGTCGATCCATTCCATTGTACCGTTTTCTTCAACAACTGTACGTTTTGTTACTAGGTTGTAAACGTTGTTTGCCCAGTTTTGAATCGTTGTATAACGGCAGTATGCATCTTTACGTACAACAATTTCTACTACTGCTGAGTGTAAAGAGTTTGTTGTGTAAACAGGAGCTGTACAACCTTCAACGTAGTGTACGTGAGCGCCTTCATCTACAATAATTAATGTACGTTCGAATTGACCCATGTTTTCAGAGTTAATACGGAAGTAAGCTTGTAATGGCGTTTCCACTTTTACACCTGGTGGTACATAGATGAATGATCCACCTGACCAAACTGCTGAGTTTAGTGCAGCAAATTTGTTGTCAGTGTAAGGAATCACTTTGCCCCAGTATTGTTTGAAAATATCTTCGTTTTCACGTAAAGCTGAGTCAGTATCTTTGAACACAATACCAAGATCTTCAAGGTCTTGTTTCATGTTGTGATAAACAACCTCAGATTCATACTGAGCAGATACACCTGCAAGGTATTTTTGCTCTGCTTCTGGAATACCTAATTTATCAAAAGTAGCTTTAATTTCATCAGGTACTTCATCCCAAGATTTTTGTGTAGCTTCTGATGGTTTTACGTAATACGTAATTTCATCAAAATCTAAATCTCCTAGGTCGCCACCCCATTGCGGCATTGGTTTTGTATAGAAAGTTTCAAGTGCTTTTAAGCGGTACTCAAGCATCCACTCTGGCTCTTGTTTCATATTAGAAATTTCACGGACGATTTCTTCAGTTAAACCACGTTTTGAACGGAAAATTGATACGTCCTTGTCATGGAATCCGTATTTGTAATCGCCAATATCAGGCATTTTTTTAGCCATCTTTTCTCCTCCGTTCATAAATAATTGTTATTTTGTTTAATGCACAATAATCTTACTTCAAGTGAAAGCACAAATAATGCTTTCACTTGAAATTAGGATTTATTATTCCTTTACACCTTTTTCCATCGCTTTCCAAGCTAATGTCGCACATTTAATACGTGCAGGGAATTGAGAAACACCTTGTAGTGCCTCAACATCCTCAAGGTCATATTTATCGCTATAATCTTCACCCATCATCATTTTAGAAAAAATATCAGCAAGTTCTAATGCTTCCTCAATTTTTTTACCTTTGATGAGCTGCGTCATCATGGAAGCAGAAGACATCGAAATTGAACAGCCTTCACCGTCAAACTTCGCATCCTCGACAATACCGTCAGTCACTTTTAGCGTTAAGTGAATACGGTCTCCACAAGTCGGGTTGTTCATATCAATCGTTACAGCATCGTTTTCTATAGATCCTTTATTACGAGGATTTTTATAGTGATCCATAATGACTGAACGATATAGTTGATCTAAATTATTAAAAGACATCGCCAAAATACTCCTTCGCAGAACGTAACCCTGCCACTAGGCGGTCAATATCTTCTTCTGTGTTATACAGATAGAAGCTTGCACGCGCTGTCGCTACTTGTTGAAGACATTTCATTAGTGGCTGTGCGCAATGATGTCCTGCACGAACAGCAATACCGCTCATATCAAGAACCGTTGCCACATCATGTGGATGTACATCGTCTAGGTTAAACGTTACAAGGCCACAACGCTTCATTGGGTCACGTGGGCCAAAAATTTTAAGTCCGTCAATTGTTTCAAGCTGATCCATCGCGTAGCCTGCAAGCTTATGCTCGTGCTCCGCAATTTTATCTAGCCCAATTTCAGTTAAGAAATCGATAGCAGCCCCTAAACCTATTGCACCTGCAATGATAGGAGTTCCACCTTCAAATTTCCACGGTAATTCTTTCCACGTCGACTCATGAAGTCCAACAAAGTCAATCATTTCGCCACCAAATTCAATTGGCTCCATCTTTTCAAGGTGTTCTTTTTTACCATATAGTACACCTATTCCAGTTGGTCCGCACATTTTATGACCTGAGAACCCTAAGAAATCTACATCCAAATCCTGTACATCGATTTTCATATGTGGTGCTGCTTGTGCAGCATCCGCTACCATTACCGCACCGTTAGCATGCGCAATTTGAGCGATTTCTTTAATTGGGTTAATCGTTCCAAGTACGTTTGACGCCATTGACACTGACACAATCTTTGTTTTAGGTGTAATTGTCGCACGAACCTTTTCTAGATTAAGTGTGCCATCTGCTTCAAGCTCAATGTATTTCAGTGTTGCATTTTTTTCCTTTGCAAGCTGTTGCCAAGGAATAATATTGGAATGGTGCTCCATGTGGGTAATAACAATTTCATCACCATCAGCCACATTAGCACGACCATAACTTGCTGCTACTGTATTTAAAGCAGTTGTAGTACCGCGAGTAAAAATAATTTCTTGTGTTGAAGTAGCATTAATAAAATTACGAACCTTTTCACGTGCGCCCTCATACTTGTCAGTAGCACGATTACCCAATGTATGCACACCACGGTGAACATTGGAATTATCGAATTCATAATAATGCTTCATCGCTTCAATTACTTGAATAGGTTTTTGAGAAGTTGCTGCGCTATCAAGGTAAACAAGTTTATGACCGTTTACTTCCTGATTTAAAATTGGGAAATAGCTTTTAATGTCTTTATTCATCATTAGCGAACTTTCCTTTCAATAACCTCCGTCAGTTGCTTTTGAACGCCTTCGATTGGTAATTGCGTAACAACTGGCGCAAGGAATCCATGGATAACAAGGCGCTCTGCTTCTGCTTTCGAGATACCACGACTCATTAAGTAGTAAAGTTGTAGTGGATCAACTCGGCCAACAGATGCTGCGTGTCCTGCTGTTACATCGTCTTCATCGATTAATAGAATTGGGTTTGCATCGCCACGAGCTTTTTCAGAAAGCATTAACACACGTGATTCTTGTTGTGCATCCGCTTTTGTCGCACCGTGTTCGATGTAGCCAATACCGTTAAAGATTGATTGTGCCGCATCTTTCATTACACCATGCTTTAAGATATGACCATTTGAGTTCTTACCCCAGTGACGAACTTCAGTAGTGAAGTTAAGTTTTTGTTCACCGCGACCAACAACGACTGTTTTTGTATCAGCATGAGAACCGTCACCGATTAGATGTGTAATGTTTTCAGAAATAGTATCTGAGTCATTCATTAAGCCAAGAGCCCAATCTACTTTCGCATCACGAGCTAGACGTCCACGACGATTTACATAAGTAGTATATCCTTTCGCAAGTACATCAACCGCACCGTAAGTAACTTGTGCATTGTCTTGAGCTACTACTTCTGCAATAATATTTGCTTGCCCTTTTGCTTCTTCAACTGTTGAAATATATGTTTCAACATATGTTACAGCTGAATTTGCTTCAGCTACAACTAACACGTGGTTATATAATGAAGCTTCTGCGTTATCGTTTAAGAATATTACTTGAAGTGGCTGTTCAATAATTACATTTTTCGGTACGTATACGAATACACCACCATTAACAAGTGCCGCATGAAGCGCAGTTAATTTATGCTCATCAACTTTTACAGCTTCTGTCATAAAGTACTTTTTAACAAGGTCACCGTGTTCACGAACCGCTGTTAAGATATCTGTAAAAATAACACCTTTATCAGCTAGTTCTTGTGATGTTTTAATGAAAGCTGGTGTATTATTACGTTGAACATAAAGGTTTTCTTGTGCTTCAAGATCAATTAAACCTTTTGCTTCTTCCGGTAATGCATCAAGTGAAGCAAATCCTTCACTGTCAACTGTATGAGTTGGGAAATTTAAGAAATCCCATTTTGTAATATTTGTTCTGTCTGGTTTTGGCATATCTAAACCAGTTGCTTTGTCTAGTGCTGCCGCGCGAAGCTCAGTAAACCAAGCCGGTTCTCCCTTTGCTTCTGAGAACGAGCGCACGTCCTGTACTGTTACAGGCAAGTTAAGTTCCACTGTCATGCTAGTTCGTCCTCCCTCTTATGCTTCTTGCTCTTCTGTTTCTTCTTCGATACCTAATTCTTTTTTAATCCAGTCATAGCCTTCCGCTTCTAAACGTTGTGCTAACTCTTCGCCACCTGATTTAACAACACGGCCTTGCATCATTACGTGTACATGGTCTGGTGTAATGTAGTTAAGTAGACGTTGGTAGTGAGTGATCATTAAGCAGCCGAAGCCTTCTCCACGCATTGCATTGATCCCTTTTGAAACAACTTTAAGCGCGTCAATATCAAGACCAGAGTCAATTTCATCTAAAATCGCGAAAGTTGGTTTAATCATCATTAATTGAAGAATTTCGTTACGTTTTTTCTCACCGCCAGAGAAACCTTCATTTAAATAACGTTGTGCCATATCTTCATTCATTTCTAGGAATTCCATGTTTTTATCTAATTCACGGATAAATTTCATTAGAGAAATTTCATCGCCCTCTTCACGACGTGCATTGATAGCTGAACGTAAGAAGTCAGCATTTGTTACACCAGCGATTTCAGAAGGATATTGCATAGCTAGGAATAAACCTGCTTGAGCACGCTCGTCCACTTCCATTTCAAGTACATTTTCGCCATCAAGCTCAACTGTACCAGAAGTTACTTCATATTTAGGGTGACCCATAATTGCAGAAGCTAGTGTTGATTTACCAGTTCCGTTTGGTCCCATGATTGCATGAATTTCATTTGTATTGATCGTAAGATTTACGCCTTTTAAAATCTCTTTCCCGTCGATTTCAACGTGAAGATCTTTAATTACTAAAGTTGACATAAAATACCTCCATAGTGTGTTCAGTGAATGGTGAACCATCCCTTAATTATCATCATTCTAATCTTAACTGAAAATCGTTCTCTATGCAAACCATTTCAATCACTTTCACTTTTCTTTGAAACAATCCTTAAAAACAAAGAGTTTGTAAGCATTTTCAAAATATTGCTAATCGTTATTGACAATGAGAATCGACTCCCCTTATTTTCAATAAAATAAATCTAATTGAGAATGGATTTCATCTAGCTACATAGTGGAAACCCCTCAGGAATCGCTAATTGTAGCGGTTTTGTGACAGAAATGTATAAAGAACAGTACCAATACTATAACCTTTTTTATTAGAATAGAATCAAATAAGGGAAAGAAATTTATAGAGTTCTAGTTCGTAAAAAAAGATTTACCATTATAAAGTGGGAGTGATTTCCGTTCCGGCTGGGGACTTCCGGAGCGGCAGCGGCGGCAGGATGTTGGTCACGAAGGCTTTATTACAGAACGTGACTCATTTAGCATTCATTCCTCTCCGCGCTTGAATGAAGCTACTGAGACATCCCGTCATTTAATTCGCACCAGTTAACATTTGTTTATTTTCAGTTATTTTTATCTTAATAGTATATAATTGAAGAATAATCAATCGTATTTTTCGATTAATAGAGGTGAATATCTAGTGGAGTTACGTCAATTACGATATTTTGTTGAGGTTGCTGAACGCGAACACATATCAGAGGCTGCCGAATATCTTCATGTTGCTCAATCTGCAATAAGCCGACAAATTGCTAATTTAGAAGATGAATTAGGCACACCACTTTTTGAACGTGTAGGACGCAATGTTAAATTAACACCGATTGGAAAAACATTTCTCGAGCACACCATTACTGCTTTAAAAGCCATTGATTTTGCAGCAAAGCAAGTTGAAGAATATTTAGACCCCGCTAAAGGAACAATAAAAATCGGCTTTCCAACAAGCTTAGCTAGCTATGTATTGCCAACTGTTATTTCTGCCTTTAAGCGTGAATATCCCGATTTGCAATTTCAACTCCGTCAAGGTTCTTATCGTTTTTTGATCGATGCAGTCAAAAACCGCGAGTTAAATTTAGCTTTTTTAGGTCCACTTCCACCGAAGGACGAAACTATCCGTTCAACCATATTATTTACTGAAAATATCGCTGCATTACTGCCAGCAAAACATCCATTAGCCAAAAAAGAAAGTATTCAACTTGCTGATTTACGCAATGATTTATTTGTGTTATTCCCAGATGGATATATTTTACATAAAGTAGCTATGGATGCCTGTCGCGCTGCCGGCTTCTCGCCAAACATCATCTCTGAGGGTGAAGACTTAGATGCACTAAAAGGTCTTGTCGCTGCGGGCATTGGTGTTAGCTTATTACCAGAAAGCTCCCTATATGATTCAGCTGCTCGCTTCACAGTAAAGGTACCGATTCAATCACCTACAATTCCAAGAACCGTCGGTATTATTTCACCTGTAAACCGCGAAATTGCTCCATCAGAAAAAATATTTTTAGACTTCGTTACCAATTTCTTTTCACGACTTTCTCAATTCCAATAAAAAAAATCGCCGTATGTGGCGATTTTTTTGGGGTTTAGGTGGTTCTTTCCGTCGCTCTGGCGGTTCTTTCCGTCACTTTGATGATTCCATCCGTCGCTTGCGGTTCTTTCCGTCGCTTTGATAATTTCATCCGTCACTCTGGCGGTTCTTTCCGTCACTTTGATGATTCCATCCGTCGCTTTGATAGTCCTATCCGTCGCTCTGGTGGTTCTTTCCGTCGCTTTGATGATTCCATCCGTCGCTTGCGGTTCTTTCCGTCGCTTTGATGATTCCATCCATCGCTTTGATAATTCCATCCGTCGCTTTGATAATTTCATCCGTCGCTCTGGCGGTTCTTTCCGTCACTTTGATGATTCCATCCATCGTTTGCGGTTCTTTCCGTCGCTTTGATAATTTCATCCGTCGCTCTGGTGGTTCTTTCCGTCGCTTTGATGATTCCATCCGTCGCTTGCGGTTCTTTCCGTCGCTTTGATAATTCCATCCGTCGCTCTGGCGGTTCTTTCCGTCACTTTGATAATTTCATCCGTCGCTTTAACGATTCTATCCACGACTTCAGCTGTTCTATCCACCACTTCCCCTGTTCCAACTGTCTCTCTGGCAATCGAATCCGTCACTCCTGTGATTGTTCATTAATCCATTGTAAGGTTTTCGAACTTAGACCTCCGGCACGCCATAAAACAATCTCATTGTAGCGTTTCTTTCGTACGTGTGCTGTCCATTTTTCAAGCGTTTCCTGATCGGCATACCAAACTTCATGCTTCACTTTTTGTTCATCTACATACGTGAAATATACAGCACCACTTGCTTTATCTCGTTGTTTAACTGCTTTCGTTTGGTTCAGTAATTCCTCTGCCTCTATCTCTGTTAATGCAATTGTTTTACCTTGATTTACCCATTCAAATCCGCCAGTTGCAAAAGCAATCGCTAGTTTTTGATTGGACTTCTTCATTTTTTTTATTAAGTCATTTAAAAATGAAAAGTTTGCCTTTGCACCTGGACCACTATGATATCCGTGCACATTATAAGCCATCACTGTATATTTAGGTCCATTTGGCAATTTAACATCAAACGGGAAGCTAGGCTCTAGTACGACATGTAATGAAATACCTTTTTTCGATAACTGTTTATAAAGTTCGTTTAGAAAGCGGACATATCCAGGAAGGTCCTCTTTAGCAACCTTTTCATAATCAATTTCGACACCATTCACATTGTATTGGTCAACAACTTGCAAAATATTATCAATATGTCGCTGCCTGGATGACGCATTTTGGAACAACCGATTTAATAACGTGCTATCCTTCTGAACTGAAGGGGCGTTATCTGTAACAGTATCGTTAATTAACGTAAGTATCACTTGATGTGATTCATTAAACTGTTGCTGTGTTTGTTTCAACATTTCTATCGTATCTTCAGTTAATAATAATTGGTCATTCTCTTTAAAATAAGCACCAAAAACGCGAATGTCTTGTAAGCCCTGTTCTGAATTTTCCACATCCTCGATGGCAGATTTGATTTGCCATTCAGGTAACCAAATAGATAGTTGAAGCTTTTCTTTGTTTTTCAATGGTTCTCTCGCCTTCACAGGTTCTTCTTTACTATTACTACAGGCCGTGATAATTAGTAATGCTAGACAGATAAACAATAAAATTTTTTTCACTTGAATTTAGTTCCCCTCACTTTAGAAGGTTTCAATAAAGAAATCCACAACGCTATTAATGAAAGTCAGCGTTTTGTGCTTAACTTTATCGAAGTTCGTGTATTGGTTTGTAAAAAGTGTATGATCGTTACTATCTGTAATCAAAATATCTTCGATGAATGTATCATAAATATCATCTGCATACTGTTCATGCGAAGTTTCTTTTATACTGAACATCGCACCAAATCCAATTTGTGATCCTTGAATATCAGGATTTACTTGTATTGTTTTGGATAATACCTTATCTACGTCTATCTTAATTTTATCCTTATTAACAGCAATGTTAAATTCTCTTGTTTTTGTTAGGTTTCGTGGATATTCTTCCTGATCAATTCTAGAGCCTTTTTGCGTATCCTGATAATTGTATACAGTAGCCTTATTAAATGCATACTCTTCTTCATTCCACTTTATTTCATTTAACGGGAAACGCCCCTTCTCAACAACGCTTGATTCCGGTAATTTCTCAGAAACAACAATCTCATTATCGATTAATGCTACCCGAATATAGCTATCATTTTTTTCATCATAGTTTAAATAAATAGATTGTTGTCCAACGACATTCCCTTTAAAGGCAAAGCTTATATTATATTGCTCAGGAAGTGTTTCCTTCCATATTAACCGACCTTCACTAGCAGGTGCAGATGTTATAGTAATCACATTATTTTCATATTCTACTGCACCATTCATGACAGACCATTCTTTTGCTCGTTCAGGATCTCCAACTTCAAATTCTACATTTTGCTTACTAGCTTGGCGGATTTTCATCATCAAGTGATTGGTAGACCAATAGGGCGAAACTTGCAATCTACTTAAGTTGTAAAGATTAGCATCCGCATCATTATATGCCCCTAGCTCCAAATTGAAATGCATTTTAAACTTATCTTTAATTTCTTTATTATTCGCACGTTCAACTAACGAATCCATATTATTATAAAGTGAGTTGGCATGCATAATCGCATAAGCTTTAGGAACTCCTCCTAATTCCTCCTCATAAATATCTTGCATTAGCTTGTAATCTTTTTGGATACGCTCTTCCATTTCCTGTCGCGTTTCACTTGGAATCATATATTGATTGCGAATGAAGTCCATTAAATAATGATTATAATATTCGATAGTCGTTTTATTCGGCACATTATTTTCATCTATTACACCTAACGACTGTCCTTTATTATTAAAAATATTAATATATGTTAGACGGTAACCATTAGAGCCCAACTCCCAATACCCACTTTTTTCCATGATCAATAAGTCTTTCGGCTTTAGAAATTTGTTGTCCTGTGTATCCATTTTATTGGCGTACGTAAACATCGTAGCTTTATAGTTTAGATCCTCCATGATGTTTTGAGCAAATATACTAGAATCTGTCCGTCCATCTTCAAATGATAAAAACAAAGCTTTCTCTGGCAACGGTTTGTCTTTCTGATAAAAATCTAAAATATCTTGTTGAGTAATCGTTTGATAACCCTGACTTTCAAGTAACGCTAGTTGTTTTTTTAAATTCTCTTTCGATACGTATTTAGGAGACTCGCCTCTGCTCACACCAAAATATGATAATGCGATGAAACCATCTTTATTTTCTAGAGGAACCGTTTCCTCTACCCTTTTTTCTGTTAAAAACACTATACGTATTAAAATAATCGTTAAAAATATAACGATAATCGCTTGAACTATGGATCGTATTATTTTCCTTCGATTTTTTTTAGCTGGATTTAATACAACATTTTTTTCACTCATTTCTTCTCACCCATTTTTCTATTTAGAATCGAAAATCGGGATTTTCGCAACTTTTGTTTTTCCAATTTCTTTTCTTTGGCGATGACATCTTGAGGTGTTTCTCTCGTACCCCATGTTGATTTCCAAAATGTAACCCATGCAACAGGCATTTGCCACAGCAAAATAAATTCATAGAAAAGTACAAAGATAAAGCCAAATGTCCATAACTTACTTTTTCTAAAAAAAAGATGGGCCAAACTCATTAGCATTGCCATCAATAACAAGCCCATTAAAAACGTAGTTGGAAAAACGCCATGCATAATTGGCACGTAAAGTAGATTGTAAACAACAACAATAGGGGCTGCTATCGGTACGATTAAACCAATGATGAAGAAAAGAAACATAAAAGGTTCCTTTTTCCACATAAATAAAAATGCTCGTAGCGATTCGCGTAGCCAAGATCGTTTCCATCTCATTTGTTGAGATAAAAAGACTTTTGAATCTGATGGAACAATAGTAGAACATACGGCATTATCCTGATATCCCGTCCGATGTGTTTTTAAAATATAATTTGTCATACTACGGTCATCGCCGAATGTTGCGGGTTGTCCAAGAAATTTTTGGTTTAACCATGCTGTTTCGTTCTTTAAAATAAGCTCTTTTCGATAACACGCTAATGGACCAGATAAACAAGTTACTGTATCAAACCAAGACTCAGCAGCTTTCATTATCCGGAAGGCTATATAATAGCGAACGGTTTGCAATTTTGTCAGAGCATTTGTAAATTTATTTTCAACCTCTGTTCTTCCAGCCACACCGGCCATTTTAGGATCTTGGAAAGGCTGTACTATATTTCGAATAGCATGAGGTTCTAAAAAACTATCCGAATCTACGAAAACGACTAAATCGTGTTTGGCTAGATGCACTCCGGCCACAAGAGCCTCACGTTTCCCTCCATTTTGAGGTAGCTTATGGAAGCTTAAACGATTTTTTGTTTTAAATCGCTCACCCTCACTATGAATAAGTTCAATCATTTCTTTTGCTTTTTCCTCAGTTCTATCCGTTGAATAGTCATCTACGACAATAACCTCTAGTTTGTCTACAGGATAATACTGATTAATACAGCTTAAAATTGTTCTATGAATCCACTCTTCTTCGTTAAACACTGGAATAATAATAGAAACGCCCGGTTCAAATTTAGGATTTATCGGGACATTCCTATAGAAAATACCGAATAAATATCGACTTAAAAGAAATGTTGCAGCAATAATACTATATAGATATAGGAATTTATTGAATCTGAAATAAATAACACTTTCAGCCCTCATTAATATCACAATAAGAGAAACAATCAATAGAAATAAACTTGCCACAAAGATTGATAGTCCCCAACGTTTTTTAGTCATATAGTCATTTAAAGGCTGCAGAAATTCACATGCATAGTAGCATCTAGTTTCACCATCTACTTCTTTCGTAAACTGGCGAACAACTTTCGCTTTTACCTTTACCTTAGATTCATAGCCCTCCGGCATCGCACCACCAGGTATAGTAAATTTCATCGTAATAATTTCATCTATTTGAAAATTATTAGGACTATTTGAAAATATAAGGATACCTGTAACCGAAATATCCTCCGCATAATGTTTGTTACTAACCTTTTGCTTTACTCTTTTAATTTGCACTTCAAAATTAGTTTCATAGCGTAAACTTAACAGCTGTAAACGATATATTTCATTGACATCTGTAGGATCGATTTCTTCCTTTTGATACGAAGCACCTCGTCGATTAACGAGATTTCGTACATTTTCTGGGTCAGGAATATTCGATAAAATTCGTCGATCAGAGCGCGGTATCGTTAAAATCTCTTTTTTCTTATTCATGATTATCAATTCACTTTCTTATTTGAATCTTCTTCAATCCAAGTCGACATTTTTGCAAAGCTATACCCATCTTTTTGCAGCTTTTCAATGATTACTGGTAAAGCCTCAACTGTTTTTGTACCATCTAAAATGTGCATAACAATTACTTTTCCTGGACCAATTCTACTCATCACACGATTATAAATATCTGAAACGCTATATTCTAAATTCCAATCGAATGATGCAATATCGTACATAGCAATGGATTTGATACCAGTTGCAGCAATAATTTTCGCTGATTCTTCATTAATAGCACCTTTATTAGGTCTGAAATACAATAAAGGTTCCTCCTGTAAGGCGTATGTTAACGCCCTATGTGCCTTCACGACATCCTCTTGGAGCTCCTCCGGTGTCATTGTCGTAACATCAAGATGATTGTAGGAGTGGCTAGCAACCTCATGACCTCTCTCAACAATTAATCGCGCTAGTTGCGGATCCTTTTCCACACCTTTCCCAATTAAAAAGAATGTAGAGCGAACGTTATACTTATCAAGAACATCTAAAATTTCTTTAAGTCTCTCTTCACTCGCCCAATCATCAAAGGTTAAAGCAACTTCCTTTTTAGAAGTATTTTTACGGTAGTACATATTTGGTTTTACATTTTCAAAATCCGGATTCACTTTAATAGTGTCATAGCCTTCTATTGACTCTAAGGGTTTTACTATATATTGCTCATCTAATACGTCTGTTAATGTAGAGAAGGCATACCCTTGTTCTTTCCCCAATTGAGACAATAGTGGTACAGCATCAATAATTGCAGGATTAATGTATGTGTTTAAATGAATGACTGATCCACTGTTGATAAAGCGATGAATATAATCCTTTATTTCTTCGGCACTTTGCATATTTCGATCTTTCGGATTAATGGAAGATGCTACAACTCCCTTCATATTGAGCGTTTTAGTTGCTAAACGCATATTGTCAGTTGAGTCACCAGAACGACTTCGAACGTATTTAGGTGTATAACCTAGATGCTCTTTAAAAACTTGATTCGCTAAATAAATCTCTTTATAGGTTTCTTCATAATTTAAATCGGTCATATCAGGAAACGTCAGCGTACCATTTTCTACTTCATGACCTTTCGCTAAAATGTCCTTCACTAACTCAGGATCTTGTGCCACTCGCGTTCCTTCTACAAAAAATGTTGCCTTCATGTTACATTGATCTAATACTTTTAATAGCTTCAGCATTGTTTCATTGTCAGCAAGCCCATTAAAGGTTAATGCTATCTTCGGACTAAGAATGCTTGCGTGACTATAAATTTCACTCATTGTCCCATCATGTTCCTTTACCTCAATTGTTGAATCAACAGGTTGAACCTGATTAGTTTGAGCAGACGATTGACATCCTGTTAAAAATAAAATGAATAATAGACTACATATTTTCAGTCGACTCGCGTTCACAGAACCCCCCCTATAATTTGTAGTATTTTTCATTCTCGAATAAATAATGGGTATTTCGTGTATCAAAAATTAAAGCAGCGTGCTGATCAATTAATGAATAATCAATAGTAGTATGATTCGTTAAAATGACTACTGCATCTGCTTTTTGAATGATTTCTTTTGTAAGTGAAACTGTGTTTAACATGTAATTACCAACTGTAAACGTTTCTATAAATGGATCAATAACATTTAGCCCACACTGCTTGTCCATTAATTCGTCAATGATACGTAATGCTGGTGATTCTCTAAAATCATTAATATTTGGCTTATAGGAAACTCCAATCACTACGATTTCCGCATCAATTATCTCTTTTCCTTGCTCATTTAAATAACTTTCAAGTCTTGTAACTACAAAGCTTGGCATGGAATCATTAATTTTATCAGCGGTCTCAATTAAAGTTGCAGCAATGCCATGTTGCTGGCCAGCCCATAATAAATATTTAGGGTCCACTGGGATACAGTGACCACCTACTCCTGGGCCTGGTGCAAATGGCATAAAACCATAAGGCTTTGTCGAAGCTGCTTCAATAACTTCCCACACATCTATATCCATTTTATGACAAATCTGACTTAATTCATTAACAAGAGCAATATTAATTTGTCTAAATGTGTTTTCTAGTAACTTTTCCATTTCGGCAACCTTTGGACTTGTTACAGCAAATACATTTGTATTGATTACCGATTCATAAAAAAGCTTAGAAACTTCTAAACAAGATGGTGTTATTCCACCAACTACTTTAGGCGTGTTCGAAACTGAAAAATTAAAATTTCCAGGGTCGACACGTTCAGGAGAATAAGCTAAAAATAGATCTTTTCCAATAACAAAGTTACCATTTTCTAAGATTGGTTGAACTACTTCTTCTGTTGTTCCAGGGTAAGTTGTACTTTCAAGAATAACTAAAGTATTTGAGGATACGTTCTGTACGATTGCATTTGCTGCATCAACAATATACGAGATATTAGGTGTTCCATCTGCAGTTGTAGGTGTTGGTACACAAATAATAATAATATCTACTTGTGCAAGTTTAGAAAAATCATTTGTCGGCTCAAATTTCTGTTCATTAACCGCTTTCTCTATGGCTGTATTAGACATATCAGCAATATAACTATTACCGCTTTTTAATTTGATGATTTTTTCATTGTCTTTATCGAGGCCAATTACTGCAAAGCCTTTATTGACGATTTCCAGGGCTAACGGGAGCCCCACATAACCAAGTCCAACAATTCCAATTGTTGCACTTCTTGTTTTGATTTTTTTTGATAAAGCTAATCCCCTTAACTCAACTTTTATCGCCATAAACAAATTCCTCCTTTGTCTAAGTTATTATCAATTATGTCTCGGCAAAATTGCGTCCAGAATCGATTTCGTGCATAGGCCTACATGTCGCTACAAAAACACCGGTAGCTGGCGTTTCACTTTCGCCACGAAAACAGTTGCTGAAAGAAGTTAAAAGCCTAATTCAAAGACTTTCTCTACAATTGTTATTCCTTTTATGATTCATTTTTCGTACATGCATTCCCTCATCGTACATCTAACGAAGTAACATTATCTTAAAATTTAAAACACGCACCTCTCTAATACCTATATAGTACTAAACAAAACTTAACATTTTCTATACAATTTCCTTTTTAAATGAAAAAATAACTATTTTACCAATAACCAGTCACCCAACTAAATCCATTTCTCCTTTCTTTAGAACTATAAATTTTTGATATATCCCTACATAAACATGTAATTTTATTAAATTTCACAAGAAATAATTTTAATTATTTATCACAAAAAAATTTTTACTAGTCAAAAAAATTGTGTGCTATTAACCATTAAATCCGTAAGGCTTTATATTCACCATTAGCTATTCATCATGAAAAGTAGCACTCCTCTCTAATTAATCTGTAAGAGAGTTCCAACATTATTTCGCGACCTAAGCAAAAAAAAATCGCCGTAGCAGGCGATTTTTTTTTAGTGATTCTATCCGTTCACTCTGGTATTTATTAATTTGTTTGTTTGTTGAAACGGTCGACAATCATAGCTAATGCACCATCTCCCGTTACATTTGTAGCTGTACCAAAGCTATCTTGTGCTATATACAGTGCGATCATTAGTGCAACCATTGTTTCGTCAAAGCCAAGCATTGTTTGCAGTAAGCCTATTGCGGCCATGACTCCTCCTCCTGGGACACCAGGTGCAGCAACCATTGTAATACCTAGCATAAATATAAAGCCGACATATTGTGCAAAGCCTATATCCATACCGTTCATCATCATAACACCTAAAGAACAAGTTACGATTGTAATCGTACTACCTGATAAATGAATAGTTGCAAACAGTGGGATTGTAAAATTCGTTACTTTTTCTGAAGCCCCTGTTTTTTGTGATTGTCGCAATGTAACCGGAATAGCTGCAGCTGAAGATTGTGTGCCTAATGCTGTAAAATACGCAGGTAGCATTGTTCGAAGTAACTTAAGCGGATTTTTCTTATTTAAAGTTCCCGCAGTAGTGTATTGCACTAGCAATATTACCCAATGCATCGCAATTATAAGTACGAAGACAACTGCGAAGACTGATAATATTTTTGCTACTTGTCCTCCAAACGTCATGTTCAAGAAGATACCGAAAATATGGAATGGTAAAAGAGGAATAATGACAAATGAAATTAACTTTTCAATGATTACATTAAATTCTTCAAAACCACGTTTCATCACATCGCCTTTGATGACTGTCATACCAATCCCTACGATGAATGCAAAGATTAATGCTGACATCACACCCATTAATGGTGGCATTTCAACTTTAAAGAATGCCTGTGCTAAAAATTCTTCTGGGTTTTTCATACTTTCCATAGCACCATTTGATATGAAGTTGGGTAACACATTTCGCGCTACTAAAAAGGCAAACATGCCTGCAATGATTGTTGAGAAATAAGCAAAGAATGTTGCCAAACCTAATAATTTTCCTGAGCCTTTCCCAAGCTGAGCAATGCCCGGTGCAATAAATGCAATAATAATAAGTGGTACAACGAAATTTAAGAAATTACCGAATAAGCCATTGAATGTTGCAAATATACGTACAAATGGCTCCGGCATCAAACCTCCAAGTATTACCGCTAAAAAGATAGCGACAATAATTTTTGCCAATAGACCAAATTTAAACTTCACTATAATGTCCTCCTTAAAAAAACAACTGTCTTTCTCGAATGTATTAGTAGTAATTTAACATAAACAATCGTGAGAATATACAGTTCAGTAAATAGGCGGAATTATAAAATATTTTTATATTTTCAAACAAAACAGTTCATCACCATAACGTGGGGTTGATTTCCGTTCCGACTGGGCGCTTTGTTACTGACGCTTCGCTTTCGCACAGTTAAAACATTTGTTGCTGACGCTTCGCTTTCGCACAGAGCAAAGCTTCCTGGGGGCGTCCAGTCGGAACGAAGATCAACGGATATATCGTACGTTTTAACAAATAACACCCAACTTTTGGTAATAAGCAAATAAAAACTTAGAATAGGTAAAAAATCACCTATCCTAAGCTTTCATTTAATATGCTTTAAATAATTTTTGTAAAATATAATAGGATTGTTTTAAACGCTCTTCATACTTAGGCGTTTGCCATGGCTCCCAAGTATAAGCCGAGAGTTTCGGTAAGACTTGGTCATTTGTCTCTGGTAAAGATTTTACAACTTTGCCCTCTTTATCTACAAAGACCGCACCAATATAAATATTATCGACTTTCGTCGAAGCTGTTTCTCCATCTTTATATAAATCTCCCATAAACTCACGCTGGCTTGGATCTCTCGTTTGAATTAGTAGCCAAGGAATTCGCAGCTCAATCACATGATCATCCGTCCACGTATAGTCTACTAACGAATTATAATCTTTTGCTTTTGGATTGGCATTCCCTTGAAGCAGCTTCCCTGTTTCATAATAACTAAAGTCGGTAGTCCTTTTTTGCTCTGGTAAGTACAACTGTTTATTTAACACATAATAAATCGGCGCAAACTTACCACTATTTTTTGTAGGAACTGCCATACGAGATGGAATCATTTTTAATGTATGACCATAAAAGTAATCATAGAAATCATAGTATTCATCTATGACCACTCGAGAGTCTCCACTTTT
Organism: Lysinibacillus sphaericus; assembly: GCF_015844675.1. Lineage (GTDB taxonomy): Bacteria > Bacillota > Bacilli > Bacillales_A > Planococcaceae > Lysinibacillus > Lysinibacillus sphaericus_E. The sequence continues at coordinate 60,529 of NZ_LDGC01000061.1, read as the reverse complement.
ATTTAATTCCACCATAAAATCTACACCATTTGAAAACGTCATATCTTTTATTGATGTAGCTGAAGTATTCCCTTGATTTGGTACTACATCAAGTAAAATACGAGGTGATGCTTGTTCTAAAACATCACTTTTTAATTTGAGATACAAATATCTTTCATCATAATCGACAGCAAAATCTGTTGAGTCAGAAGGTGAGGTATTGTACATTTGTGTACCTTTCCATTCCTTTGTATTGCCGTCTACTTTTACTTTAAATCGATCAAAGCTTAGTACGCCAAATTGCTGTTCATTTGTTTGTGTATTAGACCAAAATGGTCGACGGTTTGGATCATCATAATCCATCGTATTCCACGTCCGCTTAAACCACTCGTCCTGCCATGTAAAGATAAGGCCTCCGAGCAAGCCTTCATGCATAATATCTTCATATAAATGTTGGAGCGTTTCACCTTGCTGCTGTTCGGACATATGGCCCTGATTCCAGCCATAAACATTTTCATGTGTCATACCACGAGCTGCTGGTATTCCAAACTCCGCAACAAGAACAGGCATTTTATGCGCTTCATGAAGTTCTTTTAAATACCCTGCATAACTATTTTTATTGCCCCGGAAATCTTTATAATTTAAATATTTTTGATCGTAGTTAAAGAAGTCAGGGTAATAAGGATAAACATGATAGGAAGCAAATTGACCTGGTGCCTGCATCTCACCTTTCGTATAAATGACATTTGGATTTACGCCTACTAAATCCTCATCCTTAGAAGGCTCAGATGGATGGTCTAATAAGTCGGTTGTTACCCAGTTTGTGAAACTCATTGGACGGATCCAATTATATTTATCCTTCTCGTAAGCAGTAATAAGATCCATTTGCTCTGCTAACCAATGCTCAAATGGTGAAGCATTTTTCGTTTCAAAGTACTTTCCATTATATTCGCCTATATTGGCATGTTTTTCATTCGTACCAACAACCATATGCGGATACCATTCGATTCCTAGCACCCAGCCTATTACATATTTTGAAACGTCTACATCATATAATCCTGAGGCATGTCCTGTTACTGGCTTCACATAAGTATTACCGTGGATAACGTCCACCATTCGTTTCATTTCAAGTTGAAAATCCTTTAGAGTAGCTTCATCATAGGCATCTAATGAATCAACCAAACCTTCTTCATTAATCCATACACCATGCAATACATACAGTGGTTTATCTGGATGTTCTTCATTGTATTTTGCAAGTGCCCGATAAAAACCTGGCGGGTGTAATGTATATACACGAATCGTGTTGGCATTCATGTCAGCAATTTGTCGGAACCATCTATAGTACTCTTCTTCCGTAATAGCAGCCTCGCCAGGGAATGCTCCTGGTTTACCCATACCGATATTAACGCCCTTAAAGACTATCGGCTCCCATTTTCCATCTCGTAAGATTTCAAATGACTCGCCCTTAATTCGTGCGTTGTAATTTAATTTGCCATGATTAACGTTTTCTTGAACTTCTTTTTGTTCAAACGTTTCAAAAATTTTATGCATGACTGGTATATAGATTGACCAATAAAATGAACTATCTGCATACTTCTCAGCATATTTATAAATGGTCGGTAATCCTTTTATTTTGTAAAGGGTCGGTACCTGCGACATATCGTTAAAGTCTCCAGCAAAATAATAGCTTGTCGTGTAGCGTTTATCCTGTGAAACGATTGCCGCAAATTGCTGTGGAATATCGTTGTCCTCTAATAGTTTTTCCCCTTCTTTTGTTAAGTCCCATTCATAATTAGCGAGAGCATCCTCTGCATATTTAGGTGTGATAATATCAAACCAATAGCCATATTCTGCTTGAGCAGAGGTGTTGAAGAACTTTTTCCCTTCTTCAGTAAATTGCACTTGAATGCCTTCTGTGTTTACATGCTTGTCCAACTCTAGCACAATGAGCTTTTCAGTTATTTCATTAAATAGAAGAAAGCCTCCACCTTTGAATGGCCAATTATCACCATGTTCATCTATGACCCATTGTGGAATTTCTGTATTTTTATGATAATCAAGCTCATCAAAATATCGCCCAATCCATCCAGACCATGAAATTCCTAAATAATCCTGTAACTCTTTTCTAACTTCCACTGACGTTGGTGACGCAAATGTATTGTATTCAGCAATCAACATACTTTTCTTGTTGCTTGCTAAACGATCTACTATAGACTGCCATTCATCCATTTCTAAGCCGCCTACAATTTTTTCTGAACGTTTACCTAAGCGCTTTTTTTCATTTAAATCATCCTTATAAACCCCGTACGTATCAGCCAAATAAATAACATCATAATTCCTATAGTCAGTCGGAAACTTTTTTTCTGACACGTTCTTCGTTTTATCATTCGGAAGCGTACCATAGTAATTTTTTTGTACATCATACGGATGCTCATCGAGTGTGTATTTATAATGGTTTAAAAACCAGTTCACACCTAAATGCTCTCGATAAGTTTCATTCGGAACCGTTTTATCTAGAATCGCAACGTTGAGCGGTTTTTCATCGCTGAAATACCACCATCCTATAGGTGTAATAATGAGAATTAGAACGACTATAATCCCTATATATATACGCTTCATACACTTTTCTCCTTTTCACCGATGCCGACACGCTTCATATTACCCCAATCACTTCTTCTTAACACAAACCGGAGCAATCCCTCACAGCGCCAAAAAAGAGTGAGTGGTCGATACCAGAAAATTTCAGTAAATGCTAAAAGTATCATGCGTAATAGCTCTCTCGGTTTCGGATAAGTATTCAAAATCCATGCTTCGAATAATATAGAAGCTATAGAAAAAATTACTCCATAAATAACGAAAAGCAGTAACAGAATTATAGCTACTTCATAATAGATTTTCCCTAAGAAAAATGCCACTACGATATAAATATAACCGCCTAGCTCAACTAGTGGTCCTAGGCATTCTACTAGCCAAAAGTATGGAAATGAAAGCAAGCCTATTAAGCCATATTTAGGATTCAACGTCATCGCCTTATGCTTCCATAGGCTTTCAAATAACCCTTGATGCCAACGTCTACGCTGGTTTCGCAAAACCGCTAATGACTGAGGTGCTTCCGTCCAGCACACAGGATCTGGAACAAATTCTATACGTTTCTTTTCTTTTTTCTTTCTTATCAAACGGTGAATATTCACGACAAGCTCCATGTCTTCTCCAATAATATTGGTTGAATAACCGCCCGCTTCCACAGCCCATTCCTTCGAAAACACACTAAATGCTCCCGAAATAATAAGTACAAGATTGTATTTACTTAAAGCTATTCGCCCCATTAAAAAGGCTCTCGCATATTCTATTATTTGCATGATCACTAAGTAGTTATTTGATAAGTGTGTTTCAGTAACGGAACCTAGCTGCATTTTTGCGCCATTGGCAATTCGGATATTTCCTCCTGCCGCAATCACTTCACCATCAGATAAAACAATCGGCTTCATCACACGAAGCAATGATTTTTCATCTAAAATTGAATCACCATCAATTGAGCAGAAATATGGATATTGAGATACATTAATACCAACATTTAATGCATCTGCTTTACCACCATTTTCTTTATCTACTAAAATACAATTTTTATAGATTTCAGATTCATAAATTTGTTTAACTTGTTTTGTAGGGATATGTGTACGAACAATTTTATCAACGGGCTTCATTCGGAAATGCTCAATTACGGTTTGTAGTGTAGAGTCAGTAGACCCGTCGTTAATAATGATAATTTCCGTTTGTGGATATCGTAAATTCAACAATGAATAGACTGTGTCTACAACGCCAATCTCTTCATTGTATGCAGGGACTAATAAGGATACTGGTTTGGAGTAAAAGGCATCTATATGTGCATCATCATATTCCGAGGGATCTAATTTATAGCGTTTTCGCATTGCTAGCATGGCAATGACAAACATTGCGCAATACGAAATAATAACAAACAGCATATAAAATAGAATAAATCCACCAAAGAACCACATACAAAAATCTAAAAATACTTTCATTTGTTCCCTCGCTTTCTGACGATTGTTTCACGAGCCATATCAATTGCATACGGGTCATTTGAGGTCTCCATAAATTGCTGTAATTTCGCAATTCCATCTCTATTTTCTGCAATTGTTTTAGCAGCCTGTGAGCGAACCCACCAATTTTCATCTTGAAGAAGCTGTTCTAAATAAGCATAGGTATAGTTTAGTGGTACATGCTTAAAGATTTTCGCAACCATTAATCTTATTTCCCACATATCTGATGTCACAAATGAAATATAAGGATCGATTTCATCAATTACACCAATTTCATAAAGACCTTTTAATGCTCTTATTTGTATTTCTGGAACCTCATGCGTTAATAGCTGTTTTAACAGATTAATGTATTGCATATTTCTTTTGACAGCTGCAGTATCAATTGCAGCAAATTGGATATTTGTTGTCCAGCTATTAAAGTCTTCAAATAATCGAATAAATACGTCATCCTCTAACAAGACAAATACTCTTCTATATTCGCTTTCAGAATAATGAATGTTGGATTCTTTAATTTTTTCGATAAACAATTCTGGTTGGAAGAGAGAGTATATTTTTAACAGTTGAAAATATTCCTCCTCCGAAATTTTGGTTTTTTCGAATTGAAGACATGTCTCTAATAAGTCCTCTATCTGTAAATCAGCAATATGATATAAAGCATTCATCCTAATGCTCCATCGTTTACTGGACAAATCCTTTTCATAAAATTTTTTTAAATAGAGATTAGAAAACTCTTTTATTTTGTGTTCAACCTTTTCATTGCTTATATTTTTCAAATAAGATGAAAAGATTATTTCTATAGCGGCTACTTGTGCTCTCCCTCTGGGTACGAGCACTATAGAGAAAATTTCATCATTGATTAAATAGTTGTACCATTGCTGTGAAGAGTTTTGTAAAAAAGTATCACGCACTTCTGCAAAACGAATCTCCCGCTTGTGCTGAACAAGTATATAAATCGCAAATAAAAATAGAACTGTTAATAAAACACCGCTGACCGTTAAAAGAAAAGGAATCGACAGCTTGATCATAGCCAAAACCTCGCAAAAGTCTTTTTAATTTTTGCTTCTAACAGACGTAAATTAAATGGTTTTACGACATATTCATCGACGCCACCTTCATAAGCATTCAGTGTTGCACCCTCTGAGTTTCGTTCTGACATCATATAAATGATGAACTTTTTCTCATTCGGCATTTCTCGCAAAATGTGCAAAATTTCTAAGCCATTTTTACGTGGTAAAATATCGTTCATCAAAACTAAATGCATATGACCAGATTTATAGTGATCGGACTGTAAAAAATCATAGCCATCTTCATAGGTCGACACGTCAAAAGTATAATGAGGAATGTCTAAATTTTCGAGCGTCGTTTCTAGCACTTTTCTAAAGATTTCATTTTGTTCAATAATGCTAACCTTTACTTGCTCCATCGGTTGTACACGATAATCTGTAACCTGTTCTACTGACCAAATTGGCTGTTCTTCATCAGCTAGTTTGTGCTTATTTTTCTCTAATAATGTTTCAAAATCAACATTATTATTTCTTATTTCAGTAACGGAAGCTTTTAACGCTATTTGTTGAAATTCCCTTTCTTGCGTTAGTATTGCGAAAATCCGTTTTAAAAATGCTTTTACCTCTACTTCACTACTTTGCAGAAAAAATATTCCCCAATGCATGCCATCTGCTAGTTGGAAAAGTAAATCTGTTTTTCGTATTTTAGATTTTAGAAAAGCTGAAATTTGATGATTCACTTGATTATGTTCTATATCAGTTCCTTGTGAGGAATTCGCTACTTTAAAAAAGACTGCAGTCATCGTTAAACGTGAACGAATAACACTCTCACGCAAAATTTCAAAATAACCCTTCACCTCATGCTCCTGCATGATGTCTTCCACAACGATTAATTTATTCATTTGTGTTCACTCCAGTTGATGGAAGAAGCATTTTATTCTTCTTCATTATTTTTCTATCATTCTTTTGATTTATAAACACAACAACTATAGTAATAAATATGACTAAACAATTTCTATACAAAATTTTTGGTAAATCAATTACTTTTAAAATATTATTATATTTTTGCTACAAACTACAGAATAACATCTCTTCTGACAAAAAGTTATATTTTTCTGATAAAAGACAGCCTTTTATAATAAGAAAAAAGGGTATGTAATCTTTTAAATTACATACCCTTTCGAACTGCAAAAAAACACTATTTTATTCCAGCTTGTCGAGGGGAAAGCGCCAACTTGGAGTGAAAATAAACTTTTAAAATTCTTTTGATAACAAGATAAAAAAGAGTATGTAAGTTTTATACTTACATACCCTTATCGATAAAATTTTATTTAACTGGTACAACTGAACCTTTCCATTCTTCAATAATGAAGTCCTGGATTTCTTTAGATTTTAATACTTCTATCAATTTTTTAATTTCTGGTTTTGTTTCATCACCAGAGCGTACAGCTACAATATTTACATAAGGAGATTCTTTATCTTCAAGAGAGATTGCATCTTTCAATGGATTAATGTTGTTATCGATTGCAAAGTTCGAGTTAATTAAAACTGCATCGCCTTCATTATTTTCATACATTTGTACAAGCATTTCTGGAGCTGTATTTGCATCGAATTTGAAGTTTTTAGGGTTTTCTGCGATATCTTTTATTTCTGCTGCTGTTTTATCAACGCCATCTTTCAATTTAATTAAGCCCTTAGCTTCTAATAATGAAAGCATACGACCGTGGTCTGAAACTGAGCTAGAAAGTAAAATTGTTGCACCTTTTGGTAGATCCTCAAGAGATTTATATTTTTTAGAGTAAATTCCGATTGGTTCAATGTGAATGGCACCAGCATTTACAAAGTCATAGCCATTTTCTTTCATGCTAAGCTCTAAGAAAGGTAGATGTTGGAAATAGTTTGCGTCAAGTTCACCTGATTCTAAATGTTGGTTTGGTAATACATAGTCTTGATACGTTTCAATTTTAAGATCGATACCTTCTTTAGCTAAAGCTGGTTTTGCTTTTTCCAAAATAACCGCATGAGGCGTATTAGAAGCACCTATTGTTAATGTTACATTTTCTTTATTGTCTGATTTATCACCAGATGATGCGTTTGAGTCTGTATCATCTTTTTTACCAGCACCGCAAGCAGCTAAGGCTAATACTAGTACTGATAAAAATAATCCTGCTAATAATTTCTTCATTTTATTGCACTCCCTTTTTACTAATTTAAAATATGTTAGCGGTATAAAACCGAAATAACCTTTTTGATATTCGTAGCGAGATACGCTTTTTTCTTTTTAGCGTTTATCTGTTTTGGCTGTAATTAAGTCGCCAATCCATTGAATAATAAATACTACTATTAAGATTAATATAGTCGCCATTAAAGTTACATCTTGGCGATTACGTTGGAAACCATCTAAGAATGCTAAGTTTCCTAGACCGCCTGCACCGATAATACCTGCCATCGCAGTATAGCCAACAAGTGCTACAGCCGTTACAGTAAGACCAGAAATAAGCGCTGGTAAAGATTCTGGAATTAATACTTTCCAAATAATCGTTGACGTTTTAGCACCCATTGAACGAGCCGCTTCAATAACGCCTTTATCGATTTCACGTAATGAAATTAATACCATACGCGCATAAAATGGTGCAGCTCCGATAATTAGTGCCGGTAAAGCCGCATCTGCGCCACGAATTGTGCCGAGTAAAAATTTCGTAAACGGAATTAATAAAATAATCAAAACGATAAATGGAATCGAACGAAAAATATTAACGATTGAGCCTGTTAAAAAGTTCACCAGTTTATTGGCCCATAGTTGGTTTGGACTTGATAAAAACAATAAGATCCCAATTACTAATCCAAGTATAAATGTAATCACCGTAGAGATTGTTGTCATGTACAACGTTTCATACGTAGCTTCCCACATTTTTTCCCAGTCAACATTCGGAAAGAGACTAGTTAGCATTGGCAATCACCTCCGTTTGTACTTCGACTGTATGCAAGTAGCTAAGTGCAGCCGCCACATTCGACTCTGTGCCTTCAATTTGTACGATAAGTGTACCGTACGCGCCATTTTTCGTTTGCGAAATATTACCATGTACTATACTTACTTCTACATCACACTGTTTCACAAGATGCGAGATGACAGGCTGCTCTGTTTTTTCTCCAACAAAGATTAGCTTTACAAGTTGTCCATTAGGGTAATTTTCTTTAATTTGTGCCACAGTTTCCTGTGTTTCCTTCGTATCGGTAATTTGAGACACGAATTTTTTTGTAATGTCCGCTTGTGGCGCTTGGAATACTTGTAATACTTCACCACGTTCTACAATTTCTCCAGCTTCCATAACCGCTACACGGTGGCAAATTTTACGAATAACGTGCATTTCATGTGTGATTAACACGATCGTTAAACCTAATCGTTCATTAATATCGACAAGTAAATCTAGGATAGCATCTGTTGTCTCCGGATCGAGTGCGGATGTTGCCTCATCACATAATAATACTTCTGGATTATTAGCAAGTGCACGAGCGATGCCTACACGTTGCTTCTGTCCCCCAGATAGTTGTGATGGATACGCTTTATCACGTCCGTCTAAGCCAACTAGTGTGATCAATTCTTTCACACGTGCCTCACGTTTTGCCTTTGGAACACCTGCGATTTCTAGTGGGAAAGCAATGTTTTCCGCAACAGTTCGAGACCAAAGTAAATTGAAATGTTGGAAAATCATACTGACCTTTTGTCTAGCATTTCTAAGCTTTTGCCCCTTTATGGATGAAAATTCTTGATTGTTAACCGTTACCGTACCAAATGTAGGCTTTTCTAAACCGTTTAACAAGCGAATCATTGTACTTTTACCAGCGCCACTATAGCCGATAATGCCATAAATTTCACCTTTATTAATTGAAAGGTTGACGTCTTTAACTGCTGTTAATTCGCCATTTGCGGTTTTGTATTTCTTCGTAATATTTTGAAGATTGATCATAGCGAATTCTCCTTTTCTTATATCAATTGTGCCTCGGCATAATTGCGTCTGGAATCGGCTTTGTGCTGGCACAAAGAAATCCTTTTCGATTCCATGACATCCGCCGGAGGCTCTAGGCCAACAAATGTTTTCTGTTGCGAAAGCGAAGCGGCAGCAACATGACGTTGGTCACTCAGTCGTTGCCACAGGATGTGGCGTTCTTAGACTGAGTTCCTCTATTTCAGCGGCTGAAAGAAGTAAAAAACCCCTTCAACTATAGACAAGTAGAAGGGGTCACGTAACTTATACGTTGAACCGTTCTCTCATCTTTCAAAGATAAAATCTTTGGGTGATTTGGCACCTTTTCACTTTGTGATGGTTGCCGGGCTTCATAGGGCACTTCCCTCCGCCGCTCTTTATAAGAGTTCGATATATTTATTGTTTTTTTAATATATTTGTTACTTTACCATGTGATTAATATTCAGTCAATTAATTTTTTAACAATTCATATAAATATGGTACCGATTGAAAGGCATAAACCTTTTCTGTCACTGCTCCGCCTTCACAAACGAGTAAACATGGTACACTTTCGATTTTATTATCAAAAGCTATTTGCTCGATAAAATTAATATTCGCTTTACCGACCTGTAGCTGTGGCAGCAATTGCTCAATAACCGACATCATTTTCGATGCTACCATACACGTTCCACACATTGGTGTATATAAATAAAAAGCAGCCTTTTCACCGGACTGGATAACCGCATTCCACTGCTCTTTTGACCATTCTTCCATCTTTTTTCACGCAACCTTACAAAATATATTCATTATGGATTGAGAAATGTGCACGAAGTAAAATCCCCGCTAACACCTTTCTCGGAGTTGTCTCAACTTCCTTATATGTTGGCATTGTACGTAAATGCTCAGCCTCTGGATAATGTCTGTCCATTAATGCTCGTAGCTTATCACCCGATGTATCAGCATCAAAAAATGTATAAAGCTCACAGTCTTCATATGGATCAAGTAACTCTTCTAATTGATGCACACCAATTGTACCATTCGTGCAAAGTATTTTAACATGTTCATTTAAAATAGGTTCAATTTGAAGCTTATCCGAACGGCCTTCGACAATTAAGCATTTCCCTTCGAACATAACGCCACCCCCATTTAGACATATCCCTTCTAACTATTATATCAATAAACTTTGTCGTTAATACAGTTAGACACCTATTGATGAAGGAATATACTTACATTCACCCCACTTACTATAATGGCAGGATGAATGAAGATAATAAAAAACGTCGGTAGTTTCCGACGTTTTTCTATTACAGGTTGTCTTATAAGCTTGTCTTATTCTGCAATCATTTCATCGTATTGCTCAGCTGTCATAAGCTTTTCAACTTCTGATGCATCAGCAGGCTCTACAACGATCATCCATGCTTTTTCATATGGTGATTCATTAACGAATTCTGGGCTATCTTCTAAATCTGCATTTACTTCAACTACTGTACCTGAGATTGGTGCATATAATTCAGAAACTGTTTTTACAGATTCTACGCTACCAAATGGATCATCTGTTTTGATTTCGTCGCCAACTTGTGGAAGTTCAACGAAAACGATATCTCCAAGTTCTGATTGTGCGAAATGAGAAATACCGATACGTACTTTTCCATCTTCTACTTTAACCCATTCGTGCTCTTCAGAGTAACGTAAGTCTTTAGGTGTGTTCATGCAAAAACCCCTCCATAAATATGTAATATATTCACTTTCAGTGTGCCATACTTCTTCCATAAAAACAAGAATCAATTATGCCTCGGCATAATTGTGTCCGGGATCGGCTTTGCGCTAGCACAAAGAACTCCTTTCCGATTTCCGTGACATCCGCTGGAGGCTTTAGCAAAAGTTAAAAGCGTTATTTCCAAGCTTGCTCAAAATCTGATTCTTTAAACCCTAACGTAACTTTTTTTCCATCAGTTACGATTGGACGTTTAATTAACATACCATCTGAAGCAAGCAGTTCAAGTTGCTCCTCTTCAGTCATTTCAACAAGCTTATCTTTCAAGCCAAGCTCGCGATATTTCATACCAGAAGTATTAAAAAATTTCTTTAAAGGTAGTCCACTTACTTGCCATAAGTTTGATAGTTCGTCCTTTGTTGGCGGTTGTTCGACAATGTGTACATCTTCATATGAAACTCCATTGTCATTTAGCCATTTTTGTGCTTTTTTACAAGTAGTACATTTCGGATATTGAATAAATTGAATCGTCATTTAAAGGCTCCTCTACTATCATTTTTAGGAACTACATTTTCAGTGTATCCCTCATTTTCTGTAGTATACCATCATAACCGTTACGAACCAAAATGAAACAATTAATTCATAACGGTATAGAGCGGAGATTGATTTCCGTTCCAGGCTACTCGCTTTGTTGTTGCTGACGCTTCGCTTTCGCACAGATAAAACATTTGCTGCCACTTCGCTTTCGCACAGAGCAATGCTTCCTGTGGGCGAGCGTCGAGCCGCTTCCTCCGCTAAAGGAACGAAGGCTAAGTGCGTCACGTCCTGAACAACGCCTTCGTGTCCAACATCGTGTTGGCCTCAGGGTCTCGCCTGTCTCGCTATCCCACGGGAGTCGAGTAGCCTTCCACTTCAATCAGCAATAGTGTAGAACTTTTATTAAATTTAGGCATTTCAAAAGTAACACTCTGGCACCCCTCCATAATTGAATAGATTATAACAGTGACGTAATCATACATGCGTTGTTGCCCTTCGCTTTTGCACAGACAAACCCTTTTTCTATAAAACGATATATCAGAGGATATATGCTATGTGAATTAGGTGTTTGGAGTGGAGAATGGGCGACACAATAAAGTAAAGGATTCACACACAGTTTTGTGTATGAATCCTTTTTTCTCTCTTTGGCAGGTGGATATCGATAAAATTCAGAAGTTGGGTGATAAAACGTGAAAGTTAATCGATAAAATGGAAAAGTGCTCCGATAAAACTCAAAAGTTAGATGACATTTTGTTAAAACATATGTCATGTGGATAAGTTGATTGGAGTGGAGGCTGGGCGACTCCTCGGGGATCAGCGTCACAGATGAGACCCTGGAGCGAGCATCGCGAGTGAAGCGGCTCATCGGACGCCCCCAGGAAGCTCTGCTCTGCGCGAAAGCGGAGTGTTAACGAAGTGTCAGCGGCAAAGCGCCCAGCCGGAACGGAAATCAACCCTCGCTTTGCCGAAGTGTCTTACTTTTACTTCCAATAAAAAACCTAGCTATCACACCTCGGATAGCTAGGTTAAAGCTGTTATATTAAACTACAAATTTTTCTGCTTCAATTAATTTAACAGAAGCTTCGCGTTTCTTCGCGATTAAGTTGTATGGGTTGTTGCGCGTTAATTTACGTAGCGCAGACAATGTCATACGTGCAGCGTCGCCGTCTGCTGAAGCAAGAATCGTATCTTTTGCTTCTTTTTCAATCTCTGCAAATGCTTCTTGGCAGAAGATTTGAGTGTACAGTAATTTTTGATGAGCTTTTTCAGCACCGTCACGAGCAATCGCTTTTTCTGTACGCAATACAGCAGATTCCATAGCGAATAGTTGGTTTGCGATATTTGCAATCTTCACTAATACTTCTTGTTCTTGATCTAGCTTTGCACCGTAGCGTTGTGCTGCTAAACCTGATGCTAACACAGCAATTTTCTTCGCATTTTTCACAAGATATTTTTCCTGTGCTAACGGCTCTGTGCCTACATCTTCAGGCATTAGCATAAGAAGCTCTTGTTGTAAATTTTGAGCAACTTGTAGTAATGGCAATTCACCTTTTATTGCCTTTTTCATAAATGTACCTGGTACAATCATGCGGTTAATTTCATTTGTACCTTCAAAAATACGATTAATACGAGAATCACGATAAATGCGTTCTACTTCGTATTCAGCCATAAAGCCGTAACCACCGTGTAATTGAACCGCTTCATCTGCAATGTAATCTAACGTCTCAGAACCAAATACTTTAGCGATAGAACATTCAATAGCATACTCAGCAATTGCACTAGCAATCACTTTCCCTTGCTTTTGCTCATCTGGGCTTAGCTGACTTAAGCGGTCCTCAAATAAACCTACTGTACGATAGTTTAATGACTCAGACGCATACAATTGTGATGCCATAGTCGATAATTTTTCTTTTGTTAGATTGAAATCAGACAGCTTCGTTTTAAACTGCTGACGTTGGTTTGTATATTGAATAGCAAGCTCTAATGCACGTTTCGAGCCACCGATTGTTCCTACCCCTAATTTATAGCGACCGATATTTAAAATATTAAAGGCAATAACGTGTCCGCGACCTACTTCACCTAAAAGATTTTCTACAGGCACTTCTGCATCTTCAAGAATTAAAGTACGTGTCGACGAAGATTTGATTCCCATTTTTTTCTCTTCTGCACCAACTGAAACGCCATTGAAGGCACGTTCTACGATAAATGCTGAGAATTTATCACCATCGATTTTTGCATAGACAACAAATACATCTGCAAAGCCTGCATTTGTAATCCATTGCTTTTCACCATTTAAAATATAGTGTGTCCCTGCATCGTTTAACTTCGCAGTCGTTTTTGCACCTAATGCATCAGAACCTGAACCTGGCTCGGTTAATGCGTAAGCAGCGATTAATTCACCTGACGCAAGCTTTGGTAAATACGTCTTCTTTTGATCTTCATTTCCGAATAGGACGATTGGTAAAGAGCCAATACCTACGTGTGCACCATGTGTAATAGAGAAGCCACCAGCAACTGACATTTTTTCTGCGATTAATGCAGAAGAAACTTTGTCTAATCCTAGCCCTTCATATTCCTCAGGTACATCCGCGCTTAGTAAGCCGAGCTCACCTGCACTTTTTAGTAGACGAACCGAATGTTCAAATTCATGGTTTTCTAAATTTTCAACGACTGGTAACACTTCATTTGCTACATACTCTTCAGTAGTTTTAGCAATCATTTTATGCTCATCTGTGAAATCTTCTGGTGTAAACACACGATCTAATTCCACATCTTCAATAATAAATCCGCCGCCTTTAATGAAATCCGTTGTTTTTTCTGTCATTCTAAATTCCTCCCTATATATCTATTTTTAATAGTTTTTATCCCCAATATATAGAAAAGCTTGAAGTACTACGTTCGGAGGCAACCGAAAACGCTGCACACCAAGCTGATCTAGCAAAATTTATAGAAGTTCAAATACTCCCGCAGCTCCCATACCGCCGCCGATACACATTGTTACGACACCATATTTCTTACCTTGACGCTTCAATTCATGAATAAGCTTTAATGTTAAAATAGCTCCCGTTGCACCAAGTGGGTGACCTAGGGCAATTGCTCCACCATTAACGTTTACTTTGTTTTGGTCAATGCCTAAATGACGTACGACTTGTAAGGATTGTGACGCAAATGCTTCGTTAATTTCCCATAAATCAATGTCATCTATTGATAAGCCTGCAATTTCAAGCGCTTTAGGTACTGCCACGATTGGTCCAATACCCATCACCTCAGGAGGTACGCCACCAACTGCAAACCCTAAAAACTTCGCCATCGGAGTAAGCCCTTGTTTTTCTGCTTCCTCACGATCCATTACAAGTACGGCTGCTGCACCATCTGAAGTTTGAGAAGCATTACCAGCTGTAACACTACCTTTAACATGGAAGGCTGGACGAAGCTTCGCTAAACCTTCTACAGATGTACCTGGTCGTACACCTTCATCCATGCTAAACGTGAATTTTTTCACCTGTAGTTTGTTGTTGTCATCTACATAATGTTGTTCCACTTCGATTGGTACGATTTCATCATTGAATTTACCTTCTTTAATCGCCTTTTCCGCAAGCTCATGTGAACGAACAGCAAAAGCATCCTGATCTTCTCTACTAACATTGTATTGGCGTGCCACTTCCTCAGCTGTATGCCCCATCCCCATATAATATTGTGGAGCAGTTTCAGCTAATGTTGGATTTAAGCGAGGTGTATTACCTACCATTGGCACCATACTCATAGACTCGACGCCACCAGCAAGAATTGCTTTCGAATGTCCTAGCATAATACGTTCTGCTGCAAAAGCAATTGCTTGTAAACCTGACGAACAGAATCTATTAATTGTTAGCGCTGGCGTTGTATCTGGTAATCCAGCAAGCGCTCCAATACTACGTGCTACGTTCATGCCCTGCTCGGCTTCTGGCATTGCACATCCTAAAATTAAATCGTCAATCGGACCTTCATAGCCCGCTCTTTTTAATGTTTCTTTGACAACAACCGCTCCAAAATCATCTGGTCTAACGGTTGCTAAAGAACCCTTCTTCGCTTTTCCAATCGGAGTTCGTGCTCCTGCTACAATAACGGCTTCACGCATCGTATTAATCCCCCTTTGTTTCATGTGCAAGTATAGTGAATTCTATCTTAAAGTTAGTTACGCAATGGTTTTCCCTTTAAAAGCATGTGCTGCATTCTTTGTTGAGATAACGGATCTGCCACTAAGCTTAGGAACGCCTCACGCTCAAGGTTTAATAGGTACTGCTCATCTACTAATGTGCCATATGGAACTTTACCACCAGCAATGACATACGCTAATTTTTTAGCGATTTTTAAATCGTGTTCACTAATATAGCCTGATTCAAACATTCCTTGCGCACCGATTAGTAGCGTACCGTATCCTGATGCACCGACTACAGGAACTTTCGTAGGAACAGGTGGTAAATAGCCTGCCTCATAAAGCGCTAGTGCAGCTTGTTTTGCATCATATAGTTGGTGATCTGGGTTAACAGAAATCCCGTCTGCGAAGTTTAAGAAGTTATTTTCACGTGCTTCCTCACCAGATGTTGAAACTTTTGCCATCGCAATCGATTCAAATACTTTATTAGCAATATGTTGATAGTCTACTTCAACGCCATTTGGTAACCCTTTAAGGAATTTTTGGTAAAGTGCTTTATTACCGCCTCCACCAGGGATTAATCCTACGCCAACTTCGACTAGGCCCATATACGTTTCCATCGTTGCTTGAATATGTGCAGCTGGTAAGCAAACCTCTGCTCCGCCACCTAGTGTCATAGCAAAAGGCGCTGCTACAACAGGCTTGCGAGAGTATTTAATCTTTTGCATCGCATCTTGGAATGCTTTAATAACGAAATCTAATTCAAAAATATTATCATCCTGTGCTTCTACTAAAATCATTCCTAGATTCGCACCAACACAGAAGTTTTTCCCTTGGTTACCGATGACTAATCCTTTATAGTTCGCTTCTACTTCATCGATTGCAAAGTTAATCATTTGGATAATGTCTAAGCCAATTGCATTTGATTGGGAATGGAATTCAAGTAATGCAATTCCATCGCCTATATCTATTAAACTAGCACCTGTATTTGATTTAATAACACCGTGCTTTTTCTTATAGCGTTTTAAGTTAATTTCCTTTTCATTCACTGGCACTTTTACGTATTCAGAGCCATTATAATAGGCTAGGTCACCGTCCATGTCCGAATAGAAAGTTTCAAAGCCGCTCGCTAACATATCTTTGACGAATGCCGGCACTTCACGACCTTCTGCCTCCATTTTAGCTACAGACTCTTTGACACCAATTGCATCCCATATTTCAAATGGCCCTTGCTGCCAACCGAAGCCCCATTTCATAGCATTGTCAATGGCAACAATATCATCAGCAATTTCACCGTGTAGCTGTGCAGAGTAGATTAGCGTCGGAGCGAAGATACCCCATAATAACTCTCCGGTACGATCCTTAGCATACGTTAATGCTTTCACTTTATTTGCTAATCCACGAGTTTGTTTTGCCATTTCAATAGAAGGAGTTTTTAACTTTTTAACTGGGCTATACTCTAAAGTGTTTGGATCAATTTCAAGTATTTCTTTGCCTTGCTTTAAGAAGAACCCTTGACCTGATTTTGCTCCAAGCCAGCCGTTTGTGACCATTTTCTGTAAGAAATCTGGTACTGCAAATACTTGCTGCTCTTCACCAGTTGTTTGATCATAGACGTTTTTCGCTACATGAATAAATGTATCTAAGCCAACAACATCCAACGTTCGGAAAGTTGCAGATTTTGGACGACCGATTAATGGACCTGTTACAGAATCCACCTCGCCAACTGAATAGCTACCTTTCATCATTTCTTGTAAAGTAATTAGTAAACCGTACGTTCCGATACGATTGGCAATGAAGTTCGGTGTATCCTTAGCAAGTACGACACCTTTCCCGAGCACATCTTCGCCAAATGTTTTCATAAAGCTGACAACCTCTGGCGCTGTTGTGTTTGCTGGAATGACTTCAAGTAATTTTAAATAACGCGGCGGATTGAAGAAGTGAGTTCCTAAGAAATGCTTTTTAAAATCTTCTGAACGCCCTTCTGCCATTGCATTAATACTTATGCCAGATGTGTTTGAACTAATAATTGTGCCCGGCTTACGTACAGCATCAATTTTTTCATATAGGCTTTGTTTGATCGCTAAATTTTCAACGACAACTTCAATAACCCAATCTACATCTTTTAATTTCTCTAAATCGTCCTCAAAGTTACCAACCGTTAGTAGTGATAAATTTTTCTTAGAAGTAAGTGGTGCTGGCTTTTGCTTTAATAACTTTTGCAGAGCCCCGCCTGCGATACGATTTCTCACAGCAGGATGCTCTAAGGAAAGACCCTTCGCTTCTTCCTCTTTTGTTAGTTCCTTCGGCGCAATGTCTAATAATAATGTTGGAATACCGATGTTTGCTAAATGTGCTGCAATTCCAGAGCCCATTACCCCAGAACCTAGAACAGCTGCTTTTTTAATGTTGTAAGTCACAAGCAATTCCCCCTTATTCTCCCATTGAATGAATAGTCATTCATTTTTTGACCAAAAAAATTTCAAAGTTTGCCTTCGTGTAATTTTGTCCAGAATTTGAATTAGTTTATCTCTAATAAAATTTAATCTGCGACATACACCTAAGGCTTATCTTCGTTCAACTACCATTTTAGTTTTTGAGGTAAATTTTTCCGTCGAATGAAGATAAAACTACTTTTTCTGTTTTCAGTGTAGAATATTTTGTTTCATTTAGCAATCTTTTTTCACCAATTACTTTTGCGATATACAACTTTTTTCGTTTTTTACGAGCGAAAACAAGACAATAAGCAGATAGCGAATATTCCAAACAGAAAACTTTCAGGTTGCGTTAAAAATGTGTAGAATGGAGAGCGAGGAGAGTGAAATAACAAATGAAAACAATTACAACTGCTGACCAATTTAATGAACTGATCTCTGGTGATCAAAAAGTGCTAGTAAAATTTTACGCTGGATGGTGCCCAGATTGCACACGCATGAATATGTTTATCGATCCAATTATCGAAGAGTACAACCAATTTGACTGGTATGAACTTAACCGTGATGAACTTCCAGAAATTGCGGACAAATATGATGTAATGGGTATTCCAAGCCTACTAATTTTCCAAAACGGTGAAAAATTAGCACACTTACATAGTGCTAATGCTAAAACACCTCAGCAAGTTACTGAATTCTTATCTGCACAGAAATAATTTACTGCAAGTTATAGAATTCTAACTGCAATGAAAGAGCTGCATTTCTTATTGAAATGCAGCTCTTTTTTAGAAAGGAGATTATGATGCGTCAACAATTGTCGCTATTAGGAAAATCACAATATGATGCAGCCATTTTACCCAACTATCGTAATTCCGCTTGTGGACCTACAACGGTACACGTAATCTTACACTACTTGGAAGATAAAGCTCCCTCGGTAAATGAACTTTATAAACTTCTTGGTGGCACGAAAATCGGGTTATTTAAGTGGCGTCTAATTCGCAATCTTCGTCGGCTCCGTCCGACATGGGATATTCGCGATTGTACTTTAAAGGAGGCTATGAAGGAAATCGATGCAGGGAGACCTGTCGCGATACGCTTTGATCGTTACTTTAGCCTGAATTGGTGCGATAAAAAGGCTGCCTTCGCGTATCATTGGGTACCTCTCATTGGCTATGAAATGCGAAATGATGAGTTGTTTTTAATGTTCCATGATAATGGTGGTGCTAATCGTGAAAGTAAAATTAGAACGGCTCCTTTTAAAGATAATGAGAAAGTATTGAGCTTCGTCAAAATCACACCGAACTAAATGACAGCGTGCTACAATGTTAGACACGCTCTTTTTTCACTTATTTACTCTTCAAGAATACCTTTTAGAACTTGTGCAAAAACATCTATTGTTCTATACGTTTCTTCCAGCGTATTTTCTACACCTCCAACTTCTAACAATACTGAATTATTATGGAGTTCTTGATTATAGGTATTTTGAGGATTGATTCCTTTTTCTATTACACCTATTGATAATCCCGGATATAATTTTTCTAGTTGTTCGTGAAGCTGAGTTCCAAATCTTTTATTCGTTTTATAGTTTCCACTCGTTTTTGATACGACAAATTTAATTCTTGCGTATTCTCTCCCTTTAATTTCAATTGTGGACTCCCGTCTTTTTGTAGAATCTCGATGTATATCAAAAACCATGCGTATACTGTCATTTTCAGCTATAACTTTTTGTAAATTTTCCCGTGATACTTTATATGAATCCGGAAAATGTAAACCTCTTTGTTTTAAGATTCCAGCTATATCAGTGTCATCATGAATTGATGGAATCTGTAATTCCTTCAATGCTCTACTTAACTCTTTACCTACCAATGTTACATTTTTAGTATCACTATACACTTGCTGTGCAGGAATCTCTGGAATAAATGATTCTATATTATGTGAATGATAAATATAGACTACAGGTTCTTTTTCGTCCATTGCAGTAGACGATGAAGTCCCACCAACACTTTGGATTATTTCTGAAAATTTGCCATTTTCATTAAAGAAGAGTAACCATGAAAAAATAAATGCACAAACTAAAACACCGCTTGTCATCACGGAGAATTTTGTTAAGATTCTTTTTTTTCCCATGCTTCGTGCTCGTTGTCTAAGCGTATTCTCTGTTGCAGAAACAAACTCCTTTCTAGGATGTTGAGGGTACATTTCTTTCAACATATCAAATAAATCTTTTTCATTTTGCATTTGTCAATACCCCCTCTGTTTCAATATTCAGTTTTCTTTTAAGCTCTTTCAGGGCTCTGTGATAATCAACTTTTACTTTCGCCGCACTACATTGAAGAATTTCCGAAGTCTCGTTTATGGAAAATTCATTAATACCTCGAAGTATGACTACTGCTCTGTATTTAGGTTTTAATTTAGCAATAGCTTCATGAATAAATCGTTTTAATTCTGTTACCTCAAATTCCTCATCTGGCTTCTTTTCATCTGATGATAACTGATTAAAAAAACCGTCCTTAAATAGTGAGGAAAATCGCTTCTTTCTGTAGTGATCTATTGCCACATGTTTTGCGATTGAAAAAATCCATGTTTTTAAATGATAGTTTCCGTTAAAATTCGATAAGCCTTTTAATACCCGAATGAATACTTCTTGGGTCAAATCCTCCGCATCATTTTGATTTCCAGTAAAGCAAACAAGAAATCTATAAACGTCTAAGTAATACAAATTGTAGATTTCAACAATTCTTGATTCCAAGTTATTTGAATCAATCAATCTTTCCCCTCCTTTTACTTATTTGCTTATAATTCGTTTGAGATTAGGAAAAGGTTACAAAAAATTGCAAAGGTGCTTCACAAAACGGTAATCAATCTATATTCATGAATACGTTTTAACAACATCATCCAACTTAAGGTGATAAGCTATAAAAAAAAGCAGAGCATATTTCTATACTCTGCGTTGATAATCATGATGTTTATTTTTAAATAAGCGAATACAAAGAGCGTGCCTGCTTGGCGATTAATGTGTAGCCACGTTGTTCTATTTCTTTGAACGTTTGAGGCTCGTAGTTCGGTAATACTAAGCTCGCTAAATCTGCCTCGATTGGTACGTTCGTTTGAATCGTTGCAAGCTCGTGTGACAATTTTAGCATCTCTAAATTCTCTTTAATTTTCGTACGTTGACCAGGCTTTAATTCATCTAATGATGTAAGAACATTTTCAATAGAACCATACGTTTGAATTAACGTAAGTGCCTGCTTAGGTCCAATTCCCTTAACGCCTGGGTAACCGTCACTCGTATCCCCCATAAAAGCCTTGACCTGTGCAAATTGAATAGGTTCGATGCCATATTCCTCTTGAAAGCGTGTATGTGTATAAACATCATACTCTGTGTAGCCTTTTTTCGTAAAAGCAATTTCCGTTGACGGTCTTAAAAGCTGCAATAAGTCCTTGTCTCCACTAATTACCGTAATGTCAGCCTCATCTTGAAATTTTGTAATCATTGAGCCAATTAAATCATCTGCCTCCATCCCTTTTACACCGAAGTTTTGCCAGCCTATTTGCCCGGATAAATTTTTCGCCATATCAAATTGCGGTAGCATTTCCTCTGGTGGTGATGGTCGATTAGCCTTATAGCCATCAAATAATTCATTGCGGAATGTGTGTGCACCCATATCCCAACAAACAGCTAGATGGGTCGGCTTCATAATAGATTGTGCCATTAATACATGACGCACAAATCCTTGAGCGCCATTCGAAGGTGTCCCATCTGCAAGGCGAATATAATGCCCCATCGCTGCAGACGCAAAAAATGAACGGAATAATAGCGCCATGCCATCAACAATTAGTAGTTTTGGTTTTGTTGTCATGATAAATAATCCTCTCTATAACAATACAATGATTGTAGTAATTCATTATTAAGCATTGTTCTATTATAGCAAACTATCATCAAACTTCATTGTAAATATATACAAACCATCATTCTACGCCTTATTTTCC
This sequence comes from Lysinibacillus sphaericus, assembly GCF_015844675.1. Lineage (GTDB taxonomy): Bacteria > Bacillota > Bacilli > Bacillales_A > Planococcaceae > Lysinibacillus > Lysinibacillus sphaericus_E. The sequence goes on along the minus strand of NZ_LDGC01000061.1, from coordinate 38,715 downwards.
AACTATCTAATTAGGGCATTACCTCTTTTTGAAATTCGATTGCGGTAATCCAGTCGAATACCTGTTAACCATTGCAAAAATGCTGTTACGCCCATCTTTACGGTTTCTGGGCGTAGGTCCCCCTCTTTTGGATCCGCATAAACAAAGTCAATATGGCGGACTCCTTCATTTTCTCCAATGAGCTTTAGGATATCGAATAATTCATAGGCCGTTAATCCACCTGGTGTTGCTGCAGGTACATCTGGGGCGAATGTAATATCGAGCACATCCAAATCGACAGATACATAAATGCGATCTACCTCATACATAAGCTGACGGAGCATTTCGCGAATGGTTAATTGAATGCCATCACGACGCATTTGCTTTAACGTAATCATATGAATTCCTTGCTCTTTCGCACAGTGAATCATTTCTGGGGAATTAAAAAAGCCGTGTAGCCCGACATTATAAATATGTTTTCCCTCTACAACCCCTGCTGCAATAAGCTTCTGCATTGGAGAATCCATAGCTAAACCAATTTCCTCCTGATTCCGGGCATCTAAATGCGTATCAATTTGAATAATCCCTATACGATCCTTTGGAAAAGCATTCTTTATTCCTCTTAAGGAGCAAGCTGTAATCGCATGATCTCCACCTATAAGACAGGTGAAACTTTTAGAATATGCGGTACTTAAGCTTTCTGCAGCAGCTTCAATAGCTGACTCTGAAAGCATTCTATCCGTCTCGTGGATTGCCACATCGCCTACATCGACGACTGCCAACGAGCGCAAATCTACTTGCTCATCTAAATTATAAGATTGAAAGCTTGGCCAAGCCTTTCGAAATGCTGTTGGATATAGTGCTTTTTCGAATGGTTTACTACTATACGATAATAAAGCTCCATACAAAATTATATCTACATCACTTGGAACCGGATGTTCTTTTTGTTTAATCCATTGATGCATAGCTGAACCATTTCCTTGCTTATACTGCCATTCTGGTTGAATAAACATGTTAACGACCACCTTCACGCATTTTTCAATAACTATCAATTTATCCACATGATATGCAAAATTAAAGTCAATTGCCCTGTATTAATTTATTGTCCCCTTTAAAAATACCTAAATAATCTCCATTAATTTTAATAGTACCATTAGTACATACAATTTCGTCAAAATTCAGGATTTTTCCTCTTAATTTTTAAAAATTCCCCATACTCCATTTACCCCTAGAACAAAAAAAGGAGCAAACTAGGCCATTTTCTAGTTTGCTCCTTTTCTATACAGTGGGGTTTTTCACCTCACTGATTATTAGTCTTCACCGATTGGGCTTTTGCGGGATATAGATTGGCAAAGCTCTGCAACCTCGTGCATCGTATAGCTTTGAAAGTTATATTGATGACGCAATTCCTGATAGTACTGTAAAAGTTCCTCAAGCATTGCTAAATTTTTTTCTATGTTCTTGCCAAAATTATGAGGGTGCCACCATAAATGATAAAAAGCTTGAGACGTTGCGGCTGCATGCATTCCCTCTTTAATACGTTTAACCTTGAAGCCTTCAAAAAATCGTAATGGGCTACAATAAGGTCTTAAAAATGCACTTGAACGAATGTTAATAAAGGAATCCTTTTGCATCTCTTCTAGTGTTACTAGATGATTTCCTGTTACATTCACATAGCTATCCAACCATTTTTTTGCCCCTAATAGTCGACCTTTTTTTGTGAATTTTTGAGGATCGTATAACGGATGTTTTTCATTTCCGCGATAGCATATAAACCCTACTTCCTGGCATGCTGAAAAATAGGCTTCATTCACTTGATTTCGTGGAAAAACAATCGATTTCATCGGTGCAATATAATCTTCAGAAATCATTGCAGTTGCGTGTAAATCTGATCGAAAATCTGCTTCAGTTTGTCCACTTTCTAAACAGTAAAAATGTGAAAATGTATGACTTCCTATTTCTTGATGCGGTGTATGTTTAATTTTATCAATTAATGATTTGCCGAAATGTAACAGGTCGTCCTGCTCATCTTCTCCTACTTTTGCAAATTGTGTATGTGCTGCATAATGCCCGTTTTTATATTTTACAGGGATCCCTCTTAAGTAGTGAGCCATTTCTGCTTTTGTTTCTGCAAACAATAGGCCGACCGTGGCCCAAGTAGCATGAATGCCATACTGTTCAAACAGCTCGAGTATTTTAGGCAATGCCTCACGCACACCAACTAAATTTTTATTGTATTGCCCGTACTTAAATACATCGTGGACACCCCAATTCAGCTCAAAATCCAATGATATAACAAGTCCTCCACGATTCACTTCAATTACTACTTCCTCCATTTTTGCACGCCCAATAACAGTGCACGTATTTTTGATTGAGTAATGTAGCCAGAGTATACATCGACGACTTGTCCACCAAAGCCTTGCTTAAAAGCACGAACATTTTGGTCATCCGTTAGCTTCCCCATATCATATAAACTAAAGCCCCGCTCCTTTAAATGCAATAAATTGTGCCATAATAAGAAACGATTTGCATAACGTACTGGTCTTTTTAAATGATTTGGCACTGATTGTGAATGACAAGTCGCTACATAATAGGACATTGCTTTTTTACCGTATACAATATCGAGTCTATAGCAAAGTGTTTGTCCACAAATACTTCGAATCTCAGACAACCATAGCGCTCCTTTATCTTTTAAGAGCGTAATAGCTTCCATTTGCGACTTACTTATGAGCTCGAGTTTTTTCCTTTTCGCAAAATTATTATAAAACTGTTGAAAGGCTCGTAAATTTTCATCTGATGGTTCTTTATAAATAAAAACTTGATAAGACTCTTTTTGTGCACGACGAAGTATTTTTCGATTACTTTCGGAAAGAGCAAGATACAATGATAACTCACTATCTGTAAGGTGAATATGAACCGTTTCACTTTTAACAAGCTTACGGCTCGGTACAAGTGAATTTGTATAGCCAACGACCTTCATTGATTTTCTAACATTGGCTGGCTTTTCTACAAAATAAAAATGCTGCATTGCGATATTCCATCGCTTACTTTTAATGGACAGAATGAACATCGCCCCCAATCTCTGTGTACTTTTCTACATGATTTCGCTCATAACGAGCACAATCAATAATGCCTTGGCATAATTGCGTCTGGAATTGGCTTTGTGCTTGCACAAAGAACTCCTTTCCGATTCCATGACATCCGCCGGAGGCTTTAACTTCTTTCAGCGGGCGTTTGGACATCTGCTGTAAGAAGTTTAAAATGTTTCATTCGAGAAATACGTTTATAGCCTAGCTGCAATAATCGTTTACGCTTTCGCCAGTGCCAAAAGCTTGCAGTAACCCAAAGTGTTTGTGCAGGTTTCATTTTTTGGAAAAAGGCTGTGATAATATCGATATTTTTATAAACATCATAGGTTAAAAAATATGTCTGCTTCGGTAATGCTTCAACAATTTGCAATTCATCTACACGCCAGTTCACCCCATGTAACGCAAACGCAGGCTTATTCGTTGCTGCAAAAGAATCTTTATAAATCGTGTATCCCTTATAAAATAAAGAAATAATCTCCTCATCATCAAGTTGCATCGCCTCCTGAATCGACAACTCCTCAAACAAATCACCTATAGGCCGATGCGGTGTCACACTATTTGATGGGGATAATTCATACAAATCCACTTGCTTAAAACGAATAAATCTTTCTACGAATAGTTGTCCATATTCTAGCCAATCTTTCACTTTTCCATACTTTACTAAGTAACGTAATTGACCTAGAGTATTGCGTTTCCATTCAACAATACGATGATTGCCTTTTAATAATTCCTTTAGTCGTTCCTTCAGCGTAAAACGACCCGCCAATAGCTTTGCTCGTTTCGTTCCACTACTTACGAGCATACGCCTTGTAAAATCAATATTAGAGCGCCAATCGAACTTATACGGCTCATAGCCAATACTCATATCAAACAAGTGGTAGTCTTCAGAATAGATTCGCTTGATTGTTTCCTGATTCACTAATCTACCCGGGCCAAATATATTAAATGTCGGCTCATGCGCAAGTGCATAAGTGACATAACGTCCTCGACAGCAAATTCCATAAGTAAAAGCAATCCATTGGTCTTCAAAAACAAGTGCGTCTACCTTGGCTTGCAACGCCTCCCCTTGGAGAAGCGTTAACTGTTCGAAGAAATCCTTTTTCTTGCCTTTCGTAAAATCACTTGTGTCTATTTTTTTTGCCCATCGTCGATTAAATAATTTAAACATTTGCCACAGCTCGTCCTGTGAAGGTATTTTCCTCGTTAATGAGCCTAATTTCCGTAGCTTCCGTTCTCTTCTATCCACACCATGCATTTTTCTACGTTGATTGAAATAGCTATGAAAATCTATATCGCGAAAGGCGAGATACGGTGTTACTACACGAAAAATACTAGGGCGTAACTGCCTTTCAACAAAATATTGCTCGAGTACCTTAGTAGAGTCTTTGCTTTCCAATAATCCATGAAACGAAAATAGTAAATGTTTATACTTTTCAATGAGCTGATCAAATACAAAGGTCGTAGCAGGAAACAGCCATTCTGTTTCCGCTACAACACCGGAGTAATTTGCAATATTTTCTCCAGCAAAGGTATAAATTCGTACTCCCCATCGAAGTCGAACCGTAAAGGGAAAAAAGGCAATGATCGTACCATTTTCTTCAACAGCATAGAGTTCAACGCGCTCTCTACGCCCAACAATTTGCCACCAGTTATAAAACCAAGCAAATTCTATAAATGGATTATCATTGCCCTCCGCTTCTAAAATCCCATCCCAAATATCCTTGTACCACAAAAGCTCATCATCTGTTCGAATGCGAATTAATTGCAAATTAATCACCTTTCTTAACGGACTTTGAGACAGCTTGTTCGTAGACAAATAGAGTTTTCTGATACATTGGTAGAAACGTAAAATCCCTTAAAAATCTACGCTCACTTGCGTCCCCCATTTTTTGACGACTGTTCTTATCCATCAACAGTTGTTTAAGCCTGTTCTTTAATAGGTCTTTATCATCTCGGTTAATTAAAAATCCATTCTCATTATCAGAAACTAACTCATTGACGCCACCTACATTCGTGGCAATAATCGGAAGCCCTGCTCGCATCGCTTCAATAATTGAAATCGGTAAGCCCTCCCAATCTGATAGCAAAACAAATAAGTGACTTTCCTCAAGTAAAGAGGCGACATCTAATTGATTGCCCAAAAATGAGACACGATCCGTTAAACCTTTAGTAGCAATAAATTGTTCTAAATTAGGACGTAATGAGCCATCACCTATTAATTGAAGGTGCCAAGGTATATCAGAAAGCTCCGCTAAAGCCTCTAGCAATAAATCCTGTCTTTTTGGCACTTCAAAACGAGCAACCATCACAATTAATGGGTGCTCCTGCTTCTCACTATTAGGCGCTACTTGCTTCTCTATTTGGTCAATGCCATTATGAATCGTCAGCATTTTATGAGCAGGAGCAATTTTTTTCGTTAACGCTAACTTGCGGTCGTATTCAGATACAGTAATAATTTTTGCTGTTAACGGCTGAACTGATTTTTCCATTCGGCGATACACCATCTTCTTTTTATGTGGTACACCTTCGGTAAAACTCCAGCTATGGGCTGTAAAAACAGTAGGAATACGTAAAAGCCTACCTACCACACGTCCAATTGCTCCTGCCTTTGATGAATGAGCTGCAATAATATCTGGCTTTATTTTTTTAAATGCAGTTCTTAATTGCCAAAAGGTTTGTAAATCCTTTTTTAAATGAATCTCCCGCTGCATAGCTGGAATGCTAATAACATCAATTTTTTCTTCTTGGAAACGCCACAATGATGGATCATAATGGCCCGTTACAATCGTTACCTCGTGAGCATCTTGCTTCAATTTTATGGCAAGAGCCTCCACATGCTTTTGCGCTCCGCCAATCTTATCCATCCGTGTAATAAGCTGAACGATCTTCAGTACCTAACACTCCTTACTATTTAATAAGCACCTGTTCTCGTTAAAACTACGAAAAGTGTTTTGATAATAATTTTTATATCCATCCAAAATGAATATTTAACAACGTATTCTAGGTCATATGAAATTTTTTGTCCGTGAGAAATATTAGAGCGGCCGTTAATTTGAGCAAGCCCTGTTAAACCAGGCTTCACTTCTAAACGTCGTGCCTGTAAATTGTTATAAGCATTTGTAATGGTTGGAACTTCTGGCCGTGGTCCAACAATACTCATATCTCCTTTTAAGACATTAATGAGCTGAGGAATTTCATCAATACTTAACTTCCGAAGAACAGCCCCAACCTTTGTGATCCGCGCATCCTGTTCAGTTTTAAAATAAAAATCATCAGGAATTCCGTCAGCACACAATCTTGGCATTTTTACTGGAACTGCCTGTATGGTCATTGTCCGCAGCTTCCAAATAACAAAGCGCTGATGTTCCTGTCCAGTACGGATTTGTTTAAAAAAAACAGGGCGACCTGTACTAATGAGTAGAATGAGGAAAACTACTAACATAAGAGGAATGGTTATGAAAAGTAATAGGAGTGCCCCCACAATATCAAAAATTCTTTTTCCGTTTTTACTATAAAATGTTTTAGTCTGAGCTAACTGCCCGTGCAATACATCATCCTTTGCATTTTTTTAGCACTTAACTTTATATATTCATTTGGGCCATTTATAGAACTACTTTTGATAAAGCATTTTCATAATACAATGGTAAAAAGGGGTTCATCCCATGACGTGGATTGATTTTCCGTTCCCACTGGGCGCTTTCCAGGGGACCCCAGTCGGAACGGAAATCAGCTTACAGTAAATTCATACAAAATTCGTCTCTAACTTTTGAGGATGAGTCGAAAAAGGAGTTTTCCAAAATTATTTTGAAAAACTCCTAAATTATTATATATTCTGCCTTGAATAGATATGTTCAAATGTTACCCTTGTACAATTTGTACATCACATGCAATGTGAACATTGCCTTTTAAAGCCTTACTAATCATACATGTTTGTTCTGCCTTCTCAGCTAATCGATTAATTCTCTTTTGTTCTCGCTCCGTTAAATTTTGCACAACAATTTTTGGCTTATGAACGATTCTCTCATAAGTAAAAACACCATTCGTGACATCTACATAACCTTCAGCTTGCATAGACAAATCCAACAGAGCAATTTTCGCATTTTCAAGTAATGCAGCCAGTGTAATTAAATAGCACGTCGCTGCCGCTCCAAGCAGCATTTCATCAGGATTTGTCCCAACCCCTGGTCCATTCATTTCTCGAGGAATAGAAATTTTCGTATGGAGATTGTCTGCAACAATCGTACCTGTCCCATTTCTCCCCTCCGACCATTTTAAATTCATATTAAATAAATGTTGAACCATAATAAAATCCTCCTTCTGGTTTGTGGGTATGATTAGAGCGGTTACCCGAGCAGTTCCACACGCTCGGATCAGTTTCTTGATTACCCGACCAATTCTATTACCAACAGAATCACTTTGCAAGGTTGCCCCAAGCGGCTCATCGGACGCCCCCAGGAAGCTTTGCTCTGTGCGAAAGCGTAGCGGCAGCAACAACAAAGCGCCCAGCCGGAGCGGAAATCAACCCCACACTATGGCGAAAAACACTTTTCTAAGAATTATAAAGTGCAATAATACTACATCAAATATTTAAGAAAAACAGAGAAGCTGATTTTATGGTAGAATAGAAAAAACAATTCTTTAGGAGATTTAAAAAATGATTTTAACAAAGCAACAAGCAATACAAGCACTTAAAAAGAACAAATTTATCGGTTTTACTACTAAAACAGGAAATATTATTATGAAAAAAATGAATAAGACCGATTATAATATTTTCGTATTTGAAGAAGGTAAAGATAAACCAGTGCGTTATGTAGGTTCTATTATGAACATAATGGCTACAATGAGCGACAAAGCTTCTAACAAGGATTTTGTCGTTATGGAACAGCTTGCACCTCAAAATAACGAAGAGGCTTCGACTGTGGAGACAGAGGAAGTTAAAGAAGTAGCTACGTCTGTAGAAAAAGAAGAAGTTAAAGAAACTACTAAGCCTGCAGAAAAAGAGGAAATCAAAGAAGCTGCTAAGCCTGTAGAAAAAAACGAAGTCAAAGAAGTAAAAAAAGAAAAGAAAGAAAAAACAGCTGAAATTAATGAAGAAACACGTGCCATTTCAGGTTACGAGGGCTTATATGAAGTTACAGCGAGCGGTCGAATCATTAATGTGCGTGTAAATCGTCCATTAGCTCGATGCAATGATGAATATGGTTTCCATATTGTTCGACTAACAAAAGAAGGTACTGCTTCAAGTCACAATGTGTTTGAACTTTGGAAACAAGCATACCCTGAACTTGAGCAAACTAATTTTAAAGGTGCTCTAAAAGCGAAATATGGTACTGGCTGCAAGCTTTCTGATAAACCAGGCATACACTTTTAATCATAAAAAATCCCTAGCGTCGTTGCATTGACGCTAGGTTTTTTTTTAGATTAATAAAGGTAATAGTGCTAATTGCCATAGATGGTCAATATTTTGTCCTTGAGATTGAAGATATTCTAGCCAATTGTTTTCTTGGCGGTATACCTTTTTCTTTTTAAATAATTGAATTATTATTATCCTCTCTATCCTTTGAAAGTCTAATTGCGCTAGCTCTCTACGTCTTTTTCTTTCATACCAATAAACGGATGTACAGACGGCGATTCCTTCCTTCTGCACATTGGCAACAACTTCGGACAGCTGTTGATTTTTTTCCTTAATGTAGGAAACATTTGATGGAAGCTTGAGTGTAAATCCTGTCGCTTCTTCACGAAATAGTTGATCATGTCTTACATACGCTATTTCATCCGCGCTATTTCTAAAGATCCGATAGCCTTTATGATAGTTTGATACGTAATTAGCACGCCCCTCCCATGCCATCACATCCTGAATAAACACTTCATTAAAATTGGATGTAGCTTTACATTGTCCATTCTTAGCAACATAAATACCAAACATATGAACAGCTATCATGCGATTAATTCCCTTTTTGAAAAAACGGAACCAATCCTTTAGCCGGGCATTTTTTAAAAAATAGTACAACTCCCCAAATCGATTTCGCTTCAATTTCACGAGCTGGTGATTACTCTTTAATTGACCTTTCAATCTGTCTCGTAAGACCATCATCAACCGTAAAATACGCTCTCTTTTGCCGTTTGTACTCATTACCAATTTTCTTGAAAAATCAACATCTGTATACCACTCAAACTTGTAGGGCTCATAACCACTGCCTAAATCATAAAAACGATAGTTTTTGGCGTGTGCTTTGAGCATATTTTCTCTCTCGATTATACGACCAGGTCCGAACATATTAAAATCAGGTTCATGTCCCATAGCTTGGCAAAAATTTCGATCTCTACAGCAAATATCGATCGTAAAGCCAATCCAATATCCCCCAAACTGGAGACTATCTACTTCTACTCGGAATGCGCTACTTTTCTCCTTGGCCAATCGCTCAAAAAAGTGTCGTGTTTTAGCTTCTGTAAAACCACTTGTATCGATTTTCTTCCGCCATCTTCTCGCAAACAAGTCAAACATGCCAGCTAGGCCTTCAGGATGTACCTCTTGAAAAGATAGTTGACCAAGCGCCTTTAACTTTTTTTCACGTCGTTGAATCGATTTAAATTTTTTTCTATGCTTATGAAGAAAATCCTCAAGCTTAATAGATTGAAAATCAATATAAGACGTGACCGTACGAAAAATAGAATGAGCTACTTGATGCTCTATTGCATATTTTTCTAATAGTTGAGATGTATGTTCACTTTCTAACAAGCCATTTAACGCTATAATAAACCGACCATCTTTCTGAGAAAGCTCCTTTAGTAAGTATGTTATTGCGGGTTCCTTCCATTGCTTCTCTGCAATTACGTCCATATAAGTCGCAAACCCTTGTCCTAAAAAAACATAATACTGTATACCACCTAATCGTTGACAACGAACAAACGGGAAAAAGGCTATCGCCGTACCTTTATGTTCGACTATGTAAATCTCTACGTTGTCATGAACACCTAACGTCGTCCACCATGTCGAAACCCATTCAAATTCAATAAATGGATTATTATTTTTTTCACGTTCAAGTATTTGTGACCAAGTACTTTTATAGATCTCTAACTCTTCCATCGTTGTTACGAGTCTATAAGATAGCACGTGCATAATCTCTCCCTTCTAAGTTTTTTACATTAAAGTGGGGATTTTCATTCCCTACGTAGTGTCGCTCAGGCCCTAAACCAAAACTTATAGTTGACATGCATTCCGATAAATATTTCCCCTATTTTTGGGTATGAACCAATTTTACACTTAATTGAATCTATATTCGGATCTATTAACTTATAGAACCCTTTATTCAATAATCAATTGAATGAAGATCAAACGAAAAAACCTAAATCCAGTAAAATACTGAACTTAGGCATTATTACGATGTTAAACTTTTAACAAGGTCAATTGTTCTTTATTACCTTCTTTCGCCATATGCGTTGTTGCAATATAGCTTAATGTCATACCAGGGCCTAATGTTGCACCGGGTCCCGGATAGGTCTCTCCCATTATAGAGGCTGAGCAATTTCCTGAAGCATATAACCCTTCAATTGCAGTACCGTCTGCCTTTACAACACGCGCATGCTCATCCACCACTAAGCCACCTTTAGTCCCAATATCTCCTGGATATAAGGCGAGTGCAAAAAATGGAGCATTAGTAAGCTCTGCTAGGTTCGGATTCTTTAAAGTAGGATCTCCATAATAATTATCATAAGCACTATCTCCTCGAAGGAAATCTTCATCTCGACCATTACGAGCAAAGGTATTGAAACGCTCTACAGTTTCCACTAAATTTTCCACGGGAACATTCATTTGCTCTGCAAGCTCTTCGATTGTTTGTGCACTTTTCACTATACCGTTATCAAACCAACTTTTTGGGAAAGCTTGGCCTGGAAATAATCCTGTGAAAATATAACGGCTCTTTGCTGTTGCATCGATGACGATCCAAGAAGGTATAGCATGGTTTGTTTTTTGATGATGAATATGCATATTATCTACAAATTCATGATAAGGTGCCGCTTCATTCAAATATCGTTTCCCAACACCATCCACAACGATCATATTAGGCACTCCGCGGTCCGCAACTAGAAAGAAAGGTTGCCCTTGTGGATCAATAACGGAAGGGGCTCCCCATACTTTATCCATTAAATCTAGCGTCGCCCCTATTTTTACACTTGGCTCGATAATATCTCCCGTTTGGCCCTCTGGCGTAGAAGTCCATTCTGAGTTTGTTGGTGCCGGCAAATACTTTTCACGATATGCTTGATTATGAGAAAATCCACCCGAAGAAAGGACTACTCCACGCTTCGCCTCAATCCGCATCTCCTGCCCATCTCGAACAACTACGATTCCAATCACTCGATTATTTTCGACGATAAAATCTTTAAATGCAGTCGAGATCCACAGTTCCCCATTCGCTTCTGCAAGTGACATTCGTAATCGAGCAATGAGCGCCTCCCCTAATGCAACAGGCAGACTTCCTGTTACTTTGGATTTCACAAGTCGTAAGCCTAGCTTTAGCGCAGTTGTTTTCCCTTTTGTCGTGCGCCTAATCATATTTACCTTATGAAACTCAGAACTATTCATCGTAAAACCTTTAGTGGACAATGAAGAACGACGCATCGTATCTGCTAATGCCCCCATTTTCTTCAAATCAAAAATCAGCGGCTCAATCGATCGACCTTGAGAGAAGCCACCTGGTTTTTCAGGATAATAATCCGAATAACCTTTCGCATATTGAAAACGCATATGCCGAGTATGATTATCGAAATACCTTAACATTTCCGGTCCTCGTTTAATATAAGCTTCCTTTAAAGCCTCTGGTACACGATCACCTATAGTTGAATCTAAGTATAAACGCGCTAGTTTATGTGTATCAGGAACACCTTCACCCTTAATCACATGATTATTTGGAATCCAAAGTGCACCACCAGACAAGGCAGATGCCCCACCATAACGCTCTGTCTTTTCAATGACTAATGATTTCATCCCCTGTAGCTTTGCTGTCAAACCTGCTGTTAACCCCGCTGCGCCTGAACCTACTACTACCACATCATAACTCGCATCCCATTTCATCCTTCCATTCCTCACCTTCATTAGTAGTTACTAAATCAATGAATCTGGTATTACTACTAAAAAGTATAAAATTTAAACAATATTCAGTCAATTCAACACCACCATAATAGTCAATAACGCAAAATTCGATAATATAACACCTAAAAAGAGATTTATCGAGAAAATGACTTTTAATTTTAGTAATGAATCAAAGAATCTTTTTCTAAAAACTGACTATTATCATATTCGTTTCTATTTAGCATATATTTTAAAACAGCTTAAAGTATATAAAGGGTGGAGGAATTTTGCAGTTGAGTGCAATGATACTTGGTGGTTTTCTATTTTTTAGTGCTAGCATTGGAGGAGCCCTAGCTTGGGTATTCTCAAGGCTATTTCAACATACAACTCATGGATTATCATTATTATGTGGCGGATTTTTAGTGGGCTTACTTGTAGTAGACGTCATTCCTTCTTCTTTTCAATTATATAATTCACTAGGCCTTATACTCGGAATTTTGATGGGCTATTTAATATTTGAAATACTGAATAGTGTATTTCATACTTCCCATACACAAAATCCCTCTGTATCACTACTTGCCATCGCTATCATTATCCATACGATTCCGATGAGCCTTACTGTCGGACAGTTACTAGGGAAATCCGCATTAAGTATTGCCATAACAGCTTCCATTATTCTACATCATCTACCAGAAGGCTTTGCACTTTCAACAGCATTACTATCACAGGGAGAAAGGCTATGGAGACTCTTTATTTATTTTGTAGCATTTTCGATTTTCTTCAGTATTTTTATACAGATTGGCCAATATTGGCAGTTATCCGATAATGCACAAGGCGTACTAATGGGTGTATCGATTGGGTTAATCGCAACCGCCAGTATTTCAGAATTTATTTTGCATCATATTCGATCAGTATCACGAACATCCTTTATAGCCTATATTATATTAGGTTATTTATTAAGTCACATATTTCATATGCTAGTCGAATAAAAAAGCAATCCACCAAATATGTGGATTGCTTTTTATTAATTACTCAGCATCATCAAATAACGCTAATGTTAGTGTGAAAATTTTAGAGAACTCGGCACGTGTAAGATTACCTTTTGGATTAAATTGACCGTTCACTCCGTCAATTATACCTAATTGCTTTAATAATCCGATAGATTCAACAGTTTCTTGACGCATTTTATTTTTGTCTGTAAATGGATTATTTTTGCTAACCTTACTTACATCATAGTCCGTTCCTTCGATATATCTTGCTGTTACAAATGCCATTTCCTCACGTGTAGCAGGTTTATTTGGCTCAAAATTAGCACCATCAAAAATATCAAGTAAGCCATATGCCTCTAAAACCGCTACTTCTTTTGCACCTGCAAAATTCCCCAAATCCTTATATGAAGCAGGACCTTCATAATCTTCCTTCACATCTAATCCAGAAGCACGGAAAATCATAGAAGCTAATTGCCCGCGTGTTACTTTTCCGTTTGGATTAAATGTTGTAGCAGATGTACCATTAATAATGTCGAATTGATAAAGTACTTGGATATAGCTCTCAGCCCAATGACCTATAGAATCTGTGAAGTAACCGCCTGGTTTTAAATCAATAGTTTCATCTTGGAATATTTCTTTAATAAACTCATTTAATTCTTCCTTATCTAAAGGTATCCATTTTCCTTTAATCAAAACTTCTCCTTTAAATGAATTCCCAGATGGAGTAAATTTTACTTGCATAGCGTTACCGTACAACTCTTTAAATTCTTTTTGTTCTTGTGGAGTCATTTCAGGATCTATTGCCCACTTTGCTGTAATACTATTTTTTGTTGTTACAATACCACGCTCATTAATAGCTAATTTGGAAATTAACAGTTGTTTATAAAGGTCCTGGTAAGTCAATGATTGCCATGGAATAACTACAGCAACTTCTTGTTTTGGATGGATAATGCTAGCAACATCTAAATTTTCTCGTACTTGTTCTTGTGCATTTGCTTGTAATCCAAAACCTCCTGTAAAACATGCAATACTAAGTGCACCAGCTATAAGTGTCTTTTTCATTATTATTCTTGCCCCTTTCAATTCATAAATTTAGTGTACTAAAACAACTGTTAGTAAATCTATAAAAATATGTAAGTTATTCAAAATTATAAGAAAGTCCTATTTTTCATAACGTAAAAAATTACCAAATCCCCATGTAAATCCAGAGAGCATATTGCATATTTCTACAATGCATTACGAAGTTTCTTCAGTAAATCCAACGAATTATATCATTATTTCTTATTTCGAATAAACACCCTATCATAAATATGCTTTATTCCTCTTTTTAATTTATGTAGAAAAAATAGTAAACTTGTTCATTCCTTATTAGGTATAAAGTATAGTAACGATATGAATATATTCCCAGTTAAAAAGACTCTAAAGAAATAACTAAGGGTAAAACTATATAGATTGTAGAGGTAGTAATGGAGAATCATTTGAAATAACATTTCTTTGCCAGAAAATAAAAAATACGTCAAGCTAATAACACCGCCATTATTTTGGCGGTGTCTTTAAAACTAATTAGCTCGACGTTGCTGAATTGTAATATACAGACCTAATAACCGGTCAGTTGTCATTACACCATTTTTTAAATCTTTTAAATGCGTATCTTGAATAATACCTTCTTTGATTGCTTGCGCTACTAATCCCCATATAGTAGACCAAAATAATCCTGCAAAGATTATTGGAAAAGCGATCAGTTTTAAAGTTACACTATAAGTAGCATGTTCAATTTTATTTAATGCAAGGGCAGCTCAAGAGCTGTTCTTTTTTATAGCATAAAATTTTAGCTAGATTGTAGTTCTATTTTATTCTATATATTAAAATATTTGATAGATAAAAGATTTCGATCTAAAGAAAGGAGTTTCAATACTTGGTAAATACCCTTGTAAATATATTAGTCCTTATTACTCTTATTAGTATTATTATGGCCGTTGTTTTTCTTCTTCTTTCCGTTTTCCATTTCATCAAATTGGATAGAATTAAAGCTCTAAAAATGCTCAAATTCACCGCGATTCCCATAATCTTTATGATTTTATGTATGGTAGCCTATTGGGATATTTCCCCTGAATATGAAGCTAATAAAGCAAATGTAGCTAATATGTCTGAAAAAGAGCCTGTAGCAAAAGTAGAAACAACAGAAGATGTACCTTGGCAGGATAAAGTAAAGGAAATTGCTTCTCTTACTAGTCCTCCTACTGAAAAGTTCGATACAATTGTAGCCTACGCTAAAAAGTATCCGTCTACAAAGGCTGAAATCAAAGAATTCGAAGATTACATTATTGCCGAATATAAAAACAAAAAATATTTGGCAGACGTACAAAACGATGAATATATGCTAGGAAATATTTTTAAGGCAACTGTAGTGAATAGATATTATGGAGAGGAAGAAACACCTATTAACGATTTTGTTTTTGGGTTTTATCAAAACTCGAATTATACTTTTAAGGGACTCGAATCGACTAATAGTAATGCAATAAAATATAATGAACGCCAAATGGATAATGCGCTAGTAGCTATTGAAAATTAAACGTCACTCTATGGCGTTTTTTTTATTGTTATACTCTCGGGAAAATTAATGCAGCTTAGAATTCTTTATATCATTGGCTATCATTTGATTTTTCAAAATTGAAAGGAGTAGTATGGGATTGTAATAAGGAAAAAAATAACAAAGGGGGAATTTAGGATGGATTATCAAAATATTACGGTTGCAGGTAGCGGTGTTCTAGGTAGTCAAATTGCTTATCAATCAGCTTTTAAAGGATTTAATGTAACGGTATACGATATTAATGATGAGGCATTAAAAAATGCACAAGATCGTATTACAAAATTAAAACCGTTATACCAAAAAGATCTAGGCGCAACTCAAGAAGAAGTAGATGCTGCTTATACACGCTTATCATTTAAAAGTGATTTATCGGAAGCAGTTGCGAATGCTGATCTTGTTATTGAGGCGATCCCAGAAGTTGTTAAAATTAAAACAGAGTTTTACACAAATCTTGGTAAAGTTGCTCCTGCTAAAACAATTTTTGCAACAAACTCTTCAACTTTATTACCAAGCCAATTTGCAGAAGCAACTGGTCGCCCAGAGAAATTTTTAGCGCTTCACTTTGCAAATACGATTTGGAAAAACAACACAGCCGAAATTATGAAACACCCAGGCACTGATATGAACGTATTCGATGAAGTCATAAAATTTGCGCTTGCAATCGGCATGGTTCCACTACCGTTATATAAAGAACAACCAGGCTATATTTTGAATTCATTACTAGTTCCATTTTTAGCTGCTGCTGAATCACTATTAGTAAAAGAAGTAGCAGACCCTGAAACAATCGACAAAACATGGATGATCGCAACAGGAGCACCACTAGGTCCATTCGCGATCCTTGACATTATCGGTATTAATACTTCCCTCAACATTGTAGAAGCGAAAGCCGCTGCTACTAATGATGAAAGCTTGAATAAATTAGCCAATCTTTTAAAAACTGAGTATATCGAAAAAGGCAAACTAGGTCGCGCAACAGGCGAAGGCTTTTATAAATATCCAAACCCAAACTTCGAAAAGCCTGATTTCCTAAAAGGCTAATATTAATAAACGATGTACATAGTATCGTTGCTATGTGCATCGTATTTTATTTTTCCAAGGTCTCGGAATTTAGTCTGCAATTTGAAGTGATAGGGTTGAGTGCGAATGTGATCGGCTTGGCTGTGATTATGATCAGATTACCCTTTGATCTGATCGGCTTGGCTCAAAAAGTACTCTGGTGGTCACTCGAGACTCCTGGCTATAAGGTTCACGAGAAAAAATCCCAAAAACTAGGTGCATCTTGAAATTCTACTGTTGCAAGCTTTTCTATAATTTTCAATTTAATTTCTTGTTCCAAATCTTCTCTTTCCTGAAAGTCTGTATTGTGCAAACATTGTTTTATTTTCGGTATGAAATTCTCTATAATTGTTAGCGTCTCTTCATTGTATCGATTTTCTAAAATCACCATATATTATTCCCCCTTTTTATTGAATGTATTATTGAGTTTATTTAAAGCCTTCCTATGAAGGTTTGATATATTCTGTGGTGTAGTTTGTAATGTGTGAGCTATTTCTGTTATAGAAAGTTCTTTTACATAAATCATCTCTAATATTTGAAGCTGTTTAACCGTTAGTTTTTGCAAAGACTTTAAAAGCAGTTCATCTTCAATATTGTCCAATAATCCTCCACCAACTATATAATCCAGTTCCTTTTCAATGCTTGCATCTTCTATTAGCTCTTTCGCGGTCGTGCTACCTTCTTCTGATAAGCCCTTATCTAATATTAATAAAACACGATTTTGCAGCCTCCTCCTTTTTTTATCAAAATCTAAACTAAAGAAGTAAATTAAATTACTGACGTATTTGATCTTCCGAACATTTATATAGTGAGACTGGAACGATTCATCGACAAGTTTCTTATTACGTTCAGTTGGATGTAAGATCGCGCTTTGCACCAAATACAGATTGTGAGGATCCGCCAAAAAGCTTTTTATGATTGGATTGTTAACTTGCTCATTATTTCTATAGAAGAATTCCTCTATTTTTTGATTCTCCATTTAATGATCCCTCCTATATATCCGCCTTCTTTCTATATAAAGTGAATGATGTATCTATATTATAAACCAAAATAGGAACAAACGTTCTTATTTTGGAATTAAAAAAACACCCTTTTATACAAAAAGTGATTTTATTGATATAGGTCGATGTCTCCTCATGAATAAACTCAATTATGAAAGCATGACAAAATAATATTTTTTAACTATAAGGTTGTTTTTTATTTAGGAAGAATTCTCTTTACATATTACAAATTAAATTTTGATGAGATAGCCAAGAGGTAAGGCCAACGGAGTTGAACCAAGGTTCGAAATCGAGATCCCCTAAGGAGGAGGTTTACATTATGTCACCAGAAAATATTTCAATGTGGATAAGCTTAATAGGAAATTTCGGGTTCCCCATTGCCATTACAGTCTATCTGTTCATTCGATTTGAAAAGAAAATAGATAAATTAGAAGCTGTCATCATGGGGTTATCTGAAGTGATAAAATCTCTTACTAACAAAAACGGAAGATAGTTTGAATCTGTAAAGCGAGAGAAATTCAATCATTTTTCAAGCAAATGAATCAAGCTTGCGAAATAATTAAAACAAGTGAACACCCATCCAATATTTTAGGTTATAGGCGACCTAATTTTACTGATGGGTGTATGACTACTACTAAGAAATTCAAGGTTCCTTAAACCCAAACGTTCCCATTAAAAATGCTAGTAGAAACATTATTAACATATAGGAATTGAAGATGATCAAAATTCCGCGGATATTACCTTTGACACCAAAAATTGCGGTTAATATACCTAATCCTCCTAATATAAATGGCATAAAAATGCTAACATCATAAAGGGATTCATAAAAATCGCTATACCATTTTCCTGAATCATATCCAAACATAAAAATTGTTAAAAGAAAAAAGATAAAAGACAGACTAGAAAATATTTTTTGTTTCAATTTTATCACCACCAGTATGAGTCAAATATGAAATATCAAATATTACAATAAATTATAAAAATAATAACTAATTTTATCCAATTAAAAGCACTTTCAAAATTATGTATTGAGTATAATAAGACTTTAATAGATAAGGAATATTCCATTACCAATCCCCTCCCATTTTCCATCCATTTATTGTATAATTGTATGAACAGGAGGGGAATCTATGATAGCCTATAAGAGAATTGCCGTACTATATTTTCTTATTATGTTCCTTAGCATTTTTATCGCTACACAGATGAACAGTATATTAACTGGTGTGTTAATTCTTGCTTTTTTGTATTGGTTTTTTATTGGCCTTCCCTATTTATTACAAGAAAAAGTAAAGTTTTTCGAGATATGTTGGAGTTGGTTAACAAGAGGTGAAAGAATAGGCCCTAAAAGCTAAAGAGATTTATCTATCAAATTCACTGAATATTACGACTAACGATACGTATCCTGTTCTACCCCGAAAATGTTAGACACTTACTTACATTTTCAGGGTATTTTTTTGCTAGCTGAAAATATATAGGTGGCTATCATTTGACAGATGATGATAAAGGTAATCCTGGGATTTATAAAGACATTTATAAATAAATTCTTTATCACATTATTTTTTTAAGCATACTATACATCAATAAGAGGACCGATTGGAGGCAATTATGATTAGCAACAATAAAATTGCATCGACCAATATCGTGCTGTCAATTTTACTACTTCTATGTATCACCTATTATTATTTTTACAATCAATCACCCCTACAAATTGGAAAATTAGGTCATTTAGGGATTTGGTTAACTGTCCCTTTATCAATAATCAATATAGGACTAGGTTTAAAGCTAATGAAAAATCTAACGAGCAACGTTAGCGGCTACGTTAGTTTTATGATTGCTGTGATTATTTTAATCATTGCCTTGTTTTCACTATTTTATTGGGGCTCGCCGTAAAGAATATCAAACTCCAAATAGCTTGGTAAAAAAGCTATTGGAGTTTTTTCATTATAGAAACAAAACCATATAATCCTCATCAAAATATTGCTGACCTATTTTTAATGCCCTCTTCTCCGTCCCAAAAACTTCAAACCCTAAAGAGGAATACAGTCTCTTCGCTGAAGTATTCATTGACACAACCGTTAGATTAAGCTGCTCAACTTCCCCTAACTCTTTTGCCTTGTTAATTGCTTCAACCATTAAATGCTTGCCAATGCCAAGTCCACGCTTTCCGGGCGAAACATAAACGGCAAAGATGCCTGCTTTATGCTTTAACTTAAGCATACTTTCCTGAACTAACGTCGCAACGCCCACTAAATCTTCTTGATCAAATACCCCTATCGTATAGGAACTCTGTGATTCTAATCTGCTGGCAATCAGCTCAATCGGAGAACCCTTTTCCTCCTCAAAGCTAGAACCAAATGCCTCGGGATTATTTTGCAATCCTTCTAATCGTAATGTCCGATAGGCATTAGCATCTGTAGCTGTTAAACGTCTACTATTCATCTATACCCCTCCCCCAATATTTCTTATTTTTATGACAATTATAAATAATGTTTCATGTACTTTCATCACAAAGTTTCCTAAAATAGGAATAACAGCATAAAGGAGATTCCAAATATGAAATCGAACACTATGGTATACCATTTTCATACATTACAGGAGCAGCGAACTCACTACCTACCTTGCATTCAATCACTCTCGCAGGAGCAACTCTGGCATCGCGAGAAAGAAGATAAATGGTCGATCGGCGAACATTTCTATCACCGGTATCTCATCCTAAAAATGTTGAAAACCGCAACAAAATTTTCACTACTACTTCCCCCTTACGCGAAAATGCGAAGAAACAAGCCATTCGCCACTGAAATACATGATATTTATGAGGAATATAAAAGCAAAAAAGGAAGAGGCATGAGGGCTCCAGGAATATTAGTGCCCCCCTCTAAAATACGTTTTACGCTGAATAGTGATGAAATCGAACAATTACTAGTAAACGAAACGAGCGCAATACAAGAATTAGTAAAAAATATTGAAGAGGATATTGCCGGGCATATTGTCTTTCCTGATCCCATCGCCCACTACCCTAATCTTATTCAATCGATCCAGCTACTTGCTATCCACGAAAAGCATCATTTTAGAATGATGTCGGAGCAATATAATAGATTAATTGCGTCCAGCGAAGTGTTAACTTATGAAAAGAGGTTAGAAATATGATTATTCTAGGAAATGTTATTGATGATCAAGGAAGATGTAAACACTATTCTAATAAGCAAGATACTATTTCAATTAAATTTAAATGTTGTGGCGAATATTATCCTTGCTATAAATGCCATGAGGAAAATTCAAATCATAAAATCCAGCCATGGAAGAAAGAAGATTTTAATGAAAAGGCAATATTTTGTGGTGTTTGTAAAAAGGAATTAACGATTCATGAATATTTGAATAGTACGAATTGTAAACATTGTCATACTCTTTTTAATCCAAATTGCAGTAAGCATTTCCATATATACTTTGGGAGTCATAGTTCTACATGTAATTTTTAAATATATGTGTATTTCATTTTATATCTAAATAATAAAGCGTTTAACAAAGCCTTTCGAAGAGTTGTCTCTTTATGGCTTTTTCTTATGAGAGTAAAAAAAAGAGAGTTCCACATCCCGGTTAGTCCGTTCAAGCGAAAAGAGCCATTGACCGGATTCCCGAAATGTGAAGAGGCAATTAATATTTCTTACACGTTTTATACTAATGTCCCTTTCCTTTATGCATCTGGTGTTTAATTTTCAAGTTTCTTCGCTACCTTCAACTTTAGAAAAATCTTCTAGCCAATCCGTCATTCTGCTCTTAGCATAATCCTGTTCAAATTGATACCAATGATTTTCGACACCAAGTTCATAAATTTTTTCCTTAAAAAATCGAAAAGGCTTTTTTCCGTTAAGCACATTTATTAAATGGATGGTAATCGAATTTGGCTGTTTTTTAGCAAAGCTCATCATGACATCATACATTTCAGAAGATGAAACGGTTGGAATCATCACTAAATCCGCTGCCACTTCCTCATCATCCCAATCAATTTCAGGCTCACCAGTTAAATGCTCTGGCGCATCCAAAAGAACTTCACCTGTTCGACGGTTTAACACATACGACATTTCATCGCTCAATCCATCTAAAAATACTTCCGCAAGTTCATCTAGTAGTTTCAATTCTCTCACCTCACATTAATCTACACACACAAATCTCATTTCAAAGTCTATCCGCGATTTTGGACATCCTATCCACGGTTTCAATGGTTCTATCCACGTTTTTGGTCGTCCTATCCACGGTTTCTTACAAAAAATCCACGCCATCAATCGTAGCTACGGGCTGTTTACTATTTTCTAGATTAGGAAAGCATGCTGAAGTTCAGTAGCCAACTACATAAAAAAAGAACCGAAAAGATTCGATTCGACTTTTATTCAAACATTCCTAAACTGAGCTCCCTACAAAATGATTCTATAGTGTCACGCTCTTCTTTTGGCAATGCTTCGTACTCAATCAGATATTGTGCTGAAAGATCTTCTAGCTCCTTATAACTGACGTCTCTTGTCAGGACGATTCCATTGATCTCATGAGCCAATTCGTTTGCTGCCACAATATCCGTAAACGCAAAGGCCTGTTCTTCATCATCTGTGAATGATTGAAGATCTATTTCACCCTGGTAATAGAGATCATTTACTTGCACTACGTAATATCTAATTGAATTCATTATACACCTCCCCAATTCATGCTGTTCATTATGTCCTTTTTACAAAAAATCCATCCCCGTTAAGTAGATGACGTGATTTATAGTAGCATTCTTAAAAACTTTTCAAAATTAACGCCTGCTTCGCGCGGAATTTGCTCTTTTGATGTAGCTTCAATTGAAGCAGCTAAAAATGTCTCAGCAAGCTTCATCGATTCAACTAAATCCTGCCCTCGCATCATGCCACCCATAATGACGGATGCAAACAAATCGCCTGTGCCTGAATAGCTCTCGCCGTTGTATTCTCGGATGCTAGAAAATGAACGCTCTGCATCAACATACATATTACCAACATAACGCTTGTTCGCAACTGCTGGCGGCGGATTTAAACCCGTAATAATGACGTTCGCACCTGTTGTTTGCTGTAGTTGATGGCCCGCTTCCTCTAACGTCTGAAGATAATCTGCATCATCTTGATAGCTTTGTAGCTTCTCGTATGACAATCCCGTAAGCAAGCAACATTCTGTAACATTTGGCGTAATAATGTCTGCACATTTCGCTAGCGCTTTCATACGATCAAGCAACTCGCCTGTATACATTTTATACACCTCGCCCAAATCGCCCATTACCGGATCGACAAGCAGCTTCGTTTCACTTGAGTGGAACACATTTAAAAATCGAAAAATGTTATCGATTTGCTCCTTCCCTGTCACGAAGCCTGTGTGTATGCCATCAAAGGTCGCCCCAAGCTTGCTCCACTCATCCACAAAATAATCCATCTTTGACGTTAAATCCTCGCAGTAAAAACTCGGATACCCTGTTTGTGCCGTTAAAATTGCAGTTGGTAGTGGCACCGCCTGAACACCCATCACTGACAGCACAGGCATCGCGGCCGTTAACGAGCACTTCCCAAAGGATGACATATCTTGAATTACAGCAACTTTTTTCATCATACTCCCCACCTAACTAATCCTGCTTGTACTCTCTTCATCGTATCACAATTAGAAAGATGCGAAAATGTGCATATTTATAAAAAATCAAACTGACCTTTAATATTTTTATCAAATTGGCACTTTTACGATAGTCAGCCCTTTGCTAAATTAAAATTATCAAAAAATTCATCATAGTGAGGACATGCAAATGCAAACAATACAAAGTCGATCCTATACAAAACCACGCACGAAAACATTTGATTTGGTGATTACGTCCATTTTAGCAGCACTTGTTTTCGTCGCCACAATGTTTATTAATATTAAGCTACCATTTGGGCAAGGTGGCCTTATTCACTTAGGGACATCCATGCTTTTAATCACGTCAATTTTATTCGGTCCTAAAAAAGGAGCACTTGCCGGGGCAATCGGAATGGGCTTATTCGATATCGTAGGCGGTTGGTTAATTTGGGCGCCAACTACAATTATCTCCCGCGCATTACAAGGAGCCATCGTCGGGAAAATCGCTTGGTCTAAAGGACATAGAGGCGACGACATCCGACTAAATATTTTAGCAGCCGTTGTAGCTATGCCCGTCATGATCGGGGTTTACTATATCGGGCAAGCGATTATGTTCAAAAGCTGGGTTGCCCCGATGGCATCCATTCCAGGAGACTTAATCCAAAATGTTGTCGGGTTAATCATCGCAATTCCAGTATGTATCGTGATGAAAAAAACACCGTACTTCAAAAAGAATTTTTAACTACTTTCAGCGGGGGCGCAAACATCCGCTGAAATACAGAAACTCAGTCTAAAACGCCACGTCCTGTGGCAACAACTAAACACGCCATCTAGCTGTTTTGCCGACAGCATAGATGGTGTGTTTAGTTGTTGTCGTACCATTTAGATTTTCAAATGACAATAATGAAGGTTTTTTTTCATACTATATGGTGGAGGTGAAAAAATGCCAAGAGTAAAATATATAGATTCTGACATTGGCTTGGTGGCAAGGATGATGAGAGCAGAAGCGGAAGGCGAAGGAAATCAAGGAATGCTATATGTTGGCAATGTCATTGTGAATCGACTTGTAGCAGAATGTCCAGACTTTAAAGATTTAAGAACCATTAATGATGTTATTTATCAGGTACAAGGAGGAAATTTTTCTTTTGAAGCGGTTCAAAAAGGGAATTTATTTTACCAAAGAGCGCGACCTAATGAAAGAAGATTAGCCAAACTGACGCTGGATTATTGGAGAGAACATCCAGCGAAATTCGCACTTTGGTACTTCAATCCATACGCACCATGCCCACCAACATGGTACGGTCAACCTTTTACTGGTCAATTTAAAAATCATTGTTTCTATGAACCAGCACCTGATACATGTGAAAGTGTTTATCGAGGGTAAGTAGAATATTTTCATCAAAAAAGAAATCCCACGGAAAAGGCTACACCCTTTCCGTGGGATTTTGTTATTGGCTATTCACTATTCTTCAAATAAATCCATTGGCATGGTTTTCATAAACTCTCTCACTTCCCGAATACCAGGGAGCTCACTTTCTACAAGTTCCACGCCTACAATTTTTGCTAATGGCTGAAGCATTGGTCTTAACTCCTTAGAGACAAATATTTTACTTGGTCTTACCTCTAAGCTTTGTAAAAACGCCCATAAAACGCCTTGTGCAGCTGGTGGCGTTTTAGGCATAGGGAACATTTCGTGACCAATAACTAAATTGCTTCCTCGTTCAACAATGATACCAACAATCGGATAAACAGTGCGGTTCATTTCTTCCATTTCTACACCATAAGGCATGTAAAATAAATCAAATTCTAGCTGTAACGCGCTTCTTGGCTTTTTCTTATATTGTGCTTTTTCAAACATAGAAATTTCCTCGTAGCACTCATACGTTGGATTTGTCATATTTATTTGCAACATATAAATTTCTTGTAACTCACCATCCATTTTCACTTTAAACACTGGATACTGATGTGCAGCTACCTGTGGATATTCCCAGCCAATCTTCCGAGCTTCTATAATATTAATCATCGTCTTGACAACATCAATTAAAAGCTCTACCTCTAGATAATCTGGTCTTTCAGGTTGCGTTCCCTCCAAATAACTACGGAATTGAATCCAGTTCTTCTTCCCTCTATAAGATAGACCATAATCTTTAATTAACAGATAATCTGCTGGATCTAACTCTTCTCTATCTACAAAATTCACAGTTAAAGCATTTAAACTATAAGAAACATCACTCGATAAATTTTTCTCAAAAAGAATTTCCGCTAAGCTACTATAGCCAAGTTCCATATCAAAGATCATTAATCCAAACTCTTCACCACCAGCTCCAATAACAGAAACAAGTACTTGGTAATGAGCATCTGCAAAATCAATAACAACGACTTCATCATCCCTTAAATATTGCCATGGCTTTAATTTTTTTAGGTCATTAGTAAGCTCCAATAAAGAAAAATAATCTGGTTCTTGGTTTTCAAGTAAACTATCTACCTCTGCATCCTCCAGTAGCAGTTCATTAATTTCTTCCACATTAACCTTGTCTAATTTACCCGTATGAATATTGCCTACACCAGCAATACATAAAGGAGTTTCAGCGTTCATCGGTAAATCCGCATTGCTCTCTAATCGAATGGTAAATGATTCACTCCCATCAATTTCATGTGCAATGGCTTCATCACCAGATTTTATAAACCATTCATCGACCAACTCTTCATCTGTATCTAAATCCGAATCATTTTTAGGTAAAAAACAAATCTTTTCTTTAGATACTCGTCCATCTTTTTTAACAATTACAAAATCAAAATAGTCCCCATCCAAATCAAAACTTAATACTATAATTTCATCTAGCTTGGAAAAACTACTGTTCTTCGATAACAATAACTTTCGATAAATTTCCGGTTTCTTCTTACTTTCAATATGCAACTGGATCATTGTTTACCCTCCTCCTTCTACTTGTTATCGCGATGCTAATTAAGCTACGGCTAATCTGTTCATACACAAGTGCAATAATTACTTGCTCCATTACTTCATTGAATACATAATTTAATAGTTCTCTCCAAAGTGAGCCACTCTCTATTCACTTTACTAACAACATATTCTTTCTGCAACACTTCATACACCTCAATAATTGCCGTGTTATTTGTGCAACACACCTTGAGCGCTGTCTAGCAACAGTACTCTATTGTAATTGTGAAAATTCACATTTTAGAAAGCAAAAGATAGTTCTTTGATTTTTATCAGTTTTTGTTCAATTATCACCAAAAATTGATTTTGAAACTTTTTTAGTTAATGATATTGTACTACCTAGGGTGTATTTTTCAAATATTCAATCAAATTTAATGCTAATTATTATTTAGTTATAAACCTTTCTAAATCCTTAGAGCGAACATTTTAATAGCATGCTTAGGGACCGCTAATTGCCTAATTATAGATCAATTTAAGTAGTTTAGGAGCTGAATTTATGAGTGAAAGAAAAAAAGGTTAGGTTCTACATGCAGTAAAAACCAGTTCACTACTATTCGTAAATTGGAAGTGAAACTAAATGAATTCTTGAGATGCGAACCGATTCCTCTACTAGTTTGAATTTTTGTTTGGGAAGGCAGTAGAAAAATCTGGTGATGGTGGAATCGATGGCATTGCGAAAGAAGACATCCCAGGATTAGATAAAATCTACTTACAAGAAAAACGTTGGACAAATTCAGTTTCATGACCTGGTATCCAAGCATTTTTGTAGTAAGCTTGGTAGGCTTTAACGCTAACAAAGGGATTTTATCACTACATCTCGTTTTACAAAAAAAGCAATTGCATATTCCGAGAGTATCGATAAATCGTAAATAGTTAATATTAATCGATGGAATGAAACTTGAAGGTTTATAAACCAAAAGAAAAATGCAGCAAGCTTATTTGTAGATTGCTGCATTTATTTAGGTAAGTCGGGTCTTTCTTATGTAGTGAATCAAATATTTTTCAAATCCTATTCTTTATCGTCAGGTATAGGAGAAAGTATTTTATGTTTTATCTTTATTTATTACTCTCCACTCGCGTGCCATATACATCAATTGTTGATGGAATATATGCATACTTACGTGTCAACAAATCACTTACTGAGTTATAACTACTAAAGTCATTATCTATTTCCATTTTCATCTCACTTTTTTTGCCTACACCATATACACGTACTAGCCACATTTCATCCTTATATTGAATGAATTTTTCCAATTCATGATAAGAAATTGAATAGACTGCGCTTTTATCTGTTAATGTTGTACCCTTAACTTCAATTTTAATTGGTTTTGGAGGAGATTGTGGCTGTAAATAATCGAATGCTGTAATATCGTATCCTAATCCGTCACCTTGTGTTTGTGCTACATGCTCTACCTGATCTCCGTATTTTTCACCGAATACTTCTATTACTTTCTTTTTCACATAATCAAATACTTTTTGCTCTGCAATATCACCAATTTTTTTTCGCTTTTTCAGGTCATGTTGTAGCTGTTCTTGACTTACTACTCGACCACGTTTCTTTGTACTACCCGCTACCCTATTACTAACTCTAGACTCACCTTGCTCGTAACTAGAAGTCGCAAACGTTTCCTCGTTAATTTCACCATCTTCTATTAGTTCTGCTTCTGCTTCTGCTTCTGCTTCTGCTTCTGCTTCTGCTTCTGCTTCTGCTTCTAAGCTACCTTCGTTAATAAAGCTGTCAAACAAACTAGCCCAAGTTTCTGGACAAGGAAATAAATACGCCATATTCCCTTGTCCATTTTTTTGAAAGGCTGAATATATTTGTGGGCGATCAGATTGCAGATCTTCCCAAACATCCTTAATCATTATTGGTTGTTCTAAAATTGTGTAATCTACATCTACCTTATATCCCTCATTTGACCATAGTTTTTTCACCTTAAGCTCTTGAGGTTGTTCAGCAATATAATAATCTGACGTTGCAATGCCTACCGCACGAATTGCTTGATCATAGCAGCTGTAAATTTTATTACCTGCCTTAATTGTAGTCATTCGTTCATAGGCATGCTTTCTATTTCCGTTTTTATCCTTTTGTGGAGACCACATATATCCCCCGCTAATTTCCTCTTTATGTGACTTATTTTGCATTACAATAAAATTACTCATATATTCACCCTTAGTTTCAGGAAACGTTCCATTTCATTTTTAATATTATTTAAATATTGTATTTTTACTATAGTTTACGATCATTATATTGTCAAAAAAATCCATTATATCAAACCTTTTTGTTTTACTGAAGTAGCCTTAATGCAGATCTCTTTGAGAAAATGTACTTTTATGTCGTTTTAAAATACAGTTTGATTAAAAATAAGTTGCAAATATAGATGTTTTATTATAATATTTCATTATTGTGCAAAAAATTAATATGTTTTTCTTCTTATCAAGAGAGATGGAGGGACTGGCCCTATGAAATCTCGGCAGCGGAACTTTGTGAGTAAGTTACTGTGCCAAATCCAGCAAGCAATGGCTTGATAGATAAGAGGAGTGTTTTATAGATATAAGACCTCTTCTTGTTATTTCAAGAAGAGGTCTTTTTTTAGAGGAAAATGGACAAAGACGTATCCATTTTTAATTTTTGGAGGTAGAACAATGAAGAAAGAAAATCCATGGGCGTTAATCCCATTTGTTGTTTTTTTAGTTTTATTTATTGGTTCAGGGGTTATTACAGGTGATTTTTATGCCTTCCCTGTCATTGTAGCCATTGCCATTGCGGGCGCTGTGGCTCTGGCGATGAATCGAAAAGAATCGTTTTCGAACAAGGTTGATATTTTTTGTAAAGGCGCAGGAAATTTAAATGTCATGCTGATGGTTGTTATTTTTCTATTAGCTGGCGCCTTTTCAGAGGTAGCAAAAGGCATGGGGGCAGTGGATTCCACTGTTAACTTTGCTTTGTCGGTTATTCCGCAAAATCTGCTTGTCGTTGGCTTATTCATCATTGCCTGCTTTATCTCCCTATCAATGGGAACATCTGTAGGAACAATTGTTGCACTGGCGCCAATTGGAGTTGGGATCAGCGAGCATACTGACTTTTCCATGGCTTTAGTAATGGCAGCGATAGTTGGAGGTTCGATGTTTGGCGATAATTTATCCTTTATTTCAGATACAACCATTACTGCAGTTCGTTCACAAGGCGCACAAATGAAGGATAAATTTAAGGTGAATTTTTGGATTGTGTTGCCGGCAGCAATTATAACGAGCATTATTTTAGGGATTATCACAATGGGGGGAACCGCGACACAAGTAGAGCATTTAAGCTACAGTTGGGTAAAAATTGTTCCCTATGTGTTAGTTATTATTTTTGCGCTAATAGGAATGAATGTTTTCCTTGTTCTTGCATTTGGAATTGTTCTGGCCGGGGCTGTTGGCTTAGCGGATGGCAGCTATCAGTTAATGGACCTTTTCCAAAAGATTGGCGAAGGAATGTCAGGCATGTATGAAATGGCCTTTCTTGCGATCCTAATAGCTGGAATGGTAGAAATTATTAAGCTTAACGGAGGAATTGACTTCCTACTTCACCTTGCGACACGAAGAATTAAATCAAAAAAAGGTGCTGAATTCGGGATTGCTGGTCTTGTGGGTCTAACTAATTTATCAACAGCCAATAATACGATTGCTATTTTAATTGCTGGTCCACTTGCAAAAAATATTGCTGACCAGTATGGGATTGAGCCGAGAAAGTCCGCAAGTATATTAGATATTTTCTCCTGTACAACCCAAGGTCTTCTGCCATACGGAGCCCAATTCCTAGCAGCCGCAAGCGTAGCAGGAATATCGCCAGTGAGCATGGTGCAATACTCTTTCTATCCGATTTTGATAGGAATTTGCGGGATTATCGCTATCCTTATTGGATATCCGAAACAAAAGAAAGCCTGAACTTCATCACTTTAAAGTAACGGGTGTAGTTTAAATCATTAAAAAAATCCAATCGCTTTGAAAAAAGATTCTTCAAAACGATTGGATTTTTTATTTGGGTTATTTTGAAAAAAATTTCGATAAAAATCTTAAACAGGGATATTCAAAAAATTTTAATCCCTGTTCAATCGAATACCTCTTATTCCATTATTAATTAATAACAATTACATTCACTTCTTATTCTGTATCCCTCGAATTGTACTTTTCGGAATCGCTGCATCATGCTCAACAATGAATACTTTCGAGAAGCAGTTGTAATACGTTTCATCATGTCCCTTTGGCGACACTATAATCAGTTTACGTTGCAGTTCCTCGGCATAAAGATTAAATACCTTATTTTTTCGCTCATCATCTAATGCGCTATCAAACTCATCGAGCACAATATAGCCTGGTGAAGTAGCTAAGTTTTGCAGTAGCGCGAGTGCGAAAAGAAGTGAACTTAGTGATTCCTCCCCACCCGATACACCTAGACCCACCTTTCCACTACGAGCCTTCATACTCACATCTTCAAGTGCACCTTGATGTCCAATTTTACGTGCTTTAATATACAGTCGGAAATTGACACGACCTGATTTTTCTTCAATGCGTTCCTTTTCCACTTGCCCTTCAAACTGGAACAAATCCATATATTTTTGGAAAAGTGTATTGATTTTGATTAAGTGCATCGAAATCGTCGTTTCTAAGCGGTCTTCCAACTCATTTGCACGGACCGTATTGCTTTCAAGGAGTTGCTCTGATTTCGCTAAATCAGCATTTTTCTTATCAAAATCAGCCTTTTGTTGATCGTAATTTTGCTGGGCATTTTCGTTAATTTTTTCTAAGCGGGCATTGCGTAACTCAGCTTTTGCTTGTTCGCTTTCAGCCTGTAGCATCGTCAGTGACAAGTTCGTTGCGAGTTGTTCGTCTAGTTGCTGCGCTTCTTGCGGTAGCACCTGTTCAAGTTCAATCATATCAAGCTCACAGCGACTTTTCATCGTTTCATCCAATTCTAGCTTTTCTTTTGCCTTTTTAATCGTTAACTCATAACCTGTTATTTGACTTTCGACTATTTTTAAATCGCTATCGAATTGTTGTTGCTGTTCACTTAGTCGTAATTGCTTTCGTTTTTGTTGAGTAATTTCATGTTCTTTTATCTCTTGCTCCGTTGTTAGCTCTCGAATGTTTTGTTGCAAGTATTTTCTTACCTGCTTAATCTGTTGTAGTTGCATTTGTTGCTCTGCAAATGCGCCGAGCTCCTCATGAATCTTCCATTGTTGCTCATAAAAATCCAGATAATACTTTCCTTCACTATGCTCGCTTTTTAGCTTGTCTTGTTGAATTTCAATTGCCGTTTGCTCATCATAAAGTGCTAACAATTTTTGTTCGACTAGTTCAAGCTGCTGAATATAAGATGCATAATCCGTTTGCTTTAATAGTGTACTTTCAGCTAATTGCATCGTATGAAGATGGCCTTGTAGCTGTTTCAACTGTCGCTGATTATCTGCGTATTGTTGTTCTAATTGTTGCAGCTCGTTCTTTGTTTTTGAATATGTCAGTTGTACATCCTGCAATAGTCTTTCAATCGCCACATCACTTAAAATATATTGCGCCGCTTCCTGTGCACCGCGAATACCGCGCGTATCATATAACAAGCCTTGCTCGATTTTCGGACTCTCTAAGAAAAATTGCTTCACCCACCAAAGCGCTTTATTGGCATAATTCCTCTGCTGTTCAGTTAAATCACTACGAATTTGTAAGCCATACTCCGGTAGCTTCGAGATACTTTCTGTCGGCACAAGTTGCTGAAGTGATACGTAATATATATCATTGACTGGCTTATAGTTTTTCCCAACATAAAAAATGGTATATTTAATCCCCTCTAGTTGCTTTTCTAACTGCAATGGAGCAGATGGCATGAGCTCTATTAACTCACGTAACGGGTACGCTTCTAGTTGTTGCTGCTTTAAATGCAGTAGTCCTTGCTGCTGGCGTTTTGATACAACCTTTTTTTGCTGATACTGTTTAACGTTTTGTTCCAGCATTTTTAGTTCCATTGTAAGACGCTGTATCTGTTCAAAATTCCGTTCATTTTGCAGCGATAAGGTATTAATTTTTTGCTCGATTTGCACACTGCTTACATAGATTGCCTTGTGCTTTTCTGCTTTTGTGATTTGATCTTTTAGCTGCGATGAAGTCATTTGTAAAAGGACTTTTTCTTGATCAAGCTCGCGTTCTTGCTTGCGCAGTTGTGTTTGCTGATTACTGAGCTCACCTAATTGATTTGTAATCATCGCTAATTGATTTTTTGTTTCTTCTAGTTTACTTTGTACCGTTTCAGCATCAAAGCGTAAATGCTTTCTCTTTTCATCGATAGCTTCAAGCTGCTGTTCTAACTGCTGCTGCGATTTTTGTTGTTGTGTATCTTCATATTGCTGTTGCTGTAGCTTATCGGTTATTTGGGTTAATTGCTGTGACAATGCCGCTACATCCTGTGACAATTGTGATCTTAGTTGCTCTAGTTCACTAATGTTATGCTTTAATTGTTGACGCGAAACAACTAGTTTTTCTTTTTCCACTTGATAATTAGCTTTTTGCTCGGACGTCTTTTCAATCGAAGTACTATAATACGAGATCATTTGATGGAGCAGCGTATAATATTTCTGGCCAGATGTGAAAATACGTTTTTTGTTATCCAAATATTTATTGAGCTCAGTTTTAGCCGCATTCACGCTTAGCTCTGCACCTTTTTGAATACCCTTTAAATATTCAATTTCCATATGAACTTCTTTAATTTTTTCTAATGAAGCTTCCCATTCCTTTTGCATATCAGAAATCTCGAACATATCACTAAATTTACGAAAACGCTCTTCCGGGTACATCGCCGCAAATTGGTTGACTTCTTGCTGATACCAAATTAAATAAAAAGCATCTGGTTCAATTTTATAGCGCACGCGCAAATCTTCACGATACGCCTTGAATGTACGTCCCGCTGTCCCACCTGATGCATATCGGGCATGAGATGTTAAGTTCGCTTCGTCTGGCCCATTTAACACCTCGTACTCGCGCTGAATCGGGCTATTTTTCGTATCTTGGTTGACCGTTAGCTGAAAGGCAATGAATTTTGGACCATCAATTTTCGTCCGGCCATCATTTAAAAATACAAGTGTAATACGTGCATACCAAGGGTCATTTACTTTTAAATTTGTTGAACGAAGTCCCTCTAGCTCTACCTTCGATGAATGTAGTACGGCACCAAGGCAAAATGTTAATGTCGATTTTCCTACACCATTTGGACCAGTAATTAAAATATGCTCGTCTGGTTCCCCAAAATAAATGCTGCGCGGTGAGTAGTCACGAACGCCTTGAATTTTTAATTGATACGGAATCATTCGTTTTCCTCCTCTATATGTAAGTTATAACGATTGAAAAACTTCATTACCTCTTCTTTACTAAGCTGTGTTTCCTGGGCAAATTCCGTTGTTCGTCGTAAAAATGACTCCGAAAACATATGTACTCCTATGGGTGTTAACATAAATGCCTCTTCAGAAACGGATTCATAGTCTGTTACCGCGCCAATTTTTTTCAGTTGGTCGATATTATTTTTCAATTTGCGGTTAGCGTTCAACGATTCATGTCCAAAATCAACCAAGATTTGATGCAAGAGCGTAAATTCATGCCCGAGTACTTCTTGGTGATAAAACAAATACAACATAATTGCGAGCGCTTCACTGCTTAATGTTGATTTCGCATGTTTTGCAGTTACATGCATCATAACAATGACGCGGTCTCGACGTACATCATAAATGACACGGAAATAGCGACTTAACGCAGCATTTAAACGATTGATAAATGAATGAAAAGCTTCCTCATCTCCATTATTAATGCCTAGCATCTTTGCTAAATCCTTCTTTGCTAAGCCGTAATTTGCCCCCTTAATCGATGCAGATGAAGAAAATAATAACTGCATAAACGCTAATTCCTCTTCGGTCGTTAGATAGCCCTTTAAGCTATTCATCATCATAAGGGTATTGTCGAACGGTAAATCGTTTATCATCATCGTCTATCCACTCCCATTGTTTTTCATAGTCCTTCGTTTGCTCGATAGGCTGTTGTTCTACCTTATTGTTACTCGTTAGTGCCGATACGGCTAATAATGAAAGAATTGCATCATGCCATTTGTTTGAACTTGATTCCACAATGAGCTCTTCCATTTCGGTTTCACCATACTCGGTTAAATAATTTTCAATTCGTTCGGTATCAATCAGAGATTGTGTCATTTTCCAAGAAGCATCCTGCAATGCTTCTTTTATAGGACGAACATCCATTTCGATTTCTTCATATTTATGCTCATGCTGATGAGACATCGGCTTTTCTAGTTTCGGTTCATACGTTTGTAAATAATGTACAGCATCTGTAATATCTTGCGGGCCAATTGGTGCGGCAAATTTTACAGGGACCCACAGGCCATCCATCGCTTCTTGTTCATATTGATTTTGTTCCATAAAACTTAAAATATCATGTGCTGTAGGGATATTCGTATTAGCTTCAGGTGAATGCATCGCCAAAATAAACTGGCGCACCTTTTCTGGTGAAATGGTGTCAGCAGTTGGTGTGAGCTGCATATTGACAAAGCGAATATATTTTGTCAGTAAGCTCAAGCTAAGAGAGGTCCCTTTTGAAATGGCAGCCGTTCCGCGACGCATTAAATCACTCATCTTCGTACTTTCTTCAACGGTACTAAACTGTTGTAAACGTTCATTTAATTTTGTTTCAAGCTCAAGCATTAGTTGATTAATTTTTTCCAGCTGCGGTAAAGCATTACGATCAGCGAGAAGTTCAAGCTGGCGCTCCTCTAATTGCTTAATCGCCTCTTCAACGTTGTAAATCATTGATGCGATTTTGTTTCCTCCAGAAATCCCTTGATCGTCGTAGGCAGCGCTTATTTCAGCATCCCGTCTTGCTTGAAATAGCGAGCGTCCAATATCATCTTGCAAATAATAGGCAAGTGCATCGTTACCCATTCGAATCAATCCATCCATTAAATTTTTCCCACGGTCACGCATTTTAATTTGACGACTCTGTTTTATAATCCAATTATTGCGCTCTAAAATCGTGAGCATTCTTGTAATTTGCGTTAATGTTGGCGGTTCATTGTCTTGTGGATATGTAGACTGATATCGATAGTACAGTACTTCCTCGTTATCGATGGAATCTTTAATGCCGAGAGATGCTTCGTTAATCAACTGAATGACATTTAAAAAACGAATAATTTCGATTGGGGAATCGTACATTTTTTCGGTACTTAATTCTTTTAACACACCTGCTAACGATGCTAAATCCCGCATTGATTTCATAAATTCGGCGGTTTGATAATCGTTTGTAAAAATCGAAATCGGTGCTTTTACATCCATTTTATCCACTGTTCAACCCCTCCTAATTGCTGCTCCTGTTCATGCGCCTCTTGCACCTGGGCTGTAAAGCTTTCAATTGAATGATACAATTCATAATCACGCCCAACAATTTTTACAGTTCCCTTAACTAATGCCGCAGCATTCTTGGCAATCGTGATACCCGCGCTATCGGTATCTGTCCAAATAATCGTTTGTTTAATAGCTGATTGCAGTAATTGCTCTATAAATTGTTTATGTGCAGAACGAATTTGTCCGTCTAAACAAACGATACAAGAATTCGTTTGTCGTAAAAATTCCGTCTCTACAGCTATGCGCGTTAAAATAGCTCGGTTTTCGACAAGCCACAATGTTGTATTTGTCGTTGTAAAAGGTGATGTTAAGACCGCATTATCCGTCGTCGCATGCACTGCGCCAATTGCATAAGTTGCAACGTTATTTTGTACATTACCAGTAAAATAAATTGGCACAATTTTTCCGATGCTCACTAGCCCAGAAAGCATCGGGTCAATACCACTTTGTTCTAACTGCGTTAAAAAAGCCTCGCGCTCTTGGTCAAATACCTTTGAACCCCCAATCGTATCGTGTAAGGCCGCGCCGATTTCCTTAAAATCAAATAGCTCTTTTTGCAAGGATAACGCATAAAACGCTAAACAAAACTCAATGTATTTCATGCGCTTTTTCATTGTCCACTGTTCAGGTAGCATATTCCATTCGATCGCCTGTTGGAATAACTCCGGTAACGCTAGTTTCTCGGCTTTTTGTTTTAACGCCTGCATCTGTTGCTGTTGTTTTGTGAACTGTTGTTGCTCGGATTTTTGTTGAGCTTCTATGTAAGCCGGGCCAATGCGGTAATAATCTTCCTTAACGCTAATGCCGTCTGTGTGATAGCGAATTTCGCGAACAATCCAGCCCTGTTGTAGCCACTGCTGAATCGTGTCATTCGTTTCATGTAACGTTCGTTTTGCATTTGGTGTAAATTTATAGGTTGCTAATTTTTTAGGAAGAGGTGAAGTGAATTCTGTATTCATCGTTAACTTTAAATAAGCGACTTTACGAAATGTACGCGCCGTCTTTTTGACAATAGTTGCAACAAATAGTTGCTCTTGTTGTTCTACCCTTTCAATCGTTTCATCTTTTTTCAAAAAATACTCTTGGATAAATGGCTCATGCATCTTGAAACCCTCCTCTACTTTGTGCCCAGGTTGATAGTAGCGTACCATATGTTTTGTTTGTTGTGGGGAAAGAAAACAAGTCACACAAACGTACCTGCGATGGCTATCGAGTAAATTGATTGGCGGCACACGCGTAACAATTATACCAACTGATGGATTTTTTCGTATGTAACCATTTCTTACTGGTACATCTTTTTGAGGGCCATTTCTTAAATAACAGAAGGGTTGGAGGACTAATTAAAGGTCTTGAGGATTTTTCCCCAATTAAATTATATATTATAACTGTGAGGAGCAATCCTCTCTTTATATCTTGCTCCCGCACCGATATTAGAAGGATCTATATGTACCGTTACTTCCCTATATCAGATAATTTCCCATAAGAAAAACCTTAGTCTCTCGTGAAGTGACCCCTAAAAGTTAGACACGGTTATTTCATTAGGCTGCTTGGGTAAAACGAGTTCGGTATTGCACCGGACTCGTTTTTAATTTTGCCTTGATCCGTTTCGTATTATAGTAATTTATATATTTTTCTAATTCTATTTTAAAATGCTCTATACTTTCAAATTCCCTCATGTAAAGGAATTCGGATTTCATAATTCCAAAGAAATTCTCCATGACAGAGTTGTCGTAACAGTTTCCTTTACGAGACATACTTTGAACAATCCCTCTTGATTCTAAGGCGCGACGATATTTATTCATTTGATAATGCCAGCCTTGATCGGAATGCATGAGTAACTGGTGGTGCTCAGGTAAACGTTCGAGTGCTTTGTCCAACATGTCTGAAACAAGTGAATAGGTTGGTCTAGAGCCAATTGTATACGTGATAATTTCCCCGTTAAATAAATCTAAAACTGGCGATAAATAAAGTTTCTCACCGAACAATTTAAATTCCGTAATGTCTGTCACCCATTTTTCATTTGGGGCATCTGCTTTAAAATTGCGGTTTAAAATATTTGGCGCAATTTTGCCAACGTTTCCTTTATAGGATTTATACTTTTTCATACGTACTAAACATTTTAAACCTAACTCTTTCATGATACGTTGCACTTTTTTATGATTCACTTTTTGCCCACGATTCGCTAGCTCGTCACGAATACGGCGATAGCCATAACGCCCTTCATGTTCTTCATAAATCGCCTTTATTTCTGCTTTTAAATCGGCATCTGGATCTGGTCGATTCATACGTTTTACTAAATCATAGTACGTACTTCGTGGAATGCCAGCGAGTTTTACAAGTGCTTTCACCGAATATTTATGCCTTAACTCATAGACTACATGTGCTTTGTCCTGTTTGGTGATTTTTCCTTGTTTTGAACTAAGGCATTCAACTTTTTTAAATACTCATTTTCCATTTCTAGTTGTTTAATACGTGCTTCAAGTGCTTCAGTAGAGCCTGTAACTGGCGCTTGTTTCGATTGTTTATTGAATTCTTTTTTCATGGATGGACGCCCCTTTTTCTTTGATTGAAGGGCATCTAATCCTTGAGTTTCATATTGCTTTCTCCAAACACTAATTGTTGAAGGGGCAGGTATCTTAAAAATTGCTGCCGTTTCGTTTAAGGACGTACCATTTTCAATCATAAAATTTAGTACATCCATTTTAAACTCTAGTGTGTAATTTGTATATGGCTGAATAAAAGCTTCAACACCATTGTATTCATATTGCTTAACCCATTTAAGGATTGCTTTATTATCAGTCTCCATAGATTTAGCTATATCATAGGAACTTTCCTTTCCATTTAAGTAACGCTCCACAGCTTGTAATTTATCTTTGGCAGTATATTTTTTGACCATACAAAAACTGCACCTCCAATTGTTAGATGTGTCTAACAATTGGGGCGCAGTTCA
>NZ_LDGC01000060.1:0-22791 GCF_015844675.1 Lysinibacillus sphaericus | reverse complement strand
TTCGTATATTCTGCCTTTGGATTATTATATACATCCATATTAAGTAGATTTTGTTACTAAATATTAGTTTGGCATGTTAAGGATTCAACAGATATTAATTCGAATACTATTTTATAGATTAGCTTGTTTCATAACATTTAAATATATATAAAAATTCATGATTTTAACCCAAGAAGAATATATTTTTTGAAAGATATTTACTAATTCGGGGTCGAATTGATTTCCCTTCCCTTCAATAATTCGATTATATGCTTCTTTTGGATCCATTGCTTTCCGATACGACCTCGTAGAAGTCATTGAATCAAATGCATCTGCAATAGAGACAATTCTTGCACTTAAAGGTATCTCGCTTCTTTTTAAACCATCAGGAAACCCACTACCATTCCACTTTTCATGGTGTGAACGAATAATAGAAAAGTCGGCGTTGATGGAAGGAAACATTTTTAATAAATCTACGCCTATTTGAGGGTGCGTCTTTATCACATCATATTCTTTTTGAGTGAGAGGAGAGGTTGTTTTATTTAATATTTCATTTGGAATCCCTATTTTACCTATATCATGTAGTAAACATGAATTATAAAGTTTGTTAAGGGCATCTTGATCAAATCGTTTTGTTTCTTTAGCTAAAATTGTGGCATATACAGCCACCCTTTCACTATGTTCATTTGTATATGTATCCTGTAACCTTAAAAGATCTTTTATCAAGATATTCACCTCCTTTAACTATTTAAATATAAAAAAATGTTATCAAACCAAAACCAATATTTCATTTCAAAAAATACCTCACAATCGGAATAATTTGAAATGTATCAAATGAAATTTGTTAACTAAGGAAGGAATAAAATAATGCGCTTACTTTTGAATAAAAACTTACTCAGACAACTACAACTTTTAGAGAAATTATATGAAAGGGATGGATGGATTACTTTGAGTGTGATAGCTCAAACACTCAATTGCTCTGAAAGAGTTCTACGTGATGATATTAAGTTAATAAATACGGAATTTAAACCCTTTCAAATTAAAACATCTCAAAATGGTGTTATGCTTACCTATCCAAATCATTATTCTGCAGACTTTATTTATCAAAAGGTATTATCTTTAAGTCCAGAATTTTTGTTCCTCGAACGCATATTTTTTGAAGAGAAATACGACATTGAAACCATAGCAAATGAGTTATTTCTAAGCACTTCCACTATGAGACGGATTATTGCTAAATTTAATACTTTTTTAAATAAGTATGAGATACAAATCGTAACAAATCCTTGTAAAATAATTGGGAACGAACAAAATATTAGATCTATAATGGTTCATTTTTTTTATGAGAAGTATGGCGTAACTTATACCCCATTTGAAGACACACAAATCAAAGTATTGGATAAATTATTCCTCTATGTAATGCAAGCAAATCATATTCAACCTAATTTCCCAGACTTAATTAGAATTAAAAATTGGACAATGGTAAATATGATTCGATTGAAGAATCATCACAAGAAAATTGTTCCG
Source organism: Lysinibacillus sphaericus (assembly GCF_015844675.1). GTDB lineage: Bacteria > Bacillota > Bacilli > Bacillales_A > Planococcaceae > Lysinibacillus > Lysinibacillus sphaericus_E. The sequence goes on along the minus strand of NZ_LDGC01000060.1, from coordinate 21,288 downwards.
GAACATTTTCCAAATCATTTTGATCATTTTGATCTGAGCATTTTTAATAACACATTATTTTGCGAATGGTTTAAAGACATTTTTAATCTTGAATTTAACAAAGAAACTGCTCAACAGCTCTTTTCTGTTTTATTTAATAATCAATATGCCTTCAGCTACGAAATATTAGAAAAAATGATTCAGCAAAAAATAAATAAAGCATGGATTATTGTCCCTAAAATCGACTCTTTTTTACATAGTCTCGCAAATAAATTAAATATATCCATTCAAAATAAAGAAAAAGAAAAAATAATTTTGGAATTATACAATTTGCAAACCATGAATTATGGTCGAAGTTTTATTTTAAATGATAAAAGACGTTTGTTTTCAGAACATTTTTCTCATGAATTTTCATACTTTGTTTTGTTTTTAAAAGAGGAGCTAATGAAATTTCTATTTCATAAGGAATTTAAATGGACTTCGAATTTTTTTACGGAAACGTTATACATATTGATTATAAATTGGGGACACTTATTGAGTGCATTAAAAAGTAAAGTTCCGATACTTCATGTAGGAATATTTTGTGATGCAGACATAGAACACACTGAGTTCATACAAAATATAATGTTATATCAATTTGGACATTTAATTAAGCCATTTATAATTGAGGAATTAAATCTAAGTTCTTTCAGAGAGGTTTCCAAAAGTTATGACTTAATTATCACGAATATTTCAGGGTTAAAGGATATATCCTCTCCTTTAATTTGCGTTAATACAATTCCTTTGTCACATGATCTGAATAAAGTACAAAAAGAAATTTTAACTTTAATTCATTTGAAACTCTCTAAAGAGTTTCAATAAGTAAGTGATTTAAGAGTTCTTTTTGTGTAATATATACCAACAAAAGAACTTATTGATTTATTTTTCATTTAATCTGAGTTACGGAATTTAGCAATTCTAACATCTGTTTTTCTTGTTTAGCAGACGGTATATATTCTTAAATAGGAGACAAAATCATAAAAAAAGAATCAAATTCAATAGTTACTTAAGACAGAGATACAATTGTATCAAAATATTAAATCACTTATAAAAACATTGACTTTTCAGAGAAATTCTTATAGAGTGAAATTTCGAACAAAATATCCTCGTTAGGTGAGGCTCCTGTGTAGGAGATATGCTACTGCCCAAAAATGTCGAAAGACGCCAATGGGTCAACAGAAACCATCGACATAAGGTGGTTTTTAATGTAGCTGGCTTTGTCCTATGCCACACAGTGCTAAAGCTCTACGAATGGAGGAGCACATTTGCTACAATTTTTTTGTAGTGTATTTAATGTACGTTTATAGTACCGTGTAAACACCTTCATTCGTTTATGAAGGTGTTTTATTTTTCTGTGAGGTGAGGAACATGGATGACTTTTCAGAACCATACTCGAAATGTTATAAAAATGAACTAAATACAAAGAATATCTATGAGGAATTTTAAATTATCTTTCTTAACTATTGCTTTATCGTTGGGAGGAATATTGTTTTTGTTTCTCAATTAAGGAGTGGTTAAAATGATTAAAAACATGACAGAAAACCAAATAACTCTTCAAATTTTCAAGTCATTAAAAGAAGGGAAACAGAAAGAATTTCAAGCAATATTAAAGGAACTCCAACCTTATGATATTGCACGAATTTTTGAGGGGTTACCAGAAAAACATCATACACGTTTCTTATTGTTTCTTACTTCTGTACAAATCGCTGAACTCATTCAAGAGCTTGAAAAGGTACTCCAATTAAAAGTTCTTAATAAATTAGGGATTGAAAAATCAGGCCAGGTAATGAATTTAATGGATAATGATGATTTAGCTTCATTGTTAGAAAATCTATCTCCTGATAAAATTGAAGAACTTCTTTCAGGTATGAAACAAGAAGAATCAAAAATTGTTCAAAATATCATGAACTATCCCCCTGAAACTGCAGGACGAATAATGACAAACCGTTTTGTGTGGATTCCTCAACACTTTACTATTCGAGAATCAGTTGATAAACTCAAAATTTTTGCAGAATTCTCAGAAACAATCAACTATTTATATGTAATTGATAATGATAAAAAATTAGTAGGTGTTGTATCCTATCGGGATTTAATCATAAGTAATGAATTTGAAAAGATTCAGGATATTATGTATAGCAGAGTAATTTCCGTTTCTGCTGAAACGGATCAGGAAGAAGTAGCTCGTGCAATAGAACGTTATGATTTTTTATCAATCCCAGTTGTAGAAAAAAATAATGAATTAGTAGGAATTGTAACAGTTGACGATATTATCGACGTGGTTATAAAGGAGGCAAACGAAGATATTGAAAAACTTTCGGCATCTGGTAAAGCCATTGATTTTGACACGAAGGCACACGTGGCTGCGTATCGCCGACTTCCCTGGCTTATCTTACTTTTATTTATCGGACTAGTTTCAGGAACCATTATTAGTAGTTTCGAGGAAACATTATCTAAAGTTGTCGCTCTTGCCTTCTTTATGCCTATGATTGCTGGGATGACTGGAAATACAGGCACTCAATCATTAGCTGTTGTTGTAAGAGGTCTAATTACTACAGATACTAATAAAAGAGTAGTTTTTAAACTTATTATTAGAGAACTTAAAGTTGGACTGATTATAGGCATTACTTGTGGAATCTTAATTTCGATTATAGCCTATATTTGGCAAGGAAGTCCGGTTCTAGGTTTAGTGGTTGGAAGTTCATTAGTTATTACTTTAATTATTGGGACTTTAGCTGGGACCATTATTCCTTTAATCTTATATAAATTTAAAATCGATCCTGCAGTGGCGTCTGGCCCATTAATTACAACACTAAACGATATCCTATCATTACTTATTTACTTTGGAATTGCAACAATGTTTATTTCAAAATTGATGTAGAGACTTAATTACAAAAGTTCCTGTAGACCCTTTTAATTCAACTTCAAAATCGGGGCAATTATGGAACAACATTTAAAATAATCAAACTTTTTTATAAAAACCTAACCTAAATCTAAAAAAGAATCCGTTTTAATCAATTCTGAACTAAGCCCCAAATAGTGGACACTTTAAAAAGTGACCCTATTCAGGGTTCAGTTCATGTGAATTGATCTAGATTTTTATTCAGGTGTTGATGTCTCGATGGTTTCATCGTTATTACAAATAAGACACTTAGCTTTAAATTCTATACTCGTTGAGAGTTTCTGCAACATACTTAATTCATTAGCCAACTTTTCTATTTCAACCAATCCTTCACTTTGCAGTTTAGTAATGACCAGCTCAAGTTGTTTTAATGACTGTTGAACTAATTATATATTCTCCTTATATTTATCTAAAATATTCTCAGTATCCAATTTCTCTCCCTGATTGTTTGCATTTGTTTTGGAACCTCTTCAAAATATTAATGATAACTTCTTGTTTCCACTAACTCAGGTTTTGATGGATTTGTAACATCTAAAATATCTACATCTATTTTACTACCCATTACACCTTCGACTTTACCAGTTCCTTGTGCTTTAATTTTAACTCCACCAGTATTTGGATAGTAAATGAATTCGACTCCATTTAAATCCTTTTTCTGAGCATCAGTTAGTTCCTTCCAAAAAAGAGCTGTATATTTATTCCAAGTGTATTCTTTCCAAGCACCCATACCATTTGGAGCCCAATATGATGCAGTTCCCTTTATTGTAGTCATAGGATTACTTCCTTCACCGGTAAACGAAACATCACCCCAAAAGTTTAATTGTTCAAATACAACGACTGCTTTATATTTTTTACCCGGTGGCACTTTTATATTTTGTGAAGGTAATGTTATTGTTTTTGTCTCGGACGTTGTTTGTGTTTTTGTAGTAGAAGAATTAAATTCTGCATTTATTTTTATATTATCTAAGAGCAGTGGAACTTTTATTAATAAGTCACCAGCCCCTCCAAATTTAAAACCCTTTTGCGTCGCTGTCGATACTGTTTCTTGTACACTCTTGGTATAACTAGATGTTGTAAGCGTCTGTTCCAAAGGAGTTTTTGTATTATCAAGTTCACCTATTGTTACGTATTCAACAGTTGTTGTATCATAATTCAATTTATTTAAAGTACCTGTAATACTAAGGTCAAGCTTTGTCTCAACACTATCTGGTTTTGCCTTAAAAGTCAGTGTAGGCCATGACTCGATTTTTGTACCTGCAATTTTATTTGTATAATAGTATGTTCCAATTTTATTTAATTCGGATTGAACATCTGTAATACCAACCGCATTTTTATTAATACTAGTTGGATTATTTTCTGCTGCTAGTACACCATGTTGTTCTCCAGAAGTATTAATTTGATTTGCACTAGCAAAACTTGGCGATGCTATAGCAAATGTTGTCCCCATAGATGCAATAGCAGCTAGAGTTAAGGTTTTTTGTACTAATTTTCTTTTATTTCTCATCCATATCTCCCCCATTTGTTTATTTCGTTACACAAAAAGAATAATTTTTTTCACAAAATTAAGCAAATATAGTATAAAATTCACAAAATTCAGTATTAATTATGTATTTTATTACTGCAAAATCTAATTTTCGAAATATTTATCTATGCAATTTCTAAGGTATTATACAATTATTTCAACCCTTAGGAGATTATGAGACATAATATTTGTCACAAAAAGTTGATAGATAAGGAACAGAGTATTCTCTCCTTATGTATAATTAAATTTGATATAAACATACTTAAACTGTAAGAACCTTCAGTCGCTATAAATTGCTCATTGACTAAACCAGATTCACATAACTCTGAGCATTTATAGCGGTTAATACCCTACCAATTACAATCGGAGTTTTTCTGGTTGTATTCAGAAAGAGATAAACATCAATACATTAGTATTGTGGAAAATAAGAAAAATGAATTAAAAAAAGCGATAACACGCCAACTTTTATTAAGTTCTTTTTACTAAAGAATACTTAATGAATGTTGTCTGTCTAGAAGTTATTTTAAGCATTTTTGGAGGTTTTCGATGAAAGAAAAGTTTATGTATTCAAAAGATTAAAAAGTAGCGTTACTGCATAGTATTGTTGCATTTGTTTAACCCGCTTCCCACCTATGTCTAACTAAAAAGATTTTTTGATTATTTCTTTCGGGCTACCAATCTACAACAAAGAAAGAAATATGAGATTGGTTATTGAAGACTAACACTTTCATTAAGCCAGTTTATAAAATATTTTGAACACAACAAATAATGATATTTATCAAGTTAAAAGCCCTCCTTACTTACTTCCTTCCACATAAGATGGTATGAAGGGAGGGAAATTTGTGTGCTTAAATAATGATAGTTGTAATTGTTTATCACCACAAATAGAATGCGAAAATATTGGTCCTTTCGTGGCAAAAGATATAAACTTAGAAATTGAAAATGGAGAAGAAAACGACAGTGGTTCAATCATTCCTTTCTCATCGGGGATTACAACATCTGTAGTTAGTAGAGGACCTGATTTTGGTTTTACCTCTAGCCTCATAGGTTTCGGTACTGCTGTTAACGGTGTGACTATATTAGATGACAATACAATTAACTTAACTGGAACTTTAAGCGAGGCCTTCTCAGCCCCACGTAATAGTAATATTACTGCTATTTCCGCAACATTTAACGCTTTTATAAATTTTAACTTAATTGAAGTTGCTACTATCACAGCGCAAATTTTTCGTGCTCCAGCAGGAAGTAACATCTTTACTCCTACAAATGCACGTATAGATTTATCACCACCTGCTACAAATCTCGGTTTTATATCCTTTGGATCAACAGACATTGAACCTGTTCCGGTTTCAGCCGGGGATTTTTTATTAATGGTATTTTATATTTCTTCAACAATAGTATCTCCTTTTATAAACTTCTCGATTTCAGGTTTTGCAAGCGCTGGAATTAATATGGTATAAAAACTACTCTTTAAAATGAACATACTAAATACACAATAAGTGATGGCGTGATTTATAGAAAATAAGATTGAGATTGAGTCATGCTTTATTTATTGGGTATTACTCTCCTATTGCAAGCTACACCAAATTAAAAAGTTTAGACCGTAAGATGAATAAACACAAAAAGACTAGGTACTCACCTAGTCCTTTACATGTTGTGGTCTTTATTTAGTTCTGTTTAAATCGTAATCTAACTCATTTATCCTATGTTTTCCTGTTCATTAGCGACAAATATTTTTTCATTTTTTCCTTAGAATTTCGGAAGAACTATTCTCTTATATAGTTGAACCGTAATATAGTAATATATTGAGTATATAGCAACAAATATACTAATTGGCAGCCAAATGCGGAAATAAGGTTCAGCCAAAATAGTTGAAAAAAGGTTCATGCCTATTAATACATGTACAATACCAACTATCGCAGGGAATAGAAAAACTAAGAATATTTCTTTATAAATAGATTTTGTTAATACTTCATATCGGACACCAATTTTGAATAGCATTTGATATCGAATAATATCTTTTGAAGCGCCTGTTAAGATTTTAAACATTAAACAACTTGCCATCATCGCTAAGAATGCAACACCTAGGAAGAATCCCATAAATATAGTCCCGCTAAGCAATCCGTTTAATTCATTAAAGTCTTGATATTTTTTACTTAAAGAAGTAATTTCCTTAGGTTTATTTTTTTGAATCTCGTTAATTTCTTTCCATTCATCAACGTACAATGTAAAATCATTAGTAATTCCTGCAATAGTTACTCCTTCTTCCCCCTTTATATCTTTATACATTTCTTTATCTACAATTTTAATGTTATGATTAGGATAAAAATTTGGAGGATGGATTGTCTCCGTAAGTCCTCTTACCCACTCTTCCGGAAACTCTCTTTCTTCATCTACTGGTTTATTTAAATCTAAAATAGCACCTACTTGAAGATCCCCAGATACCGGTATAAATTGACGTATAACTTTACCTTCTTCCATCATTCTTTCGCGTAAATATGGACGGTTATTTTCCAATTCATCTTTTGTGTAATAAACAAACTGTGAATCTACTTTATAATGATATTGCGCACTTTCATTAAATTTGATTTGATCAATTAATTTTTTTTCCTCTGTTGTTGGATTATGTGTAATTAAATCATAAATACTATTTTCAGCTAACATTATTGATATATTATTTTTGAAAGCCATACCAGTCGAAATTGCCCCTGCTCCGAGTGCAACTAACATAGCCACTGTTGCTAATACTTTTGTCAAACTATTAATACGGAAATTTAACTGAGCAAAAGTAAAAGCATTTAATCCTTTTTCATTTCTTTTACTGCTTTTTACTTTCTTCACAAATAAAGGTAAGAAGGAAATAAAGAGAAGATATGTTCCGCTGGTGATTGTAACCATCGCTGTGACTATACCTACTTCTTCTAATTTATCCACCTTGATTAAACACAGGTAACCAATTGCTAATAAAACAATTGAAGAAATTGCCTTAATACTAGTAATTTTCCCTGTAGTTTGAATACGTTCAGTATGCGAATCAGAATGAATAAGTTCCAACACTGATATACGTGTTAGTTTAATACAATTCAGGATGCTAGATAAAATAAATAAAGTAACAAAGAAGATACAGGTAATTATTATTGATGGACTATAAAAAGCAGAATACCCACCTGCAGTAAAATCAAGTTGTTTCATCAACGATTGACCGATTACTTGAGCTAGCCCAATACCTAATCCTAGTCCAACAATCAGAGATAGAATCCCTAAAGTTATCGTTTCAATAAACATAATTAAAGTAATTTTAGCTCTTTTTGCTCCAATCATCATATACATGCCAAACTCTTTTTGACGAAGGGATAATAAAAATGAGTTTGCATATAAAATATAGAAGAACGTAATAATCGCTAGCAAAAATGAGCCAGTATTAAAAATAAATTGAATAGGACCAACAATAGCATTAGATTCTAAGAAGTCATTATTCATAGCTAAAGTTTGGAACATATAAAAGACTGAAATAGATATAATTAGACCAAATAGCAAGACCATATAGTCTTTAAACTTGCTTTTAAGTCCTGACATAGAAAGTTTAAATAACATATTTTTTGATAGTTCCTTCCTTAGGGTTTATGTGTACCGAGATCAGCTAATACATCTAAAATTTCTTTATAAAAGCTTTCACGTGTAGTTGTATTACATATTTCTTTATATAATTGACCGTCTTGAATAAATAAAATTCGTTGACAGTAACTTGCACTAAATGCATCATGTGTAACCATCATGATGGAAACACCCTGTTCTTCATTTAAGTTCTTCATTGCCTCTAGTAAGCTTACTGCGTTTTTAGAGTCTAATGCGCCTGTAGGTTCATCTCCTAAAATAATGGCTGGATCATGAACAAGAGCACGAGCTGCTGCAGAGCGTTGTTTTTGACCACCTGACACTTCAGAAGGATATTTTGAAAGAATTTCTGAAATCCCTAACATCCTTGCTACTGTTTTTACCTTTGAACCAATCTTACGAGAAGAGGCACCTTGGAGTGAGAGTGGTAAAGCAATATTTTCATAAATTGATAAATTCTCAAGCAAATTAAAGTCCTGAAAAATAAATCCTAATTTCTGTGAACGGAAATCCGAAAGTTCGCCCTGCTTCATTTTTGTTATATCAATTCCAGCAATTTGTACCTCACCATTCGTCGCTTTATCTAATGTAGAAATAACATTTAATAAAGTTGTTTTCCCTGAACCAGATGGACCCATAATCCCAACAAATTCACCTTCTTGAATAGAGAATGAAACACCCTTTAATGCACGAGATTGATTTGATCCTTTTTTTCCATATACTTTTTCTACATTTTTAACCTTTACAACTGGTATATTCATCTATATAAACCTCCTAGATTTTTCTCAAATTTAAATTCAAACTTATCATGTAGTTTTTTTAGTTAACGGCATCCATTTCCAATACGTAAGTATTCTCCAAACCCATTCTAATGGTCCAAATTTAAAGATACGTAACCAAACCATACTGAATACTATTTGAATAGTACAAATAGCTAAACATACATAAATTGTTTGAGTATAAGTTAATTTACCTTCTAAGTTGAATAAGAGACTACAAATCATAATTAGGATGGTTTGCCCGATATAATTTGTTAATGCCATACGTCCATAATATTTAAGAGGAGCTAATAACTTCTTTATTATTTTTGTTTGTAATAGTAGAAGTAATAATCCGATATAAAAGGCTGAAATAATAGTTCCATTTGCAACACCTATTTTTAAAAAGGTATTAGACTGATTGATTGTGTCATCGCCATCACCCATAAGAATAATGTTTGTGAACGGTGATGCCGGTATATATTGGTATTGAATTAATAAGCTGATTCCACTTAGTACAAACATCACTGATGTAAAAATAGTAAGTTTTTTTATTTTTTTAGATAAATCTTCAAATACCCCAAATTGTCCTGCAGCTAATCCTAATAATATTAAGGGTAGAGAAAGAGTAATCTTTAATCCGAAATAACTAAGGACGATTAATAAAATAATAGCGATACCTAAGTTAATATGTTTATTTAATTTATAAAACGGTAATACAAGTAATCCACATATTGCATAAAACCTTAATACTTCCCCATCCAAAAATAGAGAATGAATAAATCCAATAATAAACAATACAAAGAGTCTACTTAATAATAGTAAATATCCATTTCTACCTTTTGAGTTCGCTCTCGTTAGAAAGATATAAAACCCTACACCGAATAGGAATGAAAAGATAGTATAAAATCTCCCTTCAACAAATAAATATAAAAATCTTTGATAAGTAGCATCTATCGTTTGCTTCTCTGGTAAATCAATCGACAACATAGCGATTATATTCACTAAAATAATTCCTAATAAAGCAAATCCTCGAATGTAATCTAGTTCATTGATTCGCTCGTTTAAATTCTTCTCCATAAAAATCAAAATTCTCCTTCTTCACATTTTCTAGTGCACTTTCGGATTATATATACAATTTCTTAATTTCTATTAATGTAAATTCTTAAGATTTATAGAAGAAATAATGGTAAATCTTAAGAATTTATGAATACGTCTGTAGACTGATGGATTTAAAAAAATATATAGATTAATATGATGTAGAATTTTGATAAACAAGGAGAGGAAAAAATGATGAAAAAAATATTATCAATTTCAATTTTAACTATTGTTTTAGGGAGTATTCTAACAGGATGTAGTTTCGCTAATAAATTTATTAACGAGACTTATTATGTAAAGATCACTGAACCTGGGAAAGAAGAAAATGGTGGAATTAACTACGATTTAAAAGGGGTTAATGAAGATGGAGCTGAAGTAAACATTCTGTTTTCTTCCAATGATAATAAACAAATTCCAGAAGGAACCTATTTAGAAATTACTGCTGATAAAGATAAAGAAGCTAATAAAAAGACTTCTGGTAAAATTTCATTGATTAATGAATATAAAGTTATTGAAAGTAAAGATGTACCTAAAGAAATAAAAGAAAAATTAGAATAAAACAACTTAGCCCTCACTTCTTAAAGTGGGGGCTTTTCATTTCCTATCATAACCTCAACTATTTTTGTTAGTATTTTATGTACCCCTGCTTTCCCTTCTTCATCCTGTATTGATATTTCTAATGATTATGACTGGCATTGATTTTGAATTAGAGAGTACAACAGTATTGGAAAGCAAAGGATAATAGCGAACTACCGGATAGAAAAGATATGGAACTTGATAATACTACTCCCTGCAGATTTAAACATGTTTTATGGAACAATCATAGATTCTATATGCTGATACAAGATCGTTGTCTGTTTTTTATAGAAACTGACCAACTGGAAAATCAAGATTAATAGTAGTATGACGCAAGATTGATTCATAACCCTTGGATTTTTCTGAAAACAGACGCATCAGAACAACAACGTCTAAAGATTCGCTTGATAAAGCACCCTCGTCTCGACTGCCAATAAGCACTACATCTTGTACAACAGACCAAGCACCGGCACGATTATAGAAAGAACTTAGAGATGGTTTACACGTAAATATGCCAAAATCTATGTTTCCTTGTTTTTCAATCCATTGAGTTGCGGCTGATACTGTACATAAACCTAATCCTTGACCATGATAAACGGGATCAGTAGCCACACAACTAAGTCCAGCAATATTAAATATCTGTCCATCGTGTTTGATAGTTTTACGCACCACACCAGCATAGCTGACCAACTTTCCATCTATGCTGGAATAAAAAGAACGTGCATTAAGTTCTTTATAGTGAGCTTCTGGAATCGTTGCTCCCGGCATTGGACAAGCATTAGGCCAAACCTGATGTAACATTATAGCAATCTCACGTCGTAATGTATAAGGTGCTTGATTATAATAGATTGATTGCACGATAGCTGTCATAGGTTTATCCGCTCTCTTTCTGCTATGTAATGTTCCGTGTTGTGTTTATTTAACTTCAAAGAAATCATTCTTACCAATAATGTAATTTACTTTAACTTATTCCTTCATAATACTCACAGTCTTTAAACTCGTTACCCATATTTTAACACAAACCACTTTAACCTTTCGTTAAGGCTGCCGGTTCTCTCCAACATATAATCTTCGAATTAAAAACCAAATGATAATCTCGTATTTCCCTACGTTTGATTCCATGTATCTTCTGAAAATAAATATTCCTTAAAATCGCTATATTGTATGCTGCAACAATGAACAATGGAAACATCTCCTGCACGAACATGCTCCCGAAGTTCTATATTTCACACATTTACTTACAGTCATAACCCTTCTTTAAATAACTTTATTGCATAATTCATTCCTGCGTGATTTTTATGATATTTATTTAACCGACCTTTAAAATTCCCTTCTTTCTTTAGCCAGATCAATCCCTTCACGTTCACGCATTCGAATAAGATCTATCTCTAATTGGTTATCACCAGCCATTATTTAATTATTCTTTTGTCAAATAAATGTAACATTGCTTTTTTAAACTACAAAGTAAGTAATTAATTTATTTGAAAAGAGGATATATAATGAAAAAATTCTACAAATATAGAAAAAACAAAGTTTCTATATTTCTACTAGTAGTAGGTTTAGTTTTACTTTCAATTTTCTTTATGAGACTATTTTTTAAAGAAAATAGAGAAATTCGCTTTATAGATGAAATTGCTCCCATAGCTGTGGAACTAAACCAACAAACAGGAGGAGTGCTACCGAGTATTACAATAGCGCAGGCTATATTAGAATCCAATTATGGCGAAAGTGAATTGGCTATAACTGCAAATAATTTATTTGGGATAAAAGGTAGCTATAAAGGTAATTCAGTGAAAATGCCAACTGTTGAGTATAAAAATAATAAAAGTTACACAATAGAAGCTGAATTCAGAGCTTATCCCGATTTAAAAAGTGCGTTAATTGACCATACTAAATTAATTTTAGAAGGAACGAGTTGGAATAAGCATCAATATTATGATGTTCTTGCTGCAACGAATTATCGGGAAGCAGCCCATGCTTTGAAAAAAAACCATTATGCCACAGATCCTATGTATCCTGAAAAATTAATTGATATTATTGAACAGTATAATTTGGATAAATACGACAATTAGGAGATGAAAAAGTGAATGTACTTATTGCTGATGATGAACTAGATATGTTAAGGATTTTACAAAGTTATTTCAATAAGGAAGGGTTTAAGGTATTTACTGCTACAAATGGTTCAGAGGCACTTGATATTTTTTTTAATGAAAGGATTGATTTGGCAATTTTGGATTGGATGATGCCAGAAAAAGATGGGATTACAGTTTGCCGCGAAATGAAAAAGACTCAAAAAATTAAAGTACTAATACTAACAGCTAGAGATACAGGAGAAGATGAATTTCTTGCATTATCTGATGGTGCTGATGATTATGTAAATAAACCTTTTTATCCAAAAGTTTTATTAATGAGAGCGAAAAAATTATTGCAAATGGAATCCATCCAACGAATAAACGATATTTCTTTTGATATATCAAGCAAACGTGTATGGAAATCTGGAAAAGAAATAATTTTAACAAAGACTGAATTCGAGCTTTTACGTATATTTAACCAAAATAGAAGACAAATATTAACGAGAGACCAACTACTTGATTTAATATGGGGAATGGACTACGAAGGTGATCCTCGGACAGTAGATACACATATTCGGCGTCTACGTGAGAAAATTGGAGAGGATATTATCCAGACGCATCGAGGTATCGGATATAGTACAAGAGAATGAGACGGAAAATTGGAACAAAATTAACTATTTATATAACACTTGTTGTTGTTATCACATTTAGCATCTCACTTGTAGTGAGTCAGTTTTTTCTACCAAAATATTACCTTCATCAATTGAATCAAAAAGTAACCAATGCTTTTTCAGCTTATAAGGAATTTGAGGATAAGAGTTTGGTGGAACATCGATTTGATGTAACTATTCTTTCAGTATCGTTAGATGATACTATTGATAACCTTAATGAAAATTTAAAGCAGCAACTTGCGAGGGATCATATTGCACTTAATAAATATTGGGTTTCCGAAGAAGTATTACAAAAAGTTGCTGAGGATAAAATTGTAGGAAAGCTTTATAATCAAGGGAAACAAAAATCAAGTTTTATAGCACATTATGCAAAAGAAGGTAATCAGCTAATTATGATTGGAGCCTCTATGGCTAATTTTATTGATATAGCTTATTTTATTAATCGTTTTAACATATTCTTTTTGATAGTCAGTATTTTAGTGATTATTATAAATACTGCCTTCCTATCTCGAAAACTAACAAGACCGTTAAATGAACTCAAAAAAGTAGCAAAAGAAATTGGGGAGTTGGATTTTAAACAGGCTGAAATTCGGACAGGAGATGAAATTGAGGACCTTTCAAGAAGTATTAATAAAATGAGTAAGGCACTTGAAAAAGCGCAAGAGGATTTATCAAAACGGAATATTGATTTAAAGCAGTTTATGATAGGTTTAACCCATGAACTTAAAACTCCTTTAGCATTAGTTAGAGTATATTCCAGTGGAATTGAAGATGGTATGGATGATGGAACTTATCTTGCAACCATTAACAAGCATGTTGATAGAATGGAAAAAATAATAACAGATATGCTTTATTTCGCCAAAACAGAAGAAAACGACTCTAATAAAACTAACTTTGATTTAATTATGTTGATTAATGAGATAATGGATAATTATCGACATATACAAGGGGAAAAACAAATTTATTTTAAAACTGAAGTTACTGAATTTATACTGACGACTGAGCAAGATAAAGTATATTTCATTTTTGAAAATATGATTAATAATGCGGTCAAATACGCTTCTGGAGATGAAATTCAAATTATATTTCACCAAGAAGGTGTGTTTGAAATTAGTAATGATACCACGCTTACAGACATTTCTAGAATATGGCAACCTTTTTATGTTGGAGAAAGTTCTCGTGACAAGATCTTTTCAGGTACTGGGCTAGGACTGGCAACAGTTAAAAGCCTTGCTGAACAATTAGGATATAAAACGCAAGCAACGCTTTCGAATGGTAATATCAAATTTAAAGTCAATTTTGGTAAATCATGATACCTTAGTACCAACAGGAGTATATTTTTTAGCATTAGTTATTATATTGTCTAAAATGCGCTTTAATGTTAGTTTGAAATATAGTTTGATTAAAAAATGCTATTCAGCCCTTATTTAACAGCAAATACAAAAGCTCCATTTTGAAAAACGATTGATCAAAATGGAGCTTTTCGTTTTAACTAAGTATGAGACTTTTATAAAAAAGTTTGATCATTTCCTAATAATGTTGCTCTACAATCGCACCCGTAAGCCATCCATGTAGCGCAAAAACTAGCGCTACACCACAGAAAATGAAAGATGATTACTTTCTTTCATGGGAGTTGAAGAAGAACAGCGACGCATATTAAACAATCGCGCCCGATTGTTTAATAAGTCGATTATGAAATTTTGTTATTTCCAATGTAACCAAGACGAATTTCTTGCACTTGATCATTCCAATACCAAAACATCAACTGATATTCATCTACTTGTTTTAAAGTTTTTATCTGTATCATGGGTATCTAAATTTAACGTAATAATATTTTCATTTAAATTAATACCATCGAAATTTTCCTCTTCTATGCATAATAATAGCTAGGTTTATTCACATGTCATTTTAATCATTCTATTGTTTTTCTATGTTTCGATAATAAATTTCGTTTAAGTAATTCCTGCCTAAATTGACCTTTTGCAAGTTGATTTTTAATATTGTTTTTCTCTACTAAAATGTCTGATAATAGTGCTATTAATTGTTCCTGTTCCAATTTAGGCATTGTAAAGAATGCTTGATAATAAAGTAATTTTGCTGTAATTATTTCTTTAATTAAAACTGATTGTGTATTTTTAAATAAAATGTGAAATTTTTGGATATAACCTTCGAGCCTCAAATCACCATAAAGGCATATAAGTAATAGTTTTTCAAAATCAGTTTGTACTCTATCAATAAGTTTAGATATAACAACCTTTAGTTTTGGTGAACCTAAATCTTTAAGTATAGTTGCCTGCATTACTAAAGGTACTCCCAATGTAATCATATTCATAAAATCTTCATCAGTTTCAATTGACTTCCCTTGTTCAATTTCCTCAGCTGCAGATCCATATAAAATTTTATAAAGTAAACCTATTAAAATACTGTATTTCTCTATAGAAATTTTAAGTGCATGGATTTTTAGTTCCACTTCAACTAACTCACAATTTTTAAGTACGTTTGAATAAAGCATCAGGTTGTAAATAAAGTCCTCTTTAAATCTGTTTTTTCTTTCTTTAACATAAGTAGTTGAATCATCAGTAACCAAAGTATCATCTAAAATTATGTCTCTTTCATCCTCTGATATCTTAATTGACTCAATTTTCTCAGTAACACTTTCACTGTCCTTAAGGCTTATTAAAAGCTCCTTTACAGGAAGTTTTGATAATTCTCTTACATCAATAATTTTATCTAAGTCTTTAAAAGCTTCTAACAATCTTCCTTCAATAAGCTTTAAAACCTCATAACTTTTAGACTTTTGATTTAAACCGGTATAATAAATAATTTCATTTGCAAAGTCTAAATAGTTATTTTCATTTGTTATAAAGTTGTATAATTCACTATCTTCATTCATTTCATAGGCTAAAAAATATTCAAAAAAACAGGTAAATCTAAAATATACGACATCATTAACTTTAAGGAGAATCCCTTTTTCAAAAAATGTTTCTTTTAATTTTGTGTCTATTTCTAATCCAATATTATTGAAATAACTTACAAATAGTTGCTCAAAAACAGGGGTTTCAATAAAATATTTATCATCCTTGATCATCTCTTTTGCAAGATATGCTAAAAAGTCTATTTTAATTTTAAAACCGATAGTTTCATATTTCCCCTCATCAGGATGTAGTTTTTCAAGTAACGTTTCGATAAAATTCTCGATTACTGAAGCCTCATTAACCGGTGTAAAATTAGCCTCTTTTTCCAATATCCAAAGCATTAAAGAAATAAACATTGGAGTTCTAGGTACGCCTATTTGCTTCATGCTAGTCAAAACATAGTTGAGAATTTGATCTTCATCTACTTCTTTGAATGAAAACCAATTTTTCACTAATTGCCTTATTTGACCTCTTCTAAAGGCGTTTATATAGAATGTTAAATATTCAAAACCGAGGTCAGGTAAATCTTTTACTTTTAATGTTTGTAGAATATCTTCTTTCATGGCAAGAATAAATCGATTCTGATTAAATAATGAGGTAAACTCTTTAAATTTAGTAATATTTTTATCGTTTTTTAAATTAAAATTATCAATTAAGATAATGAAGTTCCCTTTTTCTAAATTTTTAATTACTTCAAAATCATTAATATCATAATTAATGAAAAAGCTTTGAATCGATTTTAGAAATACATTTTTCCCTTTTGGTATATCATTAAAATCAATAATAACCGGTATTCTATAATTATCATGTTTTCTTAAATAATGATTGCAAATATAGTTAATTAAAGTTGTTTTACCCATTTCTTTTTTACCAATAAAAAGAACATTTTCTTCATTATTAAGAATATCGTTTAATTCTATGTCTTCTTCATTCATAATTTGTTCATTGGCTTTGTTACTACTCTCTGGGTTAGTAGTTAAAATAGGTAAAACAAATATTTCATTAATATTTTTTGGCGCTAAAGAATCAGAAGCCACTGATAAAAGCTTATTATTTATGTCTGAGAATGCCCTCTCTTTTAATATCTTTCTAATAATAATGTTTTTTTTTAGTAGCCCATTATCCTGTTGATTTGCTAAGTGAAATACACGCTTACCATCTTCTGCTATTCTCTCTGCTTTCCCAAATACCCTTCGTCCACCTTCAAAATATTCTCTAAATAAAACTTCAACTTCATTTGTAGAAAAGTTAAGATTAATTAGAGAGTACCCATTTAAATTTCTACCTTGAAATAAGGATGCGGTTTTAAGGAAAATTGTATTATGGCTATCAAAAGCTATATCTTTATAATTTTGAGAATGTATATGACCAGTTAATACCATATTAAATCCTGTTATTAACCTATCATATACAGACTCTCTATCAAATTCTTTTAACCACTCTAGAGGGTGATGTATCATAGCTATTTTATAATCACAATCTTTTAAATCTTCAATTGCATTATCAACTTGTCTTTCTCCTAAAAGGATTTTACCATAGTCATCGTCACCACCAAATGCACACCAAGATGAATTCAAACATGCTAATCCAATCTTAATATCTTCGTTATTATCTTTATTAAGAATATAAGTGGAATAAAGTGGATTTTGTGTATGGATGGATTGATTATTTCTATGCAATTCATCTCTAAAGTTATGAAATTTATCAAGTCTGACTAATAATTGTTTTTGTTGGTCAATACTATCTATAAATTTATTAAGAATATCTCTATCGTTAAACTTTCCAGACAAATCACCGTCTACAAATGAGTTTATACTATCTCTATCAACGTCGTGATTTCCCGGAACAATAAAAAATTCATTTTCTGTTAATCCTGTTAACTCTAGAATAGGTGAAATAAATCCCTCTTTTACAAAATTAAAACTTTCTTTATCACTACCCCGATTTACTAAATCACCATTGAATAAAATATAATCGATTTTTTTTGATTGTTTTTTAATATCCTCTTCTAATGCAGAAAGAACAATACTTAAGTCTTTGACATATTTTTTGTCATAATGTAAATCTGATAAATGTAAAATTACTTTTTCCATTTTATCCTCCAATAGTTGTGTTTTAAAACAAAAAGATTAAGCATAAATATCTTTAATTATAATTTTTAAAGGCGGGGTTTAAGGTGAAACCGAGTGAATTAATAAAAAAAATAACTACTGTCGATGACAAAATTAAGATTAAAAAATTGTTGAGAGACCTTGCTAAAAAAGTTAAAGAGAATAAAAAAATTGAATAATTATATTCTCCCATATAACAGTAAAATATTCACTATTTTTTTATAACTTCCCGAGTTTACAAAGTCATGTAAAGAATTTGAGTTTATAAGAACATATTAATATATCCTTAAATGCGATTATTCAAATTGTTATTCTTGTCCATACATCATTAGTTCCTAAATTTAATCAAATAAATCATACCTAATTTTCATTTAAGAAATTCTGGGGGATGGGGTAACAACCGGGCAGTGTGGTATTAAAACGTAGCTTGCATAGCATTCTTTTTGTTCGCTACACCCTTTGGGCGCATCACGTTCCTTCATTTGATCCATCTATCAATCGTAGCGGAGATGACAAGTTATTTATATACGTAATTTGGTTACTTACTTTTTAAGTATAATCTTACCTAAAATAAAATTAAGTATATCCTTGCCAACGCGGCAAAGATATACTTAAAATCACAGGATAATTAGGCTTTCTTTCAAAAATACGGAGGGAAGTGTCGAGACACGAAAGGCATATTGATCTTGTTCCATAGCTTTTTGGAAGGAGCCGCTTTGGGGTTTTCGCCGCTCGCTAATATCTAATGCCGCTGAAAATTTATAAAAGGAAATCATTCGTTCCGCAAGATTGTTTGGTAACTCACCTGCTTGGAGTAGCTTATCATATTTACGAAAATAAATACGATACCGCCCACTTTCCGGAACTAAAAGTAAATCTGATGCACCGAAATGATAGGCTTTTAGTAAAAGTTGCTCACATTTTCGTTCAACAACCGATTCAAAATTTTGCATATTCGCACCCCTCTTCTGTTTTATTAGAATATGACCGCTCTATTCGTTATGTCCTAGTATAGATAGGAACCTGTCGCAAGAAAAGCCCTTTTCTTAAAATAAAAATTTGCTATAAAATTTCCTATCAAACATGTTTTTTTGCTATAAAAATGTGGATAACGTGCTAATTTCCACTAACGGTTCATTCAGGATATAAACTAAGTCAGTAATTTTCTCTCTATAATTACTACCTTATATTCACCGATCAAAACAGACCAAAACACCCTGTAAGATAATTACCAACACGGCTTAGTTTTCCATGAAATAAAAGAGGCTACCGAAATAATACGGCAGCCTCTTCATTTAATTTTGATAATGCACGAACCCAGCATATGGAAGTCTATCATTTAATAATATTCTATACTCTTACCCCACTATTTTTTGATTGAATTATGAGGACATTATTCGATTCTCCAGTATAAAGCCCAACATTAAACTCATTTAGATTTATTAAATCCTTGTACTCTTTTGGAATAGGACAATCCCACTTTATATTTTCCAACTTAAGTGGGAAGTTGTCATCATTAGGGTTAGGGGTATGGATATAAACCGCATCCAATCCTGCGTCTTTATCAACTAATCCTACCCAGGATTGAACTGCGCCCCAATTGTTAGACACATCTAACAATTGGAGGTGCAGTTTTTGTATGGTCAAAAAATATACTGCCAAAGATAAATTACAAGCTGTGGAGCGTTACTTAAATGGAAAGGAAAGTTCCTATGATATAGCTAAATCTATGGAGACTGATAATAAAGCAATCCTTAAATGGGTTAAGCAATATGAATACAATGGTGTTGAAGCTTTTATTCAGCCATATACAAATTACACACTAGAGTTTAAAATGGATGTACTAAATTTTATGATTGAAAATGGTACGTCCTTAAACGAAACGGCAGCAATTTTTAAGATACCTGCCCCTTCAACAATTAGTGTTTGGAGAAAGCAATATGAAACTCAAGGATTAGATGCCCTTCAATCAAAGAAAAAGGGGCGTCCATCCATGAAAAAAGAATTCAATAAACAATCGAAACAAGCGCCAGTTACAGGCTCTACTGAAGCACTTGAAGCACGTATTAAACAACTAGAAATGGAAAATGAGTATTTAAAAAAGTTGAATGCCTTAGTTCAAAACAAGGAAAAATCACCAAACAGGACAAAGCACATGTAGTCTATGAGTTAAGGCATAAATATTCGGTGAAAGCACTTGTAAAACTCGCTGGCATTCCACGAAGTACGTACTATGATTTAGTAAAACGTATGAATCGACCAGATCCAGATGCCGATTTAAAAGCAGAAATAAAGGCGATTTATGAAGAACATGAAGGGCGTTATGGCTATCGCCGTATTCGTGACGAGCTAGCGAATCGTGGGCAAAAAGTGAATCATAAAAAAGTGCAACGTATCATGAAAGAGTTAGGTTTAAAATGTTTAGTACGTATGAAAAAGTATAAATCCTATAAAGGAAACGTTGGCAAAATTGCGCCAAATATTTTAAACCGCAATTTTAAAGCAGATGCCCCAAATGAAAAATGGGTGACAGACATTACGGAATTTAAATTGTTCGGTGAGAAACTTTATTTATCGCCAGTTTTAGATTTATTTAACGGGGAAATTATCACGTATACAATTGGCTCTAGACCAACCTATTCACTTGTTTCAGACATGTTGGACAAAGCACTCGAACGTTTACCTGAGCACCACCAGTTACTCATGCATTCCGATCAAGGCTGGCATTATCAAATGAATAAATATCGTCGCGCCTTAGAATCAAGAGGGATTGTTCAAAGTATGTCTCGTAAAGGAAACTGTTACGACAACTCTGTCATGGAGAATTTCTTTGGAATTATGAAATCCGAATTCCTTTACATGAGGGAATTTGAAAGTATAGAGCATTTTAAAATAGAATTAGAAAAATATATAAATTACTATAATACGAAACGGATCAAGGCAAAATTAAAAACGAGTCCGGTGCAATACCGAACTCGTTTTACCCAAGCAGCCTAATGAAATAACCGTGTCTAACTTTTAGGGGTCACTTCA
>NZ_LDGC01000059.1:0-24426 GCF_015844675.1 Lysinibacillus sphaericus | reverse complement strand
GTTAGAAGGATTTTCAGGGGCTTGAAAAAGAAAAAGTCCTCTTGTATGATGCATGAGTGTCAACGCCTAAATTGACCCATTATCACACAGGAGAACCCCATTTATGAATTCTATTACGAACCAAAAGATTAATCAAGTTACTGAAAAAACGCTCGTCATTGGTATCGACATTGCCAAGCGTACACATTACGCATGCGCGGTTGATGAGAGAGGACGCGTGCTCCAAAAATCGTTCCCTTTCTCTCAATCAAGGGAAGGTTTCGATGCTTTTTATGAAAGATTACTTGTTTTACGTGCTGCACATGAAAAAAGCGAAGTGTTAGTCGGTTTCGAGCCGACTGGTCATTATTGGATGAATCTCGCTGCTTATCTTAGTGCACACGGGATTCCATTTGTCATGGTTAATCCTCATCATGTCAATCGTTCAAAAGAATTGGATGACAATCTTCAAACGAAAAATGATCAAAAGGATGCCCTTGTCATTGCACGCTTATTGCGTGATGGGCGTTTCAGCTATCCGCGCCTTCTAGAAAACGTAGAAGCTGAATTACGAAACGGTGCAACGTTACGGTCCAAAATCCAAGAAGATCTAAATGCCTTACAAAATCGTATCATTCGTTGGATTGATCGTTTCTTTCCGGAATTTACGATGGTGTTCAAAGACTTCGGAAAAATGGCTTATGCGGCGCTTGAAATGACGCCACTACCAAGCGATATTCAAGGGAAGGCACCCGAGGAACTATTATTTTTATATCGCCAAGTCGAAGGTATGAAATCGCCTCAGCTACCAAAAGCGAAACAATTAGTTGAGGTAGCACAGCATTCCATTGGACTGACAGAGGGACTCGTGATGGCACGAATAGAAATCGCCACACTTCTCACACAGTACAAATTGATGCAAAGCCAACTAGTAACATTAACAGAACAGCTAACCGAAATAGCGAAAGAAATGACGGACTATGAGTACTTAAATTCCGTCCCAGGCATAAGCGACGTAACGATTGTCGAGCTACTTTCAGAAGTCGGTTCACTCACACACTATGAACATCCACGCCAATTAATCAAACTAGCGGGACTCACATTGCGTGAAAACTCTTCTGGGCAACGCAAAGGACAAAAACGGATATCCAAGCGAGGAAGAAGAAAGTTACGGGCTCTGTTATTTCGAGTCATGATGCCGTTACTTCGTCACAACGAAGCTTTTAAGAAATTACATGAATATTACTACACTCACTATCAATCCCCTTCGAAAGAAGCAATCGATTGTCGTACTGTGTGGAAAGTTACTGAAGATTTTACACACTTTGTGCAAGAAGAGAGTGTATTTTGATGTGAATCACATGATAAAAGATATTTATTGTCTCGTAGAGGCAGCCTAGCAACATCAAAGCTCGACCTACAACAAAAGGATGACACGGAGAAGCCGGCATTATTTATTCCATCCGACTTTGAGTCCCTAAAGGAGCATCGCCAGCCTCTGCCTTATGAATAGACCGAACGAAGGAATGTAATGCGCAAGGACGCCAAGAGACATGGGAGGGTACGTCATCATAAGCATCGCAGAGATCCATTAGTGCATCATATAATGGAATTTAAAGTTAATTTTGATGAATTAGCTTTAGCAAAGCGTACTCACCAAATGACAATGTATTGAAAAACTAGAAAACATTATATGTAATATTGGTGAAAAAATATTTTTCACCACTTTAAAAACGGGTCAAACCGTTGATATATCAACATTTATAGAGGGAGGAGTAAATAATGTTTATTAAAAATATGTTTACAAAGCCAGTCGATCGAGACATTAAAGGGGTTATCAAGGTCGGCCAAGGTGATGATGAGAACGTCAAACAAGAACTTGAAGAGTATGTTGTGACAAAGGAACTACAAAAACATTTCGCAGACTTTTTTGCAAGTTATAAAAAAGGAATTGTTGGCAATACGGATAAGATGGGGGTTTGGATTTCTGGTTTCTTCGGAAGCGGTAAATCCCACTTTTTAAAAATACTTTCATATCTATTAGAAAATCGTGTTGTTGATGGTAAAACGGCTCTCGAATACTTTGTAGAAGATCGTAAAATTAAGGATGAAATGGTACTTGCGGATATGAAGCTTGCTGCCAACGTTTCAAGCGATATTATTTTGTTTAATATTGATTCTAAAAGTGGGATGGCTGACACACAAAATAATAAAGAAGCGATTCTCCTTCAAGTATGCCTTTTCGGTTCTCTGTGTTCATCGCAGATGACTGATTGCCAAGCCGTTGTTCTCTCTCAATTGTTCAGCCCTTCCCATTCGTTCTCGAAATCGAATGGTACTATGGCCTCTGCTGACTTCTGACGGTTCAGCTGTCCGTCACTGGACAGGTTACCAAGTGTACTTAGCGTGTCCGTCAGACCTCCCCAGGTAAGAACGCAGTCTTTCCCTCCACCTATCTGCTTCATTTACTCGATGCAACCTTCGGCAGAAAGGGCTTTGTTTTGTTTTGCAAACTCACCCAATTGACCTAGCCTTATATGAAGTTCGTGTTCCTCAGACCGGAGGTTTGCCGCCCGCTTCCTTCAGATTCCACGTCACCATGGACACCCTTGCGTTAAGCTAACTTATAAACGTTGAAATAAATATGTACAAAAATGCTTGTTTAACCAAGTACATTTTTGACTTCTTTTGTATATTACAACTTTACGGGGAGAGGCGAGCATGATAGCCTTGATCGGTTAGCCAGCCCTTGATATAGCTAGGTTCTAGGCTATCGAATCGTGCGAGTAGAGGCTCCATGTCAAGTTGTAATTATTCATGCACTTGTATATAAAAGTAGTTAACCAGCGAAAGGTACATGCTTAGACTAGCAAAAATGTACATTGTTATTTTGACATTTACACTAACTGTTACTTCTGCCTTCACAGCTCGGGACTTGCACCCTATAGACTGCGCCCATGCTGGGCGCACAAAGAAAAGCCATCGCATATTTGCGATGGCACAATGCTTCTTTGCAGCTTTTACAGCTTAAACCACTCAAATACTAAAGCGATAAGTGTTCTAATTAAATAAAGCTTAACATCAGGGGGTGAGCAATCCCTTTCTGTCCTTTTCGCTTTTCCTTCTCGCAGCCTTATTATATGTAAACTTTAAAGTTTGATAAATGGAATATGACCAGATTTATTAATTTTCGTCAGTATATAATCTTCGTTGTATTCAGAGAGTCCTCCCCACAAAGGAATCCTTTCTTTTATATCTAATCCGTACTTTCTAAATGGTTCTAATTTTAAGGGATTATTGGTTATTAAACTTATTGACTTTTTTCTTAATGATTTTATTATCTGTATTGCTTCAGAGTAGTCTCTCAAGTCATCCGAGAAACCCAAAAGATTATTAGCTTCTACCGTATCAAAACCTTCATCTTGTAAAAGGTAAGCCAATGCCTTACTAAATAATCCAATCCCTCTACCTTCATGTTTTGATAAATATACCAACGCACCAGATTTATTCTCTACTATCATTCTTAATGACATTTGGAACTGGAAACCACAATCACAACGACTGCTTCCAAATATATCCCCAGTATGACAAATTGAATGCAATCTTAACAATGCCGTTTCAGAATTTGAAAAATCACCGAATGTTAAAAAGCTCGACTGTTGTAAATCTGCTAATTTTTTGTTTGGAAGACTCTCAATTAATTCAATATGAGAATACAACAGTTCGCAATGCAACCAACTATACCAATTAAACATTTCTTTTTTTCCATCTACTTCGAGTGGTAGCATAATTGGCCCAATTAAATAGATATAACCATCATCCACTTTTATTGTTTCGATTTTTTTAGATAAAATACTTAAATCTTGATTGTCAATGTGTATCAAAATATGCCTCCTTTAAACTTTTGTTTCAGTAAATTACACTAATGAATATATAAGTTCTTTGACTATTAATTGATGTTCTTCATGTACTAAATTTTGTTTCTCATCAAAGTATTCTCCATCTATTACATGTTGCTGTGGACTAACGTCAGCTGCCACACCTCTCATAATTAGCCTTAGATTATTAAGTGCGTTAATTCCACCTTTACCATGACATCCAGCTGCAAACATTAGTATTTTCTTATTAAAAAAGTGATCCCTATTTAAAAAATCTAGACAGTTTTTCAAAGCACCACTCACGGCATTGTGATATTCGGGTGTACAAATTACAATGCTTGTGGCTTTTTCAACATATTTTAATAGTTTTTGAACATTTTCATTATCATAATCACTTTCTTCGTCAGTAAATAGGGGAAGCTGTGTTGAAGATAGATCAAAAATCAACGATTCAACATTATACTGTTCATATGCATTTTGAATATATTTAGCTAAGCCGCTGTTAATTGAATTCTTCCTAGGACTACCGGATAAAATAAGTATCATAATAAAACTCCTTATCTTTATGCGTTTTTTTCACAAAAGTTACCAATATTTTAAATTTATAAATATTATTGCATAATATTTCCATTTATGCTAGTCTATAGTTGTCAGTATATATTGATTATTTATACTTGTCAAAAAATATTTAAGGAGGTGATATCATGAGCTTCGAAAACTTCAAAATGCCTGAACGCAGAATTATTATTTCGAAAAAGTAACCCCAAAAAGAGGACCATACCAATTTAGGTGTGGTCCTCAAATTCAATCTTGTCAAAACTATCTAAACGGGAAAAAAGAGCTACACCATGCAGGTGTGGTTCTCAAAAAAGGGGGACCATTAAATGTTAAGTAGACTAATAAGAGTTGAATATAATACTTATCACGATATTGTTATTGCTTCAGACTCTCAAGGCAGAATACATAAATTGGATCGGGATCTAAACGTAATAGCTAGTTCTATTGCCCCTCTCGATTTAAATAGAATTTATTGTATTGTAAGTTGTGAAAAATATATATATACCAGAAATATTTTTGGCGTTATTAATATGTTTGATATTGATACATTAACCAGAATTAAAACTCTAGATACTGCTGCTCTGAGCAATAGAAGAGATACTGAATCTCCTTCACCTGGAACAGCAAGAGGTATTGCCCTGCTTAACGGCTATTTATATACAACAAACGGTTTTGGAGAGCTTCTCAAAATCGATAAAAATACCCTTACAATAGAAAGCACCATGGAACACCCAACTAATCAGACAACTTTTATTGATTGTATTAACGTCGAGTTGGATAACCAACATTTCTTATCTGATAAAGAAGGGTATGTATTTATTGGTGATCTTGAAAAGATGGAGTTCGAGAAATCAATTCAAGTAGATGAAGGCAGTGTTCATGTAGTGAAATACGATAAAAGACATGATAGATTAATTGCAACTCAAGATTTTGGAATTGGTATTTCAGCATGGAATGTAAATGGTATTGTCACGTTAGACTATAATGACCTATCAATAGTAAACTATCCGTTCACGACTGACGATGTAGAGTTCATCTTCTTTGATCCATCGTATTCGGAAGTTTATACCGGAGGTTTTGATGGAAAGATATATGTTTATAACAACGAGGAGAAAGATCTTAAACTTAAGAGGGTTTTAGGACCATTCAACCATCAAATATCTTATGCTATTTCTTTAGGAGATAATGAAATTTTAGCTTTATTACAATCAGGTGAGTTGATAAAGGTTGATAAATTTGGAAAAATATTAAAAGAGTTGGATTATTCTTATGTATGTTATTGGGATTTTGTTCCTAAACCTGATAATGAATCGATAATTTATGCACCAGATGGTTCAGGCGTATCTATCTTTAAAATAGATCATGTATCTGATAATGATATAAATCTATCAAAAATAGTCTCATACCGTTATAACTTTGGATTAATTCATAAGTTATTATTGTTAAAAGACGACCATTTCATTGCACTATCTAGAGATAATACCGTTTTCAGAGCTGATGCGAAGGGAAATATACTTTGGTATACACATTTAGAGTTTTTACCCAAAAACTTTGCTTGTAGTGAATCACTAAAAAAGTTAATTGTCGGTCTTGATAATACATGCTTACAAGAGCTTGATTTAGATACAGGAGAGCTATTAAAGAAACAGTATTTCGATTCTTCTGTATATGTATGTGGTTATAATAATAACGATGTTTTAGTAGGTACTTCAGGCGGGAAGTTGCATGTATTAGATGAGAATTGGAAACCGAAAAGAGATGTTATTGAGTTAGGTGGATATCCAAAAAGATTACACTTAAAGGATGGTCTTCTAACCATTGTCGGTGGGGAATTTGGGTTTATTGAAATTGAAGCAGAAAATTATACTGTAGTTAAATCTTTTATTGGTGATATTATTTATAACACCCGTGAAGAAGCTGTGAAAATAAATAATCTCGTATTTATCGGTAGTTACGGATACCAAGTTGGAATTTATGACTATGAGACCGAAAATCTAGTGGGACTATTAGAAAATGAAATCCCGGATTATGTAAAAGCAATGCATCATTATCAACATGATAACGCAGACTATTTGATCATAGGAGGAAATACAGGGTTCATTCAAGCGTATAGAGTTCATGGTCAAGGGATAGATTTAATAAGAGAGTATAGATTTATTTAACTTTAATAGAATTTTTGGGTGGGATAGAAATCTTTCATCTCACCTTATTTTACAAATCTAAATTAAAACTCTACAGATGCCGGCAGGAGAGATTATGGAAAAATTAAAATTCCTTTTAGCAGCTAACTTAGTATCTACAGTTGGAATTGGGATCAGTGGCTATTTAATAATCTGGTTATTAATAGATCAATTAAATCAGGCTGTTATATACGGTTACCTTTCAATCTTCATTATGCTATTTATCGTTCTGATAACTCCGTATATTGGAAATTTAGTGGACGGTTATTCCAGAAAAAAAATCTTTTTCTATTTAGAAGTCATTGGTGCAATTGTTCTAATTATATTTATGATTTTTTATTCATTGGATTTACTACTTTTAAAGATAATATTATTAAGTGTATTAATTATTTACTTAAATCTCTATGATTCAATAAAATACCCGACTCTAGCTGCACTTTCTCAAGAAATATTTAAAGAGAGTGAATACAACAAAGTAAACAGTAGTTTAGAAGTTCAAGGGCAGACTGCGTTAATGATTAGCTCTGCATTAGCCGCATTAATCATAGGCTCAGTATCTTTCAATCTCGTACTCATTATCAATATAATTACATTTATTATTTCAGCAGTTTTGATCAGTTTTATCCCTTACCAAGAGAAAGTGAATGTAGAAACGGCTATTTTAGATAGGAGACGCCAGGAAAAACCGATAAAGGAATTTGTTCTCGGAATAAAGTACTTGTCAACAAAGCCTTTCTTTCTAACCTTAGTACTTTTTGTTAGTATTTCACCAAATATCGCGGTAATTGTTATGAATTACTTAGAACCTATATTTATATATCAGTTCTTGAATAAAGGTCCTGAAGTTCTTGGTATAGCAAATATCTTGTATGCAGTAGGTGCTATATTAGGTGGAATAATCTCAATTTGGGTTGCAAAAAAGTTAAGTACTGTAAAAGCATTGTTTTTGTTTTTGTTTTTATTCAGCTTAGGTTCAATTGTTATTTACATTTATCCCAATGTTACGATTTTCCTCATAGCAAGTATATTATGGGGGTTTTCAAACTCTTCATCAAGAATTTTCAGAAAAGACTATATGTTCAACAATATAGAAAATGAATATATGGGGAGAATCACAGTTACTTTTGATTCAATAAAACTTTTATTACAAGCCCTAACTATATTTATTATTACTACTTTTTTCGTTAGTCAAAACAAAGTGATATATGGCTATTTAACATTAGCTCTTCTCACTTTAGTATCCTCATTATTACTATTTACTTACAAATCTAGATCGAATAATAAAGGATAAACCATGTTAGCAGTATATGTTGGTCAATTACAAATAAAAATTCATTGGAGAGGAATTTTGTATGAATAATTTACTAACCAAATATAAAGATAAGATGAACGAACTTAATGACCGTGAAGCTATGGGATTACCGAACCATTATATACCAACTGTCCTAGAGAATTTGCAGAAACAAATCAAAGTTTTAAGATATAAACCAATCAAAGTTCTAATTAGTATGATCGAAGATCCCGATATAGAATTACAAACCCGCTATGCTGCTGGAATGCAATTAGCTCTACTAGACGATCCACGCATTGATCCCTTTAAACCATGTATGATTTCAGTACCAGGGAGGAAGGTGAAATTAGGGCTGGCTTATTCAAAAGTAGAAGAAATTGTTGAATTATATAAAGAAACAGGTATTGTACCAGAATGGATTCAGAAAGAGTGTCCGGAATATGAGATACAAATCTCTTCATTTATGATTGCAAAATATCCGGTAACAAATAAAGAATATTTATCATACTTAAAAGAAAACCCTAAAGCAGAAATTCCCTCATCATGGAAATTTGGTAGATATCCATTTGAATATAGTAACCATCCTGTATATACAATATCTCCGGAAACAGCAGATAACTATGCTACATGGCTTTCTAAGAAAACTAGCCGGAGATTTAGACTACCAACAGAGGCTGAGTGGGAATATGCAGCTGGCGGTCCACAACAAAATAATTTCCCTTGGGGTAATCAATACTTAGAAGATTACTCAAATGTTGTAGAAACAGGATTTCTAATTAGTAGTCCTGTTGGTATGTTTCCCGAGGGAAATTCGCATTTTGGAGTAGCTGATTTAGCTGGAAATGTAGAGGAGTTTGTAGCAGACTATTATAAACCTTACCCGGGTGGAAAAGAAATTATAGATGAATTAGTAAATAAAGTTGGCTCCTATCGAATAGCACGAGGAGGCAGTTTTACAAGATTAAAGGATTTGGCTCGATGTAAACGTCGACATGGACATTTCCCTAAGGATATATATGTAATGGGATTTCGCTTAGCGGAAGATTACACGTAAAGAACAGTAACGATATAGTAAAAAAACTTAAATAGAAAAGGATGGTATTAATATGTCTAATGAAAATGGTTTGTTTACAAAACATAGAGGACCTGTAACTGGAGTTGCCCACATACCAAACAGCAATGCTGTAATAACTTCAGGATATGATGGTGCGATAGGTTGGTTCAATATTGATACTAAAGAAGTTAAATTAATTGGGTATCATGATCATTTAGCTAATACCGTAATAGTAAATAACCTGGGCACAAAAGGTGCTTCCTGCTCGGCTGATTATTCAATTAAGATCTGGGACCTTGAAACTTTAACATTACAAAAAACTTTACTAGGACATAGTGACGATGTTGAATCATTTGTGTTCATAGATGATAAAACAGCTGCTTCTGCTTCTCGTGATCAACGTATCTTAGTATGGAATTTGGAAACAGGAGCGATTTTACGAGTAATCGAAGGGCATGAAAAAGACATTCTATCTTTGGCATACTACGATGGAAAATTGTACTCTTCTGGTGATGATAAAACGCTACGCGTATGGGAATTACAAACTGGAAAACTAGTATATATGTGGGGTCCTTTTGATGTAGAAACGGATACCTGTGCAATTGATTTGAAAAATGAACGAGTTATCTTAGGGTGCGATGATGGATATATTCGTATTTTTAATATAATAAATGGGGATTTAATAAAAGAGATTCCTGGGCATGATTCTGGTATTAAAAAGGTAGCAGTTTCACCTAGTAACGGAGATATTCTATCGTCAGCATATGATCAAAAAATCCTGATTTGGGATTCTAAATCACTTGAGCTTAAAATTAGTTTGCAGCAAAATCCAGTTAAATGGGAGCGATCTTTAGATTTTTCAACCGATGGAAGAAAAGTGTTTGCTGGAACTTTTGACGGTACAGTTTTATATTGGGATGCGAAAACAGGTGAACTCATCAATGAAGTTGGGATCCAGGAGGAACATAAGGGAAATCCATGTTTTAATGATGTAGCTACAAATGCAAAAGGCGAAATCACACTTGTTAGTGATGATGGATATGTTAGGCTAACTAAATTAAACGATTTAAATGATTTTAGTGTTTATGAACCTTCCTCAGGAAGATTTCTTATGAATGGTTTAGCAATGAATCAACAATATGAATTAGTTGTGGGCGGAGCACATAACCAAAGAATACATATATTTAAAAATGAAGATGGACAATTAAATAAAAGTATTGATGTATTCCTTGGGGAAGGTCCTGTAAACACCATTAGAATCTCTGACCATCCTAATTATGAACGTGAATCTTTCGTAGGGTGTTATAGTGGGACCATCGTTCGTGTTAGCCACACAGGTGAAATAATAGAGAAAATGGGTATTCATGGTGGTGCAGTAAAAGCTCTACGCCTCCATCCAAATAAATCAATGGGAGTTAGTTGCTCAGCAGAAGGGGAATTACTTTCATGGGATTTCTATGGAAACGAGTTGCGAAAATATTTAGGCCATACAGCTATTATAAATGATGTAGATATTTCACCTTCTGGAAAACTTATAGCAAGTGTATCAAGGGATTTTTCAATCAAGTTCTATGATTTTGAAACAGGGGATTTACTGCACTCTTATACTCTTGGTAAAAAGTCCTTGAAATCTGTTTGTTTTTACAATGATACAACGGTAATTGTAGGAGACTATTGGGGGAATGTAATTAGTGTGGAACTATCGGAAGGTATAATAGCAAGAAATAAAATTGCAAGCAACGGTATTAGCAGTATTTCTAATTTAGATGATTTCGTTATTGCTGTTTCCTATGACGGTAGTGTCAATGTAATAAACCCTATTAATCTAAGTATTGAAAAGAAAAGCAATGCAATGAAGCAACGAATCGAAGAATTATTAATTTACTAATTATAAATATTAAATTCTTAGCTGATCTTGGCTAATCGGGGGTGAAATATATGTATGATGAAGAATATATGGCAATTGCGTTAAAACTAGCTGAAGGGACAACTGGACAGACCTCCTAATCCAGTAGTTGGTGCTATCGTTGTGAAAGACAATCAAATTGTAGGAATTGGTGCCCATCTTAAGGCTGGAACACCACATGCAGAAGTTCATGCAATTCAAATGGCTGGATCTAATTCAAAAGGCGGAACACTTTATGTCACATTAGAACCATGCGATCATTTTGGGAAGACCTCTCCATGTTCAGAAATCGTGATAAACTCAGGAATTACAAAAGTTTTTGTCGCTACAATGGATCCCAATTCTAAAGTTGCAGGAAAAGGGATTGAAAAAATTAGAGGTGCAGGTATTGAGGTTGAAGTTGAACTTTTGGAACAAGAAGCTAAAGAACAAAATAAGTTTTATATTCACAACATTTCAAAAAAGTATCCATACGTTACTTTAAAACCTGCAACTAGCTTAGACGGAAAAATAGCAACAACAACAGGAGAAAGTAAATGGATTAGTGGAGAGTCAGCAAGAGAAGATGTTCACAAGCTTCGCCATGAACATGACGCAATATTGGTAGGAATTAATACAATATTAAGAGATGATCCGAGCCTAACAACAAGGTTGAGAAATGGTGGGAAAAGCCCGATTAGAATCATATTAGATACTCGCCTTAGGATTCCTAAAGATGCAAGAGTGAAACATTATAGAAAATAGCAAACTATATCAAGCTCAAATTGATGCATATCAGGCCGTTCAAAATTATTACGAACAATTTCCAGAATTTGAAAAAAGAGAAGTGTTAGTTGTTATGCCTACTGGATCTGGTAAAACTGGTTTAATGTCTATTCTACCTTTTGCTAATTGTAAAGGAAAAGTACTATTAATTACTCCAGGAAAAGTTGTTAGAAGAACGGTTTTTGATGAATTTGATACAGTGTTTAATCCTCAAAATTCATTTTTGTATAAATATAACGTTGTTTTAAAGTCAGATCGACTTCCGAAAGCTTTACTATATCAAGGTTTTAAAAAGGGTAGTGAACAGGAAAGAAGTATTGCTATTCGAAAGCTAAAAGAAGCAGATATTGTTATTACTAATATCCATCGAATAAACAGCAGTAGTGATGAAGTTAACTTAATGAACTTAGTTGATGAGAACTTTTTCGATATGATTATCATTGATGAAGCTCATCATGTTGCAGCGCCTATGTGGCAAGAGGCATTGGCATATTTTAAAGCATCAAAAATAATTAAGTTAACTGCTACGCCGTTTAGAGCAGATAAACAAGAGATTACAAACAATCCATTGGATCCAATTTATGAATATACATTAGGTGAAGCTATTAAAGATGGATTATTAAAAGATGTAATAAAAGAGGTTGAAATCCCAGGAGAATTAGAATTTGTCCATAATGAAACTGGTCAAAAATTGACGTTAGAAGAAGCGAAGCAGAAATTAAATAATGACTGGATAAACAAATCCGTAGCATTGTCAGAAGTTTGTTCTAAACAAATCATTCAACAAACAAAGCAAGTATTAATAGATAAAAGAAAAAGCTACCCTAACCATCGCGTGTTAGCTATTACTTGTAATGACGAACATGCCCAATCAATTTGCCAATGGTTTAAAGACGCAGGTTTAACTGCGACTTATGTAAGTACAAACTCTAATAATGAAAGAGAGAACGATATTCGTTTAACAGATTTTGCACAAGGTAAATATGACGTGATGGTTAGTATTCAAATGCTAGGAGAGGGTTATAATAATTCGGATATTTCCATTATTTCTATTTTTAGACCATTTAAATCATTGACGCCATATGCTCAAGCAATAGGGCGGGGCTTAAGAAAAATTTATAATGCTAATTCTGAATTAGATAACTTTTGTAATGTCATTTATCACAAGGAACTGGGGCTTGAAAAGCTGTGGGAGTATTACAAACAGCAAAAATCCTTTTCAGAAGTGATTAAATCCCAAAGAGAAAGCATGAGTGTCCAAATTAATATGCTAGAAGAGATGGGGTTTGTAGAGGCAAGGTCATCTTCTAGGAAGTCTAAAATAGACATTGATGAAGATATTCTAGTAGTAGTTCCACAACAATTAGGAAGTGTTACAAAATACTCTTCTAAAGGAATTGGAAATGAAGATTCATTTTCAACTGACGGGTTTGATCGATATTTAGCGGCCAAAAAAGCTACGAATGATGAAGTGGTAAATAATTTAAAGGCTCAAATAGAACGAATCCATAGATTACAAGAAGAAGGAACAATTTCAGAGGAAGAAGCACAAATGCTAATTGAAAAGAATGAAGCACAAGCTAATGAAAATATTCAAGTAAATTATTCAGAAGGTGAAGACTATTTAAAGGCACAAGGTCTAAGAAAAGAGTACATTACATGGCTAAATATAAAAATTGAAGATTTCTTTGTACAAAGTAAATTAGATAAAAAAGGGACAGAATTACCAGTTCGCTACGATTTCCAGTTGGATAATGAGGTTGATAATATTGGCTAGTTAACGAGGAATATTCATCAAGCGATTTATCAGCAACTAAAAAAACGTATTGGTGAATTTAATACGAGTGATTATGGAATTGCTAAAAAAATAGTGATTGAAAAATTGGGGTTTTATTGTTGAAAATGTAAAATTTGCTTTCTATTTAATAAAATAGGATAATATAATTGTTCTGTGAAAATAGTTGCAGAAGTGTTAAGTTTCACGCTTGTCAAGGTTATAAATATTTAGAACCTCAACAAGCAAACTAGTAACTTCTATCAAGAACAGCACTAGCTGGACTTCTAGATTGCTAGACAAACTTAGCAACATTGTAATTACCTCCATAGGGTGAGTATAGTGTAATGTTTTAAGAGTAAGAATTCCGTTATATGCGGGAGCGCGTGGTCAGCAGAGCATTCATCTACGGATGGATGACACCAAATTAGGCTAGGAGGTTTTCTGTTATGAAATGGAGTAATGGGCCACAACAATTACATAACCTCTCTAGCTCTTCTAATATTAATTGGGAGAAGTATAGATTTAAAGGTTATTTACATTTT
This sequence comes from Lysinibacillus sphaericus, assembly GCF_015844675.1. GTDB lineage: Bacteria > Bacillota > Bacilli > Bacillales_A > Planococcaceae > Lysinibacillus > Lysinibacillus sphaericus_E. Next base: position 10,496 of record NZ_LDGC01000059.1, on the reverse strand, counting down.
GATGAACGAATACACATAGGGCATATGAAAGCTAACCTCTTGAATAAGGATTGGGTAGCTTCATATGCTTTTTTACCATTTATACATTTTGAAATGAATTTTAAAAGATTTGTAACGATTAAAGAGATCGATGAGCAGGGGCAAGTAACTAAAAGAAAAGAACGAGGGGAACCTAAAAAACGTAAAATTTTTTATTCTGCTCATAAGGATGGCTACATTTATAAATATTACGGCGACTTATTAAACAATGCTTATAATATCTACGCATCTGAAAATGAAATTGATGATAATGTCGTAGCCTATAGAAATAATAAACTAGGCAAAAATAATATTGATTTTGCATTTGAAGTATTCAATCATCTATTTAAGTTTGAAAATGCAGTTGTCATCTCGAGTGATTTTACTAAGTATTTCGATAATATTTCACATCAAACATTGAAGCGGAATATAAGAAAGGTTTTAGGTGTAGAAACCTTAAAACGAGATTGGTATCAAGTGTATAAGAACCTTACACAATTTACTTATGTAAAAAGGGAAGACATTGATAAGTTTTTAGAAGAGAAATATGGAAGAACATTAAATAAAAAAATCAAGACACATCAAATTAATCGAATCATGACTTCAAGTGAATTTAGGGAATTTAAAAAGAAGTATTTAGAACCAAACCCTAATCCGGATTCTTATGGCATTCCACAAGGATCAAGCATGAGTGCAGTTTGCTCTAATGTACATTTAATTGATTTTGATAAAGAAATAAGCGATTGGTGCAAGCAAAAGTCTGCTAATGCCATGTATAGAAGGTATTGTGATGACTTAATTGTAATTATTCCTCTTGAAAAACCAAGTACGACTGAATTCGTAACAATTCGAAAGGAATTATTTGGAATCATTGATAAATATAAAAGTGATGGTTTAGATGTGCAACAGAAAAAAACAGAAATACGGTTATGGAATGGTGACAGTATACTAGATGAGCAGTTACAACCATCTAAATTAGATTACTTAGGATTTGTAACTGATGGTCAGATGATTCAATTAAGGGAAAAAAGCCTTTTTAATTATTACACAAGAGCATATCGCAAGGCTAAAACAGTAAAACGTATTGAATATGCTACAGAACGACCAGGACCAAAAAGGTCATTGTATGATTTATATACACATCTGGGATTTGAATATAAAAAGCGAGGGAATTTTGTCACCTATGCGTATAAGGCGCATAAGAAAATGTGTCAGTTGCCAGTGAAGAGCTTGATTAAGAAACAGGTGAAGAGGCACTGGGGGAGGATCCATAGAAGATTGTAAGAAAATTGGCTATTTGCCAAAACATGCGGCTAAGAGCGGTACTGTTTTTCTGTAATAAAGAAAGCTTTTTCTTGACGAAAAGGCGGGGAATTTATCTATAGAAATGAAGCAATGGAACAGTGAAATTAAAAAACTAGATATCCCTGACATAATTAAAGATAGTGTTATTAACTATATTGTTGATCGGTATAGGGATTTTGATTTCGATAAGGCACAAAAGTATAAATTTTATCTTTTAAGTTTGCTTTGTGAACTTCCAAATGAACCGCATCCGCCAGCTAATAATGCTGGCGGATGGTTATATACAATTAAAGATTTAAAAGAGAGTACTGGTCATGTATTCACAATTAATCAAATAAAGAAAAGACATTAAGTAGCGGATTGAAAAGGCTAAATAAAAATATTTTATTTACTAATAGAGGAATATAAATGATAGCAGAAATAAGTGAGAAAATAAGTCATTTAATAAACAAAATAAGGAGTATTTTATGTTTATAGAAAGTATATATAGATAGTTTTAAAAATTTGAAGAATTTCATGGTACAGCAAAAACTACTTTATTTGAATTGATAACACAGGCTTTTATAGATTCTTTAGAAAGTTATTATGAAATTAATTACGTCATTAATAAGGAACAATTTCGTAAGACAAATAAACGAGCACAAACAATTCATTTATTTTGACACCTGGAGAATTAAAATTCGCCAAATAACACCCAAATAGTTTTAAGCTTTATTTAGTGACAGATTTAGATAGTGATATTCCAAACTACAAAGAATTACCCTCTCGCTTTTGGGAACAACCATCAAAATTTAAATTGAACGAAATCGTTTCAAAAATTGAAGTGGAATTTTAATGTGTTAGCAAAAAATAAATTTTGATATTACACAATCAAATTTATGAATTAGGTATTAAGAGGAAATGCTAGAAAACAAAACAAGAGGGAAATTCATAATAGAGTCGAATCAATAAAGAGAGATAATAAAATTTTCTTATAGGTGAGTTTAAGGATGAATAATAATCGTAATATATTGGATGCATGGATAACTATAGAACAGCTATCAGAAGGTTCTATTAGTAAAAAAGATAAAACGTATGATTTGCTATATGGACCTGCACCAGATTGGAAAAGATTTTTTATAGAATATATTGAAAGACAGAAAAGAAAAAGTCACCTTTCTGAGAAGAGATTTATTAAATCGGGTGTTGTAATGTATTTTGGGATTTTTGATTTTGAGGAAGTTGTAGATATTTTAAGGGAAAAATATAAAATAAAAAAAACAGATGAAGACATCGCAAAATCTGAAAAGTTTACGATTGCTCTTTATTTCAATCATGAAATGGAATTTTTAGAGGATTATTTATTTTTAACAATCAGTGGTTACATTCGTAATAAAGGGGATTTGCCCGAAGATTTACGAAAAGTTGAAAATGAATTTAAGGAAATTTTGAGTCGCAGATTTGAAGAAAATTTTAATGCAATGTTTAATGAATTATTTATTCGATATAATGTGACACCGGATAATTTTCGCTTCAAATATTTAACGGATATCGAAAATGGTGATGTAAACTTACATTCTTTTTTTATAGCAGATTTAAACCGAGCGAAGCTACTGAATAACGACAATTTAAATCACTATATAAAAGGGTTTAGCGGAACGAAATATAATCTAGATAGTAATAAACATTCAGCCTTTTTTAATCCCACAATTTTTGAGGAAACTGTTCTGCAACCAAAATATTATCCATTAGGTAGATTTCCAAGTAATACTTCATTTGCTCTCTCCTTTATGCAACAAGCTGCAGTTAATTTAGCGTTGAATGATAAAAATAAAATTATAAGTGTAAATGGTCCACCCGGTACTGGCAAAACAACACTATTAAAAGACATATTCGCGGATTTAATTGTTCAACAAGCCATTGAAATAGTTTCAAGTTCAAAGAAAAGTGTCAAGCCAACTATTATATATTATAAAACTGCCAAATTTGGTAGTTTACCAAAAACGATTTCCGAAAAAAATATTATTGTAGCTAGCTCCAATAACGGTGCCGTTCAAAATATTGTAAATGAGCTACCGAAAATCAAAGAAATCGATAAAGAATTTATTGAGGCCATACAAAATGTAAATTATTTCACTCACATTTCAAACTGCCATTTAGAGAAAAAGTTTAGTGGTAATAAGTTTGAAATTAAATCTACCTTTAAAGGTCATGAAAACTGGGGGGCGTTCTCTTTAGAGGGTGGCAAAGCTTCGAATATGGAACAATTAATGCTAACAATAGAATCTATCATAAAAGATTTAAAGGAAAATTATACTCCCGAACCAAAAATTTATGAAGAGTTTAAAGTTATGTACCAAAAAGCAAGCTATGAAAGACAAAAGATTCAACAGCTGAGTGAAAAAATTTACAAGCTTCGCAACCTAAAGCCTGAATTAGCTCAGAAAGAACAAGACCTAAAAATTAAAGAGCAAGCAAAAAAGCAAGATTTAGATTTGTTTGTATATGAGGTTTCAGGAAAAATCGATGCGCTTGAAGAGGAATTAAACAATCTAAGTAATAATCATCATTCATATTATCACCAAGTAGAAGATTTAGATTTCACTCGAGCGCAGGCTGAAAGAAATTTCGAGGTGATCCAATCTCAAAAACCGAGCTTTATTTGGTTACAGAGATTATTTTTTAGAGCTAAAATTAATCGTTATTTTAAACAATTAAATGAAGCAAATGAAGAGTTACAACAATTGATTTTGAAACGAAGCAACCTTTTAAAGCTCAAGGGAAAAAATGAACAGAGTATGAATACTACAAAAAATTTATTACTAAAACTAACAAATGAGAAACAAATGAAAGTTGCTGAATTCAATAATTGGTTAAATAATGAAATGGATAAATTAAATAAAATTAGAGAACAAATTCGTGATTTAGAAATGGAGCTAAAGGGGCATAATATAAGAGGTATACAATTTGATTTAGCTTATGAAGATTTACAAAAATCGAATCCATGGTTTACTGAAAAATTTCGTGACATACAAACTAAGCTTTTTATATTAGCTTTAAAAGTACGTAAACAGTTTTTATACGACAACGTAAAAAACTTAAATGCGGCAGCGATTATTTGGAAAAAACAAGGTGAATATGCTGGTAGAGTAACCGGACAAATTATTGTGAGAGAAGCCTGGCAATGGATTAATTTCGCAGTCCCAATCATTAGCACAACCTTTGCAAGCTTTAGCCGCATGTTTAATGCACTAGATGAAAATAGTCTGGGCTATTTATTTATCGATGAGGCTGGACAAGCACTTCCACAAGCAAGCGTTGGCGCAATTTTTAGAAGCAGAAAAATAGTAGTTGTCGGCGATCCATCACAAATTAAACCAGTCTTAACATTAGACTCAAACGTTTTAAATTTAATTGGACAACATTATCTTGTCGATGAGAGATATGTTTCATCTGATGCATCAACCCAAACGTTAACCGACGCTGCCAGTCAATTCGGTTATTTCAAAAATGAAGATGAGTGGGTAGGAATTCCGCTATGGGTTCATAGAAGATGCAATGAGCCAATGTTTTCGATTTCAAACTCAATTTCATACAACGGGCTGATGGTACAAGGAAAGAAAAAATCTGAGGCTATTGGAAAAGCTGTTTGGATTGATGTAAAAGGAAATGCGCGTGATAAATACGTAAAAGAACAAGGCGAAATGCTAAGAGATTTAATTAAATTCCAACTAGTTGAGAAGCCTGAATTAGCCAATGAGATATACGTAATTACACCTTTTCGCAATGTAGCAAACCAATTAATAAAGATATTAGATCAAATACAATTTACTCAACGAGAAGAGGGGCGCGTCACAAACGTTGGCACAGTTCATACATTCCAAGGAAAAGAAGCTAAAATTGTGTATTTAGTACTTGGTGCAGACACAAAAAGCAAAGGAGCAGCTTCGTGGGCAGTTTCAGATCCCAACATCATGAACGTTGCTGCCACCCGTGCTAAGGAAGAATTTTATATTGTTGGAGAAAAACAACTCTATGCGACACTTGGCAGTCGGGTAGCTGATGAGACTATTAGGATTATTGGGAAATATAATAGTGGGAAGTTGTAATAATTCGTGCTGTAGTGGAGCTATATCACTCTGGTACATAGGTCAATCAACTGTCTAGCGAATATGGTGTTTTTTGTATAGCGTGATCTAATGCCTCAGTAACCAAATCTACGGTCATTTTTCGACCAAATTAGAACCATTTTATCAAACATATTAAAGCACCCCGCTCCAGTTTTGAAGTGGGGTGTTTTTTGTACAAGAAGTATTGGTTCAATTAGAAATTCGACTTAATGTCCATAGCACTTAATTTCGCTTCTAGAAGGTCAAAACTAAAATGTTTTAATGTAGGGTTATCTATCCTTAGATCTTCAACCATTTTTGTAAGTGTACGATTCTTTTTGTCCTTTCCTATCACATCATTCAGAGATTCGATTTTCCAATCGGCGGGGTAATTATAATAGTATTTCATTACATCTGCCTTGTAACGAGCTAGTTTTCCGTAGATAGGAGTATTCCAGCAGACGATGATGAGATTGATAGCATTATGAAATTGTTCTGCGATTGGGTTCCATTTCATATCGTCACGCGGTGGTGCAATACCACCAGAAGATGATTCGGTAGTGTTAGATGAACTTATTCCTAAAAGTGGGTTAAATAATGGTATATCCTCCAAGTTTGTAAGGGCCATAAAGTGTTCAGCTGCCGCATAGCCACAAAGGAATGTTCCATTATCATATTTCTTTGCCTGATTTTTATTTTCATATTGAAATGTGTAATATTCATCAGTACACTCGCCTCCAGCACTACTCTTTTTAGATTGGCCATTTAGCAATTTTGTATGAGCAATTATTTTTAGATTATATTGTTTAACTATTTCTTCACGACGAGCTTTTCCTCGACAGCTAAATTTGGGGGTGTTCAATAAAAATCCTCCTTTTTTCTCATGCATTTGGTGCGTAGTTAGGGTGAGGTCAAAGTCCCGTTTACCTTATCAAAACACAATTATTATAAGTGAATTATATCAATTTTTAAGTTTTTTCCAAGTATTACCTCGATAGTTAAATGTATTAGCAACACCAATGCACTTAAAAAAGTGGTAAGACATGTAATTTCATTTAAAGAAATCTATAACATTGTTACTATTTATAAAAAATGTTATATTATATTTTTATGGGAGGAATTATATGGCAAAAATATTTTTTACAAGTAAAGGGAATAGTGGAGCAATATACGATGGCGAGGATTTTAGAGGGATTGGCTGTATATTAGGTGTTTTTGCTATTGTGACAGTCGCTTTTGGAATATTAGTTACAATTGTAGATGCTGTAGCATACTTTATGATTAATTTGTATGAAACTATCGGAAAAACACTTAGACCAGCATATGAATTTATCATTATGAAAATAGTAGTTTTACCTTCTACTTTTGATATCTTTTTTAATATTCTTTCAGAAAATCATTTCATTAAAACGCTTATTTTTAGTGGGTTAATTCTAATTTACACATTTTTACTTAAAAGTGTAAGAAATAAAAGCAAACTAATAAATTTTTACTTTATTACTAATATACTTATCCTTGCTATAAGGATCATTTTTTCTTTATTATTTGCCTTAGTTGCTTTTGCAGCAGATGATACTGAACATATACATACTAATTCTTTTATACAAACTGATTTCAAGTTAGAGATACTTGAGAATGAAAATAACTTGAGATATAACACTCATATTTTTAAGGATGAAGAAGTAAACGAAGGAAATGCCTTTCCAGATGCAAATTCTGAAAAACAATATAAAGAGGTATTTTGGGTAGCTTTTGGTGAAAATGAAGAACAGATGGGTGTTCATTCTAAATTCTATACTAATTTTGTAATTCATGGAGTATCTTTTAATTCTATAGAAAAGGTGGATCGATACCAAACGACCTTATCTTATTCACCTACGATGGATGATTATGAATACACAAACCAAACACCATTTACTATTAGTTTTGTTGGAGATGGTGAAATATTAAAAACCTACACACTCTCAAAAGATTACAATGTAATTGAAGTCGATATCCCAGTTGATGTAAAAAGCTCTTTCGGAGTAATTATCGAAGGTGACGCAACTGATCACTCAGTCGTCACACTATTAGGTTCAAAATTTATAAATGAGTTGAACAAGTAACTTATATATAAACTCTTTATCAGAAGGCAACTAAAAAAAGTTGTATTGTAGTTATAATTAGTAATAATATCCTTACTTTTGAAACCTCTAAAAATACTAGAATCATAGATATGTAATAAAAAATGCAGTACTTTATAATATATGAGCCTATATTCATACATATAGACGAAGATATGAATAATATCTTCTTGAATTTAGAAGATGAAGCATCTACACTAAATAGGTTTCTGACTCCAAATTTGGAAACAACTTGTTGAAAGCGCTAAAACAGAGGGAAATCGTACTTTGAAGGTACCTGCAAGGAACACGAAAATTAAGACATTTAATACACGCTTAATTAACAAATCATAATCGCAGGTGCTTTAAAAGAAAGTGCTGGATTTAGATAATTTCGTAGGACAAACAAAACTAACTCTGATGGCGACTATTCAATTGACATAACTGCTGGTTACTAAAAATTAAGTTAATTAATTAAGCTCCATTAAGCCATTGTTCCAATGAGTGTTATTTTACGAAACAGAGCATGTGGATATTTCTTATTATAAAATTTTACTTCCTCTACAAGTGGTGATGCTGTCAAATAAATATTGTCTCCGTAAGCATTTTTAGCAAACCTTATTAATTCCTTTGTAAGAGTAATTTTCGATGTTCAGAAAAGCCCTATAAACGTAGATATTACAAGGTTTTTCGATTTGATAGGTAAGAACACCCGCCGTCTCCATACATAAATTGGATACAAACGTAGTCATATCAACAATTTTCGAGATTAGGGGTATTGAACGGGAGTTGAACTCTTGGGCAATATCCCTTTTCTTATCCCTATGGAAAAATGACATATTTAAACTGTTCGTAGACCTTCTAATATCACACTTAGGAGGATTTTTTATGTCTAGTAGGATGTGTAAGCATTGTGCTCAGAATCGTTAAAAAAAGGATCGTCTTCGATTAAGGAACCCTGCCAATCCAGTGCTTGATACTTTGATTTTTCCGATTTAGAACCGTATAACGCCTTTGTTAATTGGCGAACTTGTTCAAATAACGCTTCAATTTGTCGATTTGACTGAGCTAATTGTTGCTCAAGTAATCGAATTAATCGTTCGTTTTGGTTTTCTTACTTAGGACTAAGCATAAGTCAAATCATTCACCACATTTCGTTTAGTATAAGTTATGGATGATGATACCACTTAGGTAAATAGATTTAATAGAGACCTTTTTCTGACTTCACAATTGCCGTTGGCTACTAAAGTGATAATCTTTCCAACAGCCAACGAAGCTTCTGTTGTAAAAGATTACGCACTGCCTTTAGATGAGCTAGCGAATGTTTTGATTTATGCGATATTGTTTGCGAATGAGACGGATATGGACTTAGTAAATATAATAGATAATAAACTTCGAAAAAATAATAGGAAATTTCCTATTGAAAAGTTTGCTGGAAAAAATACTAAATACAATGAGATATAAATATTAATACAAATATATAATATTCATCTAAATAGCAGTTTAAAAAACCTTAGTTTTTGTTTAAATACGAGTGAACTGCGCCCCAATTGTTAGACACATCTAACAATTGGAGGTGCAGTTTTTGTATGGTCAAAAAATATACTGCCAAAGATAAATTACAAGCTGTGGAGCGTTACTTAAATGGAAAGGAAAGTTCCTATGATATAGCTAAATCTATGGAGACTGATAATAAAGCAATCCTTAAATGGGTTAAGCAATATGAATACAATGGTGTTGAAGCTTTTATTCAGCCATATACAAATTACACACTAGAGTTTAAAATGGATGTACTAAATTTTATGATTGAAAATGGTACGTCCTTAAACGAAACGGCAGCAATTTTTAAGATACCTGCCCCTTCAACAATTAGTGTTTGGAGAAAGCAATATGAAACTCAAGGATTAGATGCCCTTCAATCAAAGAAAAAGGGGCGTCCATCCATGAAAAAAGAATTCAATAAACAATCGAAACAAGCGCCAGTTACAGGCTCTACTGAAGCACTTGAAGCACGTATTAAACAACTAGAAATGGAAAATGAGTATTTAAAAAAGTTGAATGCCTTAGTTCAAAACAAGGAAAAATCACCAAACAGGACAAAGCACATGTAGTCTATGAGTTAAGGCATAAATATTCGGTGAAAGCACTTGTAAAACTCGCTGGCATTCCACGAAGTACGTACTATGATTTAGTAAAACGTATGAATCGACCAGATCCAGATGCCGATTTAAAAGCAGAAATAAAGGCGATTTATGAAGAACATGAAGGGCGTTATGGCTATCGCCGTATTCGTGACGAGCTAGCGAATCGTGGGCAAAAAGTGAATCATAAAAAAGTGCAACGTATCATGAAAGAGTTAGGTTTAAAATGTTTAGTACGTATGAAAAAGTATAAATCCTATAAAGGAAACGTTGGCAAAATTGCGCCAAATATTTTAAACCGCAATTTTAAAGCAGATGCCCCAAATGAAAAATGGGTGACAGACATTACGGAATTTAAATTGTTCGGTGAGAAACTTTATTTATCGCCAGTTTTAGATTTATTTAACGGGGAAATTATCACGTATACAATTGGCTCTAGACCAACCTATTCACTTGTTTCAGACATGTTGGACAAAGCACTCGAACGTTTACCTGAGCACCACCAGTTACTCATGCATTCCGATCAAGGCTGGCATTATCAAATGAATAAATATCGTCGCGCCTTAGAATCAAGAGGGATTGTTCAAAGTATGTCTCGTAAAGGAAACTGTTACGACAACTCTGTCATGGAGAATTTCTTTGGAATTATGAAATCCGAATTCCTTTACATGAGGGAATTTGAAAGTATAGAGCATTTTAAAATAGAATTAGAAAAATATATAAATTACTATAATACGAAACGGATCAAGGCAAAATTAAAAACGAGTCCGGTGCAATACCGAACTCGTTTTACCCAAGCAGCCTAATGAAATAACCGTGTCTAACTTTTAGGGGTCACTTCA
>NZ_LDGC01000058.1:0-3276 GCF_015844675.1 Lysinibacillus sphaericus | reverse complement strand
AAAATGGTGCCGAGGGCCGGAATCGAACCGGCACGGTAGTCACCTACCGCAGGATTTTAAGTCCTGTGCGTCTGCCAGTTCCGCCACCCCGGCACATTTGGAGCGGAAGACGAGGTTCGAACTCGCGACCCCCACCTTGGCAAGGTGGTGTTCTACCACTGAACTACTTCCGCATGTGCATAAGATTTATTTATCCTGGCAATTATTAAATTTGAAAAATGGTGCGGGTGAAGGGAGTCGAACCCCCACGCCTTGCGGCGCTAGATCCTAAGTCTAGTGCGTCTGCCAATTCCGCCACACCCGCATATTTTGTTGGCAATTTAAATGGTGAGCCATGAAGGACTCGAACCTTCGACCCTCTGATTAAAAGTCAGATGCTCTACCAACTGAGCTAATGGCTCCAAATGGTGCCGGCGATAGGAGTCGAACCCACGACCTACTGATTACAAGTCAGTTGCTCTACCAACTGAGCTACACCGGCAAATGGTGGAGGATGACGGGCTCGAACCGCCGACCCCCTGCTTGTAAGGCAGGTGCTCTCCCAGCTGAGCTAATCCTCCTGGGTATAATGCCTAGCGACGTCCTACTCTCGCAGGGGGAAGCCCCCAACTACCATCGGCGCTAAAGAGCTTAACTTCCGTGTTCGGTATGGGAACGGGTGTGACCTCTTTGCCATCATCACTAGACTATTTTAAAGACAAGATTTATTATAACATATTTCGTTATAATTGCAAGCTTTTTTTAAAACTTTCTTGTTCTTTCAAAACTGGATAAACGTGCATTGAATGTTTCAAACATTTTGGTTAAGTCCTCGATCGATTAGTATTCGTCAGCTCCATGTGTCACCACACTTCCACCTCGAACCTATCTACCTCATCGTCTTTGAGGGATCTTACTTACTTGCGTAATGGGAAATCTCATCTTGAGGGGGGCTTCATGCTTAGATGCTTTCAGCACTTATCCCGTCCACACATAGCTACCCAGCGATGCCTTTGGCAAGACAACTGGTACACCAGCGGTGTGTCCATCCCGGTCCTCTCGTACTAAGGACAGCTCCTCTCAAATTTCCTACGCCCACGACGGATAGGGACCGAACTGTCTCACGACGTTCTGAACCCAGCTCGCGTACCGCTTTAATGGGCGAACAGCCCAACCCTTGGGACCGACTACAGCCCCAGGATGCGATGAGCCGACATCGAGGTGCCAAACCTCCCCGTCGATGTGGACTCTTGGGGGAGATAAGCCTGTTATCCCCGGGGTAGCTTTTATCCGTTGAGCGATGGCCCTTCCATGCGGAACCACCGGATCACTAAGCCCGTCTTTCGACCCTGCTCGACTTGTAGGTCTCGCAGTCAAGCTCCCTTGTGCCTTTACACTCTACGAATGATTTCCAACCATTCTGAGGGAACCTTTGGGCGCCTCCGTTACCTTTTAGGAGGCGACCGCCCCAGTCAAACTGTCCGCCTGACACTGTCTCCTGCCCCGCTAAGGGGCATGGGTTAGAATTTCAATACAACCAGGGTAGTATCCCACCGACGCCTCCTTCGAAGCTGGCGCTCCGAGATCTCTGGCTCCTACCTATCCTGTACAAGTTGTACCAAAATTCAATATCAGGCTACAGTAAAGCTCCACGGGGTCTTTCCGTCCTGTCGCGGGTAACCTGCATCTTCACAGGTACTATAATTTCACCGAGTCTCTCGTTGAGACAGTGCCCAGATCGTTACGCCTTTCGTGCGGGTCGGAACTTACCCGACAAGGAATTTCGCTACCTTAGGACCGTTATAGTTACGGCCGCCGTTTACTGGGGCTTCAATTCGCAGCTTCGCTTGCGCTAACCACTCCTCTTAACCTTCCAGCACCGGGCAGGCGTCAGCCCCTATACGTCACCTTACGGTTTTGCAGAGACCTGTGTTTTTGCTAAACAGTCGCCTGGGCCTATTCACTGCGGCTCTCATGCGCTTGCACGCTCAAGAGCACCCCTTCTCCCGAAGTTACGGGGTCATTTTGCCGAGTTCCTTAACGAGAGTTCTCTCGCACACCTTAGGATTCTCTCCTCGACTACCTGTGTCGGTTTGCGGTACGGGCACCTCTCACCTCGATAGAGGCTTTTCTTGGCAGTGTGAAATCAGGAACTTCGTCCATACGGACTCGCCATCACAGCTCAACGTTACAGTGTGCGGATTTGCCTACACACACGCCTTACTGCTTGGACGCGCATAACCAACAGCGCGCTTACCCTATCCTACTGCGTCCCCCCATTTCTCAAACGGTGAGGAGGTGGTACAGGAATATCAACCTGTTGTCCATCGCCTACGCCTATCGGCCTCGGCTTAGGTCCCGACTAACCCTGAGCGGACGAGCCTTCCTCAGGAAACCTTAGTCATACGGTGGACGGGATTCTCACCCGTCTTTCGCTACTCATACCGGCATTCTCACTTCTAAGCGCTCCACCAGTCCTTCCGATCTGACTTCAACGCACTTAGAACGCTCTCCTACCACTGACATCGTAGATGTCAATCCACAGCTTCGGTGAATCGTTTAGCCCCGATACATTTTCGGCGCAGCGTCACTCGACCAGTGAGCTATTACGCACTCTTTAAATGATGGCTGCTTCTAAGCCAACATCCTGGTTGTCTGTGCAACGCCACATCCTTTTCCACTTAACGATTACTTTGGGACCTTAGCTGGTGGTCTGGGCTGTTTCCCTTTTGACTACGGATCTTATCACTCGCAGTCTGACTCCCGTGTATAAATATCTGGCATTCGGAGTTTGTCTGAATTCGGTAAACCGGGATGGCCCCCTAGTCCAAACAGTGCTCTACCTCCAGTATTCTCATCACGAGGCTAGCCCTAAAGCTATTTCGGAGAGAACCAGCTATCTCCAAGTTCGATTGGAATTTCTCCGCTACCCACACCTCATCCCCGCACTTTTCAACGTGCGTGGGTTCGGGCCTCCAGTAAGTGTTACCTCACCTTCACCCTGGACATGGGTAGATCACCTGGTTTCGGGTCTACGACCACGTACTAATTCGCCCTATTCAGACTCGCTTTCGCTGCGGCTCCGCCTTCTAAAGCTTAACCTCGCACGTAATCGTAACTCGCCGGTTCATTCTACAAAAGGCACGCTATCACCCATTAACGGGCTCTAACTACTTGTAGGCACACGGTTTCAGGATCTCTTTCACTCCCCTTCCGGGGTGCTTTTCACCTTTCCCTCACGGTACTGGTTCACTATCGGTCACTAGGTAGTATTTAGCCTTGGGAGATGGTCCTCCC
>NZ_LDGC01000057.1:0-3280 GCF_015844675.1 Lysinibacillus sphaericus | reverse complement strand
AAAATGGTGCCGAGGGCCGGAATCGAACCGGCACGGTAGTCACCTACCGCAGGATTTTAAGTCCTGTGCGTCTGCCAGTTCCGCCACCCCGGCACATTTGGAGCGGAAGACGAGGTTCGAACTCGCGACCCCCACCTTGGCAAGGTGGTGTTCTACCACTGAACTACTTCCGCATGTGCATAAGATTTATTTATCCTGGCAATTATTAAATTTGAAAAATGGTGCGGGTGAAGGGAGTCGAACCCCCACGCCTTGCGGCGCTAGATCCTAAGTCTAGTGCGTCTGCCAATTCCGCCACACCCGCATATTTTGTTGGCAATTTAAATGGTGAGCCATGAAGGACTCGAACCTTCGACCCTCTGATTAAAAGTCAGATGCTCTACCAACTGAGCTAATGGCTCCAAATGGTGCCGGCGATAGGAGTCGAACCCACGACCTACTGATTACAAGTCAGTTGCTCTACCAACTGAGCTACACCGGCAAATGGTGGAGGATGACGGGCTCGAACCGCCGACCCCCTGCTTGTAAGGCAGGTGCTCTCCCAGCTGAGCTAATCCTCCTGGGTATTATGCCTAGCGACGTCCTACTCTCGCAGGGGGAAGCCCCCAACTACCATCGGCGCTAAAGAGCTTAACTTCCGTGTTCGGTATGGGAACGGGTGTGACCTCTTTGCCATCATCACTAGACTATTTTTAAAGACAAGATTTATTATAACACATTTTGTTATAATTGCAAGCTTTTTTTAAAAAAACTTTCTTATTCTTTCAAAACTGGATAAACGTGCATTGAATGTTTCAAACATTTTGGTTAAGTCCTCGATCGATTAGTATTCGTCAGCTCCATGTGTCACCACACTTCCACCTCGAACCTATCTACCTCATCGTCTTTGAGGGATCTTACTTACTTGCGTAATGGGAAATCTCATCTTGAGGGGGGCTTCATGCTTAGATGCTTTCAGCACTTATCCCGTCCACACATAGCTACCCAGCGATGCCTTTGGCAAGACAACTGGTACACCAGCGGTGTGTCCATCCCGGTCCTCTCGTACTAAGGACAGCTCCTCTCAAATTTCCTACGCCCACGACGGATAGGGACCGAACTGTCTCACGACGTTCTGAACCCAGCTCGCGTACCGCTTTAATGGGCGAACAGCCCAACCCTTGGGACCGACTACAGCCCCAGGATGCGATGAGCCGACATCGAGGTGCCAAACCTCCCCGTCGATGTGGACTCTTGGGGGAGATAAGCCTGTTATCCCCGGGGTAGCTTTTATCCGTTGAGCGATGGCCCTTCCATGCGGAACCACCGGATCACTAAGCCCGTCTTTCGACCCTGCTCGACTTGTAGGTCTCGCAGTCAAGCTCCCTTGTGCCTTTACACTCTACGAATGATTTCCAACCATTCTGAGGGAACCTTTGGGCGCCTCCGTTACCTTTTAGGAGGCGACCGCCCCAGTCAAACTGTCCGCCTGACACTGTCTCCTGCCCCGCTAAGGGGCATGGGTTAGAATTTCAATACAACCAGGGTAGTATCCCACCGACGCCTCCTTCGAAGCTGGCGCTCCGAGATCTCTGGCTCCTACCTATCCTGTACAAGTTGTACCAAAATTCAATATCAGGCTACAGTAAAGCTCCACGGGGTCTTTCCGTCCTGTCGCGGGTAACCTGCATCTTCACAGGTACTATAATTTCACCGAGTCTCTCGTTGAGACAGTGCCCAGATCGTTACGCCTTTCGTGCGGGTCGGAACTTACCCGACAAGGAATTTCGCTACCTTAGGACCGTTATAGTTACGGCCGCCGTTTACTGGGGCTTCAATTCGCAGCTTCGCTTGCGCTAACCACTCCTCTTAACCTTCCAGCACCGGGCAGGCGTCAGCCCCTATACGTCACCTTACGGTTTTGCAGAGACCTGTGTTTTTGCTAAACAGTCGCCTGGGCCTATTCACTGCGGCTCTCATGCGCTTGCACGCTCAAGAGCACCCCTTCTCCCGAAGTTACGGGGTCATTTTGCCGAGTTCCTTAACGAGAGTTCTCTCGCACACCTTAGGATTCTCTCCTCGACTACCTGTGTCGGTTTGCGGTACGGGCACCTCTCACCTCGATAGAGGCTTTTCTTGGCAGTGTGAAATCAGGAACTTCGTCCATACGGACTCGCCATCACAGCTCAACGTTACAGTGTGCGGATTTGCCTACACACACGCCTTACTGCTTGGACGCGCATAACCAACAGCGCGCTTACCCTATCCTACTGCGTCCCCCCATTTCTCAAACGGTGAGGAGGTGGTACAGGAATATCAACCTGTTGTCCATCGCCTACGCCTATCGGCCTCGGCTTAGGTCCCGACTAACCCTGAGCGGACGAGCCTTCCTCAGGAAACCTTAGTCATACGGTGGACGGGATTCTCACCCGTCTTTCGCTACTCATACCGGCATTCTCACTTCTAAGCGCTCCACCAGTCCTTCCGATCTGACTTCAACGCACTTAGAACGCTCTCCTACCACTGACATCGTAGATGTCAATCCACAGCTTCGGTGAATCGTTTAGCCCCGATACATTTTCGGCGCAGCGTCACTCGACCAGTGAGCTATTACGCACTCTTTAAATGATGGCTGCTTCTAAGCCAACATCCTGGTTGTCTGTGCAACGCCACATCCTTTTCCACTTAACGATTACTTTGGGACCTTAGCTGGTGGTCTGGGCTGTTTCCCTTTTGACTACGGATCTTATCACTCGCAGTCTGACTCCCGTGTATAAATATCTGGCATTCGGAGTTTGTCTGAATTCGGTAAACCGGGATGGCCCCCTAGTCCAAACAGTGCTCTACCTCCAGTATTCTCATCACGAGGCTAGCCCTAAAGCTATTTCGGAGAGAACCAGCTATCTCCAAGTTCGATTGGAATTTCTCCGCTACCCACACCTCATCCCCGCACTTTTCAACGTGCGTGGGTTCGGGCCTCCAGTAAGTGTTACCTCACCTTCACCCTGGACATGGGTAGATCACCTGGTTTCGGGTCTACGACCACGTACTAATTCGCCCTATTCAGACTCGCTTTCGCTGCGGCTCCGCCTTCTAAAGCTTAACCTCGCACGTAATCGTAACTCGCCGGTTCATTCTACAAAAGGCACGCTATCACCCATTAACGGGCTCTAACTACTTGTAGGCACACGGTTTCAGGATCTCTTTCACTCCCCTTCCGGGGTGCTTTTCACCTTTCCCTCACGGTACTGGTTCACTATCGGTCACTAGGTAGTATTTAGCCTTGGGAGATGGTCCTCCC
>NZ_LDGC01000056.1:0-58978 GCF_015844675.1 Lysinibacillus sphaericus | reverse complement strand
AATGTTGATATATCAACGGTTTGACCCGTTTTTAAAGTGGTGAAAAATATTTTTTCACCAATATTACATATAATGTTTTCTAGTTTTTCAATACATTGTCATTTGGTGAGTACGCTTTGCTAAAGCTAATTCATCAAAATTAACTTTAAATTCCATTATATGATGCACTAATGGATCTCTGCGATGCTTATGATGACGTACCCTCCCATGTCTCTTGGCGTCCTTGCGCATTACATTCCTTCGTTCGGTCTATTCATAAGGCAGAGGCTGGCGATGCTCCTTTAGGGACTCAAAGTCGGATGGAATAAATAATGCCGGCTTCTCCGTGTCATCCTTTTGTTGTAGGTCGAGCTTTGATGTTGCTAGGCTGCCTCTACGAGACAATAAATATCTTTTATCATGTGATTCACATCAAAATACACTCTCTTCTTGCACAAAGTGTGTAAAATCTTCAGTAACTTTCCACACAGTACGACAATCGATTGCTTCTTTCGAAGGGGATTGATAGTGAGTGTAGTAATATTCATGTAATTTCTTAAAAGCTTCGTTGTGACGAAGTAACGGCATCATGACTCGAAATAACAGAGCCCGTAACTTTCTTCTTCCTCGCTTGGATATCCGTTTTTGTCCTTTGCGTTGCCCAGAAGAGTTTTCACGCAATGTGAGTCCCGCTAGTTTGATTAATTGGCGTGGATGTTCATAGTGTGTGAGTGAACCGACTTCTGAAAGTAGCTCGACAATCGTTACGTCGCTTATGCCTGGGACGGAATTTAAGTACTCATAGTCCGTCATTTCTTTCGCTATTTCGGTTAGCTGTTCTGTTAATGTTACTAGTTGGCTTTGCATCAATTTGTACTGTGTGAGAAGTGTGGCGATTTCTATTCGTGCCATCACGAGTCCCTCTGTCAGTCCAATGGAATGCTGTGCTACCTCAACTAATTGTTTCGCTTTTGGTAGCTGAGGCGATTTCATACCTTCGACTTGGCGATATAAAAATAATAGTTCCTCGGGTGCCTTCCCTTGAATATCGCTTGGTAGTGGCGTCATTTCAAGCGCCGCATAAGCCATTTTTCCGAAGTCTTTGAACACCATCGTAAATTCCGGAAAGAAACGATCAATCCAACGAATGATACGATTTTGTAAGGCATTTAGATCTTCTTGGATTTTGGACCGTAACGTTGCACCGTTTCGTAATTCAGCTTCTACGTTTTCTAGAAGGCGCGGATAGCTGAAACGCCCATCACGCAATAAGCGTGCAATGACAAGGGCATCCTTTTGATCATTTTTCGTTTGAAGATTGTCATCCAATTCTTTTGAACGATTGACATGATGAGGATTAACCATGACAAATGGAATCCCGTGTGCACTAAGATAAGCAGCGAGATTCATCCAATAATGACCAGTCGGCTCGAAACCGACTAACACTTCGCTTTTTTCATGTGCAGCACGTAAAACAAGTAATCTTTCATAAAAAGCATCGAAACCTTCCCTTGATTGAGAGAAAGGGAACGATTTTTGGAGCACGCGTCCTCTCTCATCAACCGCGCATGCGTAATGTGTACGCTTGGCAATGTCGATACCAATGACGAGCGTTTTTTCAGTAACTTGATTAATCTTTTGGTTCGTAATAGAATTCATAAATGGGGTTCTCCTGTGTGATAATGGGTCAATTTAGGCGTTGACACTCATGCATCATACAAGAGGACTTTTTCTTTTTCAAGCCCCTGAAAATCCTTCTAACAGGAATGCTCCTTTTGTTTTTCTTAAAATCTATTCCCTACTATTCGCATTTGGCTGAATACCGTTTCAAGTGCTTCATCTATCGGCATACCTTTGCTTTTTCGCTGAACTTCCTGTATTTCCATCATTTCTATCACTTCACCTTCAACAGCAAAAATGCATGCTTACGCTTCCTACTTGACATAAAAAAGCCTCCTAATTGTATTATTAGAAGGTCTACGAACAGTTCAATTATGTTATTTTTCCATAGGGATAAGAAAAGGGATATTGCCCAAGAGTTCAACTCCCGTTCAATATCCCCAATCTCAAAAATCATTGATATGACTACGTTTGTAGCCTCTTTATGTATGGAGACGGCGGGAGTCGAACCGACTGCCTCATAAAATGCTATAATACCAACGTTTTTAAAGGTTTATAACTGCTATTTTAAATGTTTGATTACGTATTTGACTACGTTTAATTAAAAATATAAGTTGTGGGGGCATTTAACATATTTTAATTTACATCTCTTTTTTCAAAAATTATATCAAAAGAAAGTTTCTAAGATCCTTCTGTTAGATTTCAACATTTTTATCTTAAAATAAGTTACTTCTATGATAGTTATCAATACGGTTACAAAAATAAAAAAGCCTAGAAACGCTGGAAAATCAACGTCTAAGCTTTTTATTTTACTATTCCAACTATAATAAACTAATCAAAAGATAAAACAATGAGATACTGATTAAACTCTATTTATCTAATGTTTACTTTATACATAAAATAATATTAAATCCATTTCGATTGGTATGACATAAAGGATTGATGTGATATGGCAAAAATCACTGGTGTCTATAAAGATAAAAATTCGAGGAAATGGTACTACTCCGTTTCCCTCGGCTTTGATGCCGTGACAGGTAAACGCATTCGAAAAGTACGCAGAGGATATAATTCTCAAAAAGAGGATTATGAGGCAAAAACTGCCGAATTAAAAGATGCTCAGGACATGGGGCAAATTTCAAATAGTAATATGGATTATAATACGTTTTTGGAGCAACTTTTCATTCCAGAATATAAATCCAAAGTACAAATAACAACATTTGAAAATCGAATGCCTGAATAGTTTAACTGAACAACATTCTCAAAATTATTCTAGGATGGTTTATGGTATCTTTCCTCAAACACTTGAAAAGTCTATAAATATTGGTATGATTAAACAAAATCGTGCTAAACAAGTTGGAACGGTACCAAAAGAAAAAGTTAAAGTGGAGTTTTGGACAAAAGAAGAATTCGAAAAAGTTTTATCTACTTTTAACTTAGATGACCTGACCATTATGAGCATTATTCATTCGTAATTGTTTGGTTATATTTTATGACAGGACTACGAGTAAATGAGGCTACTGCTTTAAGATGGAAAGAAGAAGTTGATTTAGAAAAAGGCACTATTACAATAAATCATTCTTTACGTCTTAAAAATAGAAATGATTGGAGCTTAGGGCCTACGAAAACAAAAGCAGCATTACGTACAATTGCAATTGATTCTGACACTATTTCTATTCTTAGGGCATGGAAAAAACGTCAGGAAGACATAACAAATATTGAACTTGTACTTTCTTACGATGGGTCTCCTACATGGAAATCAACTATCGCAAGAATAATAAGTCGTCATGCAAAATTAGCAGGTGTTAAACCTATACAAGCAAAAGGCTTAAGACATTCTCATGCTTCATTTTTAATTAATGAATATAATGCTAATCCATTAATTATTAAAGATCGTTTAGGACACGAAGATATAAAAACAACTCTAAGCACTTATTCACACTTATACCCTAATATTAACTTTTAATTGCTAATAATCTGAGTGGGGCAATCAATTATAAGACTTCAAGAGTTAAAACAACGAAATTTCATAGGAATCAATCTTTTAAATATTAAATAAAAAAGACAATCTTAGTATTTCTAAGATTGTCTTTTTTATTTAATATTAAGTTTTTCTAAATCAAAATCTTCATTCATTTGTTCTAATCTATTCATTTCTATATCTGGCTTTTCTTTATCAAATATAATTTTTCTGAAAGGCATAAAAGATTTTAGATCGTTTTGTATCTCAATACTCAACTTAAATTTTGCAAACACATTTTTATCAGCAGTGTAAAACGTTACATCTGCCATATTACAATCAGAGTTTAAATAGCTACTAAATTCTGAATGTCCAATGATATCTACTGTTGAAGTTTGAGGTTGAATATCTTCTATCTCATGCTCACATTTAAAATATAATTTATAGTCTAGACTGCCTTTATTATAAAATTTATAAATTGCATAATAATTTTTCCATGGGATTTCTTGCTCTAAATACAAATCTTTCATTTCTTTATCATCATCATATTTCGTATAAAGAGTTAAAATAGGTCCTGTTTTTAAAAAAAGTTCACTTAAATCTGCATTCTGTGAATGTAGAAAAGGTACATCTATTTTCTGTTTACTTTCAGGAAGAATCATCTTACCTGAAACTCCTTTTGATTCTGTAATATACGCTATAATAATACTAATACCTGATGTTATTACCCAAAACATCACTGGTAAAAAGAGAGATAAAATATCTGTCATAACATTAATATCAACGAACCATTCAAAAGAAAATATTTCCTTAAATGACCATAATTTATAATTACTATAATGACTTAAAGATAGCACCCAAAATAAATTTATGAATAGAGTGGTTATAGAAAAAACCAAAAAAAATACTTCTAAACTATACTTCCATTTATTAGTAACAACATCATATATATAATGTTTTATTTCTTGCTTATCCCAACTATACGGTCTATAAAATTGTTTTGTAGATTGTACATTTTTAAATATTTTCTTATCAAATAATATTGTTAAGTAAAGTACACCAAACGCTAATATGCTCGTTATAGCTGTTACAACCCAGCTCAGATATGATAATTGAGTATTGACTTTCGAAACAATTTTTTCTGAATCTATCGATTCCTCTTGAATGAATATAAAAAATATTAGAGGAAGAAAAATAACAATAATTAAATAAATAACTTTTAAAATTTTCATATTTAGCCTTTAGCTTTGCGTTTTTTTAGATAAATCACATATAAAGTTTATTATATTTTTACTTTTAATATTATCTGGTAAAGATATAACTGAAGACGTATCTAGATAATATGTTAGATCAAACATAACAGACTTTAATGTAACAGATACTAATTCTTCATACTCATTTTCACTCTGTATTATATACTTCAAATATTCAACATTTAGCTTTTCCCCTGAGATTTTTTTTACGTTCTCCGGACTATCAGATAATGCAAAATTCCTAATTTCAACTGCCAATACATTATCAAGCAACTTATTATTTAAAACTTCCTTCTTCCATAAATCATAATAGGATATCTTCTCTATCTCTGCGTCGTATTTCCCTCTGAATTTATTGCTAAAATACGTAATACAACTTTCAGAGTCGCTGAAAATAGCTAAACGCTGATATTTACTAAAGTATAAAGATTTAACTTCATTAAAAATAGGTTTTGAATATTTTTCAGATATTTTCAAACGGTCAATCCAGTTATATGTTAGTAAATAGATACCTTCTTGAATTATTTCTATTTCAAACCTCTCGAAAAATTCAGAAGGTCTCTTCTTCGCTGATAATTGATTATTTAATTTAATTTCAAGATCATTTGAAATTGTGCTATATATTAAAAAGCTATTAAATAATTTCAATTAGAACACCTCCTAAATTTCCCGACAGCTAATTACTCATTTTTTGATGATTTTCCTTCTGTTTGTATATTTTTTTCTAGCTCTTCAGTTTGATTAGACTCTTCAGTTTCTTCAAAATCAGCACCAGTAATTTCATAAATTTTCTTCAAGTTTGAATCCTGTTCACTAATACCTATAGCTTGAAGCAAAACTTCATTATTATATGCTATATTATATACCTTTTCAAGAGAATTATCATCTAAATCTTCGGATATTTCACCAACTAAATTTGCCAGCAGTTCATTATTAATAGACATTAGTTCTTCCACTAACTCATAAACAAATGTATTCGCCTTTATAAAAGTCTCTCTTATTTTTGCTAATAGCTCATTAGTTTCTTTTAAATCTTTGATACCATTTATACACATATCAATATATTGAGCCTGTAGATTATCCATAATTTCTGAACTCAAGTCACCTGTTTCATAAATAACTATTTTTAAATGATTATTTTCTTTACCTTTAAATGTAAAATCAGCTTTAAAACTAGTTTGTTTATAAACAACTTCTAACTTAAATCTTTCAATAGAGCTCCCCATAGTAACATATTCACATGCTAATTGTGATGAAATGATATCTTTACCATTTAAAGTAACGTTTTTAATTCCCGCATTTTGTGCGCTTACGGCTTTACTATTATTCTTAAATTTTATTTCCTCAAATTTTGCTTCGAATCCGTCATTAGATAATCTATTATATACAAAATCTAACACTAGAGCCGTTATAAAGTCTGCGTTATCAATTTGAGAAGCCTGCGAAAACTTTGGTTTTAATAAATATGTTTCTAATGGCCATTTTAAATATTCTTTAATAAACTCTTTACAAACATCATTGATGATCTCATTTCCAGCATGTATAGACAACTTTTCTCTTGTTTTATCAAAGCTAACTTTTATTTTTAAAAGACCTGAAAGTCCGTCAACGTTTAAAGCACCGTATTTCCATGCTTCATTATATTCTTTCACTTCCAATTCAAATTTAATGCTAGTATCTAATTCTTGTATATCTTGAATAGTCATTTGATATTTGTTTTTGTAAGTGTAGTTTTTACAATTTACAGGTAAGTATTTCTGAGTATCTTCCCATTTATTAATACTATTTACTTTTAAACTGTACGTATAGACAGGAAAACCTTGTGTTCTAACTATTGCAGCAGTTTCGAGTAAATCTTGAATAGTCAGAGCCTGATCTAGAAGATTTTCAATTTCCATAAATTTATCTTCTAATGCTTTTTTTGATCTTAGCTGTTTTTTTGTAGGTGTCCAATCAGGGAAATACTTTTTAATTGTAGCAATATTAGTTTCTATATTGCCCTTGTCAAAAACTCCTTTTAAAATGGTTTTGCTATCCCTCATCTTAAATCACCCTTTTTAATTAATAGAATACTTAGTACTATCTTCATTTTAAATCAACAGGTATATTTTTACTACTAAATCCTTCAAAAAGTAACTCATGGTATCAAATAAGGTATTATTAAACAAAAAACTCAGCAGAAACCTTATTAAATAAGGCTCTACCAAGCTTTTTACATTGTTATTTAACTATTCCCACTCAATTGTTGCTGGTGGCACCGATTGCGTAGTAATATGGTTATAAATATATGGTGACTCTAAATTATCACACCATTTGTTCATTCAATTGTAGCAGGTAATAGATGAGTTACTTAAACCATTTATATTTAATTCTTAAATTAACTTTAATAAATAACTATTCATCTCTACTTCAGTTAAAACATCTTCAAATTCTGTTAGCTGAGTATATGATTGTTGTTTTTGTTTTCTATACCTTAAATATGAGGTCAAGTCCTGCATTTTTTCTTGATGGAGAGTCTGCCAATCTTTATTGTAATTAGAAAACAAAACTAAATCGACGAAATCTGATAAATAGGGTAATTTATTTGCCGCTAACCTAAAATCATTATTTAAACCAATATGAATATGACATCTTGGATGAGTTAGTTCAGTAAAATCAGTGGGACTAGCAGAATAATCTAAACGCATATAATTTGAGTGATAAGCAAAATCTTGTTCTAAATCTATTCTCAGTTGCCCCCACAAATCAAGTTGTTCTTCCTCAGATAATTTATCCGCTTTTAAAGCTTCTAGAATATCTGCATCATATAGACCAGGATTAGGATAGAAATTTAAATTCGCTTTATTAACGTATATTTGTCTATCTTTTTCACTTTTTATAAAATCATATTTCACTTGAATAAAGCTATGATCTTTAAATAAAAATAAGTATTCATTGTTATTGTAAAATTTCAAAAAGTTTTCAACATAAGTCTTATCTTTTTGAATTTTAGGTCCTTCTAATTTACTCGAAATACTGTATTGTTTACAACATCTATCTGAAAATGTAGGATTATATATCAACGAATGTTCCATAAGCATTGCAATGGTACTCTTTATATCAGCTTTTATTAAGTCATATAAGTTAGTCATCTTCTTCAGATAACTCCTTCAACTTTTCTATGCTTTCCTTACTTAAAAACATTTTAAACGCTGACAAATCCCCATTTTCTATTAATTCGTTAATTATATCTGCTCTATTTTGTAATTTTTCAACTTTCTTATTATCAATTGCTAACAAATTCAACTCTTTAATGTCATCGAATTGTTTACGGTCTGGGAAAATAAAATTAAACTCGCCTCTTAAAATATCATTATACATTTTGTTAAATTCAATACTAAAATCTACCCCAGTCTCTTTATTGCTAGAAATGAATATCCAACCCTTAGATCTTGTAATTGATATGAAAAGCATATTCCGAAGAATCCTTTTTTCATATAAATTTTTTTCATTTAATGCTTTCTCACATCCTATGACAAAAACCACTGGTACTTCATTTCCTTTAGCTCTTCTTACAGTTGTTAAAGTAACACTTTCTTCTTTAAAGAAATCTCTAGCTCCATCTACTATTCCTGGAATTGTACTTAATATTTCATTTCTATAAAGTATTCCTTGTAAATCTGATAACCTTGCTTTTGCATAGTTATAAATATCAACAACCATTATATCTTCTGGTCTTACTTTCTCGACTTCAATTAGCTCTTTTATTTTTGCAGCTACAGTCTCTATCTCTTCTTGGTATGAATTAAAAGTGTTAACATTTAAAATGGGATATTTACTATATTCTTTTACAGGATTGTTCGGACTATTTTCTATTGGTCGGATAATTTTCACTCTTTTTTCATAGTTTAAATCTCCCTGCACCTTAAATCCTAAAGCATTCCAAGTTTTTTCTTCTTTTATCATCTGAACAATTCCATCTTCCGCATATAAACCAAAGCCAAACGCCAAAGCTGTAAGTAAAACATCTTTATGATTTCGATAAGATTTCTTTAATATATAGTCATTCTCTTTATTCAGCTCTACCTTATCCGTCCCATCTCCATTTTGTCCAAACAATTCTTGAGCGTTTGGAATTTTTACTTCATTAGTAGTTTGTAAATCATCATATGCCCATATAATATTCTTTGGTTTTTTCGTTACCTTTTCTACCAATTTAAAGAAGCTTAAAGGTAAATCTTGCGCCTCATCAATTAATACATGGTCATATTCCTCTTTTAAGTTAAATCTTAATAACCTTTTACATGCTTCATCAAATTTTTCTTTTTCAAACTTTAAATCCCAAACAGTTAAAGGGGTAATCCCATTTGATAAACATATATTGTAATAAAACCCAGGACCAGTGGTCTTACCACCCCAAGCATGAATTATCTCTAAATAATCGGGGTCTAATCTTTCTCCAGTTAATTTCCCATAATATTTATTCACTAACTCTGTAACTTGCTTATATAAGCTATGTGTAGAAAAAACGTAAGCTATCTTTTGTTTTCTATTTTTTCTGTGCAACCTAGCTGCCTTAATTGACAGAATAACCGTTTTGCCACTACCGGCTAATCCTCTTATTCTCTGAGCACCTTCCGTGATTGTCATACTTGCATCCAATTGATCTTCATCAAATAAATTTATACTTTGATTGTTGTAAGCAATTGCATCTCTTAAGTTCTCTAAAGGGGTTTCTACTATGTAATTATTTTCCTTATTTAGAATATTTGACTTTTGAATTACACTTATTAGTTTCTGCCAGTCTTCTTCTTCAAATTCAGCTTCAGGCAAACTACCTTTCAAATCATATGTTCTATATTCGGAAAACAATAAAATAGTTTTGCTACGTTTTATCTCATTTTTCAAGATTTCCTTGTCAACAAATGGCATGATAGCAATACGAGTAAAAGGAATTTCTGAATATATTTCGTTAGTTGGTAAATCAATATCATTTTTAAATTTATAGCAATAATCTTCAAAACCTAATAATTCATTCCTTACCTTCTTACCATTTTTTATCCAGAACTTATCATTAATTTCGAACAAATTATCATTATTATAATCGTATACCTTAATTATTATTACTCCATATTTCTTAGAACAAAGCGTAAATGTAGGTAAAGTGTTTGATGTTGTCCAATAATCGGGCTCTTTGTAGTATCCTAGTATCTCCTCATCTTCAAATATCTCTTCTAGACGGATTTTAACTTGTTGTGCGACAGCATCGTTCCTATATTCCACTTTATCATATATTTTTATCTCCATTTATTATCTCCTTATTAATAAACTCTTTTACAAATATCTTAACCATATTTGTCATAAGTTATCAATTCATATTTAAAATTTGTTTCGTATGTTAGAATACGTTTCTTCCTTCATATCAATAATAATCCGTTTCACTTCTTTATCATTAAATGTCAAGATGAGTTTCTTTTCTTCCTCCAAGCTCTTTATTCGTCTAAGTGGATTTGCCATTTCATCAATGAACTCTTCATCTATTAAATAGTTGAAGAACACCTTTAACGTTGCGATATTGTTATTGGTGGTTATAGACTTTTCGTTTCCTAGTTGCTGTCTATGCTGTATTCTTAATGTTTATTGGTTGAAAATCTTCTACTTCCAATCTGCGTAGCTCATCTTTTATAAGCTCCGCCCACCTTGTAAGCCGCCAAATACACATCTCTACATGCTTCAGTTTTCGTCCTTGTATTTGTTGATTGAGTTTAAAATCATCTATCAGCTCCAAGATTTTCGTCACAAAAAAAGACTCCCTTTCATTCAAATAGTGTGAATCAAAGAGAGTCTTTTTTTTTTGAATTAGAGTTGTTGAGGGTGACACAAAATCACTCATAAAACACCTTACAAACGCGTATTATTAACGCTTTAGAATCTCGACTTAAAATACGAAGTTGCTTCTGTAAAGTGCTTTTAGACATCAAATTTATCATCACATTTCTTCAAAAGACCAAATGACTTTTTTTTCGCCATCCAAATTTTTAATCTTTGATAAGCTAATAGAAGAGAAAACGCCTTCTGCTAATACTTCAGATGTTTCTGTATTAATGGGTTCACAAATTACAAAGGCATCTAATACCCCTTGTCCTATTTCATCATGGCTAATTGAATTTATGTTAGGGTCATTTCTTACTCTGTTTATAAATACATACGCTCGCCTCATCATCCAATACTTTTTATTTTGAGCATACTTGACCATACCCCGTGAGTGGAAGATGTGAAATACTGTTCTCCCTAGCATTGCTAAACCATCAACTATCAATCGATCTTGAGCATCCATCTCTGTTTCCTCAATATGATTTAAGTTATAATAATAGGTTTTCAATACCCTATTTTGATATTTATATGTGTCAATGATGCTACGTGAGAGTGATAGTCTACGCATACATTGTACAGCTCTTAAATTTTCTAATGGTAATACACTACCTGTGTTACTCTCTTCCATACAATACTCCTTTCTAATCCTGTATTTAGACTACGATGTTTTTTGTTGTTCTCGGTATTTTTTAACCTTTGTATAGAATGTTGATTTTTTCATTTCAACTTTTATCATGAATTCTTTTGAAGTGATAACGCCCTTTACCCATAGTTTATACAGATGGCTCCAATCAGGAGGATATTCAATAATAGGTCTTCCTAAATGCCTACCCTTTGCTTTTGCTGCTTCAATTCCTTCACGCTGGCGCTGTAGGATTGTATTTCTTTCTTGTTCAGCGATAGAAGTATAGACCTCGATTAGTATATTATTAACCATATCAGCAACCCAATCTTGTTCCGGTGGAAAGTCATGCATAGTTGTCGGAATATCAATTATCTTTATTCGAATTTGTTTGTTTCTTAACTTTTCAAGATACTGTTTAATTTGATGCTTATTACGACCAATCCTATCAATTGACTTTACGTATAAAGTATCCCCAGGTCTCATAGCACGAAACATTTCTTGAAACCCCTTACGCTGCATGTCTTTCCCACTAGCTTTATCACAATACAAGTAAGGTTTACCACTTTCATCTAAAGATACGAATTTCATCAAAATATCCTCTTGCCTATCTTGATTTTGAGCTGTCGTACTAACCCTCATATAGCAAAAATTCAAACCCATACTAGCACCCCTTTCTTATAAGTGTTCGTATGTTAGCGTACTAATGCAAAAAGTACAAATCTTTTTTAGACGTTCAAAAAGTTTTATATTAAGATTTTTTTAGACCTTGTATTATAAAAAAATAAGAAGTCCCAAAAGGTATACCTTTTGAGAACTTCTTATTTTTTTAGAAAGACTAGTAAATGGAAATTAAATAATTAACCATACAATAAAAAAGCAATTTTTAGGCAAGTTTATTATAAATTAATTTCACTAGAACACAAAATCCAGCTATGCCTGAGTTTAAGAGTTTATAAAGAAATTGAACCCATCCCATAAACTCATCCTTTTCGCATATTTATTTTTCTGGCATAACCAAACTTCCATTGATCCCTCACCTTATTTAGGTTGCCTTAGTTTTACTAAATGCTCTATAAAAATCAGATATATTTTTGGAAACGTCCTACTATATGGTAATATATAACCAATATATTTGAATGCATCCATTCAGCTTAATAGAGAATCATTTCACTTCAAAATGATTTAATTATTAATAAAACTCAATATCAATGGAGGACATATTAATGCTAAACCAACTTAATGCGTCACAAACTAAATACGGAATTATACACTTAATTAACTTAGTTAGAAATGGGCATTTGGAAGACTATATAACAGGTAACTACACAATATCTAGAACAATAGATGAGCCTCAATTACGGGGTACATTAGGTGTGGAAAATTTAACCGACCCTATCCCTGATTTCTGGATGGATATTGCTGAATATCCTGATAGTGTAGGTTATTTTTGCTTAATAGCTATTATCTTTAGTCACCATAATTACATAGAAATATTTAAAAATTCAGCTTCATCAAATGAAGAGATGAAAGGCGTAATTCATAGGACAGACTTTAACTCTCAAAAAACCTTTACTAACATACGTGGCATTTTAATTGAATCCGGCTCAACAGACCAAACATACAAACACTCTGAAGAAGTCCCTTACGATTTTTCAAATTTCTTTTTAAACGGAGAGGTTGGCTCATTAGTTAAGAAGTTGATATTAAACAGACTCTTAACAATTGGTTGGCAGGAACCTTCAATTACCGAAGAATTTAGTCGCGATTTTTATGAACAATGCTATTGGTATAAATTCCATAGAGTCCTAAATTTAACTAAAGAACAATATAGAACTTGGTTAGAAGGTCAGCCCTTAGATTTATCAGCGGAATTTAGTAGTGAATCTATCAATTACGAAGAAAAGATTGAAGTAGACACTCTCCTACTGACATCTTTAGCTGCTAAACCATTTATGATAATTACAGGACCCAGTGGGACAGGTAAAACTTATGGAATCAGAAAGTTAGCAAAACAATTAAATCCATTTTATGAAATTGACAAGCATTTTAATATTACATTCATTCCTGTAGAAGCTGGTTGGAAAGATGGCCGTCATCTGATCGGATATCAAAATCCATTCTCTGAAAACGGCAATGTATACGAGATAACTCCATTAATTGACCTTCTTTTAAGAGCAAATTCTATTTATTATGAAAACATACCTTTTTTTGCAATCTTAGACGAAATGAACCTTTCTCATGTGGAGATGTATTTTGCAAAATTTTTATCCTTAATTGAAACAACTAATCATACTGACCTTTCTAGAGAACCTTTGTTAACCGTCAGTGAATTAGAACTACTTAAAAAGAACTTTAAAAATAACTTTAGCTATACAAAACTAATCAATGAAGCTATCAACAATGGTGGTCTCTTCGTCTCAAGTAATGTTTTTTTTGTTGGAACAGTTAATATTGATGAAACTACATATATGTTTTCACCAAAGGTTCTTGATAGAGCCTTCGTAATAGAAATAAATACAAAAAAACCTTCAAAACTTTTGGTGAATAGTAGTATACAATACGAACAAATGACAAGAGAATCTGCTTACAATATTTTATTAAATGAATATTCAGATACAACAAATCCACATCTTATAAAATTTTTAGATGAAGTTTATGAAATATTGGAAAATGATTTTCCTTTTGGTTTTAGAGTTGTGTCCGAATGTAATAAATTTTCAGCCGTTGTAGAAGAATTTAGAAATTCAATTCCAACCTGGATAGAGGATGAAAATAGCATCTATGATGAAATTTTGATGCAAAAGATATTACCAAAAATACACGGAAATAGAAAGCAATTAACTAATATTTTAAAATCACTCATATCTTTTTGTCTAGATAGCAACGGGAATGTTAAATATCCAAAATCTCATAAGAAATTAGAATCAATGCAAAAAAATCTTCTTATCACTGGTTACAGTGGGTTTGTGGTATAAAATGATAAATTTAAGTAAAATTAATTGTCATTTTAATAGTAAGTTAAATACAACTCCGATTACGCTTACTGTTAGTGTCACAGATGAAATTGGTGAAAAAATATATATTGACCACCTACCATCAAATATAGAAGTATTTAAGACACTAGACAACATCCCCTCTTTTCCTATTCCTCCTTTATCTGTAAGGAAGGAAAAGTCAGACACCTTTAGGGATTTAAACTTAAGGGAACAAACAGAATATAACTTTTTATTAAGTGTTCCTATCTCAAAAAAAGAGATTAAACAAGGACAATTACTAAAACAAAACCCTATCTACCCTATTGGAAATTTAAAACTTAGAAATTATGTGTCACTAAATAGTTCAGATAGTTGGTTTGAAAAAGAAGGGGTTACAACAATTTCGGGTAGATTTAATTTTAAGAATTTTATTGGGGTTATATCATTTTATTGCGATTCTGAATTGTCTAATGACTGTTTCCAAATGGAAGTAGTCAGTTATAAAATAACTTACGAAACTGATTTTAAAAACCTTTTAAATGATTTAGCAAATTTTCATTCAGAGCTTATTTTATCTTTAGACGATCCTACAGAAATAAATTTAATTTCTGAAGAGATAATAAATAATGTATCACCCCACGTACTTATTTTACATTTGAAAAAGCTCTTTAGCGAGGAGAGATTACCTTTAGCTATTGAAACGATCTTATCAAACCCACACAAAAAACTAAACTATATTAATGATAAGGATAGTGTGAGTTTTATAACTACCCCTGATATTATTGAACTGATTTCTAATCCAATCGATTTAGAGTGGAAGAAAGAAGGGTTGTTAAAAAAACATTTTAAAGGTTATTCACCTTTAGAGTTATTTTCAGAGGATATAGAAAATACCTATGATACCAAGGAAAACCAATTTATAAAATTTTCACTCGAAGAGATAGAAAAGCTTGTTTTAGAATTATTAAATAAACTTCCAAATAAATATAGCAATAGTAGATGGTTCTTAAATAATTGTTTAATTATAATTGAAGAATATCTTCAAAATCCACTTTTTCAACAAATCGGTCCATTAACTAACTTTACTAACTCAATAGTCCTTCAGAGAAGAAATGGTTATAAAGAATTCCTTCAGGCTATACAATTATTTGAATTAGGTATTCAACTAAATACAGATGTAAGCGAATTCGATACGACCAATGGAGATTTACGCCCTATATCTTCATTATATGAAATTTGGTGTTATTTCAAATTATATTTCATTTTAAAGGATATTTGCTTGGTAGAGCTAGAAAGTCTATCCAGTCTTCTTTATAGAACCGAAAAGGGATACAAATTAAATCTTAAACAAAAAGATAAAAGTTGTTTAATTTTCAAGTATAAAAATTTGGTCATTGAATTCTATTATAATCGTGATTTTATTAATCAAAACGGTGAAATCTGGGAAGGAACATATGACCGAGGGGTATTACATCCAGACTTCAGTATAAAAATAATCAACAACATCCAAAGCCATTGGATTCACTTTGATTCGAAATATAAATTGGATAATAATAAATTACAGAAAATGCTTCTTGGAGAAAACGTACAAGAAGGCAATTACTTAAGAAATGATATTCATACAGCACATGCTTATAGAGATGCTATCTTGGGAACTCGCGGTGTATTTATCTTATACCCAGACATCACTGAAGAAGCAACTATTTTTATTAGACATCCTAATATAAAGTATAAGCAAACTTTTAGTATACCTTCAATTGGTGCGTTCCCTTTAAAGCCAAGCTCTCAGAGTGATCACCAAATGAAAGAACTTAAAGATTTCCTATTAAACATATTTGATATATTCGATACAAATGAATATTATCAAGAGGAAACTGGCTTTGAAAAATGAGGCGGGGATAAAGTATTTTTTAAAATAAAATTAATAAATTTCATATTAGAAAAGCGCGAGAAATCAAAGTTTCTAAAATTGATTTCTCGCGCTTTTTAAGGTTTTGAGCAGTTTTTTCCTAGCCCCGTTAAAAACTCTTCTTCGCTAATATTAATGCTTCTTGGACATTTCTACTTTTATCTTCTCTTCTTCCCATCGTACTATGAAGATGGGTCTGAGTACGAACTTCAACAGAATAATTTTCACCAAATTTTTCAATTGCTATTTGTTCTATTTCATCGAGGGTAATCATTCCATTATCGCTATAACTAAGTACAAGGTTAGATTCCTTTTCTTTAACCTTTGAAAACAATTGCTCAAAAGCCGCTCTTACTTTTGTACGGATACAAAAAGGCGACTGGTGTCTATCTGTTCTGTATCTTCCTTTAAAATTAACTTCTGGATAGTCATATCTAACTAAAGTCTCAAGAGCATGATAAAATCTTGAATAGTGCACAAATCCATAAGGAGGGTCTGCATAAACAGTGGTATTTCGGTCAAGAGAATCTAAACAATCTATATAATCCATCGAAACAACCCTATGAGGGAGATTATTTTGTCTTAATGAATGTTGTAACTCTTCAAATTTTCTTATGAAATATGGAGTAATTTCCTTCATTCGATAGATAAGTATATCTCTCATCGACTTCTCATTTGTTGCATCTCTATATTGCGCATAATGCCCTGTACTTTGTGAATTATAAGACATCGCAAACATCAAACTGGATAATATCACATAATAAATGGGGTCGCCTTTATATTCATCAGCGACAGCACGAAAAGCATCAATCCAAAGACACTGTTCATAAGACCAATATGTGCCGGAATAATTCTTAGTAAATAAGTGATAATCTATATTTGAGAAATCACTGTTTATTAAACTTTTTTGTAGTTCTTCAAGCTGATTAAATGTAGCTAAATCCATTTCCTCTGTATATTGAAAGTCCTCGATTGGATACGTACTTTTGAAAATATTTACTCGTTCAGTTGCTCTCCCAACAATTACCTCAATAATGTTATCAGGGTAATCATCCCAATTATATCCACTTAAATATAAGTTAGCCAAAACAGAAGAATATCGTTGAATATCGTTAGCAATTATAGGAGCTGATTCTCTTAACGCACCTGAAAGAATACTTGTCCCCCCAAATAAATCACATACATACCCGCCTAAATAACTTTCATTGATACCTTCAATTACAAAATCCAATATGCTCCTTTTGGAACC
This sequence comes from Lysinibacillus sphaericus, assembly GCF_015844675.1. GTDB lineage: Bacteria > Bacillota > Bacilli > Bacillales_A > Planococcaceae > Lysinibacillus > Lysinibacillus sphaericus_E. Next base: position 41,558 of record NZ_LDGC01000056.1, on the reverse strand, counting down.
CATATACTTAGTTATATGAGGGATATTCTCATTCATAATTATCTGATATTGAGGGAGTGGATTAACTATTTCATTTGTTACTATTCTTTGTGTCAAGATCTTTCTCTCCCTTAAAAAACTCAATAAGATATTATATCATAAGTGTTATGTTTATTTTGCAATACGATTCCCCTCTTTTAGAGAAGAAAAATAACAGTATTGTGTTATGTTAACATAACTAGAAATAAAAGCTTAAAAGTTTTAATATAATGGTACATAATTATTTTAGTAAATTACAGTAAATCGCTGGCTCTTTATTGAATGTAAAATTACATTCGAAGCTTTGTGAAATAATAACTGTATTAGTGGAGACTGTCAAGATTTTTGTGTAAATGATAATCTAACTTTACTTATAGATCATTATTTTATTATTTTATTTGGTTATGGAATGATTTTGTTTTTAGGGAAACCACTTTTATGGATTAGTTAAACTACTAATTGACTTCTTATTTTTAATTTTATAGCTATCAAAAAACGTCACTACTTTTATTTTTAATTAAATCTAATATATCTTCACGATTTTGGAAAACATCTACTTGAATTCCAATGCTGGTTGCTAAAAACTTAAAAACCCTAATAGTTTCTTCTATTTTAATTATTCCAATGTGCCACTCCATTCCTGGTGTGACAATTGCCAACAAAATCGTTCTCATTTTATTACCTGTTATAATTTCTGGCATTAGATTTTTTATAATTATGGTACGAATATCATCCGTAAAAGCCGTCTGTAAAAACACAGTGTAAAACATCACTTCTTCTATTTTTTCATTCCCTTTATAAAATTCGAATTCATGAGTAGCATCAATAATCTCATTTATTTTACCCATGCTTGGGAACACGTTACATTGAATCTTTATTTCATTTGGAGCTTTTCCGTTTAAATAAACATTGTTAGGTTTTTGAAATTTAGGGTTATGACCATCTGATATATATTTTGAAAGAATATTATAGGCTATCAATGTCCATCTATGCTCCATATAAGGCTGTTCAATATAATAGTGCAAAAATCCCTTCGATAGATGTTGGATACCCCCGGCAACAAAGCTATGTGATTTTACTTCAAACATTGCGTCCACTCCTTTAGAAAAAATATTTAAAGTTACCAAATGTAAAACCCATAAACAATCTAAAAAAAATGTTAACTCTGATTTAATTTATAAAAGCGAAAGATATAGCTTACCAAACCTATATCCTGCTTTGATTTATAATGTAACTCTGTAGAAGTTTCCAAAATAATAAAAAAGAGAGTACAGATTTATTCTGACTCTCTAAAAGTGTGTTTAAAATATTAAATGAACATACTTTGAAATTCACATATCACTCAAATTAAGTAAGGGGCTCAATCATTTTCTCTTATCTTTATCTAATGCTTTATCCTTAGTATCTTTTCTAACTGCTATAGTTCTATTTCTTTTCTTTCTTCTATTAAGTAACGGCTCAAACCGTTTGTATTCTTCTTTTTTAATTACCCATTCCCCATCTTCAGTTCGTACATCAATGTCAACTATGTTTTCTCTAGATGAACCATTACCTTTTTCAAATATAATAGTAGGGGTAGGTAGCTTGGCATCTTTACGTTTGGATGAATGTGTTTCGGAATTTATTTCATGTTCTTCATTGTCTTTCAACTTATAAACTTCTCCATACGCATTAGCCTTTACTGAGAGATAGGCATAAAAATCTTTTCCATTTCTATTAACTCTTAATCTACCATTATATTCTTCTCTAATGATTAAATACATGAACTCGTAAAGAGTTAGGTTAAATTCTTCCCCTGCCTTCACTATTCTATAGTCAAAGTCTTCTATTAGGTCAATACCCGTCTTATTATTTTTAGTCACATCCTTCAAATAAGGTACTTTAATATCAATATCCGTTTTTAATTTTACCCCTATCGGAGTTGATATTTTTGTAACTTCGACCCCATAATAATTTGCTATTTTTCGGGATTTTTGTTTTGATGCCAAGCCAAGTTGGCATATAAAAAGTAAAGTATCTGACTTGCTACCCAGATTAGCTTTTTCTTCCTCGGTCATTTCTTTTATCAATCTGTTACCCTCGTCTATTAATAGGGTATTTGCTGTTGTTATTTTATAGTACGTATCTCCTACTTTATTTTCCGTTGTTGATTTAACTGTTGGCTCACTTCTTTTTTTCTTGCTCTTTTGATTTGATAAATTATCTACTGGTATACTTGATTTCCCTATGTCATATTTACTCATTATAGATTAGCTCCCTTTTTCCTCTATCTTATCAAGGAGCAATAATCATTGACAACATCCCCATTTCATTCCTTATCCAAAATGGTGACTAAGAACCGCTAAATAAAGAATAGGTCTACCCCTATAAGAGGGCATACTCTTCAAGTGCCATTGCTATTTGAGAGTTTAAATTTAGAGATTCACCGCTAGCGTCTCGACTATATTCTCCCTTTAGTAGTTGATACAAAACTCTCCGATCATTAGCTATCCCTCTATCCGTTGATGTAAGAACATACATTAAGTAGGACAAGTTTTCCTGATTATATTTAGCAGCTAGCTCCGTTAAGTGGTTTATTGTGAAAACTAACAAGAACTTTAGCTCCTTTTCACAAGTTGATAATGAAGTGTGTGAATGAACTGGAGGAGGTAATAAGTTGAAAAATCCCTCTATTAAATAATCCCTTGGATTCAATTTTCCAGTTCCTGTTTCAAATTGAATTCTGGCTTCATCCAATCTCCCCTCCATGATCAATTCTATGGTATTTTTACCGATTTTAGACTCTAACTTCTTTGATATATAGCTCAGTGAGACTTCGAGACTGTTTTTACTCGATGTATTTAATTCATCTCTAGTTTTTTCATAGCTACAGTGATTTTTTAAGAAAACTAATGCTTTTCTTTTAGATCTCTCCTGACTTATCCAGCGTTCATTCTTCACGTAATGAAGTATTTCTCTCAAGGCGCATAATTGTTTAGTTTCTAATGAAAAATCTTCGCTAGATAATTCTTTTCTTCTCAGTGATGCCTCTACTCTCTCTTCCGCTTCCATAAACTTTCTAAAAATCAGTTTAGCCATTTCGCTCCAATCCTCTCTGTGATTAGCTGATGCTTCTGAAAAACTTAATAAAATGTAGGAAAACTACTTAATCATTCGAATGCTATTTGTTTTTTGAAATTTTTCTGTGTCAAAATCCCCTAGAGCCTCAAGAGATAAAGCCGTCAAGATAATGACTAGTAGAAAATTAGTGAGATTTTTACTAAGTAGATTATTAAGTTTCCCCTATTTAATAATTTTGGTTAGATGGAAACTGTTAAATATATAAACTTTCACTACTAAAATTAAAAGGGGTGAACACTCAAGTATAAGCAAAAAAGCCGTTGATATTCTCGGTAAGTAAATTAAAAACTTGGGATAAATTAGTGGAAGTAACTATATATTAACGGAAATATAGAAGAAGCATTTTATATGGCATGATTACAAGAGGAATAGGTGTTAAAAATAAACATTTATTAGAAATAATCAAAAGTAAAAGCTGTACGTTTTATAAATAATTACATGATTTTTATAAAAGCATCTTCCTCTTTTTTATACTTTGTTCTTTTCTTTTATAAAGTTTCTAGCGATATTATAAATAATCACGTTATACCTAAGGAATATATTCATATTTATTACTTAAAGGATTAAAACCTTATGCCTACATGAGTTAAAATTTGTCTGTCACATAATATTTAAATACACATTTACTTTACCAACAATATTCTATAAAATGAAATTATTGGAGGTGTAGTGATGTCTTACAAAAAATATATTAACTATAGTCTAAAGGGTATAATGATGGGTTCGTTAGTAGTAGGTTCATTTTTACAAATGGATGAGAAGGTAGCTAAGGCTGTATTCGAGGAAGGTGGGGGTATCGAAACACTTACACCGCCAGTAGTAAACAGTGGTTCAAACCCTGCACCACCTTCATTCGAGCACACAAAATACGACTACTTAAACCTATACGGTAAATTTGACACATCTAAGAAGTTCAAATATAACGGAATCAAGGTATCATATCAGAACCATACTTACAACACGAAGTCTCAAGCTGAGTACGACCAAGTAATGAATTATATTAATAATAGAATTAAAGGTAAAACTTTAAATGATGTTTATAAAACTTTAAGTGATTTTGGATTACCTCATCCAGACCTTGACTATGACTTACGGATTTTAGAGCGTTTAATGAACGGAGAGATACAGGTAATTAATGACCGTACAGACCCTGCGTACCGTTCAAAAGAAAATATGACAGCTAAACGTTATAGTATTGCGTATGAAGCGGCTATAAATCAAGGAGTATCTTTCAGCACATTAGCTAAATTTAAAGCAGCATCAGCATATGTAGATGGTTTCACTGGAGGAGCAAGTACAGCATGGGGACCACCTGAGAGTGCATACGACTTTTTTATTAAGAATGAAGTAGACTGTACTTCAAGTGCATATGCGATTCAAGCGCTGTACGATACCTTGGGGTACAATACTGCAGTAGTTCACTCTCCAAAAGCTAATCATGATTATCTTATTATTGAGTTAGATGGTAAATGGTTTAGCCATGAATCAGAATTAGCTTTATTTAATAAAGATAGTGTTTACAAAGGAGACTTCATCAAATTTGCGCCTACTCAAAAAGCAGAAACATTATCCTTCATCCCATTTGGAAGTTACAAACGTTACTTTGTAAATGGTGTAGAAGTCGATCTCTATAATACCCCTTAAGATTCAGAAAAGGGGATTATCTTTAAAGGATGTACTATTTATGGTGCGTTTTTTAATGATAATAACAACTAAGCGTCTACATTATTTAATTTCTTAAGAACACGACAAAAATTAACTAAAATTCACTGTTTTATCAGAACATCATTATCAATATCCTGTTTCCATGGTATAACACTGATTTTATTTGTTAGATACAATAAAAATATAAGCGAGTGTTTATTCTATCCTCGCTTATACTTTCATTTTCTTTCTATATAATAGAATCTATAAATTTGTTTTTTCTTTGATTTCGTAATTTGTTACTCCTATTTCTTTTAGTTTCTCAGCTAGCTTACTTTCTTGAAGTTTTTTTAGAATATCATAATGTACTTTATTTTGACTGCTTAGTATAATCTCTAAGTTAGAAATTCTATTTTCACTGTTATTTAGGTTTCTATGATTTATTACAAATTCTTCATTTCCACCCATAGTAAGTTCAATTGCTTCTTGACCTATAAACATTGCAGCAATAATATGATGATCTTTAATATCAATTTCCCCATGAAAGTCGCTGAATATTTTAATACCACTACATTTCCCCTTTGATAATGCCTGACTACTTTTAATGAGCGATTTATTCTTTTCTGGACAGAACACACCGTTTTTATATATGCATATCCTTTCAAAAGAATCGTATTTCGACAAATAAATCTCTTGGCCATCTTGTCCATTTACCTCTAGCTTATACCTATGATTATTGAAATGATAGGGCTGTCCACATCTATAATCAATTAATAATGAATACTTTTGATATACTGTGTAAAAAACTCCTTCGAAAACTTTGACCTTATTTTTTCGAAATTCTGCAACAACTTTTTGCTTAATATCCCAATAAGATTTTATTTCAACTTCCGTACTTTCTATATCGACAATTGGTTTTCTTTTATCCCAAATTTTATCAATTTCATTATCCTCAATAATAACAATTATGTCGTGATAGCTACCTGTGTCTCTATCATAAATTTTAAACTTTACTTTATTACCTCTCCCCTTCTCTGTACTGTAGTAATGTTCACTAGATAAATTCTTAACCATATCAATAGCTCCTTTTTATATAGAATCCAGCCATCTGCATCACTAACTTTTGTAAGTCGTACATATACTCATCACACTTTTACTATGAAATCGATATTAATTAGTGACATATTATCTGGTACAACAATATAATTCTTGCTCTGGTGGCTTAATCAAATTATCAATCAAATTTTAAGTTTTATCCTAAATTATAGTTCATTTGTAAGACTACTTAATTGAAATTCCTTCCTTTTTTAATAACAAGAAACCCAAAGAAATAGAAATACCCCTGTAGCGATTTTAAGCACCGAATTAACGGACTAAAACAAACCACAGGGTAAATTATACCTATTCGTTAAAAACAATTTGTGAGGAGAATTAGAGCCTTAATCGAATAGAGCCAAATACCCCTAACTAGAAATAATTGTAAAATATTAAATAACCTTCTATACTGTTATCTTCAAAAGTTTTTTCTATGAATGTGAGTGGGTGAGTGGGTGAGTGGGTGAGTGGGTGTTTATTATTTTATCTGTCTTGGAAGTAGATCTAAAGGGATGACCATATTTGTCCATATAAACTCGGGTTGTTTATCGCCAATTTTAATTGAACTACTCTTAGGAATATTACCTACAAAATACTTATTCCACCCTTTTTCTTCATTTAAGTAATCATAAATATCATTATCCGTTCCACAAAGGATAATTTTCATCTGAACTTTTTCTATCAGCCTAACTAACTCTTGATGACGTTCACGTGGAAAGGGATTTTCATAAATGTCAGAATTTACATACGGAGGATCTAGTATTGCTAAGAAGTCACTCCTATGACCATACTCTTCTATGAAAAACTTGTAATCTGCCTGGGTTATTACAACATCATGCAATAATGGAACAAGTTCTTTATATCTAACTAAGTTATTATAACTAATACCCTTCCCTACATTTTTCTTACAAAAACTCACTCTATCTCCAGCTCTGCTATACTCTGCAATAATTATTGCAAGAGCAGCTGATTCTACCATAGATGTATCAGAGGAATGCTTTCTTGTAATAGCATTCTGAAAGTCTTCCTTTGTCTTAATAGTCTTTTGAAGATGCCAAGTCAAATTTACTAATTCACTGGCATTTTCCCAATTTGTTAAACAAGCCATAACATTTGAAATACCAGTATCTAACTCATTATAGAGTCTAAAAGGTACAATTTTTCTGTTTATGTAAGGTACAAATTTATTACCTCCACCAAATAAATCTAGAAAGCCATTAATCTCTTGATGTTTAATTACATACTTTATAATACGAAGTAGAGTTTTCAATAAGCGGATTTTACCCCCTATTGTTTTGAGTGATTTAATATATCTAAAATTAAACATTTTTACATACCCCCTGTGTTAATATTGACTTATCAATTTTGAAGATGTAAGTATGTCTAGAGTATCCTTCTCTAAGAACTACTTTCCTTCTATTTTCATAAGCTCCTGGGAAAAATACTCCTTTCTCTTTTAAAACACCTAAAATTGCATGCAATTTTTTAGTGTTGTTAATCTCCAGAAGTTCACCTAATTTCTTTGCTTCAAATGCAATAGCATGATCTCCATATCTAGCCTTATCTTTTTCATCTATAAAACGAATTCCATCGTTTTTTTCATTATATTGTCCCTTATCAGGGAAAACTGACTCGTTTTCAATTGCATGTTCAACGATAGTTCGGTAAGCTTTTTCAGCTTCATCGTTATTGGCTCCAGAGACTTTTAGGATATAGTGTTTATACCCCTCATCATTTGATGTATATTGTTTAGCTGCTTTCAGGGAATCTATATACATTCTGAACGCTGGAAGTTCATCTGGATAAAATACCCCCTTATTCACTAATTCTTTTGTTAATTCCTTTTGTATCTTCGTGTCATAAAGGTCTGAACAAAGACAGAATATAGAATTAGTTCCCCCCAATTTGCTTGTCATCTTCACAACGTATATTTTTTCATCGTACTCCGGATGCCACTCAAGTAGTAGTTCAACCTTCCAATATTCCTCTACTCGCTCTTGGATATCTCCTTGAAATTCAATTTCCTTAGGTGGTAATACACCATTCTTTACTATTACTTGTTTTTTTACAGATCTATTTTTACTCATCAAAGTCATTCCTCTCTTTAGAAAAAATTTGTTTTCTAATTGAGATAAAATGCCTCTTGAAAATCTCTACAGATTTTCTCGTCTCACAGGTTTTTAATAGAATATCGTACTTATAAAATCTCTATCGCTATATCTCTGAACATGGAGTAGTTATTTAAGAAACGTTTGGGTGAGTGCTTGAATGAATAGAAGAACAGATAGATGAAAATGTTGAGATGATGATGGGTGGTTTCAAGATGAATTTCGATACAGGTTACTTCAATTTAACTGATGTGGGGTGAAATTTCCATATGGGGATTCATTTGTAGATTATGTTGGAGTTGTCTACTTTTAATATTTACGATGCCTAATAAACTGTTTATTAATTTATTCTCAAAATTCGTGATTTATATCGCGGGTCTGCGGGTCTTTTAAGGATATGAGGAAAGCATGGAGTGTCAAGGAAGGATTTATTTCCCAATTTATCTATCGTAATAGTGATTACAAGAGTCTATCTATTTTGGTAGATGTGGATAATTACTATATTAACAGACTCTCTCTGTTTAATATATTTTAGCTGACATATATACTCCAAAGTTATTTTGTTATCACATTTTATTCTATAATCTTCGAGATATCAAATACTACTATTTCTATCTTATTAATCAAATTATCTCTATTTTAACACATAAAAGAAAAGCTGACTTTAATAATCACCTTTTCTTTTATGTGTGACGATTGTTTATTTGAATGTTTGCTCATAGCGGTGGAAGAACGCCACTGCGTGTGCTCGTGTTAAGGATGACGTTGGCATGAAGTCTTTATCCGTTTTAGCTGTTGTTAAGCCGTAGTCACGCAAGAATTGAATGGCTACTGGCTGAGTTACCGTTTTCCCATAGTGCATGGATGCTAGGATGTGGGCAAAGTTACCACGTGTGATATCCTTGTTTGCTAATGCCTGTTTAGATACTGTATTTGCACCATTAACTGGTAAACCATATTTACTTGCTAGTTGATAGTTTACGTCAGCTACCCATGATGTCTTTGGCTTTGTTGAAGTTAATTCATCAGGTTTGAAGTAGCGTAGTAACACTGACAGCATTTGGTTTTCCGTTAAATTAGTGTTTGGTTTTAACAGGTTTTCATACTTCTTTGTGACTGGATTGTACACATTTTGATACCCGTTAATGATACCCCTGTTAACTGCCCATTGAAAATCTTCTGCCCAATATTGGTCTGCTCTGTAGTCAGCAAATTTTGATACGTCAATGCTACCTACTGGCGGTTTAGAAGGATTTGTGGGGTTCGATGGGTCAGTTGTTGACTTTCCCGCAGTTGTGAACGTCCATGTTTCTGACTGTGGGTTACCATTATCATCAGTCCATGTTGCCTTTGCTGTGTACTTTTCTCCACCTTTTAATACATTCTTAGGTATTGTGTAGAAGAAGAATCTGTTACCATCTGATTGACTCTTAGGGTTAAGCGTTTCTACACGTACATTTTTACTATCGTATAGTTCAATATTGAATGCAGAACTACGTTTAATACTAACAGGTGAGAAAGAAACTACATACCCCGCTTTTGATACCCCGTACTGAGTTAGAGGACTTGAAGATACGTTCGTTAAATCATAAGCTGTATCCACATTTGTTTGTCCGTTATAAGGGTACTTGACTGAAGTATAATCAGCGCTTACACCTGACTCGTTAGTTGCTGTTACAAATACAATAGCGTTACCACTGATACCTACACCTACTGTATTAGAGTAACCCGCTAGAAGAACACTTCTGTGTCCTGTAGACTCCAATAAATTCTCAAATGCATTTTTTAAACCCAGTCCTGATGTTGCTACAGCTTCAGATAAAGTACCGTAGTTTTGCATACTACCACCAACTGCAAGGAATCTTTCCTCAGGTGTTGCACCTGTATAACCTGATTTATTTTTATCCTCCGTGTGTCCATTAGACACTGTAATACCATGTGTATTAGCATATACTGCATGGTTTTGTGCTGACTCAGATAAACGAGCGTCGATTGTCAGTTCAGGTGCTCCCGATGCCTTACGAACTGCGTTTAATTCCTTGAGGTACTGTGTTACCTGTGCCGAATACGTGTAGTTGGCTACCGTTTGTTGTGCTTCTGCCACTGGCGTTGGTGCGATGTAATTAATTGATGATACCCCTGCCGCAAACGCTGTCGCAATAGCAAATGCCTTCAAAAACTTCTTTGACATACTGAATTTCTCCTATTCCCTTAATTGGTTATATATACAATTATAACTATATTTTAGCGAATGTTTATAGGAATGTGAATATACTAGAAATAAAAAAATTATACATAAATATTCCTCTGATAATATATAAAAATCACACTTACATTGGATACACCGAGTATTTTTAGGTAAGCCAAAAAATAAGTGTAATTTTTTTATTTGTGAAGGGGTGTTTTAAAAAATATTAAGCGATACAAAACAAATTAGCCTAGAGCATGATGTAATTTAAGAGTTTCATCAAGAGATTACTTATTTAGACATGGAGTACTTCTCCAAATACCTTAGTTCGGAGTGAAATATTCATGTCTATTAAAAATGAAAAACTAAATAACATTACAGATAAGGAATGCCATGTTGAGTATTTCAATGAAATTTTAGTAAAACTAGAGCATTTAATTGAAGTGCTAAAAGTAAATAATCCAAAAAATGAAAGCCGAGTGCATGGTGAATGGCTTTCCTTAAAAGAAGCCGCTAAATATGCAGGGGTCTCATACAATACCTTTATAACATTTCGACATATGGGTCTTAAAGTATGTGAAATAGAAGGTATCAAGCGTGTCTCCTGTAAAGAAATTGACAACTTTTTAGAAAGTCACAGTTATTAATTTACTTGGGAGGATTTCCTATTAGTAAAATTATATAATGACTAAGGGATTAATCCTCTTTTCTTTAATTTTGCCCCCGCAAGTATCGAATAGGAGGAAGTATGATAATGAAGAAAAAAGTATCCCCCATTAAAAGTTACAAGCTAAAGAATGGTGAAACACGCTATGAGTTTCCGGTTTATTTAGGTGTTGACCCGTTGACTGGTAAGCAGAAGCGTACAATGAAACGTGGCTTTAAAAAACGCAAGGAAGCAGAACTAGCATTAGCTCGTATTAAGTTAGAAGTTGCAAAAGGCACATATAAACAAGAGCGTGCTGAAACCTACCAAGAACTCTACAATATATGGGTAAAGCAATATGAAAAAAATGTTGAGGAAAGTACGTTTGTAAAAACCATTGGCATTTTTAAAAATCATATTTTACCAGCAATGAGTGCTTATAAAATTGAAAAAATCACAGTAGATATATGTCAAAAGCATGTAAATGAGTGGGCAGAAAAATTAAAGAAATTTCGTATGGTCAAAGCATATGCAGCGAAAGTATTAGATTTTGCGATAAAGCGTGGCTATATCCAAACAAATCCATTCACATATGTAGAAACAAGAATTAAACCTAAAAAGACGATTGCGATTGAGAAAAAGAACGAGAATTTTTATACTCGCGAGCAACTGAATAAGTTTTTAAGTCATTGTGAACAATCGTTACACTATAAAGCATTTACTTTACTGCATTTATTAGCTTTTACAGGGATGCGTAAAAGTGAAGCCTTAGCTCTTACTTGGAATGATTTAAATCTTATAGAAAAAGAGCTTTCCATCACAAAAGCAATAGGCAGAGGGAAAAGTGCGAGGCTTTATTTAAAACCACCGAAAACTGGATCATCACGAGTAATTAAACTTGTTGATAGAACCATCACAATTTTAAAAGAGTGGAAAAGGATTCAAAAGCAAGAGTATCTTGTACTTGGTCATAATACAACGAAGGCAAATCAGCTAATTTTTAGTAATACAAATAATGAATACATTCAACCTGTTCAAGTCCAAAAATGGATGTATAGTGTGCAAAAGAAACATTCATTGGTAAAAATCACGCCTCACGGATTAAGACACACTCATTGTTCACTTCTCTTTGAAGCTGGAGCATCGATTAAAGAAGTGCAAGATCGTCTTGGCCATACAGATGTGAAAACCACAATGGATATCTATACACATGTTACGAAAAAAGCTCAAGAAGGTGCAATTCAAAAGTTTGATTCCTATCTTGAGATTTAAAATTCTTGAATACATTTTGACTACGTTTTTGACTACGTTTGAATACAATCATTTGAAATTAGATGAAAATGAAAAAATGTCAAAACCCTTGATATATAAGGGTTTTGACATCTATTGAAATCCATTGATTTCTTAAAATGGAGACGGCGGGAGTCGAACCCGCGTCCAGAAACTCCAATACTTCAGCTTCTACGCGTGTAGTTTGCCTATTTACGATTCACGTAGCATTATGCCGACAAACAGGCGTCCTGTACGCTAACCTGGAAATCTCTTGTCGGTGACTCAGGTGGCACCATCGACCGTATCCCACTAAAGTTGGGCCCTACGTTCTCTACATGGGCGATAGAGAGGCAGAGCGCTTAAGAGCTTACGCTGCGAAAGCTAAGTTTTGTTGTTTGCCAGTTATTATATAACTTCCGTTGATGACGGAGCCGAGACCTCCGACGCGCGACCAAAGCTTGAACCATCCCTGTCGAATCCGTAACGTCCCCTTGAATATGAATCGAAGCACGTAGCTTCGTTCAAGCAAAGGAGCTAGAATTTCTTCTAGTACGGTGGGAGCTAAAAGTACGCTTCCATGTAATCTGGCATTCAGTAAACTTATTATAAAACAAATCTTGCTATAGTTCAAGTGTCCTGCCATAGTAGAAAAAATTGGCTAGCTCACAATGATTTTCTTATTTCATCATCTTAAATTTCCATTCTCTTAATCGTAAAATGACCTTTCCTAATTTGGATTCTGTAAGATAGCCGTAATAGACTTCTACCTCTTGTGCGCCAAAGCCGAGCTTGAATTCATTAATTTCCTCTTTGTTCGTGACTGCGCCGAAATCATAGTGTGCGTATCCTTTGCTTCGGAACATTATAATATTTTCCCAAAGTAAATAGCGATTGGCGAAGCGGATTTGTTGCTTTAAATCTGGTCTATCTTTGACCCAGACAGCCGTACCTGTATATAAATTAAAAACGATATCTTCGTCGGCAATGTACAGTCGATAGCATAGTGCTTCACCTTTGTCGTTTTGAAGCTTTGTATAAACGAGTGCGCCTTTTTCGCGCAGGAGCTTTAACGTTTGCAGATGAAATTTTCGAACGCGAGCAGTGTTTTTTATTTTGGCGAAGGCGTTGTAAAATTGCTGAAATTCTACTAGCTCTTGATCGGATGGATTTTCTTTTACGATGACTTCGTAAGGCTCTTTTTTAGCGCGGCGAAGCATATAGCGATTCATTTTGGAGAGATTCGCTAATAGGATGTCTTCATCTTGCTGTAGCATGATTTGCAGTGTTTTTTTGGTTTGGAGTGATTGTGCTGGTCGCTTTGTTTGGTGGTAGCAAACTAGCTTTTTTCTTTCGCTGACATTGTTACGTTCCTCGGCAAAATAAATGTGCTCTATATTTATAAACATAAATTTTCGTCCTATTGTAAGAATGCTGATTCCCTCCTATTATATTCGGTAGTTCTTTATTATATTTTTAACTCGACGTCTTTTAGAACTTGCTCTTAGCATTCTATCTGTCCACATACAAAAAGCTCACTATGTAAATATAGTGAGCTCTCTAACAATCTATGACTATTGATTTTTAGATTTGAAGGCGCGTTCCATATCGCGTTTCGCTTCTTTTTTGCGCATGTCGTTACGTTTGTCGTAATCTTTTTTACCTTTGCCGACACCGATTAATAGTTTGGCATAGCCGTCTTTAATGTACATTTTTAACGGAACAATTGTGTAGCCGTCACGTTTTACAGCACCGACTAGCTCGCCGATTTGCTTTTTGTGAAGCAGTAATTTGCGGGCGCGCAGTGGGTCATGGTTAAAGCGGTTGCCCTGTTCGAATGAGCTAACATGCATATTGTTAATCCATGCTTCACCGCTACGGATTTGTACATAGGATTCTTTTAGTTGAACCCTTCCTGCACGGATGGATTTAATTTCTGTGCCTGTGAGCACCATGCCCGCTTCGATTGTCTCTTCAATGAAGTAGTCGTGCCCGGCTTTTTTGTTTTGTGCTAATACTTTCCCAGTACCTTTTGCCATATAAATTCACCCTCTTCTTAAAGGTTATGCAGATCATCTGCTTTATTATTGATTAAACGAAAGCACCAGTAAAGTGATAATTGGTGCTTTCGTCTTTGCTTTTATTTACGTTTTGATTTTTTCTTTTTGTTTTTCTTGGCAACGCCCTCGTAGAACTTTTGCTTTTGCTTCACGCCTTTTTTAGGGCCTGGGCTTGAGTTTGAGCCATCTTTGCGGCGTCCTCGGGGATCACGGTCGTTTTCACGTCGTTCTCCTTGTCCGCTTCGTCCTTCTTCATTGCGACCACTACGGCTGCCACGTCCACCACGTTCTTCTTCGTTGCGACCACTGCGGCTACCACGTCCGCTTCTTTCTTCTTCGCGACCACCTTTGCGGCTATTACGGCCACCTTTGTTGTCGCTATAATTTTTACGTGCGTGGATGACAGTAGGTGCTGCTTTTCGTGTTCGTCCATACGACGTTACCATTCCGACGATTTCAAAGTCAACGGATGACTCCTCAATAATAACATTTGCTACACGGACTGTAACTTCATCACCAATGCGGAATTGACGATTTGTACGCTCACCGATCATAATCATTTGACGGTCGTCAAAACGATAGTAGTCATCTGTCATATTGCTAATATGGACAAGTCCTTCGATGGTATTCGGAAGCTCTACGAAAATCCCGAAGTTTGTAATTGACGAAACGATTCCTTCAAACTCTTCACCAATTTTATCGGACATGTATTGTGCTTTTTTCAGTGCGTCTGTATCACGTTCTGCATCAACAGCACGGCGTTCACGTTCTGACGTATGATCTGCGATTTCATCCATCGCCATACTCCACTGTGCCACTGTTTCTTTCGATGTATCTTTATTAATTAAATACGTTCGAATTAAACGATGGACGATTAAGTCCGGATAACGTCGAATTGGTGACGTAAAGTGTGTATAGAAATCAGTTGATAATCCAAAGTGGCCTAAGCTTTCAGGATAATATTTTGCCTGTTGCATTGAGCGTAGAAGCATCGTAGAAATAACAGGCTCCTCTGGCATGCCTTCGATCGCTTTTAATACATCCTGTAAAGCTTTCGGATGGACTGTGTTTCCTGTACCTTTGATTAAAATACCGAAGTTCGTAACAAATTCAAAGAAGCGTTGCAGCTTTTCTGGTTTTGGATCTTCGTGAATACGGTAAAGGAACGGTATATTCATCCAATGGAAATGCTCGGCTACTGTTTCATTGGCCGCTAGCATGAAATCTTCAATTAATTTCTCAGCTACTGTACGTTCACGTAATTCGATATCTACTGGCCAGCCATCTTCGTCCACAATCACTTTAGATTCTTTAAAGTCAAAGTCAATGGCACCACGCATTTGACGTTTAGTACGTAAAATATTAGATAGCTCAGCCATATGTTTAAACATTGGCACTAGTGGCTCGTAGCGGGCAATTAGCTCTGCGTCTTGCTCTTCTAAAATTTTGTAAACGTCTTTATACGTCATACGCTCAGTTGTTTTAATGACACTTTGGAATATTTCATGTGATACTACATTACCATTTGCATCAATAATCATTTCACAAGATAGCACTAGACGGTCAACTTGTGGATTTAATGAACAAATCCCATTCGATAATCGGTGCGGAATCATTGGGATCACGCGGTCTGTTAAATATACACTTGTCGCACGATCATAAGCTTCAACATCTATTACAGAGCCTTGTGTTACATAATAACTAACATCTGCAATATGTACGCCAAGTTTATAAGTACCGTCTACATTTTTCGTTACGGTTACAGCATCGTCCAAGTCCTTCGCATCCGCTCCATCGATTGTCACAATCGTTTCGTGGCGTAAATCACGGCGACCTTCTAAATCTGCCTCTGTAATTTCATCTGGCACGCGTTGCGCAGCATCAACCACTTCTTCTGGGAATTCAGGTGGAATGTCATGCTTATATAAAATAGATAGAATATCCACACCTGGATCATTTTTGTGCCCTAAAATTTTCGTAATATAGCCTGTTGCTGATTTTAAATCTTCTGGCCAAGTAGCTACCTCAACGACAACCTTATGTCCGTCGACAGCTCCTAACGTATCACCTTTAGCAATGAAAATATCCATCGGTAGTTTTTTATCATCTAACACAACAAAGCCGAAGCCTCGGTTTGCTTGGAACGTTCCAACAAAGCTCGTTTGCCCACGTTCTACTACCTTTGTTACAGTTCCTTCTCGGCGATCACCGAATGATTCCTTTAACACACGGATTAACACCGTATCGCCATTAATCGCACCATTTATTTCATGTGGTGGAATGAAAACATCGTCCATTCCCTCAACATCAGGTGTCACAAAGCCAAAGCCTTTCGCGTGTCCGATAAATTTACCTCGAAGTAAATTCATACGCTCTGGCAGGCCATATCGATTAGAGCGAGAACGCACAACTAAGCCTTGCCCCTCCATACGTACTAACGTTTTTACTAACTCTTTAAATTCTTCAGCATCCTCAAAGCCGAACAAGTCCTCAATTTCGCCAACTGTTAATGGTTTATATTCTTCTCCACCGAAGAAATCGAGTAAACGACTTTGTAGTGTATCTTTCTGGTCTTTCATAATTTCCCTCCTTCATGAGAAAATCCTTATATGTTTTATTGTGCCCAATTTAGGCTTTCTAAAAAGCAATAAATATCTTCATGTAACTGATCTTTTTCTTGATCTAACGTAATAACATGTTTTGAGTTTTCATACCACTTGATCCGTTTTTCAAGTGACTCAGTTTGATTATATATAATGTTGGCAGATTCTGTCTCAATTACCTCATCATTTGTCGCTTGCACGACAAAAATTGGTGCATAAATCATGTCAATTTCCTGACGTGTCTGAGCAATAAACTCTCGTAATTCTTGTAAAGATGGCATGCCCTTCTCTGCAATTAAGGCAACCTCAGCTTCGATTTGCTCTTCGTCTTTACCTTGAAACTTTTTATAGTCCCTTGCATATTTCAGTACACCTTGAAACATAACATCTGTTGTACGCATCGTCATTGGAGCACACATTGTCACAATACCTTTAACTGGGTTATTAAGTGCAACGTTTAATGCCATGACTCCACCCAATGACAGGCCAGCAACCGCAATTTCCTGATAGCCCGCTTCCTGTAACTGTTTGTACGCGGCTACGACATCCTGCCACCAATCAGCAGGACCTGTTGTAATAAGTTCCTCAGGTTCCACACCGTGACCTTTATAATGAGGCGCTAATGTAGTATACCCTTTTTTCTCTAAAAATCTACCAAGCATGCGCACATCCGCCGAGCTTCCCGTAAACCCATGCAATAATAAAACTGCTCGAGGTCCTGCTTGAAAGAAAAAAGGCTGTGATAACGATTTTTTCATGTCGAGCTCTCCTTCATCCAAATACATACTATACCTATTATAGCCATACCGAAGCTTCCTCAAAAGTTTTGGGGTCTGTTTCTTCAAGTTGCTATATGGGAATCCTCGGCAAACGTGCGGAGGATTTCATGAATCACGGGTATTGCTTTACTTCGCGGGTATTCACCTTGCTTCCGCGGGTATTCGCCCTGCTTTCGCGGGTATCCGCCTTGCTTTCGCGGGTATCCGCTTTGCTTCCGCGGGTATCCGCCTTGCTTCCGCGGGTATTCGCCTTGCTTCCGCGGATATTCGCCTTGCTTCCGCGGGTATTTGCCCTGCTTTCGCGGGTATTTGCCCTGCTTCCGCGCGAGTATTCACTTTACTATCCTAACAATGTATCGACGTTCAAATAATTTGAACTATAAAAGAAAACGCCCAACCAGTAAGGTTAGGCGAAATATCTTCAACTATTAGATTTTTGTAATAGCAATTGCTAAAACAAAGAATAATATTGCTAACACAATTGTTGTACGGTGAAGGATTAGATCCATACCGCGTGCTTTTTGCTTTCCGAATAGTTGTTCAGCTCCACCCGAGATGGCACCTGACAAGCCTGCACTTTTACTAGATTGAAGTAATACTGCAACGATCAACGCTATTGAAACGATAACTAATGAAACTAATACTACTGTATGCATTCACTGCACCTCCCGAACTTCGAACATCACAACATATCACATTATAACAAAAAAAGGTTCTCTTGACAAACTGAGATTAATAATTGCCCTCAATTCTTCCATATCAATTAATTTTAGGGGTCTTTACCAAAGCGTGAGGTTGATTTCCGTTCCGACTGGGCGCTTTCCTGGGGGCGTCCGATGAGCCGCTTCACTCGCTTTGCTCGCTCCAGGGTCTCATCTACGACGCTGATCCCCAAGGAGTCGCCCAGTCTCCACTACAATCAACCTATTTATATCTTTCAAAAAAATCATTAAATATCAGGTCTAATCTAGTACTGTGCCAAAATAGTATACCTCCCTCCCGACTCATTATCCTATAATAGTTAAAAATACAATAATAATGGGAGGAAATATGAAAAAGAGTATATTGCTGATTTTTTTACTTATTCTTTTAAGCATGCTTAGTGCTTGCTCAGCTGCTATCAAGGCCGCCGAAGTTCTATTACAAGACGAACTTGAATCACAAGAAGAAGAAGAAGAAGAGATCTCTATGGACCCAAAGGAGCTTGCTAATAAAGCCCCATCAGCCGAGTTTTCTTCGGAAGACCTTTTTTCAACAACATTATTCAAGGAAGATCCTGCTATGCTGCAGTTTTCAAAAAAAATTGAAAAACATATTTCATCGTTCGACCCAAACTTTACAGTTATGTATAGTGGAAAATTAGATTGGGATACATTTGAAGAACAAATTAATGATCTGTATAACATACTTAATTTTGTTAATCCTTATACAACTGGCTATATCCAAGATTGCAACTGGGAAGCATGGGAAGTAGATAATGGTTTCGAGGTAGAGTTTGACTTTACATATATAACAGATGCCAAGAAGGAAAAGAAAGTTGATGCTTATGTTCAGGACTTTGTTAAGAAGTTTATTACAGATGATATGGATGATTTTCATCGTGCTAAAGCCGTTAATGACTTTGTCGTACAACTAGCCACTTATACTGAAAAAGGTGATTCAAAAGGGCAAGCGGTTTATGAATTAATTAGTAAAGAAACTGGCGTTTGCCAAGCTTATACACTATTAGCCTATCGTTTATTTTTAGCTGCAGGTCTTGATGCTAAATATGTATATGGTTATAGCGATAATCAGCTTCACGCATGGAATTTAGTCAGTGTTAATGGTGATTGGTATCATATTGATACGACTTGGAATGATATCACTCCTAGTGAACCTTATGCTATTTCCTACGCATATTTTTTAGTGAATGACGAGAAACTAAGTGAAGACCATATATGGGCAAATGAAAACTATTTTGCTGCTACAAGCAACACGTACGATTTCATGCATGATATGTGGTACGCAGATACTATTGGAAATGTTATTTATTATAATAGCTTGGACGATGACAAGGTATACGCCTACGACTTAGCAACAAATCAAAATAGGCAAGTTACAGAAACAGCCTGCTATTACTTGGCGGCTTTTGAAGATGCTATTTATTGCAGTGATTATGATAATGCAGGCTTTTTAACGAAAATATTTATAAACGATGGTTCAGAAGAAGTGTTAGTAGAGGAAGAGGTTTTAAACTTGTTCGTTGATGACAAAGGGGTATTATTTTACGAAACCATTGACGGTGAAAAACATTCACAAACTTTATAGCGAATTCTAGAATCTGCAAGCTTCCATCAATCAATGGATCGTAAGCAGATTCTATTTTCCCCTTAAGTGCTCATCATATATTTAACAATCCCCCACAATTTATAACAATAATTTCATCCTAGCTTTACAAACTTCCTTTACACTTACTTGTGAATTGACCAAAAGGAGGAAAATCATGAAAGTCTCAAAAAAATGGAGTTCATTATTTTTAGCAAGTGCTATTGCTTTATCGTCGATTAGTATCGCTCAGCCGCAAGTACAAGCAGCTCAAGTGAAGAAGCCAACAAATGTAATAATGCTCGTGATGGATGGTAGTAGTAATAATGCTGTTACCCTTTCTCGTTGGTACAAAGGGGAAAGCTTGGCTATGGATGAAATTTTATCAGGGGCAGTACGTACATACTCTGCCGATTCAGCCATTACTGACTCAGCCCCTGCCGCTACTGCGTTAGCAACTGGTCATAAATCAAACGATAAATTTGTAGGTGTGCTACCAGCCGTTATTAATTCGCCAGGATTAGATCCAATTGCTAAAGAAGATGCTTACAGACCTGTAGCTAATGTGTTGGAAGGAGCTAAGCAACAAGGCAAGGCAACTGGATTGATTTCTACTTCAGAAATTCAGCATGCTACTCCAGCTGGCTTTTCTGCTCATGTGAAAAATAGAAGCCAATACGATGACATTGCTGAGCAGCAAGTTTATCAAAACATAGATGTCGTGTTAGGTGGCGGCTTAGAGTCTTTGGCTCCGGGCACTACTAAAAATGCTCGTAAAGATGGCGAGCATTTAGTGGATGTCTTAAAAGAAAAAAATTATGACCTTGTTAAGACGCGTGATGAGCTCTTCAAAAGTAAATCGTCAAAAATTTGGGGAAGCTTTGCTCCAAGTGATCTTGCCTACGATTTAGATCGTGCTACAACAAGAGCATCTGAGCCTACACTCGCTGAGATGACAAATAAAGCGATTAATACGCTTAAAAAGGATGAAGATGGTTTCTTCTTATTTGTAGAAGGCAGTAAGGTAGACTGGGCGGCACACGCAAATGACACGATTGGCATCATTAGCGATATTTTATCGTTTGATGCTGCAGTCAAAGAAGCCGTTGATTTTGCAAAAAAAGATGGCAATACAATGGTCATTGCTGTTACAGACCACGGCAATAGTGGGATTACAATGGGTAATGTTAACACGACAAGTACTTATTCCTACACACCTGTATCTGCTTATATTGATCCTCTGAAGAAGGCTAAAATGACAATTGAAGGTGCATTAAGCCAATTAAAAGAAGATAAATCAAATATTGTAGAAGTTGCTGCACTTTATGGCTTAGATAATCTATCTGAGAATGAGCTTGCAACGTTAAAATCGACTAAAGATCTGGGCAAAGAAATGGTAAAAATGCTCGCGAATCGCGCCAATATCGGTTATACAACTGGTGGGCACACGGGTGAAGATGTATTCTTATACTCATTCGGACCATCTAAAATTACAGGCCTTGTCGAAAATACGGATTTAGCACATACGATGGCAAAGTTTATGGGCTTTGATTTAAATACGCTTTCAGATGATTTATATATACCCGCAACAAAAGCGTTCACAGAAAAAGGCTACACTTCTAAAATTGACTTAAGTGATAAAGAAAACCCTAAGTTTATTGCACAAAAAAAGAATGTAACCATCACAATCCCAGTTAATAAGAACACAGTAGTATACGAACAAGACAAAACCGCAAAAACACATACGTTTGACACAATCAATGTCTACAACGGCACTGACTTTTACGTTTCCAATAAAGTATTAAAGCTTCTCAAATAAAGTGAAACTTTAATCAGCGAGGAGTCTCTTCATCCTCGCTGATTATTAGTTTCACCAATCGGGCTTTTACGGGCAGTTTCTCTCTATATATTTTGAGGCGTAACGCTTTAATCTT
Organism: Lysinibacillus sphaericus; assembly: GCF_015844675.1. Classification (GTDB taxonomy): domain Bacteria; phylum Bacillota; class Bacilli; order Bacillales_A; family Planococcaceae; genus Lysinibacillus; species Lysinibacillus sphaericus_E. The sequence continues at coordinate 19,790 of NZ_LDGC01000056.1, read as the reverse complement.
GCTTCGCTTTAGGTACAAAATAAATTACTGCCCGTTAAAGCGGGATAAAGTGAAACTTAATCAGTGGTGGGTTCTTTTCCACCACTGATTATTAGCTTTCACCAATCGGGCTTCTACGGGCAGTTTCTCTCTATATTTTGAGGCAAAGCACTTTGATCTTGCTTCACTTTAATACAGATAAAATTACTGCCCGTTAAAGCGGGATAAAGTGAAACTTAATCAGTGGTGGGTTCTTTTCCACCACTGATTATTAGCTTTCACCAATCGGGCTTCTACGGGCAGTTTCTATATATATTTTGAGGCAAAGCACTTTGATCTTGCTTCACTTTAATACAGATAAAATTACTGGGCTTCTACGGGCAGTTTCTCTCTATAATTATGAGGCGAAACCCTTTGTATCTTACTTCGCTTTGGATACAAATAAATTACTGCCCGTTAAAGCGGGACAACAAAGGTGCTATCATAGTTGAGATAATCAACTGATAATGGCGCTTTTCTTTTTGCTCAAATATCCTTTACAACAGTCTCCTAAGATTCTTAATCCTTCGTATGTTTGGCTTGTGGCTTCTTTTTTCATTAATCCCTTAGTATCTCTTCATATTTTATACCAACATTTTTCCTCAAATTTACTTTGATTTTACTTTCATTGATTATGCTTAATGTAACGAAATGATCAACTTCCACTCTCGTTTTGATTGTCGCCAACCGACATTCATCTCCGGCTTATTCATTAGTTGGGGGTTTCTGTCGGAAATTGATGAAAATATTTTCGAATGTTCTGTCACGAAATTTAAGGATTTCTTAAGTACAAATGAAGCGGAAAATCAGCGATAATGAATAAGGATCACGTTTAGAAAAATTCAAGTTGCGGTGAATCAAAAAAAATCACTTTCTTACCATAATAATAGTCATGATTGTCGAAACCTTAATTTTACCTTAAATTAATCTTATGATTTCATGAATAAACAGAAATTTAGCAACAATCTTCTCTACAATCCGTCAAATCAATGTTAAAAATTTAAGTAAGGTAAAAATAATTTAGAAATAACTTGAAAAAATATCAATTTATTTAGTATATTTACAAAGTTATAATCTTTTTTCATTTTTAATTGGAGGTGGACTAATGCAATCCATTAAAAATAATGAGCTTTTTCGTTTTATAGGCTTTACGTTATTTTATTTCATGATTTTAGTGCTCTTGTTTCTTATTCATGGCTTCCATGATATGAACGCAGGACCATTTATATATACGGAATTTTAAGAAAAGGAGATATAAACTATGTTAAGTATTTTAGAGGCTATTCAAAAAGTGGCACAACAGCATCCACATCGCACTGCCTATCAAACCGATAGTGATTCCTTAACGTTTGGTGAGCTTTGGCATCTGTCTGATTGTGTAGCACAATATTTAATGGCTCTTGATTTAAAAAGACAACAACCTATCGTCGTCTATGGGCATATGTCACCTTTACAAATCGTTGCCTTTTTAGGTGCTGTAAAGGCGGGTCACCCGTACGTGCCTGTTGACTCTTCTACACCGTCTGAAAGGTTACAGATTATTATAGAAGCTTCTGAGGCTTGCTTGCTACTAAAAACTGAAACGTTAAGCTTAAACTTACATGTCCCTGTAGTAGAGGTAAGTGATTTAGTAGCTCAACCTACTAGCATTTCGACTGAGCCTTCAACTTGGGTTAAAGATCAAGAAATTTATTATATTATTTACACATCTGGTTCTACTGGTAAACCAAAAGGTGTTCAAATTACAGCTGATAATTTAGCGCATTTTGTTGCTTGGATGCATGAACACTTCCCTTTACAGGAATCTGGAGTGTTTCTAAATCAAGCGCCTTATTCCTTCGATTTATCTGTAATGGATTTATATCCTGCACTAGTGAGCGGGCAAACACTTTACGCGATTAAGCAAGAGCAAATTGCTAATCCAAAAGCGTTATTTGAGTCATTAGCTTCATCTAATGTTCGCGTTTGGACTTCCACACCTTCCTTCGCGAAGATCTGTTTAATGAACAAGGAGTGGGATCAAGCGTTAATGCCTTCTTTAGATACATTTTTATTCTGCGGAGAAGTGTTACCAGTATCTGTAGCTTCGGAATTAATGCAGCGCTTCCCTCAAGCTTCTATTTTTAATTTATACGGCCCTACAGAAACAACTGTTGCCGTTTCTTATGTAGAAGTAACAAAGGAGCTTTTGGAGCAGTTTGACCAACTACCAATCGCCCCTATATCTGAGCCTAATCTATCCTTATTAGAAGATAGCGAGATTATTATTTCTGGACCGACTGTAAGTGCAGGTTATCTTGGTGCGCCTGATTTAACGCTTAAAGCATTTCCTACAATAGGGGATCAACGTATTTATAAAACTGGAGACGTTGGTTATGAAAAAGATGGCTATCTGTTCTTCTCTGGACGAAAAGATTTCCAGGTGAAGCTACACGGTTATCGTCTAGAGATTGAGGAAATTGAAAAACAAATGGGCAATCTTCCACCTGTATCTAGCTGTGTTATTATACCTGTTTCAAAAAATGGTGAGATTGTATCATTAAGTGCGTATATTGTTCTTCGAGAACCGTTGACGGACTCTGCTTTCAAAATGACGAAGCAGCTTAAAGCATTGTTATCGGAGTATTTACCATCCTATATGATTCCGAAAACATTCAAATACATTGACACTTTACCTTTAAATACAAACGGTAAAGTTGATCGTAAAGGATTGGCGGTTATGGAAACAGTATGACGCCTTATGGAAATATAGTTTTTTTCATCATCATTGGTATTTTGTTGCTACCAACAATTATTTTAGGACTACGCGGGAAATCAGCTAAAGGTTATAATATCGTTATTTCGATCGTCGTTTTAGCTCTTATTTTTGGTAACTCCCTTAACGGTTCCATTTCTCTTATACTGTTTACAGTATTTCAGTTATTATTAATTATCGGTTACCAAAAATATCGCTTCCAGAAGAATAACACTTCTGTATTCGTCATTGCTGTACTACTGTCCATTTTGCCACTTGTGCTTGTGAAGGTTCTGCCAATGCTTGGCCTTCAGAATTTATTTGGATTCTTAGGGGTATCCTATATTACCTTTAAATCAGTACAGATGATTTTAGAAACGCGAGATGGCTTAATTAAGGATAAAATTTCACCAGTTGAGCTTGCTTATTTCTTACTGTTCTTCCCAACGGTATCATCAGGACCTATTGATCGTTGGAGACGCTTTTATAAAGATATGCACACAGCGCCGTCTGGGCAAGACTATCAAAAGCTGCTGTTAAGCGGGATCAATTATATATTTGTAGGCTTTTTATATAAGTTTATTTTGGCTTATTTAATCTACAATTACACTCTTATTTATTTACCAAGCCAAACATATAACTATTTGACACCTTTCCAAGGGCAAATAGCGTATATGTATATGTATAGTTTTTATTTATTTTTCGATTTTGCGGGTTATAGTGCGTTTGCCGTTGGTGTCAGTCGCATTATGGGTGTTCAAACGCCTATTAACTTTAACCGTCCATTCTCGAGTCGCAATATTAAAGACTTTTGGAACCGTTGGCATATGAGTCTTTCCTTCTGGTTCAGGGATTATGTTTATATGCGTTTCGTGCTTTGGATGACAAAGAAAAAATGGATTAAAAACAAATATACAGTTTCTTATATCGGCTTCTTTTTACTGTTCTTTTTAATGGGGATTTGGCACGGATTAGAATTGCACTTTGTTGTCTATGGTCTCTACCATGCCCTGTTAATTATCAGCTTCGATAAATTTGAACGTTGGAATAAAAAGCGTAAACTTTGGCCGAAAAATAAATGGACTCATGCAATTGGCGTATTTATTACTTTTAATGCCGTTTGCTTTGGTTTCTATATTTTCTCAGGAACATTATTTTAATTAACGGCTCTAACGTAGCCTAAACAATAAAGGAGATTTATACAATGGATAAACAACAAGTTTTAGAAATGCTAGTAGAGTTATGTGAGGATGAAATCGTTTTAGAAAATCCAGATATCGATTTATTTGAAGAAGGTCTTCTTGATTCATTCGGTACAATTAATTTATTAGTGGAAATTGAAAACCGCTTTAATATTTCAGTACCAATTACTGATTTCAACCGTGAGGAATGGAACACGCCAAATCGTATTGTAGCGGAATTAGCTGAAAGACAATGATTAAGAAAGGCTTTCTATCATTATTAATTGCTTTTGTTCTTTTTGCTGGCGTTATATTCTTCCCTAATTCTTGGATAGAAGCTTGGATTTCAGATGAAGATGTAGAGCAGGCAAAGACGAGTATGTCTCCGTTAGTATTCCAAGGAATGTATTTCCAAGAGCGGATGTTGCAGGAGCCTAGTACTATGCCTTTATACGGCTCCTCTGAATTAAATCGTTTTGACCCTTTCCACCCTTATAATTATGCTCGAGCTACAAATGCTCCGTATACGACATTTATGGTCGGACGTGGTGGAATGCAGTCTATTACACACTTTTTAAACTTTGCTGCACAGGAAGAGAATTTAAAGGATAAGAAAATTGTCTTCATCATTTCGCCTCAATGGTTTACGAAAAAGGGAATGAATGAGTTACATTTTTCTCCTAACTATTCGATGTTGCATGCTTATGATTTAGCATACAATAAGGACATTGACGAGGATCTTCGAAATCGAGGAATGGAACGCCTTCTTGCCTTCGATACTGTCAATCGTGATGATTTGTTAAAAACAATTTACGAATATAAAATATCTGGCGGTAAAGAAAAACCAATCATTGGACGACTTGCCATGATTGCAGGCCATGTCCAAAAGGCACTTTTAGAGAAAAAAGATTTGTATTACTCTTTATTCCCTCGAGAGCCGCATAAATTAAAAAATAATGACAAGCTAGTTGTTGACCAAACATTTGAGCAACAACTGGAAAACGCCGAGAAATACGGCGAGAAACGTGTATCCAATGATTTAATGATTGAAAACAAGTTTTATAAGCGACTTAAAAACGCTAATATTAATAAGTTTAAAGGTATGCGCAAAAACGAAGATTATACAACTTCACCTGAATATGAGGATTTACAGCTAGTTATCGATGTTTTAAAGGACGCTGGTGCAAAGCCACTATTTGTTTCAATTCCAGTAAATGGTCATTGGTATGACTACACGGAATATCCTGAGGAACGTCGACAAAAGTATTACGATAAAATGGAGCAGATTTTGACTGATAATGAAGTTCCTTTTGTTGATTTCTCAGACCATGACTATGATCCTTATTTCATTATGGATACGATTCATATCGCTTGGAAAGGCTGGGTATATCTGGATCAAGAGCTAGATAAATACTGGGCGGAGAAATAGATCGTTTTACAAACGTAGAGGCAGTCTAAAGTGTAGCTCACTTTAGGCTGTCTCTTTTTTTATGCGGATTATCTTTGAGGGTAAATGAATGTTTAATGTTTGCTCATTCTCGAAAAAAGAAATAAAGGTTTCATATATTGTTTAAAGTACGTCTCTTCGGCAAAACGAGGAGGTTGATTTCCGTTCCGACTGGGCGTCCTGGCTGCGTCCGATGAGCCGCTCCGCTTCGCTGCAGGGTCTCGGGCCAACAGATGTCTTTTGCGCGAAAGTGTGAGTGCAACGTAGCGGCAGCATAGGGTTTTGGTTTTGTTTGTGCGAAAGCGCAGCGACAGCAAAAGGGTTTTATCTGCGCGAAAGCGAAGCGGCAGCGGCAACAGCACGATGTTGGTCACGAAGGCGTTATCACAGAATGTGACGCTTTTCGTTCCTCGCGTTATGGGATTAATACTTAATTCTTTATTTATATGCCTACGTATTCACTCTATGTTGTTGCATCAACTGTATATTGCAATAGCTTCCTCCATATTAAAATTAATGCCCCCGCTCCCTACTCTGTTCATTTATCAAACGAAAACAGTCTAAGCTTTTCTGCATCATTGGAAAATTGGACTACTCTTTCAAACTTCAAACCTATTTTTTCGAGTAGTTTGGCTGAAGCGTGATTTTCTTGAGTTGTGATGGCTACTATACGATTTAGACCTAGTGTATTTAAACCGTATGCTAATGTCGCTGATGCTGCTTCATAGGCGTATCCTTTTCCCCAATACTTAGGAAGAAAAGCGAAGCCTATATCCATATCTTCTAGCGACTCTCTTTTAACAAAACCACAAATTCCTATCGGGCTTTGATCTTCTTTTCTTTCAACTAAATAAAAACAAAAGCCAAATTGTTCATATGTGCGAATCGCTCCATTCACTATATATTCATGCGCATCCTCTACGGTTCTCACACCGCGATCACCAATGAACTCTAGCCATGAAGGTTCATTCATTAGCTCAAGTATAAAACTCGCATCATCTGTTGTTTGTAGGCGAAGGGTAAGTCGTTCTGTTTCAATAATTGTCATCGTAATTCCCTTTCCTTTCAGCATTTTATTCTCCACTGCCTAAGCTTTTTTGTAACTTATGCTTCACTTATGAATTTAATATACAATAACGGACTAACAACTGCACTTGCATAGCTCTCATACTGAGAAAAGAGTAAATCCAATCTCTCGAGCTCATCCAAATAATCGCAACATGTGTATTCATTCCATTAAAAGAATTACACTATTTTTTACAATATTTGCCGTATAATAATCTATAAGATAGTCACCATTTTTGTTAAATGCGGTAAATTCATTAAAAATGGAGGTATTTGTTTGAGAAATAAGTATTTTATTTTTAGTATCCTATCAACATTATTCTTGTTATTTCTTTCAGGTTGTACTGATCAAAAAGAAGACACAGAATTAGCGACTATTTCAACTAACACTGATTCTAAATATGCTAATACTTTCAAAGATTTAAATTTAGGCATCTTATTCGACTACAATTTCAAATTAAATAATGCCGATGAAAATTGGGTTGATCTTTGGGTTGAACGTTACAAAGATGGAAAGTTGGATTCTAATTCATTAACTAAACTATCCTATGGGCAAAGTCCAACCGAAGTAGAAAAAGGTCATATAGGATTTGGGATACTCAATACTGATGATGAATCTTTTGCCTTTCTTTATGGGCCGGGTATGAAATCAACTCCTCAAAAAATCGGCAAAATTCCTTCCACTGAAAATAGTGTTAGTGGATGGTATTATGCATTTGGAGATGAAACAGTTAAATTAAAATTAAATGAAACTTATGTATTGGGTGTCTACAGTGAATCAAAAGGAAACTCTTTACGAACATATGACTTGCAGGACGAGAATGAAGTAAAAAAAATGATAGATGATGTCCATGTTGTATATTTATTAAAACTAAAAATTCATAATGAATCTAATTGATTTAACCCCATTTCAAGGGCATTAAGAGCCGGATTTTTATCCTGCCTGAGCGGTTTTCTTAGGGACCCAAAAGCTACTCTCAATACCCCTCCTAAGCAACTAAAAATCGCCCCTAAAGTAAATAAATACTTTTGAGGCGATACTAGTGAAGCTACTAAAGAATAGCTTATTTTAATATGAGATTCCGAAAGCTTGCGTTTGTACTCGGTGGCGGACAAATAAAAAATGGTGTCATTACTGAGTGCTATTTATCATATAAGTCATATGTTAAATTGTTTTCAATATAAGCTTGCTCTTCAGCTTGAGTCAACAAACGAATTGCTTTCCCTGAATTTCTTGACTCGTCGCCTCCTTGCATCTCCCAAATTGCGTTATGATCTTCTACAGCATGAGAAAAATCACCTTTCGACCATCTTTCCAATATCTCAATGTAAAGTTCTTTAAATTTATAATTGCTTTCTTTGGAAATTTTCAACAATCGGTCAACTTTGGCCTGTGTTATTTGCGTGTGACCCCATTTTACTTTAGCTTCAACTTTTTGGTGAGACATACTATGAATGGCTTCGTTCACTTTATGTTCTATTAAGTTGTCAGGATAAAGCAATTCTTCTTTTGTAACAATTTTATTTTCAAGCGTTACTCCCCCATGTTCAACAGTTGCTTTTTCTTTTTCGGGAGTAGGTTTTTCTATTTGATTTGTGAATTGAGTGTAAGCATAAGCTCCAGCGATGATGGCTAATACTGCAATGATAATGATTGCCGATTTTGTTTTTCTCTGCATATTATTAAACCTCACTTATAATTTGTATGTAATTATGCAATTTGGTTTATTTTATGTAATTAGTTTAATAATAACAGATTAAGTTCAATGGAAATATATTTAACCGCCTCCACTCTCGATTGTTTCAGTCATGCTAATGGTGCATAACCAAAGTTCACGAATGTAAATTCTTTCAACAAATCTTGAATAAGCACGAAAAAACCTCCAATCTACAAGTGTTTATCACACTCATAAATCAGAGGTTGAAACAATACATAAGTATTGCTAAATTCACTTAAATGTATGACATAGTTCAAGCCATTTTTCATTCAAGGGATAGCTTATTTTAAATTATAGAATGAGTTTAAACCAAGATACTCAGCTGTTGAACCAAGTTGATCTTCGATTCGAAGAAGTTGGTTGTATTTAGCTACGCGGTCTGTACGTGATGGAGCACCTGTTTTAATTTGGCCAGCGTTTGTAGCAACTGCGATATCAGCAATTGTTGCATCCTCAGATTCACCAGAACGGTGTGAGATAACTGCTGTGTAACCTGCGCGTTTTGCCATTTCAATCGCTTCAAATGTTTCTGTTAACGTACCGATTTGGTTAACTTTGATAAGGATTGCATTACCAACACCTTGCTCAATACCAGCCGCTAATTTTTTCGTATTTGTTACGAATAGATCGTCGCCTACTAATTGTACGCGAGCGCCAATGCGGTCTGTTAATAATTTGTGTCCTGCCCAGTCGTTTTCGTCTAAGCCATCTTCAATTGAGATGATTGGGTATTTAGCAGTTAACTCTTCGTACCAGTCAACCATTTCTTCAGAAGTTTTGACAACACCTTCACCCTCTAAGTGATATTTGCCATCTTCTTTATTGAATAATTCAGATGAAGCAACGTCCATTGCAAGTTTCACTTCTTCACCTGGTTTATAGCCAGCTTTTTCGATTGCTTCTAAAATTACAGTAATTGCTTCTTCGTTAGAACCAAGGTTTGGTGCAAAACCACCTTCATCACCTACAGCTGTATTATAGCCTTTCGCTTTAAGTACTGCTTTTAAGTTGTGGAAGATTTCAGCACCCATACGTAATGCATGACGGAATGATTCTGCTCCTACAGGCATTACCATGAATTCTTGAATGTCTACGTTGTTATCAGCGTGAGCACCACCATTTATGATGTTCATCATTGGTACTGGTAGTTGTTTTGCGTTAAATCCACCAAGATATTGATAAAGAGGTACATCTAAATAATCTGCCGCAGCATGTGCAACTGCCATTGATACACCTAAAATAGCGTTGGCACCTAACTTACCTTTGTTTTCTGTGCCATCTAGCTCGATTAAAGCTTTGTCGATGACTACTTGATCAAGAACTGAGTAGTTACCTTCTAGCTCTTGAGCAATAATTGTGTTTACATTTTCAACTGCTTTTAATACACCTTTGCCTAGGTAACGTGATTTGTCACCATCGCGTAATTCTACTGCCTCATATTCACCTGTAGATGCACCTGATGGTACGATAGAGCGTCCAAAAGCGCCTGATTCTGTAAATACTTCAACTTCTACTGTTGGGTTCCCACGTGAGTCTAAAACTTCGCGCGCATAAATCTGTGTAATAAATGGCATAATTAATTCTCCTCTTTTTCAATTAATGATTGACCTGTCATTTCAGAAGGTTGTGACACCTCTAATAATTCTAACATGGTTGGCGCCAAATCGGCTAAAATGCCACCATTTCTTAACATTAAATTTGGTTTTGTCACAATTACTGGAACAGGATTTGTTGTATGAGCTGTCATCGGAGCCCCTTCTAAAGTAAGTACTTCATCAGAGTTCCCATGGTCAGCTGTAATAATAGCTGTGCCACCTTTTGCAAGGAGTGCATCTACTACTTTCCCAAGACATTCATCGACTGTTTCAATGGCCTTGATTGTTGGCTCTAACATTCCACTATGCCCCACCATGTCAGGGTTAGCGAAATTAAGAATAATGCCATCAAATTTATCGGCCGCAATCTCTGCAAGCAATGCTTCTGTTACCTCATAAGCACTCATTTCAGGTTTTAAATCGTATGTTGCAACCTTTGGTGATGCAATTAAAATACGTTCTTCACCGGCAAATTTATCCTCACGACCACCACTCATAAAGAATGTAACATGCGGATACTTTTCTGTTTCTGCAATACGAAGCTGTGTTTTACCATTAGTAGCTAACACTTCACCAATCGTATTTTTCAAGTTGTCGCTTTCATACGCAACTTGTGCATTTACTTCATCACTGTAATGTGTGAAGGATACAAATTTTATATTCTTTGGATGTTTAGCTGATATTGCAAAGCCATCAAATTCATCATTTGTAAACACTTTAGATAGTTGAATTGCACGGTCAGGGCGGAAATTGAAGAAAATAACTGCGTCATTATCGTCAATCGTTGCCACTGCTTCACCATGCTCTTGAACGCTAAATGGAATAATAAACTCATCTGTTACATCACGTTCATATGATTCAGCTACACCACTTGTTGCACTATCGGCTGTTTGTCCAACACCATCAACTAGTACATTGTACGTAAGAGCTACACGATCCCAACGTTTATCACGATCCATCGCGTAATAACGACCATGAATGGAAGCGAATTGACCTACGCCAGTTTCCTCCATTTGTTTTTCAGTTTCTTTAATATAGTCTAAAGCTGTTGTCGGTCCAACATCACGACCATCTAAGAAACCATGTACAAAGACTTTGTCTAAGCCTTGTTGCTTTGCAAGCTTTAATAGTGCAAACATATGCTCATAGTGACTATGTACGCCACCATCTGATAGTAAGCCCATAATATGAAGCTTAGATTGATGTGCTTTCACATGTGCCATTGCATCCAAGAATGCTTGATTCGTAAAGAAATCTCCTTCACGAATTGATTTGTTTAAGCGTGTTAAGCTTTGATAGACAATACGTCCAGCACCGATATTCAGGTGTCCAACTTCAGAGTTCCCCATTTGACCATCGGGTAACCCTACCGCTTCACCTGCTGCCGTTAATGTTGAGTGCGGGAACTCATTCCAAAAACGATCGAAATTAGGTTTGTTTGCCTGAGCTACTGCATTTCCGAACGTTTCATCGCGGAATGCAAAGCCGTCTAAAATAATTAATGCTACTGGCTTTTTAGGCATTTGCTGCCGCCTCCAATAATTTTAAATATGAGTCTGGTTGTAAGCTTGCACCGCCAACTAAAGCGCCATCGATATGCTCTTTTGATAATAATTCCTGAATGTTTTCAGGTTTTACGCTACCACCATATTGAATACGTACAGCAGCGGCTGTTTCAGCATTATATAATTCCTTAATGACTGCGCGAATTGCACCGCATACTTGGTTAGCATCTTCTGCTGTAGCTGTTTTACCTGTACCAATTGCCCAAATAGGCTCGTAGGCGATTACCATATGCTCTACTTCTTGTGCCCCAAATCCAGCAAGTGCAGCTGTAATTTGATGAGCAACCTTTTGCTCAGTAGTTCCCGCTTCACGTTCCTCAAGCGTTTCTCCACAGCAAATAATTGGTACGATATTATGTGCAAGTGCTGCAGCAACCTTTTTATTGATGGCTTCATCTGTCTCGTTATAATATTCACGTCGTTCAGAATGTCCTAAAATAACATAGTCTACTTCCACACTTGCTAACTGAGCTGGACTAACTTCTCCAGTAAATGCACCTTCGTTTTCATAGTGCATCGTTTGTGCACCAATGGCTAACTCAGATTCACTCGCAACTTGCACAAGCGTAGGTAGGTAAAGTGCTGGTGCACAAACAACAGCGTCTACTTTATCGTTTGAAGGAATTTTGTCCTGTACTGCATCGACAAACTGAATAGCCTCTTCAAATGTTTTATACATTTTCCAGTTACCTGCAATAATTGGTTTACGCATTGTTTTTGCCTCCTATATTTTTTATTCCGTTTTACTTATCGTTTAATGCCACAATTCCCGGAAGTTCTTTCCCTTCCATCAACTCAAGTGATGCACCGCCACCTGTAGAAATATGGTCCATTTTATCGGCAACTTCAAATTTTTCTACTGCTGCTGCAGAATCCCCGCCACCGATTACTGTATAACCAGTTGTTGTTGCCATAGCTTCAGCTACAGTTTTTGTACCATTAGCAAATTTATCCATTTCAAAGACACCCATTGGTCCATTCCAAATGATTAATTTAGATTCTTTAATAACCTCTGCATACTTAGCAGCTGTTTTCGGACCAATATCTAAGCCCATCCAATCTGCTGGAATAGCGTCTACATCAACAATTTGTGTTTCAGCATCTTTTGAAAATTCGTTTGCGACAACTGCATCGATTGGCATATGTAATTGCACGCCTTTTGCCTTTGCCTTTTCAATAAAGGATTTTGCTAAGTCGATTTTATCTTCCTCTAATAAAGATTTACCGATATCATAGCCTTGCGCTTTAATGAATGTGAATGATAAACCGCCACCGATAATTAAGTGATCTACTTTTTCTAATAAACTTTCAATTACGCCAATTTTGTCTTTTACTTTGGCACCACCGATAATGGCTGTAAATGGATGCTCAGGCTTAGATAACGCTTTACCTAGCACATCTAATTCCTTTTGCATAAGGAAACCAGATACTGCAGGTACATGCTTAGCAATTCCTTCAGTTGACGCGTGAGCACGGTGAGCTGCGCCGAACGCATCATTAACGTAAACGTCCGCTAATTTTGCAAATTGCTCTGCTAATGCAGCATCATTTTTCTCTTCACCAGCGTGGAAGCGAACATTTTCAAGTAACATCATGTCACCATTTTGCATGTTTGCAACAGCTTCTTCTACTTTATTACCAATTGACTCATCTAATTTAGTAACAGGCTTACCCATTAATTCCGCTAAACGTACACCTACTGCAGTTAAGCGCATATCCTCTTTTACTTCACCCTTTGGACGTCCTAAATGAGAGGCTAAAATGACTTTGGCACCTTGCTCCACTAAATATTCAATTGTCGGGATTGCTGCTCGGATACGAGTTTCGTCAGTAATTGCACCATCTGCCATCGGTACATTAAAATCAACACGTACAAATACGCGCTTCCCTTTTACATCAATATCTTTCATCGTCTTTTTATTTAACATGAAGAAACCCCCTTCAAAGTTTTAGTCATGAAATTCCTGGATTCACCCATCTTGGCTCCTCACATCATTCACGTAACTGTTTTATTGTTCCATCAACACATAAAGTTATAACAAGCCTTTTCAGCTAGTATCATCCAAACCTTTAATGAAATACTCTTTTTCTGACTTATCACCAAAAGTTAGACATGGCATTTGTTAAAATATGTACTCAAGGAGTCGCCCAGTCGGAACGGACATCACCCCATATTATGGAGAGTACCCTTTACTTGCCTTTATAGTAGCAAAAGTAACGTTCTATGTCTTGCAATTGCATAACCTGCACGTCGATCTTATATTACGTATAAAAAAGGAGTAAGGGTAAATTTCCCTTACTCCATTACCCTTGTATATTATATCTGTTAGATATTATAAAGGCTATACTTTTTGTGCGCAAAAAGCAGTATTATGTCACACTTTTTACTTTAGTTATCGAATTATGACACTTATTTATTGTTAAATCCTTTTTCTGCGATATATAAAGCTAAGTCCATTAAACGAGTAGAGTAACCAATTTCGTTATCATACCATGCTAGAACTTTTACCATACTATTTTCTAATACCATTGTAGAAAGACCATCTACAGTTGAAGAGTTATGGTTACCATTGTAGTCAATTGACACTAATGGTAGCTCGTTGTATCCTAAAATATCTTTAAGCTCTTTTTCTGAAGCTTCTTTTAATGCAGCATTAATGGATTCTTTTGTTACTTCTGATTTTAGCTCCACTACTAAGTCAACACATGACACGTTTGGTGTTGGTACACGCATAGAGAAGCCGTCTAATTTGCCTTTTAATTGAGGTAATACTTTTGAAACTGCTACTGCTGCCCCTGTTGTTGTTGGAATCATTGACACTGCACCAGCACGTGCGCGACGTGGATCAGAGTGCGGGAAGTCAAGGATACGTTGATCGTTTGTATATGAGTGAATTGTCGTCATCATACCACGTTCAATACCAAATTTTTCATCAAGTATTTTTGCAACTGGCGCTAGACAGTTTGTTGTACAAGAAGCGTTTGAAATAACATCATCTGTTTCAGGGTTATAATCTTCATGGTTAACGCCCATTACAAACGTTGGCATTTCGCCCTTCGCTGGAGCGGAAAGGATAGCTTTTTTTGCACCTGCTTGAACATGTTTCCCTACTTCTTCCATTGAACGGAATCTACCTGTACATTCAAGTACTACATCAACACCTAGTTCACCCCAAGGTAAATTAGCAGGATCTTTTTCTGCATACACGTTAATTTTCTTTCCATTTACTACGAAAGAATCGCCTTCTGCATAAACATCAGCATCGTAGATACCGTGTACTGAATCATAAGTTAATAAGTGTGCAAGTTGACCTGCATCTGTTAGATCATTTACTGCAACCACTTCGATTTCATCGTGTTTCATAGCTTCACGAAATACTAATCGTCCAATACGTCCAAATCCGTTAATCGCTAATTTTAATGCCATTGTCAATTCCTCCAATATTGTTTAAATAATTTATTTTTGCCTCGGACATATATAATATCCGCAATTGGCTTTATTCTCATTCAAGGGTTTTTAACACCCGCTTAAATACGAGTTCCATTGTCATCTATAAAGATGGTAAACCTTCAGCGATCGCTTTTGCGGCTACCTCATCCGTTATAAAAATGGTTTGCTTTGGCGCTACCTTAAAGTACGATAGCATTGCCTTCACTTTTTGTTTACCAGCAGCAACTGCTATAACTTGCTTACTTCTTTGAACTTGCTCAAACTGAATACCGATTGTTCGAATTCGATGTACAATTTCACCTTCTGCATTGAAATAATAGCCAAATGCTTCACTAACTGCACCCTTTTCTTCGAGTATCCGTAAATCTTCAGGCGATGAATTTCGACGAACAGCCATTTCCTCTGCCGAGCCAATACCGTGGATGACACAATCTGCATGATCATAATAATTCATCATTTCAGTTACCATTGGCTCTGTTAACATTGCTTGATAAGCCTGCTCACTTAAATGCTCCGGTAAAAACAAAGTGCGATACTGCGCATTCATTTGCATGGCAAATGTTGAGACAAGTGTATTGGCTTGCATTTGCATTTCATGTCCAATTCCACCACGAGCAGCAACAAATGTGATGTTGTGTGTATCAGTTGGATGTAAAAATTGCGCAAGTGATGCAACCGACTTTCCACCTGTAACAGCTACTGTTTGACCATCAAAGCTAGTTGCCATAAATTGTTGTGCTGCCTCTTTTCCAAGCAATGTTAATATCGTATCGTCTTCGTTGTAATCACCTGGAACAACAATTACATGCTGTAAGCCAAAATGGTTTTCCAGTAATTTAGCTAACTGTGTCAGACCAGACCATTCATAAACTAGTGCTCGTAGCTTATCAATAACTTCTTCACCTTCGTCTGTACATACCATACCCGACTTTTGAGAATCTAATAACCCTTGCTCACGTAAAATATCCGTTTCTTTACGAATTTCTCGTTCGGTCATTTTAAGTGAATCTGCAAGTGTTCGACGCCCAATTGGCTGCATAAGCTGAACTGTTTGCAAAATACGATATCTCGATTGTAGAAGCGGATACATTTCTGGAAGTAGCCTTTGCTGTGCCTCAGGTACAGATAACATATTAACCTACTCCCTTTTTAATAGTTGTGGGTTACTTTTTGTCCCACTATATAAAATTATGTCCCACTTACAACTTTATTATAATACGCTTTAAAATAAAGAGCAAGTAAATGCTATGTATTGGCATTAAAAATTATTTTAAGCATAGTGGCCTAATTACGCCTGTGTTGGGCTTCATTGGAATGTGGGGTTCTTACCGCTCTGTTATGCGGATAAATTAATAAAAATTCTTCGCTATTGCTGATTGGACTGATTGGAGTGGAAGGCTACTCGACTCCCGTGGGTAAGCGAGACAGAAGAGAGACCCTGCACCGATCAGATGTTTTCAGTGCGAAAGCGTAGTGCTAACGTAGCGAAAGCAAGAACAACAGCGGAGGAAGTGGCTCGACGCTCGCCAACAGGAAGCTCTACTTTGTGCGAAAGCGTAGCGGCAGCAAATGTTTTATCTGTGCGAAAGCGAAGCGTCAGCAACAACAAAGCGAGTAGCCTGGAACGGAAATCACCCTCATTTAAAGAGCCACAACGTTTTCATAGATCTCTTAATCATTTTCACCATAATAAAAACCCGTAACCAAATTTGTCATGGTTACGAGTTTTTTTTGTTAGCTTATTTTGTGAAAGATAAAATTGCGTTTTTCTTAAATCCGCCTAAAGCTTTTGTTGCTTCATTTTTATTTGTGTATTCAAAAATACGAACGTCCTTTTTCTCAAATACTGTAATAACCCACATTGTAAAATCTCCCTTCAAATATACGTTTTTGTATTATAACAACCACTAAAAATGTGATACTTTTGATAAACTGTTTTATAACAACTTCTTACTGATTCCTATTCTACTCCTTTTTTTAAAAAAATAAAGCCTAATGTGAAGGTCTTCACAAACTGTTCAAATTCTAAACGTTTTCATTGAACAAATTGTGAATTGTGGTTATTACCGCTAAAAATTTGAGTAAAGTAAAAATTCATCTACTCCTTACGTGTTACGCCCCCACATTCATCGCCTGAAGACTACATAAATTGGCAGGAGCCATAATAGTATCGTTTGGGTTAACATTTACTAAAAAACTGCAAAAAAAAAGCCGAGGAATAAATCCTCGACTTTTTAAGGTGCCTAGCGACGTCCTACTCTCACAGGGGGAAGCCCCCAACTACCATCGGCGCTAAAGAGCTTAACTTCCGTGTTCGGTATGGGAACGGGTGTGACCTCTTTGCCATCATCACTAGACTATTGTCGGCTTTCAATATACATCGTATTTCTTCGTCAGCTTCTGTCGCTAAGTCAGTCACGTACTTGAGTACGCTCCTTCCCTCTCTTCATCGCTTCCTCGAACTACTCGTATCTTGAAACCCTTGAAAGAATTGTTCTTTCAAAACTGGATAAACAGTGCATTGAATGTTTCAAACATTTTGGTTAAGTCCTCGATCGATTAGTATTCGTCAGCTCCATGTGTCACCACACTTCCACCTCGAACCTATCTACCTCATCGTCTTTGAGGGATCTTACTTACTTGCGTAATGGGAAATCTCATCTTGAGGGGGGCTTCATGCTTAGATGCTTTCAGCACTTATCCCGTCCACACATAGCTACCCAGCGATGCCTTTGGCAAGACAACTGGTACACCAGCGGTGTGTCCATCCCGGTCCTCTCGTACTAAGGACAGCTCCTCTCAAATTTCCTACGCCCACGACGGATAGGGACCGAACTGTCTCACGACGTTCTGAACCCAGCTCGCGTACCGCTTTAATGGGCGAACAGCCCAACCCTTGGGACCGACTACAGCCCCAGGATGCGATGAGCCGACATCGAGGTGCCAAACCTCCCCGTCGATGTGGACTCTTGGGGGAGATAAGCCTGTTATCCCCGGGGTAGCTTTTATCCGTTGAGCGATGGCCCTTCCATGCGGAACCACCGGATCACTAAGCCCGTCTTTCGACCCTGCTCGACTTGTAGGTCTCGCAGTCAAGCTCCCTTGTGCCTTTACACTCTACGAATGATTTCCAACCATTCTGAGGGAACCTTTGGGCGCCTCCGTTACCTTTTAGGAGGCGACCGCCCCAGTCAAACTGTCCGCCTGACACTGTCTCCTGCCCCGCTAAGGGGCATGGGTTAGAATTTCAATACAACCAGGGTAGTATCCCACCGACGCCTCCTTCGAAGCTGGCGCTCCGAGATCTCTGGCTCCTACCTATCCTGTACAAGTTGTACCAAAATTCAATATCAGGCTACAGTAAAGCTCCACGGGGTCTTTCCGTCCTGTCGCGGGTAACCTGCATCTTCACAGGTACTATAATTTCACCGAGTCTCTCGTTGAGACAGTGCCCAGATCGTTACGCCTTTCGTGCGGGTCGGAACTTACCCGACAAGGAATTTCGCTACCTTAGGACCGTTATAGTTACGGCCGCCGTTTACTGGGGCTTCAATTCGCAGCTTCGCTTGCGCTAACCACTCCTCTTAACCTTCCAGCACCGGGCAGGCGTCAGCCCCTATACGTCACCTTACGGTTTTGCAGAGACCTGTGTTTTTGCTAAACAGTCGCCTGGGCCTATTCACTGCGGCTCTCATGCGCTTGCACGCTCAAGAGCACCCCTTCTCCCGAAGTTACGGGGTCATTTTGCCGAGTTCCTTAACGAGAGTTCTCTCGCACACCTTAGGATTCTCTCCTCGACTACCTGTGTCGGTTTGCGGTACGGGCACCTCTCACCTCGATAGAGGCTTTTCTTGGCAGTGTGAAATCAGGAACTTCGTCCATACGGACTCGCCATCACAGCTCAACGTTACAGTGTGCGGATTTGCCTACACACACGCCTTACTGCTTGGACGCGCATAACCAACAGCGCGCTTACCCTATCCTACTGCGTCCCCCCATTTCTCAAACGGTGAGGAGGTGGTACAGGAATATCAACCTGTTGTCCATCGCCTACGCCTATCGGCCTCGGCTTAGGTCCCGACTAACCCTGAGCGGACGAGCCTTCCTCAGGAAACCTTAGTCATACGGTGGACGGGATTCTCACCCGTCTTTCGCTACTCATACCGGCATTCTCACTTCTAAGCGCTCCACCAGTCCTTCCGATCTGACTTCAACGCACTTAGAACGCTCTCCTACCACTGACATCGTAGATGTCAATCCACAGCTTCGGTGAATCGTTTAGCCCCGATACATTTTCGGCGCAGCGTCACTCGACCAGTGAGCTATTACGCACTCTTTAAATGATGGCTGCTTCTAAGCCAACATCCTGGTTGTCTGTGCAACGCCACATCCTTTTCCACTTAACGATTACTTTGGGACCTTAGCTGGTGGTCTGGGCTGTTTCCCTTTTGACTACGGATCTTATCACTCGCAGTCTGACTCCCGTGTATAAATATCTGGCATTCGGAGTTTGTCTGAATTCGGTAAACCGGGATGGCCCCCTAGTCCAAACAGTGCTCTACCTCCAGTATTCTCATCACGAGGCTAGCCCTAAAGCTATTTCGGAGAGAACCAGCTATCTCCAAGTTCGATTGGAATTTCTCCGCTACCCACACCTCATCCCCGCACTTTTCAACGTGCGTGGGTTCGGGCCTCCAGTAAGTGTTACCTCACCTTCACCCTGGACATGGGTAGATCACCTGGTTTCGGGTCTACGACCACGTACTAATTCGCCCTATTCAGACTCGCTTTCGCTGCGGCTCCGCCTTCTAAAGCTTAACCTCGCACGTAATCGTAACTCGCCGGTTCATTCTACAAAAGGCACGCTATCACCCATTAACGGGCTCTAACTACTTGTAGGCACACGGTTTCAGGATCTCTTTCACTCCCCTTCCGGGGTGCTTTTCACCTTTCCCTCACGGTACTGGTTCACTATCGGTCACTAGGTAGTATTTAGCCTTGGGAGATGGTCCTCCC
>NZ_LDGC01000055.1:0-30331 GCF_015844675.1 Lysinibacillus sphaericus | reverse complement strand
CTTGGTGAGCCGTTACCTCACCAACTAGCTAATGCGCCGCGGGCCCATCTTATAGCGACAGCCGAGACCGTCTTTCAGTATTTCACCATTAAGTGAAATAGATTATTCGGTATTAGCCCCGGTTTCCCGGAGTTATCCCAAACTATAAGGTAGGTTGCCCACGTGTTACTCACCCGTCCGCCGCTAACGTCAAAGGAGCAAGCTCCTTCTCTGTTCGCTCGACTTGCATGTATTAGGCACGCCGCCAGCGTTCGTCCTGAGCCAGGATCAAACTCTCCATAAAAGAAATTTGATTAGCTCAAATTGTTTTGCTGGCATCATGTTTGATGTCCAAAATTTTGTTTCGTTCGCCAACTCAAGGTTAGTTACTAAAAACTTTATTGATTACGTTTTGCTTGTTCAGTTTTCAAGGTTCATTTCGTCACCATTTCTTCAACAGCAACTTTTATATAATATCATGTCTCGAATTCGATGTCAACAGCTAAATTATTTAATTTAAAATTCATTTGTTTAACAACCGTTATCTTAACGACTCTTATTACTATACCACAATATTTTCTCTTTGCAAGTGTTTTATAAAAAAAAGATTAACGCAGTTACTCCCAGTACACCCGGAATACCTAATATCGCAATGGTGAACACTGAGAATAGATTAATTGGCACTTCATAACCTGCATATCCTATGCCTAAGTGAATAATAAATAATAGTAGAAAGGCAAAAGCAAATCTAAACCAAAACACAGACATCCCTTCTAATATTTTACCCATCTTGGCATGTCTTATTATTATATAAAGAAAAAGAAGCACTATAGGCACACCAACACTCATAATTACTAACCACGACATATGGTTTCCCCCTTAAATATAATTATGAAAGTTTATGTTTCCTATTTTGCTTCTATGAATATCAATTATGCCTCGGAATAATTGCAGCTGTCTCTTTGCTTTCGCTGCAGAAAACATTTACTTATTTCCGATTCCGTTCCCATTAACGCATATCAGCGGATGTTTGGACACCCGCTGATATTTTAAAAAACTATTATTTAATTAATACTCTCCGAATTCTAGCTTCCTTGAATAAATAAAAATGTATACTCTCCGCTACTTTTCGTTGAACAATTGCTTCTAAATCATAATCATCTATTAGTTCTTCAATTATCTTCGCTTGCTGTAAATCCTCTTTTGTTCCTTTTATAAGACTCACAAGCTTGTCATCGAATTCTTTTTTTAATTTTCCCTTACTGCGGAAGAACATATTAATCCCTCACTCACAATTCTCGGCGACCTTCCATTGCCTTCGATAACGTTACTTCATCTGCATATTCTAAATCTCCACCTACTGGTAGACCATGAGCGATTCGTGTTGTTCGAATACCAGACGGCTTCACTAGACGAGAAATATACATAGCTGTTGCCTCGCCTTCAATAGTTGAATTTGTGGCTAAAATAAGTTCCTGAACAGTCTCATCTTGCAAACGAACTAGCAGGGAAGCGACATTAATATCCTCTGGACCAACACCATCCATAGGTGAAATAGCTCCCTGTAATACATGATACATACCGTTAAAATCGCGCATTTTCTCCATTGCAATCACATCTTTTGTATCTTGAACAACACAAATAATAGAATGATTTCGTTGTTTGTCGGTACAAATATGGCATGGATCTACATCAGTTATGTTGCCACATACGGAGCAGTAGCTTAAATTTCGTTTAGCATCAACTAATGCCTTTGAAAAGGATAAAACGTCATCCTCTTTCATTGTTAATACAAAAAACGCCAGACGGGCCGCGGTTTTCGGCCCGATACCTGGCAATTTCATAAAGCTATCAATTAGTTTCGATATTGGTTCTGGGTAGTACATTTATTTACCTCCTAGAATGGAAGGTTCATGCCCTGAGTGAATTTACCCATTGTTGCATTTGTTTTTTCATCTACTTTTTTCAATGCTTCATTTGTAGCAATAACAATTAAATCTTGTAGCATTTCGATATCATCTGGATCTACTACTGATGGATCAAGATTTACTTCTACGACTTCACGTTGACCAGTTACAGATACTTTCACCATACCGCCACCAGCTGCGCCTTCAAATTGCTCTGCGTTTAAAGCCTCTTGAGCCTCCATCATTTCTTTTTGCATTTTTTGCATTTTTTTCATCATACCTTGCATATTTCCCATTCCACGCATAAACATATTCCTCCTAAATGATTAGTCTTCAACAATTTCAATAAAATCTTTACCAAACAGCTTTTCTGCTTCCGTCACAAGTGGATCTTGTGACGCAAGTGGTTGAGCATCGTCGATAAATGGGCCATCTGGCATTTCTGCCGGTGGCGGCTCTAATAACTCTACTTCAGGATCATTCTCATCCTGAGACTTTTTCTGCTGCTGTAAGCCATGATCACGAATAAACTCTTCACGTAATTTTAACCAAGCATCATCAGGTGTACAAAGCATTTCATACATAGTACCCGTTTGCCCTGCAATTAATTGTGTGAATTGAGCTTTTAGGGCTTGATTATCAGCAACCATTTGACAATGAATATCATACTTGAATTTTAACACAAAAGCACTTGAAGATGCCGCAACAGGTTCAGCCTCTGCTAAAAGAGCTGATTGAGATTTTTGCATTTGGTTTAATGCCTGCGCCCAAACTGATTTGATACGTTGCACATCTTGCTTTGTAGCATCCTTTAGCACCTCTTGAATACGCCCCGTCGGTGCTTTATAGCCATTTGGATTTTTAGCTCGTGGACGTTGCTCTTTTGGTGTTTGCGTTGCTTGCACAGAAGCACCCGCTTGCAATTGGGCTGATAGTTGTTGCACCATCTGCTCAAGTGTCACAATTTTTTGAGCGAGCTCCGGGCTCATAGCTACCTCACCTGAAGTAGTAGTTTGGCCAACTGCCCCTCCCGAAAATTGCACCATTTTAAGTAACGCTGTTTCCAAGTAAATCTTTGTATGGTGGGAGAACCGCATTTCTTGCTGTGTTTTCGCTAAAATATCAATGTAGCCATATAGCAAATCGGGTGCAAAATCATGCGCTAATGTAAATACTCGCTCCTCTGGTGATACTAGCTCTAATAATTCAGCCAAATCCTCACTAGTTTGCAGTAATAATAAGTCACGGAAAAATGTAATAAGGTCCTCCGAAAGGCGAAGTGGATCTTTCCCATCCGCAATAAGCTGCTCTAATAACGCAAGCATTTGTGCGACGTCTTTTACTTTTAGAGCTTCTGCTAATTCATAGAAAACTTCCTGACTAATAGAACCTGTTACAAGCAATGTGTCCTCTAACTTCAACATTTCCCCGCTGAAGGATACAACCTGATCTAATAAACTTAAAGCATCACGCATACCACCAGCTGCTGATTGTGCGATTACCTTTAAACCTTGCTCCTCAAATGGTAACTCAATATCCTCTAATACAACTTTCATGCGCTCAATAATATCATTGGTTGAAAGACGCTTAAAATCAAAGCGCTGACAACGCGAAATAATCGTTGCAGGCAATTTATGGGGCTCTGTCGTCGCTAAAATAAATACAGCATGAGAAGGTGGTTCTTCTAATGTCTTTAAAAGTGCATTGAAAGCACTGGTGGAAAGCATATGCACTTCATCAATGATATACACTTTATATCTGCTACTAGCAGGAGCAAATCGTACTTTCTCAATGATGTCACGTATTTCTTCAACGCGTGAATTAGACGCAGCGTCAAATTCAATAACATCTGGATGAGAACCATCTGTAATACTTAAACAAGTAGCACATTCATTACAAGGCTCATTTGATGGTGCCTGCTCAC
Organism: Lysinibacillus sphaericus; assembly: GCF_015844675.1. Classification (GTDB taxonomy): domain Bacteria; phylum Bacillota; class Bacilli; order Bacillales_A; family Planococcaceae; genus Lysinibacillus; species Lysinibacillus sphaericus_E. Next base: position 26,521 of record NZ_LDGC01000055.1, on the reverse strand, counting down.
AGTTTAAAGCCTTCGCAAAAATTTTAGCTGTACTTGTTTTCCCGGTACCACGCGGGCCAGAGAATAAATAAGCATGCGTTGTTTTATTCGCTAGGAGAGCATTTTGTAGCGTTCTTTTGACATGTGCTTGACCAGACATTTCCCGAAATGATTGTGGTCGATACACACGATAAAATGCTTGATACGTCAATGGTTTCCTCTCCTCTTCTTCATTATATAGAATAGTTCTATTATAGCATTCGCTTCATTATTTATAAAATAGTGTCATCGTTTTTCTAAAAAATTCAGGACCATTGTTTTTCACCATCTCTACTTATAAGGGAGACTGATGTATCTCTTATGTACCTATCCTACCCGTCGCCTTGTACATTTTGTACCTTCTTTAAACGTTCTGGCAACTACCCCTCCGTCTAAAGAATCTAAAAACAACTTGTAAAATAATAAAAAAACGCATCCGCCTTTTGGACGGATGCGTTTGAATTGGCAATTTAATGCCGTGCACCTTTCTTCGACAGCCGCACATAAGCGTTACTCTTGTCGTTAGCTCAGATTAGGCAACCCCGCGGCACATGAATAAGACCACTTAATGCTGCTTCCTTCCGGACCTGACATGGTTCATGGGTATCCATTGCGCAGGACCCAATCGTCAACACTACGTGCAAAAGGCAGACCAAACAATACGGACAGCCTCTAAAAAGGAATTCAGTCTCGCTAGAGCGGATTGCGAGTTACAGGACACCGCTACCTTCCCACCTAGCACGGCAATAACTAGTATACTTACTGTTTTCATAAATTGCAACTTAATACGCATAATATTTGTGTGGAATATTCTATCAGTACTGTAAAAAAGAAATTATTAATCAATTATGCCTCGGCATAATTGCGTCCGGAATAGGCTTTGTGCTTAGGCCTGCAGATGTTTTTTGTGCGAAAGCGCAGTGCTAACGTAGCGACAACAACACGAAGACCGAGACGATGTCGGTCATATCGGTAATGCCACAGGACGTGGCGTTCATAGACTGAGTTCCTCTAATTCAGTGGGTGTTTGGACACCCGATGAAAGAAGTTAAAAAAAACTTAAAAAACTGTTGACGAGAATTTTGAAATATGATAAATTTATTTTTGTCGATGAGACAACGCAACAGAACAACATGGAGGTATACCCAAGTCTGGCTGAAGGGATCGGTCTTGAAAACCGACAGGCGGGTAACACCGCGCGGGGGTTCGAATCCCTCTACCTCCTCCAGTTTTAAAATTCCGACTACGAATGTAGCCGTTTTTTTTTGCCTAAAAATTATATGTAACACTTATTAGATGCCACTTCCGCTTAGGGTGTGGTATTTTTTTATTGTAAATTACGATTTTATAATTGATTCATTATGCCTCGGCATAATTGCGTCCACAATTGGCTTTGTATTTAGGTCCGACAAGATGTCGGTCATTTCGGTAATGTCACAGGATGTGGCGTTCTTAGAACAAGTTCCTCTATCTCAGCGGATGTTTGGACACCCTCTGTAAGAAGTTAAAAATCTATACCCCTTTCATCTCAAAGTCGTATTCTGGCCAACACAACGTCAAAAGTAGTGGTACAATTACTTTTATTTCAAACAAGCAAATGAGTTCTTTAGCAAATCTTTATCTTTTCTTTGCTATACTGCTCTGTTAATATTGGGAGGATTTTTTATGCATTCAAAATTTTACATATATCGTGCTTCCCTCACTTGGATTTTCACAATTGCACTGTTAACTGCTGTCGGTAGTGAGATTAAAATAATGCCTTTCTCGAATACAACTTTTCGTTTCGGATTAGGAAGCATCATTTTCTTTTTATGCACTTTACTTAAACCTACACCAATTATTTTGGCTGGATTTACTACAAGCATCGTGACAACTATTTTTCGAGTTATCATTAATTACTCTTTACATGATGTTCCATTAGTCGATAGTTTACTAATACATTTACCTGCTGCTACATTTTATATATCGTTCGCAGTATGCCTACAAATTCTAAGTATTCATCAATATAGAGAAAAACCACTATTGCTTGGATTACTAGTTGCGTTTAGTGAAGTGTTCAGTAATTTAGTGGAACAACTATTTCACTTTATTATAAATTCTTACACTTTTTTACTCCTCCCTGATTTACTTATACTTTTAGCAGTTGCTTTATTACGTAGTTTTTTTGTTGTTGGTATTTATAGTTCCATTTTAATTGCTGAGCAAAAAAAACGGGTTCAGGAAATGCTTACAATTGGCTCAGATTTATATGTTGAGACACTTTATTTGAAAAAATCTATGAACCATATAGAAGCAATTACTGCTAGTGGATTTGAGTTATATCGACAATTAAAATCACTAGGCTATCGTCCGGAAAGTTTACAGGCGCTCCATATTGCCCAGGAAATTCATGAAGTAAAGAAGGATTCACAACGCATTTATGCAGGTATTTCTAAAATTGTTGGTGACAAGAGCTTTGACTCACTCAGATTATCAGAATTATTACATTTTATTGAAGACGGCAACAGTAAGTACGCAGAATTTTTAAAGAAAGAAATTGAGTTTATAATAAATATTGATATCGATTTTCAAACGAAAGAACATATTGCTTTGCTTGCGCTTTTGAATAATTTAACAGCTAATGCTATTGAAGCCATTGAGAATCAAGGTATCATTTCTATTGCCATTCAGCAGCAACAGGATGATACTGTAATCACAGTATGTGATAATGGGAAGGGAATTCCACACAGTAATCTCTCTATTATTTTTGAACCTGGATACACTACAAAATATAATGTAGACGGTGTCGCAGCAACAGGTATTGGGCTTTCACACGTTGTTGAATTAGCAAATAAATTAAATGGCTCAATATCCGTTGAATCAAACAATCAAAACACGATGTTTAAAATTAAAATTCCTACGCAAACTATTCAAACAGGAGAGACTTAAATGAGGTATTTTATTGTAGATGATGATCGAGCAAGTCGGGTCATGTTAAAACAAATTATTGAAGATAGTGGTTTAGGTACAGTAATTGGTGAAGCACGTAATGGTGAGGACGCTATTCCACAAATTTTAATGACACAGCCAGAGTTTGTACTGATCGATTTGCTTATGCCTAAGCTTGATGGAATAGCAACAGTCGAGCAACTTATTCAAAATCGTTTTGAGGGACAATTTGTCATGATTTCTCAGGTAGTGAATAAGGAGATGGTAGGTGAGGCCTATGAGCAAGGTATAGATTTCTTTATTCATAAGCCAATAAACCGCATCGAGGTTGAAAATGTTTTACGTAAAACAACTGAACAATTTCGCCTAAAAAACTCATTGCTTATAATTCGCCAATCACTTACAAATATCGATCTAAGTGAACAAATAAATCATAAAGCGACGTCTCGCGATCATATTCAATCTATCTTAAATGATATGGGGATCGTTGGTGAAATCGGAAGCGAAGATATTATAGCTATCATCGAAACATTGCTTGCTCATCAGCACAAAATTGCACCACTACCTCCATTAAAGGAGCTTTATGAAGAAATTGCCGCTGTCACAAAGGCTACACCAGATGAAATTTTGAAGGAGAGTAAAGCCATTGAACAGCGTGTGCGCCGTACTATATTAGCAGCGATGATCAATCTCGCCAATTTAGGGGTCGTAGATTATACAAACTCGGAATTTGAATATTATGCTCCTCGATACTTTGACTTTAAAGAAATTCGTCAGCTTATGTCTCAGATAGAAGATCACGAAAATCGTAAAGCAAAAGTGAATATTAAGAAGTTTATTCAAGTGTTATATTCAGAAATTTTAACAAAAGTAAATTAATTTTCTCGGATTTTGTCGGATTCCATAAGTCCTCCGTATTATTAAAATAAGGCAAGTCCTAAAAACTTAATATTAGGGGGTACTAAAGTTTTGAAGAAGAAATTTAGAATCAGTTTAGCCACTCAAATTTTAGTCGGTTTGATTTTAGGGATTATTGTTGGCGGTATCTTTTACGGAAACCCCAAAATTGAAACATATTTACAACCTTTAGGTGATATCTTCCTTCATCTAATTAAAATGATTGTTGTACCAATTATTATTTCAACATTAATCGTTGGTGTTGCTGGAACTGGAGATATGAAACAGCTCGGACGATTAGGTGGTAAATCACTTATTTACTTTGAAGTTATTACAACAGTAGCAATTGTAGTTGGTTTACTATCTGCAAACTTGTTCCAACCAGGCGCAGGTTTAAACATGAACGAACTTTCTCAAGGAGATATTTCGAAATACGTTGCAACTACTGAAGAAGTACAGCATGAAGGACCATTTGATATTATTGTAAGCATTGTACCAACAAATATCATTCAGGCAATGTCTGAAGGTAATATGCTTGCTATCATCTTCTTCTCAGTTATTTTTGGTTTAGGGGTAGCTGCCGTTGGCGATCGAGGTAAACCAGTATTAGACTTCTTCCAAGGGGTAGCAGATGCTATGTTCTGGGTAACGAACCTCGTAATGAAATTCGCTCCACTTGGGGTATTTGGTTTAATTGGTGTAACCGTTTCCAAATATGGATTCGCTTCACTAATACCACTTGGCAAACTTGCTATTCTTGTTTATGCAACAATGCTATTCTTTATCTTTGTTATTCTTGGTCTTGTGGCAAAATTCACAGGTATCAATATTTTCTTCTTAATTAAAGTACTAAAAGATGAGCTAATTTTAGCGTTCTCAACGGCAAGTTCTGAGGCTGTGTTACCACGAGTTATGATGAAAATGGAGAAACTAGGTGCTCCAAAGGATATCGTATCCTTTGTTATTCCAACCGGTTACTCCTTTAACTTAGATGGTTCCACATTGTACCAAGCTATTGCTGCATTATTTATCGCTCAAATGTACGGTATTAACCTAAGCATTGGTGAGCAAATTACGTTAATGCTTGTATTAATGGTTACATCTAAAGGAATTGCAGGTGTTCCAGGCGTATCCTTCGTTGTACTTCTAGCAACTCTAGGTACTGTCGGCATTCCAGTTGAAGGTTTAGCATTCATCGCAGGTATCGACCGTATTCTTGATATGGGACGTACAGTCGTTAACGTAATTGGTAACTCACTTGCGTCATTAGTAATGGCGAAATGGGAAGGCCGTTTCGATACAGACAAAATGAAAAATTACTTTAAAAATAACGAAAACTTAGCATAAAAATAAAAAAACCTCACGATGTACGATGGCATCGTGAGTTTTTTTTACTTTGTTAGAGCTTTATCTAAATAAGCAATAATAGATTCTTTTCCATTTTTATGCGCCTCTTGTGCACGTATTTCATCTTTTTCAATCTTTACCTCAGCCGCTGCAATAATACGCTCTGCATCTTCCTGTGGAACGACAATGACACCGTCTACATCCCCAATAATATAATCCCCAGGACGAACAGAAACGCCCCCAATAGCAATAGGAACATTTACTTCCCCACCACCGTTTTTATAGCCAGCTGCTACCGTTGTGCCAAGTGAAAACACAGGAAAGTCTAGCTCGCGAATTGCTGCAATATCACGAATAACACCATCAACGACAAGGCCCTGTACACCAATACCCTTCGCCAATGAAAGAACAAAATCACCGGCAACTGCACGATTGGTATTCCCTTTAGCATCGATTACTAAAATATCTCCCTCTTTAGCAGTTCGGATTGCTTCCAATACTGCACCATTTTCGCCATCTGGTAAACGCACTGTTACCGCACGGCCAGCAATTTTATAATGATCTGCTAACGGTTTAATAGCACTACGTAAATTCGTATGTCCCCCTGTCGCATCTGAAACTGCAGTTGTTGGCAAATGCTTAAAACTTACTTCCACCTTTGTCATCCATAACACCCCTATTATGATTTATGAAAGCTTACACAATTATTGTAAATAAAACTCATCTACTATTTCAATATATATCAGAAAATTATGTAAATAAAACAATTGACGGGGTACTTATGATACAAAAGACATTTGTTGAAAGGAGTTAAATTATTTTGGTAAAATGCCTTGATTGTTCGTCTATTACCTCTTGCATCCATTCTTTCGATTTTATCCTGATAGCTATTACCAGTAGCTAAGTTTCGCCAAAATTTTCCGTATTCCATATTATTTGCAAATTCAGGTAAACAAAAATCCTTATGATCTTTTCCTATCATTTCTTCAACTTTATAGCCTAATGTTTTAGCAAAAAGTCATTTACATAGGTAACTTTATGGTCTATACCAAAACGTAATGGCTATATTTCGTTCAATTGCCAACACTACTTGATCATCGGTAACTTTCGCCTGCATAACCTACACCTCTTTCATTGTATTAGCGACCTAAAATTTTTATAGTTATGAGCCTAACAAAAATATTTATACAGATTATTTATTGCAGAAAAAACATGGGCATATATTACCCATGTTTTTTTAATAAACTTAATACTTCCTCCGATGTAGTAGCTACACGAATAAGTGGCTGTTGTTCTGTTCGTATAAAGCCTTCCTCAAGCATTTTCTGAAAGTGTTGTAAAATCGCATCATAAAAGCTATTTACATTATATAGGATTACGGGCTTTTCATGTAATCCTATTTGTGCCCACGTAAACACCTCAAAATATTCATCTAATGTCCCACCACCACCTGGTAAAGCTATAAAAGCATCTGCTAACTCCACCATTTTGGCTTTACGTACATGCATAGACTCCACAAAATGAATCTCTGTTAACGAGGCATGTGCCAATCCCCGCTTCTGCAAATGAGTTGGCATCACGCCAATAACCTCTCCGCCAGCTTCTAATACTGCATCTGCTACTTTCCCCATCAGACCTGTTTTCGAACCACCATAAACGACACCATGACCATTTTGAGCTAATACAGTCCCTAATTCGGCTGCCTTCTCTGCATAAATTGGATCTATGCCTAAGCCTGAACCACAATACACTGCTATTCTTATAACAATCCCTCCTACCCAAAAGACGTGACACAATAGCTACATATTGTCTCACGTCTTTTAATCATTTATTTTATTCAATTGCTGTTTCTGCCCACCGCTTCGCTTTCGGCCAGAACGCAAAGCTTCCCTTGCTATATGTTACATTTTTAAGCATAGTTTATTTCTTATTTACGTAAATGACTTGTTTGTTTTAGCATATGACTGATGCGGCTCACAATTGATTCAATTGCTTCAGGATTTTTTAATAAATCATAATCATTAATATCTAAACGTAGAACCGGGCATGAATTAAAATTATTGATCCAGTTCTCATAGCGATCATCCATTTCAATCCAGTAATCATGTGGTGTTTGTTGCTCCATTGAACGTCCACGCTCTTGAATACGACCAATTACATCATCAATTGGCCCCTCTAGATAAACAAGTAAATCTGGATGAGGGAAGTACGGTGTCATCACCATCGCATCAAATAAATTTGTATACGTCTCATAATCTGTCGGGCTCATTGTACCTTTGTCATAGTGCATCTTCGCAAAAATCCCTGTATCTTCGTAGATTGAGCGATCTTGAATAAACCCGCCGCCATATTCAAAGATTCGCTTCTGCTCCTTAAAACGCTCAGCTAAAAAATACACTTGTAAATGGAAGCTCCATTTTTCAAAGTCCTCATAAAATTTATCTAAATATGGATTCGTATCCACCTTTTCAAAAGACGTACGAAAATTTAGCGCCTCTGCCAACGCTTTTGTCATCGTTGATTTCCCTACACCAACCGTACCAGCGATTGTAATGACCGTTTGTGGTGGAATATCGTATTTCTCTCTCAAATTCATTGTTGCAAACTCCTTTGTTGTAACGTGTCCTTTATTGTTTGTAAAACATATGTCAAATCATTTGGATTTTTTACGAAATCAAGCTGATCACCATTAAATCGAATAATAGGAATTTCAGGATGCATTTTCTCAAAATGCTCGATAAAAGAATGATAATCTGCCACCAGTTGCTCCATGTAATCTCGCGAAATCATTTTTTCAAATTCACGACCACGCATCGCAATACGTTTCATCAACGTATCAACGCTGGCATGTAAATAAACAACTACATTAGGTACAGGCATATCTTTCGTTAATATTTTATAGATTTCCTCGTATTTATCATACTCAGTTGATGCCAATGTACGCTTTGCAAATATTAAGTTTTTAAAAATATGGTAATCCGCTACAACAGGTTTATCATGCGTTAAACGGAAACTTTTTATATCCGATAATTGTTTATAGCGATTACATAGGAAGAACATTTCCGTTTGGAAGCTCCATTCCTCAATGTTTTCATAAAACTTATTTAGAAAAGGGTTTTCGTCTACTATTTCTTTTAATAGATGGTAATTAAATGCCGCCGCAATCTCTTTCGATAAAGAGGTTTTACCAACACCAATCGGACCTTCTACCGTAACAAATGGAACCGTCACCAGAAGCTCCTCCTTTATGTTCTATGGATTCTATCATCAATTACCTCGTCTTCGAGGTTCTTTATAATCAGTGCTTTTCATTGTATCATAGAGAGAAAATGAAAGACAGAATCAAACTATTTCTCTATAAAATAGGCGACAAAAAAATAGACCCACCATAGTGGATCTATTTTTAACCTTATAATTTAACTCGCTGTAAACGCAGTGCATTTAATACAACAGATACTGAACTAAACGCCATCGCTGCACCTGCTACCCAAGGAGCTAGTAAACCGATTGCGGCAATTGGAATACCTAATGTATTGTAAGCAAATGCCCAGAATAAGTTTTGTTTAATGTTGCGCATTGTTTTACGACTCATTATGATAGCATCTGCGATACTGTTTAAATCACCACGAATTAGTGTAATATCCGCTGCTTCCATAGCTACGTCAGTACCGGTACCAATCGCCATCCCAATATTAGCTGTCGCAAGTGCCGGCGCATCATTAATGCCATCCCCAACCATCGCCACTTTTTTACCTTGAGCTTGTAGTTTTTTCACTTCATCTGCTTTGCCTTCCGGAAGAACTTCAGCAATCACATGATCCACACCAACTTCTGCTCCGATTGCTTGTGCTGTACGTTCATTATCACCAGTCATCATAATGACAGTAATACCCATTTCTTGTAAACGACTAACCGCTTCTTTTGAAGTATCTTTTACTGTATCAGCAACTGCTACTAGGCCAGCATACTGACCGTTAATCGCAGCTAACATGGCAGTTTTACCGTTTTCCTCTAATTGCTCCATTGTTGTTAGAATATCATCAATATGAATACCGTATTGTTGCATCAATTTACGAGTACCGATGACGACTCCTTGACCAGATACAGTCGCTTGCACACCGTAACCTGGTATGGCTTCAAAAAATTGAACATCTCCTAGGTCGATTCCTCGATCAGTAATTCCTTGAACAATTGCTTCTGCTAACGGATGCTCGGATTGCTTCTCTGCTGCACCGATTAACGATAAAAAATGTGCCTCGTCTTGATTCGCCGCTAATACAACATCCGTTAATACAGGTTTACCGTGTGTCACTGTACCTGTTTTATCAACAACTACAGTATCGATGCTTTGTGTTTGCTCTAAATGCTCTCCACCTTTAAATAAAATACCAAATTCCGCCGCACGGCCAGAGCCCGCCATAATCGATGTTGGCGTTGCTAATCCAAGCGCACATGGACAAGCAATAACAAGTACTGCGATTAATACTTCTAGTGCAGGTGTAAATTCACCTGGTCGCACCCAAACAATCCAGATTAGAAACGCTACAATTGCAATACCAACAACGATTGGTACAAAAACACCTGAAATTTGGTCTGCTAAGCGTTGGATCGGCGCTTTTGAGCCTTGTGCGTCTTCTACAACTTTAATAATTTGAGCTAAGGCCGTATCGCGCCCAACTTTAGTTGCCGTCATTTTAATAAAACCATTTTTATTAATAGTGGAACCGAATAATAAATCGCCTTGCTTTTTATCAACAGGTAAACTCTCTCCTGTTAACATCGATTCATCGACAGCTGTTGTTCCTTCTAACACTTCACCATCGACAGGGATTTTTTCACCAGGTTTCACTAAAATAATGTCGCCAATGGCTACTTCTTCTAATGGTACTTCTTCTTCTACACCGTCACGAACAACGATGGCCGTTTTAGCCTGAAGGCCCATTAACTTTTTGATTGCTTCAGAAGAGCGACCCTTTGCTTTTGCCTCAAATAATTTACCTAATAAAATTAAAGTAATTAATACGGCACTCGTTTCAAAATATAAATGAGGGGCATGATGTGACCCCGTAGTAATTATGGCTTGATATAAACTATAAAAATATGCTGCAGAGGTTCCCATCACTACAAGCACATCCATATTGGCACTACCGTTGCGTAAAGCTTTGTATGCCCCAACATAAAATTGTTTCCCAATGATAAATTGAACGGGAGTGGCCAACACCATTTGCACCCACGGATTCATTAAAAATTCCGGAACATATAAAAATGATGTAAATGAGAAGTGTCCTACCATCGTCCAAAGTAATGGTAATGAAAGAATGGCCGAGAAAATAAATTTTTGCTGCTGTTGCTTGATAGCCTGTTCTCGATGATTTACTGTCTCTTGATCTTCTGCTTTTTGATGCGCTTCATATCCTAATTGTTCAACCTTCGCAATCAAATCTGCAATCGTCACCTCAGATGGGTTAAACTCTATATTTGCTTTTTCGAGCGCTAAGTTTACGTTCGCAGAGGATACACCTGCCAGTTTATTTAAACCCTTTTCTATCCGTGTTGCGCAGGCCGCACATGTCATACCTGTAATATCGAATTCAGTTTTTTGTTTAACGACACCATAACCAAGTGCTTCAATTTTCTTTTCAAAGTCTTCTTCATTTAGTTTTGTCGGATCATATTTAATGGACGATTTTTCAAGAGCTAAATTAACCGTCGCTTGTTCTACACCATCCATTTTATTTAAACCTTTTTCTATACGAGTTGCACAGGCTGCACATGTCATACCTGTAATTTGCAAATTCGCTTCCTTTATTTCTGAACTCATGATCATTTCTCCTCCCTACATACCAACAGGGGGTATGTGTAATTGAAAATAATAGAGTGCTACTTGAGCACCCTATTTATATTATTTAACGTCATAGCCTTGATCGTCGATTGCTTCTTTAATTTGGTCTAGAGATACTCGTGTTTCATCGAATGCTACATCTACTAAACCATCAGCTAAGTTTACTTTTACTTGTTCAACGCCTGCTAAAGCTCCAACACTTTTTTCCACTGAATTTACACAATGTCCACATGACATTCCTTGTACGTTTAATGTTACGTTTTGCATAAAATATCTCTCCTTTTATTTTATATACTATATAGGGGTATATATTTATTAAAAAATTTTACTTCTTCATTAATTTTTGGATAGTCACTACTAATTCATCTAACACTGCTTCATCACCTTCTGATAGGCGATCTACTACACATCCCTTTAAATGACCTTCTAATAATATTTTTGCTACACTATTTAAAGCAGACTGTGTGGCAGACAGTTGCGTAATAATATCATCGCAGTAAACATCTTTGTCAATCATCCCTTTAACACCTCGGATTTGACCTTCGATTCGATTTAAACGAGTCGTTAAATCTTTTTTAACGCGTTCAGGATGATGACTTTTTCGACACGACATACCTTCCTCTGTATGACAAACATCCTCTTTCACTATATCCTCCATACAATACACCTCCTACTCACACTTATCATACTATACCCACGAAGGGTATGCAAAGAGTAAAAAGAACTAAAAATTTTATTAATGATGATGGTGATTCGACTGCTCAGTTTTTATTGTACATAAAATGGATTGATCATGCTTATGCGCTACTGTTTCCAATTGAATCGTCACATGCTTTATGCCCTTATGTTCAAGATTATGTTCAATTTCCCGTAATATATGCTCACCATCCGCAATTTTTAGCTGATCATCGACAACCGCATGACAAGAAAGTGCATTTGTTCCACTTGTTATTGTCCAAATGTGTAAATCATGAATGCTATGAACGCCATTTGTTTGTACAATAGTTTGTACGATCTCTTCAACGTCAACGTTGGAAGGTGTGCCTTCCATGAGAACATGGACAGCAGCCTTCGTTACATAGTAGCCGCTTCTTAATACTAATGCTGCAACAATAACACTCGCAAGTGGATCAGCCCAGCCCCAGCCAAAAAACATTATTAACAGTGCGGCAACGATGGCCCCTACAGATCCAAGCATATCGCTTAATACGTGTAAATAAGCTCCACGCATATTTAAATTATCTTTTGTATCACTGCCACGCATCATAATCCAGGCTACTAAAATATTTATCAAAAGACCGATTGTACTAATAACTAGCATGCCTGTTGTTGCTACTTCTGGTGGATTGGTAAAACGTTCTAATGCCTCATAGAAAATGAATAAAGCAATCAAAATTAAAGTCACACCATTTAATACCGCTGCTAAAATTTCAAATCGTTTATAACCGTATGTTTTACTATAGCTCGCAGCCTTTTCTCCAAATATAAAAGCAAGTAAAGCTATTGCTAATGAAATTGAATCACTTAACATATGTCCTGCATCGGATAAAAGAGCCAAACTATTTGTTAAATAGCCACCAATCGCTTCAACAACCATATAACTCGTAATAATAATAAATGATAAGATTAACACCTTTTTATTTGCGCCATGTGTATGGTCATGGCTGTGATCATGATTATGTCCCATTTCTCATCCCTCCATTAGTTCTAGTTATGTGTAGCATGCTCAATAGCTTGCATTAACAAATTCATAATGTGATCATCATCTTTTGAATAATATAAGGTTGTGCCTTCCCTTCTATATTTCACTAACCGTAAATTTTTCAAAAAACGTAACTGATGTGAAACTGTTGATTGGCCTAAATCTAAAATTTCAGCGATGTCGTTGACTGAATGCTCATCCGTACATAATAAATTCAAAATGCGAATTCTTGTCGGATCACTTAAAGCTTTAAATGTTTGAGACACGACGAATAGTGTCTCTTCGTCTAAATGTTGTTCTTTTTTATTATGAACCTCTGTATTTTGTAATTTTTCGTCCATTTAGCTTACCCCTAACTTTTATATTTATATATGAGCATGTGTTCATATATAAATATAGATGGTTGTTTTGAATATGTCAACGTTTTAACTTTTTACATAATACGGAGGCGATGTTGCCGAGACTTATTTGACAGTAGCAATTGTTAATTAAGCAAGATACACTAAATGATAAGGAGAGATCATAGTGGATATTTTTGAAACAGACCGATTGTTTATGAACAATGCACTGGAAGAAGCTAAGAAAGCAGCCTTACTTGGGGAAGTGCCGATAGGAGCTGTGCTTGTCTACGATGGAGAGATTATTGCACGTGCTCATAATTTACGAGAAACAACACAAAACGCGACGACGCACGCTGAACTAATGGTTATTCAAGAAGCTTGTAAAAAAATAGGTAGCTGGCGTCTTGAAAAAACAACACTCTATGTGACGCTTGAACCTTGCCCTATGTGTGCAGGTGCCATTTTACAATCTCGTGTGCCACGTGTTGTATATGGTGCAAGAGATATAAAAGCTGGCTGTGTAGATTCACTCTATCGTTTATTAAACGATGCACGCTTTAACCATGAATGTGAAGTATCAGAGGGAATTTTAGCTGAGGAATGTGGACAAATCTTAACCGATTTTTTCCGAGCATTACGCGAACGAAAAAAGGCCGAGAAAAAAGCGCGACAAGCTTTAATTGTTGAGAATGAAGAATTTTAATAAAAAATTCACCCTACTGGTTAAAAGAAAAACTACTGTTGAAATTTCAACAGTAGTTTTTTCATTTTTTGACTCCGGTTACTTTGGAGCGATTACTTCTTTTCCGCCCATATATGGTCTTAATACTTCAGGAATCACTACGCTTCCATCTGCTTGTTGATAGTTTTCTAAGATTGCTGCTACTGTACGGCCGATTGCAAGACCTGAGCCGTTTAATGTGTGTACATACTCCGGTTTTGCATTTGGCTCACGACGGAAGCGAATATTTGCTCGACGTGCTTGGAAATCTTCAAAGTTAGAGCATGAAGAAATTTCACGGTACATATTTTGCGCTGGAATCCAAACTTCTAAATCGTACTTTTTAGCTGCAGTAAAGCCTAAATCAGCTGTACACATTTTTAGTTTGCGGTATGGTAACCCTAATAATTGCAGTACTTTTTCAGCATGACCTGTTAATAGTTCTAACTGTTCATAAGATTCCTCTGGTTTAACAAAGCGTACTAATTCTACTTTGTTGAATTGATGTTGACGAATTAAACCACGTGTATCGCGTCCCGCAGATCCTGCCTCTGAACGGAAGCAAGCACTATATGCTGCAAAGCCTTGTGGTAAAGCTTCAACCGGTAAAATTTCATCACGGTAGAAATTTGTCACAGGTACTTCTGCTGTTGGAATCATGAAGTAATCTGTATCAACCAATTTAAAGACATCTTCTTCAAATTTAGGTAGTTGTCCTGTACCTGTTAAGCTATCGCGATTAACAATTACAGGCGGTAGCATTTCTTCATAGCCATGCTCTTCTGCATGTAAGTCCATCATAAACGTCATTAATGCACGTTCTAAACGAGCACCAAGGCCACGATAGAATAGGAAACGACTACCAGTTACTTTTGCACCACGTTCAAAGTCTACAATTTGTAAGTCCGTAGCGATATCCCAGTGTGCTTTAATGTCAAAATTAAACGTTGGTACCTCACCCCAAGTATATTCCTCTACATTATCATCCTCTGTTGTGCCAACTGGTACAGATTCATGTGGAACGTTTGGTAAACGCATCATCATATCTTTAAAGCGATCTTCTACATCATTTAATTGGACATCTAGCTCTTTAATTTCATCGCCAACCTGACGCATACGTGCAATAACTTCATCCGCATTTTCCTTATTACGTTTCATAATAGAAATTTGCTCAGATACTTTATTGCGCTCAGCTTTAAGCTCTTCTGTTTTTGCAATTAATTCACGACGCTTTGCATCTAATTGTTCAAAATCGTCTAAGTTTCCTAAATCCTCATTACGTGTTAATAACATTTCTTTAATTTCTGCGAAATTGTCGCGCACGCGTTTAATATCTAACATCGTCATACCTCCAGTAGATTCTTAATGATGGGAAAATAGTTAGGGAAACACAAAAAAAGCCCTCATCCCCAAAAGGGACGAGAGCTACCCGCGTTGCCACCCTAATTGACTAGACACTTTGTACTTTGTCTAATCCACTTATTTCATAACGGCATTTCAGCCGGCGACAGCCTACTTCATTCACTTCGACTGCGCAACTCCAGGACGGATTCACAAGTGCTTTTATCAGCTTCCACCACCCGCTGACTCTCTAAAAAAAACGAGCTTGTTACTACTTCCCATCATCGTGTTAAGTTATTTAAATTTTATCCATACTGTACTATATGAAATGAGATTTTGCAAGTCATACCATAAAAGATACAAAATATTCAAGAATACGTGTATCTTCCGTTAATTCAGGATGGAAGGAACAACCTAAAAAATGACCGTCTTTTGCTAAAACGATTTTCCCGTCATGCTCCGCTAATACTTCAACACCTTCACCTACAGAAACAATATGTGGCGCGCGTATAAAGACAGCCGGAATGGCAGGACCTATTTCAGGTATGTCGAGCTTCACTTCAAAGCTATCTACTTGACGTCCATAAGAATTCCGTGCAACTAACACGTCCATTACTGCTAAATGTGATTCATAATCCACTAAGTCCTTCGCTAATAAAATCAATCCTGCACATGTTCCAAACATCGGTAAACCTTGCTTTGCAAGTGTGCGAATTGGCTCTAATAACTCGTATCGATTCAGCAATTTGCGCATCGTTGTGCTTTCTCCACCAGGCAAGACAAGTCCATCAAGCTTCTCTAAATCACTTCTTTGTTTTACTAAGACCGCTTCGCATCCGAGAGACTCTAACGTTTGCACATGCTCTCGCACCGCGCCCTGTAATGCCAAAACACCGATTCGCTTCATTTTACCAGCCTCGCTCTTGCATACGCTCATTTTGACTAAGCTGTGCAATATCGATGCCTTTCATCGGAACACCTAACTCTTTTGAAATTTCAGCAATTAGCTTGTAGTCCTTATAATGCGTAGTAGCTTCAACAATTGCACGAGCAAATTTCTCTGGATTTTCTGATTTGAAAATGCCAGAGCCAACAAATACACCGTCTGCTCCAAGCTCCATCATTAATGCTGCATCCGCTGGCGTAGCAACTCCACCCGCTGCAAAATTTACTACTGGTAAACGGCCAAGACGCTTAATTTCTCTTAATAATTCAAAAGGAGCACCAAGCAATTTAGCCTCTGTCATTAATTCGTCCTCTGTCATCCCCACTACCTTACGTACTTGCGCATTCACTTTTCGAATATGGCGAACTGCCTCTACAATATTACCCGTCCCAGGTTCCCCTTTAGTTCGTAGCATAGAAGCCCCCTCACCTATGCGTCGAGCTGCTTCACCCAAATCACGGCACCCACAAACAAAAGGCACTGTATAATCACTTTTTAATAAATGAAACTCCTCATCCGCTGGCGTTAATACTTCACTTTCATCAATATAATCAACACCCATTGCTTCTAACACTCTTGCTTCTACAATATGTCCAATACGTGCTTTAGCCATTACGGGAATGGATACAGCTCCCATGACCTCCTCGACAATACGAGGATCCGCCATACGTGCAACACCACCCGCCTTACGAATGTCTGATGGTACTCGTTCTAATGCCATGACAGCTACAGCCCCTGCAGCTTCCGCAATTTTCGCCTGCTCCGCATTAATAACATCCATAATGACACCACCCTTTTGCATTTCTGCCATCCCGCGCTTAACTAATTCTGTACCTGTTTGTCTCATGATTTCTAACCTCCACCTTTATGATGAAATTTAGTATAATCGAAATTGACCATATAAAAATATCCAGTTTACTAAATAACCATAAGGTCAGGAGGATGAATGAATATGGACATGCTATTATTCCAACTAGAAAAAAATGGTGAAAAACCGCTCTATGACCAGCTTTATAGCGGCATTAAAGAAGCTATTATTTCAAAGAAAATTGCAGTAGGAGAAAAATTACCATCAAAAAGAAAATTAGCCGATTTTTTGAATATTTCTCAAACAACGATTGAAATTGCATATGCACAGTTACTTGCAGAAGGCTATATTATGTCTAAATCTCGCGTCGGTTATTTTGTAGAGGAAATTGACGAGCTTCCATATATTCAGCAGGACACAATAGCGGCTATACACGAACAAGTAAAGAAAAAATCGTACAAAATAGATTTTAATCCTGGTTCTATCGATATTGATGTCTTCCCATTTCAAACATGGCGGAAATATGCGAAAGAGCTCTTTGATGATGCCTCAAAGGAATTATTATTAACAGGTGAGCCTCAGGGAGAACTATCTTTACGAACGGAAATTGCTAATTATTTATTTCAATCACGTGGGGTTGTTTGTAGTCCCGAGCAAATTGTCATCGGCTCAGGAACAGAACAACTTCTACCAATGATATTGCGACTTTTTGGTGACGATACTTGCTTTGCACTTGAAAACCCAGGGTATCCTGCTGTGCATCGTATGTTTTCTCAGCATAAACGAAAAGTCTATCCAATTGCGGTCGATGATGAAGGAATTGTCATTCATGAGCTCGAAAATACTAGTGCTGACGTTGTCTACATAACGCCATCACACCAATTCCCTACAGGGGCAGTATTATCGGCTACAAGACGTGCACAGGCTTTAAATTGGGCCGCACAAAGCTCCTCTCGATACATAATTGAAGATGATTATGATTCCGAATTTCGTTATACTGGAAAACCAATTCCTGCACTTCATGCATTAGATCGAAATGATAAAGTCATTTATATGAGTACATTTACAAAATCATTAATGCCGTCCTTACGTGTTGCTTATTTTGTACTTCCATCAAAATTACTTGCTACTTATAATGATGTATTTAATTACTATTCATCAACGGTACCCCGCTTTGATCAACATATCGTAGCTAATTTTATGCGTGACGGCCATTTTGCAAAGCATTTAAATCGGATGAGGAAGGTTTATCGAAAAAAACATGAAAAACTTACTTCTATTTTAGAAAACTATTCTAATCAGATTAATATTACCGGTGAGCAAGCAGGAATGCATATTTTACTCGATGTACAGCATACTTTGTCCGAAAAGCATTTACAGCAGCTTGCCTCCAATATGGACATCAAAATCTATTCACTATCTGATTATCGCCTAGATCACTCCGCCGCACCCTCGCAAGCTCAATTTTTACTAGGTTTTGGAGGTATACCTGTACATGAAATTGAACCTTCAATTGAAAAGCTAATGAACTGTTGGGGCATACAGAAAAAACACCGATCAACCTTACCTTAAAAGGTTGATCGGTATTTCCGTTATATTACGATTCAATTAGTTGGATATTGTATAGCTTAAACCATGTATGGATTTGGCCGAGATAAGCCAAAAGCTGTGGACCTGCCATTAATTGTCCATACCAAGGAACTTTGAAAGAACTACCACCAGATTCAATTAGCCCTATTAGCTTCTGCCGCTCAAACAATTCATGAAGAATTGAATTTTTATCCTCCATTATTTCTCTTAGCCATTTTTGAACACCTGCCGTATAAACTGGATGATATGTTTTAGGGTACGGATTCTTTTTCCGATATAAAACTTCTTCTGGCAATAAATGTTGCATTGCCTTACGAAGCAAACCCTTTTCTATACCACCTAAATTTTTCATTTCCCAAGGAATATTCCACGCATATTCCACAAGTCGATGATCTGCAAATGGAACACGAACTTCAAGACTCGCTCCCATGCTCATACGATCTTTGCGTTCCAGTAATGTTTGCATAAACCATACCATGTTCAAATAAAACATTTCACGTTGCCTTGCTTCCTCTTTACTCTCTCCATCAAGATATGGTACTTCAGAAATGGTTTGCGAATATGCCTGCTGTGCAAATGATTCAACTGTTAATTTCTTACGCCACCGCTCTTGTAACATTGTTGATCTTTCAGACAGTGAACGAATCCAAGGAAAACCTGTTGTCTTTTCTGTAAACCATGGATAGCCGCCGAAAATTTCATCTGCACATTCACCCGACAGCGCAACCGTAAAGTCTTTTTTTATTTCTCGACAAAACCATAATAACGATGAATCTACATCTGCCATCCCTGGGGAATCTCTAACAATGACAGACTCTACTAACCAATCGATTAGTTGCCGCTGAGAAATTTCCTCAGCATGATGTTCTGTACGAAAGGTATCTGTCATTTTGTGAATCCAATACGTGTCTGTTGATGTTTGAAAAGCATGTGGATTAAAGAAGCGTTCATTATCCTCATAATCTATGGAGTACGTATGGAGCTTACCTTTATTTTGTTCATGAAACCTATTTGCTGCAATTCCTGTAATAATGCTGGAATCTAATCCACCTGAAAGAAATGTACAAATTGGTACGTCTGAAACAAGCTGTCGTTCAATAGCATCTGTTAACAAAAAACGGACATGATCAATGGTTTCCTCTAAAGACTCTTCATGACGTTTACTCTGCAACTGCCAATACTGCCAAACCCGTATGCCCTCTCTAGAGAAACGCATTGCATATCCTGGACGTAGCTCACTAATATTTTGAAAAAGTGACTTTCCAGGCATTCTAGACGGCCCTACAGCCATCATATTTGCCAGCCCTTCCGTATTAACAGTTGGTGTAATCAATGGATGAGCTAATAATGCTTTCACCTCGGATGCAAAAAGCAGGCCGTCTTGTTGTTCTGTGTAAAACAAAGGTTTTACACCTAGTCGATCTCGACATAAAAAAAGAGATTGTGATTGTTCATCCCATATACCAAAAGCGAAAATTCCATTTAAAAAATCAACACACTGCTCTTTCCATTCAATATAAGCCGTTAATAATACTTCCGTATCTGAATGTGTTGTAAAAGCATGCCCCCGGTGTTGGAGCTCTTTCCTTAATTCTTCTGTATTATAAAGCTCGCCATTATATGTAATGACATAGTTTGCAGCATCATGAGATTTTTTCATCGGCTGCTTCCCACCGATTAAATCTATGACAGCTAGCCGACGATGGCCAAATGCAATATGCTCACTACACCAAATATTTTCATCATCAGGCCCTCGTTTATTTAATGTCTGCGTCATTAACTTTAGAATTTCATTACTTGTTCTTAAATCCTTTTGAAAGCTAGCCCATCCAGTAATACCACACATTTAGCCACATCCTTTCGCCTAATAGCGTATGCAGTAGAGCGAAAAAACGTGAAAAAGAACACGAGATGTTTGAAAACATCTCGTGTTCTTTAAGTTAAGTATTAATCAATTATGCCTCGGCATAATTGCGTCCGGAATCGGCTTTGTGCTTAGGCCTGCATGACGCAGGTCAGTTAGCCGTTATCGCATGGATGCGATGATTTTAGGCTAACATCCCCTAAGAACTCCATTCCGATTCTGTGACATCCGCCGGAGGCTTTAACTTCTTTCAGCGGATGTTTGGTCACCCGCTGAAAAGGAAGTTAAAATAAGCCACCAACAAAGTCAGTAATGCTGTTCCATAAGTTTCCGAAGAAGCTACCAATACCTTGGAAGAATAATGAGATACCACTAGCACGCTCCACAGCCTCTGTTGTGACAACATCGACCTTAAGACCCTTACCGTCAATAAAACCGTGATCTGTGCCCTCTGTGCGCTCAATAACTACCTTCCCGACAACTGTATCCTTCTTAACCTCTGCTTCAAGACTCTTTTTATCTAATACTAGTTTAGGTTTATATAAGTCTTTTTCAGATGACTTGATCATAAATGAAACTGGTTCTTTAACAGCAATCGCTACATTCTTTTCTTTACCTTTCGTAACTTTTACTGTTTCTTGATCTTTAAACTTATAGTTCGCTGGGATAATTTCTTGTTTCGAGAATTGTGAGAAGCCATAGTTAAATAATTTAGCTGTTTCATCAAAGCGCGCTTTTCTTGTGCCTTCACCCTTTTCATCTACAGCCTTCATAACAACAGAAATTAAACGTGTACCATTACGCGTTGCAGTACCTGTAAAGCAATGTCCAGCAAAGTCTGTTGTACCTGTTTTTAACCCGTCGACGCCTTCATATGGGTTTGCTAATCCCGGTAACATATCGTTCCAGTTTCTCATTTCAATTCTATCTTCTGTACCTTCACGAAACGTCTTTTCTGCAATTTTAGACGTTTCTAATACCTCTGGATGATCTTTTAGTAAATGATATGCTAATTTTGCTACAGTTTTAGCAGGCATTACGTTTTCATCTTTTGGTCCAGTACCAGCTGGATGCATACCAAATAAATCTGCATTGTTAAGACCAGTAGAGTTTACGAATTTATAGTCTTTAAGACCAAGCTTTTCCGCTTTTTTATTCATTAATTTTATAAACTCAGTTTCAGTACCTGCAATTGTTTCCGCAATAGCCACTGTAGCAGCATTTGCAGAGTAAATAGCCATCGCTTCATACAATTCACGAATTGTGTAAGTTCCATCTCTACGTAATGGTACATTACTTAACGCACGGTTTTGTGAAATTTTATACGTATAATCAGTTACATGATATTCCTGATCCCATTTAACTGTACCTGCATCAATTGCATCCAATAGCAGGTATTCAGTCATCATTTTTGTCATACTCGCAATACCTAGTGAAGTATCTGCATTTTGTTCATATAAAATTTTTCCTGAATCTGCGTCAATTAAAATTGCAGCATCCACGTATAGTCCTAAATCTGTTTCTGCATTTGCCTTCGCTGGAATACCTGCTAAAACACTAAATAACAAAACAGGAATTAGGAGTAAGCGTATTACAGTATTCATTGTCTTTTTCACCTTTAAAGCCCTCCAAAAAATAATCTTGTCCTCGACATTTTATCATATATAGTAATGTCCGTGCGCACTCTCTATCATAAAAAAATGCCCTCGTGTCATCTTTGTAGACGATTCGAGAGCATAAAAGTTGCTAGTAATATATTACATCGAATAGTTTGGTGATTCTTTTGTGATTTGTACATCATGTGGATGTGATTCACGTAGACCTGCACCTGTCATTCGAACAAACTGAGCATTTTCACGTAAGAACTCAAGGTTAGCTGAACCGCAATAGCCCATACCTGCACGAATACCACCGATTAGTTGATAAATAGTATCCGCTAGAGGTCCTTTGTAAGGAAGACGACCTTCAATACCTTCAGGCACTAATTTTTTGGCATCCTCTTGGAAATAACGATCCTTTGAACCTTTTTCCATAGCTCCAATTGAACCCATACCACGGTATACTTTGAATCGACGACCTTGGAAGATTTCAGTTTCACCAGGAGATTCAGAAGTACCTGCAAGAAGTGAACCAAGCATTACAACATTACCACCCGCTGCAAGAGCTTTTACAATGTCACCAGAATATTTAATGCCTCCATCAGCAATAATTGTTTTCCCAAGTTCACGTGCTACTGTTGCACAATCGTAAACAGCTGTAATTTGTGGTACACCTACACCAGCTACGACACGAGTTGTACAAATAGATCCTGGTCCAATACCAACTTTCACTACATCTGCACCAGCTTCAAATAATGCGCGTGCACCTTCAGCTGTTGCCACGTTACCAGCGATAATTTCAAGCTCTGGGTAAGATTCACGGATAGAGCGAATTGTTTGTAATACACCCTCAGAATGACCGTGAGCTGTATCGATTACTACGATATCTACTTGTGCTTCAACAAGCTTTTCAATACGTATCATCGTATCTTTTGAAACACCAACTGCTGCCCCTACTAATAAACGACCATGTATGTCTTTTGCAGCGTTAGGGAACTCAATTACCTTCTCGATATCCTTAATTGTAATTAATCCAGTTAATTTACCTTCTTCATCTACAATTGGTAACTTTTCGATTTTATATTGTTGAAGAATCTTTTCAGCATCCTCTAGAGTCGTTCCAACAGGTGCTGTAATTAAATCTTCTTTCGTCATAACATCTTCAATTTTTAAAGAATAGTCAGAAATAAAGCGTAAGTCGCGGTTTGTAATGATCCCTACTAGCTTTTGGTTTTCCATGCTATCAACGATTGGTACACCAGAAATTCGGTATTTCCCCATTAAATGCTCAGCATCGAAAACTTGGTGAGTCGGAGTTAAGAAGAATGGGTTTGTAATAACACCATTTTCAGAACGTTTTACTTTTTCTACTTGCTCAGCTTGCTCATCAAGCGACATGTTCTTATGGATAATACCGATGCCACCTTGACGTGCCATAGCAATTGCCATTTTAGATTCTGTAACTGTATCCATGCCTGCGCTGATCATTGGAATATTTAATTTAATCTTCGGTGTTAGTTGAACTGATAAATCAACATCTTTCGGTAATACTTCTGAATGGGCTGGTACTAATAATACATCATCAAAAGTTAAACCTTCTTTGGCAAATTTAGTTTCCCACATTTTCGTAACGTCCTCCTATAGTTAAAAGAATATTAATTGTAAGATTAACAACGTGCTAAGCTACTGTCAAGAAACTTATAAAAGAAAGACAATTCAGATTTTTATCAGTGCCATCTCTGATAGACTTTTCTTCCTTTTTTATACGAAGAAAATATGGATTTTTTAATTTCTTCTACATTTCGTATATAAATATTAGTTAAGCTCTTCTTATTTTAAGCAAGTTTTGTGGAATTATTGATAAATTATTAATGTTTTTCAAAAAAAAAAAACAGCCAGCACACAGCTGACTGTTTACATTGCCTAGCGACGTCCTACTCTCACAGGGGGAAGCCCCCAACTACCATCGGCGCTAAAGAGCTTAACTTCCGTGTTCGGTATGGGAACGGGTGTGACCTCTTTGCCATCATCACTAGACATATAAAAGAATTAATTATTCTTTCAAAACTGGATAAACGGTGCATTGAATGTTTCAAACATTTTGGTTAAGTCCTCGATCGATTAGTATTCGTCAGCTCCATGTGTCACCACACTTCCACCTCGAACCTATCTACCTCATCGTCTTTGAGGGATCTTACTTACTTGCGTAATGGGAAATCTCATCTTGAGGGGGGCTTCATGCTTAGATGCTTTCAGCACTTATCCCGTCCACACATAGCTACCCAGCGATGCCTTTGGCAAGACAACTGGTACACCAGCGGTGTGTCCATCCCGGTCCTCTCGTACTAAGGACAGCTCCTCTCAAATTTCCTACGCCCACGACGGATAGGGACCGAACTGTCTCACGACGTTCTGAACCCAGCTCGCGTACCGCTTTAATGGGCGAACAGCCCAACCCTTGGGACCGACTACAGCCCCAGGATGCGATGAGCCGACATCGAGGTGCCAAACCTCCCCGTCGATGTGGACTCTTGGGGGAGATAAGCCTGTTATCCCCGGGGTAGCTTTTATCCGTTGAGCGATGGCCCTTCCATGCGGAACCACCGGATCACTAAGCCCGTCTTTCGACCCTGCTCGACTTGTAGGTCTCGCAGTCAAGCTCCCTTGTGCCTTTACACTCTACGAATGATTTCCAACCATTCTGAGGGAACCTTTGGGCGCCTCCGTTACCTTTTAGGAGGCGACCGCCCCAGTCAAACTGTCCGCCTGACACTGTCTCCTGCCCCGCTAAGGGGCATGGGTTAGAATTTCAATACAACCAGGGTAGTATCCCACCGACGCCTCCTTCGAAGCTGGCGCTCCGAGATCTCTGGCTCCTACCTATCCTGTACAAGTTGTACCAAAATTCAATATCAGGCTACAGTAAAGCTCCACGGGGTCTTTCCGTCCTGTCGCGGGTAACCTGCATCTTCACAGGTACTATAATTTCACCGAGTCTCTCGTTGAGACAGTGCCCAGATCGTTACGCCTTTCGTGCGGGTCGGAACTTACCCGACAAGGAATTTCGCTACCTTAGGACCGTTATAGTTACGGCCGCCGTTTACTGGGGCTTCAATTCGCAGCTTCGCTTGCGCTAACCACTCCTCTTAACCTTCCAGCACCGGGCAGGCGTCAGCCCCTATACGTCACCTTACGGTTTTGCAGAGACCTGTGTTTTTGCTAAACAGTCGCCTGGGCCTATTCACTGCGGCTCTCATGCGCTTGCACGCTCAAGAGCACCCCTTCTCCCGAAGTTACGGGGTCATTTTGCCGAGTTCCTTAACGAGAGTTCTCTCGCACACCTTAGGATTCTCTCCTCGACTACCTGTGTCGGTTTGCGGTACGGGCACCTCTCACCTCGATAGAGGCTTTTCTTGGCAGTGTGAAATCAGGAACTTCGTCCATACGGACTCGCCATCACAGCTCAACGTTACAGTGTGCGGATTTGCCTACACACACGCCTTACTGCTTGGACGCGCATAACCAACAGCGCGCTTACCCTATCCTACTGCGTCCCCCCATTTCTCAAACGGTGAGGAGGTGGTACAGGAATATCAACCTGTTGTCCATCGCCTACGCCTATCGGCCTCGGCTTAGGTCCCGACTAACCCTGAGCGGACGAGCCTTCCTCAGGAAACCTTAGTCATACGGTGGACGGGATTCTCACCCGTCTTTCGCTACTCATACCGGCATTCTCACTTCTAAGCGCTCCACCAGTCCTTCCGATCTGACTTCAACGCACTTAGAACGCTCTCCTACCACTGACATCGTAGATGTCAATCCACAGCTTCGGTGAATCGTTTAGCCCCGATACATTTTCGGCGCAGCGTCACTCGACCAGTGAGCTATTACGCACTCTTTAAATGATGGCTGCTTCTAAGCCAACATCCTGGTTGTCTGTGCAACGCCACATCCTTTTCCACTTAACGATTACTTTGGGACCTTAGCTGGTGGTCTGGGCTGTTTCCCTTTTGACTACGGATCTTATCACTCGCAGTCTGACTCCCGTGTATAAATATCTGGCATTCGGAGTTTGTCTGAATTCGGTAAACCGGGATGGCCCCCTAGTCCAAACAGTGCTCTACCTCCAGTATTCTCATCACGAGGCTAGCCCTAAAGCTATTTCGGAGAGAACCAGCTATCTCCAAGTTCGATTGGAATTTCTCCGCTACCCACACCTCATCCCCGCACTTTTCAACGTGCGTGGGTTCGGGCCTCCAGTAAGTGTTACCTCACCTTCACCCTGGACATGGGTAGATCACCTGGTTTCGGGTCTACGACCACGTACTAATTCGCCCTATTCAGACTCGCTTTCGCTGCGGCTCCGCCTTCTAAAGCTTAACCTCGCACGTAATCGTAACTCGCCGGTTCATTCTACAAAAGGCACGCTATCACCCATTAACGGGCTCTAACTACTTGTAGGCACACGGTTTCAGGATCTCTTTCACTCCCCTTCCGGGGTGCTTTTCACCTTTCCCTCACGGTACTGGTTCACTATCGGTCACTAGGTAGTATTTAGCCTTGGGAGATGGTCCTCCC
>NZ_LDGC01000054.1:0-18759 GCF_015844675.1 Lysinibacillus sphaericus | reverse complement strand
ATACAGATAGGTAAGCCTTTGAAGTTATCGCTGGCTTTTCCCCCTGTTCACACCGTACGTGCGACTTTCACCGCATACGGCGTTCCAACTAATCCAATTTATTCTTTCTATGTTTTAAGCAGCCGAGTGAAGATTTTCCAAAGTTAGATTATTTCATTGTTACATTTCAGTCGTAAGTTATTTACTTTTTCTAATTGCTTATTTGTAAGCTTTACAGCTTTTAGGAACTTTTCAATTTTTACTTTGTCTTTCAAATGTATAAGTTGATGTATAGCCTTATTCAAAACTATTAAATTTGAGTAGCTATCATCTTTTGAAATGTGAAAAGGATTAATATGATGACAATGCCAGTCGATAATACCTAATTCTTCACCTAAAATTGCACATTTGCCATACTGGGCAATAAACTTACTTATTCTGTTGTCGTTATATTCAATAGATCTGTTTGGAATGTAGTTTCTCATGACGTAAGAAAGCGTATTTTTATTGATAGCCTTTAGGCTATTGTGAATTTTTGCTCTGCCTTCGGCAGTATAGTTACATATCACTTGGGAGAAACCAAGTGTTTTTCTCCATCGTTGCGCATGGATGGGGACAAAGACCATATTTTGTATTTTAAATAGTTTGGACTTATATCCTTTGTATCGCTTCTGTAATGTCTTTGACATCTCATGAAAACTTGCCTCTGTTCGAATATTCTTTAGTTGATTGTATAACGTCTTGCGTAGATATAGATTTAACTCATTCAAGTTAATTGTAATTTGAGTTGCAGCTGAGTAATAGTTTTGGATACCCATTACAACGGTATTAAAATTCCAAACGGTCTGAATGCAGGGTTTTCTCTTGATTACTTTTATCGCTTCTTTAATCTTTTGAAAGGCATTTGCTTTAGCCTTTTTTGACATATCAGACTTTGCTACGAAACCAAATCTGGTCTTACCTTTTCTTATGGCTTTTATTGTAAATCCTAGAAACTCTGAAGAGTTTTTCTTTAAGTTCACGACCTTTGATTTTTCTTCACTCGTCTCCAAGTGTAATCTCTTTTTCAAGAATTCTTTTAATGCATAATTTATTTTAATTGCCTGTGACCTTGTTCGGCACATCACCTTAAAATCATCCGCATAACGGACAATAAAACACTCTTTCAAACTCGATTTCTTTAATTGCTGATACTTACTACCATTAGTCGAATACGTATAATTGCTTTCAAATGTTTCCCATTGGTCACTAACCCACCAATCCAATTCATTTAACACAATGTTAGATAATAAAGGTGAAAGAATACCACCTTGCGGTGTTCCTTTTGTAGGAATACCTTCTCCTACAATCTCTGCTTTTAATAACCTAGATATAATAGAAAGAAGGGATTTATCCCTAATGCCTATTGACCACATTTGTTTTAAAAGTTTGCTATGATTTACATTATCGAAGAAACCTTTAATATCTACGTCAACACAATAATGTAGTCCAGATTGGTTAATGAGAAATTCAAGTCTAGCTTTGGCATGATGAGTGTTGCGATTTGGTCTAAAACCATAACTATGTTTATGGAATTTAGCTTCACAGATTGGCTCTAAAATTTGCAGTACACATTGTTGAAAAATTCTATCCCATATCGTCGGTATCCCTAAAGGTCTAGTTTTATCTACTCCTTTTGGAATGAAAACCCGTCTAACTGGTTGTGGTTCATACCATTTGAACATACCTTGAACTTTAGCTATTACATCTACAACTGGTAAATGCAGAATATCATTAATTGTTAATTTATCGATTCCCGCAGTTTTGCTACCTGTATTTCTTTTGATGTTTCGGTAGGCAAGACGTATATTATCCTTAGAACTCATTAATTCTGTTAAGTTATAGAAATGATGACCACAAACACTTTGAGCGTAGAGTGTATCAAAACAATCTTGCATACTATAATACTCATTGTGTCTCAGTTTCTTCCGTTTCAATAAGTCGGTGACTCCTTTTGGAGTTAAACCTCTATTAGTCTCACAAGAACCTTATTAATCGATAAAGAACTGCCTTACTTGGTTGAATAAATCTTTATTAGTCTAGTGGCTATCCCTCCATGTGGATTAGACACTTCATTGGTACTGTGCCACCACTTTCACTGATATAAAGGCAAGTTATACAGTAACTAGTATCATTATTGCTTTCCTTGTCAACGTTTCTTAGGGGAGTAAGCCCTCCACGTTATCAGCTTAAAACGTTGAATTATATCTATTATAGAATGAACTTAGGTGCTTCCTCTAAGCCTGTTAGATACATACGCCTGTAACGTATCATGGATTTTCATATTAGTTAGTCTTACTCACCCACATCTAACCTCACAATTTGGTGATATACACATTTCTATGTATCGCAGTTCTAGACCCGTACATTCAGAAGTTCGTCAGCTTAACCATTTCTTTTCGGTTTATTTGCATTCTCACCATATTCATTCAACTCAAGCATCATGAATTACACCACTCCCTCGAGTAGGCTTTCGTCAGCGGACCTGGTACGGTAATTTCTCACGCCTTTTCACCGAGCTTATAACACAATCATTCTTACTAAATCCAGTGCTATTCGACTAAGAGAGAACCCTTCCGAGCGTTACCTCATCATTTGATTCTTCGATATAACCCTTCAGTTCCGAAAGGAACTGTCTAGCCTTTACCTGAGTAATGTGACCATTCTCAATTTAAACTAGAAACATTTCGCACAACTATCCTGCACCGTTAGTTTAAGTACATTTCTTCACAATCTTTACAATCACATCAACACAAATATCCAATAAAAAAATCATCTAACCTCTAAGAAATATACAGAGGAGAGATGATTTTAATCAATCTTTATTATAAATAATCAATCTTTATTAAAAAGCTATACTAACAAGCCTGTAGCTACATAAAATTACTCAACCGTCACTGATTTAGCCAAGTTACGTGGTTTATCCACATCACAGCGGCGGTGTAGTGCTGCGTAATAGCTAATTAACTGTAATGGCACTACAGATACAAGTGGTGTTAGGTATTCATGAACTTGAGGGATTACTAAACGGTCCCCGTCTTCATCTACTCCAGCCATGGCAATAATGCATGGATATGCTCCACGTGCAGCTACCTCTTTAACATTACCACGGATATTTAATGAAACTGCTTCTTGTGTGACAAGGGCAAACACTGGTGTACCTTCTTCGATTAAGGCAATTGTTCCGTGTTTTAGCTCGCCACCTGCGAAGCCTTCTGCTTGAATGTAAGAGATTTCTTTTAGCTTCAAGGCACCCTCAAGGCTTACATAGAAGTCGATGTTACGACCGATGAAGAATGCGTTGCGTGCGATTTTTAAGTAGTCCTCTGCGATATCCTCTAATACATCTTTTGAATCGATAATTGTTTGGATACCATTTGCTGCAATCGCAAGTTCTTGTTTTAAATCGAATTCTAAGCCTTTGCCATTAGCTTTCGCCGTTACATATGCTGTTACAGCAAGTACAGCTACCTGTGCTACATATGCTTTTGTAGAAGCTACTGCAATTTCTGGGCCTGCATGTAATAAAAGCGTATGATCCGCCTCACGTGATAGTGTAGAGCCAGGTACATTTGTAATTGTTAATGTTGTATAACCAAGCTCTTTAATTTTCACAAGTACTTGGCGGCTATCTGCTGTTTCACCTGATTGTGTAATAAAAATAAACAATGGTTTTTCTGAAAGTAATGGCATATTGTAGCCAAATTCACTTGAAATATGAACTTCCACTGGAATACCAGCCATTTTTTCGAAATATTGCTTACCAATTAGACCTGCATGATAGCTTGTGCCGGCTGCAATAATATATAGACGGTCTGCTGCTCGTAATGCTTCTAAAATATTTGCGTCAATTGTTAAATCGCCATTCTCGCCTTCGTATGCTTGAATGATTTTACGAATAACTGTTGGCTGTTCATCCATTTCTTTTAACATATAGTGAGGGTACGTACCTTTTTCAATATCGCTCATATCAAGCTCTGCTTTGTATGGTGCGCGCTCTACTAATGAACCGTCTAATTTTGTAATTTCAACGCTAGCTTTGTGTACGATTACGACCTCTTTGTCGTGTAACTCTACATATTGATCTGTTACTTGTAGCATCGCCATTGCATCTGAAGCTACTACATTGAAGCCTTCACCAACACCTACTAAAAGTGGTGATTTGTTTTTCGCAACGAAAATTGTATCAGCCGCTTCTGCATCTAAAAGAGCTAATGCGTATGAGCCGTGTAATAAAGATAAAGTTTTACGGAACGCCTCAGTTGTACTTAAACCTTCTTTTACAAATAGCTCTACTAATTGCACGATGACTTCTGTGTCTGTATCAGATTTCATCGGGATACCTTTTAAATATGTTTTTTGTAATAAATGATAGTTTTCAATAACTCCGTTGTGTACTAAAGTAAAACGTCCTGATGCACTTTGATGAGGATGTGCATTCAGACGGTTTGGCACACCGTGAGTTGCCCAACGTGTATGACCAATACCAACTTTTGCAGCAACGTCCTCGTCTACTGCATCACGTAAATCAGCAATACGTCCTTTTTCTTTGAAGACTGTTACTCCATCTTCATTACGTACTGCAATACCTGCTGAGTCATAACCACGGTACTCTAGTTTCTCTAAACCTTTTAATAAGATTTCCTTTGCATCTGTTTCACCAATATATCCTACAATTCCACACATAAATTTCTTGTCCTCCGATATCGTCAATTTGACGCAATGACAAATTAGACCTCAACCTATCGAATTTTTTATGAATGTAAAAGCTATACTTATTTTTAAATAAAATAAGCGTAACTAATACATACATATTCTTAACACTCATTCAGCCATCTGAATAGTACCATTCGATACGTGAGATTATCTATTTATCTATTGCTTTAACTATACCTTCTCCATTTTCTGTACATTCAATCACTCAAATGTTTTCAAAATGAAAAGTGACAATCGGGTATGTCGATCGGGAGGCATCCGCCGAATTTTCGATAAACCTCCACCTCGTCTGCTGAAGTTAGCTTCGTCCAATTTCTTCAGCTCAGGCGCTATAATTGTTTTTCCGATTTTGCGCGTACTTCCCTCCTATGCGCTCTCGTTAAATGATAAGGTCGGACCTCATATTCAACTTCTCCATCATACTCAATCATATGCTATACGTCAAATTTTCGTTATAAAAAACACCTATTTATCCTACTTTTTAGTGACAAAGTGTAGACAAACAATCTGCTATAAAGCATTATCTTGAAATTCCTATTAAATATATGATGTTTTTTCCATTCCCTCTTGCTTGCCTAAACACAAAGCCGAATCTGGTCATAATTATGCCGAGGCATAATTAATTTCGTTTGACAAAACCACTACTTAGCAATACTATATACAGTACTTAGCAACACTTAGTACAGGTGAAGCTTAGCCTGGGGGTGAGATCATGGATAATCTGAGTGAAATGCTCAAAGGAGTTTTAGAAGGTATTGTATTAGAAATCATCAGCCGTGGTGAAATCTATGGTTATGAGATTGTCAAACATCTCACGCAAATGGGGTTTGAGGGCATAGCCGAAGGAACTGTTTATTCGTTACTTATGCGTTTGGAGAGAAACCGTCTTGTCAATATTGTCAAAAAGCCATCTGAAATGGGTCCACCAAGGAAATTTTATACGCTTAATGAACAAGGGCAAGAAAAATTAATGTCCTTCTGGGCTAAATGGGATTTTTTAAGTAGTCGTATTGAAATTTTAAGAAATAATGGAGGGAACAATCATGAGCTTTAGTCGTGAAATTCAAGAAAGAATTAATCGTTTTGCGAAAGAACAATCTCAGAACTATTTGCAAGACGCTGAAATGACCTATATGGAAAAGCTGCGCAAAAAAAGTGGGCAAACTAAACGTAAGATTGACAAGCAACTATCCAAGTTTAAAGGGCGTTCCGATCAAGGTCGAGAAGCACAGGACGACATGATGTTATATATGAGCGATTATATGAATGATTTAATGTCACAAGGTTTAACGGAGCAAGAAGCCTTTCATAAGGCAAGCGAGGAATTGAAATTTGCCAGTAAATCTGAGCAATCTGAGGATTTAAATGAACGTTTCCAGCAGTATTACGAAGATCGTGACCCTGCAGATTATGAGGCGATCGGGTTGTTTTATGGTGGTTTTCTATTTTTAGGATTGGGTATCGGCGGTTTAATCGGCTTTCTAACTGGCGGTGGCTATGAAGCTTTCTTGGACCGGGGCTGGATTAATACTGCAATCGGCGCTGGCGTTGGCATTATCATTGGTATCGGACTTGGACAAATTACCAATGCGATTATCGCGTTGAAAAAGAAGTAGGACTGTCCTAATTAAATTTAACATACAGGGCACAAGCATTTACTTGTGCCTTGTATGCTTAGCCTTCTTCACGCTCTAATAATTTCACAATTTCTCGATTAAACGCTGGTAGATCCTCCGGTGTACGACTTGTGACTAATTGTTTTTGGCAAACAAACACTTCCTCGTCATGAAATATTGCACCTGCATTTTCTAAGTCTACTCGAATGGATTTGTAACCAGTTGCGTCACGACCATTTAATGTTTTTGCTGTAATGAGTAATTGTGGTCCATGACAAATAGCAAAGGTTGGCTTCATTTCGTCCATAAACTCCTTTACAAATGCCACAACACGATCATCTACACGTAATATATCAGGAGAAAACCCACCTGGGATGAACAATGCATCAAATTCAGAAGCCGTTACCTCATCGATGCCTCTATCAATTTTTACTTTCTCTCCGTGCTTACCTTCTACCTCTATGCCCGCTGTCGTATCAATCGTTATTAGTTCATGACCTGCCGCTTCTAATGCTCCTTTAGGACTCGTGAATTCGGCGTCCTCGAACATATTAGTAATTACCGTAGCAATTTTAGCCATTGCAATACAACACTCCTTGTCATTGTGACTCTGTACTACTGTTCCCATTCTCTTTGAAAACATTCATTTCGTCGGGAGGCTCTTTCAATACTTGAAACACAAAATCGTTTTATCCGTCACTTTTCTAAGCCTAATAAAAAAACCCGACTTCCTTTGAAAAGGAAATCGAGTTGTTGATAAATTTCGCCTTGGCGTAATTCCGTCTGGATTTTAATTGTGCCTGCACAATTCAAAATCTGTGACATCCGCCGAAGACTTTAGCTTCATTCAGTGGGTGTTTATCACCTACTGAATGAAGCTAAACTATTTATTCCGTTAAGCCCATTTCAGTACGTACAACATCTGCTATACGCTCTACGTAACGCTCGCAGTCTTCTTCTGTCGCAGCTTCTACCATTACTCGTACAAGTGGCTCAGTACCAGAAGGACGCACTAGCACGCGACCGTTACCAGCCATACCTGCTTCTACCTCAGCGATTACTGCAGCAACTTTTGTATTTTCCGTCACAGCATGCTTGTCTGTTACACGTACGTTGACTAAACGCTGTGGGAAAATTTTCATTTCAGAAGCAAGCTCTGACAGTTTTTTACCTGTAGATTTCATAATGTTAACAAGCTGAATACCCGTTAATAAGCCATCACCAGTTGTATTATAGTCTAGGAAAACAATATGACCAGATTGTTCGCCACCTAAATTATAATCATTAGCACGCATTTCTTCTACGACATAACGATCACCTACAGCTGTTTGTACACTGTGCATATCGTTATCTTCAACAGCTTTGTAGAAGCCCATGTTACTCATAACCGTTGACACGATTGTTTGCTTTTTCAAGCGACCAACTGTATTTAAATGCTTACCAATGATGAACATAATTTGATCACCATCAACAATTTTACCGTTTTCATCTACTGCGATTAAACGGTCACCATCACCATCGAATGCTAAACCAACGTCAGCACTTTTTTCTGTGACAAATTTAGCTAATCCTTCTGGATGTGTTGAACCGACACCTTCATTAATATTTAAGCCTGTTGGTGAGGCACCCATCGTTGAGATATCCGCTTCTAAATCTGCAAATAGGTGAGTAGCTAGTGAAGACGTAGCGCCATGTGCACAATCTAATGCTACATGGATGCCCTCAAATTCTTCAGTCACTGTTTGCTTTAAATATTGAATATATTTTTGTCCACCCTCGAAGTAGTCACTAACTGAACCTAAATCTGCCCCAATTGGACGTGGCAATGTATCTTCTTGTGCGTCTAATATTGCTTCGATTTCGGCCTCTTGCGCATCTGTTAGTTTAAAACCATCAGGGCCGAAAAATTTAATACCATTATCAGCAACTGGGTTATGTGAAGCTGAAATCATAACGCCTGCATTTGCGCTCATAATTCGAGTAAGGTAAGCCACACCTGGTGTTGAAATAACACCAAGACGCATTACCTCCACGCCGATTGATAAAAGACCAGCTACAAGTGCACCTTCAAGCATTTCACCTGAAATGCGTGTGTCACGACCGATTAAAACCTTTGGACGGTCCGTTGCATCCTTCGTTAAAACGTAGCCACCTACGCGGCCAAGCTTAAATGCAAACTCCGGTGTTAATTCACTATTCGCGACGCCACGGACGCCATCTGTTCCAAAATATTTACCCATTTTGATTATTCTCTCCTTCAATGCAAGACGGTGGTCACGCTTGTCTACACTGACAACTAGATCACTCGTCTGCTTACTTTTGGAAAAGTCTATTTTCGTTCATTTTCTGGTAACTATGCATTTTACCCTTACGCCCATTTATTCGGAATCAGCGAAGATAATTGAGCATACGGTATTTTGATTTTAGCCCGAGCAACCTTTTTCGTTCATGTTTCAAACCGAAAATGACACCCTACCGATAGAGAACGAAATCTCTACTGAATCAAAATAAAATTATAGTCAGTTATTGTTTAAGAATCAACATCTTCTGTTTTTTCTGTTGGTGGCGTGTTGTCCTCAGAAGGAGTGTCCGGTTCCTCCTTATTAGGTGGTGGAGTAGGTGTAGGTGTAGGCGGTGGAGTAGGTGTAGGATCAGGAGGGTTAGTAGTTGTTGTTGTCGTTGTTGTTTTCTCCTGCTCTACCTTCGTAACGTCCGCTTTCACTTTAATCCTTGATTCAGATATTTTTGTCACACCTTCTGGTAATTTCACATCAAATTCATAAGTTTTTGATTCTGTAATCTTTGATAAGTCAACCTCTATTGGTATGACAGTTAAACTATCTAGGATAGATTTCCTACCGTATACCCTCACCATTGTAGGGCTAAATGTTAATTGGTTAACAGAAATACCATTTGCCACTTTCCCTACTTCCTTAAGCACTAAAGGCAACTCCCTGCTGTATGCTCCAATATCTACTTGTACCTTCACAGTTGCTGGTTCAATCGTAACGTCTAGCTTATTTAAATCACGATCTAGTACTTGAACTGCTGCTACCTGTGAGAACGATTCTTTCAAGCCTTGTTCACCCGTTACAGTAGCTTTTACATAGCTAATTCTTTCAATTGCACTTTTGGCACCTGTAACATACACCGTAGCTGGATTAGCAGTCATACTATTTAAAATATACCCTTCTTCAAGTAAACGATTACTCATCTCAGGGTCAACTCGAAACTCCTGTGTTACTTTTTCCTCAATATTGACCTTAATAGTCTCAGGGTCAAATGTAACTTGCAACTTATCAGAAATGTTTTGGTATTGTAGGTTAACTTTATGTTCACCTATAAGTAATTTACTCAAATCCACAAATACAGAAAAATCCTTCGTTGCCTTTGTTTTCATTACAAGTGGCATCGGACCTTTTATCGTAACATCCACCGTCTTAGGTATACCTGTAACAATGAGGTTCTTATCATCATAAAACACATCTACAGGTACTTCTCGAATTACCTCTGTTTGCTCGCTCGATATTGTTTTACTTTTAGGAGATAATTCGGTACGAACGGAGAAAAATAACAAAAAGGCTAAAAATAGTGCGACGATTCGTAACACCCAAGGGCTATCCATCATTTTATCCATTCTTTTTCCCCCTCCAAGTTAACTTAGAGGCTGCATTTGACTCCTGTGCTAATCCGAACCACATTTTACGTAACAGTCCTTCGAATTCCTCTAGAGAAAGATTTCGATGTAGATTACCATTCATTGTAAGACTAATGGCACCGGTTTCTTCTGATACGACAATAGTTATGGCATCTGTCACTTCACTTAAGCCGAGTGCAGCTCGGTGGCGTGTCCCAAGCTCTTTAGAGATAAATGGACTCTCAGAAAGTGGTAAATAACAAGCTGCTGCCGATATTTTATCTTTCTGCATAATCACTGCTCCATCATGAAGCGGTGTATTAGGTATAAAAATGTTAATAAGTAACTCCGATGAAATTTCGGAATTTAGTCCTATGCCCGTTTCGATATATTCATTTAGACCAGTTTCTTTTTCAATAGAAATTAACGCCCCTATACGACGTTTGGCCATATAACTAACAGATTTCTTCATCGCCTCAATAAGCCTTGTTTGTTCTTCCTCAACTTGATTAATTGAACGTTGGAATAACTTCCCTCTACCAATTTGTTCAAGACCGCGTCTTATTTCAGGTTGGAAAATGATAATAACCGCCAAGAAACCGAAATCGATAACTTGTTGTAACATCCACCCTAACGTTTCTAACCCCAAAAATTCTGTAGCAAGGCGCGCAATAATAATTACGAATATTCCTTTTAATAATTGG
This sequence comes from Lysinibacillus sphaericus, assembly GCF_015844675.1. Taxonomy (GTDB): domain Bacteria; phylum Bacillota; class Bacilli; order Bacillales_A; family Planococcaceae; genus Lysinibacillus; species Lysinibacillus sphaericus_E. The sequence goes on along the minus strand of NZ_LDGC01000054.1, from coordinate 8,068 downwards.
ACAGCCTTCGTACCTTTAATGAGGGTTAAAATTTTATAAATAACGTACCATACGAGCAGTACATCTAATAAGTTAATAACAATATTCACAGGTGTTAAATTAGCGAAATGTTCGATAATTTGCACGTGGCATCCCCCACTTTTCATTGCGAATCCATACACATTTAAGTATAGCACATTCTTAACAAATGTAACTTTTTTCAAATAAAAAGTCTACTCAAAAGAGTAGACCTTTCAGCCTCTCACGTGCACTATCTATTAGGACGTATAGAGTGTTATTTAGTTGCTTGGTTCTCCTCGAATGTTACAGCAGACTTTACCGAACTTTTAATCGTATACCAAAGCCATTCAAATACTTCGTCAATTTCTTCTATTTTTCCTGAAACAACTGCCGAAGATGCCATATACTGTCCGTTAATAACGGTAACATTGCCATCCACTTCACCTTCAACAATTAAATCACCATTTTTAACAACAATGTCGCCTCTTACAACTTCTCCCTCCGGTACAATGACCGTTTGACCTTCAACAACAAGGTTTGGCTGTTTAGTCACAGAGAAATGTTGATCATCCATGAAACTACCTAGTAAAGTTGCACTCATGAATAAACAAAAAACTGCTGCTGCCACAAAGAATGGATGCCGGCGAATCCATTTTTGCATGCCTACACGACTTTTGGGTTTCGGTAAACGAGCCATGACGGCTTCTTCAAAATGCGGAGGTGCTGTAATGTGGGAAGCACTCTTCACAAAGGCGATTGTTTCACTTAATTCCTGCATCAATAGTTTACAATCATTGCATGTATGCAAATGGCGTTTCAACTCTTGCTCATGCTCACGACTAATGTCACCATCTAAATAATCATGGATATAGTCTATAATATGCTCTGGACAAGTATTCATGACGCTCCCCCTCCTACAGATTGTTTAATTGCTTACGTAATGCTTCACGTCCGCGGTGAATCCTCGTTTTCACCGTTCCAAGAGGCATATCTAAAATCTCGCTAATTTCCTGTAATGATAATTCTTCAATATATTTCAATACTATAACTGAACGGTATTTATCCGGCAAACGTCCAATCTCATATTGAATGCGATCTTGCAGTTCCATTTGCTCGATCTGTTCCTCTGGTAGCTGGTCATCTGCTGCGATCTGCGAATACATATCAAGCCCTTCTGTACCAGCTACTTCCGCATCTAAATAGTAATCCGGCTTTTTCTTCCGGATTCGGTCTATACAAAGGTTTGTCGCTATGCGATAAAGCCACGTCGAAAATTTTCTTTTCTGATCAAAAGTATGCAAATTCATATAAGCACGAACAAACGCTTCTTGTGTAATATCTTCAGATTCTTGCTTGTTCCCTAACATCCTATAGCATACTTGGTACAGTTTGTGCTGATAGAGACTCACAATATCTGCAAATGCGTTTTGATCGCCTTTAAGCACTTGTTTTATTCTCTTGTTTACTAACGCATCCATTGTGTTGATTTCTCCACCTTTACAACTGTCTTATACTATACGACCCATCGATAAGAAAAGTTTCATTTTATTATTAATTATAGCAAAAGATTTTTATACATTGTGGCAATAGGCAATTTTTTGTCAAATATCTTTAAACTAAGGTTTCACCAAATAAGGAACCCATCAATGCTACTGCAACATCAGCAGTTCTGTTCTTTTCATCTAATATCGGATTAACCTCAACAAATTCAGCAGATGTTAACATACCCGATTCTTGAAGCATTTCCATCGCCAAATGGCTTTCTCGATACGTAATCCCACCAGGTACAGGCGTCCCAACCCCAGGAGTATAAAGTGGATCTAACCCATCTAAATCAAGTGATAAATGCAAGCCATCTATATCACGCGCTCTTAAATAGGAAAGCGCATCTTCCATTACACGCGTCATTCCGAGACGATCTACCTCATGCATTGTATACACCTTGATTCCTTGCTGACTAATTAATTCACGTTCTCCTGGATCTACGGAACGTGCTCCAATAATAATGACGTTTTCAGGTTTAATTTTTGGTATATTATTACGAATTTTCACTAAGCGTTCATGACCAAGCCCAATGCTAACAGCTAACGGCATGCCATGTATATTACCAGAAGGTGTCGTTTCAGGCGTGTTAAGGTCAGCATGCGCATCAAACCAAATAACACCTAAATTTTTATAATGCTCACCAAGCCCAGCGAGTGTACCTATAGCAATGCTATGGTCGCCACCAAGTACAAGTGGAAACTCCTTTTGTTCCAACGCCTTACTCACACTATTAGCCAAAGATGTACTCACATCAATAACTTCCTCTAAATTTAATAGCTGTTTATCAACAATTGTACTTTCTTGTTTTTGACTAACACGTATATCCCCTTGATCATATACTACATGCCCAACTGCCTCTAAGCGCTCTACAACACCTGCGTAACGGATGGCACTCGGACCCATATCTACCCCTCTACGAGTTTGCCCATAATCTGTCGGCACTCCAATAATAGAAATATTTAGTTTATTCATTTTTTTATACCCCCTTTAACTTGTAAGTCTATTGTATAGCCTATATCCTACATGGCTCAACCTAACAATTGCATGAATATTTATACAATTAATTATGCTTCGGCGTCTAGTATCAGTAAGGAGTTAAAAAGAGCATAAAAAAATCTCCTGCTGTTTTCAGCAAGAGATTAGTATCTGTAGTTAATGTTACACTTTTGAATACGTTTTATTCTATAAAAGTGAGCCATGAAGGACTCGAACCTTCGACCCTCTGATTAAAAGTCAGATGCTCTACCAACTGAGCTAATGGCTCAAAAGAATATAAATGGCTGGGGTACTAGGATTCGAACCTAGGCATGACGGAATCAAAATCCGTTGCCTTACCGCTTGGCTATACCCCAATCATATATAAAAAACTGGTGGAGGGGGACGGATTCGAACCGCCGAACCCTAAGGAGCGGATTTACAGTCCGCCGCGTTTAGCCACTTCGCTACCCCTCCGAAATAACACATTATGGTGGAGGATGACGGGCTCGAACCGCCGACCCTCTGCTTGTAAGGCAGATGCTCTCCCAGCTGAGCTAATCCTCCATAGAATCAGGTGTTTATTTCTTCACAGTTAATTTTCTTTTTTAGCCTTCGCATTACTACAAAGCTTTGAAAATGGTGACCCCTACGGGATTCGAACCCGTGTTACCGCCGTGAAAGGGCGGTGTCTTAACCACTTGACCAAGGGGCCATTTCAGATGTCTCGAACAAGACAATAATTATAATAACATTTTCTCACGTTCGATGCAATACTTTTTTAAAATTTTTTGTGCTTTTTTATATGTATAACATCATCATTATATAAATGGGCAAAAAAATGGCTCCGAAGGCAGGACTCGAACCTGCGACAACCTGATTAACAGTCAGGTGCTACTACCAACTGAGCTACTTCGGAACAATACTATTCAATTCGGTTTTTAAAAACCTCCCAAGTACATTTATTATTATATCAAGCATTATAAATTATGCAATACTTATTGTGAAAATTTTTATATTTTTTGTCGAAGCATTCCTGCACATTAACTAAAATCCTAATAGTTCTCTATTAAATCTAATATTTCTATTTTATGTACAGAATATTCTTGCTGTATATTATTGTAATTGATAAAATAAAGTTAGTTTTACGAATTTTCTATTAAATTTGTTTGGGGGAGGAATGTTCACATGGTAACAAACGATTTAATTGCACCAGAATTCTATAACATTACAGAGGAATTGGAGAAATTTTCTCAAGATAGTGATCGACTAGCAATACGATGGCTAAATCCTCAACAGGAGCGACGAACGGTTTCCTATGTTGAACTTGTTCAAAAAATGAATCAATACGCGAATGTCTTAACGAAGAAGGGGCTTCAAAAAGGTGATCGCGTATTAGTTATTATTCCACGTCTGCCTGAAGCTTATTTTGTCTTTCTTGGATGTCTAAAGGCTGGAATTGTTCCTATTTCATGCTCAGAAATGTTACGTGCAAGTGATTTAGAATATCGTATGGAGCACTCTTCTGCAAAGGCAGTGATTGCCTATGAAGTGTTCACTAGTGAAGTAGATCGTATTACTTCTTCAGTAGACGCTTTAAATAATAAATTAGTTATAGGTTCTGCTACAGGTGATTGGACATCTTTAAATGAATTGGCTAGTGCACAGCCAGATACATTTAAAGCAGCTGCAACGAAAAGAGATGATATGGCATTTCTTTCTTATACATCAGGCACGACTGGTAAACCAAAAGGAGCTGTTCATTCGCACGGTTGGGGATATGCGCATATTAGAACAGCGGCTTCAGGGTGGCTTGGTGTACGTGAAGGTGATCTAGTTTGGGCTACGGCAGCTCCAGGGTGGCAAAAATGGATTTGGAGTCCATTTTTATCGACTATTATGCTGGGCGCGACTGCATTTGTATACCATGGAGGATTTGATGCAAAAACATACCTTCAACTGCTTCAGGATGAGAAAGTCAATGTATTATGCTGTACTCCAACAGAATATCGCATTATGGCGAAGCTTGATAATTTAAAAGACTATAATCTATCATCACTACGTAGCGCTGTTTCTGCTGGTGAGCCGTTAAATCGACCAGTGATCGAAACATTTATGAACAACTTTGGTCTTAAAGTGCGCGATGGCTATGGCCAAACGGAAAATACTTTATTAATAGGCACGCTCGAAAATTCTGAATTACGTCCTGGTTCAATGGGTGTTCCTACTCCAGGCAATATTGTTCGTATCATTGATCATGAGGGTAACGAGGCACCAATTGGCGAAGTTGGAGATATTGCAGTACATAAATCATCTCCTGCTCTATTTAAAGAGTACTATCGTGAGCCTGAACGTACACAAGCTGCCTTCCGTGGAGATTGGTATATTACTGGTGACCAAGCTAAATGCGATGAAGACGGCTACTTCTGGTTTGAAGGCCGAGGAGATGACATCATTATTTCATCAGGCTATACAATTGGGCCATTTGAGGTAGAGGATGCTTTAAATAAACATGAAGCTGTACAAGAATGTGCTGTAGTCGCAGCACCAGATGAAATTAGAGGACATATTGTTAAAGCCTTTGTCATCTTACGAGAAGGCTTCAGAGATCGTGATGAGGACGAGTTAACAAAAGAACTACAGGAGCATGTTAAAGCATTAACAGCACCTTATAAATATCCTCGAAGCATTGTCTTTATCGATGAGCTACCAAAGACAACTTCTGGAAAGATTCGTCGTATAGAGCTACGAGCAGCAACTGTATAAAATAAAGAAAGGAGGTATTTCTACCAAGTGATTGGTGAAATGCCTCCTTTATATATTGCTTTTATTTAATATTCTTCTGGATATAAAAAAAGCCACTACTGAGATTATCAGCAACGACTTTTTGCGCCTAGCGACGTCCTACTCTCACAGGGGGAAGCCCCCAACTACCATCGGCGCTAAAGAGCTTAACTTCCGTGTTCGGTATGGGAACGGGTGTGACCTCTTTGCCATCATCACTAGACATATGAAAGAATTAATTATTCTTTCAAAACTGGATAAACGGTGCATTGAATGTTTCAAACATTTTGGTTAAGTCCTCGATCGATTAGTATTCGTCAGCTCCATGTGTCACCACACTTCCACCTCGAACCTATCTACCTCATCGTCTTTGAGGGATCTTACTTACTTGCGTAATGGGAAATCTCATCTTGAGGGGGGCTTCATGCTTAGATGCTTTCAGCACTTATCCCGTCCACACATAGCTACCCAGCGATGCCTTTGGCAAGACAACTGGTACACCAGCGGTGTGTCCATCCCGGTCCTCTCGTACTAAGGACAGCTCCTCTCAAATTTCCTACGCCCACGACGGATAGGGACCGAACTGTCTCACGACGTTCTGAACCCAGCTCGCGTACCGCTTTAATGGGCGAACAGCCCAACCCTTGGGACCGACTACAGCCCCAGGATGCGATGAGCCGACATCGAGGTGCCAAACCTCCCCGTCGATGTGGACTCTTGGGGGAGATAAGCCTGTTATCCCCGGGGTAGCTTTTATCCGTTGAGCGATGGCCCTTCCATGCGGAACCACCGGATCACTAAGCCCGTCTTTCGACCCTGCTCGACTTGTAGGTCTCGCAGTCAAGCTCCCTTGTGCCTTTACACTCTACGAATGATTTCCAACCATTCTGAGGGAACCTTTGGGCGCCTCCGTTACCTTTTAGGAGGCGACCGCCCCAGTCAAACTGTCCGCCTGACACTGTCTCCTGCCCCGCTAAGGGGCATGGGTTAGAATTTCAATACAACCAGGGTAGTATCCCACCGACGCCTCCTTCGAAGCTGGCGCTCCGAGATCTCTGGCTCCTACCTATCCTGTACAAGTTGTACCAAAATTCAATATCAGGCTACAGTAAAGCTCCACGGGGTCTTTCCGTCCTGTCGCGGGTAACCTGCATCTTCACAGGTACTATAATTTCACCGAGTCTCTCGTTGAGACAGTGCCCAGATCGTTACGCCTTTCGTGCGGGTCGGAACTTACCCGACAAGGAATTTCGCTACCTTAGGACCGTTATAGTTACGGCCGCCGTTTACTGGGGCTTCAATTCGCAGCTTCGCTTGCGCTAACCACTCCTCTTAACCTTCCAGCACCGGGCAGGCGTCAGCCCCTATACGTCACCTTACGGTTTTGCAGAGACCTGTGTTTTTGCTAAACAGTCGCCTGGGCCTATTCACTGCGGCTCTCATGCGCTTGCACGCTCAAGAGCACCCCTTCTCCCGAAGTTACGGGGTCATTTTGCCGAGTTCCTTAACGAGAGTTCTCTCGCACACCTTAGGATTCTCTCCTCGACTACCTGTGTCGGTTTGCGGTACGGGCACCTCTCACCTCGATAGAGGCTTTTCTTGGCAGTGTGAAATCAGGAACTTCGTCCATACGGACTCGCCATCACAGCTCAACGTTACAGTGTGCGGATTTGCCTACACACACGCCTTACTGCTTGGACGCGCATAACCAACAGCGCGCTTACCCTATCCTACTGCGTCCCCCCATTTCTCAAACGGTGAGGAGGTGGTACAGGAATATCAACCTGTTGTCCATCGCCTACGCCTATCGGCCTCGGCTTAGGTCCCGACTAACCCTGAGCGGACGAGCCTTCCTCAGGAAACCTTAGTCATACGGTGGACGGGATTCTCACCCGTCTTTCGCTACTCATACCGGCATTCTCACTTCTAAGCGCTCCACCAGTCCTTCCGATCTGACTTCAACGCACTTAGAACGCTCTCCTACCACTGACATCGTAGATGTCAATCCACAGCTTCGGTGAATCGTTTAGCCCCGATACATTTTCGGCGCAGCGTCACTCGACCAGTGAGCTATTACGCACTCTTTAAATGATGGCTGCTTCTAAGCCAACATCCTGGTTGTCTGTGCAACGCCACATCCTTTTCCACTTAACGATTACTTTGGGACCTTAGCTGGTGGTCTGGGCTGTTTCCCTTTTGACTACGGATCTTATCACTCGCAGTCTGACTCCCGTGTATAAATATCTGGCATTCGGAGTTTGTCTGAATTCGGTAAACCGGGATGGCCCCCTAGTCCAAACAGTGCTCTACCTCCAGTATTCTCATCACGAGGCTAGCCCTAAAGCTATTTCGGAGAGAACCAGCTATCTCCAAGTTCGATTGGAATTTCTCCGCTACCCACACCTCATCCCCGCACTTTTCAACGTGCGTGGGTTCGGGCCTCCAGTAAGTGTTACCTCACCTTCACCCTGGACATGGGTAGATCACCTGGTTTCGGGTCTACGACCACGTACTAATTCGCCCTATTCAGACTCGCTTTCGCTGCGGCTCCGCCTTCTAAAGCTTAACCTCGCACGTAATCGTAACTCGCCGGTTCATTCTACAAAAGGCACGCTATCACCCATTAACGGGCTCTAACTACTTGTAGGCACACGGTTTCAGGATCTCTTTCACTCCCCTTCCGGGGTGCTTTTCACCTTTCCCTCACGGTACTGGTTCACTATCGGTCACTAGGTAGTATTTAGCCTTGGGAGATGGTCCTCCC
>NZ_LDGC01000053.1:0-44278 GCF_015844675.1 Lysinibacillus sphaericus | reverse complement strand
GCTGTCCTTGATACATGCGACCGACAATTTGTTCAGGCGACCAAGTATCCCACAACTTTTCTTGAACAGCTTCTTTTACTTCAGGCGTAAATTTTGACTTGGCACCACAGTTGGATTTATTTTGATGGTAACGTACTTGCGCTTCCTCAGCCGTACTACCGGCATGGCGTTTTATCTCTCTTGAAATTGTAGAAGGTTGACGATTTAAGAGTGCCGCTATTTTACGAATCGAATAATCAAGTTCCAGGTATGTTTCTATTTTTACACGTTCTGATATGGTAAGATGGGTATAGCTCATAATGATTCCTCCGTTTGAATGTTGGTGTGGTAACTACATTCTACACGAGGTCGTTATGGGCTTCTTTTATATTGACTTCTAAGTGTTGCACTTAATATTACAATTCGTCTGATAAAAAAAGGACTTTACTTGGGACACCACTTACTGAATGCAACAACTTATGTATGGACTGATTTATTCGGATTTAAGACAACATATTGGATTAATGATTACCTAGTAAACTAAACCTCGAACAGTGGCCCTTTTTAAGCGTCCTCTAATCGGGGTTCAGTTCACTTTGTTCAAAATGGATTTTGTTTATTCTATAAAAAACTTGAGACTTGGGAAGAATATTTAATTAAACTTTGTTTCAAAGCTAAGTTTCAATTGTGCTTAAAGAAAAAAAGTTCAAATATTTCCCACCGTTGGCTCAATCTTTCGTATTAAACAGTAATGGGTGAAGAGAGTCTTGTCCAAACCAATTAGTAAGAGTCTCTATTGCTGAGTCTGATAACTCTTGTGTAAAAAGAAGAGCTAAGCGCTTTTTCGGTCTCGAACAAGCTACATAAAACAAATTTCTGTTGCGTTCAAACATGTCAATTTTTTTTGGAGGAATCCCAGTTGATTCATATTCTAACATCTGAGAAAAATTATAATGTGACCATCCTCTTCCAAAAACTACTAATACATTTTCGAACTCTGCCCCTTTTACTCCATGTTTCGTTGCAAATGGAGTTTGATGTTCTATAAATTTTGATAAAGCAATAACTTCTTGATAAGGAATCGTTTTCAACTTCTTTATTCGTTCAAATTTCTTCTTCATATAGTCATCTAACTCTTGGAAACTTTCCACTAAATCAAGTTCAGTTTCATATCTTTCTATATACTCTGGTAAAGATGGATACCTTGTCTTCTTTAGGTGTTCAATAACTTCTCCAATATCTTTATTATTACGAATGGAAATAAGTCTATCCATATGAGTTACCCATTCAAGTTTTTCTTTATGAGAGCGAATTACAGGTCTTTCCCCTTCTAAGAGGGAGAACATTTGACCAAACTTTTTATTTTCATATGCGATACAAACTGGTTCCAAAATATTAACAAAGAATGCGATATAGTCATCCTCTTTCTTAATATACGAGTCATTGTTGGGGAAGACATCTGCTATATTTCGATAGCCTTGTTCTTGAGCTAGTATATTATGCGTTAACATAAGAATCTTCGTTGTTTTCTTTGAAAAATCCCAACCTCTTTTGAGTAGCTCCGACTTAGTCTCCACAAGAGATTGATGAGCGATATCCATTGGTAAATCACCCTTCCAATGAGGTTCAGTGCGTCTTTCTTTTTTCCATGCATTTGAATGGAATACAAGTACTGAACCCTCATCTGAATCATTAATCTCTTGCATTAATTCTGGTCGAATTCTATTTAGACTATCTACAATTGTCTTACATGAACGAAAATTTGCTCTTTTTTCAATAACTTTTAGACTGTCATGTTCAATCTTGCCACAGCCTGTACCATATATTTTTTGCCAGTGATCCCCAAAAAAACCGAAAAGAGGTCCATCGTTTTTGTCTAAAAAATGCTTTTTTATGGATTCTATGAAGTTTTTATCTGTGTCTTGATATTCATCAATGAAAATAACAGGGAAGCGAAAAGAAAATATTTTACGAAATTTATAGTCTTCCATGAGACAAATAGTTAATGCTAAAACATCATTATGACTAAGTGAAATTTTTTGAGACTCTATTCTTGAATATCCAATATCATAAGTAATAGTATGATTATTTATTTCTCCAATTTCTTTAAGTCTATCACCCCATTTATCAATTTGGGGTAATATTTCACGTAATCTTGGTTGGTAATCTTTTATGATTGACCAACAAAATGAGTGAATTGTTGCAGAAAAGATAACTGGATGATGATCAGTTCTCGATTCGATTTCATTTCGTGCAATATTAGTATAGGTTATACATGCAATTCGTTGATTATTACGTAGTAATGCATTGCCCTCTTTCACTAGCATATGCTTAAGTGCATGTATTAAAGAGTATGTTTTTCCAGCGCCTGCCCCAGCCTCTAAAACAAAACTCTTTTTCTGGGATATGCACGAATAGACTTGCTTTAGTGCTTCTTTAGCAGCTAACTCTGCTGGGTTAAGAGTCATTTTTTCAATCATTAGTATCCACCGCCTCTTTTACTAAAACTTTTGTGGAGTCGTTATTATGTTGAAAGGGATTTTTCGACAACCATTTTAAACCGTCTTTAATATAGAAAGGAACTCTCCATTCTGTGTCAATAAGAGCATATTGTAGTGCGAAATTAGTCTTATCAACTACACTTGCTTTATTCCATGCATCATAAGCTAATTCATTATTGTCATTACCATTAATTTCAAACAGTGATTTGTTGGCTAACATAAATGCGTCTTCAAAACTTCTGCCTGAAGGTAATGGAGTTTTTTCAATAACCACTTCACTTTTTTTCGTACTTTCTAATATTTTATCCGTTGCTTTGCCCACAACAGTCGCGGCAACTTCTTCGTAAGCAGCTGTTATTTCTGAACTAACATTAATTTCCTCTGGAATCTGATAAGCAATACGTAGATTAACTTTAACTTTCTCTTCAACTGGTTTATTTAATAGGATTTGGGTTGTAATATCTTTTTCATCGAACCAATTTTTAATTGCGGAATTACTTGTATGGCTTGCTTCAGCCACAGGGCATTTAATATAATATGTTCCATTTGATCTAACATCTTTTTTTACTGCATCAATATCTGTAATTATTAAAGAGGGTATTTCCAAAAAATTGAGAAAAGGAAAGAAATTATGGGCATATGCTCCTCCAACTTCAATTATGGATAGATAATTACTTGAAAGTGATTCCTCAGGTGGATTTTCGAAATCAACCTTCTCTATAATTTTAGGCATTAACAATCTTTCTGTTGGTCCTTCTACTAAAATTGCTTTATCAGCAAAAAATAAATCGCACCTTGTTAATGTTAAATATTTGTGCAAGAACTCTTTTGCTTGTTTAAGGGAACTATCTGAAAATCCTGCTCTTAAATCCTTAATACGAGTATTTATTTCTCCAGTTCTAGTACTAAGAAAATACCTAATTGCATCGAAAGGTGCTTCATTTGCAATATGGGTAGAATGAGTAGTAATGACAAATTGGATTGGCCATTTTACTCCATCATTAAAACGATGAGAAAAATCGTTAGCAATTTCGTTTATCTTTCTTATAAAAACCTCCTGCATTTGTGGGTGCAAATGTGCTTCAGGTTCTTCAATAAAAACAATTTGGAAGTTTGGAGCTGGTTGTTGGGCCTTGTATGTTTTGAAGAATCCAAAAAGTTTAAATAAAATGTAAATTATATTTCTAGAACCAAGACCATTGTAAGTTTCAGGCAGGGAAGTACCATCTACTCCAGGATAAAGTACCTTAGTGTGGTTCTCTAAAAGCCTTCTGACATCTAAAATAGTTTCAGTATGAAGAGCAGCATTGTTTAGCCCTGGATATCCAAATAGTGATAAAGCTGGTAGAAGTTTGTTTAGATGTTCATTAAAGTCTGTATCTAGTTTAATTTGAATATCTTTTACTGCCTCTTCCAAAGCGACGGCAGTCTGATTTTCAGAGGGTGAAGCAGTATCTAATTTAGCAATATCAAGCATTTGCTCCACAACTTTTCCTAATACGTCTCTATCTCGATGTGTAGTGTCATCCAACCCTCGTTGAGCGTTAATAAAGTCAGTTTGTAAAATACATTTAAACTTAGGGAAATCAAGTGTTTTCTGATTTGTAACATCTTGTGGATCAATAGCAAATATGGATGTTTCATACAATTTGGGAATCCTTTCTTTTAGGATTCTAAAGAAGTTTTTCTTTTCTTGTGCAATATTTTCAGGAATATCGGAATAATTTATTCCTTCAAAAAGAGAATCAATTCTACCACCTTTTAGTTGATATTTAATATTTGCAATTACCTCAGTGGAATTTGGGTCGAGATCTATAATTAACTCACTGAGAGGGCCCAAATCATCACAATCAATGTCATATTTGAGTGTGAGTGTTATTTCAATAGCAGGAAGTGATTCTCTGATAGTAGGATTTTCATTATCCTCAGTCCATTTAATAAAGGCAGCCCAAAAATGATCATGAACGGGGATAGAAAAGTCTACTAAGTTAAATTTTGGGGAATTGTCTGTTAATAGACGCTTAAATAATTCTGTAAAAGAAGTTTTACCAGAATTATTACGTCCGACAATTATAGTTGTTGTTTGTTCTAAAGTTAATTCGACATCTTTTAATAGTCTGAAATTTTTTATTTTCACACTGTTTATGTGCATTTGTTAACATCCTCCAAAAATAAATTATCTAACCAAATTAATTATTACACAATTAACCAATTTAATTAACGATATTTTAAAAAAATAAAAAAATACGGGGAAATACAACAAACGCTAATCTGTAATTATTAATTTTTCATTGAAATTAGAATTATTAATAGTCGTGTAGGAAGTCCTTCTTTTTACGGGGTAATGGATAAATAACGCATTAAGTTAATTTAATCCTATATACAAAAATGATTTAATGGTTATAGGTATGAGTTTTTATTTCTTGAGAGTGGAAATGTGTTGATTTTATTATTTATTGAATCAGTAATTTTAGAAGAATTTAATCAAATTAAAAATACAAATGTATTAGCATACGAATTTTTTAGGAATGATAATTTGCTATCACAGATTGATGATATTTTTAATGAACATGAGAGTAGAGTGTACGTTCAAATTATTCAAGCTACTAGACTTTTTAATTTAAATTGGCATGTTTTGGGTTAAAAAGACAAGCAAGAAGCTAAAATATTGGAGTTTTTGGTGGATTTAACTCGCCGTATATATTCGCTTAGCTTTCTGGAAAATTAGAGGTTGAGCATTTTAGATAAGCACTTACTATGGGGCTACAATGATTCCTGGGACAATGTTGTAGTAAATTGAAATTTATAAGAGCTGGTGCTGATCCAATTACGCGGCATGTTTAAAAATAGAATAAATATTCATCCATTTTTGCTCTACACATTTTCTATAAAATCTATTTGAAAATTCGGTAATACCTATGCTTTTGCTGAATGTCAAATTCCCTCCTGGGACATACAGTTTTATAACGTCATACTTAGAGAAATAAGCACTTTCGCTTATGATCAGTTGTTTTACAGTACTCGGTCAGTCGAATTTCTGTACTAATGGATTGTATGTGGCTTTTTTTCTTTGCCCAAAAGGAAGGGAATACTTGAAATACAGCTTTACTATTCCGTTTTTAAATTGATACAACCTTACCGAAATTTGCGTGGAACGTTCTTCTATAGCTTCTTGTTCCATGTATTGATCTGGGTTACCTTATAAAGTAACGATTGACCTAATCCAACTCCTTTCAATGAGCACCTTTTCTTTTTGTGTCTATACATCACACTAGTACATCCTTGATGATGGTATATCGATAGAATAGTAGAGGAATATAGTTTATGAGATAGAAGTTAAATTCACGCTAATTGTAATAGGGTAATAAAATAGAAAATGAGGATTGATTTCTTTAGTGGATGGCTAAAATAACAATAAAGTGGATGGTTAATTACAATTGAAATAATATTAATATATAATTTTTTATCAGGAGTAACACGGTTATAAGAAGAAAGTGCAAGTTTGAAGGAACTAATGAGGTGAGTATAGTTGGATTGGAAACCTGATAGAAATGCGAAAAAAGCTATCTATAAACAACTCGCAGAATATATTGAAAAGGGAATTGCAGATGGTACATTTCCACCCGATAAACCATTGCCATCAGAGAGATATTTAGCGAGTGCTCTATATTTGAACAGAAGTACTGTCGTTCATGCATATGACGAATTAGAATCGATGGGGCTAATTGAAAGGACTAGAGGAAGCGGTACTACCATTAGTAAAGATATATGGGGTATAACAAAAAAGCGGATTCCTAGCTGGAATAGGTATATTGAGGCGGGTTCCTTTTTACCAAGTCAACCTGTCACGCAAAAAATAAGAAAAGAAGCTGTTGAACATAAATTAATAAATTTAGCTTCCGGTGAATTGTCAGAAGAACTTTTCCCAAAAAGATTTTTAAGCGAGATAACGTCAACACGTTCTTTTATTGGAAGCCTTGGATACGATCATCCACAGGGGAATGAAATCCTTAGAACTACCATTGCAAAACACGTGGAAAAAAGTCGGGGAATCGAAACTAATCCTTCTTCCATACTTATAACATCAGGAGCGCAACAAGCATTACATTTAATTGTACAATGTTTGTTAAAGCCTGGAGATGCAATAGCAATAGAAGATCCTTCCTACAATTATAATCTTCCAATTTTCAGATCGGTAGGTATACAAATACATTATCTACCTGTCGATAAGGATGGAATAAACCCAGAAGATTTGGAGTCATTATATAAAAAACACCGAATAAAAATGATTTTTTTAAATCCATATTTTCAAAATCCGACGGGCTCTTTGTTGAATAAAAAGAAAAAAGAAGCGATTTTAGATATATCCTCAAAGCTTGGAATTCCAGTAGTAGAAGATGATCCCTATAGTTTAACAGCTTTTTCAGGAGATAAAATCTCTACCCTAAAATCAATGGATAGGAATGGCAACGTATTATACATTAGTTCTTTGTCCAAAATTGTTGCCTCAGGATTAAGAATAGGGTGGATAATTGGCCCAACATCAGTGATTGAAAGATTATCCGATGCGAAACAACAAATCGACTTCGGTCATTCTAGCTATACACAATGGGTAGCGAATGATTTTTTAGAATCAGAAAATTTTCATATTCATATAAAAAGTTTAATTAAGGAATTAGAAAAAAGAAGAGATAAAATTATAAAAAGCCTAGATACGTATTTAAAAGATCTAGTGGAATATTTTATTTCTCAAGGCGGTATTCATATATGGTGTAAAATACTTAAAAATTATAATGAAACCCAATTGCTTGAAGAATCCATAAAAAGAGGCGTCATTTATGTTCCTGGTTCTACACTGGGATCCAAAGATGGTTTTGTTCGTTTTACTTTCGCAAAGGAAGATGAAGACTCAATTGATGAAGGAATCAAAAGGTTTGCAGAAGCTCTTAATAGTATATAGACAATTGGATGACAAAAATGTGTTAGATAGGATGGCTAAAATATTTACAGGTGTAATGATTTGAAAAAAATAGGTTTTTTGATCGATAAAAGGATTTTTTTGTTACTAATTTGCTAATATATTTTCATTTTAACTGATTGTAGCGTAGGGCAACTCGACTCCCGCTCGCCCGCAGGAAGCCTTGCTCTGCGCGAAAGCAAAGCGTCAGCGACAAAGCGAGTAGCCCGTAGCAGAAATCAGCCTCTTCGAGTGTATAAAGATGGCCAATCAACACACCAGATATTTTCATCCCGAGGGTAAATGGATGGTCAAAAAAGCATCAAATTGGATGGTTATAAAAAATATAAATCCCTTATCATGGAGAGGTGGATGTTAAAACATCGATATAGTTTAATTACTAATTATTCTTTATGAAACAATGTGCAATGAAGACAATAATATAGTAATTGCTACTAAAATGCTTAAATTATTGAAAGAGTTGATATGATATGACAACAGGTATGATTATTACGCTAGTGATTGGATCTATTCTTAAATTGATAATGAGCCCTCCCAGTATAGCTGTGGGATGGGGGGTAAGTAAATTTGAACTTCATAAAAAACTTGATTCAAAAGATGTTACGGTAACATTTAATGGAAAGAATTTAGATGAGGAAGAAAAAAATAGATTTACAGACTATTTTAATAAAGCTTCCTTTTTGAAAAAACATTATATATTTCCAGGTAATGAAAAATTATTTTTACAACCAGAGACTAATGTTACTCCATTTATCATGAACGTAAAAAGAGGCAAAAAAGATGTTAATTACTTTGTTTTTAGTTACGACAATCACGTTGATGTAGTCAAAAAATACAACGAGAAGGTTGTTTCATATAGTATTAGTTCTGAACATCTACAAAATTTCGCAGCTTTAACTACAAATGCAAATCATTAAGGGTTTTCGGAAAATTAGGGATTCGGTCGGGGCTTAGGTCACTGACGTAGAATCCCTTTTTTATTACCCTGAAAAAATTACGTGAATATAGTAGCGAAATTATCGCGAAATTATCCTTCCAATTCAATTAAATGGAGGATTTTATTATGACCAAAAAGTTAGGATTATTGCTACTCGTCCAAGCACTCAATACTTGATGAACGACTTTCTTTAATAGAAATAGGAGTAATCTACCATAATAGGAATAATTCTTGCTTCACTATTTCATTCCATAAAAGCTGGTATAATAATGGTAGAATCATACATTCATAAAGGAGAGAAATTGATGACAGCTCAACAGCAAGCAGCAATGCAATCCATGATCGACTGGCTAGCAGATGAACACGAACTTGGGCAAGAACCCAAGAAGATAGAAATTGCAGCAGAATTTGATTTATATGATATGCACTACTATATATTCAAGTATAAAAAAAGTATTCTCGGAAAATGGCTCCTTGGCGTATGCGGAGGCTATGAGGATCCGTCTGACACTGAGCATTGCGGCCATGTATTCAGCGAGATGCAACCTTATGACCCTGCGACTGCAGAGCAAGAAGCTGTAAAGATGGTAGAATTAATCCGAGAATACTGGATGCAGCAGGCTGCAGCATATGAAGCTGCTCAATCTATGGAGGACGAGAAGGAAACGCAAGATAATGGTTATAATGGTTCTGGTATTTTTAACGGGTTCGTTCTGCTTAACTCTGCGGAATGTGATATTGATCAGATAAAGGCCAACCTTTTGAATGATTGGAACATCAGCTGCTCGTCCGTAGAGGATGATGAAAATGCCGAAGAAACAGAGGAAGGAACCTTGGTCTTTGAAGTGGACGACTGCATGTTAGCGGTTAGTTTTGTCGATGCTCCAATACCAGATGGTGAGGCTGAGTATTATGCACAGGGAAATTACATGTGGAAGGAAGCCGTGGAAGTTACTCAAACCCATGTAGCTCAAATCATCCTAGCTGCATTTACCCGCTCTGGCTCCCCGCTGGACAGTGGTAGGCTATACACGAAGCTGGCGGCAAGTTGTTTAAAGCTTCCTAACGCAATAGGGATCTATACATCTGGCACCGTATTCCAGCCCGAACTTTTTCAGGATATGGCTGAAGTCATGAAAAATGACGACATGTTTCCTTTACTGAATCTTGTTTATTTCGGCCTGGTTGGAACGGAAAAAGGGGTAGATGGATATACTTATGGGTTAAAAGCCTTTGGCAAGGATGAAATTGAAATTTTGGACAGTCAAGCAACTCCTGCTGAACTGCGTGATTTTTTGATTACGATTTCTGGATATATTGTAGAAGAGAATGTCACTTTAAGGGATGGAGAAACGATCGGCTTCTCAGCAGAGCAAAAGCTGCCGATTTCCCGTT
The DNA here is from genome assembly GCF_015844675.1 of Lysinibacillus sphaericus. Classification (GTDB taxonomy): domain Bacteria; phylum Bacillota; class Bacilli; order Bacillales_A; family Planococcaceae; genus Lysinibacillus; species Lysinibacillus sphaericus_E. The sequence goes on along the minus strand of NZ_LDGC01000053.1, from coordinate 34,488 downwards.
CCGAGGCAGTTTATGTCGATGGGGATTCTCTCAAAATCAAATACTAGTTTCATACATCAAAAGACACCGTAGCAGGTGTCTTTTTTATGCATCATAATCCCTGATTTCCAACTGTAAACGAGGGGAGGGATACCACCCTATTAACCTTTAAGATGCCAGCTTCATAGAATGTTTAAATGTAGATACCTTTTACATTTGAGCCTATGATCGTTCCCGAATGTAGTGCTTACTTAAGCATTTTGTTCGTGTATGCTTCATTTAATAAAATATTTTTATGTTGTATAGCAAGGTTAACCAACTTAAATTCACCTTTGCTTATATCTCCCTTGATGCTGTTTAACTCGTTCCAAGCCAAATCATACAGAGATTTATCAATGATGCCATTCAAATAAGCTTCTTCTAATTCATCAGCATCTTTTTCAATTAACTCTCCTGATGGTAACAAAATAAGATCTAAAAATAGATCATCCATATATGGAACATTATCTTCTATTGAGTTTTTATGGCATATATCGATATACGATTGAATTATTTCTCCGTTAGCATTAAACATAGTTGTTACAGAATGGTTTTTTTCAAGGGGAAATTGTTGTAACCATATATAGCCGTTATCAACAATACATAGTTTATCCTCTCCATAATTCACGAATAAAGGTTCAGTAACTAGGACTGTTTTCAATAAAGTTATAAAACCCTTGAAGTCTCTAGTGTCAAGGTATGACTGACTATACTTTCTTTCGATAACTCGTGACCATTCAGAACGGTCACCAAACTTTCTTTTTAGCATACTGAACCTCCAAACTCATTTAAAATAATGGGGATACAACTCTTTATGTTGCCATATCCAGTTTTTCATCTCAAGGATCATTTCTTCATAGCTCGGTACGGTAAATGAAAAATCTTTTCTTGTGTTGACTAGTGTTTTATCAATGTTTACGAGGGGATATGGCTGGATCGTTACTTTATTTTCCTTGAAATGCGTATTGAATAATTGCAGTAACTCAAATTTTGAAATACTGCTATTGTTGACGAGGTGGTAGAGGCCTGTTGTACCTTTAAGTGCTGCACGTTCAATTGCTTTTGCTAATGTTAAGGTCGTAATTCCGTTCCATATCGCACCAGTATAGCCGCGAATAGTATTATGTTGTTTCATAAACCAATTAAAAAGGCCAATGCCATCCTCCTTCAGATCAGGACCAATGATAGAATTACGAAACGTCAGATGTTGAGTGCTTTCAATTTCTCCTAGTCCCTTCGTACGATCATAAAAGGTTTCCCCATCGCGAAGGCTACTTTCATGATAGGGAGCGGCTTTTCCTGAGAATACACAATCTGTACTTAAATGAATAAGCTTAGTGTTCCTGTTTGTTAATAAAGATTCAATGGCATGAGGCAAATAACTATTGAGATATACGCTTTTCTCGCGGTCTTTTTCACAGGCGTCATTTAATACACCGATACAATTGACCACAACATCATAATCGTAATCTAAAATTAGTGATTTTAAAAAATTTGTATCTGTAATATCTCCCGTAATATTATTTCCGCAAGAAAAGGCTGATCGCGAATAGGTTGTTACTTCATGCCCTTGGGCGTACAAATAGAGTGAAATTGTGTGACCAGCCATTCCAGTAGCTCCAAGTACTAAAAATTTCAAGGTTTTCCTCCCATCCAATTTTGTAATTCTTCTTGAATGAGCGGAAGCTTTAATAATTTTTCTTTTATTTCAGCGACGGATAGTATTTTCGTATTAGTAGAGTTGTATTCGTCGGTCAATGTAATTTTAGGAGAGCCCTCATCAAGATATTTTCCATAATTTAAATCACGGTTATCAGCAGGGATTCTATAAAAATTTCCCATATCAATGGCCTTCGCAGCTTCTTCTTTTGTTAATAACACTTCGTAAATCTTTTCGCCATGCCGTGTTCCGATAGTTTGTATTTTATTTTGACCTTGAAAAATTTCTAGTAATGCCTGTGCTAAATCCTCAATATAAGCAGCTGGTGATTTTTGCACCATAATGTCCCCGTTGTCAGCGTGTGAGAAGGCGTATAAAACTAATTCTACTGCCTCATCAAGGCTCATCATAAAGCGTGTCATTTTAGGATCAGTAATTGTTAAAGGCTTGCCAGCTTTAATTTGTTCGATAAATAGAGGAATAACAGAGCCTCTTGAAGCCATGACATTTCCGTATCGTGTTCCGCAAATTAATGTTTTCTCCGGATGAACCATTCTAGACTTAGCAATAAACGTTTTTTCCATCATAGCCTTCGATATTCCCATTGCATTTACTGGATAAGCAGCCTTATCTGTAGACAGGCAAATAATTTTTTTAACGCCAGCTTGAATAGCCGCAGTTAAAACATTATCAGTGCCTAGGATGTTCGTCTTAACTGCTTCTAGTGGAAAAAATTCGCAAGAGGGGACCTGCTTAAGAGCGGCTGCATGGAAAACAAAGTCGACATCATACATCGCATGATGAATGCTTTGGATGTCACGGACATCGCCTATAAAAAATTTAATTTTCGGATGTTGATAGAGTTTACGCATATCATCTTGCTTTTTCTCATCTCTTGAAAAGATGCGTATTTCCTTAATGTCGGTAGTTAAAAACCTCTTTAATACTGCATTACCAAAAGAGCCGGTGCCGCCAGTAATGAGAAGAACTTTATCTTTAAACATTGTATTGTTAATTACACCTCCTGCATGCATGGAAATAAGGGCGTTATTTTAATCCTCTTCGATGTAAATCATATTCAGAATTTTCCCTTGGGAAGTTATACCAGTATGCCAATTCGTTTGTATATTTACTTGTCGGGTTTTTATCCATTAAAGCACAATTAAAATCCCAATCCCCGGCAATATCTTTTCTTATGGTAAAAGTTGCATCACCTATAAAACTTCTTCGAATAATTTTAAATTGTCCAGGTAATGTGTATCGGTTTGATTCATCTTTTATAAATGCATAGCCTGCCTTTGTAAGCATGTTGTAGTAGTAAATATCAAATTGACCATCTACTTGGGCTAAGACGTTTCGAATAGCGGGTAAATAGTGATCATCACTATCTATGATAGCTATATAATCACCAGTAGCTTCTGCGATACATCGGTTATAGGCTACACTAGCACCCAAATTAGTTGGATGAGTAATTATTTTTAAGGCAGGACAGTTTTTCTGATAGTCCTCTAATAGGGCTAAAGTATTGTCGGTTGAGCCGTCATCGCAAACGATAATTTCATAGGCGTATTCTTTAGGAATACTTTCTAACAATGTCAATATCCACTCTTCACTATTGTAGGCTGGTGATAAAAAACTAATTTTCATATAAAACCTCGATTCTTTTATTGTTAGTAGAAGTGTTCAATAGGCGTAAGTAGAAGTTTTAGAAAGTCTATACTTTTACTTTCATTGACATAAAGGATTCTTTATTACAATATGCGTTGCAAGAGTGGTTCTGTAGGCAATTGCTTACATTCGTTAGTTATTTAAAGAGAGAAAAGCGTTTTAAAATAAGGTGATTTTACTAGTGTGATAACGGTACTTATACTAATCTTTTCACATTATTGAACAAGAAATCATAATTTAATGAAACGCTTCATTTAAAAAAGGGGGATGTTATGTCAAAAAAGATAGCCTTCATATGTAGTGTGGAATCGTATAAGCTCTCCGACGCACATATTTTCAAAGATTTATGCCTTGTTCCTATTTTGTTAGGTGATTACTTAGGCTATGAAGTTACTATTGTAACGACTGAAATGAATGAAGCATTATTGAAACAAACCTTTCCTTCTGTTACTTTTCAACATATTCCGTTTGAGGATGACTATGTTGCTAATATGAATAGTTATTTAATAGAGCATGCGAAGGACATCGATATTGCATTTGCGATAGGGCCTTATCCATCATATTTATCGATTTTAAAAACTTATAAAAAGTTTAATCCAAACGGAAAAATTTATATGAAATTAGATGTTAATCGATTTTGGCTAAATCGATTAAAAACGTATCCGTATTTTGCGGAGTTACTTCAGCTTTGTGATGTACTTTCCTCTGAATGTGAATCTATCCAAAGCTCTATACATGAATTTTCCAATTTGGATATTAAACGTATTCCAAACGGCTTTTATGAACTGTTTCATACAGAGTCTGTCTCATTTAACGAAAAAGAAAATAGAATAGTAACGGTTGGTCGTTTGGATGCTCCTGAAAAACAAATTCTTTTAGCGGTAAAAGCATTTTTAGCTGCACAGCTTTCGGATTGGGAGTTTCGGTTAGTAGGTCCAATGTCTGAGGAGTTTAGACAGGAGTTGTTGAACGTTCTTGATGGAAACCCATTCGCAACGCAGGTCATTATGTTGGGACCAATTTATGATAAGGTGCGATTGGAGGAGGAGTATAGAAAGGCTAAAATATTTTGCCTTACCTCATTAGTAGAATGCTACGCTCATGTATTTGCTGAGGCCGCAAAGAATGGTTGTTATATCGTTACGACTGATGTCGATGGGGCGGCAGATATTACCCATAATCAGCGCTTCGGGACAATTCATCCGACACATGATTGGCAAAGTGTTGGGCGGACATTGCAGCAAGTAACGAAACAGGAAGCTTTATTGGCTGATGCATGTGAACACCTCCAAGCTTTTGCAAGAGCGGAATTAAATTGGAAACATATTGTGCAAAAAGTAGCCGAATATTTAGAGGAAAAGCCAATCGAATAAAAGGGGGATACTAGGAGAATCGGGTAAAAAAGGGCGACCATATTTAAATTAGCATCGCTAGAAGGGGAATAAAGCACGCTTCTTCGATGACAAACACCCTTTAAGAAGAAACCTTGAAAATAGGAGCGGAAATAAACCCCTCGTTATCGTGAATAAAACACGAATACGTCATAAAGTAAGCGCCAAATACTACAATCCACCTAATGAATTAATAATCGTGAGACAATCACAATATTCATTCATTAGGAGTTTTTTCATGACCAAATAAGAACGTCAACGCTTTTGGTATTAACATATCAGACCTTTAAGACAGCATTGAAAAAAGTGTCGCTGTCTAGTTTATCAAACAGGACGTACCTGTTAAAGTATGTATTATTGGTAAAAAAAGACACGCTCACGAAATCCAACTTTTTTTAAGAAAGATAGCGTTAGAATTTAAAAACCTATTTTTGTAACAGAAATTAAATGATAACCATTAAAGGTTAATTTATAAACATCAGGTTTTTCTGTAGATTTCCAGAAGTCATATCCATATGAATTATCAAAATAATTTATTATACTTGTCATAATATTACCGTGTGTCCCGATAGCTACATTTGTAAAATCTTGATTTTCAATGATTTTAAATATTATTGGTAAAGATCTATACTGTGCTTCTCTAACACTTTCTCCTCCATCCAATCGAAAATCTAAATTTTTATAGGAATCCTTCATTGCTTGTTCAATTTTATCTTCTGACAATTTATAAATCCCTTTAAGTGTTCTTTCTTTTAAATTTTCTTCAATAATAATTGTAGTAGGATGGTCAATTAATCCTTCTAATGTTTGTAAAGATCGTGTATATGGGCTAGATAATACTGCATCAAAATCTACTTTTTTCAATGAGGCTACAAGTCTTTTTGCTGATTTTTTGCCTTCCTCAGAAAGTGGGCGTTCTCGTTCTTGTGCAAAAATAAATGGAGAATGTGCATGTCGAATAAAATAAATATTTGTTTCCAAATTTTTCATCTCCTTTTTAAATGCATTTTTCTTTATTGTAAGTTAAATTTTAGGAAATATAAAGTGATCATAATGGATTCCTCAACGAACTAAAGGAGTGACAATACTTTTCGATGAATACAAAAAAAGCGCGAGAAATCAACGTTTCTAAAAATTGATTTCTTGCGCTTTTTAAAGTTTTGACCTACTTTGTCCCAACCTAGTCTTCTACACTATCTTCAACCAAAAATTCTATCTTTCTATTACTTTCATCTTTTTAGTCAAAGGAGGTTAATATTTTATTTTATTTCAAGTGTATATGGTTGAGAACTAGCTTTGCCGTAATATTCACTAACTTCAATAAAGTAAGTTCCTTTATCAAGTGTAATTGTACCTACTTCAGCATCTCCAGCTCCGTAATAATCAAAAGTTTCTACTGTTTTTCCTTTTGCATCAATAATACGGATGACGCCATCTAGTGCTTTTTCTGTTTTAAGAGAGAAGGACACATCGCGTTTGCTGTCGTTTTTAAATTCGAAATAGTCTTTATCACCAAATTGAACACCGGCATTTAAATATTGATTAGCTACCCATTTACCGTCTTTTTTCGTAAGTACAGTCGGTTTTGTTGGTACACCGTTAACGATCTTGGAATCTGCATCTTCATCAGCTTTTTTATGATCGAACAAAGTTAAATTATACGGTTGGATTGATAATTGTCCATTATTGCTTCCGTTAAGAATAATAAAATAACCGTGAGCTTGTTTTGCTTTAAAAGAAGTATTTACATCTGTTGTCCCGCCAAGACCAAGTAGCATTTGGATGAGATCTTCACCTTGTCCAAATTGAATTTCTGTTGCCATTTCTTTTGGATCAATTTTTTTATTGCCATTTGTATCTTCTATAATGGAGCCTGAAAACTTCAAGTCATTTTGAAGTTCTTTAGGTAATTTATCTAGCTGTTCTTTTGTATATGGTATAGAAGAAATAAGAAGGCTTATGACTTCATCTTTGCCATATTGTTTATAATAGTAGAAATCTGTATTATCTTGATAAATGAGATGATCTTTGTAAGTTGTACCAGGTTGAATCTTAATAGCAGTTTTTGGTGAATTATTATTGGTATTATCCTCTTTTGGAATAGCTGCCATTTTACTTGTTTTAAGTGTATACGGTTCAGAAGAACGGTCACCAAGATTCATTACTTTTACAATATAGGTCTTATCCTTTTTCAATGCAATTGTCTTTGCTTCGTTTTCATCAATTGATGAACCAAGAAGTAGACTAAGTAACCCCATATCGTTAGTTAATGAAGAAACTGGAAGCAATTCTTTTGTTTCCTCATCGTATTCGAATATAGTACCAGCTGGTGATTGGTTTATACCTTTTTGAATGTTGAAACCATAAACGGCATTTTCTTTAGCTGTAAATTTGAAGTAATCTTCATCATCTTCAGTTTGGAAGTATGCTTTTTGATCTTTACCAATATCGAAAGGAATCGCTTGGTCCATAATTTGCTCAACGTTTTCTGGTTGATCCATAGCATCTGGATTCATGAACATATTCATAAAATCATTCTTTTGATTACGTTTTTTTGCTGTATATTCATTAAAAGATAAAAGATCGTCATCGTCTTCTACGCTACTTTCTAGCATTCCTTCTAATGAAAGGCCGTCTTCATCTTCTGGAAGGGTAACGACTTCACCTTTTAATGTGTAAGGAATGATGGATTCACTAACAGTTGCTTCAGTATCAATACCGCCGCTATAGAACATTTCAAGTGTAGAATTGTTACTGTTTTCATTAGAGACGCCGATTACATACTTTTCATTAGGCTCCGCATCGACAACTAAGCTTACTCCATCACCTGTATCCGTACCGTAAGATGCTCGGATTGGATATGCCTCACCTAATTCTTCTGCATCGACTTCCTCTGACTGTAGAAGATCAAAATCATCTTTTAGATAAAGCTCCATGGATGCAGTAACACCTGGAATTCCAGTTAAATCAAATTTCAGTGTCGTTGGTTCATTTACTGAAAATGTAAAATAATCTTTGTCACCTAGATGATCTTCAGAAAGTAGGGTATAGTTTTTCCCTTCTGTACTGAATGGGAATTTTTCAATGTTCTCCATATGCTCCATATCTAGTGAATCAATTGGTAATTCTTTAGTCGTTTGAGCTGTGAAGACATAGTTAGAAGCACCTTTTGAGCTATAGTTGCCATTATGGTCTTTAACTCCAATAAGAAGGGTTCCTTTTTGATCTGCATTAAATAGGTATCCTTCTTGTTTACCTACACGAACATCATTGACGTTAATTGGTTCTACTTTTTTATTAGAACCTTCAGGGTAGAAGTACAAATCAAATGCATAATCATATTTGTCTGCACCATTTAATGTCAGTTGAGCATATTCATTTTCATCAAGATCAACCTTGTACCATTTCTTTTCGTCTGGTTGGCTGAATGAACCTTTTTCAGTATTTAATGTATCCTTTTTCAGGACTTTAGCGTTTTTCAAGCGCTCTTCTTTTGTTTCTGAATACTGTTTTGGTAAATCTTTTATATTAAACTGTAATGCACCCACAGGATCTACTAGACCATGTCCATATGTAAGATCGTAGCCTGTCTCACCTAAATCCTTTGCAGTCTTTTCAAGAATAGCTTCTATTTCAAAAGGCTTTAAATCTGGATATTTTGATTTTAAAAGTGATGCTACACCGGCAACAACAGGCGATGCCATCGATGTTCCACTAAATTTTACAAAGGATGATCCTTTTTTCTCATCATGAACTGTACTGTAAACGTCTTCACCTGGTGCTACTAGGTCAACTGATGGACCATAGTTTGAATAGCTTGATAATTTGTTTCGATCATTTGTAGATCCTACACTTATAACGCCTTCGTAAGAAGCAGGGAAGGAGTAATTATCTGTCGATTCATTACCAGCAGCAGCTACAATGGTAACTCCTTTTTCAATCGCTTTTTGAACGGCTTCCTCCATTAATGGAGATTCACCATAGCCGCCAAGACTCATATTGATAACATCGGCACCTTGCTCGATAGCATAAAGGATGCCTTGTGCAAGGACGTAATCATTAGCACCATCTTTTCCGTTAAATACATCGATTGGAAGAAGCTTGGCCTTTGGATTTATCCCGTGTCCTCCAATACCATTATCTTTTGCAGCGCCAATAATTCCCGCTACATGTGTTCCATGATCACCAGGATAAGAAGTATTGGCAGGTGCTGCAGCATTATATGGAGGTAGCACTTGAGATTTTAAATCTGGATGTTTAAAGTCCACCCCAGAATCGATAACTGCCACTTTTACATCATTTTTACCTGCTAATTGTAGAGCTTTATCAATTTGAAGTAGATTTAAATGATACATATCCTGTTTCTTTGGATCTGTTTTCGTACCAAAGGAATGATACACATAACTTGGGGATACACTTTTAACCCCTTTTTGCTGAGCGTAATATGAAACTGCTTTTTCTAAATTTGTCCCTTTGTTAAGTTGGATAACATCGTAACCTAAAGAAGGAATAGAGCGGATCACTTTTGTTCCGATTTTGTTATGCACACTCTTATCAAGACCAGAATGTTTGACAATAATCGTATCCTTACTAATCCATTCTTTTTGATTTTTGAATGCTTGGTCCTGATTGCTAGCTACTTTCACTACATCTTGGTTCTTTGCTGTTTTTTGTGGAGCTTCAGCAAAGGCAGAAGCAGCAGGAACTATTAGTGCAGCAGATGCTACTAGAGCAACTGATTTTTTCTTCCAGTTTTTCAACTGTTTTCCCTCCTTGGGTCCTTAAATATTTGTGATAACTATACTAATACGAATGAGTAATAGAAAAGTTTCGTAAATGAGGATATATTTTTCAAAGTTTCCAATGTATATTTTACCATTATATTTTACCTATCGTAAAGATTTGTATTAAGCTGATGGAATCCCACCTAGGATCACGAAAGAAAATTCATATCCTTTCCAGATAACGCCTACCATTCCTACTAGATTTGTGAGATTGGAGTAGGAAAGTGTATTTGCCACAGTGAAAAAAATCAAACTATAGAAAAATTATTTTAAAGCTGCGCTATAAGTCTGTTTAAATCTTCCTTAGAACGAGGCATTTTGATGTTTTTCTCAAATAGTTTTTTGTTTTGTAAAGCAATGGCCATTTCGAAGACCCATGGGCGTTCAAGATGGGCTCTTTCAAGCAAATCCTCTTGAAAGAACAGTTCAACAGGATTGCCATTATAAATAATTCTCCCAGCTTCCATGACGACTATTTGATCTGCCCATTCATAGGCTAACGAAATATCATGAGTTGCCAGTAAAATGGTTCGTTCACCGTTTTCTAACGTAGCTAAATATTGTAAAACTTGTGCACTATAATAATTATCTAGTCCAGCGGTCGGTTCATCTAATAATAAAACAGAAGGTTGCATTGCTAGTACTCCTGCCATTGCGACACGTTTTTTCTGTCCAACACTTAAAAAGTGGATTGGTTTATCGAGCAATGATTCAACTTCGGTTTGAGCGATAGCCCAGGCAATTTTTTCTTCAATTATTTCAGTTGTCCAGCCAAGATTCAGAGGTCCAAACGCAATATCTTGTTTAACAGTGCCAGAAAAAAGCTGATTGTCTGCATCCTGAAAAACAATACCAACCTGTTGACGTAATTCTTTTAATGCTTTTCTACTATAGTTAAGTGCTTTGCCTTGAAAGGATATACTTCCAGCTGTAGGCTTCAAAATTCCATTTAAATGCTGAAATAACGTTGATTTCCCAGCACCATTATGACCAAGTAAAGCAATTTTTTTCCCTTTTGGAATTTGAAGTGTAATGTCAGTTAAAGCATGAGTTCCATCTGCATAAGCATAAGATAAATGTGTTAATTCAAAGTACAAATCTGTCATGAGAAAAAACCTCCATACATGATGAGGAGTATAAAAATTGCAACAATACCTAGCCAATTTTTCGTGTTATAGGTAATCTCCTCTTGCCAATAGACCGTCTCGCCACCACGTGCTTCCATCGCATTGTTTAGTTCACGACTACGTTGGAACATCTCAACAAATAAAGCAGCAATCAGCATAGAGACCGAGCGAAGCCACTGAATGGGGGAGCTGTATCCTAGACGAGCCTGCTGAGCAAGATGAATTTTTTGCATACTATCTAAAAAGATAAAAATAAAACGATACGTTAGTTCTACTAGCTCTACGAATAGAGTGGGCAGTCGCCATTGTCGCAGGACATAACAAATAGATTGGACTGATGTCGTAAGAATTAAAAAATACAAACAGCTTATACTGCCAAGGACGATGAAAAAAAGCTGTTGCGCTGTCACTAAGCTCGTACTACCAACAAATATTGTCCAATGATGAATAGAAAATGACCAAATAGTTGGAGGTAGTGTGCTTGTTGCTGGCGCTATAGAAATTAAAATGGATACTAGACTCGAAAGTAAAAAAAATCCCGGTAGCAATAGTAATTTTGCGTAATATTTAGCTGGGATTTTTGCACCTAAAATGATAAAAGCACTCATCACAATAAATGTAATGAGTGAGATTCGTTCGTCTCTCATGATAAGCGACAATAAAAGCAGTCCAAGGGAAAACGTCATTTTTTCTAGCGGATGAACAGACGCTAGTTTATTCATATAAGCATACTTATCAATGAGTAACATTGCTTAACCCTCTTTATGTTTACCGCGCATTAAGCCGATGAAATAGCCAATAAATCCGGCTCCAATAGCAGCTTGGAGTGCGAATAATAAGCTTTCTATTTCACCACTTGGTGGCTCCCATAAGCTTTCAAACCAAGGCTCGTAGGTAGCATCTATCTCACCGATTGCTGCCTCCGCTTCGCCATCAGCACCTTCAAAATCTGCGCCTTTTTGAATGAAGAGGGGGATGATTGCTAACAACACAACAATTGCTAAGAGCAGTAAATTCTTTTTCATGTTAGTGAGCCTCCTTTGCCGAGAAAACGCGTAAAGCTTTTAATTCACTCACATTGTATTTTTTTAAGAAGTTCATAACGACCACTGTTAAAATGCCTTCACTAACAGCAAGAGGGATTTGCGTGAACGCAAAAATACTAGCAAACTTTGTGAATGAAGCCATAAAGCCTCCGACCTCAGAAGGGAAGGCAAGAGCTAATTGTACAGAAGTGACAATATATGTACCTAAGTCACCAAGCATTGCTGCTAAAAAGACAGCTACTGAAAATGATAGCCCCATTTTTTGAGAGCCCTGAAAAACATAATAAGCAATAATAGGACCAGCAATTGCCATAGAAAAGGCATTAGCACCTAAAGTTGTCAGCCCACCATGTGCTAAAAGTAAAGATTGGAATAATAATACGATTGTCCCGATAACGCTCATCGCTAATGGTCCAAAAAGAACTGTCCCAAGTCCAACCCCTGTCGGATGTGAACAACTACCTGTTACAGAAGGGATTTTTAAAGCTGATAGTACAAAGGCAAAGGCACCAGATAGGCCTAAAATCATTTTTGTTTCAGGGTTTTCATCAATAGTTTTACGAATAGAACGTAATCCTAAAATAATAAATGGAATGGATAAGACCCACCAAAAAATCGCCCATTCAATTGGCAAAAAGCCCTCCATAATGTGCATCGCAAATGCACGATCTGGCACGAATAAAAAAGCCAATAAGAAATAACTAAGCTTCCAACCTGAGAATTTCAAAACCTTTCCTCCTCACATTAAAATAGTTCGAATAGTATGCGATGTGGAAATAAAAAAGCACTTCCCCGAAGTGTGGAAAAGTGCATAGCTAAAAATGCAAATAACATTCTAATTTGCTCAGCCGCACACCTATCCTCGTAGGTTCAAACGATCACATATTTTTCGGCAGGTCTCCTGGCTTTAGTTCAACGTTTTATAGGCCTTCCCATCCTTTGGACAGTGACATAATCTATAAAACTCCCTATTACAGTGGCGGGACCGCGCCGGACTTAAACCGGCTTCCCTTTTAAGCGAAATGATGAACAATTCGCACCGAAAAAAGATGAAGTTGTGATTTCACGACAAAGTGTAACATGATTTTCCATATATATGCTATACTTTTTATGAAAAAATTTTTAATTGAGTGTCTATGTCGAAAATTTAGATAAATAGAAAAAGAATGTCATATTTTTCTTTTAAAAATTACTGAAAATGTCACAAATTTAGAAAGAAATATTGAAATTTTTAAAAAATAAGCTATGATAGAAACAGTTTTTAATTTTAATCACAATCAATTATGCCTTGGCATAATTGCATCCGGAATCGGCATTGTGCTTGCACAAAGAACTCCTTTCCGATTTCTTGACATCCGCCGGAGGCTTTAACTTCTTTCAGCGGATGTTTGGACAATTGCTGAAGAATAACTTAAACTCGCATTCATCTCACCACCATATAGGTGGGAGACTTGCTGAAAGAAGTTAAAACAATAATTTCATATAAACCATCCATAAGTGCTTGAATATTTTCAAGATAATAGGGAAATCGGTGTGAATCCGATACAGCCCCCGCTACTGTAATAGCTGATGAAATCGCGGATGCCACTAGTGAAAACTAGGAAGGCGCGAAAGTAAAAGGAAGCTTAAGTCAGGAAACCTGCTTATGTGATAATGATGCAAACTTTTCGGAGGGAGAAGTTGAAGCGAGAGCGAGTACCTGTATATATTCGTTTTTTTGGGCTTCTACTAAACCTTTACTCTTCGTCTAGAGTAAAGGTTTTTCTTTTTCCTAAAAGAAAATGAAGGGAGAAAAACTATGACAACTTGGAATTTAGAGGGGATGAAAACACATCTTTTTATATGCAATGGTAGTAGCTGTATGAAAAAAGATGCTGAGGACATTACTCAGGCAATTCGTGATGAAATACAGGTGCTGGAACTTGATAAGGAAATACATACGACAAGGACTCGCTGTAATGGTAGGTGTAAAGATGCTTGTGTTGTCATTGCTTATCCTCAAGGGAATTGGTACCGTGTGCCGACAACAGAGCATGCGAAGGCACTCGTACATGATTTAAATCATGAATCTTTACATAATGAGCATGTCTTTACTTTGAGTGAAGGATCTTTACAGCGTACAGCACAAACAACAGCCATTAAAGGTATTGAAAAGGTGAAAGAGGGGTAACAAAATGGCGCAAAAAGGTAAGATTTTCGTAGTTGGCTTTGGCCCTGGAGACTTTAAACATATTACGACTCGTGCTGTAGAGGCACTACAACAAAGTCATATGATTATTGGTTATAAAACCTATGTTGAGCTTATTCAAGATTTAGTTAGTGCAAAGTCGATTATTAGTACTGGTATGACAGAGGAAGTTTCACGTGCACAGGAAGCGGTACGTCAAGCAGAGGCTGGAAGTATCGTATCGGTTATTTCTAGCGGTGATGCCGGTGTTTATGGAATGGCAGGATTAGTGTATGAAGTATTAATCGAGCTAGGCTGGACGGAAGCCACTGGTATCGAAGTAGAAATTGTTCCAGGTATTTCTGCTATTAATTCGTGTGCAAGTTTACTAGGTGCTCCTATTATGCACGACGCTTGTACCATTAGTTTAAGTGACCATTTAACACCTTGGAATTTAATTGCTAAGCGGGTAGAATCAGCGGCAATGGCGGATTTTGTTATTGCGCTTTATAACCCAAAAAGTGGACGTCGTACGAGACAAATCGTAGAGGCTCAACGAATTTTATTAGAATATCGTTCGCCAGATACACCGGTTGGACTTGTGAAAAGCGCGTATCGTGACCGTCAGGAAATTACGATGACGACTTTAGCAGAAATGCTTGAGCATGATATCGGTATGTTAACAACAGTTATTATCGGGAATTCAACAACATTTTTCTATGACAATAAAATGATTACACCACGTGGTTATCAGCGTAAATATACACTTGGAGAAGAAAAACAGCCGTTACGACCACATCAACGACTGAAGGAAGAAAATGAACCATGGGCAATGAATCAAGAAACTGGGGCAGCGCGAAATGATTTTGCAACAGATCCGAATGCCAATCGTATAAAGCCTAGTTTAGCTATAACACCACAACCAAAGCCTAAAAAATCATCGCTTGAAATGGCAACAGCAGCTCTGGCAAAGGTGAAGGGAACTAGTGCTGTGAATGTAACACCTAAGCTCGTGCAACAAAAAATCGAATCGGTTTTTGAATTAGCTGTTAGTCCTGGGGTAGCCAATAAGTTTTTTACTCCTCAACAAATGATGACATTAGCTGAGGTAGTTGGTGAGGAAGGAACGATGGAGTATACACCAGACCACCAAATTCATTTGAAAATTCCTACGTCTGAGCCCGGTGAGATTACAGCAAAGCTACGTGAAGTGGGCTTTTTACTAACACCAATTGGTGACGTACTTTCGTTAAAGGCTTGTGATTTCTGTTACGGAGAAAAAACGGATTCGATTCCATATGCGGAAGAGATTCAAGAAAAGCTTGGTGGCATGTCATTACCGAAAACATTGAATATTGGCTTTAATGGCTGTGGTATGGCGTGTTATCGAGCTGTATTTGATGATATTGGCATTGTTTATCGTAAAAGTAAATTCGATGTTTTTATTGGTGCCAAGCCTGTTGGTCGGACAGCACATGCGGCTCAGCCTGTTGTTGAGGGATTAGAGCCTGAGCAGCTAATACCGCTTATTACCGACATTATCGAAGAATATAAAGCAAATGCACATCCAAATGAACGTTTGTTTAAATATTTCAAGCGTGTGAAAAAGATCCTACATTTTACGTATCAGGATATGTCTTCAAAAATAAAAGTTGAGCCAGCTCCATGCGGCGACTAGTGAGGGGTAATGAGATGAAAGCAATTTTATTTGTCGGCCACGGGAGCCGTTTAGAAGCAGGAAATGAAGAGGTACGCACGTTTATCGAGCAAATGAAACCTCGTATTGATGAGCGTTTTTTAGTAGAAACATGTTTTTTAGAGTTTGCATCGCCGAACATTGAAGAAGGTATTACGAACTGTGTGAAGAAGGGCGCTACAGAGGTGCATGTTATTCCGATTATTCTTCTTCATGCTGGACATTCAAAAATGCATATTCCAGCAGAAATCGAACATGCGCGTGAGCATTATCCAAATATTACGTTCACATATGGTCAAACAATCGGTATCCATGAAGAAATATTTGCGATTTTAGAAGATCGTTTAGCAGAAATCGGCTTTAATGCTGAAGAAGAACATAAGGATACTGCCGTTTTATTAATTGCACGTGGCGGCAGTGACCCATATGCAAATGGTGATTTTTATAAAATTACACGCCTGTTATGGGAAAAACTCCCGGTTCAGTATGTAGAAAGTGCCTTTATGGGTGTCACGGACCCTCGTGTTGAAGAAGGTATAGAGCGCTGTGTGAAGCTAGGTGCTAAAAAAATCATTATGCTACCGTACTTTTTATTCACGGGTATCTTAATGGAACGTATGAATGGCATGCGCAAGCAATTAAACGAAAAATATGCTGACTGTGATATTCAAATTGCCAACTATTTTGGCTATCATGAGCGTTTACAAAATGTGCTATTAGAGCGTATTGAGCAAGCTGTAAATGGTACATCAACAGGTATGCAAGATTTAGAAAATTATCGTGCTTATGCGGCAGTGCATGGACATGCGCATCATCATCACCATCACGACCATGATCATGACCATCATCATCACCATCACCATGAAGAGGAGCAGGTAAAATGATTTTCATGTTAGCAGGGACGAGCGATGCAAGGAATCTAGCACTTGAATTACAGTCAGCAGGTTACGCTGTGACAGCAACAGTCGTTACTGATTCAGCAGCCTCAAGCCTTGCAGAAGTGGGCCTACCCCATTTAATCGGTCGATTAACGGCTGAGGAAATGGCGACGATTATTACGGAGCAAGGATACCGTTTAGTTGTAGATGCCTCTCATCCATTTGCTGAAGAAGCTTCAAAAAATGCGATGGCGGCAGCCGAACAAGCAAATGTACCGTATATACGCTATGAACGTGCCCACGAGCAATATGCACATCCACTTATTACGGTTGTGAAAGATTACGAGGAGGCTGCCCACTTAGCAGCTGAAAAACGTGGTGTTATCATGCTAACGACGGGCAGTAAAACACTAGCGACCTTTACAAAGATATTACATGGCTTAGAAAATACGAGAGTGATCGCGCGCATGCTTCCTCGACTCGATAATATGGAAAAATGTGAAGCACTTGGTGTGGCACAAAGAGATATTGTTGCGATACAGGGCCCATTTTCAAAGGAATTAAACGAAGCCCTCTTTCGTCAATATGATGTGACATTGATGATTACGAAAGAAAGCGGCAAGGTTGGCTCGGTGGATGAAAAGCTAGACGCTGCCCTTGCTTGTGGCATTGAAACGATTTTAATTGCAAGACCAAATATCAAATACGGACAGCAATATTCTACATTTGAAGATGTATTACAAGCTGTACAAAACACATTTTAGGAGGCAATTCAAATGGACTTTAAAACAGATTTCAAACCATTAACAGTAGACCCAGATAAAATTTACGATTACAGTTTCTCAATTATTGCAGAGGAAATGGGCGAGCATAATTTCTCAGAGGATGAGTGGAAAATTGTACGCCGCATCATTCACGCTTCTGCTGACTTTGAACTAGGACGTAGCGTTATTATTACACCAGGAGCGATTGAAGCAGGTATTAAATCAATTCTTGCAGGTCGCCATGTCATTGCAGATGTGCAAATGATCGAAAGTGGTTCAGGGAAAAAACGCTTTCAAAAGCATGGTGGCGATTTACACTGCTATATTGCAGATGAAGACGTTTCAATTGAAGCGAAAAAACAAAACACTACGCGTGCGATTATCTCTATGCAAAAGGCTGCTAAATTACATGAAGGTGGTATTTATGCAATCGGTAATGCACCTACAGCATTGCTTGAATTAATTCGTTTAATTAAAGAAGGTTTAGCGAAACCAGATTTAATTATCGGTATGCCAGTTGGCTTCGTTTCTGCTGCTGAATCGAAGGAAGAGCTATTAAAGCTAGAAGGTATTCCATACATTACAAATGTTGGTCGTAAAGGCGGTAGTACAGTGACGGTTGCTGCATTGAATGCTGTCTCACTTTTAGCGGATGAACAGGCGAAAAAATAATGGAGCGGAAGCCTAAAAAAGATCCTAAAGACATGCGTCACGGTTATACAACGGGATCCTGTGCAACTGCAGTAACGAAGGCTGCATTACTCGCCTTAATTACAAATGAAGAGCAAGAAACAAGTACCATTCATTTACCGATTGGGCGAGATGCAACCTTTACGATAGAAAAATGTACATTTCAAAACGATGCTGTAATTTGTGAAACGATTAAAGATGCTGGTGATGACCCAGATGCAACCCATAAAGCACTCATTGTGGGCACAGTAAGCTGGGCGGATCTACCAGGTATTCATCTTGACGGTGGAATTGGTGTCGGGCGCGTAACAAAGCCCGGCTTACCAGTACCTGTCGGAGAAGCAGCCATCAATCCTGTGCCGCGAAAGATGATTCATAGTACTGTACAAGGCGTACTTGATGAATTTCAAATTAAACGAGGCGTTAACGTAGTTATTTCCGTCCCTGAAGGTGAGGAAATTGCTAAAAAAACGTTAAATGGGCGCCTTGGTATTATTGGAGGCATCTCTATTTTAGGCACAAGGGGAACCGTCGTGCCTTTTTCGAGTTCAGCGTATATGGCCAGTATCGTCCAAGCGATTAGTGTTGCAAAAGAGGCTGGTTGTGAGCATTTAGTTGTCACGACAGGTGGACGTAGTGAAAAGTATGCAATGGCACAATACCCTGATTTGCCAGAGGAAGCGTTCATTGAGATGGGCGATTTTGTTGGCTTTACATTAAAGCATTGTAAGCGACTTGGTATGAAGAAAGTATCGCTTGTTGGGATGATGGGGAAATTCTCGAAAGTGGCACAAGGTGTCATGATGGTGCACTCCAAAAGTGCTCCTATCGATTTTAATTTTTTAGCTCAATTAGCAGTAGATATAGGGGCAGATGAAGAAACCGTAGCCGAGGTACGAGAGGCTAACACTGCTTCACAAGTCGGTGAAATTATGGCAGAAAAAGGTTATGATGCATTTTTCAACCGTTTATGTGAGGCGTGCTGCTATTCATCTATACATCACATTAGAGGCGGTTTAACGCTGTCCACATCGATCTATTCGATGCAGGGACAATTACTAGGAAGGGCTGATGACATTGCATCGATCGATGAAATTGATTGGGATCGGGGATAACGGACAAGAAAGCTTACTACCACAATACGTGCAGTGGATTGAAGACTGTGAGGTGCTTGTTGGTGGAGAGCGTGTTTTAGAATTTTTCCCGAACTTTACCGGTGAAAAAATGGTGATTAAAGGTGGCCTTTCAGCGCTAGTTGAAAGATTGTCTGCGGAAACGAGAAATACAGTTATTTTAGCGTCAGGAGATCCATTATTTTACGGAATCGGTGGGTATTTAGCGAAAAAGCTGGACATTGACGTTTATCCATATATGAGCTCAGTGCAGCTTGCTTTTTCTAAGATGGGAGAAAGCTGGCAGGATGCGTATGTCACAAGTATTCATGGACGCTCCATGAAAGGATTAGCACAACGTATTGATGGTAAAAAGAAAGTGGCACTACTAACAGATGCAGAAAATAATCCGAATGAGTTGGCACGTTATTTAAAACATTTTGGCATGACAGAATACCGTGCATTTGTGGCAGAAAATTTACAGGGCACAAATGAAAAATTTAGCTGGTATTCGCTTGATGAATTAGAAATGGCTGATTTTTCGCCTTTAAATGTAGTCATTTTACAGCAAACTTCAGTGCCGAAGCGCTATGCACTCGGTATTGATGATGAAGAATTCTCGCAGCGTAAGCCCGATAAAGGTCTAATTACGAAAAAAGAAATTCGTGTCCTAAGTTTACAAGCAATGCAGCTACAAAAGGATAGCATCATTTGGGACGTTGGTACATGTACAGGTTCGATGGCTATTGAGGCCGGTAAGCTTGCGCCAGACGGTCAAATATTTGCCGTAGAGAAAAACGCACCTGATTTGGACAATTGCTTGCAAAATCAGCAAAAGTTTCGTGTAGATATTACAGCTATTCATAGTAAAGCGCCAGCAGGACTTGAAAACTTCCCTGATCCGGATGCGATATTTATCGGCGGTACAGGAGGAGAAATGGTGGAGCTCTTACAATTATGCTGTTCACGTTTAAAGCCAAACGGACGTATTGTATTGAATGCTGCAACTATTGAAAATTTATATAAGGCTGTCGAAGCGTTTAAATCTTGTGGCTTTGCTGTTGACATATTACAGGCGCAACTTGCACGCAGCAAACCAATATTAGATATGACACGTTTTGTCCCATTAAATCCGATTTACATTATTTCTGCATATCGAAAGGAAGAAAATCATGAGTAATCTTGGAATTTTATATGGCTTGGGCGTAGGCCCTGGCGATCCAGAGTTAATTACAGTTAAGGCATTCCGTGTCATTCAGGAATCGCCTGTTATCGCGTATCCGAAAAAACTAAAAGGCAGTAAAAGCTACGCACATCGTATCGTAGATGTCTACATTAACCCAGAAGAAAAGGATATGCTTGGTTTAGTATTTCCAATGACAAAGGATGAAGCTGTATTAGAACGTGAATGGACGAAATCAGTTCAACTTGTCTTTGAAAAATTAAAAGAAGGTAAGGACGTCGCATTCGTAACAGAAGGAGACCCATTATTATATAGTACGTTCATCCATATGATGAAGCTTATGCAGGACATGCACCCTGAAGTTGAAATTCGAACAGTTCCTGGTATTTCTTCGTTCAACGGTTCAGCATCACGACTTGGAATTGCGCTTGCAGATGGCGATGACCGTGTTGCCATTGTACCTGCTCATGATGACTATGAGGCTATGCGTGAAGCGATTGAAAGTCACGATGCAGTAGTGTTCATAAAAGTAGCGAAGGTTATTGATTTAATGCTTGAAGTACTACGTGATTTAGATTTACTTGATAAAGCGTCAGTCGTAACAAAGGTAACATCTGATGAGGAAATCAT
This sequence comes from Lysinibacillus sphaericus, assembly GCF_015844675.1. Classification (GTDB taxonomy): domain Bacteria; phylum Bacillota; class Bacilli; order Bacillales_A; family Planococcaceae; genus Lysinibacillus; species Lysinibacillus sphaericus_E. The sequence goes on along the minus strand of NZ_LDGC01000053.1, from coordinate 13,674 downwards.
TTGGGATGTACGCGAACTAGACGGTGTCGATCTAGAATATTTAACATTAATGGTGGTGCGTAAATAATGAAGAAAATATATATTGTTGGCGCGGGTCCTGGTGATCCAGATTTAATTACAGTTAAAGGCTTACATATGCTACAAACAGCAGACGTTGTTATGTATACAGATTCTTTAGTGAATGAAGACCTGATTGCAAAGGCAAGACCAGATGCAGAGGTTATTCGTACAGCAGGTATGCATTTAGAGGAAATGGTAGCGGTCATGGTAGATCGTGTTAACGCGGGTAAAGTAGTAGCTCGTATGCATACGGGAGACCCTGCTATGTATGGCGCGATCATGGAGCAGGTGGCCCTATTAAAAAAAGAAGGCATTGGTTATGAGGTTATTCCTGGTGTAAGCTCGGTCTTCGCTTCTGCAGCGGCAATCGGGGCAGAATTAACAATTCCTGACTTAACACAAACACTTATTTTAACGCGTGCCGAAGGACGTACACCTGTACCAGAATTCGAAAAGCTACGCGATTTAGCAAGTCATCACTGTACGATCGCATTATTCCTAAGCGCAACGCTAACGAAGAAAATAGTAAAAGAATTACAAAGTGCTGGCTGGGCTGATGATACACCAGTAGCTGTTATTCAACGAGCTTCTTGGCCAGATCAAAAAATCGTACGTACAACATTAATTGAACTGGATGAAGCAATGCGTGTGAACGGTATTCGTAAGCATGCGATGATTTTAGCTGGCTGGGCTTTAGATCCGACTATTCATGATAAAGATCAATATCGTTCGAAATTATATGATGCTACTTTCACACATGGCTTTAGAAAAGGTGTGAAGACTAGTGATTGAGTTACAAGAGGGTGTCTTTCCAGAGGTTGACCAACGAAATCCTTATGCAGTTGTCGCCATTACAAAGCATGGTGTTCAAATTGGACGTCGCTTGCAGCATACTTTTGCTGCGAGCGATTTATATTACATGAGCAAATTTGAGCAGGGGGATGAAGCAGAAAAGCATATACAAATGTTTACAGGTACTGTGCGTTTACTGCTCCCTACTCTTTTTAAGCAATATAAAGGCTTAATTTTAATCATCTCACTCGGTGCAGTTGTTCGCATGATAGCACCGATTTTAAAGGATAAAAAGACAGATCCAGGTGTAGTTGTTATTGATGATCGTGGTGAAAATGTAATTAGTGTTTTATCGGGACATCTTGGTGGCGCCAATGAGCTGACGCATGAAGTAGCTGCGGCGCTTGGAGCAAATCCAATTATTACGACAGCTTCAGATGTGCAAAAAACGATTCCGGTTGATTTATTTGGGGCACGTTTTGGTTGGGTATGGGATAGTGCTGATAAACTGACACCTGTAAGTGCCTCTGTTGTAAACGAGGAGCACGTTGCAATCGTCCAGGAAACGGGGGAACGTGACTGGTGGATGCGTGACACACCGATGCCAGAGGAAATTAAAATTTATCCGACAACATATGCAGCGATTGAAGCGAAACCACATGCGACATTGCTCATTACTGATCGGATCATTGAACAAGAGGAAGAAGTGCTTCTTGAAAATGGTGTGATTTATCGACCAAAATCCGTCGTGCTTGGCATGGGCTGTAATCGCGGGACATCTGTGGAAGAAATTGAGCAAGTTATTGATGAAACCCTTGCAGAGCTGAAGCTTTCGAAAAAAAGCGTTAAAGCGTTATGTACGATTGATTTAAAGAAGGACGAGCAATGCTTCCTTGAAATAACGAAGAAATACGATTGGGAGTTTGTTACATATTCACCGACGGAATTAAATGAAATTGATTTCCCATCACCTTCGGAAACCGTTTTTAAATATACCGGAGCATACGGAGTGAGTGAGCCTGCTGCGATGCGTTATGCGGAAGTGGAGTCGCTTGTGCTAGAAAAGAAAAAATCGGGCAATGCTACTATCTCTGTTGCTAGATTAACATTTTAAGGAGGAAGCCTATGCAAACAAATCGCTTTGTACTTGCTGGTACTGGCAGTGGAGTTGGTAAAACAACTTTTACCATTGGACTTATGAAAGCGTTACAAGAAAAGGGCAAAATTGTGCAGGGCTTTAAATGTGGTCCCGATTATATTGACCCTACTTATCATACTGCTGTTACAGGACGGGTATCACGCAATATCGATAGCTGGATGTTTTCACATGGAGCAGTGTGTGATATTGTTGCGCGCGCAAGCAAGGATGCTGATGTTTCCATTATTGAAGGAGTAATGGGCTTTTATGATGGTAAAAGTCCGTTATCGGATGCTGGCTCAGCAGCAGACATTAGTGTTGTAACAGAAAGTCCTGTTATTTTAATTGTTAATTGTGCAAGTATGGCACGAAGTGTAGCGGCAGTTGTGAAAGGCTTCCAATTGTTGTCGGATCAACCGAATATCGTCGGTGTTATTGCCAACCAAGTTGGAAGTGTTGGCCATTATGAAATTGCGAAGGCTGCCATTGAACAGGAGTGCGGTATTCCAGTGATCGGCTATTTGAAGCGTGAGCAAGGGATTGATATTCCTAGTCGCCATTTAGGATTAGTGCCAGCGATTGAACGAGGAGAACTCGATACATTTTTTGATAAGCTAGGCTCTGTAATGGCAGAGACGATTGATTTAGAGCTATTGCTTGAATTAACAAAGGCTCCTGTACTACAAGAATCAGGGCAACTATTTGCGGAACAACCATCGCAAAATATTTGCATTGCTGTAGCCAAGGATGCCGCGTTTAACTTCTATTATGAAGAAAATTTGGCGCTGCTACGAGCAAAAGGAGCTAAGCTGCAATTTTTCTCACCACTTGCGAATGAGCCTGTTCCGCCTGATGCAGACGGATTGTATATCGGTGGGGGCTTCCCCGAAGAATTTGCAGATATTTTAGCGGAAAATTCGGATGTCAAAAAGTCTATTCGTGAAGCAGTTACCAAAGGTCTACCGACATTAGCTGAATGTGGAGGCTTCATGTATTTGACGGAGGCTATTACAAATAGTAATGGTGACCGTTATGACATGGTTGGTGTTATTCCTGGAGAAGTAGCGATGCAAACAAAGCTAGCAGCTCTCGGTTACCGTGAAATTTTTGGCACACCAAATAATTTTTTGATTGGTACGGATGAAGAAGCGAAGGGACATGAATTCCACTATTCAAAATATAACGGCTCACACGATACGCCTGCCTATGAAACGAAGGGACGCTTTGGTAACAAACAAGAGGGCTACCAAGCAGGGAATTTAGTAGCTGGCTACACCCATTTTCATTTCGTATCTAACCCAAAGCTTGTTGACAATTGGTTAACAGCTTGTAAGAAGGTGAAAAATCATGACTAATTATTTTCCTATTCACATCAATATTGAATATAAAACCGTAGTAATTGTTGGTGGGGGGCACGTAGCAACACAGAAGGTAGCATCACTGCTACCAGCTAAAGCGAATATTGTCGTTATAAGCCCAACTCTAGATGAGTCATTAGTGCCACTTGCGGAATCCGGTCAAATAACGTGGCATGAAAAAGAATTTGAACCGCGTGATTTAGATGATGCATCCCTCATTATTGCGGCAACAAATGATACGTCCGTAAATGAGGCTGTCCAAGAAGCGGCCCAACATTGGCAGCTCATCAACCGTACTGATGCACAGGCTGAAAGCGACTTTATAACACCGGCAACAGTGCGCCGTGGTCCTTTAGTGTTAACTGTTTCAACGTCAGGTGCCAGTCCAGCGCTAGCGCGTAAAATCAAAGATGACCTCGAAGAGCAATTTGATGAAGTCTACGATGACTATGTATGCTTCTTGCAACAAGCACGTTTAATGATTGCTGCGAACTTTGAAAAAGGTCCAGAAAGACGCAACGCTTTACAAGCATTACTGGAACCAAGCTTACTAGAATGGACACGTAATGGAGAGATTGATAGACGTGAAGCATTTTTACAACAAATACTGATTGGAGTAGCGCGATGAAAGACGGAAAAGTGTATTTAGTTGGAGCTGGACCAGGAGATCCGAAGCTCATTACAGTTTACGGGCTCGAATGTATTCAAAAGGCGGATGTCATTGCATATGACCGCCTTGTGAACCCGAAATTACTAGAGTTTGCGAAAAAAGATGCTGAACTTGTGTACTGTGGTAAATTACCTGGTAAGCATCACTTAATTCAAGATGAGATTCATACATTACTTGTCGAAAAAGCGCAGGAAGGCAAGATTGTCACACGTTTAAAAGGTGGCGATCCATTCGTTTTTGGGCGCGGTGCAGAGGAAGCGGAAATCTTAAAAAATCACGGAATTGCATATGAAATTGTACCTGGTATTACAGCAGGCATTGCTGCACCAGCATATGCTGGTATTCCTGTAACACACCGTGATTTTGCAACAAGCTTTGCTCTTGTAACAGGGCACGGTCGTGAGGAAAAAGGACAGGATTTTTTAAATTGGCCTGCACTTGCAACAGGTATCGATACAGTTGCCTTTTATATGAGTGTCGGCAATATCGCTTATATTTCTCGAAAACTCATCGAAAATGGTCGTAAGGCAACAACTCCAGTCGCCGTTATTGAGTGGGGAACAACAGATCAACAGCGTACCATTACAGGTCAGCTTGATGAAATAGCTACTATTATTGAGCGAGAAGGCTACCATAACCCGTCCATGATTGTCGTTGGCGAGGTTGTCAATGTACGCGAGAAAATTCAATGGTTTGAGGAGCAAGGGCTTGCCTTTACATAAAGGAATAAAACGTATTTGCGCATAAGGAGGAAATACATCATGACAGTAATCGAGGCTTTAAAAAATCGTCGAGCGATTCGTAATTACACGACACAGCCTGTTGAAAAAGAGAAAATCGAGCAAATTTTACAAGCTGCCACATATGCTCCAAATGACCGTATGCGTGAGCCTTGGCATTTTTATGTTATTCAAGACGGTGCGATGGAACGCTATGAGGAAATGGCCAATGCTTATTTACAGGAGCGATTCCCTACAAAGCCCAACTTAGTAGAAAGCTCGCTAAAGGTTGTTCAAACAACGCCAGTGGCTATTGTTGTTACAGCAGATATCGTAGAAAATGATGCTGATGCAACAGCAGATAATGTCTTTGCCGTATGCAGTGCCATCATGTCTATGTGGCTTGCCGCAGAGGAGCTAGGGCTTGGCTTTGTATGGCGTACACGCGGTGTAGGGCTAGTTCATGACCCGCGTATGCATGCATTTATAGGCGCAAATGAATCACAAAAAGTAGTAGGAACAATCTTTATTGGCTATCCAGAAGAGCAAGAGCTTAAAGACAAGAAACGAAGCCCAATCGAAGAAAAAACAACATGGCTTTAAGGGAGGCTTAAACAATGGCTAGAAAAGGTTTGTTTTTAGTTTATACAGGTGAAGGAAAGGGCAAAACAACAGCTTCCTTAGGTGTCACATTACGCGCAGTTGGTCGAGGCCTAAATGTCCGATTTATGCAATTTATAAAATCACCCGAGCGCACATACGGAGAGCAAATTGCTCTTCGAAAGCTTGGCGTAGAAATGGAGCAAATGGGCATCGGCTTTACTTGGACAAAAACACCCGAGGAGCATCGTGCCGCATTAGCAAAGGCATGGGAAAAAACAAAGGCCGCCCTGCAAGACGACAGCGTTGATTTACTCGTACTAGACGAACTGAACAACGCGCTTGCTATAACAAAATTCCCAATTGATGACGTGCTCCCATTAGCAGAAGTCATTGAAGCCATTCAGCAGCGCCCATCTACCATGCATTTAGTAGTAACCGGACGTAGCGCCAACCCCGCACTTGTGGAAATGGCCGATTTAGTATCAACAATTGATGCGACTAAGCACTATTATGACGAAGGTATACCAGCAGTTAAAGGTTTAGAGTTTTAATTGATGCACTGGCGTCGGAGGGATATCCGCGGAACGAGGCGGAATACCCGCGCTTTGGAGTGAAATACCCGCGGAACGAGGAAGAATACTCGCGCTTTGAAGTGAAATACCCGCGGAAGGAAGCAGAATACCCGCGCTTTGGGGTGAAATACCCGCGGAAGGAAGCAGAATACCCGCGCTTTGGAGTGAAATACCCGCGGAAGGAAGTAGAACACCCGCGCTTCAACAAAAATAAGGGAGGGAAAAGACTATGCCAGCAAAATCTATCATGATTCAAGGAACTGCTTCTGATGTAGGGAAAAGTATGATTTGTACTGCGCTATGCCGTATTTTATCTGATGATGGGCTAAAGGTAGTACCGTTTAAATCGCAAAATATGGCCCTGAATTCATTTGTAACTCAAGATGGCGGGGAAATTGGTCGTGCACAGGGTGTACAAGCAGAGGCGGCACGTGTTGTCGCAACTACGGATATGAATCCGATATTGCTAAAACCAAAGCAGGATATGGTATCGGAAGTGATTGTTCATGGTAAGCATTTTTTAAATATGGACGCTAAAAGCTATCGCAATCAATTCGTCCAAGAAGCGATGCCAATCGTTGAAAAGTCAGTGCGAACTTTACAAAATACATATGATGTCATTGTCCTTGAAGGTGCAGGAAGCCCGGCAGAAATTAATTTGAAAGACCGTGATATAGCTAATATGCGCATGGCTCATCTAGCAGATGCTGCGGTTGTGCTAGTTGCAGATATCGATCGAGGTGGCGTGTTTGCATCGATTGTTGGAACGCTCGCATTACTTGACGATGCAGAACGTGCACGTGTAAAAGGGCTGATTATTAATAAATTTAGAGGAATGCGTGAGTTACTTGATGATGGCATTGAATGGGTAGAACGTGAAACGGGGATTCCTGTCCTTGGAGTTGTACCGTATGTAGAGGTCAATATAGAGGCTGAAGACTCACTAGCATTATCGTCATTACGCTTTAAAAAGCCTAAGCCCGGAGAGTTTGCAGTGGATGTGGCCATGATTCGCTTGCCGCGCATTTCAAACTTTACAGATGTTGATCCATTTTTCGATGAGCCAGAGGTTGGTGTACGTTTAATTGGCAATGTCAATGAGCTTGGTACTCCAGATTTACTTATTTTACCTGGAACAAAAAGTACAATGGATGATTTAGCTTGGTTAAAGGCACAGGGCTTCGATCAAGCAATTGCTAATTTACGTGCACGAGGGACAAAAATTATTGGTATTTGTGGTGGCTTCCAAATGCTTGGTGAAACGTTGCTAGATCCAGATGCAGTAGAAGGAAATGGCGAGTCAGCGCAAGGTCTATCATTATTGCCAATGGAAACTGTATTTGTTGGCGATAAAAAGACAGTTCAAATGACAGGAACAAGAGGGGAGGATACGTTTACTGGTTATGAAATTCATCTAGGACGTACAAAAATTTTGCGTGATGAAGTATCGCCATTTTTACAACTTGCAGATGGACGCGTAGATGGGGCAGTAAGTGCAGATGAATTAGTAATCGGAACGTATTTCCACGGCTTATTCCATAACCGCACCTTTACACGAAAGCTTATTAACGACATTCGCGTGAAAAAGGGCCTCGTTGTTTTACCAAATGATGTAAAAAGTGACACAGAACGAAGAGAGGACGCATACAATATGCTGGCAAAGCATGTGCGTGCGAATCTTGATATGAAAAAAGTATATGAAATTATGAATATAGAGGTACCTGTATGACAAGAAAAGGTCCGTTAGCCATTGATTATGAGGCGTTATGGCAGGAAGGTATGAAAGACTGGCAAGGCCAAATGCCTGAAAGAATGGTCAATGATCAATTAGAGGAGCAGTTTTGGGCGCAATCCATCTCCCGTAAAAAGGCTGGACAAACAGATCCTTATGCTGCAAAAATATTTCAAGAAATTAAAAAAAGTATTCAACCCGAGCAATCGGTATTGGAAATTGGTCCAGGCTGGGGCAATTATACGTTTCCGCTTGCTGACCATGTGCGAAAGCTAACTTGTGTAGATAGCTCAGCAAGTATCCTTACCTATTTAGAAAATTGCATGGAAGATAGGCAACGTGTTTCTTATCTTCACGCAAAATGGGAAAACCTTGCTGAGGATGAAGTAGAAGCGCATGATATCGTCATCGGGGTCAATTGCTTTTATCGTATGTATGACATCAAATCAGCACTTTACCATATGAATCGTCTAGCTAAAAAGCGTGCAATTATTGGCATGACGACAGGGCCGATTCAACCCCATTATGAAATTTTATACGAAAAGTATGGCTACGATATTAAATTTCCACGAAGAGATTATATAGAATTTTTAAATTTGCTGTATGAAATGGATATTTATGCCGAATGCAAAATCATCCCATTAGAACGAGTATATGAATATGACAGCTATGAGCAGCTTGTAACAACACAAAGCAAAAAAATATTGAATGATACTTTTAATAGAGCACATGTTGAAGAGTCGCTTTTGCCGTTTATTGAGGAAAAGAATGGGCGTTATTATTATCGTCATGATTTCCACGCTGCGCTCGTATCATGGGAGCCAAAATAATTACGAAACCTTTGGACTGAAGTGACCAAAGGTTTTTCTTATTGTGCACGATAAGGTACAATAAAGCGATAGAAATAGAAGTGAGGTGGCATATGTGCAACTACATTTTTTAGGAACAGGCGCAGGAATGCCTTCAAAGGAAAGAAATACAAGTGCCTTAATGGTAAAGCTTTTAGATGAAGTGGGGGAAATGTGGCTTTTTGATTGTGGAGAGGCAACCCAACATCAAATTTTGCACACATCGTTAAAGCCACGTAAAGTAACGAAAATATTCATTACACATTTACATGGTGACCATATTTTTGGACTACCTGGCTTTTTAAGCTCTCGTTCATTTCAAGGTGGGGATGAGCCATTAACAATATTTGGCCCTCAAGGTTTACAGCAATGGATTGAGCAAACCTTAGCCTTATCAAAGACACATTTAACATATCCATTACAATTTGTTGAAGTCCATGAAGGTGTTATTTATGAGGACGAACACTTCACAGTAAGTGCAAGTGAATTGCGACATGTAGTTCCATGCTTTGGCTACCGTATTGAACAAAAAGATTTACCTGGTGAATTGTTAATGGAAAAAGCACAGGCTCTAGGTGTTCCTAAAGGCCCGATGTTAGGACAACTAAAAGCTGGGAAAGATATTGAGCTTGCAGATGGCACTATTGTTTATGCAAAAGATGTCGTTGCTCCGCCGAAAAAAGGCTTTACGCTCACGGTATTAGGTGATACAAAATACTGTCCAGAGGCTGTTTCATTAGCTAATGGAGCAGATATCGTTATTCATGAAGCGACCTTTGATGGTACAACGACAGATTTAGCAGCGAGCTATGGACACTCTACAAATGTCGAAGCGGCTAAGGTAGCTCAACTAGCAGGCGCAAACTATTTACTTCTGAACCATTTAAGTGCACGCTTTTTACCACATGATTTACCGGAATTTTTAGCAGATGCACAGGAGATTTTTCCTCAAACCTTCCTTACATCAGATCAATCAGTATTTACATGGAATAACAATAAGTTAATTTAATTTCTTTCAGCCAAAAACGTAAAGTAGCTTTTAAATGACACTTCATTTAAAAGCTACTTTTATCTTTATTTAGCAAAGTATTTTCTGCAAAAGCAGGGCAAAATACACGTACTTTAAATGAGACCTTTTTATCGATATAATTCAACGATTTGATTTGCTATATACTCGGAGCTAAAATGAACCCCATTTCTGAGCCACCACATTAGGATCCCCAGTATTGAAGAGGCGAGAATATCCATTGATAGTGTACTATCAGCACCTTCACTTTTACGTTGTATGACAATCAAGTCCTTTAATGTCATATGCATTTTTTTAATGAAACCAGGATGCTCAAATAGCACAGCTAATATTTTCCTATGCTTATAAAAATAATCTAAAAACGTAATTAGTTGTTCTTGATTATTTAAATTATCAATTTGTAAAGTTGGAGACATTTTAGACAACAAGTCGTCGAAAATGTCGTAAACTACTTGTTTTAATAAATCATTTATATCGACAAAATGTAAATAAAAAGTTGCTCGATTTAGCTCTGCACGTTGGGCTATTTTTTGTACTGTTAGTTTCGAAATATCTGGGTTTTCAATTAATATATCTACGACAGCCTCTTTAAAGACCCGTTTAGAGCGAATCGCTCGTGGGTCCTGCTTTTTGTGTGTGGTCAATTTCATTCTCCTTTATCTATTAAATACAAATTTAATTAATAGTATTTTTACTTTTGTTGTTTAATTGACACTTCTTGAAAAATTGTAAATTGGAATCAAAAAATAAACGTGTTATTATCTATTTTATTGACATAGTGTTAATAAAACAAGTGGAAAGAGGAAGAATGTAATGTCGGAATCGATAAATAAAAAAGTACTATTAACAGTATTAATTTTCGGGTGTTTTTTATCTACTCTTAATCAAACGCTGTTAAACGTTGCATTGAGTAATTTAATGGACGTATTTTCCGTTTCTGCTACAACAGTGCAGTGGTTAGCTACTGGTTTTATGTTAGTAAATGGGGTGCTAGTCCCTATTACCGCATACTTAATGAAACGTTTTTCAACACGCCAATTATTTATAAGTTCAATGCTGTTTTTATTAGTAGGCTCTATTTTTTGTGCAGTAGCTCCGAACTTCATAACCTTACTAATAGGTCGTATGATTCAAGCGGTTGGAGCAGGAATTATTATGCCATTGCTAATGAGCATTGTCATGTTTATTTTCCCTCCTGAAAAAAGAGGCAGTATGATGGGGCTAATTGGGCTTGCTATGATTTTCGCTCCAGCCATTGCACCAACTTTAGCAGGCTTCATTATCGATTATTATTCATGGCGTTGGTTATTTATCGGAATCATTCCATTTGTCGTGATCGTTATATTCATGGCAATGAAATATTTAATTAATGTTTCAGAAACAGCAAACACGAAGTTAGATGTAGTGAGTGTTATTTTATCAACAATTGGCTTTGGTCTTATTTTGTATGGTTTTAGTAATGCAGGTAGCCATGGCTGGGGTGATAACATTGTAATAGTTAGTATACTTGTGGGGATAATGACCACTGCATTATTCTGTCTTCGACAAATGAAATCTTCCGATCCACTTCTTAACTTATCCGTTTTTAAAAATAAAGTATTTACGCTAACGTCCATCATCAACATTATTGTCACTATGATGATGTATGCGGATATGATTTTATTACCGATATATTTACAAAATGGAAGAGGGTTTACGGCATTAGATGCTGGTTTATTATTATTACCGGGTGCTCTTGTAAATGCCTTTATGTCTCCAGTGACAGGAAAAATGTATGACCGCTTTGGTGCGAAGCCGTTATTTATTATCGGTTTAATTTTCGTCATTCCTTCCATGTGGGTTGTAACAGATTTAACAGAAACAACAACATTTAGCTTTCTAATGATACGTACCATTTTTCTACGTATAGGGTTGAGTTTTATCACAATGCCATTGAACACAGCTGGTTTGAATGCCTTACCTAAGACACTTGTCACACATGGTACAGCGGTGAATAATACATTACGACAAATTGCAGGTGCAATTGGATCTGCTGTCGTCATTACAATTTTCACAGCACAAACGACAAATCATGCGAAAATATTGCTAGGAGAAATACCGAATGCGACGGCTGAAAGTATACGTACGCTTGCCTCCATTTTAGGTTCAAGTGATGCTTATTATTTCATGACAATCTTAGCGATACTCGCATTTGTTTTAACTCTATTTGTTCCATCTAAAAAAAGAGTAAACAATAGTTTGTGATTGTATATATTTCAACGAATGGAGTTTAGTTGTTTTACTTCAGAAGTCAACGTGGTGAGGCTTGTCTTGGCATTTTAATCATTGCTATAATCAACTTCTCATCTCATACTAATGATGAAGAACCGTTGATTTTTCAAGGAGGGTGGCGACTCCTGCAGGATGAGCTTGGGCGGAATGTGCCAACTCGGAGTGAAAAACAACCTTTGTTTATTGATTCTGACAAGCTGAAGAGCCTTACTACAATTATGTAGCAAGGCTCTTATTTTTAGGTTGTTTTCTCAAAGATTGTTGCTTCTTTTATGGTTCACTTCTTAAAAGCACCCGTTTTGTTTAAGAAGAAAAATTACTTTTCTCCATATTTTCCATTCTAATTGCTTTTTGATACTTTCCATCTTCCTCAGTAGCAATCGCTTCATCCGTATTAATGCCTTCTATCGAATAATACTTAGTCCCATTTTTGTACTTGTTTGAAAAGTAAGTCCCTTCCTTGTCCGAATGCTTGGTAACTTGACCAATCTCCAATTTCACCCCTTTAATTTCGCTATTCAAGTCTCATTCATGAACTACCTGGTCCGTTAGCCATCCATGTAGCGCAAAAACCAGCGCTACACCACAGAAGATGAAAATGTACTCAGAACGGGTATTGTATACTACGGCTGGGAGAGGAAGGTCGATAAACTATGGTGCCTTGAGCCCTTCCGTTAGTCTGACTCCAACGACCACGGTGTATCACTGACTGTCGCTCCCTCACGGGAAGCACTCATGGGAGATTCATCCTACTCAGGTTGCTGCACCAGCCTCTAATTTGATTGGCCGTAGAAAGGATGTTTCTAATGGAAGTCATCATTGAACGTGCATGTGGTATGGATATTCATAAGGATTCGATTACCGCATGTATTATGACACCAGAAGGCAAAATGATTCAAAGTTTTTCTACTAAAACGGTTTTTTTATTGCAATTAATCGATTGGATTAAAGAACACGGTTGTACTCACGTAGCTATGGAAAGTACAGGTGTATTTTGGAAGCCTATTGTAAACATACTAGAGGCTGAGAATATCGAATTTTTAGTTGTGAATGCCCAACATATCAAAGCGGTTCCCGGTCGTAAGACTGATGTTAAAGATGCGGAATGGATCGCCAAGTTACTTCGTCATGGATTACTAAAAGCTAGTTTCATTCCAAATCGCACCCAACGTGAATTACGAGAATTAGTTCGGTATCGTCGGAGTATGATTGAAGAACGTGCGAGACAACATAACCGCATTCAAAAGGTACTCGAAGGTGCGAATATTAAACTTGGTTCTGTTGTATCAGATGTGATGGGAGTTTCTTCTCTTGATATGCTTCGTGCCATTGCCGAAGGTGAAAATGATCCAGAAAAGTTGGCTGGTTTCGCTAGACGTTCAATGAAAAAGAAAAAAGCAGAACTTGAACTCGCACTTCGTGGCTATATCCAACCACATCAACGACTAATGATTAAAACCATTCTTACTCATATTGATTTTCTGACTGTACAAATTGAATTGTTAAATCAAGAAGTAGCTTGCCGACTTTCTACACACCAAGAAGATATCGAAAGATTGGATTCTATTCCAGGGATCGCCACTCGAATGGCGGAACAAATCCTAGCTGAAATCGGAACTGATGTAAAACAGCAATTTCCAAGTGCAGCACATCTCTGTTCTTGGGCAGGACTAGTACCTGGACACAATGAAAGTGCAGGAAAAAGGAAATCCTCTACTATGAAAAAAGGCAATAAATACTTGAAATCGGCTCTAATCGAAGCAGCTCATTCGGTCAGAGGATCTAAAACCTATCTAGGCGCATTATATAGACGGACTGCAACTCGAAAGGGTAAAAAACGAGCTGGAATATCCGTTGCTCATGCCATCTTACGTATTGCTTATT
>NZ_LDGC01000052.1:0-1023 GCF_015844675.1 Lysinibacillus sphaericus | reverse complement strand
TCATTAAATGCCTCGTTTGCAGTTTTCCAACCAAGACATTTTCTTGGTCGATTGTTGATATAGTTTAATGCTTCTGTTAGTTCTTCTGGTGATACTTCATCGAAATTTGTTTGCTTAGGGAAGAATTCGCGAAGTAATCCATTTCCATTTTCGTTACTTCCACGCTGCCAAGAAGAATAGGCATCCGCAAAATAAACATCAATTTTCAAGTCTTTTTCTAACACTTTATAGCAGCTAAATTCTTTACCTCGGTCTGTTGTGGCTGTTTTTATAGTGTCTTTTGGTAATTTAGTATGAAGTAGGCGTACTGCTCTTTCCATTGATTGAGCTGAGCGATCTGGTATCAAAAAGCCAACATACCATCGTGTCATTCGCTCAATAAATGTTGCTACACAACCTTTTGCTTTCCCACGTCCAGATACAACTGTATCTAATTCCCAATGTCCAAAGGTTTCACGTTTACGTACTTCTTTTGGGCGTTTAGAAATTGGTGTACCAATGTTAAATCTTCCCCTTGTTTCACGGGGTTTTTGGCGCTTTCCTTTTTGACGGAGAACGGTGGCAGGCACTTCTAAAAGTCCATCGTAAATCCAGCGATAGATAGTTTTAAAACTTAGCTGTCCTTGATACATGCGACCGACAATTTGTTCAGGCGACCAAGTATCCCACAACTTTTCTTGAACAGCTTCTTTTACTTCAGGCGTAAATTTTGACTTGGCACCACAGTTGGATTTATTTTGATGGTAACGTACTTGCGCTTCCTCAGCCGTACTACCGGCATGGCGTTTTATCTCTCTTGAAATTGTAGAAGGTTGACGATTTAAGAGTGCCGCTATTTTACGAATCGAATAATCAAGTTCCAGGTATGTTTCTATTTTTACACGTTCTGATATGGTAAGATGGGTATAGCTCATAATGATTCCTCCGTTTGAATGTTGGTGTGGTAACTACATTCTACACGAGGTCGTTATGGGCTTCTTTTATATTGACTTCTAAGTGTTGCACTTAATATTACAATTCGTC
>NZ_LDGC01000051.1:0-146093 GCF_015844675.1 Lysinibacillus sphaericus | reverse complement strand
CAAGAGTTGTAAGTCAGACCTTTACCAGTTTCTTTGTATACGTCATTCCACATACCTAAGAAGTGATTAAAAACAAAACGAGAACAACCGATTGTTTTCGCAATCAGTATTTCCTGCTCTTTATTTGGGTAGATTCTGAACTTATAAGCTTTTTTGACTAACAATGCTTTCACCTCACTTCATTCCTTGGTTTTCGATGTATTTTCTAACCACATGAATGGGCGAACCACCAGTAGTTAATAAACAAAAACTTCTTGACCAGAACATTTCTTTCCAAAGTTTTTTACGAACTAATGGGAAGTCACGTTTTATCAGTCGGGAACTAGCACTCTTATACGCATTGATGAGCTTGGATAATTCTGTATTAGGTTGTGCTTTAAACAAAATGTGAACATGTCTTTGGGTATAATCACGCCTTCCTCTGATACGCCTGATTATACAATAAGGCATGATGTGTTTAAATACTTTTGGCTAACGCAATTCATCTCCCACCTATCACTGGGCTACGCCCTGCACGTGATTGAGGAAGGAGTCTTCTTGTGGAAAACCGATAAAGTTTGGTAAAAAATGTGACTATGCTAATAAACCAAACTATCATCAAGAATTCATTCATTTACAAGAACCCATTCCCATGAGGAAAAATGCTGAAGAGTTAGAACCTGTCTTAGAGCATTCTCAGATTTGTAAGCCATAAGAAAGCCATTTTGAGGACTCCTTCTCCTTCAATTTCATTCATTGCCCATTGGTTAATTATACTCCAACATTCCCCTTTTGAACCGGCACATAATTGATTAAAGGTTTTGGAGTAAGGAAGACACCTGCAGTATGAGTTGACTTATTACGGACCAATCCTTCTAATCAGCAACATGAGAAGAAAAGTAAATGACAAGGCAATTACTGAAACTATAAGTGTGGCGTAACATATAGCAACCATAATTGCTTCAAAAATAGTCATTGGTATCAACTCTCCTTACTCCAATAGTTTGAAGAAAATAGGTGGAAATTTGGATTACCAATCGCCCAAAAATCTCTTTCTAGGTACCCTCTTATTAAAGTATAACTCCTTACCTGACTGGCTAATAAACTCAATAACTTCAAAATAAAAGCGTCAATCCTTCTCGGATTAACGCCCTGATTTATTTTAATCTTCTTTTTCCTGATCAAACCATAGTAGCTCTTTATCATCAACGTCGCCATTATAATTGATTAGAATTTCATCTCCAGCTTTAATATCCGTATAAGCAAAGAAGTCAAATGTTTGGTTTTTAAAATTAATCTCATAAGTTGCATTAGGTTCATAAGAATGGTTAAACAACATACCATAACCAAGAAGGATAGCAGATCGACCGATTCCGTACTCAAATGCGTAATCAGCGAGTAATGTTTGCTCAATGTGTTCATGTTGTTCATTTGGGTAAGAAATGACAGGGGCTTCGTGTAAAAGTTGTCCTTTTTTAATATCGCACGTTGCAAATACCCCTCTATTGAATTCTCCATCACTTAAAGGAGATGTTTTGATCTCTATCATGTTTGTTCTCCTACTCACTTTTAAAATATTCTTTGTAGCTGTAAACATTAGCTAGTTCTTTAAACACTTCGTTTATCATTGATTAACGTGATTCTTTTGGTGGTTGGCAAACGTCACATTTACGTTGATGTTTATTTTTAAACTTTGTAAATGTTTTTTCAAATTTGCTACCACACGCACATTTTAATAATAACTTTTGAGAAAAGCCGTGATATTCAGTCGTTAGCAACTTACTTTCCGAATTAGTCTCAACAAATTCTTTAATTTTTTCAATCGTCCATTTTTTATTCAATCTTTACACCTCTATATTTTATCTCTATGCGGAGGCTTTCATGGCATCCGTTCAGTTATAAGGAACGTCTTAATACCTTAAGTTACTCATTATAACACGAGCTGGTATATAATCAAAACAGATTGGAAAAATCATATTTGACTAACATTCTACTACAAACATTTATGTATTAAAGATCTACCAATTCGTGTTGGAGGAAATACCCCCCCTGTTTTATTCACGACGGTACTTCTAATGATACAAGTGAATCTTCCCGGAAATCGAAAAGACTTCATCCACTCTTTTGTAATGCACATATACTCCACCATTATTTCAATTTTACAATATGTGTTATTCTATTAACAAAAAAGGATGGATTTTTTGATGAGTTACTTTCGCAAATTTATAACATATATACCGCCACTAATTTTAATTTACAAATTATTTTATTTCGGTATTCCTGATTATGTGAAGCCTATTTTTGTTTATGAATATATAATATTTTTCGGAGTTTCTTTTTTATTTGCTATTCTTCAAGATTTTTTTAATCTAGGTAAAAAAACAAAAACAGATATATTACTACGGGTTGTCATGATCATTAGTTCTCTTATCCTATTGATTACATCCATCTACTATACTGCCACGTTATCGATTATATTATCTACGATAATGTTCGTTGCAATTAGTTTCTCTTTATATTTAGAAATCAAGTCAAACAAGCAAGAAGAGTAATCTATTTTGCTTGTCTGGCTTGATGATTATTATCGTGAAACATTCACCACGTTAATTTTGTTTTCAGATGTTCATCCAAAATGGTTGTACAGCTGTTTAACAAATCATATTCCAATCATTTGCTTCAGTTGTTCAAACGGCACATAACCAATAATTGGTTCACGTAATTTATTATGAATAATCAATCGAGAATGAGGAATTCCCATCACCTTATATTCTGCTGCAATATCTGGGCTTTTTTCAACATTCACCCTTATAATTTTCACCTTACCACTGAATTCTTCATTAAGTTCTTTAAGTACCCCTTTGAACATTTTACACGGACCACACCACTCAGCCCAAAAATTTATTAACACGATCTTTTTAGTTTTTAAGTGTTCTCTTAATTCTTCCTTTGTCGTTACTTGGACAATTGACATCATTCTTTTCCCCCTTTGTGAAAATAAAAATCTTGAAGTTATAATATGCTTATTATTTTTATTAGACCCTACTCTTTCCTTTTACCGCACATTAAAGACCTTTAATATCTATTATTGGGCTAAAAAATTTTTATATTGTACTATCGAACACAACAGCCATCGCTGCTTTATAGCCCTCAGCAGCAGCGACGATTAATGAAGACTGGCCTAATTTAGCTGTCTCCCCCGCTGCATACACATTTTCCTGTGATGTACGTCCCGCCTCATCAACAACTATGCTACCATTTTCATTTAATTGACAATCGAGCTGCTCTGCAAATCGATTCGGTCGCACAAAGTTAGGTACTATAAAACCGCCAACTCTTTCTATTTCAAGCCCAGAACTAAACACTATTTTGTTTAAATAACCACCCTCACCATGAAGGTTTTGTATAGGCTCAGTAATGACAGTTACATCTTTTCTTTGTAGTTCATTCAATGCCGGAGCAGAAAGTTCATGACCATTTGTGGCGATTACTAAATCCTTTGACCAATTATAAATAAGCTTTCCTTTGAAAAGGGTTTGTTCTTCATTTTCGGAAATAATAATTAGCGGTTGATCTCTTAATTCCCATCCATCACAAGTTGGGCAGCTGAATAAACTTTTCCCATAATATTTTTGAATATCCGGAATTGATGGAAATTCCTCCTGAACACCAGTTGCCAATAGTATTCTCTCAGCCACATATTCAATTTCTTCTAACGTCATTAGCTACTTGTCCAATTGTGTACATGATACTCTCCTTTAACATTGCTACATATATGACTACCCTATTTTCAGTACGCCGGAAATAATCGCCAACATTTTGACCTAAAACCTACGATACTATAGTTTCCATAATCAAGAAACCGATTTTCCCCATCGTAAGGAAAAACCGGTCTAGTTTTTATTGAAAGAGAGTGTTTCGGATGTACATAACATCATACTTTTTACATCAATTGTTATTCTCCAAGGAGATTTATATATGTCCCTAGCCTAGGGCCTTCCGACAGTGCAATCAGGAGAAATGACATCCCATTTTCCAAACAACGTCAAACCAGCCGCTTTTGCTAGGAACGTTGAAGCTTCGTTATCAAGCTGGCATCTGTGCTGTGGTTCGTAACCTTGCTTAACAGCGAACTTGCTAATTGAACGTACCACTTTGCGAGCATGCCCTTTCCCTCTAAAAGGCATCAAAGACAGTACACCGAGATCGGCAATTTGCGTATTTTCTTTCCAAGGATACACGCTGGCTGCACAGACTAATCGGTTTTGCTCAAAAGAGCCGAACACCGCCCAATGATCCAACTCCACATACGCATCATCCAAGTCTTGTTCCGACGCGGAGGACTCGAACTCAGAAAAAATCACATCATCTTGCACTGATAATTGGCGCAATGTATCTTCCAAGCTTTCTTGCAGCAAGACGTTCTTTTCGGCTTCTGAAAAATAAAAAATAAAATCTGCACCATGCAGTGTGACTCCTGCTTCATTCAATCTCTGGCGAAAGTCCAGCTCAGACAGTTCTTGTCCACTAGAAAGGTCTAACTTATCGGCCATCTCAGGCGTCAGAACAACCATAACTCGATTGTCTATAGTTTCCAGCACCATGACCCGACTGTCTTCGCTCAGGTCCGGGTTGATTGCGACAGTAAAGCCTTTTTCGTTATAGATTACGTCTCCGTTTAAAAATTGCGACTTCCAATAGTCAGTTATTGTTTGTGAAAATAAAGGCATAATTTTTACCCCCTAATGTTGAAATCCTATTTAAAAAATACCATATTTCATCCATTTTTCAATTTTTTTCCTAACCTTCTTTCAAAGTTCCTTCACCTAATGCTAGGTAAACAGCTACTTCAAAATTGATATTATTTATATATACGCTCCGATTCTTTAAACATTATCAGCTAAGTATGTTGTTAAAGTATTTCAGTTTATTCAATTAACGCCCTGTGTTTTAACCCAATTCTCACAAATCTCAGCGAATTTTTTAACTGCCGGTGAAACAGACGTTTTAATTGCTAATCCGATTGTTCTAGTTTGCTCTAATTCAAGCGGAATGACTTTGTTATTCATTTAGCAGGGAGTTTAGCTATGCTCCGGTGGCATAAATCGTTTGCGCCGTACATTTTGGGATATTCAATATGCTTTTCACTAGACTCTAGTTTAATACATTTCTTGCCAATTCGATATAGGCCCCCATCGATGGTGAAATCCATTTTTCTTGATGCCACAGCATTTGAGTAGCAAATTGTATTTCCGATAAATCCCAAGGTAAAGCGATCAATTCTCCCCTCTCTAGCTCTCCCTTAATCGCCATTTTAGGTAGTAAGGCAATGCCGAGCCCAACCATCGTGCATTGTTTTATGGCTTCTACACTATTAAACTCCAACTCGGTCAAGCTATCGGCCCCTTTCCTCAATAACGTACGATAGAAGAAAGTCCGATAAGAGCAACCCTTTTCACTTAATAGAATTTGCTCTCTATTAAAATCTTCTATGCTTAATGTAGAGCGTGTAGCTAATGGATGGTCGGGTGAAACTACCATAAGAAATGGTTCGTCCATTAATAACTCTGTATGAAGATCCGTAGATATGACAGGTTCATCTAGCATAAAAACCACATCAACATTCCCTTCTCTCAGACTCTGTTTCAAATTATCACTAGACAATGGCCTAAATAAAAGACGAACGTGCGGATATCGTTCGCGAAAAAGCCTGAGCAATGCGGGTAACCGGTATGTACAGAGCACTTCGTCTGCACCGATAATAACCGTGCCAGTTAATTCTCCACTCTGACTTGAGACAGACCGAGCTTCCTCAACATCATTTAATATTTTATTGGCATAGGGCAACAGCTGGTGGCCTGCATCAGTTAATACAACACTCTTGCCCAAGCGATCCAATAGCTTAACGCCCAATTCTTCCTCTAAAGCTTTGATTTGCATGGTTACAGTAGACGGAACATAGTTCAATACTTCGGCAGTGCGGCTAAAACTCCGTGTGGAAGCAAGCGTCCAAAATGTTTTAAGCTGGCGGATTTCCATTGGGTCAACACTCCTTAATTCAAAAAAATTGAACGTTACAATCAAAAACGTTTCATTGATTTGATGGTAGCAATATCGTAGAGTAAAAATCAAGCTTCCACACCAAATCTTGTATTACAGAGGAGAATCGAATTATGAAAGATTACGAAATTTATTCACTGGGAGATGTCATGCTGCAATCGGGTCAAAAGCTACCTCAAGCCTTTCTTGCCTATAAAACCTATGGAACTTTAAATTCTGCTAAGTCCAATGTGATTGTTTATCCTACCTGGTTTGCTGGCCAGCACACCGATAATGAGTGGCTGATTGGTCCTGGCAAAGCACTCGACCCTGACAAATATTTTATTATTGTGCCTAATATGCTTGGGAATGGTTTATCTTCCTCCCCAAGCAATACACCCGCTCCTTTTGACAGAGCAAATTTTCCGCTCATTACGATTTATGACAATGTTCGGCTACAACATCAGCTCATAACCGAGAAATTTGATATTACGAAAATTGCTCTAGTCGTCGGCTGGTCACTGGGGGCGCTGCAAACCTTTCAATGGGGAACAAGTTATCCTGAGATGGTCGAGCGGATTGCACCGTTTGGCGGAACAGCAAAAACTAGACCACATGCTCAAGTAGTTTTTGAGGGACTTATCGCAGCTTTGCAAGCGGACTCTAATTGGAAGGAAGGCTTTTATGACAGTCAGCCTGTGACAGGACTTGCCGCGATGGGACGCGCCTATGCTCCTTGGGGTTTTTCCCAGGCTTATTATTTAGAGCAGCTCTATCAGGCGGAGGGATATTCGACGTTAAAGGCATATCTGGAAGACTATTGGGATCAAGTGTTCCTTTCTTTTGATGCCAACGATTTGATTGCTATGCTCCGTACAGGGATCAACGGAGATATTAGCGCCAACCCCCAAGACAATAGAAATTTTGAACAGGCATTAAACAAGATCACTGCTCATGCTCTTATTATGCCAGGATCGACTGATTTGTTCTTCCCTCCTGAGGATAATGCATATGAAGTGAAACATATGCCTAATGCTATTTATCAGCTAATCGAATCCAAATGGGGACATTGCTTTGGAATCGGACAAAACGATCAGGATTCACTTGTGATAGACAACTCTCTGAAACAATTTTTACAGATGAGTGATGTATCCTAGTAACAAAGAAGTAATGCCCTTCTCGATAGTTTGCGTGTTTTATTTTAGGACATCTTTTACCAAATGTAACTGTGAAAGCGGCTATTCACCTAAACAGAAACACAATCAAACTTGCTAAAAGAACTCACTGTGCTTTACCATAGGTAAGCATGATATGTGACAGTATCCATTACTCTACATAATCTTGAAAATATCTTTCCCTAAGGAGTGGTAGAATTGGCACGTGTTCTATTTATTAACGCTGGATCAGAAGGACATATCAATCCAACGATTGGAGTGGTGCAAGAGCTAATTTCGCGCGGAGAAGAGGTCGTGTATTTTACAATAGAAGCTTTCCGGGAGCGTATTGAGAAAACAGGAGCGATTGTACGAACATTTGATGGACAAAAATTTATAAAAGCCTTTATCTCAGGTGGAAGAAATCATTTGCTTGAAAGGGTCAATGGACTTTTACTTACTGCAGATATCGTCATCCCTAGCGTACTTGAACAGATTAAAGGAGAGCATTTTGATTACATCATCCACGATTCAATGTTTGGTTGTGGTCATCTACTTGCCAAAATCTTGAAGCTACCGGCA
The DNA here is from genome assembly GCF_015844675.1 of Lysinibacillus sphaericus. Taxonomy (GTDB): domain Bacteria; phylum Bacillota; class Bacilli; order Bacillales_A; family Planococcaceae; genus Lysinibacillus; species Lysinibacillus sphaericus_E. The sequence continues at coordinate 138,342 of NZ_LDGC01000051.1, read as the reverse complement.
ATCAATTCATGTACCTCTTTTGCTGAAACTAAACAATCATTCGATCAAACATTAGAACATCTTTCACAAAATGTCCCTACTGAAGTTTTAACAAAAATAAATGATGAATTTCTAAACCTAACAACAAAAATAAATAAAAAATATGGTATTGAAATTAGTTCACCTTATGAAGTGTTCTGTAACCCGGCACCACTGACAATAGTTTATACAACGAGGGAATTTCAACCTTTTGGAGAAGCATTTGACCCATCCTATAAATTTGTAGGTCCATCCATCTCCTCACGGTTAACGCAAGAAGACTTCGACCTTTCTGCAATCAAGGGAAAACCCCCTATTTATATTTCACTCGGTACGGTCTTAAATCAAGCCATTGATTTCTATAAGCTATGTTTGAAGGCATTCGGGAATAAAGAGCATACCGTTGTCATGTCGATTGGGGAACAAACACCACTTGATGCATTAGGAGAAATTCCTGAAAACTTCATCGTGAAAAATTATGTTCCACAAACCGAATTGCTACAATACACTAAATTATTTATCACACATGGTGGCATGAATAGCACTAATGAAGCTCTCTATAACGGGGTTCCACTTATCGTAATTCCACTCAGTGCGGATCAGCCAATCATTGCTAAACAAGTTACCAACATCGGAGCAGGAATTCAATTACAAATGGAAAGTGTGACAGCCAATGAACTAAATGAAGCTGCCAATCATGTGTTAAACACCCCTTCTATCCAAAATGCTGTTGCAAATATTAAAAAATCCTTCCAACATTCTGGTGGGTACCAAAAAGCTGTTGATGAGATTTTCAAGTTTACAGGCCAATATGATAGTTAAAAGCTCCCATTAATAGTGATGGATTTTTGTTTTGAAGTACAAAAAGCAAAATCGCAGTAGACAATTATTTTAAAATTAATAAAACAGTGATATCAAGAGGTTGGCTTTTATGTCACACATTATATTAAAAAATTAGTACATCACTCATAAATAGTGGTGTACTCTTTTTGTTCGTTAGACATCTAAATGAACTCATTTTCTACAACAAACTACCCTGTATAAGTGTGACTATTTACAATGATTAAATGTTGCTGTAAAAATTAAATAGCTTATCGAAATGGAAAATTATGTTACTATATTAAAGCACATATAAATAGTATATATTTCACTATATTTGTAGGAAGAAGGTTCATTATGAAATTAAATAATGAAAGAGATGGTGTTATGTATGCAATACTATCTTATATTATGTGGGGAATCACTCCAATTTACTAGAAACTTATTCAACACGTATCTTCAGCAGAAATTTTAGCACAACGTGTTTTTTGGTCTTTTATTTTTATGCTTGTTCTACTATTTTTCACAAGAAAATGGCATACATATGTAGAGTTCGCGAAAGAAATCGTTAAGAAACCGAAATTGTTCTGGTCCCTTTTGATTGCCTCTATACTGATTAGTTCTAATTGGGGTATCTTTATGTGGGCAGTGATTGAGGGAAGGATATTAGAAGCGAGTCTTGGCCAATACATCAATCCTCTTACTAGTATGTTAATCGGTGTAATTGCGTTGAAAGAGAAATTGAGTATTTTCCAAACACTATCATTTGTGTTAGCTGGCATTGGTGTGTTTACACTCACCCTACATTATGGGGTAATTCCTTGGATTTCTCTTAGTTTGGCTTTAACCTTTGGATTTTATAGTTTATTAAAGAAAACGATTAAGGCTGATTCAACTATTGGATTAGCACTTGAAACAATGGTGATTTTCCCTATTACGTTAGTATATTTAATGTACTTGATGTTTGATTCGAAAATACAGTTTTTTGATTCAGTATCAACAAGTTTATTATTAATGGGGAGTGGCATAGTCACAGCTTTACCACTTTTATTATTTACGAAGAGTGCCAAAAAGGTAACATTATCTTTGCTTGGTATTCTCCAATATATTTCTCCAACACTGTCACTAATGGCGGGTGTCTTTCTTTTCCACGAAGAGTTGACAAAGGCACATTTTATCGCCTTCCTGTTCATATGGTCAGCTCTTGCAATGTATGCTTTTTCTTCAATGAGAAAAACAAATACAGTGAAATCAGGGCCATTAGAAAGTAAAATGAAAGCTTAACAAACATTTTGCACGAAAGAAGTCGATTTGCTAAAAAAAAGAAATTGACTTCTTGGTTTTATTCAAAAAGATTACTGCAAATGGCACTCACCTACCCGCTTTTAATACGAATAACAAAAAAAGGAGAAAATGAAAGCACTTTTCTCCTTTGTATATCGAAACTATGCTTCATCAAAAGCCATTAACCAATTCACAATTGCTACTATTGGGAAGATAATGATTGCCGTAAGAACGGCAATTATAGGTACCATACTAATTGTTAGGGCAACATAGATCAAATACATAATCGGCGCAAGTAATAGAATACTTGGAACTATCCATCCTGAAAGTGCTATATATCGATAGACACCCTTCGCCCATTTAGCTTTCAAGATCAGTGGTACAATCAACAGCAAACTTATAAATGCTGGAATCGTAAAAGCGTAACTAATACCTTTGAACGTAAAACTAGTCAACGTAGCTAATAAAATCCATAAAAACTGCGTACTCATAACGAAATTCGCTGAACCGCATCTTTTCGAAATCCACTTCGCAAAAAAGAGACAAAACACCATCGCGAGTAAGACCAACACCGTAAGAATCGCCGGATCACGCTTACCAAACATTGCCATATTATATTCATTTATTTCACCGATCAATACAATTGTGGAAAGACGCATTAGAAGAAAATAGAAGATGAAAATGGCAACAAGACTACCTATTATCGCTAATAAGCTTAAAGCAAATCCCTTCATCTGTATCATTTTCATTTTAAAGCTAAAAATAAATATAGCGACTGTTAAGACAAGTAAAATTATCAACAATGGGACTACTAACTTTTCGGAATACACAACTAGTATTTTTTTCATTAACGGGAAGTAAATCGCATTACTTTTACTTTCCTCTATCGTTTGAAACTCCTTTGCATCCATCATCATAAACTTTTTCACTAAAGGAAATACATAGCTCCCGAAGTGACGAATTGTTCCCTCATCACTATTTTCCACACGATCTGTCGTTGCATGATACGCCTCTAATCCATTCATATTCGCAAAATTAAAGCCTAATTTTTTTGTCACTTTCAATTCGGTAAAATCTGTATCGTTCGGCATCCTTTTATACATTTCAGAAGCAAATGAATAGGCTACAGGATATGGAACAATCTCTTTATACAATTGCACTAACCGTAAATCATTTGGACTCGTTTCAAACATAATCGGTACTCCCGTATTGCCTCTTGCTTCGAAATTCAACATAACGCTTACTTTATTCATAACATCCGCTCGATCCTTAAGGGCACTAGCTCCTAGCAAACCCAGCTCCTCACCGTCTGTTAGCACAAAATAAATAGAATTTTTAGGTGCTGGCATTTGTTTTAATGCTCTTGCTGCCTCCAAAATTGTGACAACGCCATAACCATCATCTGATGCCCCAGGAGTTTCTGTTACAGAATCATAATGGGCTGTTAGTAAAATCGCATGATCATCGCCTGATGTCCCTTGAATTTTTGCAATAATATTTTCAACATTTTCTACACCTAAATCTGAAGCATACTTTTCACCTCTAATATCCTTCAATGGCTTCGATTGAATTTCAACAGGTATATCAAGATGCTGAAAGTGGTTAACAATATAATCCCTTACCCTTTTATTCGCAGGGGATCCCATTGGATGCGGTTCCTTTGCCACTTCTTTTAAATACTCAAGCGCTCGATCCGATGAAAAGTCCTTTTCAGTTTCCCCCATTTCTTCTTGAGAAGGACTTAAAAATTGACTAAAACTTATAAACAGCGTTAATAACCCTAGTACTATCGAAAAAATAAGCCATTTTCTTTTTTTCATCTAATCTTCTCCTTATTCTTTCTACTACTACTTAAAACTGAATTTTAGCCACTTAGATTTATCATATGTTTTTAATTTAATTTCTTTTCCAATCATCCTATTTTTGTCTTAAGATGTCGCTTCGCTTTCGCACAAAAAACACTTGCTATTACACAGCATCAACCTTAACGTAGAATGTAGTTCGCCTCATTCAAAAAACACAACGAATATCAAAACCACGTTTTGTTCTTCACTATAATTAAGTTTAGGAGTGATGCATGTTGAACAAGATGATTCAGGCTATGATTGATTGGATTGAAGAGCATTTGTTTGAGGGTTTTTCCCTGATAAAACTAAGTGAAGCAATGGGCTATTCTTCTTATTACTGTTCCTTTAAATTTCATCAAATAACAGGAATTAGTATCAAACGCTATATGGCCCTAAGAAAAACTTATCTGTCTTCAATCTCCCTTAGTGAAACAGATGAAAGAATCATTGAAATAGCGATCAAGCATGGCTATTCATCGCAAGAAGCATTTTCCCGAGCTTTCAAGGAAATTTTCGGCGTTACCCCCAATGCCTTTCGTTTACGTCCTGAACCATTGCAATCTTATGTAAAACTCACTATGAATAAAGCGAGGAATTATTATATGGATATTTCAAAAAAATTAAGAATTGAAGATTTACAAAAGCATGTGGATGAACATTTTGATTATGAAGTATTACATATTTTAAATGGACAACATATGTACGAACAATTCAGTTCTCAACAATTAATGGGAAAAAGCGATTACGCACCATTTAATGAAGCGATGTGTGTACACGACACCGTGAAACCCATTTTTAGCGACTCATTCAAACAGGTGAGAGCGTCAGGACATGAAGTCTCATTAGCAGAATATGAAGCAATTACAGTTGCACCGCTTGAAGAGACCTTATTTTCAAAAGAATATCAATGTATCGTTCTTTGGTTTGGTGAAGATATGTTTTGTCAGATGAACTTAATGACCGTGTTAGCGTATTTAGAACAAACATCATTCAAAGGAACAATTTACTATCATGCGGTGAGAGAGCAAACATATGATGTGCAAGAAACCGACATAACATTAGGAGCCTATTACGATCTATATGAAGCAGTGTTAATAGACCACCGTATGCCAGATGTAGAACTGATGCCTGTTATGTATCAAGGAATCAAATTATATTTAGAACTCTTGAACAACGACAACGAAATCACAAAATATATTCAAACACATCAACATCTTTCTCACGATGAAATTGTCCAGAACTTACTATATCTGTTCCCTCAATATGGTTTAGGGGATTCTCAATATTTAGCATTAATTAAAGCAACAATTTAATTTTTGGAGTTAGAATCACAAGTAGTGGTAAGGTTGCAACATAACTTTTTACCACTACTTGAAGCTCTTTTTATTCTATTAGTCCTATCGTATCAGCAATTCTAATACAATATTAATTTGTCATTTTTCTCATAATCCACTCAATGGGCCCTCTTTTAAATTTATTTCTCCATAAAACAGAAAATAAAATACTCGCTACGAAAAACAATAGTGTAAATACTAATGAAAATGCTAACGTTTGGTTTTCTAACCAATTGAATAAAGCCAATATGCCAACACCGATGAATACATGGCTTACATAATGGGTTAATGTTAATTGTCCTGTTTGAATAAGTGATTTTATCAACCATCGTCCAGCAAATTTATCTACAATATAAATAGAAGTAACGATGACAATAACCGCAGAAGCGGAATTCGATATGACATATAAAATGTTTGGTGGAATTGGCCCTGTTTGAAACAAGAATTCTGCACTGTTACCATCTAATACCGATAGAGATAGTCGCATTAATACTTTTGAAAGTACCTCTGTTGTTACGAGTAGAATTATAGAAATAAACAACATTTTATTTCTTACAGCTTTCTTCGATAAATCAAGTCTGCCAAGGAGCATTCCAAGCAAAAAGAAACAGACCCAAGGGAATACGGGGTGATACCCATTAAACAAAAGATTCCTAATAAAACCATCAATCGTCCAAAAATCAATATATTCCATAAATGGTCGATCTGGATGCCATCCATTCATATAATTCATTGTCACTTGTAAGACTTGCGAGGTGATTAAAAAAAGACTAGATAGGATGATCATGCGCTTTGTAGAAGCTACGATAAGAAAGGATGCAATCAGCATATAAACGCCATAATAATGGAGGATATCTCCGGTCCATCCTGCAACATATAAAAGTAAACCTAGAATAAAAAGAAAAGCGGAACGTTTCCATAATTTCTCCCTATTTTCTTTAATAGAAGATAGCTCACCGCTATTTCTAGCTTTTCTTGTCATCAAAGCAACTCCGATACCCGCCAACGTAACAAAAGTGGCAGACGCCCTTCCTTCGAAAAGCCCAGTAAACCATATAAGCCAATCCGGTCCATTCCCTGCTGCTCCCATAATAATTTTAAAGTTAACTATTAGCATCCCAAACATAGCCAATGCTCGAGCAAAATCTAACCCTTCAATCCGCTTTGATTGTAACTGTTCGGACATTACTATTCCTCCTTCTGTTAATACACAATCACTATAAACTATAGGGTTGACCTAATGTCAAACCAGCTTTTGTCTGTGCCTACGTCGAAATCCGTTACTTTATCACATCGAATTTATACCTACTTATATCCATTACTTTCATGATCAGTGATATCTGTTTTAAGGTTTTATCCTAAGTTTTTTGTTTGACATTAGGCTAGTCCTAGAGTTTATATTTATCTAGAGAAGAGGGATATTATGGATGAAACAATTACAATAAATCAATTGGCTAAAATATTTGATATCAATCATCATCAAATTCGATATTACGAAGAAAAAGGGCTTTTATTTCCATCGTACACAGATAATAATAGGTATCGAAAATATTCTCTGAAGGAGATTTATCAACTTGCACAAATATTAATGTTGAGAAACTTAAATCTTTCAATCGCACAAATTAAAGAGGTTTTAACTTCGTATGAAAAAAATGATTATTTGAGTTTATTAAGAGATAAATCAAAAGAACTTTCAGACGAAATAAACAAACTACAAAAGATTAAAAAAGCAATTGATCACCATTATGTAACTATTACAAACAAAAAAGTAAATTCAACAAAATACTTAAATGAAAGTCATTTAGAAAAAATAGTCACTTTAAAAACAAATGAAACTTTATCAGCCAAAGACTTTTTAAAATTACAATTATCAAAGCAATTTTTTTATCATGACATTATTTATGTTTTTGAAGATGGAGAATATCATATGTGTATAGAAACGGAAAAGGAAGCTGATTTCATCATGAATGAGGGTAAATATAGATCTATATTTATTTCAAGTGAAACGGATGATGAATTTGAGGAAAAAATAGTATCCATTATCGACAAAAAAAGTACCCCTATCTATGTAATGGAGCTATCAAGTGGCATTTTTACTAATAGTAATATTCTTGAATTAGAAGTTCTAATTCCCGAGAAAAGTGATAACAATGAGGGCTAATCGGGATGAACTAACTGTGATTTGTCGCAAGAACTGGCTTTTTTCTGTCAGTGAAGCAGCGGCAAATGCAAATGCGATCAAAAAATAGCCAAGTAACAGGTGCAAAATAGCCATCTATCTGAAAAAGATTTTAGATAGATGGCCATTCGTACGCCCCAAAAAGTTGCATATTTTTATATTTCGGCTAAAAGTTATAAAACAAAATCTTAGTTTATAAATACAAACACATTTTAAAATCTTATCAAATTACTAGACTTTCGTTCAAATGCTATACTAAGCGAGAGTTTTTTCGTTAGTGTAAATTTAACACAATTGGATCAATTTGTGTTTTTATCTTTACAGTAGACGGCACTAGTTTGAAATTAGCTGGGATTTGTTCGAAATTCTCAAACTGTAATTTATAAACTATACGATTATTTGTTCGGTCAGACAAATGTACGTTTGCCTGGTTAGAAAAAATTAAACGATCGTTAATGACCATCCCCCAACCATCTGCACGAACTTTTGGATCACCTTCCGTAGAAATTTGTACATGTAATGTACCTTGTTTGATTTCTAATGAATCAATTGTATACGTTACGTTATTCAATTGAAATGGCTGTAGTTGTGCTGTATTCACTTCCGTCTCAAATAAATCGAACACAGATGCTTCCATTTGAAGTACTTCAAACGTTGCGGGGTTAGTATATTTTGGGACGGACATATTGTAAACCATTTCCCCCAATATATCTGTGCTGCGGCCACCACTTGAAAATTTTGGAATCTTTTGTTACTCGCCATCACGGCCATCACGTTTGGTAGTTACTATTAATTGTCCTGCTTCATCTCGAATTGCAAATCGAACTTCTGATCTTACGCTACCGAAAAAGTCATCCTGTGCATCGTCAAGTTTTGGCACGTTCGCCACTTCTATATATTGGTATTTATTTAAATGTTGCTTATATATACGATCTTGATCTCGCTGGTATTGTTTTTTAAATTTAACTCGATATTGAATATCGATGTTTTCCCCATTTTCGATAACTTTATCAATAAAAACATCCAAAAATGGCTCATTATATTTTAAGAATTGTTCACCATCCAAATGTTCTTCCTGCTCGCTACTATTCGTTTCTACTAATTGTTTTGGCTCTTTAATCGGCTGTGCCACTTCAACCGGTGTACGATTCCAATAATAAAACGCAAAACTTAGCATAATAACGGCTGCACTAAATTTTTAAAGTATACCAAGATTTTTTAAGCTTTGTATTAGTTTGAATACGTTGCATAATAGCATCATCTTGGCTATGTGTCATCATTGGCTTATTGAGCTGTGCCAATAATATTTTTTGTTCATTTACTAATTGCTCATAATTACGTTGACAATTTTCACAGCATTGCAAATGAGCTTCCATTCTTTTTTGTTCAACCTCATCTAAAAAACCTTCTACATAATCTTCCAACAAATTCGAATCACATTTCATAAAAATAACCTCCTTTTGTCATTGTGATTGTCCTAAGTTTTCTTTTACTTCGGTGTAACTTATTACGAACATCATTTAAAGAAATTTGAAGCACTTCGCTTATTTCATCGTAGCTTAGCTCATTTACATATTTCAGTAACAATACCATGTACTCTGTTTCATCCAACTGTTGAAGAAGCTTTTCTAACTGCTCATTTCTTTCGTGTAACAACAATACTTTTTCAGGAAAATGATTATCCGTAAGATCACTGTCGATTCGTATTGTTTGTAACTTTTGAATCCGTAAATAATCGAAACAATTATTGACTATAATTCGGTATAGCCATGCATTAAATGAGCCGATTTTTTTATACTTATGTAAGCTATAAAATACTTTTATAAAACTATCTTGTACGATATCTTCAGCTGCGGCACGATTTTTTACTATTCTTATAACAGTGGTAAAAACTTTCTGCTCATAATGTTTTACAATATGTTCATAATGATGACTTTCACCATTCATTACTCGTGTGATTACTTCATCCATCTCCATATGTTTCACCTCCCTACTATTTTTTCGCCGATTTTGAATATAGATATTTGTTATTCAATAAACAAAACAACAAGCCCGCTCTGAAGTGCATGGGCCGCTAAAAAAATTACGCTTTAAACTTCAGCTTTATTTTTTATAATTCCGGCTTAAATGGGATTTTCAATTATAATGAATGAAATAAGCACCATTAAAAAACGGCTCACATATTGAACAAAAATCGTTCAACATGTGAGCCGTTTTTTATACTGAATTATACATTCATATCTGTTATAGCAGGAATATTTATTTCCTTCACACAAGAAACTGGTGATAAATTAATCACACATTGGACAATGGCTACAATATCTTGTACAGGAATACGTGTCCCTTCATACAACTTTATTGCTTTTTCAGCCCCTAACAGATTCCTCTCAACGTTTAGCCATATAAAAAGTTCATGTTACTTATCTAATCCTTTTTTTCACTTTGCCGATATATGAAAACACTACTTATTATGCTAAGCCCACCAAATAACAAAATCCATATATTCTTAAATAAAAGTCCATAGATTGTTATGACACTACCAATAATTCCACTTGAAAAAGCACTAGATACTATGGATTTTCTCGTTGGTTTAGGAAATTGAATAGAAGTTCCTAGATTTTTATTTCCCCATTTACAAGCCGCATCCATGATATTTTGTAGTTTGTCTAACATCTTTTAATCCTCCTACTTTTTAGAATACGAAAAAAGAAAAGAATGCATTGGACATTGCACCCAAAAAAGCCAACATTGAAACTGATAAGCACACCATTCCTGCAATCTTTTTCGCCTTCTGTTCTCTATTCTTTTTGGACATTAAAACTAACCCTAAGATTAGTAGGAAGGTTGCTAGAATGATATTCATCCCGATAAAGAAAGGTGCTGTTTCTTTTAGAAAGTCTATAATACTCCAAAATAAACTCATTAATATCTCCTCCTATTTTATAGTGCAAGAGAGCCTCTACTCAAAGACGCTTGTTACCAATTGCTTCGTCATAAATTGAAATGCGGCTAAATGATCACAGTTCTTTGAAATTCCTTCTTTACTTGCAATGCTTGAAAGAAGAACGGTGAAGGTAGAAAAGGCTAAATGTTCAGGAACTTTCAATTTAAGATTCGCTCGTTTGATGGCTGTACGAAATAGTTCACTACTATCAAACATTAGTTTTTCTTTCATTTCTTCTGAAAGTTTACTATAAAACGATGTGAAATCAGTCGTTTTCACGTCATATAGAAATGGCTTGCTTTCGTATTCATAGTAAAGCTGGATTATAGCTGTTTCAAAGCCGGACTTTTCAGGGCATTGTTCAATTCGTTCAATGAAGTTTTCATAAATTGTATTTTGAATGTCATACAGAACTTCAAAAAAAAGTTCTTCCTTACTTGAATATAAATTATAAAAAGTACCTGTAGATATTTCTGCTTTCTTACACAATGCGCCAATGCTTGTTTCTTTATAACCCGGAGAAATCCAAAAAGCCATACATGCATCTTTCAATTTACTTTTAATTAGAATTTTATCTTCTTCTGAAAAAACTTTTTTTCCTCTTGCCATAGGTGACCCCCCCTACTTTTATGAATATAATATACGAATATTCATATATTATATTCGTATGATAGCATTACCACCAAATTTTAACAAGTCATTAAATAACAAATTATTTTACATCGTTATCATTGCATATGTTTAAGTTTAGTTATTTAAGTGAAAAATTACTCTAAGCTTTTGATTTCACTGGATATAAAAAGCCAACGTTTTGAATAATGTTCCTTCAAAACGTTGGCTTTTCTTTCATTTCAAAAAACCTGTTTTCATATTTCTCCCCATTTATCACTTTTTGTTCGAAGGAAGATACTTCCTCCATTTCTCCCAAGCTTCCATGTAACCATTAAGATCGTGAGGATGAACTTTAATACACACGCCAATACGTGTATATAATTGAAAAACAACTTCATTCAAAAGTTGTTCCTTCGAAAAGGATGCATTTCCGTTCCACAAGGAAAACGATAAAAAAAGTGTATGTACATCTAGGTTATCTGGTGAAGAACAAAACGCATAGGTGAAATCGTAAATTTTAGGACCGATTAAAGGTGATGGGTCAATAACACCTTTTAATTGATTACAAGCATATACAAAATTATGAACACCAGTATCTCCGTGAAGGTAATACTTTCCATCTTGATGGTGGTAAGTTTCTAATGTATTTACCAACAATTCTACTCTTTTATGATCCTCACTTGCTATGAGTTTACCTATATTCATTTTGGAAGACTCAAAACTACTCTGATTAAAGTCTGACCAGGAGCTTCTTTGAACCCCGTTTACTCTTCCCCAAGGAATGTCCTTGTCCACCTTTACATAATGATGGAATAACTCTTGCGTTAAAATGTTCATCCATTCTAATTTCGATCCTCGATTATAGTGCGTTTCTCCGGGTATATAAGAGTACACTATAAATTCTTTATTATGATCTGTGTAAAGAACATCAGGCAACAATTCCACTTTTTTATATGTAAGCAGGAATTCCTCAGTGGCAGATATGATCATAGGATGGTCAATTTTTATCACAAAGATTGGCATATTTTTGCGCAGGATCGTATATAATATGCCTTCAGTTGTACCACTTTTTAACCTCTTTAATTCTAGATGATCATCTATGATCAAACCTTTATTAATTAGCAAATCCATGATTTCATTTATTTTTTCCATTTCTCAATCCTCTTTAGACGATTTAGTTAACTAACTTTATAAATTCGCTATTTATTTCAACAATCCTGCATCAAAAAAAAGCTGCCTTGGACTTTGGCAGCTTGATCTTGTAAGTCGCTATTAAACCCCTTCTAGCATCATTGTGGTACATAACTCATGCTTTTTCTCTTGCCCTCTGTGTATCTCTTATATTCTTTTGAACCGTTATAGCGGCAAATAAACTAAGAACAAATGCCATCCCAAAAAATCCTTTTTCGCTTAAAACAACACTTCCTGCATTATATAAACCGATGGCCATTAATGAAATAGATACAATAAGTGCGAACCAACTAATACCATAATAAATAGCAGTAACTGGTACGCCCTCATCTTTATCTCTAACTGCTTTTTGTAAAGATATTGCAGAATAAAGTCCGAATACTAAAACTGCAAAGTAAAATCCTTTTTCATTCAACTGCATAGTTGCGTTAAACAAACCTATTAGATAAGACGCAACGCCTACTAATAGCGCTCCCCACGAAGCCCCTTTGAAGGCCGGAGTCGGTTCTCCCTCTTTCCGTTCTTCTTTCATTTTTAAATCATCTCGTTTTTCTTTATCTACTAAAACTTCATTATCATCATTCAATTTTCCGCCTCCATATTTTAGTCTAAAAAAATGGAGCACCAGAGGCACTATAGTGCATCCAGTACATAGACCTCCATAACGAACCTGCCACTAAATTGAAGAAGTAAAAGCGATCTTCGTTATTAAAGTATATGCTCATTAGTATGAAGAAGATAACTACACAAACTTTAGGTTTTCGCGCTCAATTATGACGTGGCATAACTACATCCGATATCGGCTTGTACTTAGGCCTGTAAAAGGTGTTAGTGTAAATCTTAAATAAGTTGTACTAACTCTGGATCTAATACAACCATATGAAACCTCCAACAATCAGAGTATTCCGTACCGATTTCATGATCATGTAAGCAAACCCTGTTCATTCCATCACAGCCGTCAAGACCACAACAACCATTTAATCTACTGCTGTCTGAATGGTGGTTTGAATTGATTAAATCGTTGATGTTTATAATGATAGATCCTTTTAATATTTCATAAGCTGTTTCCTCTTGAATTAAATAGAAGCCTCTAGGAATATAATCTTGGCCATCGTTTTCATTAATCAAATTCAGGTCTTTTAATTCCGTTAATGGCTCAGAAATTTCTAAATTACATACTTTACAAATTAGTTTCAACTTGTCGTTTCCTCCTTTTATATGAATATGTGTTCCAGTCATGCTAGAAATACCCGTTACAACATACAAGTTACCTTCTTTCATGAAGCAAGATGAAGTCTACTTTCTAAAATTCCCAAAATAATTACAGTATCACTTTTTAGATTATGTACGCCAACTATTTGTAAATGCTGAAGCAGTTGATCCACGAATTTCCACCTCTTTTTTATGTTTAAAACAATTGCCTTCTTCCACTATCCTACACTGCTAGTGAAAAATTGCGTGCAGACAACTAGAGTTATTTACAATTACTTTATCATCAACAGTCTTACTCCCATGTTTATATTGTTTGATCAACATTCTATTCGCCCCCGTTAGCTCAATAAGTTTAATCTACTTTCTTAGAAGATTTGACTCTTTTTGAGTTCCATTTCCAAATTAAGATTAACGAAATGGCTATAATTAAAATCACAAGTTCAAAATCTAAATCCTTATCATGCTTAAACCACATTTTATAGCCTAAATTAACCTCTTTTTTCGGTTTTTGACCTTCCCCAAATAATTGTTCATAATCATTATTTGATTCTACTAAAACCACTGGACTACAAGGACTATTAAAATAGTTCCCTTTTTCTTCGTTCAAATAAATAATGTACTTCTTCCCCTTTTCAAAGTTATAAGCCCATGTAAAATCAGCTTCAAAAATTAATTGGGAATTCACTTCTGTTTTCCAACTTTTTTCAACTTCGATCAAGACATACTTTTTTGTCTCTTTTTGACCAGTGAATCCTTTTTGTACACTATCATTTTTCACATCTAAAACCGTCCCAACGATTGCAGTATCAAAATGGTCAATAGCTGGCCCCTCTAATTCAACACAACTCAAAGCATGGCTTTGTATTGGAAAAATTGTCGTTAGAGATATAGACATTATTATTATCAGTAGTATTAATCTCATATTTCCTCCATGAAGTTAAATTTAGCCAATTAGACGTCTTTGTTTGTCTTTACGTTTCAAAACGAAGGAAAGTCACTCCAAAAGTTTGGAATGGATTTTACTTTTATCTCACGATATCCTTTTGCTTGGTTTTGCTTTCCCCGAAGCCAACAAAGAGATATTACCACAAATATGGAAACATTAAAAAGAGTTCAAAAAGGAGAGCCTTTTTGAACATCTTTACTTTATTTCAATGGAATATTTAGTTCAATATTTTTTCCGATAGGATTGAAGTAATAGTTTATATAAATTTTTGCCTTGCCGTCATAATTTTCAAAGTCCTCGGTCGCATATAGATACTGCGCATCATCCGAGAACGAGCCACCTGTATATTTTAACGGCGTGCCATCTGCTTTTACAGCACTATTCAGAAACGAATGTCGACTTCTATCATCCCATTTCTTTGCAGCAACTGATACACCTTGCTGCGTTACAGAAATATCCCAATCCAAATAATCGGGCTTCATGAGTACTTCTTTTGTGCCAAAATCAACTTCGATAAAGTCCTTGCCCATTGGAACGGCATGAATAGCTCCAATTAATAGTTTGAGTGAATCTGAATCATGGAAATAGTTACTTTGTAAATTTAGCGTGAGTTTGCCGTCACGACTATTTCTGCCTATGGAAATGCCATTTTTAACGCTTTCTTCTCTTCGCTCCCCATTTTCCGTCTCTACCGCAATATTTTCAAGCGCTAAAATTTGCATCGTATTCGCTTCATCTAATTCAATATCGATTGCCATTCTTAATGGAGAACGGCGAATTTTTGTAATCGTAAACTTCTGACCATCGACATTGACAGTACGATTCACAGTAATAGTTTTCTCCTGCGCGATTTCATTTTGTAGTGAAAACGGTATTGAAATGTCAATGTTCCCCTTATCTTTTTCATAAAAATGAAAAACCGCTTTAAATTCCTTTGAAGTATAAGCGAGAGGCTCTGGAAAACTATAATCTACCGAAGAAGAGATATGTGTTTGATTTGATTGATGGCCCGTAAATGAACCGCCTTTAATTTCTTCGTCCCCTTGGAACAATTGAACTCCCTCCAAGTGTAATTCCGACATATCAAATGAGGCATCGGCGTCATAATAAAGTACGAATCCCGAATTGTCTGCAATTACGCCTTGCAATGTAAGCGATAGGCCTTTTTTTGATTGCGTCGCATTGATTTCTTCATAGTAGTCATTGTCCACAATATCTTTTATGCCTTTATCTCTTACAACCGCAGATACAATTACTTGAAAGCCAGGTATTTTTGCAACATGGCTAGCAATCGTAGGAGAAACACGAATTGAAAATAAAAAGCTTAAGCAAAACAAAAAGGCTATTGCACCCGAAACAATGCGCTTCTTTGCTCTTTTTTCTCGTTGAACTTTACGAAACATATCCATCCGTACTTGTTGAAGTTTCTCCTTTGGAACGTCAATCGGTAGTTTGCTCATAGCCAGTCCTCCTTTTCTCCAGCGAAGTTTCTAAGCTTCTTTAGTATGTAATGAAGCTTAGACTTTACAGTACCCTCCGGAATTTGATTTAGCTCAGCAATTTCTTTGTTTTTTAGTTGCTGAAAATATTTCATATAGACGAGTTGCTGCTCCGACAAAGATAAATGTTCCAATAACCGCTCCATATCAGAGTAGATCACCCATTCAACTTGGTGATGCTCCTTAATGGCAACGGTTGGTTTGCGTTTTCGCAAATGGTCTTTACAACAATTGATTAAGACGCGTACGAGCCATGTTCTGGCATATTCGTGCTGTTTAACGGTATGCATTTTTTTCAGTGCCTTATAAACTAGGTCCTGCATCACGTCTAAAGCGTCTTGCTCATTTTTCAAATATGTAAAAGCCATGCGATATAAAATTTCTTCATCCATTTCAATAAGTGAAAGTATCGCTTGATGATCACCACGAATAGCACGCTGCACGATTTCACATTCCATCCTTTTCGCCTCCTTCCTCCATTAGACGGAGTGATGCTTCATTTCGTTCAAAAATTTTAAAATCATTTGAAACCTTCTATGAATTTACGATTAATCTTTGCGTCAAAGATGTTCCCTTTGAAGACATTTGTTTTTAATTCCGTCCTACTCAGTTAGCTCAATAAGAAAAGTTACCTTTAACTTGCCCCTGTGACTAATTTCATTAGCTACATACTTCATTGTATTCCATAAATATCCACCCATGGAACAAAAAACGGCAGATATGAATCTTAAAATTCATACCTGCCAAAGCTGCTTACTCAAATTTATTAAAATGTATTGTCTTCAATTTAATGAATGTTGTTATATATTTGCTCGATATAAAGTGAGTAATCTGCATCTAGTTTGTCTTTATTTTCAATGATGATGTTACCTTCATATAATGATTCACCTGTACGTAAATCGCCGATAAGGAACAAATGACCATCCGAAACACGATCGAGTAAATATAACTTACCATCTGTAATCTGTATAGAAGGTTTTTCTTTAGCATTAGCAATGCTAGGATATTTAAAGCTGAAAGGTTCTTCCCACTGATTCTTCTCTATATTATAACGGTTCAGTACTAAACCATTGGTTGAACGAACAGGAATAAATATATATGTTCCTTGAAGAATGATTGAGTGTTTATATGGTTTTAATTCGTTCGGAATTGTCCATTCCTTCTCTTCATTATTCAGATAGTTATACAAATACATTGGGCTAGAGATAATTTCACGCTCACCATCTTCTAGAAATTTGTATTTTTCAACCATATATAAGATATAATTTTCATTTTGTACTTTATTATATTCATTAAATATATAGATGCTGGCCCTGCTTTTCTCTTCTGACTCCATTTTTGCAATAATTGAGTCTTGTTCTAATTCCTTTTTGTTTTCATCAACCGTATATAAGTGCAACTCTTCCTCATTATTGAGATAGCTTGTTGCTAATATTTTTATTTTTCCATTTTCTACATAGACATCACTCTCATTGATCCAGTCATATCTTACTTGGTCTGGCATATTGATTTCAAATGAAGAACTTTCATTTGTATGTTTATCAAGTATATCGATTTGCAGAGTGAAAGAATCTCGACCCTCTTTATTTGAAAAAATCGTGTAAATTAAACGGTCTTCATCTTCAAAATACTGTCCAGGATTTGCTTCTTTTCCACGCATAAACTTACGGTGTTCTTGAATATATTTTTGAAACATCCCAGGGTAATATCGTTCCTTCAACTCTCCAATAAAAGACCCGCTTTGATTAGTCGAACCATCCTTTGATATATCCAACCTACGAAAAATATCACTACTTTGATAACTTGCATGAATGATAAGGTTGTCGATTTCTCCCTTATTCCCGCTAGTAGATTCAATTTTAAAAGATATATTCTTTGCCATTGCCTGTTGAATATAGTAAGTACCGATTGTCGTCACGATGATTAAACTAATCAATATCGTTTTCCAATATTTTTTCATTGCCATTCCCCCTTAGACCCTGATTTTATATTTTAGCAAATGATTTGCAATCCAAATGGCACTGACTAATACAATGATGCTTATTACCAGTTCCATTAGGAAGACTTCTAGTGAGTAAAAATAGCCATTTATTAACCTATTTACTAATAGTGGTGCAATAAATACTCCGAACGAAAGCATTCCATAAACGATTGCGATAAAAATGCCTTTTAAACCGTAACTTCGTTCAATTAAAATAGCCGTGAATAGAACAGCTACAAAGATTAGCCCGACTCCATAAATCAGGAAAAATTCCGTTAAGGTATTCGGATACAACCAGTCCAACATTTCTAAACTATCAAAATCATAAATTGAAAAATGCGATTGTAAATCTGTTGGTATAATACTATTAACAATTTGCATTTCGATTGAGATTAAAACCATTTGCAAGGCAACTAAACCAAGTACAAAAAGCATAATTGTCGTTAATTTTGAGAAATAGATAGTAATTCTTTCAGTTGGCAACATTAATAATCTATAAATAAATGTATTTTTTCCAAACCAGTCCCGATACCAAATAAAGAAAACATAAATCATCAATACAGCTATGCTAAAAAAGATTGGCAGCAGAAACCATTCAGAACCAACGAACTGATCAAAAGAAAATAATCCGTAATCTTCAGTATATTGGCTCATTGATAGTTGATTTTTATATATCACTTGATCCACGTCATTCATATATCCTTTTGACACGACAACTGCCCCAATGAATTGACTGACTATGATCAATCCTATTAAAGTTAGGTACAGTTTGAAAAATCGATTTACTTCGAAATTAAGAAGTTTTAAATAGTTTTTCATCCACGATACACCTCTCTCATGACATCAACGACTGATTTCCCTTCCTTTTCACGCACTTCCTCTACGCTAAATTCTTTTAATACTTCACCGTTATCAATAAGCACTGCCCTATCAATCAAGTGTTCAATATCACTAATTTCATGAGTTGTAATAATCACACCACGATCTTCAATTAAATGGCTTGTAAACACTTCGGCAATCTGCTCCCTAGAAAAAATATCAATACCAGAGAATGGTTCATCCATCAGTAAGTAATCCACATTCAGTGCCAGACCTAATATCATATTGACTTTAGCCATATTCCCCTTTGATAAATTGGCAATCCGTTCAGTAGGATCTAGTTTAAAAAATTGCAGCAACTCTTCTGCCCTTTTTGTATCCCAGTTTTTATAAAAATCGGCCATGAATGCAAAGGCTTCACAAATTTTCATTTGCGGCAACATCGTAATCGTATCTGGAATAAAGGTAATTTTTTCAAAGCTTTCTTTTCGGATTTTTTCCCCATCGATCAAAATTTCACCGCTATTAATCGGAGTGAGCGCCATAATAGCTTTCATGATCGTCGTCTTCCCTACTCCGTTAATACCGATTAAACAAGTAATTTCACCTTTTTCAGCAGTAAAAGAAAGACCTTTTAATACCCGTTTCCTGCCGTATTTTTTCTCGACATTTTTTACTTGGATCATTTCGATTCCTCCGCTTCTCCGCTTTCGGCTTCATGCTTTTTCTTAACTATTTCCAACACTTCGGATAACGACACATCGATGGATTTAATAGAACCTAAAAATAAGTCAACCGCTTCGATAATTAATTCCTCACGGACACTTTTAAGGACCGCTTCATCTTTAGTAATACAGCTCGGCATATTCCCTTCTGTAAAAATCAATCCTTGTTCCCCCATTTCCTTATAAGCTCGTTGTGCAGTATTTGGGTTAATCTTCAGCTGGTTGGCTAGCTCTCTTCTTGATGGAATCTCCTGGCCAGGTTCAAAATACCCCTTGGCGATTTGTTCTTTAAAATGCCGGATAACCTGGACGTACACTGGATCCCGATTATTAAACTTTACAGTCAATTAACTCAACTCCTAGAAAATTATATTTTCGTGTATTAAGCACTTAATACAGTTTAAGCATAATGGTGGGCTACTTTTAAAGAACTACCCGATATACTATTTAGCCATTACCCCGCTAATCGATCTTGATGTATTAACAGCTTAATACACCACCCTCAAACAAATGTAAAAGTGTATTAAGCACACAATACACTTTTCGTAATGTATTATATGCTTAATACACTTCTCGTGTCAATCGTTTCCATGGGAATATATCTCAATGTTTATAAAGACAACCAGTTGTTAAACTAATATGCCACGAAAGTTTAAGTAGAAAAAAGCTCTACTCCATATAGAAGTAAAGCATGCGTTTGTTTAATAAGAAACTAGAATCTAATCTAATTTTTTTACAAATAAAACTCTGTCTTGCTTTGGTCCGTCATAGTCAGTATTTATGGGTAGGCCATCAACAATCCTATCTCCGTCTTCAATTTCAAAACCCATCTTGGTATGATAGGCAATCGAAACTTTATTGACAGGTGACGTTACACAACGAACAATACTTCGATTATTTTGCTTTACCACATTAAAAAATTCATTGTATAAATACTTTCCAATATTATGCTTTCTGTGTTCAGGATGAACCCCAACAAAATGAATATACGCCTCATTTGAATGAGTTTGAGAAAGAAATCCTATTAGAAAACCTACAAGTTTACCATCCTTTTCTGCAATGAAACTTGTTTGTGTAAAATGGTCGAAAAATAATTTTGGTAACATAGCAGACATATTCCTGCCACCCCACCACTCATTAATTAGAGGTGAAATCACATAGTAGTCTGAACCTTTAACTGAACGAATTTCCATTTTAATCCCCCTATTTATGTAAATATCTATTTAAACTAATAGTAACATTAAAGCAAATTTTATATTATTCCTTCTGCAAACTAAACTGCAACTGCACCGTTAATAATAAAATTCAACAAAGGAAGAATTGATATCCCCAGTCACGATTATATGAGAAATGGCCATTTACCAATTTATAAATAATATTTCCATAAATTCATATAAAATTAATTTATGTGTATACATTTGGAAACGCTCATTCGTTGCAAAAATAAAATGAAGCTTTTTGACAAACCCAATAAGCTTCACTTTATTTACAACTATATTTATTGATTCAGCGTTAAATAGAATTGATTTATTAATAATGCCAATCTATTTTTTTAATTAGTCTGTATGCAATATAACCTGCTATTAATGTTAATATACAAGGAATAGCAAGATGATATACCCAATTATCTCCTAAAAATCCGAGAATTAATTGAAAAAAATCAAATAGTAATGCAACACTTGCATAGATAAGTATTTCAATGAATGGATATATACTCCTGAATAGTATCGCCACTATAACCCCACAAATAAAAAGCATATACTAAAAAATATCAAAAAGCTTGCCTCATTTTTTTCGTTTATAACTTGCTGTGTATACTATGGTCAAGTAAATGAATGTACCAGCCTCTACAGCTAAAAGTCCGCAGATATATATAATGTTTAACCAGAAAGTTATTGCTGAACTATATAATACGAACACCCCGTTAGTTAGATTGTTTCTAAAATTGCTCTTGCGATTTCATCAAGTTCTTCTGCGAATTCATTAGGTGTAGGTGTTTCAACCACACTTGTTAAATACTCTCTAAACTGAACTCTTGACTCTACTGGCAATTCAATAACCAAAAAGTTTAAAATAAACCACTTCCAGTTTTCGTCATCTGAAGATAAAACATCTTGCACATGTGGGACAACCTCTTCTTGAAAAGTTAAAAGTAATTCTAATACGCTAGGTGCTACTGGCCAATTCATATCTTGAATCAAATTCAAGGAGGTTAGGCAATAAAGGCAATATTTGATCTCTATCCATTTTCTTAATTATTTCTACTCTATCATTATCATATTTATGTCTTGGTGAAAAATCTATAAATTTTTCCACATGCATGCATCCCTCCCTTAGATTTTTAAATATGGCAATCTATTTATTATATCAGGCTTTATTAAATTAAATTGCCCTATTTGTTCAAGAAGAAGGGATTGTTGCACAGTATATTCATCTCGGAATGTATAAAGCTCAAAATCAATTTATCGGAACAATTTTTAAATTTATCGCCTAACTTTAATTTATCACCAAACTTTTAGCTTTTATCGCTTCAAGGGGTCAAAAATAAAAAATCACCTCTAGGAAACGAGGTGATTATTAGCAAACAATTTTTATTAAACTACACACTGTCTAGCAGCAAAAACGAATAGATAGCATTCAATTTTATGATGCATCTTCAAACTGACTATTATATAGATCCGCATAGAATCCTTTTTCCGCGATCAGCTCTTCATGATTTCCACTTTCAATAATATCTCCGTCTTTCATCACTAAAATTAAATCGGCGTTTTTAATAGTTGAAAGTCGATGTGCAATGACAAATGATGTTCTTCCCACCATCAATTTATCCATCGCTTCTTGGATAAGTGCTTCAGTACGCGTGTCAACGGAACTAGTAGCTTCATCTAAAATAAGCAACGGTGCTTTTTTAACCATGGCCCTTGCAATGGTAATAAGCTGTTTTTGCCCAACAGATAAACTAGTTTTATCATTTAGAATCGTGTCATAACCTTTTGGCAAAGTTCTAATAAAGTGGTGCAGACCTACTGCCTTACAAGCTGTAATTACTTCTTCATCGGTTACATTCTCTTTGTTATAAACGATATTTTCTTTAACGGTACCTTCAAAGAGCCAAGTATCTTGTAGCACCATACAAAATAAATCGTGAACATTTTTACGAGAAATCGACTTAGTCGGTACGTCTCCAATCATGATTTCCCCGCTATCTACTTCATAGAAACGCATAAGAAGATTAACAAGCGTCGTTTTCCCAGCCCCAGTAGGTCCGACTATGGCTACTTTTTGACCAGCTTTTATTTGAGCAGAGAAATCTTTAATAATCAGTTTCTCTTTCGTATATCCAAACTTAACGTTTTTAAATTGCACATTTCCTGTAACATCTTTGGCATCTAAAATGGCTTTCTTATCCCTTTCGTCTTCGAGTTCCTCCTCTTGTAAAAACTCAAATACTCGTTCACTTGCTGCGGCAGTTACCTGCAAGCTTGTAGCTGCCTGTGCTAACTGTGACAATGGCTGCGTAAATAAGCTTATATACACCATAAATGAAACGATCACACCAAATGTAATGGAGCCTTTCACTATAAGTGCAGCCCCTACGACACAAACAACAACATAACCTAAATTTCCAATAAAGATCATGAGAGGCATCATCATGCCGGACATAAACTGTGCGCGCCAAGCGCTATTAAAAAGACTTTCATTGATTTCATTAAATTCTTGCTTCGCTACTTTTTCACCGTTATACACCTTCATAACATCATGCCCTGAATAGATTTCTTCAATATGACCGTTTATTCTTCCAAGGTCTTGTTGCTGGCGTATGAAGTATTTTCGGGATCTGGACATAATCAAGGTCATTAATACAAATCCTACTAAAGTTGCAGCAAGGGCCGAAAGTGTCATCGTCACATTAATAGAGAACATCATAATCAACGATCCAAAGAACATAACGACGGCCGTTACTAACGAACCAATACTTTGATTTAGAGACTGTCCAATCATATCCACATCATTCGTGACACGACTTAAGACATCTCCATAGGTTGTAGAATCAAAATATTTCAACGGTAATCTATCAATTTTGTTCGATATATCTGTCCGTAACTTTTTAGAAACTCGCTGCGTAATCGTAGCCATAATAAACGCCTGCAAATAATTGAAAATAAAACTCAATCCATACAAAATAGCAAGGAACAAACCTATTTTTCCAATAGCCGTAATATCAATCTCACCAGTAATACCATCCGTTATCAAATCGGTGATGTCACTAAGCATATTAGGTCCAATGATCGTGAAAATTGTTCCTACAGTTGCCAATACAAGTGCAAAGATCGTCGCTGGTAAATAAGGTTTACAATAGGCAATCAACTTTCCCCAAGGCTTTTTAAAATTTATTGGCTTTTCCCCTGGAACCATCATATTACCTGGATCAATGGGATCTTTTTGGGGCTTATTTTGTGTGTTAGGCATTTTCCAACTCCTCCTTCGATAGCTGAGAATAAGCGATTTCCTGATAAGTCTTACAAGTTTTCAATAATTCACTATGTTCCCCCATACCAACGATTTTACCTTCATCAAGAACAATGATTTTATCAGCATTTTTAATCGTTCCAATTCGCTGTGCCACAATCAAAGTAGTTATGCCTTTTGTTTCAGTTTTCAAGGTAGAACGAAGTTGACGATCTGTTTTATAATCTAGAGCGGAAAATGAATCATCAAAAATAAAGATTTCTGGATTACGATTCACTGCTCGTGCAATAGAAAGACGTTGTTTCTGACCTCCTGATAGATTTGCACCACCTTGAGCGATAGCCGCATCATATTGGTCATCCATGTTCTCTACAAATTCTTTCCCTTGAGCAATTTCCACCGCTTTTTTGATTTGCTCATCTGTTGACGGGGTCTGGCCGTTACCACCGTAGACAACATTAGATTTTACTGTACCTGAAAATAGTACGACTTTTTGAGAAACGTAACCAATCTTATTATGTAGAGCTTCTTGTGCATATTCTTTCACATTAATGCCGTCAACTAATACTTCACCTTCAGTCGCATCGTAAAATCTAGGGAGTAAATTAATAAGCGTACTTTTACCACTACCCGTAGAACCAATGAAAGCGACAGTTTCGCCTTTATGTGCTGTAAAGCTAATATTTTCTAAAACATAGTCCTCTGCATTAGGATATTTAAAGCTAACATTACGCAGTTCGATTTCACCTTCTATTCCCTTAGGTGACGTTTGCAATTTTCCATCCATAAGTGTTTGAGGTGTATTTAGCACTTCATTAATACGCGCTGCAGATACTGCTGCTCTCGGCAGCAAAATGAACGTCATTGATAACATCATAAATGCCATAACTACTTGCATTGCATAGGATGTAAATACGACCATATCACTGAATAAGCCAATTCGATTCATCCCCCCTGCATTATTAATTAAATATGCACCAATCCAGTAGATAGAAAGAGTTAATCCTGACATAATCAGCCCCATCCCCGGCTGCATAAGGGCCATAAGTCGGTTCACGAAAAGATTTGTATCCGTTAAATCTTTATTTACTTTTTCAAATTTTTCTTCCTGATATGCCTGCGCGTTATAAGCATGAACAACACGAATACCCGTTAAACCTTCTCTTGTTACTCGGTTCAGATGATCTGTCATTTTTTGAACGACTTTAAATTTCGGTAGCACAAAGATGATCATGTTGCCAATTAAAATAAGTAAAAAAACTACAGCTACTCCTGTTGCCACTGACCACTCCCAGCTTTTCCCGGTAATCTTTAAAATAGCCCATACTGCAAGGATTGGCGCTTTTATCATAACTTGAAGACCTATCGCTACAGTTTGCTGTATTTGCGTTATATCATTAGTAGAACGAGTAATTAGACTTGCGATTGAAAAACCATTAATCTCTTCCATAGAGAAAGAGAGAGTTTTATCAAATACACCTTTTCGTAATTCCTTTGACAAAGATGTTGCTACCATTGCTGCAAAATAACCAACAATAACTGCCAATATCATACTGCCAAGGGCACATAACAGCATCTTCCCTCCAGCTGTCCATATCTCGCTCGTTTTACTGCCCTCTGTTTGTACAATAGTCGTAATTTTAGCCATATAATCCGGCAACTTCAAATCCAAATAAACTTGGCCTACAATGAACACAATACTAGCAACAACGAGCGCCCATTCTTTAGGTTTTAAGTATTTAAATATTTTCAACATATTCGCAATCCCCCTCATTTTAGTTAGCACGCTAACTATATAGTAATAAAAACTTCAAAATAGCATCTTCTTCAAGATCGTATATTCTCTTTCATGGCATCCATCACTTCAAAAAAAACGTCAAGTTTCTCTTCCGGGATACCTGATAGTAATTTTTGTTCAAAGATTTCTCTACGACTCTTAATATCTTCATGTATCTTTAGCGCCCCTTCTGTTAAGACAATTTTTTTGAGCCTTGAATCGTAGGAAACAGATTGCCTTGTAATCAATCCCTTACTTTCCATAGACTTTAGTATTCTAGATGCTGTTGATTTACGAATAGAAAATGCTCTTTCAAAATCCTTTTGAAACACATCTTTATCTTGCTTTTTGCAAAGGTAGCTAATCGTCCAACCATGCATGGCAGTAAGGTTATCTTTTTTCGTTAACGTAGCACTTGTAATTTGATCCAATTGTCTTCTCATTAAAAGCGACAATGTACGCAATTCTAATCCAACTGATCTCCTTTTGCTCAATCCTATTCCCCCCCAATAGATCAACACTTAACTATCGCAATTAAAAAACTAATTTATTAGTATTTTTAGTCGAACATCTTGTTAATAAAGATAATTAGGTTCCTTAGGTATCGATGAGTCATCTTGAGATTTATCTTCGTATTCAGTTTGCAAAAAACTAATTCCATTTGTAGAAGCTCACGAAAATTTGATTTCGGAAGTTATTTTATTTTCATATTTAATTCTCCATTATGGTCAAAGCAGTGTAGCCATTTATCAGCTTCACTAACCATCCAATTTCCACACATGCCATGGGTTTGGAGTATGAAACTAATGATAGAAAATGATGACGTATTTAAAATATCTTCTATGCAGTGAACACTTAGTTCAATACCATCTACACAAGTATGTTTTTGAGTTAATTCTTGTTCTACTTCTTTTACCGCTTTATCTGCGGTTTATTAGGCTTTGCTTAGTAATCGCTTTTGTGTCTAAGTCAGCTACACCTTCAATACCTAGAACGAATCCCCTTATGTATACACTATGTATGTCATCTTGAAGATGAGTAGAATACGTACGTCTGAACAACATCGTTTATTACAGGAAGAAAAATAGGGTTGATGTTTTCCCAATCTGGATGGTTAATAATATTCCCATCACCATCCGTGACACATAAGCTTCCAATTACTCTAATACTAGTCATCACATTACTCCTTTTATTATTTTTTAGTAACTTAGCACCTCTAACTGCCCGTTTTATCTTCTATCGAATAAAAATATGACATTACGTAGTTCTCCCTTTGAAAATATGACTATCATTTCCATTTCATATAAAAATAGGATAGCACATTTTTTGTACACATGCTATCCAACTTTCATTATGGAAGTCCTTTAGGTTGAGATAACCTTCAAAAAACTATACTTAATTTTTAATCCTTTTTTCCAGCTAAAAGTATCCGCTTTTACTTTTCATTAAACTTAAATTCAATCTTTCCTTCTACAAAACGGAGTGACGCATTAAATTGTTTACCATTTTTTGATTTAAACCCTTTAACCACAGCTGTTTTACCAACCTTACATAAATCATTAATGTTCTTTTCAGTTAGTTTTTTTCCTAATAGCCTTCCTGGGAACGTTTGTTTACAACCATTTTTATAATTCGAGCAACCGTAAAAGCTTTTACGCAAACCTATTTTTCCTACTTTACATGTCGGACACATCACAATATCTTTCACAGCGGTTGGTTTAAACTGCTCTGCGTCAATTGTAAGTGACTCTAACTGTTTAGGTACCTCGGCGATTAATTGATTAACAAACTTGCCTATGCTTTCAATAAAATGTTTTGCAGAGCCTTCTCCACGACCAATTTTATTTAAGTAAATTTCCCATTTTGCAGTCATAGATGGACTTGAAAGTAAGGTCCCTTCAATTGACCGACATAAAAGCTCTCCTTTAGGCGTAATGCTCACTATGTTTTTTCGTACTTCAATAAATCCATGCTTTTTAATCGTCTCTATAATGCCACTCCGAGTTGCTTCTGTGCCAATACCTTCAATCGATTTCAGCATCTCGATTTCCTCTTCATCCTCAACTGATTTACCGCATGTTTTCATCATCGTAATGAGTTGACCTTCTGTATAAGGCTTGGGAGGTGTTGTCGTGCCTTCTAAAATAGAAATCTTACTTTGTACCATCTCATCTTGGAAAACGACAGGTAATGACTCCTCACGCTCCTTTAACTCTTTTTCATTTGAAAACAATTCTTTCCAACCTTTTACAAGTTCTGTTTTCCCTACCGTTTTAAACTCTATATTTTTGACATTCGTTAAAATCGTTTTTTCATCATATTCATAATCTTGGTGAAACATAGCGAGTGTCGTATTGACTATTTCGAAATAAATATTTCGTTCATCAGCATTCATGGATTGTAACGCTTTTTCTGTTGGCACTTTTTTCGTTGGAATAATAGCATAGTGCTCCCCTACGTTGGCACTATCGACATAGCGTTTGTTATTCCCACGATTTAGCGAATTAAATGTCTTTCCCACGAGCTGCTGATATTTTGCCAAGGATTCATTTAAATAAGCAAACTCATTATGTGTAATGAGCTGTGAATCGGTACGTGGGTAAGAAACGAGCTTTTTCTCATAAAGTGATTGCGTAAGTTTCAACACATGCGACGGACTGTATTTCCAACGTCTATTAGCGGCGGCCTGTAATGTTGATAACGCATGTAGTTTGGGTGGTGCAACACGCTTCGTTTTGTTCGTTACACTCGTAATTAGACCCGTATCCACCGGTTCAACCCCATGTTGTTGCAATAATTGCACAGCCTCTGCACGCTCTTTTGTTTTTAACTTTGCCTTCCCTTTATATACACCATTTTGTGCTTTAAAAACCCCTTCAATTTCATAAAATTTTTCAGGCTTGAAATATTCGATTTCCTGTTGCCTTTTATAAATTAAATAGACGGTTGGCGATTGCACACGACCGATAGAGATACTACCCTTAAAGCCTTTTTTTTGTAATAGTAGCGTATATAGGCGACTACAGTTCATGCCCACTAACCAATCGCTAATTTGACGTGTTTTTGCTTCTTGGTACATGAGCAGATCACGCTCATTACTTTGCATATTATTAAAACCTTTTCGAATTTCCTCAACCTCTAATGAATTGATCCATAATCGTTTAACAGGCTTATTTACTTTCGTCATTTTTAAAAGTGAGTAGAAGATGTTTGAACCCTCACGTTCACTATCGCAGCAGTTATAAATCATTGTTATTTGTGGATCACTAAAGATTTTTTTTACTGCATTAAATTGTGTATACATTTTAGAGACAACTTTATCTTCAAATTTTTGAGGAATGATCGGTAATGATCCAAGCGACCATTTCTCCCATTCCTTTTGATATTCTTTTGGTTCCTTTAATTCAACAAGATGACCAACTGCCCAGGTAATTACTGCACCTTCAGGAAAAGTAGAACAAGGTTCCAATTCAATAAATACTTTCTCTTTTTGTTTAATTTTAAATGCGTCTGCATAAGCTCTTGCTTGAGATGGTTTCTCTGCCAAAATGGCGATTTTCCCCATTAATCATCACATCTTCTTTTAAATATTTTAGTAGCTTTATATATAAACATAAAACCCAACTAATCAGATTAGTTGAGTTTAGTGTAAAATACCTTACTACTATCTTACTTTAAACATTCTAAAATATCACTTACTAAAATCTTTGTACCAGGAGTGTAATACGTGTCATTCGATAAAGCTTATTATCATCCCATTCATCAGGGGACAATTCTTTGATTGTATTGAAAAATGCACAAAAAATCGCTATGTACCTATTGGAACATAGCGATTTTCGTACGAGAGGATCATTTCATCAGCTATTGGAAGTGTAGTTTTTTCTAAAGTAAATGTTCTCCATTGGGGGGAGTTTATATGAACCTCTATGAAGAGGAATGTTTAGAAAGCTCAAGTACAAATATTACTGTATTTTATTTAAGTTTGTTTTTTTACTTCTTATTCTGATCTGCATCAAATTGGCATATTGCTCCCGAGTGTACCTATTCGTGCTAGTTAAATAGCTTATTCCTTCTCTTTTACCGCTTGTTTGCTTACTGAACTACTCACTTTACTTTTATCTCTTAATTCCAAGAGCTTCATCAAGTTGTTTTTTTTGCTTTTTCTTTCGTTAATGTACCTGCTTCTGCTTGGCTGAAAATTTCTTGTACTTTTTCTTTTGAAATCTCATCTAAGTTAGTTGGTTTACTTACTGTTTTTTTATCTACCTTCATTCCAAGAGCTTCATCAAGTTGTTTTATTGCTTCATCTATCGTTAATGTACCTGCCTCTACTTGGTTGAAAATTTCTTGTACTTTTTCTTTTGAAATCTCATCTAAGTTTGCTGGTTTACTTACTAGTTTTTTATCTCCCTTCATTCCAAGAGCTTCATCAAGTTGTTTTGTTGTTTCTTCTTTCGTTAATGTACCTGCTTCTGCTGGATTGAAAATTTCTTGTACTTTTTCTTTTGAAATCTCATCTATGTTTGCTGGTTTACTTACTAGTTTTTTGTCTCCTTTCATTCCAAGAGCTTCATCAAGTTGTTCTGTTGCTTCTTCTTTCGTTAATGTCCCTGCTTCTGCTTGGTTGAAAATTTCTTGTACTTTTTCTTTAGAAATCTCATCTAAGTTCGCTGGTTTACTTACTAGTTTTTTATCTCCCTTCATTCCAAGAGCTTCATCAAGTTGTATTGTTGCTTCTTCTTTCGCTAATGTACCTGCTTCTACTTGGTTGAAAATTTCTTGTACTTTTTCTTTAGATATCTCATCTAAGTTAGATTGTATACTTACTATTTTTTTAACTACCTTCATTCTAAGAGCTTCATCAAGTTGATTTATTGCTTCCTCTTTCGTTAATATACCTGCTTTTACTTGGTTAAAAATTTCTCGAACTTTTTCTTTAGAAATCTCATCTAAGTTAGATGGTTTACTAACTTGCCCTTTCACAAATTCACTACCTCCAATAATTTCGGTTGGGACTTCGGCAGCAAACGCAGCTCCAAAAGTTGAAAGCGCAAATACAGCACCTAAAGTTGTAGCAGCCAATTTCTTTCTCTTTTTCATAGTTTTTAATCTCCTTTTAAAGTAATTTGTCTTACAGTCTTGATTGTATAGGCGTTATCTGTAGTTACTGTGAAGACTATCTGAATATTACCTGGAGATTTTGGGGTATCTGGAGTAATTTCCCGAAAACATTTTATCTCTGTGCAGTAAACCATCGTAGATTGGCGTTCCAATATTATTCAATTTTCTACTGAAAGTCCATCTGCCATTTTTCCATATTTTTATCATATTCTTAGCATCATAAAGCCGCAAAAGGGCCAAAAGCACACGTAATGACTTAACCATTTTCTTCAACGAATCCACCATTTTTGGTTTTAATTCTGAATTATTCTTTGCAACAGGCTGATTATCCAGTAAAGGTGGATAACATCAAATTAAATAAATTGCTAGTTGAAGTGTTAATTGTTTTTTATGATGATGTCAATAAAGCACAGATCCAACCATCAATCCTTATTCCAGAGGATGAAATTTTTATTAATAACCTGACTAAGCGCCGTGTGAGACATTAAATCTCACGCGGCTTTTTTTGCATTTTTATGAATGTAATCGTCAAATAACGCCCACCTATTTTTCCGGGGCGCTATTGTTACGCTATCTAGGGTCCCGTCAGAAAGATACGGATTTACAACGTTAAGGAAAGAATGGTTACCAAACGACGCTTCAGGCACTTTAACCCCTCTTTTCGACAGCATAGTCAAATTTCCTCCACCTAGCATAAACGCATACACAGGCAAAAGAATATAATGTACATAAATTATTAAAAAATGTATTAGGAGGGACATTTTTGTGGATTCCATGTAAAGAAGGCTGTTCTTGCGAACGTTGTAAACCAGGTGTGATGAGAGCAGTAGAAATGTGTACTGTACCTATAGCAGCACCTCCACCAACATATGCAAACTTTTTCCAAACAGACTTTGTAACACTTGCCACTAATCAGCCTATGCCTTGGAATCGTATGGGGCAAACTGCTGGGATAACTTTAGACCCCGATACAGTAACTATCAGGGTTACTCAGGCAGGTGTGTATTACATTGATTATCATGTGAGCGGAAATTTTTCGTCAGGCGGGACTGGTAACACTACAATAGCTACAGCAATATTCGTTAATGATGCCGAAGTCAACCCTATCCAAACTAGATACGGTGCCGATAACAACGAAACAGATAGAAGTGAGTGCGAACCAATCTCAGGAGGAACAATTATATTTATCCCAGCGGATGGAACTGTTCAGTTAAGGAATGTAAGTCCAAGTTTCCGTACTTGCGACGGAGGGCTTTTAGCTGCTTCAATCAATTTGATTAAAATAAATTAATCATGCGAAAAGTTGATTGTCTTTAAGAAAAATCGACTTTTTTAAAAACTCCTTTCTCCTACTTATATAAACCCATAAGAAGCCGTATAAGTCTTTTTAAGGTGTTGACCTTAATTAACTTCAGGCATTCCTATAAAGCCCATTCCATAATCTAATAACGCTCTATACTAAAAATCCCCTACAAAGAATAGTTCATCCTTGTAGGGGGGTTTTATTATTAATGGGTAACACTTGGCGAGTTAAATTAAATGTGTTTCCATAGTTATCTATGAAACTACGTTTAAAACCTTCCATGTCGACCATTGATTCATGTTTTCAGCATTCCCTTAATTACGTTACTTTGCGAGGCGTAAAAAAGAGAAAACCCCGCTTTAAATGAAAATTAGATGCGTCATAACATAATGTTTCCTCCACCTCGCATAAACGCATACACAGGCAAAAGAATATAATGTACATAAATTATTAAAAAATGTATTAGGAGGGACATTTTTGTGGATTCCATGTAATGAAGGCTGTTCTTGTGAACGTTGTAAACCAGGTGTGATGAAAGCAACAGAAATGTGTACTATACCTATAGCAGCACCTCCACCAACATATGCAAACTTTTTCCAAACAGATTTTGTAACGCTTGCCACTAATCAACCTATGCCTTGGAATCGTATGGGGCAAGCTGCTGGGATAACTTTAGACCCAGATACAGTGACTATCAGGGTTACTCAGGCTGGTGTGTATTACATTAATTACCATGTGAACGGAAATTATTCGGATGGTGGAACTGGTAACATGTTAATAATTACAGCAATATTCGTTAATAATGCCGAAGTCAACCCTAACCAAACTAGATATGGTTCTTTAAACAGCGAAACAGATAGAAGTGAGTGCCAACCAATCTCTGGAGGAACAATTATATTTATCCCAGCGGATGGAACTGTTCAATTAAGGAATGTAAATCAAAGCTTCCGTACTTGTGATGGAGGGGCTTTTGTAGCTGCTTCAATCAATTTGATTAAAATAAACTAATCATACGAAGGGTTGATTGTCTTTAAGAAAATCGACCTTTTTTAATTTATAAAAGTCAGTATGACCCATCACTTTTTCCTAATTTCTCGCACTCTTCTATTCTTGGATTTTTCTTTAAATATTTACTTATTTCTCTGCCTCTTGCTATTTACGAAAACGAATATATTGCCTTTACATACTATATTTGCACCAACTGCAACGCCTTCTTAACCTCCTGAACATCTTTTGCTAATACGCCCTTCACATTGGCTCCAAACCATTCCAGTGAGGCATCTATCTTCATGTTTGAATCTACTTCTGCTAGGAATTCACCATAATCAACTGCACCTTCAAATAATGGAACCATCCCTTCTCTAGACCCTGCTGCGGCATAAACATTGTTTGGAGCAAAAACATCAAGTTGTGCACGTGAGGCAATATTTTTAAAGTGAAAATGTGAGATATAAGGACGAAGTTGCTTCATGGCGACAATAGGGTCCGTCCCTGATTCCCATATATGTAAAACGTCAAAGTTCACTCGTAGGCTTGAGTGATTCGTTTCTTCGAGTAACTGCATTGTTGAAGGTAGATTATCTGTCAATGTGTTCGGATGAGTTTCAACAAGCAAATATTGTCCTTTTGACTCAAGATAATCACAGAGCATTTTAAGTCTGAAAATAAGTTCTTCCCTTTCTTTTGTACTCGTGTCTGAGCTGCCCTTTTTTCCTACAAATGTCCGAATCTTATTCGTTCCCCAGCGCCTTGCAAGGGAAGATAACCTCTCTGTTTCAGCCATCATCTCAGATACTGGTGCTTCTAATGGCAAATAATCACTAAGCATGCTCGTTTCCAAACCGTAGGAGCTTAGCCAATCTGCTCCATAATGAAGTTCATCTGCCAAGTTCTTTGCATGAACACCCCAGAGCTCTATTCCTTGGAAACCTTGCGTTTTTGCAAATTGAGCTAATTGGTCAATCGAGTGGAGATGGTGCCGAAACGAGATTGTACAGATAGATAGTTTCATAAAATAACCTCTTTCTTGTGCTGTAATGTTAACCATGCTTCAAAACATTCTTGTAATCCTTGCTTAATCTTGAACTCAAGAAGATTTTGTTCTTCTAACTTCACAAAAATATCTTCCGCTACTAACAAATCTTGCGTCATCGCAAGCTTCATCGCTCGATACTGAATCGTTGTATAGCCATTCACTAGACGCTCAATGTCATCACACCATGTGTCAAAGCCTTCCTCTTCGCGGCCAAGTGCTTCCCAAAAAAATGCAAAGGCATGCTCATATGCATACTTTC
Source organism: Lysinibacillus sphaericus (assembly GCF_015844675.1). GTDB lineage: Bacteria > Bacillota > Bacilli > Bacillales_A > Planococcaceae > Lysinibacillus > Lysinibacillus sphaericus_E. Next base: position 103,967 of record NZ_LDGC01000051.1, on the reverse strand, counting down.
TAATCGCTATAACCGGCAATTGTTTTAATGCAGTCGGAAGTTTTGACATATTTTCTTTTTCTTTTCCTGAAATATACTCTTTCATAATTTCGGTAATGGCATCTGTCAACGGATTACAATGAAGCATTATACATGTATTAAAATAGGCTTCAACGGTCTCTGTAGTTGGCGCAATAATCGTCTCTGCATCAAAGTAATAGCCACCTTCGACAGTTGGCTCTTGGATTGCAGCTAAAATTCTCTCCTTCGGTAAAATCCCTTCCCAGCGAAAATCAGGGTCATACATAAACCATTCTTCTTCATTTTCTGTCGATTCTAGCATCACATAATGAGGGAATGGACGTTGATGAAATTTATTCTCTCGCTCTGGAAGCATCGATAAATCCAGCATTACCATCACATGTTGATGTGGAGATTTATTCTCTAATAACCTTAGCAGTTTGTTTGTATTTTCTTGTTTTGATTGCTTTTCGTCATACCATTTGTAAAGCTTGATTCCATAGAGCATTTCATACCATGTTTGAAAGAAATGGTGATCAATTTGATCAGAGTGGTATGCTAGCACTCCGTTATCGAGCACATCAAAATCTGCGTCCCATACCCCAAAATAGTAGGGTCTATGATCGACGCCTTTCGTTTTCTTAATAACCTCACAAACACAGCTTACAAAACAATGAACTTTTATCATTTTAGCCTCCGATTATTCTACCTTTTGCTGTTTTTCTAAAAAACTTGCTAGTGTTCCTACTGTTTTGAAATCTTTCGGAACGAGAACCTCATCGGGAATGGAAATGCCAAGATCCAACTCTATATGAAGAATCAGTTGAAGGACCATAATTGAATCCATATACAAATCTTCATTTAATCGGGCATCTTCATTAAAAGAGGATAGTGTCTGCAACTCTAATGAATTTTCCATAATATCATAGATGCTCTTGATCAATTGCTGTCGCGTCATACTGGTATGCCTCCAAGTTTTTTTCTACTTACTTTTCCGTTAGGCAGCTTTTCAATTTCATGAACAAACACAAACTCCATCGGAATTTGATGTGGCGCGAGAAATTTCCGGCACCATTCCCTAAGTTCCATATTATCGATTGGTTCACTAGACACATATTGTGCGCATACTCGCTCTCCTGATAAGTTGTCTTGTTTCTTATATACGACAGCTTCCACTATTCTTGGGTCATCCATTAACACGGTTTCAACTTCATGCGGATACACATTCAAGCCTGCTACATTAATTGTGTCATCTATTCTTGCAAGAAAAGAAAGAACATGATCTTCTATATAGCCAAGATCTTTCGTATAAATCGTTTGTGTAGACGATTCAATGATAATTTCGCTCGGTGTTTGTTTGTTACCAGCTGTCACCTTCACATGAGGAAGGGGGTAACCCATTTCTTTCGGATCTTCTACATTAGGGTGAATTGCAATACACCCAGATTCAGAGCATCCATACTGCTGTAGTACTTGACGTGATTTCTCTCTTAACGATGTCAACCAGCTATGCGGCATCACAGTTCCTGACGTCATCACACGATCAAATTGTTGATCAATCGGTAATAATCTACTTAATGTATAAAGTAACGCTGGAGCCCCATAAAGTATGTGGTTAGGATATTCTTTTAGCATTTTCAACATATATTTAGGGTTACTATTCGTAATAATAACCGGCTTTGCTCCCCTTCTTATGCAAGCCAAAACACCACAAATGAATCCATAAGAATGAGTGACCGGACAAGCAACAATAGAATTTGTTAAGGAATCGACAGGTAATGTCTTCACATAACTTTCAATCTCTTCTTCCACTGAACTCCACGTTCGTTCAATACATTTAGGAGTTCCCGTTGTACCTGAGCTCATTTGAACTAATACGCCTTCTTGGTTGTTGGAATGATTTGATAATTCGATGAAAGAATCGATTGATTGGAACAACAAAAGATGACTACGTGCTGAAGAAGCAAGCCGTATAGATCCCTCTTTTGGCGTCGCAGGATGGATTGGGACAACTGATCCACCTTTTTCGCGAATGTATAAACAAAGAGCTATATATTGGAAAGTATCATCCGTACAAATAGCTAGTCTGCGATTGTTACACTCCCTTAGATGAGGTAAGCTTTCATATAGTTCAAATTGTTTATCGATATTTTCTACTGTATACAATTGATCATTGACATAAAACATCATCATTTCCCCTTTTCATCCGCTTGCGCCAACGTATTGTTGACGAAATGTCGAAAATTACCTTCTTCTTTATTTTGAACTTTCTTTGTTAGCAAAGATTCAACATAAATAGGTGTGCTAGTATGCTGAAGCTGTTCATTTCTAGAGCGTAATGATGGAAAACGTTCAAAGTGCTTCTGTATTCCGTTCTTAACTAGACTCCAAAAACGTGTTTCTGCAAATCCATACTGCTCTTCTAGCAAATAAGATAGTTCACTTAAATGAAACACGAATAGTGTATCCATCGCTAACTCTCGTAAAGCCTCTACAGAAGACATCCAATAATATTGATCGACAGGTGCATCTTTAAAACGTTCGTGTATCGTTTCAAAGTTTGGAACGAGGCTTCTGTCTGCAATAAATTCTTCCATATATTCGATACTGTCATGGAAATCCCTCAGTACAACTCGAGTTGGCCACCCATTTCGATGTAATAAAATCATATTTTGCGCATGTGCCTCAACAGCAATACCGTGAGCGACAAGCAAGTGCCACACAGGAATAACACTCACTTCGATCAAGCGTTTTACCCACTCCTCCGTTCCATATCGGCAAAGCCAATCATCAATAAATGGACGCCCATCTAACTCCATCATCATTAATACCGTAAACGGTACCGCTTCCTCTTCATCCTTCATATACAAGCGCACACTTTCTCGCCATATGGAGCCAAGCTGACCTTCTAGTTTGCTGCTATGTTTTTTTGCATTCGGTTCAAAAATAATCCCTGCATATTCTTCCAGTACAATAAGAGACGCTTCCTTATGTAAATAGTCGTCTAATTGAATCACCTGTTTAAGCCATGCTGAAATATGAGGAGCGGCACAAACAGCATGAGCATGTAACTTTCGTAATGAAGAGGTATTCACCATATTCATCGAGCATTTTAATTGCGCCTTTTTTGGATTTGAAAAATTCCATAATGTTCGCACTGATTGGGTTGCCCTATAGTCATCTCCTTTCACAGTTAGAGGTATTAGATCTTTTTGCTCCATTAATCCAGCTAGTTCATGCATCATGTTATGCCATTGCCAAGGATGAACCGGTAAGAACGTATACTCTTCAAATGTTCTATCCAATACCGCAAGCGTTGTAAGAAGGTCTTCCCACAGCAAATGCCCTAGCTCTTTTTTCCAAAAGTTCTCTTCTTCTTCAAGAACCGTGATTCGAACGTAGCTTCTTCTTACCGCAACCCATTGAAGAGTAAAAGATTGCTTTGCCTCAGGGCCATAGTCTTTATGGTCGTCGATCGTAAAACCGGTTCTGGATTTAAAACAAGGATGATATGGATGTCCTTCAATGATTTCTGATTCTAATTCCTCATAGCTCGAATTTCTTCTCGACATCGGCATTTGGAGATGATGATCATTCCATTCACATAGCTTACTCGTCAAATGAAGTTCTTTCAGTAACCGAACTTTGTCTTTACGAGTCGAAAGTAATTCATCTACTAGGTCCTCAAGACTTGCTTCTAGTAACGTTTCATCTTTCCCTATGCAAAAAATACTATCTCCCTGTATTCGGATGCGATCAAATGCCATTCTTCTGCCTTCACAACGATAGGTGCACTTCTGTCCAACAAGCGTAAAAATTGAGGTCCATTTATCTAAACGTGTTTCTTCATAGTTGATTAGTCCTTCAAAAATCATTGCTTCTACAAGCTGCCGCCTTACACGTAGCTCTCCTTGTTTAGAAGCTAAAGGCTGTAGCTGTTGCATATTCTGCCTCCTCATGCTGAAGAACAAACGGATTTGGAATTTTCGTGTATACCGCTTGTTCAAGTTCGGCTTCTAGTTCGTCTACATCATGAAACCTTGTTAATAAATTTGCCTTGAACGCAAGCTCTTCTTGTTTTAGAATGTTACGAATGAATGCCTTCCCGAAACCTGTAAATTCTTTTTCTAATAATTGCAGTTGATCGATAGACCACTTCAAAAGAATTTTTTCATCAATGAGCTGATCTGCTCCAAAGCGGGAAATAACGGGAAACAATTGATTCATAAACAAATAGTATGTAAATCTATCATGAATAAGGGCATCTTCGTAAAATAGCTCAGCTGTTTCTTGTAAAGAAGGCTCTATTGAAAGAAGGACTTCTTTATATGTTTTTGATAAGTAATAACCTTGGTTATCACGATAATAATAAGTAGTGGGATAACCAGAAGAAATGTTTAACAGACTGTTTTGCTGGTGTGCTTCAAGAGCAATCCCATGTTCATCGTATAATCTTAATAATGATTCAATAGCACATGTCCAATAGTCTTTAAACCAGGCTAAACTTACACTCTCTATTGAGCGGAATTCTGATTGAGAGATTTTCATAATGAGCTGACACAGTTTTGATTTTTCGTTTGGCAAGGGCTCTTGCACAAGAGTAGCGATCATGCATATTCCTTCATCATGCCCTTTAGGAAATACGTTTGAGCGAAAAATAACCTCAAACCCTGATTCCGTCTGATTTGGGAACTCTACAGTCATATAGGCTGGATCATCAATCATCCGGAAAGATGGATGGTTCTGTAAGAAATCAATCTTATTCATTAACCGAGCCATAACAATTCCAGCTTTGAGTTCATGCGTTCTATTTACCCTCAATGAATTTGTTATTTTTACAGGAATTGAAAACTTATACATCATTTCTTCATTTGAGCTATATACCGTTCTTATCGAAGAGGTTGCTGTATAAAATGCCCCAAGCGCACCTTCGTATTTTATCAATCCTTCGGCAATCGCTTCTTTTACATATTGTTGTTGTAAAAGCCACTGTGCTTGAAGCGGGTGCATCGGAATGAGGCAATCCTTCTCTGACATAACAAAATCCGATTGTGATTTTGTTAAAGACTGAGAAATAAGTTCACTCGCACTTTTTTCTAATACAGAGGACTCTTTGACAATTTTACGGTCGACACGAAAATAGTGAAGTTGGAAAGAACCTTGTAACTCTGGCGCAAAACTCGTTTGTTGCCAATCGGCCATCCCTTGTCTGCTTTTAGGTGTCGGATGAAGCCAATGACCAAGTAAGTTAGACTGCTCAGCTTCAATAAACGTACAGTTAGCTCCATTTTGTTTCTTACCTTCCAAACTCTTTTCAATATAATTGGCCATCGTTTGATAGCTCTCTATTATACGAAGAATGAGTTCATCAAAATGGGAGGAAAGTCCAAGACATCCATCCGCCTTAGCCATTAAATGTAGTTCCTGAATAAGCGTGATGAGTATCGTTAATTTATCTTCAACAAGCCATTGTTTTTGTTTCGCACAATACTTCAACGAAACACCAAATAAATGTCTTCCAACAAGAGATTTGTATTCCATGCCAAATGCAAAACGTGTGTTTTGGATCGGCAACTCAATCTCTAATATATGTGCCTCTGTAATCAAGATAGATAGTCGCTGTTCTTTTATCCACTCTTCTTTTCTGACCCAATGTCCGCTACTCACCTCTCGTATATAACAATTCATAAACGCCTGAAACGTTGCATTTTCTGCAATCTGTTTAGCTATCTGTTGCATGTAATTAATCATCCTTTCACAAAGCCTTCGCCTTCCCAAATGATAATAATTATCACTCACTGATAAAAAAATTAGTCTCCCTAATTAGAAAGACTGATGATAAGAAGCGAATGGGCACAAATGTGTTGCTAACAACAAATGATAATGATTATCACTTTCAGTTACATATTATAGGAAAGATGGAAATGACTCAACTGTCTAAAGACCTATATGGCAATATAAACCATCGAAATAGGTAAAAGTGTAGAAGTAGACGTCGTTTCTTGTATGACATGTGCAAGTTTATTAATATATGGCTCGGTATGACGCTAAAATATTACAAAGAGCTAGAAAAAGAATCGTACGATTTGGAAAAGGTCTGTATGTTAATAATGTTCATAGTTATTGATGTGATAATTTTATGACGTTACTTCGTTTTCATCGTTACTAAGATTTATGTCCATAAACTTTCACGTGTAATTGCAATATACAAAAACCCTTTCTTATCAACGAAAGGGTTAAAAATTATAAATATGTACATATATATTTATAGAGATAAAGTCACACGCAGAAATGACCATCTGAACATCTTGCTGCTTCAATAAACTATTAATGATTTTTAGCTGTTTTCTTGCTGTACTTAATGCAAATTCGCCGGGATAATGGAAAGTTCTCCATCTGCCATTTTCCCATCTTTTTATCATAATCCTTAGCATCAAGAAGCTCTAAATCACACTAGAAAACGTCAAAAAATTTCACATGCAAAAATTATTTGACGTTTTTTTATTAAATTTCATTTAGTTAATAGAATAGATGCCAAAATAGGCAAAGTATCAACGTATATAGAGCCCCTCAGTATTAGCTATCTTTTCAAATAGATCAAGATTATTTTCGCTATAAATGATAAATGCTAATCCATTCCCTCTAAATACAATATTTTTCTCCGGTATAATAAAGAATACATCAAGATGATCCGAAACAGCTAATTTAATGAGAGAAATTAACATAGAAAACTCATCAATGTTGATTAAATTTGATTCTTCACGATTTTTTTGTATTATTTCATTCCATTCTTTCTCGTAGAATTTATAATACATTGTATCTTTATACAAAGTTACTGGTACATCATAGAAAGCATAAAATTCAGTTGATCCTAACCATATCATTTCAAAAAATTTCTCGAATTTTTCTAAGCTTTTGAAATACGAATAAAAATCCTGAGTTTTTTGTTGAAAATCTTTACTTTCCAATTTATCAAAGAATACTTCTACTTGACTAAACTTTTCATTACTTTTTATTTGATAAGGGTAAATATCAAGTATTTTAACATTCTCATACTCACAAAGTTGATTTAGTAATTCATCTAATCTTTTACTATCTCTATTTTTAGCCTCTATGCAAATACTATTCACTAAATCTTCTAATGACATGCGATATGCCTTCTTTCATTTTTCAAATAATTAACGGACATTGTTTTTTCTAATACCAACACTTGGTCATAGATCTCTGTTATTTCATATATAATTAAACCCTATATTTTACAATAAATAAAAGAATCCATTTTGAAAAAAACTAGATCGCAATGGATTCTTCTTTAAAAGGTTTAATTAGCGGGGTTTTCTTCATCCCCACTAATTATTAGTTGAACGAATCGGGCTTTTACGGTGAGTTTATCTCTCACCTAACTTCTTTGCTTTTGCCGAATTTTGAGGTGGAGGTATTACTGCCCGTTAAAGCGGGATATAATTGTTTAATCATTTTTTACAGCGTTATCGTTTTTGTTGCAACTGTTTGTTGAAATGCTTGATCATGCTCAACAAACACCATTGTCGGATTAAATTTTAGAATAAGCTCTTCAATCTGCATGCGTGAATAAATATCAATAAAATTTAACGGTTCATCCCAAATATAGATATGCGCTTTTTCACATAAACTTTTGGCGATAAGCAGCTTTTTCTTTTGTCCACCTGAATAATGAGAAATATCTTTCTCAAATTGAATTCGGTCAAAGTCCATCTTACGTAGAATGGATTTAAATAACGTTTCATCAATCCCATGCTCCTCAATAAAGTCAGATAACATTCCCTTCAAATGAGAAGTATCTTGTTGGACGTAGGAAATAATGAGTCCTGAACCTGCATACATCGAGCCCGTATGCTGTATCGGATCTCCTTGAATGAGTTTGAGTATACTACTTTTCCCGCTTCCATTCTTTCCATCAAGCACAATTCGGTCACCTTGTTCAAGTTTAAAGCTAATTGGCTTATTCACTATTTGGTTATCGTACTGAACAGACACGTCGGCCAAAACAATCAATTCATTTGAATGAAACGTCAATGACTCTAATTTTAATGACTCGGTTTTTTCCACATTTTTTAGCAGTTTTGACTTTTCCTCAATAGCTTTTTGTTGCCTTGATTCAAGGTTTTTTGCTCTCTTCATCATCTTCGCTGCTTTATGTCCTACAAAACCTTTGTCTAACTTAGAGCCTGAATTCGTTGTTCCATTTTTGGAAGCTTCCACTTGATTAGACCAACCGGAAGTACGCTTTGAAGACTGTTTTAATCTCCCAATGTCTTTTTGTAGACGCTCATTAGTTGCCTCTTCATGTTCTTGCTGTCGATCAAAATTCAACTTCCAAGAAGAATAGTTACCACTTTGAACTTCAATATTTGCCCTATTTATAGATAAAATATGGTCAACGCAGCCATCTAAAAAGTTTCGGTCATGTGAAATTAATATAAACCCTTTTTTCTTCCTTAAATATGCAGAGACCATCTTTCTTGCTTCGGTGTCTAGATGGTTGGTTGGCTCATCAATTAATAAAAACTGCCCCTCCGTTAAAAAAAGTGCAGCAAGCAACACCTTGGTCTGTTCTCCGTTTGACAATGTTTTAAAAGGTCGATACATGACCTCGGCATCAACGTCTAAATAGGATATTTCACGAAGAATTTCCCAATCCTCTGCTTGGGGGCAAATTTCTTCCATGATTTCATGGGTATACTTGTTTTTATCCGAAACTGGATAAGGGAAATAATTAAACTCGACCGAAGAATTGATTTTCCCACTATACTCATAATTCCCTAATAATAAATGAAAGAATGTTGTTTTTCCTCGTCCATTTCTACCGATAAACCCAAGTTTCCAATCCGTATCTATTTGAAAGCTTACATTTTCAAAAATATTGTCAAAGCTGCTTGGATAAGAAAAAGTTAAATTTTGAACTTGTATCATTGACATGATAATTCCTCCTTTGTATAGCTATACTTTTTACTTTTTATACAAAGTCGGCATATCCATCCATTTTAAATTTCTCCGTAAAAGTTTGATGGATATTAACGACTTATACGGAGCATTACATGCGTAACAATTGTATCTGAATCGCTCATTTCCCTCTCCCCTTATCGATTAGATTGTTTATGAGAGCATAAAAAATCCTCCCAATTAGTAATTGGAAGGATTAGTCTTTCACTTATATTAAATAAGTGTTCTTTTTTGTCATAGGAAACATGACAAATAAAACGTAAACTGATTTATAAAAATGGACAGACTAATCCTATATTTTGTAATTTGAAGTTTGAAGTTGTTCGTTTCAAATAAAAATATAGTTTAGTTAATCATCGTCCATTCATCAGTCCTCTCATAATTTGTATTTTTATTTTACCAAATTTTTTTATGAAATACAATTCAGCATCATTTTCATGTCAAATTACTGTTTGTTGCCTTTTGGTAATACCCATACAACTGACCACAAGCAGCATCAATATCAATGCCAAATTAACTTCTAATGGTCATATTAATACCGGACGATTTCTTATAAAACTTCACAAAATGGCACTCCTATTAATCTATTCACTTTAGCTCTTTAATACTATACCTTACTAAAGAACACCTCACCCTTTATCTTTGATACTTAAAAAATGCTAATCCATGCAAAAATTTGTTTATATTGACCCACAGATGTTTCGTATCCAAGGACTATTTGATACTACTTGCACCTACTAATTGTTGACATTTTTGTGAATAGTGCTAGTATTAAAAATTAATTGAATATAAATAACTTATCCGCTAGGGGTGCCTTTGTAAAGGCTGAGATTGAAGTGTGACTTCGGGACTCTATGAACCTGACCTGGTTAATACCAGCGTAGGGAAGTGGTATACGGAAATTTGTCCTTTTCATCTCCAGCCACTTTCTTTACCAAAAAGAAAGTGGCTTTTTTGCATCCTACATTTGGAAGGCGGATAAATCTTAAAGAGGTGACCCCTATTAACTTATTATCAAAAGCAATTCATCTCATTTCTAATGGAAAAATGCCAATGGAACAACTAAGTGAAATTTTAGCAGACATCCATCCATATGCCGACGCTATCCATTTGCGTGAAAAACAAATGACCGCAAAAAAATTATTTGAAGCAGTCAATATGCTTTCCCGAGTTGGCGTTCCGTTATCCAAAATAATCATCAATGACCGGGTGGATGTTGCCGTTGTTACAGGTGTGAAAGGAGTCCAACTAGCCTATCACAGTTTGGATGTATCTATGATTAAAACCAACTTTCCTCAATTGACGGTTGGTTGTTCCATCCACTCAGTTGAAGAAGGAAAAAAGGTTCAACGCTTGGGAGCCGACTATGTGATATATGGTCATATTTTTTCTACCCAATCAAAGACAGGATTGGAACCAAGGGGTTTAGAGGAATTAATAAAGCTTACTAGTTCACTGGATATTCCTGTTATCGCTATCGGCGGTATTGCTCCTGAAAATACTAAACAGGTGATAAACAGCGGGGCCGACGGTATTGCTATGATGTCGGGCGTATTAAACGCCGATGATCCATTAGCTGTAATAAAAGCCTACCAAAAAGAAGTTAAAATGGAGATGTGTTGAGTGAAAAATACATTTGATGTTGCAATTATCGGAGGAGGAATTAATGGCTCTTCCATTGCCTATCAACTTTCTAAACTTGGAAAAAAAGTCATCATTCTTGAAAAAGGAACTTTGGCCTGCGAAGCCTCCAGTGCAGCAGCAGGTATGCTGGCAGCACAAGCGGAAATGGAACACGACGGTCCATTTTTCCAATTGGCATTAAAAAGCCAGGCTATGTTCCCCTCCATCACCAACGAATTACTTGAATATACGGGGATCGATATCGAATTTGTGAATAAAGGCATGTTAAAAATTGCGGAAACGGAAGAATTAGCTTCAGAGGTAAAAAGTCAGGTATTATTCCAGCAGAACTGGGATTCCGGCATCCAATGGCTCGATGCAACACAAGTAAGAGAAATGGAACCTGCATTAGCACCAACTGTTGCCGGTGCTATGTTCCTTCCAAATGATGCCCATGTTCAGCCTGCAAAATTATCACTTGCCTTCGCAAAAGCAGCAGAGTATTTTGGTACAGAAATCCGTGAAAATACAGAGGTCCTTTCTTTTATTTATAAAAATGGCGTTGTCAAAGGAGTATACACATCAACGGGAGCCGTCTATTGTGAACAAGTCGTTGTCGCTACCGGTGCCTGGGCTGCCAATTTAATGAAAAATACAGGGATCAACATAACCGTTTATCCTGTAAAAGGAGAATGCTTTTCTGTAAAGCCGAATAAGCCGATCGTTCACAGATCGATTTTTTCAGATAAACGCTGTTATTTTGTTCCTAAGCGAAATGGTGAAATTTACATTGGGGCCACTGTCGTGGAAAATACGTTTGATAAACAAGTAACGGCTGGTGGAATTTCTACCTTGATTGAACAAGCCGTTAAGCTGATTCCCCAGCTGAAAGATGCCCCTTGGGAACGGGTCTGGGCAGGATTAAGGCCGCAGACAGATGATGGTTTTCCCTATATCGGCGAGCATCCTGATATTAAAGGGCTATTTGTAGCTGCCGGACACTATCGAAACGGAATTCTATTAAGCCCACTTACCGGCAAACTCACAGCCCAATTGCTTACAGGTCAAGTGGAAAATGAGCAGTTTCTTGCTGCGTTTCGCATTGATCGATCTCAAATATTGATTCGTTAGGAGGACAGATCTTGGAAGTGATACTAAATGGAGAAAAATTGAAGTTATCAGAGGAAATTGTGTACGTTTCGGATCTGCTCGAATATTACAAACTGCTAGATAAAGTAGTTGTAATTGAGGTAAATGGAGAGATTCTGAACAAAGTTGATCATCAGGAAACCCGGCTCTCTGACCGGGATCGCATTGAAATTGTACATTTTGTTGGAGGCGGATAATTATGTTAAAAATAGGTCCTTATTCATTTCAATCCCGTTTGCTACTTGGAACAGGAAAATACCCTAATTTTGATATCCAAAAGCAGGCTGTTGCTGAATCGGAGGCAGAAATCCTGACATTTGCCGTTCGGAGAATGAATATCTTTGAAGCGAACCAGCCAAATTTTTTAGAAAAGCTTGATACTAAAAAATTTACTTTATTGCCAAATACAGCAGGAGCCAAAAACGCAGTCGAGGCCGTCCGCATTGCAAAGCTTGCAAAAGCATCCGGCCTTTGCGATATGATTAAAGTAGAGGTTATTGGATGTGACAAAACATTGCTTCCTGACCCTATTGAAACGTTAACAGCAACAGAAGAATTAATAAAGGAAGGGTTTATTGTTCTTCCGTACACATCAGATGATGTTGTTTTAGCCAGAAAGTTGCAGGAATTAGGCTGTCATGCCGTAATGCCAGGAGCCTCACCGATTGGTTCCGGACGGGGAATCATTAACCCGGTTAACTTGAGTTTTATCATTGAACAAGCAACGGTGCCAGTTATTGTCGATGCTGGTATCGGCTCTCCTGCTGATGCAGCAATGGCAATGGAGCTGGGTGCTGATGGAGTTTTATTAAACACAGCTGTATCTGCAGCAAAAGATCCTGTCAAGATGGCAAAAGCTATGAAACTTGCCATTGAAGCCGGACGCCTTGGCTTTGAAGCTGGTAGAATCCCGAAGAAACGTACTGCCGCAGCGAGCAGTCCTTTGGAAGGGATGAGTATTGGGTGAATAATCGCTATTCACGACAGGAATTATTTGCACCAATTGGGGAATCCGGACAGCAAAAAATTTCATCTAAACATGCATTCATTGTTGGAGCTGGAGCGCTGGGAACAACAAATGCTGAAGCACTAGTCCGCGCGGGAATAGGTAAACTGACGATTGTGGACCGAGATTATGTGGAATGGTCAAACCTGCAGCGTCAACAGCTATACTCTGAAGATGATGCAAAAAACCGGATGCCCAAAGCGATCGCAGCAAAAAAGCGCCTGGAGGCCATCAATTCAACAGTAACGGTCGAAGCAATAGTAGCGGATGCGTCAGTGTTTGAGCTGGAAGAATGGGCAAAACAGGCCGATCTCATGATTGATGCGACCGATAACTTTGAAACAAGAATGATGATGAATGATGTCTCGCAAAAATACTCAGTACCTTGGATCTATGGCGCTTGTGTGGGGAGCTATGGCATTACATATACGATCATTCCTGAAAAAAACCCTTGTCTTTCATGTTTGTTGGAAACAGTCCCAATCGGAGGTTTAACGTGCGATACCGCGGGAATCATCGGACCTGCCGTGCAAATGGTTACTGCCCATCAGATAAGTGAAGCTTTAAAAATATTAGTGGATGATACAGCATCATTACGGAATAAGTTAATATCCTTTGATCTTTGGAAAAACCAATATAGTGCGATAAAAGTGGATAAGATGAAAAAAGATGATTGCCCATCGTGCGGGAACAATCGGACATATCCCCACCTATCCTTTGAAAATCAAACAAAAACAGCTGTTCTATGTGGAAGGGATTCTGTTCAAATCCGGCCTTCCGCGAAAGAAAAACGTGATTTAGCCGAACTGGAAAAAGTCTTTTTGCAGCAAGGCGGAAATGTTCAACGAAACCCTTATCTGTTATCTTATCGTGTCGATGATCACCGTTTAGTAATTTTTAAAGACGGGCGGGTTTTAGTCCATGGAACAAAAGATATTGCGGAAGCGAAAACATTGTATCATCGATATTTAGGATAAAAATTTAAACATACTAATCTTAGTATGTTTCGTTCGTTTATGCCTTAAATACTTTTAAAGCACCTGTTCAACTTGTTATTCCAAGCATTTAACAATTTTCCCAAGTTCTAATCTCTTCCCTCCGAAAAAGAGTTCGAATTTATTTAAAATATTCTTTCTTAACAAAACAAAGAGCCACATAAAAATGTGACTCTTTGTGTTGTTAATGTCCCCGATGTAATCTAATGGCCGAATTTCGCTAAGAACGGGATTCGTTTCGTTAGTCTATTATAAATATTGAATAGGATTTGTACGTCCGGCTCCAATTTTTTAGAAGACTTAATAATGACTAAGCTTGCCCCAAATGACAGAAGGGCTCCGCCAATCACGTCAGCGGGATAATGAACGCCGACATAGAGACGGGAAATACCTACTAAATGTGGTACTAATTGATGACCACTATATGTGATAAATGGTCGTGGATGATAGTAGACCAAATGAATGGCGTTTAAACCCAATCCAAGTAAACATGTAAAGACAATGTATATAGCAGTATATGTTTTTCTACCCTTTTTTCTTTGTTTGCAGTAAACCATAAATATAAAATAAATACGATTACGACATAAGGAACGTTATCGGTGATGAAAATCATCCCTTGTCCAGAAAAGGATAGCGCCCCGCTATATCATTAATCCATTGAAATAATCCATAATTCATTTAGTAAATCTTGCATTTAATTTCTTGGCGTTCATTTTGTCATGTACTGTCTTTCAGGTGATCAATGCTCAAAAATCATAATCCCAGTTGAATACCTACATACCTCATAAATGACGTCATTATTAGCCTCATAGTCATAGTTTCCCATAAATCAATAAACAACAAACAAAACGACGAAATCTACAACAATAATTCTCAGGCTAGAAAATATTATTGTAAGCTAGCAAAAATCAGTATAAAGATGATAAAATATTCTCATAAAGGGGGCTTTCAAATATGGGGAAATTAAGCAAAAGGAACATTCTGTGGATTGTGCCAATCGGGATTTTAGGGGTATTCTGGTATTTTTACGGTCCACAAAAGGACATTACAGATAATGAATATATTACATATGTTAAAAACTATTCATTCGAAAATAGTAATAAGACGTTAGAATCTGGCTTTGCCAACGCTTGTAAAAATCCATATTGGGTATATTTTGAAACTCAAAAAGGACAGGACGTTGTAGAATTTAAAGGAGATTGTCCTGTCAATAAAAAACCTGCAAAAGTAAATGTTCAATTTTTAGTTGATCGGGATATGACAAATGTGAGATACGGTGCAATGCTCGTCGAGAATAAAATGCAGGAGGAAGCGGATCGAGACAAATTCATGCTCGCATTAGTTGGCGAATAAAAAGATATAAGCTCTCGTTTGAAAAACGAACGAGAGCTTCTTTTTATCGAATCGATGGATAGCTGTACTTTACCGTCGGATAGTTCATCAGAAAGAACCCTTTTTTATGATCATTTCACAGCTTTCCAAATGGTCCATCTATCCTTTTCCACTATAGAACTCTCAGTTGTAATAGTCTGATCAATGTAGTTCACTAAATCATTTAATTCTTCATCGTCTAATTCGTGTAAAATACTTCTACCTGTTCTTGCCCGTAAATCGTTTAACAATTGCTCTTTCTGTTCATACACATTTCTTGTTTCCCATAACTTTACTTCTGTAATCTCGTTAAAACCAATTTCCTTAAGGGTCTCAACGACTAGCTCACTACTATGTCTCCGTTTAATTTCTTGTACCTTTAATTTTGGAAAACGTTCAAAGAAATAGCCTCTAATATGGCAGTCATCTCCCTTAAGAAGACAATCTTCAGGTGTCCGATCTTGGATAATGTAGACCCCTTCATCCCCCAAAATTCTATATGCCTCTTGAAAACAAGCCTTTACATCTTGGATATGATGTATTAACGCTCGTTCCAGTACTAATTGAAAGCTGTCATCATCTAATCCTGTTGCCAAAGCATTTCCTTGCTTGAAAGTTATATGATGATATTGTTTACAATTTTCTGTCGCTCCAACGAGCATAGCATGTGAAAAATCCACACCGATTACAGAAGTTACGCCCATATCGGCTAATGCTTTAGCGTAAATCCCTCCGCCACAGCCAATATCTGCAGCCTTATTAATGCTCGTTATAGGGACAAGTTCTCTCATTGTTTCAATCCATGAATGGTCAGCATGCCGAGTTGTATAAGTAGTTTGATTGTCCTTATTATGAAAATCAATTCCCATCTTCATCACTCTTTTCTGTTTTTAATACCAATCTCTCTGGATATTCTTGCTAATACAATTTTACACCCTTTAGATACATAAGTAAAATCAATACTAATTATAAATCACCATAAGTTATCGTTATCAAAATGACCATTGATTAAAATCACTATCATGTGTTTTCTTACTTTCTTCAAAAACGACATTCAGTGCAAGTCCCCCCTCTAGACATAAACAAATACTATAACATGTTAATATTCACCAGAATAAATCTATTTACAAAGGGTTACTAAAAATGTAATATTACACCACAAGTGAATGATATTCGTAAAAATGAGTCATTTAATATGAAAAAATTGTAATGGATTTCTATAGAAAATCCTTTGAACGGACCAACGCAGCACTAGCTCAAAGGTATGAATACTTCAAAAAACATTAGGGGGAAACTAGTTTGGATTAAGTTTGCGAGAAATTGGAGTATATCTAACGATGATGATGATTGGTATTAATATTTAAGAGGAAAATTTATGAAATAACGAATATATAATTTAATTTTAAAGGAGTAATCAAAATGAAGAAAAACAAGAAAATCATTATTATAAACAGCCTATTAATAGGAACTATCATTCTAAATCTTTTTATTTTCACTTCGCGTATGCGCATCTTCCCTTGGTTTATTGAAGATGCATGGGGATATTTAGGAGTATTGCTTACAACACCAATCTTAATAGGTATTTATTTCATATTTAGACATTATCACAAGCTACAACTAGTCTCAAAGATCACTAAAATAATCCCCTTATTTGTTGCTGTATCATCATTGATTATTGTAATCATGCCGACAACTGATTTTTTAAATATTGTTTCCCTTGTAATAAACGTTGCTATGGTATTTTTAGTAGCATTCACACTAGATTTAGAAAAAGTTTAAGATTAAAACAATCATCTAAATTAAAGCCCAACAAAAAACTCATGCAATTTGAACTGCGCCCCAATTGTTAGATGTGTCTAACAGTTGGGGCGCAGTTCAATTCATTACTTTTCGCATGAGTTTTTTTGTTTATTTTACGGACTGGATAATGTTTAGCTCAAGTATTCGAATTTCCTTATTTAGCTTAGCAATGGCTGCTTCTATTTGTTCAAAGCGTTCCAAATGACTTTTACTGACATTATGTGTGGGTAACGCTTCTTTTAGCGCTGCCTGCCCTGCATATAGAATTTCAAGTAAATCCAACTTTTCAAAATAAGCTGTGCTATATTGTATCTCCATTCTATCAAAGCCCCTTACTGTTACTTTTTCACTACTAATAACACGATGCCTTTATTAGCACTATAACCGAAAAAAGCAAGCACAAAACTACATCTTAGTCATCATTTATTATCCAATAAAATGCATATCAATAATGAAAGTATATTTTCATAGGTTAAAAGATTTATTATTAATAAAGTGACACTTTTACCAGCAGGGTTTTCCTCATTCTCCACTTTTTTTAATTGAACGAATCAGGCTTTTACGGGACTTCTTCGCTTTAGCCGAATTTCGAGGTAGAAGAAGTGATTACTTATACATTGTTTAAAATGGAATAGACAAATGTATCGTGTGCCAGCCCGTTTTGATACATATAATCTCTAAGAATTCCTTCCTTTTGAAAGCCTATTTTAGTTAGCAGCTTATTCGAGGCTTCATTTTCAATAAATACAACAGCACCTATACGAGACAACCCCATATTTTGAAAGCCATACGACACAATTTTGGTAACCGCTTCTTGTGTATATCCTTTTCGCCAATAATCAGGATGAATTTCATAACCGATTTCTGCTCGTCTATGTATAGGCGACCATGCATGAAAACCAATTGTCCCGATTATACCCTTTTCTCCTTTTCTTTCAATGCCCCATCGTATTCCCCTTTTTGCAGCAAAGTTATTTGAAAATAAGTCCACTAAATCTTCTGCTTGTTGTAATTCTATAAATGGTTCTTGTCCGTAATAGCGGGTAACTTCTTCATTAGAAAAGCAATTGAAAAGGCTTTGCGCATCATCCTGCGTCAGCTCTCTTAAAATAAGTCTTTCGGTCTCTAAAATTGGAAACACAAACTTCTCCCCCTTTAATTACATTTATTCTCCACACTTGCGTTAAAATCCTTTAATACAAAAAAGCACACCCAATAAAACGTGTGCTCACTTTGTTTATATGTTTTATCCAAAAATTTGTGCAGCTATAGCAAATAGTGTATCATTTCTAGTCGGCATTTTTTCAGCATGCAGAATCATCACTGGAGGTTTATTTGCTTCTGTAAAACCACTTTGCTCTAACCTTTTAATAAATTCAGCATGACCGGATGGTACATCAATTCTTAATTTTCCATTATGATCCTTCGCTAAAGTATTAATGATGAAACAAGCTGTTAGAGAATCAGGCGCAATAATAGGGCCTAAAATTAAATTGAGTGGTCCTAAAATGGACAATCCAAAGCCTATAATTTTCCCATGAGAATCTTTCATAACGATACTTTGCTTCGATTGTTTTATTCTATTCTGTAGAAAATTACTTCTTTTAACGCCAAAGGCTGCTGCATCTAAGCTGACAATATCGGCAAAATTTTGCTCATTAAAATCTTCAATCGTATACTCGTTAGAAGCTAGGTTTTTGTCATTGAAATAGTTGTTATTCAGATATTTATGTACATAATCAACAGTGGCAAAACCCATTTTCTTATATAACGGTTCACCCTCTTCCGTTGCGACGAGCATAATTGCCGTTTGTGCTGAAACACTTTCTATACATTTTTGAGTAGCTAATTTCCCAAGACCAAGCCCTCTGTAATTTTCATGCACAATAACCATGCCTATAGAAGCTACATTTGAATCATAAGTGATAATGGCCGCACTTGAAACAATTTCCCCCTTATCATTTTTATGCCCAAATATTTCACCAGACTTCATCACTGTTCTAATTTCAAATTCATCGTAATCCCACCCAACAGAGTCAGATAGGGCAATTAATCCTGGAATATCATTTTCTTCGAATACTACTAACTGTAATTGATTAAATGTAGTCATTTTTCCCTCTCCCATTCCAGAACGTTTGTTTCTATTTTATATGTATACCCTTTTATGCACAAGTTTAAATTTTTTAAAATTTTAGATTCATCATTGAATGACATTTTTAAACGTTGTAATTTGAAAAAGCCAGGAAGCTTTATTCTGTGCGAAAGCGTAGTGACAGCAACGACCAAGCGTCCAGCCGATACGGAAATCAACCACGTGTTATAGTAACGAACCTAAATATTGAAAATATTTCTATATATGCCTTTTAAAAAGAACAAAAATATATATAATAGAAGCTAGACTATGCACTCCTACTTTTAACATATATAGGTGATTGAAAATGACATCTTATGAACGAATACTTATAATGGTCCCGCCGTTTCCCTAGCTACGTCTACTCTTTTCTAAAGAAGTAGATTTTGCTTGTAGGAGGGCAATAAGTTGAAAAAACATGTAGCACCATCTTTATTATTAATGATTGTTCTTGTAGCTTTTCCACAGATTAGCGAGACAATCTATACACCATCTCTACCTGATATTTCTGATGCATTAAATGCTTCAAATCGCTCTGTACAGTTAACTTTAAGTATTTATTTTATAGGGTTTGCTATCGGTGTCTTTTGTTGGGGATGGCTTTCTGATTTTATTGGACGAAGACCGGCTATGCTAGGCGGTTTAATTTTCTATGGTATTGGAAGTTTCATGTGTTTTTACGGAGAAACGATCACATTTCTATTAGTAAGTAGATTTATTCAAGCTTTTGGGGCAGCGACAGGCTCCATTATTACGCAAACTATTTTGCGAGAAAGTGTATCCGGCAGTAAAAGACATGCGATGTTTGCGCAAATTTCTGCAGTCATTGCGTTTACTCCTGCAGTAGGGCCGCTGATTGGTGGTTGGGTCGATCAAGCACTTGGTTTTAGAGCTGTTTTCTTTGTACTCGTTGCGATGAGTATTTTGTTGTTTATCTATGCTTATTTCAGACTCCCTGAAACAACAGATAAATCAACGAGAAAAAGAACGGCTATTTTCCCAGTTGTAAAAAGAATGATTTCATCTCCACGGGTTCTTGTCTTTGGGTTGCTAATTGGTGGGATAAACGGCGTGTTATTCAGTTACTATGCTGAAGCTCCTTTTATCTTTATTGACCATTTCAATTTATCCCCTGGACTTTATGGATTTCTTGGTATAATTGTGGCTCTTGCCTCTATTATCGGTGCCATGATTTCTAAACGACTAGTCAACAAATATCAGCCAGCAAAAGTTATTCATCTCGGTTGTTTGGTCATGACTGTCGGGGCTTTATTACTACTAATCATAAGTACATTACCATTGCCTACTATCGTCTTACTAATAGGCATGTTAGTGACCATTTTTATTACATTATTAGGTTCAGGAATTGCTCTACCTAATTGCTTAAGCCTTGCGCTTGTCAACTTTCAGGACGTTATCGGGACAGCTGGCGCTATTTTCAGCTTAGGCTATTACTTACTTGTAAGCTGCATAACTTCAGGTATGAGTTTCCTGCATACTGGTTCTTTGATAATTATGCCACTATATTTCTTCATCCTAACGATGATTCTGTTCATATTCGGAAGAAAATTTATTGATTAAACTATTGTAGCGGGAATATAAAAATCAATTGCGCTTCCTTAACTGGCCACCCTATATATCTATTAGGGTGGCCTTTTATTTACTGAAAGTAATAATTGACTACTTCTTCAGCCGAATGAAAAATAATATTGCTTTGCGTTTTATAAATAAACTTTGGTGAAGTACAAGCTTTTTCAAGACTTTTTGCGTACTTTAATGTATCGGTCATTTGTTCGATAATCTCAGAATAGCCATCAAGATTATTAGAGATCTTTGGCATCATTGTATCGGAAATGTCTAAAACAATGGAAACTTGATCCTCCGCATAACTATTCAAATTAATAAAAAAACACTCTTCCAAATCTTTCGAATGCTTGTCAACATTAATAACTGCTTCATTATAATTTGCAATTAGTCCAGTAGATGTCACTGTAATGGTAAAGCCTTGTTCAGTTAATTTTTTATTAACGGCATCTAAAAATGTATTGATTTCCGCATCCATTTTAGGTGTTACAGTTGTCTGTATTAAATTATCACAGTTTTGATGTATAGTATCAATTTCTGCCTGCTTATCAACAAGTAATTTAAAGTTTGATATCGAGTACACACTAAATCTCCCCTTTATTATAAGGTTGACATTAGCGCGTTTTTTTAGTCATCTTTCAACCATATATTTTTAGAACCATGAACTGATTCAGGAGAGTTTACTAATGCCCTTAAAGTTTTTAATAATGGCGATGTATTCAAGAAGGCTCTTTTTTATTTGACACCCCCATATTAAAGAAGTTAAATCAGTGTTTTTACCATGGTAAAATAGCTACTGCCAGGAGGATAATCTTTTACTTCTCCTACTACTTGATACCCCCTCGTTTCATAAAACGTACGTGCTTGAAAATCATAGGTAGTTAACAATGCCTTCGTAGCCCCCATTTGCTTGGCTGTTTCTTCAGCTTTCGCTAGTAGCTGTCCCCCGATACCTTTTCCACGGAATTCTTGACTGAACCAAAACTTTTTGATTTCTACCCAACCCCAATAAACCTCAGCAGTGATACCGCCAATCCATTGCTGTTGAAGATCCGTTACGATTATATTTAACGGACGAACAGAACCTTTTTTTCTACTTTCTTTATGATACGGTGAATGTTCATCGTTGTACTCTCTAATCTTTGTATTTAAAAACTTAGTAAAGTCATCGTGTTTTTCCAATAATATCTCTACTTGATAATCCATATGTTTCCCCTTTCCATATGTATCTCTATGCTTTATAACGCTCCATTAGCTTTTCCTGATGAGCTGTGAAAATTTCTTCGAGTGAAATATCATATTTATTAGCAATCACTATAATATTCCCTAAAACATCTCCAAGCTCCTCTACTAATTCTTGCTTATTTTCTTCATAGGATTGAATCTTTTCATCTGGTCGATCCCTACCAATTTCCAACGCTCGTATAGCTCTTGCTACTTCGCCAGTTTCTTCAGCTAGAAAGCCGATACGCGTAAAAACACTTAAATCAGACCAACCACGTGCATCATAGTAATCTTTCACGAATTTTTGAAACTCATTTAATTCCATTTCTATTTCCTCCATTTCCTTCCTCTTAAAATTAAATTATACTATAAAAGTGAAAAGTGAATCGGTGAGGTTTTTTAATCCCCCACTTATTGTTTTCTAACCGTTATTACGGAAAAAACTTATCAAATATGGAGGAACCATTATGAATAGTATTGCAGTATTTTGCGGATCAAGCATCGGTGCTTCAGAGGCATATAAAGAAGGCGCTATTCTTCTAGGAAAAGAATTAGCAAAACGTAAGATTACGTTAATATATGGTGGAGCAAGTGTCGGTGTGATGGGAACAGTAGCAGACACGGTTCTGCGTGAAGGTGGCAAAGTCATTGGGGTTATACCGACGTTATTAGAGGAGCGTGAAATTTCTCATAAGAATTTAACAGAGCTAATTGTTGTCAATTCTATGCATGAACGCAAAAGCAAAATGATGGAACTAGCTGACGGCTTTATAGCTTTACCTGGAGGACCTGGTACGTTAGAAGAATTATTCGAAGTATTCACTTGGAATCAAATCGGCCTTCTGCAAAAGCCTTGTGGTATTTTAAATATCAATCATTACTATGATTTACTCATTGGCTTATTTGACCATATGCAAAACGAACAATTTTTACAAGCTCAATCTAGGAATGCACTACTTGTCGATGAAGACGTTGCGGCACTACTAGATAAATGTGCAGCGTATGTTCCTCCTGCAGTCAAAACATATCAAACAAATAAATGAGGTAAAATTGTCATTTGAAGAATTAGAAGTATTAGATGGCTATTGGACAAATATGAATAGCTATATTAAAGAAATAACAAAGGTAAATTTAGGTGGATGAATATGAAAGAATATAGCATTGCTAATACAACCAAAGAAGAACGAGCTGAAAGGTTAGCGCGAGCGGAAGCAATTAACAGCTTAGGAGCTAAACCAGTAGCGCCTGAAGAT
Organism: Lysinibacillus sphaericus; assembly: GCF_015844675.1. Lineage (GTDB taxonomy): Bacteria > Bacillota > Bacilli > Bacillales_A > Planococcaceae > Lysinibacillus > Lysinibacillus sphaericus_E. The sequence goes on along the minus strand of NZ_LDGC01000051.1, from coordinate 80,849 downwards.
CAGGAATTATTTCAAAGACATATTGACGGTGAACTGGAAATTGAAGAAGTAACACAAATGTTGATTGATAAATACAAAGAATCCAAAAGCTCTAAATGATTTCTCATAAAAAAGTTTGACCAGTTCTACCCTGTAATATTAAAGACAAGTAAATGTACATGATAGTTTATTACATCATATCTTGTTTAAAATGTTGCACATATAATAAAAATGTACATTACTAAAGTCAATTTTAGTGGTGTACGATGTATTTGTAGATTTGTAATAAAGTTTGATTAAATTGCCCCATATTAACCTTGATATGAGAACAAAAATTAAAGAGCATTTTTGAAAAAAGATTGATCAAAACATGCTCTTATTTAATGTGATAGATTAAATTCTTTAAAAAAAGTTCGATTATTTTTGAAATCCGTGTTGCATTAAAGCACCCGTTACTTGAATAAGAAAAACAATATTTATTACTTCTATTCGTTAATATTAAGTATCTTGTAATAAGCAAAAATGATGGTGGAGATACCAATCCCAAAAAGGATACTTCCAGCAGCTAAGAAATTATTTGTATAACCTTCAATTACAATTAGGTATTGCGAAGTATCCATCTCACCTTGTGTAACTATCCGATATTCAGCAAGTGATAATCCAATATCAACACTGAAAAATAGCAATATAAAACCAATTGCAGTTATTACAGAACCTAAAGAAACTAAACCTTTTAATTTATTTTTCGTCATTACTCTCCCTCTAATCTATTCTTTCACTAAACTACGCTGTTAGTTGAATAATCAGTTGTTTTATCCAGTGTAACATTTTTACAAATATTGGTGTGTATGTGTACTTTTCTTTTACTCCTGCTCAGAGCAGCGTCAAAATCACCTCTAAAAATAACTAACGAGGTAATTTCAATCAAACTGCGATCAATCTTTATTACAAAGTTAATAGGCACATAACTGTACAATCTTAAACCATTCCCACTATATAATGGTGCGTAGTAAGAATATTCGTTTTTTTGTAAATACTTCCTTAACCGCTTCATATCAATAGTATTGCTAGTAAAAGAATGTAATAGTAAAACGGCCTTCTCACCACCTTTAAAGAAAAAAGGTTTAGGGGCTACTTATTTTCATCATGAATTTAAATATCTCACTAACCTAGTATTTATCCCAACGTTAGCTTTATCCAATCCGATTTCCTATATTCTCCGTCTATTCGTGCTTTCGGAACAATTGGTTTTATTTTGCCATGTGGATTATTATTCTTTTCAAGTCCTTTGCAAAACCTTTAAAAAATCCTGAATTTCTATTAAATGATCAATGATGTAATCTGCTTCAACATTTTGCCATGCGTCATTTCTTTTCCAAATAGCCCTCATTCCTACTTTTTTAGCGGCCTCTACATCATTAATAGGATGATCCCCTACGTACAGACTTTCATTAGCAGATACCCCAAGTTTAGATAATGCTCGATTAAAAATTTCTGCATTCGGCTTTTTGATGCCCTCCCATTCAGAGATAAGAATCACGTCTAAATCTTTTTCTATTCCTAACGCTCGTATATTATCTAGTTGAAATTGTCCATATCCATTCGTGATCATACCGAGTTTTAAGCCCTGTTTTTTCAAATTGTGCAACATACTATGCAAATGTTCAAATGGAACACAATGATTTTTAAACTCCTGTAAGTAATCCTCTAACATCTCTTCCGGAGACAACATTATAGAATACTCTTCGATTAATTGCTGATAGACTTTATCTTTCCACACATATCCATGATTATCGAGCTCAATAAAGCGATGAATAATATTCTCTTTTAAAATATGTGATAGATTTGGTTTTAATCGCTCGTATTGCTGATCTATAAATGAGCGAACAGAACTATCCCGATTTAACAATGTCCCATCTAAATCAAAAATCACAGCTTTAATCATTAGTATCCATCTCCTTTATTTAATTCCTCGACTACGTTTTTTCACTGCCACTACGGCTATTAACACCATGACTAACTTCATCACCAAAATCAATGCGTACATGCTAAAAGATATGATTGCTGGCAAAAGAACTAACCACCAAGACCATGCAATAACATCCGAAAGTTTTAATACTACAAAGACAATTGTTAATACTTCAGCAATTCCCAAGTTCGCACCACCTATCAAATTGGAATATAAAATAATAGATATCTAAATTCCGCCATTCAATTGTTATACAACCATTTAAGCACTTATATGGAACATTTTAAACTTTTAAAAACACGATGAAACCATTTATTTGTAAATTCGTCTAAATATCGGAAATTACGATTTCCAAATTAAAAAAGGGAGATATAATCATGAAAAAACCAATTAAAAAATCTTGGATGATTGCTTCAGCACTAACAATAGGTATGGCCGTTCTAACGCCACTACAAGCAGGAGCTACTTCAGTAAAACCACCAAATGGTGTTACTGTTCAAATTGAACAACAAATTACAGGAACGATTACAGGCTTTGACATTGGCGGTTCCGGGGTTTACTTAAAAGGTAGAGACGGTAAAAACTACTATATCAGTTTCTATAAATTTTCTAAAGAACAACGAGAAAAAATGAACTTAGTAGAAGGACAGGAAATTACAGTTGAAGGCGGTGTAGTAGAGAGTCATACAGACTTTTACAATTTCGAAGTGTATAAAAAGGAGAACTTGCCTAAAGATGTACCAAATGAAGAGCTAACAAAATTAGAGAAAATGTTTTATGAAGTGCAGAAGTTGGAAAAACAATTGAAGGCTGAAATGACACAAGAAGAGTTTGACAAGAAATATGAAGAAATCACAAAAATTTATGAAGCTATGTATAAAATCGAAAGGCCATATACTATAGCTATTTGGCAGCCTCAACCATTTGAAGAGTTTCTAGAAGATTACGGATTTAGTAAAAAAAATATAATTATTGCAGAAAATGATAAAAAAGAGCTCAAAGCTATTTATGAAGAGTGGGTAAAGCTTGAAAAAGATGTTCAAATAGATGAGGCTAATGAAAAAATAGAAAAATTCCACAAAACCCTCAAACCCTATTATGACCAACTTTATCCACTTCCAACATTTGAAGAATACATTGAAGGCATTAATTATGATATCTCTGCTGAAGATTTAGCGAAACTAAAAACTATTTATGAAGATTACCGAAAAGCAAAAGGAGATGACAATTCCAAATTAATGAGAAAACTTTGGGGGGAATTCGATAACATCCTTGATGAATATAGAATTCCTCCCACGTTTGAAAAATACATGGCTGTCTATCAATTCAAAGTTAATAAAGCGGATAGAAAGCAATTAAAACAACTTTATGAAGAAATCTTAAAGCTTGATAAAAACGAAGAACAAGCGAAAATTAAAGAGAAATGGGAAGCATTTAATACTATTTTAGAGCCATATATTAAAGCAAATAAAGATGTTCTAATCTCAGCTTCTAAACTAACAATTAACGGCCATGAATACCTACCACAATAAATAAAAGAATCGGGGTGTCCTTGTTGGCATCCCCCTTTTTGTTGATTCCACAATAAAAGAATTTCCATAAAACCTACTTTCATAAATATGATAGATTTAAACCCCTTCTCCTTCGATGCATCCATAGGCTGTTGGAGAAAATTATTAACACAATCATTATTTTATGAAATGTTTGAAACTTTTTCAAAAATTGACGAACCTTTTCATTTGGTAATTCGTCTAAATATTGGAAACATCGTGTTCCAGAGTAAAAAAAAGGGAGATATGATTATGAAAAAACCAATTAAAAAATCTTGGATGATCGCTTCAGCACTAACAATAGGAATGGCTGTTCTAACGCCACTACAAGCAGGAGCTACTTCAGTAGAACCAACAAATGGTGTTACTGTTCAAATCGAACAACAAATTACAGGAACAATTAAAAGCATTGGCGAATCCGGGGTTGACTTAAAAGGTAGAGACGGTAAAAACTACTATATCAGTTTCTATAAATTTTCTGAAGAACAACTAGGTCAAATGAAATTAGTAGAAGGACAGGAAATCACAGTTGAAGGCGGTGTAGTAGAGAGTTATACAGACTTCTACACTTTCGAGATTTATAAAAAGTCATTGCCTAAAGAAGTAACAAATGAAGAACTAACAAAATTAGAAAAAATGTTTAATGACGTGAAGAAGTTGCAAAAAGAAATTTCAGATGACATGACAGAAGAAGAGTTTGACAAGAAATTTGAGGAAATCGGAAAAGTTTATGAAGAGATGTATAAAATTACAAAGCCATATATATTAGCTAATTGGCAGCCTCAAACGTTTGAAGAATATTTGGAGGAATTTGGATTCGGTGAAAAAAATATAATTATTGCAGAAAATGATAAAAAACAGCTCAAAGCTATATATGAAGAGTGGGTAAAGCTTGCAAAAGATGGTCAAGAAGATGAGGCTAATGAAAAAATGGAGAAATTCCATAAAATCCTCAATCCATATTTCGACCAACTTCATCCAGATCCAACATTTGAAGAATATATGGAATACTTCAACTTAGTAGATATCCCTGCTGAAACTTTAGCAAAACTAAAAACTATTTATGAGGATATCCGAAAAGCAGCTAAAGATGACAATTATGACTTACAAGATAAACTTTACGGGGAATTCTATGACATTATTGATCAGTTCATAAAGCCTCAATCATTTGAAGAATACATGGCTGACTATGAATTCAAAGTTAGTGAAGCGGATAGCAAACAATTAAAACAGCTTTATGAAGAAATCTTAAAGCTAGATAAAAAAGCAGAAGAAGCAAAAATTGAAGAAAAATGGGAAGCATTTTACACTATTTTAGACCCGTATTTTGAAGCATCTAAAGAAATCCTAATCTCTGCTTCTAAACTAATTATTAACGGCCAAGAATACCTACCACAATAAATAAAAGAATCGGGGTGTCTCAACAATCATTAAAATGATTGTTGGGATTCCCCTTTTTGTTGGTTCTACAATAATTTAGGCCCCCTTCCTGCCTACCTTCCATAAATATGTAAATATACCCCCCTTCTTTTTTGTTTTATCGATACCGCATATCCAGTTATTTCCTTCCCAATCAATGTCATTCAAGGCAGGTGATAAAAATTATCAACACATTCATTATTTATATGGATTGTTTGAAACTTTTCAACTTATTTCAAAAAAACAACGAACTTTTCCACTTGGAAATTCGTCCAAATATTGGAAACAACGAGTTCCAAAGTAAAAAAAAGGGAGATATGATCATGAATAAACCGATAAAAAAATCTTGGATGATTGCTTCAGCACTAACAATAGGTATGGCTGTTCTAACGCCTCTACAAGCAGGAGCTACTTCCGTAGAACCAACAACCAATGGTGTAACTGTTCAAATCGAACAACAAATTACGGGAAAGATTAAAGAGATCAGTGAAGACGGGGTATATCTAAAAGGTAGGGACGGTAAAAACTACTATATCAACTTATATAAATTTTCTGAAGAACAACGAGAAAAAATGAACTTAGTAGAAGTACAGGAAGTCACAGTTGAAGGCAACGTAGTAGAGGGTTATTCAGACTTCTACACATTCGACGTTTATAAAAAAGAATTGCCTAAAGGGGTAACAAATGAGGATTTAACAAAATTAGAAAAAATGTTTAAGGAAGCAAAAAAGCTGGAAAAAGAAGCTGCAAAAGCGGATGAAAATAAAGCGATTGAAGAGGCAGAAAAAAAATATGAAGAATTGCATAAAATTTATGTAAACATGGGTAAAATCGTTAAGCCGTATTATTTAGCTAATTGGCAACCTGAACCATTTGAACAGTATATAGAAGATTACGGCTTTAGTGAAAAAAATATAGTTATAGAGGAAAATGATAAAAAACATCTTAAAGTTATTTATGAAGAATGGGTAAAGCTTGAAAAAGATAATCAAGAGGAAAAAGCTAACGAAAAAATGAAAGAATTTCAAAAAAAGCTTCAACCGTATTTTGATAAACTTTATCCAACTCCAACATTTGAAGCGTATATCAAAAAATTTGAGTTAGATATCCCTGCTGAAGATCTTGCAAAACTAAAAAATATTTATGACAATGCTCAAAAAGCAGAAAAAGATGACAATGGAGATTTGTCTGTAAAACTATGGGAGGAATTCTATTACATCATTGATAAATTCATAAAGCCTCCAACATTTGATGATTACATGGCTGACTATGATTTCAAAGTTAGCAAAGCGGATAGCAAGCAATTAAAACAGCTTTATGAAGAAATCTTAAAGCTAGATTTAAAAGAAGAGAAAGTAAAAATTGAAGAAAAATGGGAAGCATTCCATACTATTTTAGAGCCATATTTTAAGGCAAATAAAGAAATTCTAATCTCTGCTTCTAAACTAATAATTAACGGCCAAGAATACCTACCACAATAAGTAAAAGAAACGGGTGTTTCAACAATCATTAACATGATTGTTGGGATTCCCCTTTTGGTTGATTCTACAATAATTTAGCCCCCTTTCCAGGAATACGATAAATATAAACCCTCTTCTCTTTTGGTGTAGAAAAAAACACTAACTTCGATTTTTATTAGTTCAATTGCATCGCCATTTATCTCCTCTTCTACTTCGATGTCATCCATATGCTGATGGTAAAATTGATTAACACCTGCATTTCCAACAATAATTCCCTTGTACTCATTGGTACTGCTCAAGCTTTATTGTTATACCTTATTTAAACATTCAACATGGAATCTTGGAAAATTGTATCTTTCCCAAAAAATAACGAACCTTTTTATTTGGTAATCCGTCTAAATATTGGAAACAATGTGTTACAGAGTAAAAAAAAGGAGACATGGTCATGAAAAAACCGATTAAAAAATCTTGGATGATTGCTTCAGCATTAACAATAGGAATGGCCGTTCTGACGCCACTTCAAGCAGGAGCTACTTCAGTGGAACCAACAAATGGTGTCACTGTTCAAATCGAACAACAAATTACAGGAACGATTACAAGCATTAACGGAGTTGGGGTTGAGCTAAAGGGTATAGATGGTAAAATCTACTACATCAGTTTCTTTAAATTTACTGACGAGCAACTAAAACAAATGAACTTAGTAGCAGGACAGGAAATCACAGTTGAAGGCGGAGTAGTCGAGAATTTTGCAGACTTCTACACTTTCGAAGTTTATAAAAAAGACTTACCTAAAAATGTACCAAATGAAGAGTTAACAAAATTAGAAAAAATGTTTAGTGAAGGGAAGAAGCTAGAAAAAGAAGCTTCAAATGCAATAACAAATAAAAAGATGGACGAAGCTGAAAAGAAATTTGAAGAAATGAATAAAATTTATGAAGAAATGCATAAAATCACGAAGCCATATTATTTAGCTAGTTGGCAGCCCCAACCTTTTGAAGAGTTTCTAGAAGACTACGGATTTAGTGAAAACAATATAGTTATTGCAGAAAATGATAAAAATGACCTTAAAGCTATTTATGAAGAATGGATAAAGCTTGAAAAAGATGGCCAAGAGGAAAAGGCTAAGGAAAAAATGAAAGGATTTAATAAAATACTCCAACCATATCTGGAAGAGCTTTATCCAACTCCAACATTTGAAGAATATATCGGACGCTTAGACTTATTAGAAATCCCTACTGAAACTTTAGCAAAACTTAAAAATTTTTATGAAGATTACCGAAAAGCAGAAAAAGAAGAAAATTATGATTTATTTGATGAAATCTGGGTTGAATTCCACGACATCCTTGGTCCATTCATAATACCTCAAACGTTTGAAGAATATATGTCTAGCTTTGAATTCAAAGTTAATAAAGCGGATAGCAAACAATTAAAACAACTTTATGAGGAAATCTTAAAGCTAGATAGAAAAGAAGATTTAGCAAAGATTGAAGAAAAATGGGAAGCATTTTACACTATTTTAGAGCCATATTTTGAAGCAAATAAAGCTATACTACTCTCTGCTTCTAAATTAACAATTAACGGCCAAGATTTCCTTTCACAATAAGTAAAAGAATCGAGGCGTCTCAACAATCATTTAGAGATGATCATTGGGAGTCCCCTTTTTAGACCAAAAGTTTGCTTCGCCACCAAGTACAGACTATTTAAATATTTCAATATATTTGTTATCCTTTCAATGATTAAAATAAATTCCATATAATAAGGGGTGATAGATTGACGTTTGATCTATTCAAAACAATTGCTCGTTAGGGGACGAATGCCGAAGTCAGTGATTATAGGAGAACACATACTAGTGGAAGATGGAGCAGTCCGTCTTACAGTGGTTGACACAAAAGCATAAAATCAATCGTGGTCCGGATCAAAGGATGAAATAAGTCTTTGTGAAGCAGGAACTAGAAGTAATCGTTTTGAAGAGCAAGACGGTGAATTCGAACATTCCCTATAAAAGCCTGATACTGCTATTGTAGAAAAAGAAAACGGAACCCTTCCTTCAATGTTGAAATAACATTTTGGAGGAAGAGCAATTGAGTAGAAAAAATGAGAATACAGCATTTCAATGTGAAAATTGTAGTACGATGGTTGAACCATTAAGCAACGGCAGCTTCAGAAATCATTGTCCAAATTGTTTATTTTCAAAACATATGGATAATGTTCCTGGTGACAGAGCGAGTACTTGTAAAGGTTTGATGAGACCAATTGGAGTCGATTATACTGGAAAAAAAGGCTTTCAACTTATTCATCAATGTACAAAATGTCAAAAAAAGAGTCGAAATAAAGTTGCTGTTGATTCCATTCAAGAGGATCAAATTATTTACTTTATGCAATCGATCATTTAGTTAAGTATTTATAAAAGACACATTGGAAATAAACTTCAATGTGTCTTTTTTGTATTCATTTTACTTCTATAGCAAAAATATAAGAAGAACTACCCTTATCCCAGCTACCGAAAACACTATAAATATAAGTCCCCTTTTCTTTCGGCACAGTGAAAACATTACCATGTACTTTTACTACCTCTATTTCATCGTTGCCTACCCATTTATCAACTTCTATTCCCTCAATAGGTGCTTTCTTAAAATTAATATTAATTTCACTTTGCGGTGAAACAGGAAACGGAACAATTTTATTATTAGCAATAATTTCAGGTGGTGGAATTTTATCAACACATCTATTATTTATAAAGCCTTGCCAACAATAGGAACCTTGTACTATTGATACTTCCTTACCTTCTGACAAAACAACAGGCTTGGGTGGTCCAGCAATTATTAGCATCATCATCCATACAAATGCGATAATAAATAAAAGACTAAATATTGTTTTCTGTAGTCTTCCCATTTAAAAGTTCCCTCCAAACATTAATTTTTATTCTTTGATTTAGATTCAATTCAATTTTGTCGCGTTTTTTATAATGTATAACAAAAAAATGAATGTAGTGAATAATTAGCAATCCTATATGACACATTACATATAGGAGGTGGAAGAATAATGACTAGAATTATTGGTGTAGAACAATCATTAACAAACGTTGAAGACGCTTTAAAAGCAAAAGGTTATGAAGTTATTCAGCTTCGTACTGAAGAGGATGCAAAAAAATGTGATGCTTGTGTAATCACTGGGCAAGATAGAGATATCATGGGCATTAGCGATCCTGTCATGGCAGGACCTGTTATTGACGCTGACGGTCTCTCTGCTGACGAAGTACTTCAACGTGTCGACAAATATTTCCACTAATAAATAACTAGGTGCTGTCGCTATAGCTTTGTTGACTATAGCGCAGCACCTTTTAATATTTATGTCGATTATAGAATGGACATTCATAATTTCACCCATTCGAATCATATCAATTATGCCTCCGCGTATGCATCCGGAATTGGCTTTGTGAATTGAAACCTATTATCTTCCCAGAAGTAAATCTTACAAATTCCATATGTAAACGGCATTAACAAGTATTACTTTTGTAGACTTGGCGAAAAGACGTTTTTGAGAGCACCAATTATTCCCGGCACTAGAAAAACAATGCCAAAAAAGATAGTAAGTAAATTGAAATTGTTTGTTTCATAAAAAGTAAACCACTCTTTGAAAATTGAAGATTCAGTAATTCGTGCAAATAGCGTTCCACTAATATCTCGATAATTAGGAATCCATCCTGTTGCTTCTAAGGTCATAAAGATTATTTGTGACAATACAAATACACCAATAGCAGATACCCAAGGTTTTTTCAAAAATGGAGTATGATGTTGTTTATTAGCCAAGTAATTTCCCTCCCTCTATTTAATTCTATTTATACATATACGTAAAATCAAGGGTTAAATACCAACATTAAACAATCCCCTTAACACCATTTGCCTTTTTTGTTGTGTGAAACCAAACCCTTGTAATAAATCACCAACAATGACTTAGATATATATAACATATTTACAATTAATCTGTTAGCCTTTCATCATTCCACTTATGATTTTAGCAAGAAAATTTAATGAAACGCTTGCTAACTCTCATTTCACTTATTCTTGTTGAATCACAATACTTCCCCCTACTAACCAATCCTTTTCGGAGAATTCCTTTCTGATTCCGTGACATCCGCCGGAAGAAGTTAAATGGTGAAAAAATCGCTACTATTAGAAATTTAGATAGTACAAATACAAATTTAACGAATCGCATCCACATTGAAGCTATCAATGATGACATCGCCTCTTTAATAGCTATCATGTATCAAACATTTGTATATGAAAAATGAAACAGTTATTTTTCGTGCGACTAAATGACACAATTAATTCTCCACGAATTTGGAAATTAATCCTGCCCTTATAACAGCGCACATAAAATTTATTGCATCCTTTCAAAGAAAAAAAGTCACACCTTTTGAGAAGATGTGACTACATACATTTGATTAATCAAATTCTAAAACGTTTTTTTCTATTACCACTTTGTAAACATCTATTGTACTAATTAAAATCGTTTTATAATGTTCTGTTTCAGTAAATGAATACCAAGGCTTCTCATTGAACCCATTAGAAATTTCTTCAGTAAATGTTTCTTGTTCAATATTATTCTTGATTTTATACTCATCTTCATGACCTTCGTTATAGCAAAACTTCACTTTATATTCATACTCCATAAGTCAACACCTCCCATCTATCTATATAATGGATTGGAATGACAAGAAATATGAGCATAATAAAAACTACATCTATTTATGCATGACAAATTATATTACTTGGCCTCTGCTTTGTTAAATTGTTATTACTGCACAGTATGGTACTCCATATTTATAGAACCTTAAATGTTGATTAAGATAGGATTAAGGGCTCAATATAAAAACACTTTAAAAAAGTAAATAATTAAACTGACAGCAACAACGGTATTGAATACCAAAGCAATCTTATAATGAAACTTAATTTTAAATAAAGACACCAGTATATGATGTAGAAATAAATACATTGTTAATACAACAAAGTGCATGATAGAAAACACGATACTCATTATGATTAAAGAAGAGCGGCTCAAATCTCCTGGAAAACTATCCGCAGCAGTAAAACGTATACTGCCCACAAAAAGTACAGTTATCCATTGCATATAGTAGGTTAAGATAGACACAATTAAAAAATAAACTACATAAGATAAATATTGAAGAAATGACTTAATATCCATTCACACTCCTTAACTAAATGAGAGTATTACACTCTGATTTCTAAGTATGATTAAATACAATAACGATAAAACTATTAGATTTGTTGCATATTTCTCCAAAAATGAAACGATAACCCGTTATATATAATAAAAAAGCACCGATAATTCAAGGCGCTTTCGTTTTTTGATTCTTTCGAGCTTGATGACTTTTTTCAGTTGGGCATTCTCTCTATTTTTAAAATCAATTGTGCACACATAATTCTTTAAAATTACACCCTTTGCAGTGCCATTTTTCAGTGGTTTGCTCAAATTCCTCAAAGTCCACGGGTTCATTGGAGAATATATCCGCCTGATATTTTTTCATTTCCAGCACACTTCGCTGAAACGTATGTAAAATATTGTCCATATCAAATACTGAAAAGGCGTATTTTTTCCGTTTGCCAGTCAATAAATATTCATTATAGACATCAATCTGGTCAAGCGATACTCGATATTTCTGCTGAATATAGTATGCATAGAGCGCTAATTGTTGGCGATCATCATCGGACTCTACACCTGTTTTCCAGTCGATAATAATCCACTTGTCTGTCATCTCATCAAAATAATGAAAATCCATTACTACAAAAACTTGTACACCCTCGATTTTCATGGAACGAAATTGTTCAGGCTCACCGATTCGTAGCGAGCCTTTTTGTGCGGTAATTTGCTGGAACGTTTCACTGTTAAGAAAGTTGTCAAACACAGCCGTCATACGTTCCTTATAGTCCTGTACCAGTTCAGAATTTAACTGCCCTTCGTAATAAATTTCCTGCATCATATAAAATTTATTAGGCTTATGTCTCCATAAATCTACATGACGTGTAGAATCGATAAAAGCGGCATTAAGCTGGCCACGCGCACGATTTACAAGTTCAGCAACAGTCGGCGCCTTGCCGGTTTGTAAGTAATCATTGATCGATTGTTCTATTAAATGATGGACGATTTGCCCAAATAAAATCGGCATCGATTGAAGCTTTTTTAAGCGATAGACATGTTGATGATATGGCTCCACATTGTAACTGAGCCAGCCATTATGAGAAAAATAATATTCATAGCCATACTTCCGCGCACAGCTTGTTAACGTTTTATGACGTGACAGTGACCACGAAAAAGATGGATAAGGTGTGATTTCAAACATGGTTATCGCCTCCTTATATTTGTTTTATAAAATCATAGACGAGCTGTACGATTAGCACAATGGTTACAATCCGCAGCAATAGCTTTACTTGATTTGCCTTAACCTTTCTGGCAAGGAAAATGCCTATTTGTGCACCGATTACAGAACCAATCATTAATACGATTGTCAACGGCCAATCAATTTTACCTGTGGCAATATACGTAATCGAAGCTCCTGAGCACATCGCAAAAACACCTACACGCGACAAACCTACTGCTTTCATATAAGAGATTTTCTGATGTGCATATGTATAAAGTGCAAGCGTACTGCTACCAGGGCCGAACATCCCATCATAAAAACCAACCCCCAAAAGGATTGGACCGTTTTTACGATTCATTGTAAAGCTTTCTTTTTCTCCAAATTCAGCCCCACCTAAAAAGGACATAACAAGGGCAAAGCCTAATAAAATGATGGCGATAAACGTTAATGTGTGACTGCTCATAAATGATGCAAACAGGCCTCCAAGTGTACCACCTATTAAGGAAACAAGTAATACAGAACGCATTTCTGACCATAGTATTTCTTTTCTTTTATAAATTGTGTAAAAGCTTGAAAAGGCACTGACCATATTAGAAACCTTATTCGCACCGATTGCTGAATGGACTGGTACCCCTACTAACATCATCGTCGGTAATGTTATTAACCCGCCACCTCCAACTAATGTGCCAATGATGTTGCCAATGATTCCAATTAGTAAAAACAACAAGTATTCCATCTAACCCTTCTTTCTATGTCACACATGATAGTATTCTTATGATACAGTATAACAGACTGCAATTTTTTAATTGAACTATGAGGTGAACAAATGCTAGAACAACAAAAAACACCTACACCACGCTTTTGTAAATCGCTAACGCTTATTGTTGCGACTATTTTTTTAGCTGGCATTACGGCAACATTAATCCAATACAATAAGCTTCCCGCTTCTATACCGGTTTTGCAAAGCTTTAAGAGTGAACATGCGCAATTTGGCCCGAAAATCACCATTTTTTATTTACCTTTCATTGCCTTAATGCTATTTTTGCTTTTACAATACTTAGAGATGAAAGCAGCTTATCCTACTTTACGTAAAAATAAGTCTACCTTATCTCATATCCAGCGACAAAATGGAATCATTACCTTTTGTCTCATCAAAAATAGTATACTCTTATACTTTACATATTCACTATTCAATGATTTAACAGTTGCATTAGGCCATGATCGCATTTTACAGCAATGGCATGCTTATGTATTTCTATTTGTACTAAGTACAATATTTATAATGGGGATTGTGCGTGGGATTTTATTGAATAAAAAGAAATAGAGCATACGATACGCTGTACTAATGTATGATAAATAACAGAAAATGGAGAATGAAAATATCTGTTTATCAACAAGGTACATCGTTTTGCCCCTTTAGATATTTTTTTCTAAAGGGGTTTTTTTGCTCTTTCATTATGAAAGACACGCATCAAAAAGTGTACGTCTTTTTTTCGGTTGTTCATTTTTTTAAAGGATTAAAATGCAGTTTGTCGAATAAAATGGAGAACAACTTTAAAGAATAGATGGAATTTATGAGGGGGAAGCTTTGTGACAAAAATTGCAATTATTTCAGATATCCACGGGAATAAAACGGCATTAGAAGCTGTTTTAAAAGACATTCGATTAAGAAAGATTGAAAGAATTTTTTGTCTTGGTGATTTAATCGGCAAAGGTCCCCGAGGATCCGAATGTATAAATCTCATACGAAACAACTGCGAACACGTAGTTCGAGGTAACTGGGACGTATTTATTCAATCCCCTACTGATAATGATTTTATTCAGTGGTACAAAGATAGATTAACAGAAGAAGATTATCAGTATCTTTGTTCATTACCATTTAACATTGATCTTGAATTAAACGGACAATTAATAAGGTTTTTCCATGCATCTCCAAGAAGTGAATTTGAACGTATCTCGGTTAGTCATCCGATTGAAAAGCGTTTATCTATGTTTGAAAACAGTGAAGTAATACAATCAAACAATACCAATACAATTCCTGATATTGTATTCTACGGCGATATACATACAACTTTTTTACATACATTTAAAAAGGGTATTCTATGTAACGTTGGGAGTGTTGGCAATTCGCTTGACTTAACTACAGCTTCATATGCGATCCTAGATGGAACTCATTCAAACAATGCCATTCAATTTATTAGAGTAGATTATGACAGGCAAGCTGAGCTTATGATTGCAGAAAAATTGGGGTTGCCCCAATTTGATAAATATTATGATGAAATTATGTTTGCAAATTATCGAAATGCTTAGAAGCATTTTTTAATCGGGCGCATTGATTATACTTTATTTCAAATCTACAGAAAAAAAGCTACTTGATGTCAAATAGCATCAAGTAGCTAATATTTTTTACAGATCCGTTTTCATTTGTTCAAAGGTATGTATTAACACATATTTTTGTACGCCGCGCGCAAATCCAATGCTTTCTTTCTGATACTGATCAAACGCGGCTTCATTCTTCACCTTGTGCGCATAAACCGCTTCAATTGCTGGCTGCATCCACGGCTTTGTAAGCTGATCGCTTCGCATGTCTGTTGTTCGTCCTTCAAGTGCAGCGATATAACATTTTGCATAGCTAGTTAATGGCTCTTTATTTATTTTATTAGCCGCATTCTTTGCTTCCTCTAAATTCTCTTCCATTATTGCCTTAATAAATTTCCAGTTATACTTCATTGCTGGCTGTTTATGCTTTACAATTGCTGTATCTAATGAGTGAAACTGGTCTTCCTTTGTACCATAAGCAACTGCATATAGGTAGGCAAAAAAAGGATGCTTCTTGCGATCTTTTACTAACTTATCTACCAATTTCATATTATTAGTCCAGAATACAATATGTATATGTCTATAAATCATTGCAATCGCGATAAGGATAACGATGCCAAGTGAAATGGATTGGCTAACTCCAGCTAGTGATAGTAATAGTGCCAACATAAATATGACCAAATAAAATATGGCTAGTTTTGTAATTTTCATAATTCCACCTATTGTAATTTCCTTCGCATTTTTCGAGAAAAAATAAAGCCTGCTCCAAGGAAGAATATAAGCGCCATAAATTTCATGAGAGGAATAATAAATAACTTGCTAATTACGAGAACAACAAGAATATAATAAACCACCATTGCCAGTAATAATAATGTTAGTTTATTCACTGTTCTCCCTACTTTCATTTAGTGCTACTTCAATGGCCGTTAACGCTTTCGGTCCCATCCCGTGTAATTTTTTTAACGTCGATAAATCAACCTTTTCCAATTGCTCTAATCTTGTATATCCTGCCGCATTTAATGCACGTATAGCAGGCTTCGCTACACCCTTTGGCCATTCCGTCATTTATGCTCGTCCCTTCCTTTTTCTTCTATTCAGTATCTCTGTTCCTATAATACCTATTAAGAGTATAGCTAGTGAGGCGACATGGTAATCAACGAAAAAAGTCGTAAATGCTATATTATAATAGCGGCATATGGCAGTGATAATACGCCCTCCCATTAATATTAAACCGATAATCAAGCATCCTTTTACTATTTGCTCGATGAATTGCATTTCAATCACCTCTCCGCTTTATTATGCAAGGGAAAATGATGAAATGCAAATGAGCTAGGTCCTTAGAGCATATTAAAAATTGCCATGAAGGCGGCCAACAGATTGCCAATGCCATGTATGCTCCAGCTTGTTATAATGGAGCCATTGGATTTTCGTTCATTGATCCACCCCATTAAATAACCTGCGAACCCGGTTGCTAAAACAACTAACACTACGACATCAAAAGGAATATAAGAGTAAAACATCCATCCATGTAAAATACCAAATAATAAACTTTGCATAATATTTCCGATTTGAAAACCAGATTTATGCATGAATCTTTTCAGTAAAAAGCCTCGGAAAAACAACTCCTCTGACAAACCTGTTTGTACAATAGCATGGAAAAGTGCTGATATAAGTGCTGAAAAACCAACCCCTGTAAAACGATTTGACGCTAAGATTGAACTGTCTAGGTAGAAATAGCTAATCGTAAAAAGTGGTCCGAATAATAAAACAAAAATGACTAAAAACCATAAAAAATAAGTACCTTTGTTTTCAATAACAGGCTTTCGAAGGCCAAGCCATGCTAAAAATGATTGTTTCTTTTTTGCAGAGAAAAACCACCAAATGAACGGTATAACTGAAAATAAAATGACCTGAAAAACTGCATCTATTATGCTTTGCAAAACCATAATCTTTCCCCCTGTTCATAATGTTTTACATGAAGAATGACAAGCGATGGTGAAAGGATCCTCTCGGATGGAGAAAGCCGCCATTATTCTATAGCTGTCCTTCTTCAATGTTAAGCATATTAAATAGCAGAGTTAAAATCAAGGTTAATTTAATGATAATCATTAAATAATTATCTTTTATAACTAAATATTAAATGCTAATCAATTTACCCAAAAAACGACTAGAAATAAACTGTACCCTATAAGATAGATACTTTGAACAAAGTCTATTTTATAGGGTACTTTTGACTTTCACAAAGTAACATGCGTAAATAACAAAAAAACCGAAGTATCTCTACTTCGGAAGCATGCTTACAAATCTTCTGTTTTGAATTCTGTGTAACCCTCATAGTAATAACTTGCGTCAATACCTTTGAAAAGACTTTCCTTACTTAAATCATCTGTCAAAGTGTTTTGAATTAAATATTTGAGCTCTCCTGTACTTACACTACTTCGTATCATTGCACTCAAATATTCGTCTTTATCAATGCTATTCCAATCTACAATTTTACCTAATTTTTGTTTTAGAATACAATCAAGCCAAATTCGTGTTGCTCGCCCATTCCCCTCACGGAAAGGGTGCGCCACATTCATATCAGCGTATTTGTCAATGATTTCATCAAAGGTATTTTGCGGAAGTTCATCAATATAGGCAAGTGACTGTTCAAGAAAGATACGAGGAGCAAATCTAAAATCTCCCTTTGCAATATTGACATCTCTTATCTTACCTGCAAACTCGTAAATTTCCCCAAAAAGATAAGCATGAATTTCTGATAAACCCTTGAAAGTTCCGACTTCAATTTCGTCTATCTTGCCTGATTCAAAAAGGGCTTTGGCTTTGATTTTAGATAGCCGTTCTTCTTGTCTGCTTAGTTCAGCTTGATTTTCTATGCCGAGTTTATTTTTTAATACCATTTTCAACCCCCTATATAATTGAAAGAACTTAGATCGTTAAGCTCTTTTTCTCATTGATTTCTCTGTTATGGCTTCTGTGAGCGTTTGTGAAAAATTCAAATCCATTTCTCGTCCTAACTTATCCGCCCATTTAGGAATCGTCAATGTTTTCTTTACAGGCTCTTGCTGTCCTAAGTACTCGTCAATGTTGACTGTCACCATGCTTATAAAAGACTGGCTAGGGTCATAATTAAATTCTGTATCATCTTTGTACGGGTTAGCTGTTTCTAATATAAGATTTGAAATTGTTGAGGGTTGAGGTGGCTCCTCACCATTTTCAATAAAATCAGCGATCGCAATGCCTAACCAATCCGAAGCCATTCTAATCGCGTCAGGTATGCTTGTGCCCTGTGTGCCTGACATGCCCCCAAAATCGGGAAAAGTAATGAAATATTTCGCTTCTGAACTTTCTTTATCGTCATAATAAAATGCTGCAGGATATGCAAGTAACATTTGAAAACCTCCTTAATAATCATTTATATGTTAGGAAGAATGAGGGCTATTTAAGCCCTGTGTCTTTCAGTATTACCTTTTCAGTCAGCTTGTTAAGCTTGCCTTTTGGAATAATTATAGGAGGTTGACATTCGGCATTTTTACTTTTTCATGTGAGCCTTTCCCTTGTTTTGGAATAAACGCCCCGCCGTTTTAACAAGTAATGCCACCATTTCACCTTGTGTCATTGGCACTCATAACAACCTCCTGACGAAAATAATTATAACACGTGTAGCACGTGTTTACAAATGATATTATGAAAATAAACAACCAAAAGAGGCTGGGACACAAGGATTTTAGCCAATGAAAAACCCGAACTATATCACGAAACGCTCTGCCTGTGTTTCGTAATTGTTCGGGTTTTCTGTTTATATTCATTGCTAATTTAAAAATTATACGTTTTTCATAAAGTACAAATTAGTTATGTCCCAGTCTCGGTGTGGTTTTTATAAAATTCATTTATTCTTTGATTTCCTTTTCCTACTTTTCCATAATACCCCTGTAAAAATCATGTTAGCTGCAAGAATTGCTTTGATAATTATAATAAATCGTTTGAAAAGAAGAAAACTAGAAAACCCCCGAAATGATGTTGTTGGTCCAACTATTTTAATATTTTCATTTTCTTTGTCATTGCCATTTATTCTTTCTTACTTTAGCATCATTAATTACCATTCTTTAAAAATCTCTCGTAAAAATCAATAAATTTCTTTAGCTCACTGTTTTCTAGTTCCAAACTCAGCTTCTCAACCCCTCCTTTTCTATTTCTCTGTAAGCCTTGACCATACTTTATACCAGCAAAATATAAAATATTTGTAGGATACATCAAACATTGAATAAGGTCTATAGTTTTTTCATGTTTGGCTTGTTTCTATTGGACTTTTTCAATAAAAAAACACTAGTTGATTCATTCTTTAACCGGATTTCTCTATTTCACCACAATGCTTTTCGAAATGAATAGCACCATTTCTCATACCCTAATCGCTCTTCATAAAAGCGATGTGCACTATTCCTTTGGATACCTGACTCTAAAGCTATATAGTGCGCCCCATTTTCTTTGCCCCATTGATGAAGATCATGCAAAAGTTTCTCACCATAGCCTCCTGAACGATACTGCTCATCCGTTACTAAATCATAGACAAAAATATGGCGTTCGCTATAAAAATTGACTCTCCAACTTAATCCAGCGACAACAATCATTTTCTTATTTTCAAATAAAGCGAATAACATATAGCCATCTTGAGTCATTTCCTTTAACAATTGGAGATACTTTTCTACTGTTAATTCCGTACGGAGCTGCACGATAACTGCAAATGCATCCATCCACTCCTGCTCCGTTGTTAATTGTTTGATGGTTACAGTCATTATTCGAACCTCCATTTACCAATATTTAATATAATGAAATACGCCATTATCAATTTTCATCCCAAGCTTCTCATATAGTTTTTGAGCACGCACGTTGTCTGTCGCTGTTTCTAAACATAGATAACGCGCATCGTTTTGTACACAATACGAATAGCACTTTTCAATTAGTGCCTGTGCTACACCTTGTTTCCTAACATGCTCAGCCACAAATAGATCATTTAAAATAAACGCCTTTTTCATTGCAACAGATGAAAAAGTAGGATAGAGCTGAACAAAACCAACTGGCTTCGCATTTAAATAAGCTAGGAAAATGACCGACTCCTCCTTATGTAAACGCTCTAATAGAAACTGCTCAGCCTGCTCTAAGTCAGATTGTTGACCGTAAAATTCCCGATAGGCATTAAATAATGGCACGACGTCTTCAACTGTTGCTAAAGTTACTGTACAAATCTCCATTCACTTATCTCCCCATTCCTTTTTTATATGTCATTCATGTATTATGATAAATAACAAACTGACATTTAAAAAGAAACAGTTCTAGACATTTCATCATGTCAAGAGGGGGGGAACTTTATGGAGGATTTTATTTTCTTATTCACTGAAAAAGAGGCAAAGTATAAACAAATTTATCAGCAGGTCAAATGGTTAATCGAACAAGGGACAATGAAAACAAATGATTCCCTTCCTTCTATTCGGAGGCTAGCCGAAACTTTACATATCAGTCGGAATACAACGTTAACTGCCTATGAGCAGCTCGTAGCGGAAGGATACATACGTGGTGAAGGACGAAAGGGCTATTTCGTCAATAATTTTGAGCAAGTATTTTTACAAGAGGAACGACCAAGCATTACTCAAAATACGAAAAATAATCGTGAAGATATCATCATTGATTTTCGCGCTGGCGCTGTCGATCAACAGCATTTCCCTTTAAAAATATGGCGTCAAATGGCAAATCAAGTGTTACCTTTGAACGAGTGCTATCAGTATGGTGACCCTTTCGGCGAGCCACTTTTAAAGGAACAGCTTGTGCATTATTTACTTCAAGCTCGTGGGGTTCATGTAAATGAAGAGGACATAATTATTGGTAGCAGCACGCAACAAATGTTAATTTATCTTGGCTTTCTATTAAAGCATGATTTCCAAAGTGTTATTTTAGAAGACCCTGGCTACAACGGTGCACGAGAAGTGTTCAAGCTACATGACTTTCGTATAGAGACATTACCAGTGTTGGAAAGCGGTGCACAGCTTGAGCATTTAGCGCATTTACACTCGCGTTTACTCTATGTCACCCCCTCTCACCATTTCCCATATGGGATTTCCTTAAGTATTCAGCAGCGACAAGCATTAATTCAGTGGGCCAAAAACGTCGATGGATATATACTTGAAGATGATAATGATGGTGAATTTCGTTATACGCAACAGCCGTTTCCTGCTCTCGCCTCCATCGACAAGTCACGTGTTATTTACATGGGGACATTTTCAAAATCATTTTTACCAGCGATTCGTTTAAGTTATATGGTGTTACCAAAAGCACTTGTTCAGCCATATAAAAAACGATTTGCTCATTTTGAACATAACGCCTCGTCCTTACATCAATTAACAATGGCGAAATTTATGGAACAAGGTGAATGGACACGACATATTAAAAGAATGCGTATCACCTATAAACATAAAATAAATACACTTGTAGAGGAACTTAACAAACTATTTGGAGAAAAAATTACGATTCTTGGAGAGCAATCTGGACTTTATATATTGGTCAAGGTGCATACCCAATTTTCAGAAGAACAGCTCATTCAAAACGCTCAACAATACGGAGTAAAGGTCTACCCTACGAGCCCCTATTTTCTCCAACAGACAAGTTCAGCGCCAATTATTCAATTAGGCTTTAGTAAGTTAAAAACGGAAGAACTTATCCTCGGTGTGCAACTACTAAAAAAAGCTTGGATTACAAAATAAAAAGCCATATCTGCAATGGTTATGGCTACTCATTTTCTCGGTAATCATATGTTTCATCTGGCACATTCAATGTCACTCCGTTAATACTGACCGTATCATCGTCGCTCCATTTAATGAATGCTTCATTTTTTCGATATTGCCAATATATTTTTTTAGACTTTCTTTTTTCATGATTGAAAATCAATTCTCCCAATACCGCATAAGAAGTCGTCGCACCCGCATCTGAAACATAAGCTTTCACTGTATAAGTTCCTTGTGGCGATGTAGATTCAGCAATCAAATCTTGTTTAAATCTAGACCAATCGAAAAATAACCAATAAATACCGTACCCTATAATACTAGCAAAAATCAAAATCCAAATAAGTAGCACTAGAAGAGTTTGTTTGTATACTTTCTTGCGTTGCATCTTCTCGGATTCGTTCATCGGTATCCCCCAATCTGTTTAATTATGAAACGATGTAAGCGAATTAGATGTTTCTTAATAAGGTAATAAAGTTCTCCAGAGCAGTTTTTTCGCTGTCCCCATGTCTTTTCCATTGGACCTGATCAGTTCTTTCGCTAATCCGATCACTTTTCCATTGAACCCGATCAGTTCTTTCGCTTACCTGATCACTTTTCCATTGAACCCGATCAGTTCTTTCGCTAACCTGATCACTTTTCCATTGAACCCGATCAGTTCTTTCGTCGACCTGATCACTTTTCCATTGAACCCGATCAGTTCTTTCGCTAATCCGATCACTTTTCCATTGAACCTGATCAGTTCTTTCCCTGACCCGATCACTTTTCCATTGAACCTGATCAGTTCTTTCGCTAACCCGATCACTTTTCCATTGAACCCATAAAAAAGGAATCTGCACAGGCTGTCTCTGCACAAATTCCCATATATTTTTTAAAAATAATCAATAAACGTTGGAATGCCAATTGGTAGTACTGTCTCTAGTAATGCAATTTCAATGGCATTGCCCTGTAAACGCTCAATTTTTTCTAAATAGCTCGGTCGTTTATAGCCTAGTAACATCGTGGCAAGAGTTTGGACCGTTAGCTGAACAGCATTTTCAGACAGTGTCTCACTCACCATTTCGACCGTGACTTGTCCATCTTGCTTTGTGATGACAAATGTGCCATTATTCCAAGCCACAATGCGATCAGTTACAGCGAGTCGAAGCTGAAAATCATTTCCCGTGAATGGATAGCGTAAAAGAAATTCTTTTACATCGACAATTCGTGCCATAAAATAAGGGGACACTTTTTGAATAATTTCACTATCTTCTAGTAAAAAGGCAACTGCTTCATTGCCAGTTGTTTTACCATAGACATTATAAATCATCGAGCTATGTGCGGAGACAAAATTCCATAAGCCTTTACGCGCCTCTTCCTGTAAATAGACAATCTCATCGATGTAGTAATTTTCCTCCATAATACGGTAAAACATATAACCTTGTGGCAGATCACCCTCATCATAATATACGGCTGCCTGGAGGTTCACATCACTATCAATAAATTTTTCTTCCCAGAAGTCTTCTTGAAACTTTTCATTCCAAGCAATGCTATTACGTACCATGACACCGTGTGTCTTCTTGGCATAACGTGCATAAATGTTCACAACATCTTCATGCTTCGGATCGACACGGCGAATTTTACCGTTTAAGCCTTTATGGTGAGGAAGCTGCGTATCCTTAATCTGAAATTCCACAATATCACTCATAATTTCCCAGCCCTTTTTCCGGTAATACGGGATCGAATATGGAAATAAATAGGATATACTTTGTCCTTCATTGCGCATCCGCTCCAGGCTCTCAATAATAAGGCTCTCCATCAAACCATGCCCAGAATATTCCGGGTACGTTCCGACCGCAGTAATGCCGCCCATTTCATAGATCCTACCATGAACATTTACCTCGAAAGGTAAGCTCAAAATTTGAGATACAAGATGCGAACCATCGAACCAACCAATGGCATGCCCCTCATTAAATTGCTTACTTTTGGCATTTACAAAGCGACGATCCTTATGAATGGACATGGACATTTGAAAAACATAATTAAGCAAATCGATTGACTGTCCCATTTCATCTAATCGAATTTCTCGCATGACTAAGCCTTTACGTTGATTCATGATTCTCTCTCCTCATCAAATAACTCTGAAAAAATGGATTCCGGTGCATTTAAAAAGCGCTTCGTGATAATGTAATGAATGGTATCCTCATAGCGAATACACTCAATGTCCCCATTATCAAAACTATAGATTGTCGCATTTGGATAGCCAAGCAAAATAGGTGAATGAGTGGCGATAATAAATTGGGCCTCATGCTCCAAATCCTTCATAATTTTAAGGAGACTAAGCTGCCTAGTCGGTGACAATGCCGCTTCAGGCTCATCCAATAAATAAATAGCTTTCCCCTTAAAGCGATGCATAAATAGCGATAAAAAAGACTCACCATGTGATTGATGATGTAAAGACTTACCACCAAAAGCGGTATATTTCCTTGGATCTTCTAACAAATCAATATGACTTGCAAATTGATAAAATGTTTCCGATCGTAGGAAAAAACCATTCGTCACTTTCGGCATCCATGACAAACGGATATATTCCCCTAGTGAAGACTCCGCCTTATGTACTTCATATAAATTTTGACGACCACCACCCGCTGTATTAAAATCACAGCGATCCGCAATTGCCTCCAGCAGTGTTGATTTCCCAGAACCATTTTCCCCAACAAAGAAGGTCACATTCGTAGGAAACTCTAGCTCTTGTAAATCCTGCAAACTTGGTATATTAAAGGGATACTGGTCTTTATCTTTAATATCACCCTGTAAAACCTTACATGATTTTAAATACATTATGTTTCCTCCCTTACTACTATTATACCGCGCTTATCCTACTCTGAAACCGCCCTTTTCTCTATATACAAGCTACACACCCCTAAAATCAATTTCGCCTTGGCGTAATTGCGTCCGGAGGCTTTATCTTCATCCAGTATGAGTTGAGATACATATTGAAAAGGAACCACATCGGCATTCATCTGATCACCTTCAGAGGTGAGTGACTCCTACTGAATGAAGATAAACAAAAGGCTTATTCTTATAAGGGAAACGGGCGAACACTTTAGCCTTGCATCAAACAGCTGAAAGAAAAATGTGAATATCGGAACAAAGCATAAACTCATCATTACGATCAATGCCGAACAATACTGAATACCTATCTGTAAAAAATACATTGGAAGCATGACACCTACTGCTATTACTGCAATTATCCATGAAATATTTCCCGAGAAATATTCAAAAAATATGTCGAAAGTCGCGAAAAAAGATAATAAAATTATGCCATAATAACGATTAGCTAAAATCATTGAAGTCGTCCAACTAGCCTCACTTAATCTCTTCGATTACATCCTACATAGGACAGCTCCAACCCCACAGCCAACACTTGCAATTAATGCTAAAATCACTGGCCATGTTATGTTCATTTGAACAGCTGATTTTCCACTAACAACTGCTACTATTAATATAATACAAGCGATCAATGTCCCAGTGGAAATTACCCATTGCGCTTTCGGAATTGATTCCTTAGCGAAAACGGCTAATACTAAGACAAAAAGTGGCCCAATACCCATCTCGAGTGCACTTTCAATCGCTGACTCTACATATTATCAATTATGCCTCGGCATAATTGCGTCCGGAATCGGCTTTGTGCTTGCACAAAGAACTCCTTTCCGAATCTGTGACATCCGCCGGAGGCTTTCCTTCTTTCAGCGGGTAAACAACCGCTGAAAGAAGGAAAAGCAAAAATAAAACCCTATAAAGGCTAATACGAATGCGATATTCAACTTCACTACATTATTTATATTTCCCTTCCACCGATTAGCTTGTTTCTGTTTCGGGCAAAGAAAGAGAAATAAATAGCTGTCATGAAAAAACTAATACCAGAAATAAAAATGTCGGTAATTCCTGCACCTGCTTCGCATAGAAAACCTGACTCATCGATGTTAGAAGCGCTGAAAAAACAAGTGCCATTAACCCCACTGTCGTTGCTTGTTTTTTTGTTATTCCCATCCCAATGTCCCCCTTTTTTCGACACTCATCTTTATGTTTTAATGTTTTGTCGATGTAGTTGGGCTTTCAAAAAGCCAATTTTACCGAAGCATTTCCCAAAAGAAAAAACCTCGTCTCAAAAAAACATAGAGACGAAGTTATCCGCGGTAGCATTCTGATTAGCTAAAAAGCTCACTTTACTATAACGGTAGCAGCCGTTTATGCTTACTTCCTTCAGCATAAAAACTCCTGGATGAGTTCATAAATGGTTTGCGATGATTTCCACCAGCCATCATCTCTCTAACAAACTACACCCATTACTACTTCCAATCATTGTTAATTTATTTTCGATACATAATCATCGATTTTCATATTATCATCAAGCGCTAAAATGCTTCCAAAATAGGCTCCGCCACCGTATAACAAATGTTCTAGATGATCGGTTCTTTTCATACATTGAGTAAAACCTTCCCCTTTACAATAACGAACAGTACTGGAAGGTAAGAAACTAAGCTTTTTTCTAGGTTTAATAAAAAAAGTTATAAGGAGAAAAAATATGTTTGCAACTCATTTTTATGAAAACAAAACGTCCGTTTTAAGTCAACTTCTCGTAAATTTACCTACTGTCGAAGAGAATATAAAAATTAAAGGACGAAAAGCAAAAATTGTTCAGATTACTCAAATAGACGACCACAACTATCATGTAAGTATCATTTTTGAAAAAGTAGCTAAAAAACAACCATTAAAAGAAATTGGGAAGAAAAAGAGATAGCTCTTCCCTTTATTGTGCTGACGCTATCGTTTCATGGTAGCGTTTTAACTTTTTAAAAGCAGGAATCGAACTCTACAAAACTTCCATTGCAAATTGTTCTCAATGAGTATAATTATTTCAAAACTAACTATTTGACTTTTTAATTGATAACGATTATCATTATCGGTAGATTATTTCTTTTCTCCGACATGCTTAATTCAGAATCCCCCCTATTTTTTTGAAATAAGCATGTATCAAACGGATATTCTTACATCAGACTAAGAATATCCGTTTTTTAACTCTTTTGTGCAAGCACAAAGCCGAATCGGAAACAATTATGCCAATGCATAATTAATGATTATTAATGGATAGATTTACATAAATAAAGGAGTTGTTTTACATGGATTATCGTATTGAAAAAGACACTATGGGTGAAATTAAAGTACCTGCAGATAAAATTTGGGGTGCTCAAACGCAGCGCAGTAAAGAAAATTTCCAAATCGGTACAGAAAAAATGCCAATTGAGTTAGTTCAAGCAATGGCCATTTTAAAGAAAAGTGCTGCGATCGCCAATAATAAACTAGGTAAACTTTCAGATATTAAAGCAAATGCGATTGTGCAAGCAGCTGATGAAATTTTAAATGGTCAATGGGACGATCAATTCCCTCTTGTAGTTTGGCAGACTGGTAGTGGTACTCAGTCCAATATGAACGTCAACGAAGTAATTGCGCACCGAGCAAACCAAATTTTACAAAATGCTGGTGAAGCTGATCGTATTCATCCTAATGATGATGTCAACAAATCTCAAAGCTCAAACGATACTTTCCCAACAGCTTTGCATATTGCAGCAGTGCTAAAGGTAGAAGATTATTTACTACCTCGTCTACGTTTACTAAAAGCAACACTGGATGACAAAGCAGAGAAATTCAAAGACATTATTAAAATTGGTCGTACTCATTTACAAGACGCAACACCGCTTACTTTAGGTCAAGAAATTAGTGGCTGGGCAGCAATGCTTGCTAAATCTGAGCATATGATCATCCAAAATATTGAATATATGAAGGAACTAGCGATTGGTGGAACAGCAGTTGGTACTGGTATTAACGCACATCCTGAATTTGGTGAGCGTGTAGCAGCGGAAATTAGTGATATTACTGACAAACATTTTACTTCAGCCGCAAACAAATTCCATGCACTAACAAGTCATGATGAAGCCGTTGTCGCACATGGCGCATTAAAGGCTCTTGCAGCTGACTTGATGAAAATTGCCAATGATGTTCGCTGGTTAGCAAGTGGTCCACGTTCAGGTATCGGTGAAATAACGATTCCAGAAAACGAGCCGGGCTCTTCCATTATGCCTGGTAAAGTAAACCCAACACAAAGTGAAGCGATGACGATGGTTGTTACACAAGTCGTTGGCAATGATGCAACAATTGCTTTTGCCGCTTCCCAAGGTAATTTCGAGCTGAATGTCTTCAAGCCAGTAATTATTTATAACTTCTTACAATCGACTCGCCTACTAGCAGACACAATGAAATCATTTAATGATCATTGCGCTGTTGGAATTGAGCCAAATAAAGAAGTCCTTGACCATAACTTACAAAACTCATTAATGCTGGTAACTGCCTTAAACCCTTATATCGGCTATGAAAATGCGGCTAAAATCGCGAAGAAAGCTCATAAAGAAGGCACAACATTAAAAGAAGCAGCAATTGCATCAGGGTTACTAACGGACGAACAGTTCGATGAATATGTGGACCCTGCAACAATGATTTATCCGAATGTAAAGTGACGGTTATGCAAGTTAATCACATAGCACCTTCAAAACATTGATATATCAACGTTTTTAGATAATACGTTCCATTATGTACTTAGCCGATTGTTGTATAGGGCTTTGTGGGGATAATTAATAAAGCTTTAGTAATCATGTAGGAATGTGTAAGTAGGATTGGGAATAATACCCCAGTCCTTTTTATTTTGCCTACCCCCAAAAAACATTTTCGGCGGTCTCTTTGGTAAATCCAAATTTGCACTCATAAAATTGATATGGAAATCCCTATCAGTAATTGTTTATCTCGAGTTGAGGCAAAGGGTCAATTCACCCTTTTGTTCAAATTTGAGGTCTTTTATCCCCTACAAACACTTTTTTCGCATAAGAAAAAACACTTTCGGCTGATCGAGCAGCTGAAAGTGTTTGAATTTACTTATTATTTTAAAATTTCATAAGAGTATCGACTACCATCATCAGTCGTTCCTGTTATTTTATCGTAAAATGATGATGGATCATCAATTCGTTGACTTCCAGCAATTTGTACAGCCCAATAGCGGACAGTCTTCCCTTTTGTGAAGAAATCGTTTGTTATTTTTTTGAATACGCCCTTTTCCACTTCCCTGTAGTACGATTCATATTTCGTTGGAGGTGTCATGATACCAAATTGTTCCGCTTTTACTAAATTAACAATTTGATCCCCCACTTGCCCTCTAATTGAACCGTTCACCATACTTTGTAAAGTTGTATTTTGACTTGGTGTTGTTGTGTATTCGTAATATATATGATATAAATTTCTATTTAATATTTCACCATCTAAGTTCGGTTTTGGATTCGTATAAAAAAACATATCCTTGTATATACCTTTTGCTTGCGAACCTCTTGTGTCCACGAAAATGGCACGTTCTATCGTGTTAATAGCACGTTTGTTACCTAAAGTATACGGTTTCCCTAACACATCCTCGAAACCACCTACTGCTTCTCCCGCAACAGGCAGCTTATATGCCTCTCCAAAGACGGATTTAACATATTCTTCTAATCTCATATTTTTTTCTTTTGCAGCTTTTTCCGTAAAGCTGTACCAAAAACTATTATCGTCATTAAATCGCGCTTTTTCATAATTTGTGAGTGTTAAAATATTTGTTCCTGTATTTGCAACCTCACGAAGTTCCTGTAACCCTATGAAATCAGATGGCGCCTTCTTCATTGCCTCCATAAAGCGGATAAGGATTGTTGCCACCTCGGCACGAGTTGTATTGCCATTTGGTTTAAACGTGAAGTCCTCATAACCTGAAAGTAATCCAGTACCTAGTGCTACCCCGATATAAGGTAAATCTTTTTTGTTTACCCCACCCTTATAAAATTCAGGAATCGGAATTAAAGTAAGAGTTGAATTCGCCATTTCTTCAATTGCTTTGTCATAATCAGCGTTCTCATGTGCTAAACAGTTCGCAAGCCAACGAGACATTTCGCCACGCGTCATTGGTTTGTTTGGCTCAAATTTGTTGTTAGCGAAATCCTCAACTTTCATAAACCCTAATGCTAATCCCTCTTGGATCGCATCATTAGCCCAATGTGTACCTGGAACATCATTAAAACTTGCAGTTGTTCGCTCACTGCTGTCAAACACTCTTGATAAAAACGTAGCAAACTCTGCACGTGTTACTTGTGCTGACGGTTTGTATGTACCATCTTCATATCCTGTTACTAGCCCTTTTTCAGCGACCTGTTTAATGGACTCATAAGCCCAATGTGATTTAGTTACATCTTTAAATGTAGTTTTTATTACTGGTGCAGCTTGTACATTTTCAGTAGCTACAGGAATAACCACTGCAGCCGCCATAACGCTTGTAGCTAGCGCTTTAACCATTAAATTATTGTTAGATTTCTTATGTAACATTTCATACCTCTCCTTATATACAAAAATATATGTATACACCAAATTTACCATATTAAAAATTATTATAGAATACATTCTAACTAAAATATAATATTATAAACACTTCTATTTACTTATTTATTTATTGATTGCAGAAGGCTATCTCTATCTTCTTTCCAGCTATAGAAAGGTATAAAGTGCTCACCATGCGCTTACAGATGATGATTAAGGGGGCGCCCTACAGCTTTACTATATGCCCCTACCAATACAGTTCTCTAACAATTCATCTCCTTTTTGAATAAAATTCCGATTACTAGTGACTATACTTTAAAGTGTTTGTCACTTGATGAAAGAAAAATAAAATACATAATCCATTTCTTTATTTACAAATGCATAAGAAAAAGCCACGCTCATATTGACCGTGACCATTTAGTCAATTTTCAATTATAATGTAGTTCATCATTGTTTAAAATACTTTAATCTGTTATTTAGGCTTTATTTAATCTTCTCGATAGTAGCTCCCTATTTTTAGCTAGACATGACACTAAATATTGTTTTATGATAAATCGATTAAAACAATTAATTACTAATAGTTGAGGGGTGTTCCTTAATGACAAATGACAAAATGAATCCGAAGGTTGATGAATTTTTAAATAAAGCTAAAAAGTGGCAGGAAGAATATTCGGTGTTGAGAAATATCGTTCTTGACTGTGAGCTGACCGAAGAATTTAAATGGATGCATCCTTGTTACACGCTTGAGAACAAAAATGTCGTATTAATCCATGGATTTAAAGATTATTGTGCGCTTCTGTTTCATAAAGGTGCCTTGTTAAAGGATTCCCATGGGATTTTAATTCAACAAACGGAAAATGTACAGGCCGCACGCCAAATTCGTTTCACTAGCGCTCAAGAAATAGTTGGAATGGAAACCATCATAAAAGATTATATTCATCAAGCGATTGAAGTTGAAAAAGCAGGTTTAGAAGTGCCGATGAAAGAGCATCAGGAATACATCATCCCCGAAGAACTTGACAATAAATTTAATGAATTACCTGCCTTGAAAAAGGCTTTTGAAGGATTAACGCCCGGCCGACAAAGAGCATATATTTTACATTTTTCTCAGCCTAAACAATCCAAAACTAGAGTATCAAGAATTGAAAAATACACACAGCACATTCTTGAAGGTAAAGGGTTAAATGATTAAATTTTTATAAACTTAAAAGTCCAATTTCTTATACATTATCATTAAGAAATTGGACTTTTAACATTATATAGAAAGATTGCCGATTGTTTATCATGGTAAATTCAACGCTTCCATTAACTTATCACTATTAATCAAACAGTGTATCTTTAGAAGGGTCCCTTAAAAATTCAAAAAGCATTTTAATTTGTGTATCTGTATTTCTCCCTAAAGAAAGCTTCGGTAAACGATCTTCATGATAAAATTTTACTCCTTTTGTTTCCAAACCATTTCTTGCTTGCCCGCCAGTAATCTCACATTGAACAAATAATTTATAATAATGATAGGCTTGAGGTGGATGCGGGTGCTTATTCATATCCAATAAAGCAAGCAGTTTCGTAGGAACTACATCGTAACCCGCTTCTTCTTTAATTTCTTTGACAATGTTTTCGCTAGGCGACAAACCTATATCACAGAAACCACCTGGCAAAGACCATTTATCATCAATTTTTTCTCTGACCATTAGTATTTTATTGTTCTGAAAAACTACACCTCGAACATCTATTTTTGGTGTTTGATAACCCGTTTCATTCGTAAATAAATCCTTAATTTTTTTCATTTCTATCCCGGTGTATTCTCTCATAATCTCGGCACTTAAATTTCTTAATTGTTCATAACGTTCAATATCGTAAACATCTTTTGAAAAAGTTAATCCTACTTGGGAAATTGATTGGATCTTCTTTGCCCATTCTAACCATTTATGGCTCATGACGAAAACCTCCATACCATTATAAGTACAACAAAGTGATGAACGGTGTTAGAACCCGTTTCATTCATTATAGATAATCTATAGTGTAAAATATTAATATTACCCCAACTATACACATCATCCAGGATAAAGCAGAACTTGAACCACTAGATATTTTATTTCGAAGATTTACTAAGGTTGGATTTATCCACTTTCCAAACAATTTATATCCTAAAAATAGTAGCAGAGCTGGTAGAACCATTATAATATTGTATGCTGCTAGTATTGGAAGCCACTGATAAAAACGCATATCCGTTGTCGTTAATAAGCCAATAGCAGCAAAATACGGTAAAGCCATTCCCGCCTCAATGATAAAAGTCGTAATACCAATAATAATAATGGAGAATATACTTTGTGTTTTAGGCTTTGGAATATTACTTTTTTTATTAGCAGGGATAAAAAAGCTAGCAGTAAATAATACAACCCCTACTATAAAGATGAACCAGCTAATTAGTTTATTTTGAAAAATGTTAGAAAATGCTTCTATAATAAAATTTAAGCCTAACATCATGATGATACCTAATGAAAAATAGAGTAGCCCAACTGTAAAAAGATATGCTAATAATCTTGATGTTAAATTTCTATTGTCTGTTAAAACGAGAAATAAAGTAACACCAATAATAGTAGGGCTTAATGTATCTAAAAGAGCTAAACCACCCAAATAAATTAATATATCCGTTCCCATCTTTCCCCTCCACATTTCAAAAGCTATGATTTATGTCCGAGATAATGTATATAAGCCTTTTCCATAAAGTTAAGGACTTCCTGATCCATCGGGTATAAATTATATTTTTCGGATTCCACAGGTGACATTCTAATGTCCCAAAGCTTATCTAAAAAAGCATCTTCGTCATTAAAGTCTTCATCTTTTTTTACATCCATTCTCTTAATAATATTTTGTATTCGTGTATTACTATAACCAAGGTGCATATGTTTTTTTAATTGCCCTACTAAAGCAATCCACTCTAAAGAATCTGGATCGCTACTACCCATTTTCGGAATTTTTTCTAGCGCTTCCGTATTTTTAAAATTTAATGTATCACGGTTATTTTTTAATACTTCTTTAGAATTCTGATTATTATATAAATCCATAATTTTTTTAATCCTAAATTCTTCCCCATCGATCGCTATACCGTTTATTAGTTCCCTTAAACTAATTTCTATCTTTGAAAGACGGTCCTGTTCACTAATAACATAAGATAGCTGTTTCATTAGACTATTCGACCAATCCCATTCTTCGGACTCTAACATCAGTTTGATCTCACTTAATTGAAATCCTATTGTTTTTAAGAATTGTATTTGCTGAAGTTTCTTTAACTCAGTGTATGAGTATAATCGATGACCTCCTTCAGTTTTTGATACAGGTTTCAGAAGTCCAATTTTGTCATAATATCTAAAGGTTCTAACAGATACACCACTCAGTTTTTTAAATTCGTTAATATGAAACAAGTTAATACCCCTACTTTCTTATTCATTTGTATGATTAAAAAACATGGTTTTTAATACGTAACCAATTCCTAAGCCAATTAATACCCCCGGAAAAGCATTATCAATTAATAAACCGACTCCTGCTCCAATAATAACGCAAGCATAAATAATAATATCTTCTTTCTACATAACAGGATTCTCCTTTTAAGTTAGTTTAAAGTAAAAGCTCTACTAAAAGTATAAAAGATAACGCAAGGTCACTTTCAAGTAATTTAAACATCCTGTTGGATAAAATTTGAAACTGACCTTACGTCATTTAATATAAACTAGGTTAATTATATTATTCATCACTAAAATGATTCCCTTTTGATTGTCTGTTTTCCACTGTTGTTGATTGAACAAATGGCAACAAAAAAACCACTCATTGTGGAGTGGTCATGTTTATTATAAGCTTTCGAAACATCAGTTAAAATTTAAGTCAATATGCTTGATCGGCCAACAGATGATACTTGTTGTACCCATTATTTTTTCTTTAGGGATGAAACCTACCTCAGGACTTCTACTATCAATACTTATACGACGATTATCACCTAATACAAAATAATGTCCTTCTGGCACCGTAGTTTCACCTAAGAGTTGGTCTAGCGTAAAATCATAAGTAAGTGATCCAGTATCTTTTAATTCCTTCTTGAATTGGTCTAAATAAGGTTCACTGAACTTCTCTCCGTTTATGTATAATTGATCATCTTTATACTCGATTTTATCTCCTGGTAGACCAATGATACGTTTAATAATATTTTCTTCTTTATTTTTGTTAAGAAGAACATTTTCAACAACAACAATGTCAAATCGATCAATCGACTTAAATTTCGGACCGATTCTGTTAACAATAACACGGTCTTTGTCTTCCAGTGTTGGCATCATAGAAGGACCTATTACGGCTACTGGCGTAAATAAAAACAGTTTGATGGCAAACGCCACCAATAAAGCGAATACAATCGCCTTTATCCATTCGACTAGCTCATTCTTTTGTTTTCCCTGAACTTTTTCTTCCAAAATTTCACCTCCTACTATTTCTCTTAATTAATACGAAAAAAAAGGAAAAAAGTTTCAATTTTTTGTTCAAATTGAAATCCCTTTACAAACAAAGGCCAAGAAGCCATTTTATGCGATTAATGACTATATCCATTCCTCTAACCACTATCGCTACCAGAAACGAGTAAACGACCTGAGTCCTATAGAATTCAGGTCTCAAGCCGCTTCATTCATGTTTATTATTCCAATTGATCTGGCGGAGTTCAGCATTCTAAATTTTTCTAATTTCAATAGTTGTTGCAATAGCACTTAAAATACCTATTGTTCCTAGAACTAATAACGACTTCGAAGAACTCATAATCCCCAATGTTAATCCTCCTACTCCAATAACCGTTGTTAAATACCTACTATATTTCAGTCTAGATTTTGTTACTTTTGGCGTTTTCACATTTACCCCAACCATCTTATTCACCTTATTCAAAGCAGCATCTAATTGTTTAATCATTTTAATTTACCTCCGTTAAATTTATTTTAATAAACTATTAATAGCTGGATTAACTAATAGCAAAAAGCTAGAAGTCAATACATATATCCCATATTTTTTCTTTTTTAAAATATAATACCACCCAATGATAAACACAACAAGTGAAAGTCCAATTGATATGTAGCTGAATATTAAATTTTCCATAGTATCTCCCCCAATCTTAATCTTTGTTTTTGCTAATTGATAACATTATTTTTCATTGCATTTTTGTTTGTTAAAGAAGATGAACTTGCAAAAATTTGATATAGAGAGTTCTCAAGTAGAAAGTTGAATATTTCGCACTTGTTATAAATTGAATCTTTTTTCATCGCTGCAGTATATAATAATGTACTTAAAATTCCGTATGCTTTTTCTTTTGGGATTCTCATTTTTAAATTTAAATGCTCTAAAACTTCATCAAAAAAATGCTTATCATTTTCTATTAAATTTTCAATTTTCTCTTTAGATAGCCCTTTAATAAACAAATGAAAATCTTGATTATTGAAATTATATAATGTAGGATGCTTTGCATACTCTTCAAAAAGCCAGTTCATAGCTTTTTTAAACCCTTCAATACCTGAGTTACTTTGTACCATAGAGTACCATTGTTTTTTCAATTGATTTTGAATCATTGATAGCACCTCTAGGAATAGCTCTTCTTTTGATTTATATAGCCTAAAAAAAGTTTCTGTTGATATGCCAACTTCTTTAGTAAGAGTAGCAACGCTAGTTAATTTGTACCCTTTCGCTTTCCAACTCTGTGCACAGTTTTCACGTAACTTTTGTTTAAGTAATGGAATATCTTCTTCAGTAAAATTTTTAGCCACAAGATCATTTCCTCTATTTTTTATCATTCAGATCAGTCCCTTTCAGTTCGTACTTTAATTGTACAAATCGTTTGTCTCTTTTTTCTTACTCAATCCTTACAAGTTTATTAATTTTGTAAAACTGAAGGTAAACCAAATGAAAAAGCAGAGAAATGGATTAGGCTTAATCACGCTGAAAAAAACCCCACACATAAGATTGTGGCAGGCAATAGAAATATTTTTAGAAACTTGTCCTTCTAAATATTTAATGGGAGACAAGCTTGCCTCCCACTTCATCGACATTTAATATAGTGCACTTATCAAAACCCCCGCCTCGTGCCAATACTTCTACCGCCGTCATTTTCCCAACGATCAATGTCCCAAACAACATCTTCCAAGCCGTCTTGTATTCCTCCGCTATGAAGGGTACCGTTTTTTACTATTACTATAGAAATAATACATCCTCCTTTTTTTATTAATTTCGCCTTGGCGTAATTGTTGCTGTCGCTTCGCTTTTCGCACAGAAAACATTTGTTGCTGTCGCTCCGTTTTCGCACAGATAAACATTGCGTCCGGATTTTGAATTGTTCCAGCACAATTCATTCCTTTCAAAATCCATTACATCCGCCGGTGGCTTTGGGCCATCAAGATGTTGGTCATTCAGTCGTTACCACAGGACGTGGCGTTCTTAGACTTAGTTCCTCTATTCAGTAGGTGTTTAACTGAATGAAGATAAATAGTTCTTATTTTTATATTATGTAAGGTCATTTGTTTTGTTCATCTCCGAATATGAGGTTGTATATTCACTATTACATTCACAAACAAAAACTAAAAAAAGACCTACGCCCAGTGGAATACCGAACTCAGGTCTTAGAAGTTACTTAACTAAATATGTTTTGGGTCAAATCACAAAGTTGTTTTTTATAAGAAAGAGTGAAAGCTTTGGGAGCTAATAAGACAGAAACTTTCGTTTTATATTTTTCCAACCTAAAAATTCTTTTATATATTCAGCAGGTGTTATGACAAGTAAGCTTTTAAAATCTTTGTAATAATGTGAAGGATCATAGTAACCATATTGGTCAATGTTTACAGGTGTCTCTTCAAAAGAAAAATGCTGAAGTAAGAGTTGAATACGTATAAATTTGCTTAATTTTTTTGGTCCAAAACCTGTTTTTTTGTAGAAAAGGTCTCGGATATATCGCTCAGAATAACCAGTTTTATGCTGAATTACATCTGGTAAGAACAGTCCATAATTTGCAATAATAGAATCAAAACAAGTAGCAAATATTTCATCGCCTAAGCTTTTTTCCTTTTTTCGAGAGCCAAAATACTCATTACATATCTGCACTCTTTGCTCGAAATCTCCTGCTTCAAAAACAGCTTTTATAAATTTCGAGTCTAGTGTGCAGCCTAATTCAACATTAACAAATGGTTGTTGAATAATTTGTTTTAATGCGCAATTGTATTGAATAACTGTTTGTTTTGGATTTAGACGAACACCAAAATATTTACCTTTTGGGGTAAATGAATAAATTTCACGTGTAGTCGGAGTATTCCCTAAGACAACCTTTTGATCTTTGCCCATGTAAAACATTAAATCTTGGCAAGCATCAGGAATGACATGAATATCACTATTACTGTCTATTGGCTCAAACTCATAATAAAATAGTATATCCTGGTTTAACTCACTGTTTGGAGTCAGTTCTCTATAAGAATACGTTTTTTGGACCAATTCAGGTTGGATTGGATAATAGCTACTCAATAAGCCGCCCCCTCACTTCACACTTAGGTAAAATTAAAAGAATCCTTGCGCCTGTTCATTGTAACTAGCTAAAACACATTTAGTTGATTGATACGATTCTAAAGCTTTTACATGATTTTCTCGACCAACTCCTGATTTTTTGTAGCCGCCAAATGCTGCACCAGCAGGGTATTGGTGATACGTATTTATCCAAACACGTCCTGCTTGGATCTCTCGACTTGCTTTATAGGTAACGTTTGTATTACGTGACCATACAGCTGCCCCTAGGCCATACATCGTATCATTTGCAATTTCAATCGCTTCCTCAAACGTTTTAAACGTAGTCACTGCCAATACAGGACCGAAAATTTCTTCTTGGAAAATACGCATTTTGTTATGGCCTTTAAAAATAGTAGGTTTAATAAAATAACCATCTAAATTATCAAGGTGATTTTCGGCGCCACCGATTAAACATTCTGCGCCATCTTGTTTCGCAATTTCAAAATAAGATAGAATTTTTTTATGTTGTTCTTCTGAAGCCTGTGCACCCATCATTGTTTCAAGTTCGAATGGATCACCAACTTTAATTTGCTTTACTCGTTCAATGGCTTTTTCCATGAAACGATCATAAATAGACTCATGGATCAAGGCTCTAGATGGACAAGTGCAAACTTCACCTTGATTTAAAGCAAACATAACTAACCCTTCAATCGCTTTATCTAGATATCCGTCATCAGCATCCATAACATCTTCAAAGAAAATATTAGGGGATTTGCCACCTAATTCTAGTGTAACAGGAATAAGGTTCTCAGATGCATATTTCATAATTAGTTTGCCGACATCTGTAGAACCTGTAAAGGCTACTTTGGCAATACGTGGGCTTGAAGCTAACTCTTTCCCTGCTTCTGCACCAAAACCATTAATGACGTTTAATACACCCTTTGGTATTAGGTCTTGAATAAGTTCAACTACATATAAGAATGATACCGGCGTTTGTTCTGCTAATTTTAAAACAACACTATTTCCTGCAGCAAGTGCTGGCGCCAATTTCCAAGCTGCCAATAAAATAGGAAAGTTCCATGCAATGATTTGGCCAACTACACCAATAGGTTCTTGGTAATGATAAGCTACTGTATCTTCATCAAAAGGTGTCATTTGCCCTTGTTGTGCGCG
Source organism: Lysinibacillus sphaericus (assembly GCF_015844675.1). Taxonomy (GTDB): domain Bacteria; phylum Bacillota; class Bacilli; order Bacillales_A; family Planococcaceae; genus Lysinibacillus; species Lysinibacillus sphaericus_E. The sequence continues at coordinate 41,901 of NZ_LDGC01000051.1, read as the reverse complement.
AATGGCACTTGCAAAATAGCGGAAATGATCAATTGCCAATGGAATATCAGCATACATCGTTTCACGAATCGCTTTCCCATTATCCCAAGTTTCTACCCTAGCAATTTTTTCAAGGTTTTCTTCCATACGATCAGCAATGGCTAGTAAAATACGCGCCCGTTCTGCTATAGGTGTTCTCCCCCAAGTTTTTTGGGCTTCATGGGCGGCATCTAATGCTAGCTCTACATCTTCTTTTGTTGAACGAGCTACACGTGTAAATACTTCTTTCGTGATAGGCGTACTATTATCGAAATACTCTCCATTTACAGGTGCTACCCATTCACCACCAATAAAATTGTCATATTTCTTTTTGAATTGAATGCCAAATTCTTCAATATTCGGTTTAACATTTACCTTTACCATAATGATCGACCCCTTTAATTATGATTATGATGCTGTTGTTCTTCTTTTACAGGTACCTCGTTTTGAATCTCAAAACTACTTCCTACTAGTACACAAATCATTAAACCAGCTACAATGTATATATGCTTTGGAATAGCTTTTATGAAGATAGGAAACATTTCACGATTCCATACACCGATAGAAATGATAGCACTTACAATAAACATCATTGTAAAAAAGATAATGCTTACCGTTACATATTGGGTGGTCATTAATGTTAGCATCGCGCCCATCATTGCTCCCATAAAACTAGATCCTACACTTTCCATGAATAGGTACATTGGTAAGCCTGTTGACAGTAAATAGCCTAATGCAATAGAAATAATAATAGATGTTATTGCACCTAGTACCATATCGGGAAGCCAGGTAGCCATATTCATCCCAACAGCCGTACTCATTGTCATAGAAATCAGCATTATACAGCACTTGGCCATGCCATGATTAGCAAAACGCTGTTTTAATAAACGGTTAGTGATGACCGTAAAAGTAACAATCGCCAACATGCTTAGGAATGGTAGCATATAATCACCCCTTTAAGAGTTTTATTGTGTATGGCAAGACGAAGTTGTGTGACACTTCTTGTCCGGTCTAGGAACGTCTATTGCTGGGTTTCGATCAAAGAATCCAACTGGTTTCAATTGGAAATTGATGTATGCAGTTGGCATTACAGGCCAATCTTCAGGGCGCGGGATATGATGATGGCCCATCGTGTACCAAACGACGATATCTTCATCATCAATTGAACGGTTTTTCTCAACGTATTTTGGAAGTCCATCTCCTCCCGAATGTTGATTTGGATACATACCTGTTGCATATTTTTCATTTTCAGCAAATTGCGTAACGTGTAAATGGTGTTTAAGGAAACCAGCACGTTTCATAACACTTGCTTCTTCATGAGCAAATGGGAAGCAATTTTCGCCAGGCAAAATTTTATATCCAACAGGTTGATTCACTCGGTTAAGTGAGTTTTTATTAATAATTTTCCAAGTACGCTGCGTTTTTAAATCTAAATTACGTAACGCTTCCTTCTCCGTTTTAAAGATACGTGAAACAGGATAGAAACCATTGCTATTCGGATTGTGTTCTCCCAATGTTTCTGCTACTGTTTCTGTTTCAACGACTGAGTTATTTTCACCGTCTAACATCGTATCAAGTCGGAAATTAAAGAAGTGTTGATGATGTGCTGCGTTTAATCCTGGAGAAATCTCAGATCCATATTTTGTTTGGATGCCATCTTCACATGTACCAGTGCTTAAAATACCTGTTAGCTTGACCTCAGCTTCAATCGTACCGTCTTGGTAGAAACTCCAATAGAAGCCATAATCATAATTTCCAACTGTACAGAAGAATGAGATTACTAGTCGACGTGAGCGACGTACTTCTACATGGCCTGTACGCCAATCTGTATGTTTCCAACCAATCCCGTAATCTTCTTCGTGTAAGCAAATCGCATTTTTAATCGTACGCGCATTTCCTTTAACATCCGCTACAACACCATCAAAGTATTGAATTTCGCCTAAGCAGTCGCAACCTAGTTCTAATGAATTGGCTAATTGACCCATTCCATATTCACCAGCATCAAAGGCATTTTGTGTATTATGCGAAACTGTTGGTTCACCATAAGGGACAACCATTTCTGATAATGCTGCACGATAAAGAACTGGACGATCCTTGCCTTTGTCATGGTAATTAATTGTATATAATACAAGGCCCTCACGTGGTGTAAATCCATAGCGGAAACTCCACTTTTGCCATTTGATCAAATTACCTTCAATCGTAAAGCTTGGACCTTCAGGTTGAATGATTTCCAATGGTTTTAAGTCATTTCTAAAGACAATCGATTCATCCATTTCAGGATGGTAATTACCTGGTGTTGTTGGAATTGGACGTATCCCGTGATCTTCTACTTTGTAAACTTCCATTTTGTTTAAGTCTACATACGTTACAATGCCTGTTAAAGGGTAAGCATATCCGTTATCTTCTAGTGATTTTTTTTGCCAGCAAATCGCACGAAGTAAACGTTTACCTTCATGTTCCTGAACACCAAAATTCCCTGCTGACCAAGGATCCACCATAATTAAATCAGGATTGTCAATGCCACGTTTCTGTAAAGCTGCTACAAAATCAGGGTGGCTCTTTACTAATTCTTCACATTGCTCAAATTCCTCTAAGGCTACATTTGGTTGTACCCCAGGAATATGTTCATAGGAATCAACTATTTCTGAAGTTAAATTTACAATTGCTTCAAACGTTTTCAATTCTTTATCATCTAAAATCACTAAAAATACTCGGCGATTTACAGTATTACCTAGTTTGTAATTTAGTACTTCTGATTTTTTAGGTTCATGTAACATCACCGACATAAATCGTACATGTTCAGACAACTGTTGCTGTTCCTTGACTATTTGAACAGCTTTTTCAATTTCTACTTCAGATAATGGTGATAATGGGTGGCTTAGCTCAACGTTTGGATTAACCTTTACTGACATTGTATCAACCCCTTATTATTTGTTGCCTTTAATTATAATCAGAAAATTCAGTGAAAGTTATTGTAAATAACGGCATTTTTTATAGATAAGACATTTTTAGCTAAAAATATATAATATTTTCTGCTTTAAGTATTATTTATGCTATTGAAATCTTTTATAATTCTCCTAAAGACCACCATTTAAAGACCGTCTCCCATTTTGCAATAGCAAGTTGTTTTTGTTGTAAAAAAAAACAGCTAAGCACCTATTTGCTTAGCTTAGCTGAGTTTATATTAAAATTATGCCTTAATTCTTCCCATAACAATCGTATTATAATAATTGCCATCTGAAAGGAATTTATCATTTTTTAAGACGCCTTCTACTTCAAAGCCAAGCTTTTTATAGAGCAAAATTGCTTTGTCATTTGTCTCTACAACTTGCAAGGCCATTTTTTTAATGTCATTTGCGTCAGACCACTCTATCGACGCTTTCAGGAAGTTTTTGCCTATTCCATAGCGCCAAAATTCCTTCAATACACCTACACCAAATTCTACTTTATGAGCAATTCTTTTAAATGGCGATCCCGCACATCTTGAGAATCCGACAATGCGATTATCGACTACTGCCACTAAACACAAATTTCTTGGACTTTCTGAGTCTTCTTTAATAATCGCTTCAAAACCTTTCGTATCGATAAAGCCTTCCCCTTGTTCTCTATCGAAGTTTTCGGTTTCCCCATCAAGCTGTAACCTTAAATCTGATAATGCTTGGGCATCTTCGATATTGGCGGATCTAATTGTATACTGTAGTTCATTGACATTAAATTCTCGGCTGTTTATGCGCATTATTGAAACCCCTCTAAGTTATTTAAAAAAGTACATGGCTGAATGTTCACGAATCGATTGTGCCAAACGGACTCGTGGTGCTTTATAATTTGCTGTGCGGTTAGTACGTGACTATGTAGGGTAGTATGTGCACCTTCAACTAAAATATTGTTGTGGTACCCATGGCTGTAAGCATTTCGAATGGTCGTATCAAGGCAAAATTCTGTCTGAGCACCCGCAAAAATAAGCTGCTCAATTTGATGGTCCCTTAAATATTGCGCTAATTCCGTTTGATAGAATGCATCCCACGTAGTTTTTTGAATCACTTTATCCTCAGGTTGTCGCAGAAGCCCATGATATAAATCCCACCCTGGCTTACCAAACGCAAAATCGTCGTCCTTATTTAAATCCGTATGTTGGATGAATATAATAGGAACTTCACTATTACGAGCCCAAGTGATTAACATATTAATATTATCTAACACTTTTTCATAATCAAATAAATAGTTTTCACTGTCCAAAAAGAACGCTTCCTGCATATCCACGATTATTAATGCCTGCTTCATATAGTGCTCCTTTAGAATTTGACTTTAATTAACTAATTGTACATAAATTTATTTTCCATTTAAAGAGAATTATGAGAAATGAATAGCGCATCACCATAACGCGGGGTTGATTACCGTTCAGGCTATATTCTTTCTTGTGAGCGTCAGATGAGCCGCATCCTTTCTAAAGCATATACTAAGTTAAGATAAAACCCCCTCCGCAGCACAATGCCATGAAGGGGGTAAAACAACATTTTATTTCATTAATTCTTCAATAAATTCAACTGGTACATATGTTTTTGATGGTTCTAATAAAGCTGGTGCTACTTTAAAATATCGAAGTGCTTTATTATAGCCATATTCTTTTTGACCACGTGTAATTGTATAAGATACTGCGCCTTTAGAGATAATAGCGCCTTTTCCTGTTGATTCTACTTTAAAGCCTAACTCTTCGGCAATTAAACGTAATGGTACCATTTTAGTACCTTCAACCTCATAAAAATCATTGTTTATAATTTCTTGTACAGCAGCTTTAGACGGATCTACTTCACCTTGTTCTTGTGCAATCGTATCTAAAACGACAACTTTTGAAGGTGGAGTTTGTGCTGGAATGCTCATTGTTGTAATTGTGTAGAAAACTAGTAAATGTTGCTCTGCTAAATCTTTAGCTTTTACTTTTTTACCAGATAGGCTAAGTAATTCCGTTTCTTTGCCAACATTTAGTTTTAACGTATTATCAGTATTCACTAATTCTTTATTGAAAAAGTCTACTTCAACAATTCCCATTTCTTTTGTTTCAACAATAATTACTTCTGGGTTATATTGTGGTGGATAGATCATAAGCATTGGCTTATTTGCATACGTGTAAGCTGTTACTTGATCACCCTTTTGTAGTTTAACTTCTTTACCTGTATTATCGAAAACTAGTGTCTCGTCATTCACGACAAAAACATTTATATTTTCGTTCTCTTTCACAGTGTAATAGGTCGCATCCTCACGTTTTTCAACATTCTCAATTGTTCCAGTTATTTGAATAAAAGTTGGTTGAACTTCTGGATTTTGCTCCTTATTATCAGTAGCATTCGTCACAACTGCTTCTCCTTCGTTTGCTGATGCGGTTGGAGCTACTACAGCGCCCCCGATTAATAATGCTGACATGGCAAATGGTACGACTTTCGTCATTTTCATAATAAAGCATCTCCTTCATTTCACGAATTCATAGAAGTAGTCGATTATAAAAGAAAAAGGTTACAGCATTGCCAACTTTTTTAGAGGAATGCTAAAAAAGCCGAGATTCTTTTACAACGAAGAATCTCGGCTTTTACTTATACTTTTTGTATTGATTTGCGGATATTCCCTTGCTTCGCGCGGGTATTCGCCTTTCTTCCGCGGGTATTCGCTTCCCTTCCGCGGGTATTTGTTCCTCTTCCGCGGGTATTTGCTCCTTCCGCGGGTATTCACTCCTCTTCCGCGGGTATTCACCTTCCTTCCGCGGGTATTTCTTTTAATCTAGTATTACAAGCGTTTCATACAGATTTAATACATGAATTGTATTAGGTTTAGTATACGCTGTAAGAAGTATTCACGTTCATTTTGCTTCTTTCGTATATCCAAAGCCATATCGGGGAGGTCGGTTATGACTCCATTGACATTTTTCCGAATAAAATCATGTAATGACTGATTATTATTCAATGTCCATACGAACAAATCAATCTTTTGCTGCTTCATCTCTGAGATTAGCTGGTCTGTTACCCATGCTTCCTCTAGTGAAATAAAATCTACGGTTTCATCCATCGGCCCGATATTTAATGCATAGACAATTCCAACCCGTAAGTTCGGTGCCAATTTTTTTATTTGTGACATCATTTGTGGATCTGAAGATTGCACATAATACTTATCAAGAACCTTGTAAGCTTTTAGTTTTTTTACTAACTTGGGCAATACATCTTCCGTTTCTTTACCATGTACTTTTAGTTCAATTAATAAGGAAACATTTAGGGCTTTTGCTATTTCAATAAAATCATCTAATGATGAAATTTTATCGTTAAAGCCATTAGCATGAATTGTTAACGTCTTTAATTCACCTAGCGTCATATTGGCAATAACACCATTTTTACCTGTGAGTCTTCTTAATGTTTGATCATGAAATACTACGAATTGTCCATCAACGGTTTGTTGAATATCGATTTCGATTAAATCTGCACCCGAACTTGCTGCACTGACAAGGCCGCTGATTGTATTTTCCACATTCCCCTTCGTGTAGCCCCGATGTGCAATAATTTTTGTATCTGGTGCATAGACACTTTTTTCTAATGAAATACCATTCATCACACTTAATGCGATGAAAAAAACCAAAATGATGAAAGTTAACGGCTTATAGTTTCTTTTTCTAAATTTCGGTGTAAATCGTGATCTACCTAATATAGGCGTATGATAAGTAATCGCCACCATTACTTGTGAAATCATTGCTTGCAGTAAGCTAAATAACACTCCAAAAACCATTTCTAAAAAAGAAAGAGTAATCGCTGCTGTAACAAGTGCGGTGCTCGGAATCAAACGCTCCAACAAATATAATGGAAAAGTACTTATTAGCGTAATGCCAAGCATCACAAGTAAATGTACTATAATAAGCATGAATATTAATCCAAGGAGGCCCAACAAGCCGTGCTTTGAAAAACGCCAGCTTTGTATGAATGAACGAAGTAAAGATATTTTTGGCTGGATTGTAAAAATCGGCATTGCCAAAATGCTACGTATCCCTACTATAATTAAAACTATTGTAATAGCCGCATATAGTAAACGACCAGAACGACTGCTCATGATTTCATCTGTCAAAAAATGTGGAAAGGAAAAGGCTTGCGTGAATGTTAGCGGAAGTATCAATGAAGTTAATGGCAATAAAAGTGCAATATAAATAATAAAAAAAATGACTTGAATACTAAAAAAGGAAAACACCTTACGATTGAGTTGCTGCCATATGTGTTGAAATCGATAGCGAGTACCTCTTTGTTGATGAAAGGCCATTATAAAAAGAAAGCCCATTTCATAATAAATAAATAGCAAAATGAGCATTATAAAAAGAATGATCATCAAGATGACAAAGGGATGCCCCACAAAACTTTGAATATTTTGCTCTGTTATTTGTGTGTAACCAGTAACTCGTAACATTAGTTTAAATACGATAGCTATTACTGGAACAATTAATAAAAACTGAAATAATTTAATCAGTACGAAAACTTGTATATAATCAAAGCGATACTTATAAATATTGTAGACGGCTTGGCGCATCACTTGTCCTGTTTTGTGCATTTACTCACCCCAGTCATACCTATCGTATCCCCTATCTTAAGCATCTTTACGATTTTTAAAAGCTCCTCCTTACAGGATATGTAAAGCCATTTATGTTAAATTACTTGAGCTCTTAAAATACAATTTGTCCCATATAATATGCGAGTAAAAATGATAAGATTTCAGTATTTATAGTAGTGTCTAAAAAATTTTTGAAACTTTTTTGTATGTCACTCAGTAAATAATAAAATCGATACAATTTAAGGGGGCTAATAATTATGATACATACGATTTTTAACTTTAAAGATCTTATTAGTACAACTGTACTTCTTGTAAGTTTCCTCGCCCTATTTTTCCTGATGATTAATATGATTAAAAAAATGAAATCGACAGCTCCTCTACCTCCTGAAGAAACACTTCAACAAAAAGTAGACAATTTAACAACTCGGGTGAAAGCGCTAGAGCATCGAGTGGAAAATTTATCAGAAAAACAATAGCTCTTAAAAAATATTTGTTAAATGAAAAAACGCTGTAAAGTTTATTCTTTACAGCGTTTTTCATAAACGATACGGCCATCCACGACCGTATATGCCACTTTTACCTGTGGAATATTTTCAATAGCTATCGTAAAAAGATCCTCTTCTAATATAGTGAAGTCTGCTGTATAGCCTTTTTCAATCTTACCTCGAATATCGTCTTGGCCTATTATTTGCGCAGCTCCTACAGTATAGAGTCGTACTGCCTCAAAACGTGAAATTTTCTCCTCTGAGCCGTAACCGTTATGAGATTCTCCAAAATTCCGCCTTGTGACTGCAGCGTATATACCGTATAAGGGATTTGGTACTTCAATCGGGGCATCACTACCACCCGCAACGATTAATCCCCGATCAAGTAGCGATTTTAATGGGTGCAAGCCTTTTGCTCGTTCCTCCCCTAGCCTAGCTAGTTCTGCCACATACTCGCCCTGCACAAATTGCGGCTGCATATCCACAGCGACTGGCAATGCAGCGAGTTTTTCTAATATCCCTTCATCCACTAAGCTACAATGAATAACACGATCTAATTGACCTTCCTGGGGCGGATAGGTAGCAAATACGTTTAAAATTGTTTCAATGGCTAAATCCCCAATGGCATGCACTGCCACTGTTTGTCCATGCTGTCGTGCAAGTTGAACATATTGCTCTAATTGTTTTGTTGAATGGACAAGCATACCGCAATTACCTGGCTCATCACAGTATGGTTCTCGTAAGGCTGCAGTTCGTCCTCCAAATGCACCATCGATAAAGATCTTCATTGCACCAAACTCTAAATACGGAGAAGATGTTTCTTCCATCTTAGTTACTTCCTTAAATACTGTGTGGTGTTGTAATAAATGAACTTTAAACGATTGCCTTGCCTCGACAATCTTTAGAAAAGCATTTATCGGTTGGATCGGTGGCCCGTAATAGCTTAAATCTTCAGAATGACCACCCACTAAGCCATATGATTGCAAGGATAATACCGCCTTCTCAAGCGCATCCTCGATATATTCTGGCGTAATATGAGGCATATGGTTAACAATCATATACAATGCTGCATCTTTTAAGACGCCCGTAAGCTGACCAGCTACTTTTTCAATGACGCCACCTTCTGGTGATGGTGTGGCGTTTGTTATTCCTCCAAATGCCATTGCCTTGGAATTAGCCAAAATTAAATGATGGCAACTACGCTTAATTATTAAATGTGCTTCCCCTAGAGCATCGAGTTCCGCTAATGTTGGGAAAATAGGAACTTCAAATTGTGTCTCATTAAGCCCTATCGCAATCACCCATTGATCTGCCTGAACTTCCAGCATTCTTTCACGAATAATGGCCAGTAGCTCATCCTTACTTCTGACGTTCGATACATCAATATGCTTTAATTTCTCCCCGTAGCCAATAATATGTAAATGACTATCGACAAAGCCTGGATACATCACATTTCCTTGTAAATCTTGAATAGAAGTAGCTTGTGGCGACAAGCTCTCTACTGAGCCTGTCGCCACAATTTTTCCATCTTCTACAAGGACTGCTTCAACTGTTCCACCAACTTGTGCCATCGTGTAAATTTTTCCACCTGTCCATAACGTTGCCAAAACAATTCCTCCTATGCAATCGTTTCTAATCAATTATTCCACGGTATAATTGCGTCCTGAATCGGCCGGAGGCATTGGGCCAACAGATGTTTTTTTGTGCGAAAGCGTAGTGCTAACGCAGCGTCAGCAACATGATGTTGGTCACTCAGTCTTGTGTCGCTGCCACTTCGCTTTCGCACAGATAACTTGCCACAGGACGTGGCGTTCTTAGGCCGAGTTCGTCTGTTCAACGGTTGTTTGTGCCACGTTGAAAGAAATTAAATGTGCTCGCTCTAGACGACGCCGAACAATTACGCCAAACCATCCTGCCATAACGGCTTTCACAATACCTACTATAATAAACGGTGCCGCACCACCCATAAATGCAGCTGTCCAAGTTAAATCTCCAACGATTTTTAACCAAGTCGTTCCAAATGCCAATGTCACAACCATCCCAATGATGTTCGAAGTAATAGCTTGGAAAATTGTAATACCGAATTTGTCTAAATATAAGCCCATAATGATTGCAGCGACAAGGAATCCAACAATATAGCCACCTGTTGGCCCAACTAAAATCGCAAACCCTCCAGACATACCACTAAATACTGGAATACCTGCCGCTCCAAGCAAAATATAAATCAATACAGACAACGTGCCTAGTCTTGTTCCTAAAATCGTTACGACTAAGCCTACTGCTAATGTTTGCCCTGTTATTGGAATAAGTGGTAACGGTATCGTTACTTGCGCAAGAACAGCAATAATCGCTGCACCAAATGCCGCTAACACATAATTATATGTACTACTCTTTTTCAAACTAAATTTCCTCCCCTTGTGCGTTAACTATAGATGAAAATAAGTTAACACAAACATAAAGCAAATGAAAACTGTTGTCAATCTATTTTGAAAAATTGCTATAAAAAAAGAAATTACTATAGTAAACTAGCAATTTTTAATCATACCTCAGCTTGTAATTTAAATAAATCTGGTACTATTTGATAAGAAAATCTCACCAAATATAATCTAATTCCAAAATGGTTATTAAAAAATGTGTAAATATAATTAGTCACATATTTATAAGGAATGTACGATTCGTTAACATTCTACAATTAATGTTGGTTTTTTGACTATAATTAGTCCATTTGGATAAAAATAGTTCTGAAAAAGACCCGTATTTTGAAAATGAAGAATAGGTATCACAGTCTCCAAACGTGTGCGAACAAGTGGTAGAAATTGTGCCAGCATATAATAGTAGGAAGAATGCACATTGTAACATTTTGGTTTATATGGTAACATACTAAAGTATTTTTCCATTATTAAGGAGGTAAGTTATGTTACGCACTGGAATCATTTTATTAATTTTAGGTTTAGGGGCATTTATACTGCCGCAATTCGGTCTACAATTCAAATTATTTACCGTTTTTAACGACATTTTTGGCGGAGGTGAAACCTATGTCGAAATTGCTCTTGCAGGTATAGGTGCCGTCCTAGTATGCATTCATTTATTTAAAGGAAAGAAGGACAAGTCGTCCGCAGCATAAGAACATGTGATTTTTGGGAGGAAGTTTATTTTGAAATCGTTTATTGCAAGACTATTTAAATCAGTAACTGTTATGACTTTAATTATGATGGTGTGTGCGGTTCCCGCATTCGCCGAAGAAGAGCTGAATTGGATCGAAGGTGGACAGAAAGTTGACGTGGGGACCAATTTAGCGGAACTGGAGTTAGACAGTGATTTTATTTTCCTTAATGCCGAAGATACGAAAAAGTACCTAACGCAGGGCGGAATGGAACCGAGCGGGTCAGAAATCGGCGTTGTTTTTCCAAAGGATGAAAATCAAACTTGGGCCGTTTATTTCGAATATGACGAATCTGGATATATAGAAGACGACGAAAAAGCGGAAATTGATGCTGATGCCTTGTTGGAAAGCTACAAAGAAGGTACGGAAGAAATGAATAAGGAGTTAAGCCCTGAAAATCAGTTATTCGTTGACAAATGGGATGTTGCTCCATTCTACGACAACCAATTACATAGTTTGTCGTGGTCTTTATTAGCGCATGATAATCAGAACAACGGTGTTATTAACTACAATGTACGAATTCTATCACGCGAAGGCTATATCTCGGCGATACTAGTCTCAGATCCGGCAAAATTGCAGGCCGATCGTATTGTGTTTAACAACAAAATTCTGTCACAGTTTAACTTAAAGAAGGGTCAGCGCTATGAGGATTTTGACAAAAAAACCGATAAGGTAGCTGAATTCGGCTTGACAGGATTAATTCTTGGAGGTGCGGGTCTAGCAGTTGCCAAAAAAGCGGGCTTTTTTGCTATACTACTACCTCTATTGAAGAAGTTCGGGATCATAATTGTGCTGGCTGTCGGTGCGATTTGGGGCTTTATTCGTAAAAGAATGGGATTGAAGAAAGAGCAACCGGAGCAACCTGAACATTCGGAGGAACTATCGACACAAGCGGAGCAACCTGCACAGGACCAGGACAAGGACCAAGAGATTGACAAGCAGAAAGTTTAATTTGCATGAGAAATAACCGCTAAACGTTTTCGAGAATGTGGTTAATAATAGGAATTATGTTAAAGCCCCTCCTAATCGCTCGTTAGCCGTGTGATTAGGAGGGGCTTTTCATATCGGTATTCATTTTAAGAAGTGCCTAATAGCCAAAACCGTAGCGAATATTGCATCCTCTCAACCGTTGTCAATCTAATCTAAATAAAGTGAACTAGCAATTTCTCTATACAAATTACCAAAGCGGATCGTTGATAGGATCATCTTCTTGTAAATCAAATACATATGGTGCTAGTAGTCGATAATAAATAAGAACTCCAGCCATAAAGAATATAGTCCCGATAGCAATATTATCAAAAGTCAAATGCATAAATACCATAAGTGGAATCGGGAACGTTAAAATACCACCCATTTTCATTGATTTTTTTGAGCGATATTGTTTTTTCCCACAATAAGGACATTCAAGTTGTCCATTTTTTCGGTACATTTTTCGAGCCTGCTTCTCTGACCAAGTTTCCCCACACTCAATGCACACCGGTAGGCCATAGCCTTTCTTGATTAGCACACGTTTAATAATAAAGGCAATACCTACCAAAAAACTAAAAAGCAATATACCTTTTACGAAATCGTTTTGTAAAATTGTCCATAGGCTCCATGTATCCGCTTCTTGCTGTACACTAGCTGCCTGATGACTACCTGAATGTTTATTCTGTGTTAATAAATAACAAAAACCAATGGCCAATATCGTAAACGTCGCAAGCACCATACGATATTGCCACGGACTACTTCTTCTTTGTTTCGTTTTACTACGGGCATTCTGGGCAATTGCCTGTTTTGTCTCATCTGTAAGCTTTATATCTCGAAGTTCTTGTAGCACATCTTCTTTAAATTGATTCATGGCGTAACACCTCCCAATCATAATCACCGATTGCTGTTGCAAGTTGCTTTCTAGCACGCTGTAATCTTGTACGTATTGTTGCTTCTGGACAACATACGAGCTGTGCAATTTCAACTGTCGTCATATCCTCAAAATAGTAGAGAATCAGTACTTCCCTATAGGCCACTGATAATGTAAACAAAGCTTCTACTAGCTCTCGTTTTGTGGACTTAGCAAGATATTCTTTTTCAGGAGTGACTGCTGTCGTACGTCCTGTTATTTTTTCAAAGAGTGTCAATCGTTTACTTTTCCAGCTGCGCAAATAATCATGGCTTCGATTGACCGTCATTTTCACTAAATATGTACGTAATGATGCTTCTTGACGAAATTGCTCTTGCTTTTGATAAAAGGCGATAAACACATCTTGCACAATGTCCTCAGCTGTCGCTTCATTTTTCACATATAAATAAGCAACCTTTAATAAATAATCACCGTGCTCTGCAATAATATTTTCAATATCCATCGCTGTCCTCACCTTCTTTCTAAACTACTGACGGACGCCGCTTTATTTCCGATTCACTTTTTTAAAAAATTTTTTTCAAAAGAAAAGAATCTGCGAAACTCCAACGATTTTACGTTGGAATGAAGCAGATCCTTTTTGATTGATACTAAATCTTTGCACTTATACGCCAGTACCAGTCATCTGACTCATTTAATTACGATTCCCCGCACCACTATATTGATTAAAAACTGTGATTTGGTTACGACCATTGCGCTTTGACGTATATAGTGCTGTATCCGCATTATGGATCAACTCCTCAACAGTGGCAAGCTTACCTTGTTTATTCGTACTTACGCCAATACTAAATTCCAACTGAACAGCCTCATCATTAATTGTTAAGGACAGAGAGTTTAATGTTTGATAGAGATTTTCGGTTATCGTTTGAATAGATTCACCCTCCGGTAATTGACTAAGAACGATAAACTCATCTCCGCCAAAACGAGCAACAATCGACTCAAATGATTGAAAATAATCCTTTAATGTAGTTGCAGTAATCGTTAAAGCATCATCACCAAATAAATGACCATTAGCATCATTAATTTCTTTAAAATGATCTAAATCAATCATCATTAATGCTAATTGCTGATTTTCTACCGAAGCTTTCTTCAGCATTTTTTCTGCATTCTCATCAAAATAACGTCGATTATAAATATTCGTTAATGGATCAATATAAGAAGTTTTTTCAAAACGTTTTTTCTGGTCATTATACTCCAGCTCAAATAATAAATGAGTATAATTTTCCCTTTGTATTTCTAATAAAATGTTTATATATTCCTTTTGTATCGAGCACAATACAAGCTTATTCCCTTGTTCTTCTATTAGCTTCACTAAAGAATTATAAATAGTTTGAAGCATAGACAAATCATTATTTTGTAAGGCATAGTGTTTCGACTTTTGATACAAATCAATGGCCTCACCAATGCGCCCCTGTTTTTCACAAAGCAATGCATAGGCATTCATTACCTCCAATTGTAACTTGGAGTAAGGTGGTTTCTTAATCGTCACTAGCAATTCTTGCAATAATTCATCTGCTTCATCAAATTCTTCCAAGCAGATTTGTGCAACAGCTAAGTTTATTTTTGAATAAATAATCCCTGAATACGGATTTTCATGCTTTGTCTCAAAATAATTGGCATAGTATAAGCTCTTTAATGCAAAATCCTTCGCTTTTTGAGAGTTCCCTAAAGAGTTTTCTAAGTCGCTTAAATTATTATAAATTTTCCCTATGCTATCTGTATGTTGAATACGCTCAGCAATTTCTAGTCCCTTGAACATAAACTCTTTCGATTTCTTTATATGACCAAACGTCCCCCAATAAATGGATGCTAAAATATAATGATGGATTAAATCGATATCATCGCCATATTGGAAGGTTAATTCTTGATATTGCTCTAGCACACTAATGGATACTTGCAAATCACCTGTTTGAAAATAGCTTGCACAGCTATAGCGTAATAACAAGATTGCTTTTTTATACATACCAAGCTCTATAGCACTTTCAATTGCGGCACTACTTAATTCTATATATTCTATAAAGCGATTCGCTTCATACAATTCATTGAGCGTAATCCATAATTCTTCAAACTCCTGTGTGTTCATACCGCCCCTCCTTAAAGTAACCCCTACTTCTTTAATACTATCTTTATGTGCCAATTATTACAATTCCTCGGACTCATTTATTTTCAAATTTATGAGTAAAATTAACCTCAAAATCTCATTAAGTGATTCATTTATCCTAAAAAATTGTGATTCCACCTGTAAAACGACTCTTTTTATAGGGGGAATATTAAAGATACCATAAAAACCATAATTTTCCTTCAAATAAAAAAACAGCCTCTTCTCGAAAGAGACTTGAAGAATGTGGGGATGACTATATATGGATGGATCATCATCATAATATGAGGTTGATTTCCGTTCTAGCTAGCTACTTTCATGAGAGCTTCGGGACAACAGCTTTTTTTGTGCGAAAACGTAGCGCCAAGTAGCGGGAGCAAAAACAACAGCACGAGGTTGGTCACGAAGGTGTAACACAGGACGTGATGCTTTTTGCTAGATAAAGAAAGCGCTCCCAAAAAGTCCAAATGGTAAGGTATGCCGATTATATTATCATACAGCTTATTGTAAAGATTCTTCAATACCTAAAAGCTTCTTTAACTCTACTGACCTTTCTTTAGTTAGATGTACCATACCATAACCTACTTTATACAAATCAAGTGATTGACCGGAACTATCCCAGACATCTACACGAACTCCATCTAGTATAAATGAATAATCTGGAGGGTCTCCAATATTTTCAGCAAGCTGCCACTCTATTTGTCGAAAGAATTGCATGACTTCCCGTTCGTTTTGAACGTTGAGCATAGTCGTTACTGTTGGTTCAACAATTTCCACATTGTTTAATACACCGTAATTTGTTACTCTACCATTTTCATCAATTGACTCACTCCTATTTGATTCTATACTGACATAATCTCCTTGCTTTACCGGGAAACCATCCAAAACCGGATACCAAGTTGCTTGTGGGTACTATCTCATAATTTGCTCTTGCGATAGTTTTACTAAGTCCTCCGGAATAGCTTTTTCAACAAATAGAAAGGCATTGGATTCTACTTTTATGACTGTTCCCGCATACTTAATTCCATGTGAATTACTTGAATAATTCTTGATTCCATTTTACTCCTTTATCGCTTTTACCTGATCTGCAAAATGCTTATCAAAATAGCGGATAGCATCCTGAGCGGCTATTTCTTGTACTATACCGTTTGGGAGAGTAGGGTACTTTCCTCGGTAAAAGGAATCCAGCTTTTTTTGAGCTGTATACATCGGTAACAACGGCTCCACGTATGTTTTAAAGTAGTTCCTGATTCCCTTCTCTTTTAAAAGCTTCGCATATTCAGGTGATTGTTGTAACATAAAAAGCTCGTCATAATGCTCCTTCCTTACAGCCTTTAGTTCTGCCTCAGAATATTGGAGACTAAGTGAATTCGCATAATAATAAGTGGCAACTACCTTTTTGTAGCGCTCTATTGCCTCTTTTGTATAAAATTCCTCGTCTTGTTTGCCCCAATTGATGCGCATTATATTTTCAAAATGGGTAAGCTGTGTATCGCAGTTTGTTTCGTTTCCTTATTCAGTAGCTGCAGCAAAACAAATCCAACGAAGCAAAACGTGACAATCACTGTTAAAAGCGCGAATTGAATGGGCTTTTTAGCTTTGACATCTCGCTGCTGTAAGACACGATTTTTGACACGCTCTTTACTCTCTACCATATCCCCTGCCACTTTTATCAATTCTTTTTGCCATTCATTCATGTCCCAGCACCTCCCATTCCTCCAGCTTTAGTTGAGACTTTAAAGCTTCTCTTGCCCATTTTAACCTTATTTTAACAGTGTTTTCTACAATACCTAGAACTTATGCTATTTCGGCAATCTTCATCTCTTCGTAATAGTAAAGGATGATTGGCTCTCTATATTTTAGTGGAAACTTTAAAATAGCTGCCCCAATTTGGGACCTTTCCTCCGCTTCAATCAGTGTGTCTCTCTGTATGTTAGCCCTCTCAGGGAATATTTTTTCTTGTAAAATTAATTTCTTAAAATGCCAGCTTTTTAAATAATCTTTGCTTTTATTAATTGTTAACCTTGATAAATAAGCACGTAGCTGTCCGCGTTCCTCATAATCATGCTGAGAAAATTTTATAAAAACCTCCTGCACGATATCCTCTGCCGCGTGTCTATTTTTCAAGTAAAAATAGGCGAGACGCAATAAATGTTCTGCATGATCATCCATAATTTGTTCAAGTATGCCGTCCACCTCCACCTCTTACACTATAAACGACTACCAATAAATGACCGTTTCAACCATTTCACTTAATTTTCAAAAATTTCAATTTCCGTATTGACCTTGGAGCATACTCCAATGTTAGGATAAATTTAGGAGGTGCTTACATGCATATCAAACAGTTTGCAGCAAAATATAATTTATCTACCGATACCTTACGTTACTATGAAAAAGAAGGATTACTACATCCAAATAAACAGGACAATGGGTACCGCGTGTATGATGTCACTTGTGAACATACAATCAAATTTATTTTAGTATTAAGGCAGCTTGGCTTCACATTACAAGAAATCAATCAACTCCTTACACTAGAGCAAAAGCCTACTTCAGATTCCTGCAATCAAGAGACCGTACAGCTTTTCTCTGCAAAGATTACTCACATTGAACAGCAGTTATATTTTTATCAGCAGGCACTACAATCCTTACAGCTCACTCAAACATTAATGGCTGAAGGAAAATACGCTGAAAATAAGTTAGTCATCGGTTCACTTATCGAGGATATGTATAATAAATTACAAGAAGGAAGTGTTCATCATGAAACTACGTAAAATTATCTCATCAGAATATTTAATAGCACTTTTAGTAACTGTATTTTTCTACTGGCATTTTGAATTTTCGTTCCTATATTTTGCACTACTTTTATTACTACCTGATATAACGATGTTAGGTTACATAGTAAACACTAAAGTTGGCGCGTTATTTTACAATATGGGCCACAGTTTAGTCCTGCCAGGTATTCTCTTGATTATAGGCTTTGTCACTGCATCACCAATGCTACTAATGGCTTCTATAATTTGGTTAGCTCATATATTTTTAGATCGTACATTAGGCTATGGTTTAAAATATGATGAAGCTTTTACAAAAACTCATTTACAACAAATAGCTTAGGTTAAAGGTAACGAATCTATCGGTAAGCGGAATTTTACCAGCGTCAATGTTTAGCCTTTCAAAAACTGATTTTTGTTGAATTTAGTTCTTCGCTTTTTATTAGAAATTTGCGTGTTAATAAATTGGGGTATACAAACTGGGAAAGGCATATTCTTCAAGCTCCTACTTGGAGTTGGAGCACCCGCTTTGTTTGTAGTTCTTTGGAGTATGTTTGGTTCACCCAAAGCCACATTTCCATTGAGTGGGATTTCGCATTTTATGTTTGAATTTGTGATATTCTCGCTAGCTGTCATAGCACTATATGCTACAGGTCAAACAAAATTAGCTAATGTATTTTCTATACTAATCATCATTAATCAGATTTTATTCCGTATTTAATCAACGCTAAAAAAGAGGCTGGGACATAACTAATTTGTACATTATGAAAAACGTATAATTTTTATATTAGCAATGAATATAAACAGAAAACCCGAATAATTACGAAACACAGGATGAGCGTTTCGTAATTATTCGGGTTTTTCATTGGCTAAAATCCTTGTGTCCCAGCCTCTTTTAGCTTTTTTGAAGGTATGTATATACCGTTGTAAGATTAGCTTTAATACCGTTTACTCCATTCCACTCCCTATACGTTTTAGGTACATCAAATTCAAAAACAAAATCTTCCAGTGACAGCTTTCGTTGAAGGGCCTCTTTTGCTCGTTGAGTCATATAAGATAAATAATCAATTAACGTATCGCATACAGTCAAATCTGCAACATTACCATGACCAGGAACAATTATATTGATATCGATTTGTTTAACTCGCTTTAATATGTTCAAAAATTCTTCAGGGTTATAGATCGGGACATGTAAATCTTCTGTCACTAAATCCCCCATAAAAGCTATTTTTTCTTTAGGTAAGTACATAAATGTATCACTCGGTGAATGTCCCCCACCTAAACAATATAATTCAACAGTTTTATCGGAACCTGCGATAGTCAATTTTTCTTCAAACAACATGGATGGCAACACAATTTGTAATTGAGATAAATCATCCAACACCTTCGACATTTCTTGATATTGGTTGATTAAACTCGTTTTTATAATGATGTCCCCTGTTGAATCAATTTTACTTTTTAGCCGAAGCAGGTATTGATTCATATCCTGCTTTTCCTTTTCGTAGTCTTCAATCTTATTCTTTTCTTTGCACAATTTCTCCGTTACATATGTAGAAATAATTGTTGTATCCGAAAATACTTGATTCCCAAAAACGTGATCCCCGTGATAGTGACTGTTAATCAAATACTTTACTTTCTTACCGGTTAAACTTTCAGCTTGGCGTCTTAACTCCTCCCCCGCTGAAGGGGTACTTAGCGAATCAAAAACTAGAAGTTCTTCACCTAAATCAATGATTCCCGCATTACTCCAAGCGCCTTGACCTGGTTTAGCAACCGCAGCATAAACACCGTCACATAAATTATGCAAAGTAAAATAGTTTGTTTCTATAATCTCCCGTCCCATTCATAGTTCCCCCTAAAGTTTTTACATATTATAGCATTTATACTTGTAAATAAATCAAGATATAAAAGAAAATCCACTCTTTTTCAAAGTGGATTTTCCTCATATTAGATGATTCGCTTAATCTTCGTTTCATATAGCGCAACTATTAGTAAGCCGCCAAGTATAGGCGTTAAAGAGCTAAAACTGAAATAAAAACCTTCATCACTGTATTGTCCTAAGAAATGAAATTGCAGCCATGGAACCCCGTATGTTTCACCTACACCGTATAAAAAAACTGTGCTAAATAAAAACAATGCGAGACATTTGATAAATTCATTTCTTTTCATACAATTCACCTCATTTTACGATGGTCATTTGTTTCGCGTATGCTACAAGGTCTTCGATTGTTCGCTTAGAATCTCCAATAAAAATGCTATATTGATAGCCGTTCTCCTGCCAGCCAATTGAATGGAATTTTTGCTCATCCATGACAGTTCCTTTTTGACCTCGGATGTCCATTTCTTTTTCTCCTAAAATAGGCTCTTCCTTAGTAGCATTACGATTTTCTTTAAAAACTGTTACAGAAATATCTTGCTGACCATTCTTCGTATAATTAAAGGTATACTCAGAACGATCTTCTATCCCTTTATCTAATGAAATATCCTCCAAAGTTAGTCCATTTACTTCCGGCACCATTAAAAATTCGCCAAGCTGTTCTTTCACTGTATCCAGTGTCACTGACTCAGATTCAGGTACACTTATTTCTTCCACTTTTGCATCCTTTGGATAATCAATTGTAAATTGCGCATCATCAATTTTTGTATTGTCATCCAGTTTCGTATACTCTGATGTCATTTTAGTTCCAGCACTATTCGTTACTGTTTTTAACGTTACCCATGTTTTTTTATCAACCCATACTTCCATATCACCTAGTAAAGTATCCTCTTTTTTGGCTTTTGCTACGATTTTATACGTATCTCTCCCTGCAATCTTCTCCTCCCCTCCAATTTTCACATCATGTGTATCCTTTACTAAATTAAATAATGATTCTGCCTGATCTCTTGGCGATGGAAATGCACCTAAACTATCTTCGCCAATATCCATTTTATGAACAGTGTTTTTTACAACATCATACATCATAATTTGTGAACCATTGTTGACTGTGATGATATGCTCACCATTATCAGCTGTCATCTCAATACGTCGTTTACCATCTTTAGTCCACTCCTTGACTTGAGCTTTTCCACCAATCTCGCCCATATCCATTTTGTATTCACCATAATAAGTAAGTGGTTCTTTCGTTTCCTGTAATGCTTGATCAATAATTTCCTGTGGTGAATATGATCCCTCTGTATTACAACCTACTAAGCTAAATGTTAGGGCAGCAACTAAACCTGCTGCACGTAATGATTTTTTCCAATTCATTATCAATTCTCTCCTTTAATTGGTGGCAACCAGCAAAGTACAGCTGTTCCATAGCCTTCTTTCGATACAAGCTCTACTGTCCCACCATGCTTTTCTATTATTTGTTTTGCAATATTTAATCCTAGTCCCGTACCACGCTCTCCAGCCTTTGTTCTTGCTGAATCTGCTTGGTACATCGGCTCGAATAATTTCTCAATATCCTCTTTTTTTACACCTTGCCCGCTATTTTGTAAGATGATATACATACCCTCTTGCTTTTTTAGAACTGGCCGTACAAAATCAAAGCTCCATACCGGACAATCTTCAGCATTCACAGCAGCTAAGCCTATCGTTGTACCTACTGCTCCATAGCGCCATGCATTACTCATTAAATTGTCGATCACCCGTTGAAGCTGTTTGGGATGCACTGCATACATACCATCTATGTCACAAGTGACTTCAAGCATAAATCCTCGATCCCTACATAGTTGCTCATAATCAGACAGTGCCATTTCAAAAAACTCGGCCCCATCTACTGCAACAAGTTCTAAATGATAGCTTGTCGATTGCAGTAAAGTGTACATTAGTAAATCCTCTAACATCTGCTTCATCGTTTCAGACTTAGTTAAAATAATTTGTCGGTACTCGTCTTGCTGTTCTTCTGATAATGCCTTGCTTTGTAAAGATTCAGCATATGCTTGAATAGCTGTAAGAGGTGTTTTCAAATCATGGGAAATACTTGCAATCATTAGCTCCTTTTGCTGTTGTTCAACTTTTAAATGAGCTCGCGCATTTTCAATTTCGTCCTGCATGGCAAGGAAGGTTTGAGCAAGGTCTCCAATTTCATCTTTTCTTGCTACTAAATTTGACTCCACATGCTCTCCCTTTGCAAAAGTACGCATTTGCCGCATCAGCTCATGTAACGGGCGATTTAATTTACGGTTAAGCAGTAGCATAACTGCGAAATAAATAAGGAGGAATAATAGTATAGAGCTAGCTATTACAAGCCAAGAACGGCTTTCTACACCTTTTACCCAATCCGTCCTAACTAATTGAATCTCATAAACCCCAAGCAATTCTTCATCTTGATAAACAGGTTCTTTATAAGTAAAGGCATTGTAATTTTGCTTTAGCTCATATAAACCTTTAAAAATACTATCTTTAGAAGCAAACCCCGTATTCAATGGATTTGAGGAATACAAAGTCAAGCCTAATTTCGAGTAAATTGTAATTGCAAGATGATCATTTGTTAATGCTTCAATATCTTTTATATCCGCATTTTTTGTATAATATATAGGATTTTCGAGTACAGATTTTACCTGATTGAGCTCTGTTAATTTTCCGAAATACTCAGCAACGTTTTTATCTTGATAATAAGCATTAATCCATACATAAAGGCTATAAGCACCAGTTATCGGTAAAACCATCACGATGAAAAAAGTGATGAGCAACCATGTTTTAATTTTCACAGCGGTTCACCAATAAAGCGGTAGCCCTTACCCCAAACCGTCTGTATATAATACGGGGTTTTAACTGGATCTTTTAGCTTTTCTCGTAGCTCCTTTATATGTACTGTTACTGTATGTGTTTCATCTACGCTAGCCTGTTGCCAAATATGCTGATATAACTCTTCTTTTGAAAAAGTTTGGTTTGGATTTTTCGCAAGTAGTTTTAACAGCGCAAATTCCTTCTGTGTTAAAGTAAGCTCTTCATCATGAAGGCGCACTGATTCCTTTTGCCAATCAATTTTCAAGCCTTGTGTAAAGGATGAAATATCTTCTGTTATTTCTTTTTTCGTATAACGTTGCCAACGACGTAAGTGTGAGGCAACACGTGCCTTTAACTCCTCTAAACTAAACGGTTTCGCAATATAATCATCAGCGCCCTGTAAGCCCTCAACCTTATCAGCCTCTTCCTTACGTGCACTCATCATTAAAATAGGTACATCACTTTCCCAACGAATATTTTGACAAACAGTAAGACCGTCCATCTCCGGCAACATCCAATCGACTAACACTATATCGAATGTATCAGCTTGAAAATCAGCTAGCCCTTCCAGTCCTGTTGTTGCCCAAGTAATTTGGTAACCTTCTTGCTCAAGCGTTTCCTTCACAATACGTCCAATCGCCGTATCATCCTCAATCAGTAATAGCTTTTCTTTCATCTGTTTTCCTCCTGCATTAACCTTACTATGTAAAAAGACATTTTTTCTGAACTTTATACTTTCTTTATAATTACCATAGATCTGGCTTTCCGTCACTTCTCGTTTTTTATCCGTCGCTTTGGGCGGGTCTTCCGTCGCTTCGCCTTTTCTTTCCGTCGCTCTGGCCGTTCTTTCCGTCGCTCGACGCGGTCTATCCGTCGCCTGCTTTTCTTTCCGTCGCTCTGGGCGGGCTTTCCGTCGCTTCGCCCTTTCTTTCCGTCGCTCTGGGCGGTCTATCCGTCGCCTGCTTTCTTTCCGTCACTCTGGCCGTTCTTTCCGTCACTTCGCCCTTTCTTTCCGTCGCTCTGGCCGTTCTTTCCGTCGCCTGCTTTTCTTTCCGTAATCAAATAAAAAAAGGAATGCACAAATTGCGTGCATTCCCTCATTATGTTAGAAAAATAAACTTAAGATATAGTAAATAGCTGCAGCCATGACTGCGGAAATTGGCATCGTGATTACCCATGTTGTTATGATTTTTCGAGCCATGCCCCATTTAACACCTTTTACACGATGTGCTGTACCTACACCCATAATAGATGAAGAAATAACATGTGTTGTAGATACTGGCAAGTGAATTAATGTCGCCCCGAAAATGATGGATGCTGAAGCAAGGTCTGCCGCAACACCGTTTACTGGACGGATTTTCATGATCTTACCACCGACTGTTTTGATGATTTTATAACCACCTACAGAAGTACCAAGACCCATTGCACATGCTGCTGCAAAACGTACCCAGAAAGGAATATCGTCTGTATTGTGCAAGCCTCCTGCAATTAAAGCTAGCGTAATAATCCCCATCGCTTTTTGCGCATCGTTTGTACCATGTGTAAATGATTGTAAAGCAGCTGTACCAATTTGCATTGTCCGGAATCCTTTATTCGTTCGATATAAATTCATATCCTTAAAGAAGACTTTAAATAAAGTCATCATTAAGAAACCAGCTCCAAACGCAAGTAATGGTGAGAAAATAAGTGCCTGAAGAATTTTTATAAAGCCACTATAGTTCAATATATTGAAGCCTGCCGCTGCAATGGCAGCACCTGCCACAGAACCAATCAATGTATGCGATGAACTAGACGGAATTCCAAAGTACCACGTTACTAAGTTCCATGTAATCGCTGAAAATAATGCCGCTAAAATAACAACAGAACCTGTAGTATCTCCAATATAGGAATTTAAGCTGAACGGGTCAACAATATCCTTTGTTAATGCTTTCGCTACCCCAACGAATGTAATAGCTCCAATGAAGTTCATAACCGCAGCCATATATACTGCTGTACGTGGCTTCAATGCCCTTGTTGATACAGAAGTTGCGATCGCGTTGGCCGTATCATGGAAGCCGTTAATAAAGTCGAATACAAGTGCAAATATAACGACTAATATTGTTATCAGTAATATCGTATCCATTTAGTACTCTCCATCTTACGCGTTACGCATAATTATTGTCTCAATTGTATTTGCTACTGTTTGACAGCTGTCAGCTATATCTTCAAATTGTTCGTATATACTTTTAAACACCATGATGCGCATTGGATCCTTTTCTTGAATAAATAATTGCTTCATCGAAGAACGGAAAATTTCATCACATTCACGCTCATAGTCCTTAATTTGAATAGCATGTTTACGCATTTCAACAAGCTTTTTACTATTTAATAGCTCCATTGCTTGAACCATTTCGTCTGTGCTTTTCGCAATATATGTTAAGAATTGGCGCATCGGCTCTGTCACTTCTGTTAAATTATACATATCAAAATGAGCAATACAGCCTTCCATGCCATCAATGACATCATCTAATTTATTGGCAAGTGCCAAAATATCCTCACGTTCAATTGGAGTCATAAATGATTTATTTAACATCACAATTAGTTCGTGAATTAATTTATCACCACTTGTTTCATAGTCCTTCATTGTGTCTGCGATTTCTTTTAGTGCATCTATATCTTGAATACGCGCATTGTGAGCATAATAAATACCTTCTTTAACATTTTTAGAAATATTTAATAATGCTTTAAAAAATGGATCTTGCTTGTTTGAGTTGAACATCATGTTCCTCCTGTTGAATGAATATTGTCGATTTCTGCAATCATCATAACAAAACTTTCACATACTTCTACAAATTTTTAAACATAAACGAGTTGAATTTACAAAAATGTAATATAAAATTTGCCACAATTATTTCTAGGTACTTTTCCAAGTTGAAAACGTTGGAAACTCAATAACAAAAATGAACGATTTTTCTTTAAATATACCCGTTTTTTCTTTTATTTTTATAAAAATACTTGAAAAACTTTTTTCCTTTCTATTTTTTTCATCTTTATTAATGTTAAGAAATTGTAAACGAAATTTACATTAGAAAAGAGAAGCTCCATTGCCATTTATTACAATTCGCAGTACAGTTATAAGAAAAATGTAACTTACACAATATGCGTGAAAGAAGGTTGTGAGTATATACATATGGACATCGATTTACTATCACTTACAATACTGTTAGTACTCGGATTTATCGCATCCTTTTTAAATGCGATTGTTGGTGGTGGAGGGTTAATTTCATTACCTGCGCTTATGGCGGTTGGTTTACCACCAAGTACAGCGATTGCCACAAACAAACTCGCCAATACAATTAGTAATGGGACTAGCATGTTAACTTTTTTACGAGCTGGTAAGGTCGATGTAAAAAAGAATCGAAAAATAATACCTTTTATTTTTATTGGTTCGTTCATTGGTGCCTATACTGTGCATCTTGTATCACCTGCTATTTTAAAGCCTCTAATGCTTGTTATGCTCGTCCTTGTTACCACTTATACGGTTTTTAAGAAAGATTGGGGACAGCAACCTGAAGAACGGATTTTAAGTAATAGGAAGAAAATCATCTTTGTCGGCGCTTTTGCTGCTGTTGGCTTTTATGATGGTTTCTTCGGACCTGGTACTGGTTCTTTTTTTATTTTCATTTTATTAATGATGGGCAATGATTTTTTGCAAGCTGCGGGTAATGCA
This sequence comes from Lysinibacillus sphaericus, assembly GCF_015844675.1. Lineage (GTDB taxonomy): Bacteria > Bacillota > Bacilli > Bacillales_A > Planococcaceae > Lysinibacillus > Lysinibacillus sphaericus_E. The sequence continues at coordinate 15,480 of NZ_LDGC01000051.1, read as the reverse complement.
AAAGCTTTTAACTTCACATCAAACTTAGCAGCGCTTGCTATGTTTTTACTTTTAGGAAAGGTGAATTTTTTATACGGCCTACCGATGGGTTTTATTATGATTTTCGGTGCCATACTAGGTTCAAAATTTGCGCTGAAACGCGGGACAAAAATGATGCGTATTATTTTTATCATCATGACTTGTCTATTAATTGTCAAAAATACTTGGGATTATTTCAGTAGCCATTAAAGTCCACTACTAAATGGATAAACACTACTGATATCATTGACAAATTGTTTCTGCATGCTATAATACTTTTGGGCTTCAACGCATTGAAGCGGAGAAGTGACTGTTAGGAGGATTAGCATGTTTCGAATTGAAGCAAAGAGTAACCCTCGATTTATCGAGGCAACCTTTATTATACTTTTAATTATTGCTGTGATGGCATACAGTATTGGGTATTTAAAAGCGACACCCCATATACCTATTTTTCTTGTCATTTCACTTTTAATTGCATATGGATTACTAAAGAAAGTTCCGTTCCGTGAGCTTGAAACTGGAATGGTTGCTGGTGCAAGTGCTGGACTTGGGGCAGTTTTTATTTTCTTCTTTATCGGTATTTTAATTTCTAGTTGGATAATGGGTGGCACCATTCCAACACTTATCTACTATGGCTTTTTAACTGTTTCACCAAGCTTTTTCTTTGCCATCGTATTTTTAATTTGTAGTGTCGTCGGTGTTTCAGTTGGGAGTTCTTTAACGACTGTTGCGACAGTGGGCGTTGCTTTTATGGGGATTGCTGGTGCAATGGATATCTCTTTAGCTATAACGGCTGGTGCGATTGTTTCTGGAGCTTTCTTTGGGGATAAAATGTCTCCCCTATCGGATACAACAAATCTTGCATCTGGTACTGTTGGTGTAGATCTTTTCGAGCATATTAAAAATATGGGTTGGACAACGATTCCAGCTTTCTTGATCTCATTCGTCCTTTATGCAATCATTTCGCCAACAGGAGCAAATACTTCATTTGAAACAGTTGAGCTATTTAAAGAAGGCTTACTGTCAACTGGACTTATTCATTGGTATACATTATTACCAATTGTTGTTCTCGTTATTATGACTTTTTATAAAGCACCTGCACTTATCACTCTTGCAGTTGTCTCCATTCTTGGTGTCGGACTTGCCTACATACAAGAACCGATTGCCTTATCGAATGTTTTTAAAATCCTTTTTGAAGGCTATGTATCTAGTACGGGTAATGAAGGTGTAGATGCATTACTGTCTCGCGGTGGTATGAACAGTATGCTATTTACAATTGCCTTAGTTTTATTAGCATTAACAATGGGCGGACTATTATTTACGCTCGGCATTATTCAAAGTATTTTAGCGAAGGTCGAGAGCTTCTTTAAAAGCGCTGGCTCTGTTATTACGGGTGCTGCCATTACTGGGATTGGTGTGAACACATTAATTGGTGAGCAATATTTATCTATCTTACTAACGGGTGAAGCTTTTAAAGCACAGTTTGCAAAGGTTGGACTTGCCCCTAAAAATCTTTCCCGAGTTATGGAGGACGCAGGTACAGTAGTCAATCCTCTTGTTCCGTGGAGTGTTTGTGGTATTTTTATTGCTAGTGTACTAGATATACCAACAACATCTTACTTGCCATTTACCTTCTTCTGTCTACTCGGACCAATTTTGACGATCCTCTTTGGTTGGAGCGGTAAAACATTAACAAAGCTTGAAAAATAACATTGGTAGCTGATGAATTCGTCAGCTACCTTTTTCTATTCCCACCCTTTAACTCTACAAGTTGCAATTTGACCTTTTTCAAATTGATATCCTCGATTACTAGATTGAAAGACATAAAATAATGATAATTCATTCCATAATCTACAATAGTGTCCAACCTAAATCTTTACTCCTAATACCTACATTATAAAACTAGTAAAAACCTATTAAAAAAAATGTGTGAATTTCCTTCACATTTGTTTTATACTAGTATAATATATTTACCGAAGGGTAAATGTGGAAAAGTTGGAAGTCATAAAAAAAAAGAAATAACTTGCGATAAAATTATTCAATCAGTTAGTCATTAGAAGGAGAGAATACTATGAATAAGATTTTTAAATCTTTTATAATTGCTATGACATGCATCGTTACATTTAGTTTACAAGGACATAATGCTTCTGCCTACTCTGGGATTGATGTATACGTAGCAAACGGACAAACACAAAGCTATCACAGTGATGCAATTATTCAAGATGGCGTAACGCTATTACCACTGCGAGGCGTATTTGAAACATTAGGTGCAACAGTAAACTGGAATGCGAAAGATAAAACGATTACAGCGAAAAATAGCACGAATACGGTTTGGCTAATGGTCGGTTCAAAAAAAGCAAAAATTAACGGCACCCCATTAGCTGTGTCAGTAGCACCGATTATAAAATCAGGGACAACATTAGTGCCATTACGCTTTATTAGCGAAGCATTAGGTGCGACAGTTTCTTGGGATCAAGATTCACATGATGTATCAATTTATGCAAAAGGATCTTCGCAAGTAGAACGCTCACATTGGTTAGGCTATTACGGTAATTCAGGCTTTTCAGGATCAGGTGTAATAACATCACTTCGTATTGATAAAGTAACACCGACAAAAATTACATTTACATCTGTTAATGGCATTCGCTATGACCCTACAAATGGAAAATTATTTGGCTACCAAATGCCATGGCATTTTAAGTATACAACACGTGACGCACAGCTAATTTCTGATGATGTGGCATCATATGAGGTAAATGGCTGCTCATTTGATTTAGTTAAATATGATGATGCTATCCATATCGAAAATATGTACGGCTCTTGCAATCATTTAGGCCTTGCCGAATATGAAGGCGAATATACAGAATATCGAAAGGTAGAAATGTAAAAGTTAAGCACTTATAAAAAGCCAACGGAGGTATCCTTACATTAAATTTAGGAATGCCTCCTTTTATTATGTTTTTATACCAATCAATAAAATTCTTCTTTTTTAAATAAATTCTCTCTGTATCTTAAGTTAAATCCACAAAAGCAGGCGCAAAATGACTTACCCTTCTATATGAATAAACTGCACTTACTTATGATACGGTTCATCGAAACTAATATTAAATTGACGTTTTCAATTTCTAAATGATCAAAATATGACTTTGTTTCAAAATTTGGAGGACGCTTAATAAATTTGCTTGAACAAAAAATGAAAGAATTTTAGATATGTAACATTAGTGGTTTAACTCATCCGTTAATATGAGAATTTTCACGAAAAATGTTAATGTAATTTGCAGATAAAAAAATCTCCATAACCTATAAAACAACAAAAAGAGTATGTTTTGAAAAAGTTGTTCAAAACATACTCTAATTTTATTGTATTGCTAACTTGATACTTTTCACTTAAGATGAAACGTCGTCTGCTTTAGTTATTTTTATCATCGTCCTTCGGTGATAAAAACTCCTCTAATGCCTGTTTGTTCTTATCTAAGTTAATATATAAAACATCTCCTACATTCGTACGTTTATCTTCATAAGAATTGGCAACTGGAATTCGTAAAGTGTCCATACTAGATTTTCCATTTACGATCCCTTTTCCAATGGTAAGGATTGTTTTATTATCAACATTTGTATCAAAGTATGAATCTGCAACACCAAGTAATTTTGGCAAATTCATTAAGCTTGAAACACCGATTTGTTCTTTCACCTTTGTCAAAACCTCTTGCTGGCGTTCCACTCGCCCAAAATCACTTAAACGGTCGTGGCGGAATCGTACATAGCCTAATAACCCGTCACCATGTAAAGTTTGTTTTCCAGGATGTAAGGTCATACCAATTCCATAGGACATTTCATATGGAATATCAACTTCAATTCCATCAGGTGCTAAAAGGTCAATAATTTTAGGGAATCCTTTAAAATCCGCGATAGCGTAGTAATTAACATCAATATCAAAATTTTGCTTAATTGTTTTCCTTACAAGTTCAGGACCTCCAAAGGCAAAAGCAGAATTTATTTTATTCATTCCGTGCCCTGGGATGTCAACATACGTATCTCTCATGATAGAAATTAGTTTTACATCATTCGTCGTTTGGTCATAGTGTGCAATCATTAACGAATCCGATCTACCATCCTCGTCCCTAGCGTCACTTCCCAGTAATAGCACATTAATCTGACCAAATTGCACATCTGCACCTTCAAATGGGTCATACCCCTTTTCGTTATCTTTAATATGACTATCGTCTGCCATAGCCAATCCACTCTTGTATTGATAAACCGAATAAATAAGCCCTACTACGATTGCTAATGCGAATGCTAAGAACAAATTTCTTAGCCATTTACGGCTCTTTTTGCTTTTTTTCATCCATATCCACCTATCATTAACTCTAATTTATATTTTTAGTAATGCCTTTGAAGTAAGTTGTACAGCTATTGCATCGTCTAAATAACCAACAGCAAATAGATAATCAGGTATAACATCTACTGGAATAATAAAATATAATAATGTACTTCCAATTACAGTTAGTTCAAAAAATGTGCCCTTTCCTAATGAGAATTTCTCATATAACTCTTTTAATTTGCTTATAAACGGACCTATGCTACCTACACTCTTAATTTTTTCATCAAAATCCTTATGAATCGAACTTTTACCTTCTTCTGTTTGCGCATATAATCCATAGCTTTCTAGTTTCTGTTCGACATGTGCTACCGAAAATTCATCATCATAAACATTTGAAGATTTAAGTAGAGCCTGTATTGCGTCAACAGACGTATGCATATCTGAATCTGACTCTTCTTGTCTCTGTTCTATAGCGTAACCTGCTGCTTCAAAAAGATTGATTAACGGAACGCCAAGGCAGTCAGCAAATTTTTCTAAATGTTGTGGTGTCGCTTTTCTCTTTCCATTTATTATCCGTGAAATCGTAGCTGTATCGATTCCAGTGAGTTCACTAAACTTCCGCATAGATAATGAACGTTCTTTTAATAATTCTCTCAGCAATACACCAAGAGTAATACTGTTTCTCTGCTCAGCCATCTTTGATTCCTCCTTCTTACTGTGACTAACATACATTAAACAGTTGTATATAAAATTATCATTATCAAGAAGTTTATTATCACGTTGACATTTTGTCAACACTCAAGATAAATTCTACCCATTTGCGTCCAGTTTCGACCTTATGATTGCACAAAGATCTCCTGCTGAAAGAAGTTAAAAGAACTTTGCAAAAGCAATTATTAACAAAATTACTCCACTAACAATTGTTCCAAATTGCCCTACAGTGAATGTACTTATTCGAACACCCGCTACTTTACTTCCTAACTTGACCCCTAACCAAACTGTAATAAAACTACCGATTGCAGCAGTTATTGAGATGGCAAGCGGTAATTAAGTCAGTCACTGTACCACATCCCTTATTTTTATATTTATCCAAAAAACGTTGACAAAAAAACAATAAGAACTTAGTTACATAATACAAATCATTAATATCCATCAATAATTACCTCAAAATATATACCAATTTAATAAAGTTGAAATTTAATTTACATCAGCTATTTAATATTTTTATTTTAAGATATAATCCTTTAAAACTAGGTTAATTTATCCTTTTGTTGATATTATAGTTATTTATTTGTATAATAATACAATATTATTTTAAAGGAGTGTCATAATTGAAAAAACATATTTTAAGTTTATTCCTTGTGATGTTTGCTATAGTTGGATTTGCTTCAACAAGTCATGCATCAAATACGATTTATTTAGAATCTGGCAACACACATTCAAACACACTAACATCTTCAAAAGAATCACAGTGGTATCAAATTAATACTACGCAAGATAACAGCGATATTAATATTTATTTAGCAAACACAACTGCGCCAATCAAATTTACTCTATATGATAGTAATAAAAATTCAATTAGTAGTTATAACTCATCTCTTTTCACATCTTTAAAAGCTGGTACATACTATATTGAAGTTTTTGATTCCTACTGGGGTGATAGCTATTCTAGCGGTTCTTATGAAATTAAAGCGACGTATAGTAGTGGAAATGTAACGCATGATTCGACTACTTTTGAACCTAATGATACGCGTGAAAATGCTTTCTCTATTCAGTCAGGAAAAAAGATTTCTTCTTTAATTTCAAATGAGTTTGATGTAGATTTCTATAAATTTAGTACGACTGTAGACAATGGTGATGTTAATATTTATTTAGCAAATACATCTGCACCAATCAAATTTAGTTTATATGATAGTAATAAAAAATTAATTTCTAGCAGTAACTCATCTCTTTTCGAATCTTTAAAAGCTGGAACATATTATATTAAAGTTTATGAATACGGTTGGGGTAGTCAATACTCTTCTGGTACGTATGATTTAATTGCGACTTATTCTACAAATTCTAAAGAGCACAATCCATCAACATTTGAACCTAATGATACGCGTGAAAATGCTTTCCCTATCAAATCAAATGTTTCAATTACATCTCAAATTTCAAATAGCAATGATATTGACTTTTATTCAATTACGTCAAATAAAGAAGGAAATATTAGCATCTCGTTATCCAATACTTCAGCGCCAGCACGTTTTGAGATTTATGATGCAAAGAAAAAATGGTTGGGTAGTAGCTACTCACAGTCTTATTCAGATCATTTAGCAGCCGGCACATACTATATAAAAGTTTATAGTGACTCTTGGGGTGATCAATACTCTTCTGGTACGTATACTTTAACTGCTGGTTATCCAAATTCAGCAACAAAAAGTAACGAGATTTTATTATATTTAAATAGTAAAACAGCCTATATTAATGGTAAAAGTAAAACACTTGCTGTTGCCCCTTTCACTAAGGAAGAAACAACATTAGTTCCTTTACGCTTTGTAAGTGAAGAACTTGGTGCAAAAGTTAACTGGAATTCTAAAACTAATGATATTACAGTACAATTACACGGTACAAAAATCGTATTAAATACTGATAGCTATTATGTAACTGTTAACGGCAGTTATAAGAGACTTCAAGTGAAACCTGAAGTCATTAAAGGCACGACATTTGTACCACTTCGCTTTGTAAGTGAAGAACTTGGTAAAACTGTACTTTGGAACGCTAAAAACAAGAGCATTTTAATTAAATAATCACAATAAAAATCTCTAGTAAACAAGGAGCTTACTTTGTTTACTAGAGATTTTTTAATACAGATTTATTCCAGGACCAGTCCCAACAGATAAGAAGTAAAAATGTGAGCCATCATTGTTGTTAAATTAGCATTCTAGATAGTTTTTTTAATAAACCGCCCCTACTTATGTTACGGTTCACAGTAATATGACTAAATGCGGTTTTTACACTTTAATACCATACATATTAATGATGAAATTATTCTTAAAAGTACAAAAAAATACATAATAAAATTCACTCTTGAAAACATATTATTTTTCATAAATTCCTTACTAACATCCATTGAAAAATATAAAAATACTGGCAATACGAATGCTAGTACTATCCAATATTTCAACTCCCCGGTATTGCTAATTCCCTCCGTTATTTCAAACATAATCAGTAACAATATTGCAAATAAAAAACCTTGTGTATATTTTTAAAGATATAGCTCCATTTTTATCCTTCCTGTTTAATTATCGTAAAATTCTCCTCACTATATTAAATGGCCGTTATTTTAACTTTATTTTTCTCTCGTTCCTGAGCAACTTTCTCTAATAGTTGAATAAATTTTTTCTGTTCTTTTTCGCTACTCTTTAGTAGATAAACACGAATAGAGCTTTCTAAATATTTTCTAACATGTATATTGATAAAAAAACTGCTATGATGCCTGTTATCTTCATATAACTCATTGAACCATGAAAATAACCTTAATTTCTTAATATTGCGCTCAATTTTTCGGGAGTCTAAACCTGTGTCAGGCATAAAAACATTTGTTGAAGTTGCTATACCTATTAAGCAAATAGCTGCTAATCCTAACCATTTTAGTAGGAACCTTTTCATTATGAGTGAATCTCCATCTATTTATATTTGATATTATGATTAAAGAAAACCATCTAAAACATTATTAAATCAACGTTTTAGATGGTCCTTTTTAAAAACCGTTCCTATCCTCGCTGTCTGTAAGGGCATCCTTTTGACGGATGCCCTTAACTCAAAACTTATTTTGCTTCATTCTCGAAAATAATGACCATTTTTCTGCTGCCTATGTATTCAACGGAAGTATTTAACTGTTCTGAAACGAAGCGTATAGGAACAAAAGTAGTGTTACCTCTTAGAAGTAAAGGAGAGTCAAACATCATCGTTTGCTGGTTAACCTGTACTTGCTTGTTCCCCACTGTCCAACGTATCGATTTTCCGTTTTTTTGGATTGTTACTTCTTTCTTACTTTGGTTCCACCCTACGTTTGCCCCCAACTGCTCTGAAACGAAACGAATTGGCACATAAGTACGATCCATATAAATAAATGGGGCCATCCTATTACGGTAAGCACTGTCGCCCACATATGCTGTAGTGCTTCCAATTATCAGGCGCTGAGTCTTTCTCTGAGACGCTTTAACTTTTTCATAATCACTAATACTGGTCACTTTTAAGAATATTTTGTATGCTTTTGTACCTGGGCTCATGTCCAAGTTGTTGTTATACAGCTCAACCCCACTCTCGTACTCGTAAGAAGTCGAAAATTTAATATCCTGAATGGGTTCTAAATTCCAAATCCGATTGTTGTTCAAATCGAGGGTAACCAGTCTTTTCATATTCCTTAATGGTTCCAAATCATAAATCTGATTCGATGATAAGCCCAACCCTATCAAGTCGACTAATTTCGATAAAGGCGCAATATCCTTAATGTTATTATCACTTGCATTGAGTGTACCAAGGTTAACTAATCCTGCTAACGGCTTAATATCAGTAATATTATTGCTGCCAATTATAAGCGATGTTAGGTCGACCAATTTTTCTAGCGGTTTAATATCCGTAATCTTGTTATTGCTAAGTGACAGTGCTTTTAGGTTGAACAACGTCTCTAGCGGTTTAATATCCGTAATCCTGTTATTATTAACTGACAGTGACTTTAAATTGGTAGTCAGCACCCGAAGTGGCGTAAGATCATGAATCTGGTTATAACCAACATACAAATCTGTTAGCTTCCATAAGTTGCTCAGAGGCGCTATATTCTCAATTTTATTATAACTCAAATCTAAAAAATTCAATTCTATGGCATTCGATAGACCTTGGACATTCGAAATTTGATTTCTATCAGCAAAAAGCTGTAGTAGACAGGGAAGTTGTTTCACCGCATCCAAAGATGAGATTTGATTATTTGAAATGTGAAGAGTTTCCAGCTCCTTCATAGCTGACAAATCTTCAATCGAAGAGATTTGGTTATCCGTAAGGTTGAGAATTCGGATCTTTGTAAGCCCCTTCAATGGTGAGATATCAGCAATGTGATTATAGGATAATTTTAATTGCGTAATATTTGTGGCGTACTCCAATCCTTGCAAACTTTTAATTTCCTTATCTGATAAATTAACGTCCGTAAGGGTCTCTAAATCTAATTTGGTAACCGCTTCTTCGCTAGTTTTTTTCAATAATGATTTAATAGCTGTTTCAAGATTTGGGTCAGCAAAGACCACTTCTTTGCTAAGAGCCTCCTCAGCATAGATTTGTATTGAAAAGCTCGTACATAACACGATAATAAGTAAAAAAACTGTAAAACGTTTCATCATTCTAACTTCCTCTCTTATAACTTTACTAGGTTGCATTGCTTCGCACTATTGAATATGTACTGGCGACTTGAAAGTCCGCAATGGAATTATAGCATGAAAATCTTACTTTTCTTTCCCTTCTTGGAACTTTTTTATAAAAATTTGATAGTCATTAAATTAACAGGCGTGCAGGGATACTCCTAGCGAAGCGGCGAGACTCTTGATACTATAAGAGCATCCTACCCCCTTAAAGCGTACCTCGAACGTAAATCAATTCCTTCAATAGCAAAAAGCCACCATTTCTCTCTTCAAGAAATGATGACTTTTTATTATGTCCCATACTCTCTTTTCATAAGCGTTTTTAACTTATGGTACGGCTTACTGCATCAAAATAAAAAACTAAACCTTTTGCTTTAATAATTTTCTTTCCTTCTTATTTTTATACATCTTCGCATCTGCTTGGCTAAACAACTGCTCCATAACGCCGTAAGAGGAATTGCTATATTCATACCCAATAGATATTTTAATCGATGAGAACGGCAAATCTTTATAGTCACTTTGCATTTTCATCTCAACATTTTTTAAATATTGCTCGACTTGTAAAACGCTTTTATTTGGAATAAGAATAGAGAATTCATCACCACCGATTCTTGCTATAAGCATGTCATCATCTGCATAAGCTTCCAAACAAGCTGCTGTTTCACAAACTAATTTATCCCCCATTTGATGACCGTATTCGTCATTAACCCATTTCAGCTCATCTAAATCTGCTAGGACTACTGTAATCGGGTCGTTCCGTTCGTTAAAATGAGCCATCTTTGCTTGAAAATAATCACGATTATATAAATTTGTTAAGGCGTCATGAGTAGATTTGTACTCTAATTGCTGTTGTAATACGATTTTATCATTAATATTTCTAAATAAACCTTGTATAGCTACAAATTTGCCATCCTTATAAACAGGTGTAGCATATTCTTCAGACCAAATATATTCCCCTAGATGATTTCTTAAGCGGACCGTAATAGGCTGATTAAAATTAAGTGTCCCTACTATTTTCTTTACTAGGATCTCATAATCATCTGGATGGATTATTTCAAAAATTTTATCAGGATCCTGTACATGATCTCTTAATGCATTTGGACCAAGGAGATTATTGACAGTAGGACTTAAATATAGATATTTCAACTTAGGAACCGTCTCACAGTAATATAAAATATCACGTATATTTTCAACCGATTCCACCAGTGGTTCTAATAACTCTACTTTTTGTTGTAGCTTAGATTTTTGATAATGTAGGCGTATACATAGTAGTAAAAGTCCTATTATTATGCCCCCAAAATAAATCCACATAAAAAAACCACCCTCATATAAATTGTGCAAATTCATTTTCCCGAAAATTACAATCAAATCGACTTTCCAAATTTTTTCAACATAAAGTAAATTATACCTTCATTTTACCTATAACAAAATGCTTATATATTATTTATACAATTCTTCCATATAATAAAATAAAAAAATGACTTAATTGAGTAGCTGCACAGGTAAATCAATACTTTAGGTCTTTCATTTTTACCGCACTTACTTATGATACGGTCTACCGAAACTATTAAATTGGTCTCCCTATATTCCAATGTGGAATCAAAACTAATCATTTTACGCATTTCTGTTCAATTAAACTCTCTGTTATGCTTAAACAAAGGAGATGAGGGAAATGACACCAAAATGGAATGCCCATTTATATGATCAAAAACATGACTTTGTTTCAAAATTTGGAGGAAGCTTAGTTGATTTGCTGGCTCCACAAATAAATGAAAGAGTTTTAGATGTCGGCTGTGGCACTGGTGACTTAGCCCATGAAATTGCTACTCATGGCGCCCATGTTCAAGGGATAGATGCCTCCCACGATATGATTATCGCTGCACAGCAAAAATATCCAGACATTACGTTTCACACACTGGATGCTACAGCACTTCACCTAACCAATCAATTTGAGGCTGTCTTTTCAAACGCTGCATTACATTGGATGAAGCATCCGGATGCGATTATCAAAAACATTTACAGTGCACTTAAACAAGGTGGTCGTTTCATCGCTGAAATGGGTGGACACGGTAATATTGCTTCTATTGTTTGGGCGCTTCAAAAAAGTATGGAAGAATATAAACTACCTTATATTGAGGAATATTTCCCGTGGTATTTTCCAACTTTAGAAGAATATCAATCGAAGTTGGAAGGTGCTGGATTTACAGTTGACATGATTTCACTATATGAACGTCCAACACCGCTTCAGGGCGAGGATGGGCTACGAAATTGGCTAGTAATGTTCAGTACGAATATGCTCCAGCATTTATCAGAAACTGAAAAAGAACAAATTTATGCGAAATGCGAACAATTATTAAAGCCAATGCTTTATCAGAATCATCAATGGGTTGCTGATTATCGCAGATTACGTTTTGTTGCTATAAAAAAATAACATTCTTTTCACACGTGAAATCGCAGAAAGCACAAAAAAACGCTGGAAAATATCCAAGCGTTTTTCTCACTATTTATTTGTTTGAAATGCCCGATTGCATGTCGTAATTCCTAACGAGCATACCGTTTGATTTGATCATGCCAAACTCTTCATAATAAGGAACTAAGTCATCGTCACAACACAAATCAACCATATAGATATAATCAAGTTCCTTTAACATTTGATTGACTAATTCCTTGCCAATACCTTTTCCTTTATAATCCGGCAAAACTTCAAGAAACGGAATATAAGCAGATAGTACCCCATCGCTAATCGCTGTAATAAATCCAACTACTTGGTTCGTATGATCGTCTAAAGCAATAACTACTTTACTACTGTTTTTTAGCAACTTTAAGTGAGTTTGGGGATTTGGTGGATTCGGCCAATCCACAAAAAAGCCATTCAACATATCATCTGAAATTCCATCAAGTGAATTTTTGTATATCATCATATATCAACTCCTAAATAGTTATAAAATTTTTTAGGTAGATGATACATATCAAAAATAAAGTAGCAAAATTGCGACCCCCATACTTTTTCGGCATTACTACAAATATTCGATTCAAATTCTAAAAATCCTCTAATTACACTACATTAATGAAAAATTGGCCTTTTTTAGCTTTTATCTCGAGGTAATAGTTTACGTTCTTCTTTAATCCCTCCAATTTCTTGCTTTTCCCGGGCGGTATGTGAAATTCATCTACTACAACATGACCATTTGCATCTTTAATTCTTAGAAGTACTTCACTATTGTTATTTGCATGATTAACAATTTCTTTGTTCCAAAAAATACTATCGAACTTAAAATACTCTTTATTATCGAAATATACTTTATTCCACTCTTCCTTTTCATCTGTTACATTTACAGTAGTCATATTCATTGGAAAAAAGAAATCATTTACAACTCCCACTTCTTGAACGACTAGAGAGCCAATAATTGTGATAATAAAAGTAATCAATATAGAAATAACAACTTGAATACGACGCTTTTTATTAATTTTTTTAAAAGGCGCTTTTGCTACCATGACTTCTTCTGGCAGACTAGTATTTGTTGGCTGCTCCATCATTTCTAGGTACTTTCTGCACTTTTCACAATGATGGATATGTTCCTCGACAACTCTAGAAGTATCTTCACTACAAATACCATCAATATAAGAGGGGAATAAATCTTTTATTATATTACAGTTCATCCTGATCACCTCGGATCCTTTCTACCAATTTTAATTTGGCTCGAAAATAGGTTACCCTTGCCCAGTTCTCACTTTTATCGAATATTTCTCCAATTTCCTTGAAACTAAGTTGGACGGAAGTTCTAAGCAAAAATATTTCACGATACGGTTCTTTTAATAGATGAATTTCTCTATGTAATGAAATAAATGTAATCCGTTTTGCAAGCTCCACTTCTGGTGGTGCCGCATTAGATGGAACATCCAACCCCATTTCCATCATTTGTTCTACACTATTATGACTATAACGTTTTGCCTTTTTTAAATGATTATAGTATGTATGCTTTGCAATTTGGCATAACCAAACAGACATCTTACATTCACCGTTGTATCGGTCAATTGACTTCACAGCTTGATAAAATGTTTCTTGCGTCAATTCCTCAGCTAAATCGACATTCGTTGTTAAACAAATAAGAAACCGTTTTACTTCATCTGCATAAGATTTGTAAATTTCACTTAAATCCTCCACTTTCCTCCCTCCTCTCTTTCGACTTTTAATGGTGGACACTTATATATAGCTATTAAAGAAGATTCGTTACCAAAAAGTTTTTTATAATAAAAAATCCTTCACAATGATGATTTTACTCAAATTGTGAAGGTCCCAAAATAATATTAGAAGGTACCATTTTTCCTATCATGATCGAGGTAATAAAATCACCATCACACCAATCAAACAAATACCAGCTCCAACCCAATCTAATGTGTCTGGTTTTTCTCCGTCTATTCCCCAGCCCCACAAAATGGAAAGGACAATAAAGACACCTCCATAGGCTGCGTAGACCCTCCCAAATGTTGGAAAGTTTTGAAAAGTAGCGACAACTCCATATAAAGCTAACGCAATTCCGCCTAAAACGCCCCAGTAAAATGGTTTTCCTTCTCTTAACCAAAGCCAGATTAAATAGCCGCCTCCTATTTCCCCAATACCTGCGAGGATAAATAATAATGTTGCACCAATCATTTTTTTCACACTTTCTATTCATATTTAAAAGAAAATTTTCATTATCTGCTCTATTATACATAAAAGTACGTTCCCATTAAGGAAATCAAAAAAAATTCGCTTTTCCCCTGTGCAACCAAAAGCAAAAGGTTGTTTGGAGAAATGCGAAATATTGTAAATATATATCGCTATTTTATTTTTACTATGCTTACTTTCCACTTTAATACAATCCCCAGTAAGTAATTGTATCTGTTACACCGATTAGAATAAGAATAACTCCCGCTGCGATTTGAATCACTCTTCCCATTTTCATGCTTGTACGCATAATAAACCTTTTGGCGTCAAATAAATGGATAAGCCCCAGCATCACTAGAAGTGGCACAGAGGTTGCAATTCCAAAAATGGCCGGCAAAACTACCCCATATGAAGAGGTTATGACAGTAGGCATTAACCATACGAAAAATAGCACAAACATCGTAGGGCAAAATGCAATGGAAAAACTAGCCCCCATCAGAAATGAGCCCAATTTCCCCTCTTTTAAAACTGCAGGAATATAATTAGGGATTCGATTTAAAAATTTTAATTTTAAAACTCCGATGAGGACGAGTCCTGTTATTAGCATGATTGGACCAATTGCTTGACGAAAAATAGGAAAATACTTTGTCATCTCCGTTTCAAAGGACTGACCGAATAGCCAGGCGAATAAACCTATTAAACTAAATACAACGACTTTCCCTAATATAAAAAAGACAATTTCCTGCCAATTGTTTTTCATTCGTAAAGATCGATTTCCTTGAACTACCCCCACTTATCGACCTTCCGGTCTAGATTGAAGTGGGAGATTCTTGGGAACAGAGCATACTTGTTGGTGTATTTCTTTACCAACAGCGGTTTCTCTTATTTACCAAGCTATCTCCGTAGATTCCTACGGTTCTATGATTTTTTAAACCAAGGCTAATGTTCGTAAGCCTTCAGCAAGAATATTTTTACTAGCATTAATATCTCTATCGTGGTTTGCATGACAATTAGGACAAGTCCAGTCTCTTATTTTAAGAGATTTCTTGCCATCATGATGTCCACAATCAGAACATATTTGGCTAGATGGAAACCATCTG
>NZ_LDGC01000050.1:0-1219 GCF_015844675.1 Lysinibacillus sphaericus | reverse complement strand
GCAGCCATCTTGCAAGGTCTCCAGAACGGTACATCCTTCCTTCACCAAATGGATTCTTCACGAACTTCTCTTCTGTCAGTTCAGGACGATTTAGATAGCCTCTGGCTAATCCGTCACCTACAATACATAATTCTCCTGGCACACCGATGCCACAAAGGTTATCTCCATTCAGAATATATACTTGAGTATTACTGACTGGTTTTCCAATTGGAATGTTTTCGAAATTCTCTGGAATTTCGTATGTGGTTGTAAATGTCGTATTCTCTGTCGGACCATATCCGTTTGTCAGAATGGTTTCTTTATTATGCTCTTTCATCATTCGAACATGGGCATCCGAAAGTTTCTCTCCACCGATTAACAGATGTCTCAGCGTATCAAACACCGTCACATCTTCAGAGATTGTTTGATTAAAGAGCGTTGATGTGAGCCACATCGTAGTAACCTTGTTGTTTCTAATTGCTTGTTTTAATTGCACATGGTCTGTAATGATTTCCTGAGATGTAATCACTACTTTCCCACCATTCAAGAACGCTCCCCATATCTCTAATGTCGACGCATCAAACGATAGGGAACCTGTTTGTAAGATTACTGTATTTTCATTTAGTTCAATATAATCAGTATCTCTTACAAGACGTACTACATTTCTGTGGGAAATCACACTTCCTTTTGGTTTGCCTGTCGTTCCGGATGTATAGATACAGTAGATTAAGTCTTCCGCCTTGTTGACCTTCTCTGGATTCTGGATATTTCCTTCCCAGATTCCTGCTTCTTTTAAGTCCATCTTTGTTAGGTCGGTTTCATACTCTGCCCCGTAAAGTAACAAAGCCTTTGGCTGACAGTCTTCCAACATAAACTTGATTCTTTCTTCTGGATACGTTGGATCGATTGGTACATAAGCGGCTCCGGCCTTGATGATTCCATAAATTCCGGTGATCACCTCGATACTTCTTTCTGCCATGATCGCTACGAAGTCATCTGGTCTTACGCCCAGTTCTCTTAACTTATGAGCTAACACATTGGCTCTTTCATTCAGCTCTCGGTAGCTTACTTCTTCTTCTTCGAAGACTAAAGCAATCTGATTTGGTGTTTTAGCTGCCTGTTCTTCGAACAGTTCGACTACCGTCTTCTCTCTCGGATACTCTGTCTTGGTTGCGTTAAAGTCATGAAGGATCTTTTCTTTTTCATCCTCCGTCACCATCTCTACTTGTCCAAGCAGACA
>NZ_LDGC01000049.1:0-75181 GCF_015844675.1 Lysinibacillus sphaericus | reverse complement strand
TGAGCCGTTACCTCACCAACTAGCTAATGCGCCGCGGGCCCATCTTATAGCGACAGCCGAAACCGTCTTTCAGTATTTCACCATGAAGTAAAATAGATTATTCGGTATTAGCCCCGGTTTCCCGGAGTTATCCCAAACTATAAGGTAGGTTGCCCACGTGTTACTCACCCGTCCGCCGCTAACGTCAAAGGAGCAAGCTCCTTATCTGTTCGCTCGACTTGCATGTATTAGGCACGCCGCCAGCGTTCGTCCTGAGCCAGGATCAAACTCTCCATAAAAGAAATTTGATTAGCTCAAATTGTTTTGCTGGCATCATGTTTGATGTCCAAAATTTTGTTTCGTTCGCCAACTCAAGGTTAGCTACTAAAAACTTTATTGATTACGTTTTGCTTGTTCAGTTTTCAAGGTTCATTAATCATTTTTTCATTGTCACCTCTTGGCGACTCACTAATAATATCAAGAATCTAAAACTATGTCAACACTTTCTCAAAATTAATTAATAGTTTTTTAAAATCTATTATTCGTCTGCACCACTATGTTCAAAAGATTAGTCAGAGTGTGGGCAACTTCTGTAGCTTCGCTTTCGCTACGAAAACACTTGTAACTGCCGTTTCACTTACGTTACATAAAACACTTGCTGAAAGAAGTTAACTAATTTCAAAAAATTCAATACTCTATGTGACTTGGTTTTTATGAGATCCATCTTCTCGTACCTTAGCTCGCTTCATTTAAACGTTGAAGAATTTGTTGATAATTTTGTTTTATCACCTATATAATTTATCGATCGAAATAAAAATAAAAAAGGCGAACTCCAATGTTAATGAGTTGCCTTTCAACTATTTAGAAATTGGTTATAATACGCGAAATATAGAAAGTACGATTTTTACCTAAATCAAATATCTCTCCTGAGTGGCTTAATTTGATAAGTGGTCGAGTTGGTGCAAATTTATTTACAAACATCACTTCGCCTTGTTCCAGATTAGATAGTTCAACGATTGTCCCTATAGGAAGATCAGCAACAATATCTATTAGTGCACGTACTACTTTAATATCGAACTTCCCAAATTCAGACTCATTAATCATCTCTATGACTTTAAAAGGAGATTGCTTTGTTCTATACACTCGCTCACATGTCATTGCATGGAATACATCTGCAACAGCAATAATTTGAGCGAAAGTAGAAATATTAGCTATTTTTTCTCCATTCGGATAACCACTACCATTTAAACGCTCGTGGTGCTGGAAAATAGCCTCTTTCATTGTATCCTTTAAGATTGTTACATCTTTGACCATACTGTAGCTATAAATCGGATGCTTATAAATTTCATTAAACTCCTGCTCTGTTAATGTTGTTTTTTTATCGCGGATACGCGGATGAACTTTTGCCATTCCACAATCAGCTAATAACCCTCCAATTGCAACTTGAATCGTAATTCCTTTGTCATAGCCTAACTTTTGTGCAATCACCGAAGAAATCAATGCTGTTGCTACACAATGGTGGTACAAATAGTCTTTTGGATTTGAATACTCATTTAAATCAAAAATTATTGTACGATCTTCTAAAACCATTTCTAATAGTGGCAAAATAATTTTGCGTGCTTTCGCAATATCTACCTTTGCACCAGCTTCCCAGTTTTTAAATTCCTTTTTAAATAGTTCAACTGAATTGTCATAAATCTTTCTGAAAGTAGGTATAGGCTCTGTTGGAATAACTAAACCTGTTTCTTTTACTTCTGATTGAGTTTCTACACCTTCTTTATAAACAGGTACTCTTGAAATATTAAAAGCAAAAAAAACTTGTAAATGCTCGTGAGAAATTATTGTGTTTTTAAAAATTATTGGATATTGTGTATTAGCAAAAATATCTTCAGAAATTACTTTACCAATGCGTAACTCCGAAATTGGGACATGTATAGTTTCCACGCAATTTACTCCTCTTCACTATTTCACTTGCATAAATATAAGGATCAATTATGCCTCGGCATAATTGCGTCCGGAATCGGTTTTGTGCTTAGGCCTGCATGACGCAGGTCAGTTAGCCGTTATCGCATGGATGCGATGATTTTAGGCTAACATCCCCTAAGAACTCCTTACCGATTCTGTGACATCCGCCGGAGGCTTTGGGCCAACGTGATGTTGATTACTCAGTCGTTGCCACAGGACGTGGCGTTCTTAGACTGAGTTCCTCTGTTCGGTAGGTGTTTGGACACCCACTGAACGGAGCTAAACTTATTTTATCATGGAATTCAAAATAATTACTTATTTTTCATGATTTATGCTAAAAAACCGATGAACGACAAATGTTAGCTGTCGTCATCGGTCTTTTTATTATTCTTCTACTTGGGCATTTTCTTCGTTCAATTCTTCTTCGATTGATTCTTCTTCTTCTTCTTTTTCAACCTTCGCTACAGTTGCAACAAGCTCGTCATCGCCTAAACGAATTAAACGAACACCCTGTGTACTACGACCAATTAATGAGATATCATTCACATCCATACGGATTAGCATGCCGTTAATTGTGATCAGCATTAAATCTTCTGAACCATCAACCGTTTTTACAGCTACCATTGGACCGTTTTTATCAGTAATTTGAATTGTTTTTAATCCAACACCACCACGGCTTTGTAAACGATATTCCTCTTCAGATGTACGTTTACCGTAACCTTTTGCTGTAACAACTAAAATTTCCTGTTCCGGCTCAACGATTTCCATACCAACTACTTCGTCACCATCACGTAGTTTAATACCTCGTACACCACCTGCAGTACGGCCCATTGAACGAATATCATCCTCTTGGAAACGTACAAGCATTCCATCACGAGTACCGATAATCACTTGTTTCTCGCCATCTGTTAAACGAACAGAAATAAGATCATCATCTTCTCGCAAACTTATAGCTATTAAGCCGTTTGTTCGGATATTAGCAAATTGAGATACTGGTGTACGCTTTGTAATACCTGTTTTAGTAGTGAAGATAAAGTATGCATCCTCATCAAATGAAGCTACACGGATCATTGCGGTTACTTTTTCACCTTTTTCAATATTGAGTAAGTTAACAATCGGTAATCCTTTCGCTGTACGACCAAATTCCGGGATTTCATAACCTTTTGCTCTAAACACTTTCCCTTTTGAAGTGAAGAATAAAATTGTATCGTGTGTAGAAGTATTCATAAGATGCTCTACAAAATCATCTTCATTTGTGCCCATACCTTGTACACCACGACCGCCACGTTTTTGACTACGATATGTATTCGCAGCTAAACGTTTGATATAACCATTGTGCGTTAAAGTTACGACTGAATTTTCGACTGGAATTAAATCCTCGTCCTCAATCATTTCTAAACCGCCAGAAGTAATTTCAGTGCGACGTGTATCATTAAAGCGATCCTTTACCTCTAATATTTCAGTGCGAATAATATCAACAATTTTAGCCTCATCCGCTAAAATTGCTTTTAATTCAGCAATTAATATTTGAAGCTCTTGGTATTCTGCTTCAATCTTTTCACGCTCTAATCCACTTAAACGAACTAAACGCATATCTAAAATAGCTTGCGCTTGGCGTTCAGATAAATTGAATCGCTCCATTAATTGAGGTTTCGCTTCATCACCACTACGTGAACCACGAATAATAGCAATAATTTCATCAATATGATCAAGAGCAATACGTAAGCCCTCTAAAATATGTGCACGATCTTCCGCTTTCCTTAAGTCAAATTCCGTACGACGACGAATAATAACCTTTTGGTGCTCTAAATAATGATGCAACATTTCTTTTAAGCCCATTACTTTAGGCTGACCATTTACTAATGACAGCATATTAATACCGAAGCTCGATTGCATAGCTGTTTGTTTATATAAATTATTTAACACTACATTGGCATTTGCATCTTTACGAATTTCAATGACTACTCGCATACCACGTCGGTCAGATTCATCACGTAAATTTGTAATACCATCAATTTTTTTATCGCGTACAAGCTCTGCTATTTTTTCAATAAGCTTAGCTTTATTCACTTGGTATGGTAATTCATGAATAAGAATTGTTTCTCTACCATTTGATTTTTGTTCAATCTCTACTTTTGCACGAATAATGATAGAGCCACGACCTGATTCGTAAGCACGGCGAATACCGCTACGACCTAAAATTAAGCCACCAGTTGGGAAATCAGGTCCTGGAATAATTTCCATCAATTCTTCTGTTGTGATAGCTGGATTTTCTGAAAGTGCTATCACTGCATCTATCGTTTCCCCAAGTTGATGTGGCGGAATATTTGTCGCCATACCAACTGCAATTCCTGCCGCTCCATTTACTAATAAGTTTGGATAGCGACTAGGCAGGACGATAGGTTCCTTTTCTGAACCATCATAGTTATCTGTATAGTCAATTGTGTCTTTATTGATATCACGAAGCATTTCCATTGCAATACGAGACATACGTGATTCTGTATAACGCATCGCTGCCGCTCCGTCGCCATCGACAGATCCAAAGTTACCATGACCATCGACTAACATGTAACGATAGCTGAAATCTTGCGCCATACGTACCATTGCATCATAAATAGATGAGTCACCATGTGGGTGGTATTTACCCATTACGTCCCCAACAATACGTGCTGATTTTTTGTACGCTTTATCTGCTGTATTCCCTAGTTCCTGCATGCCATATAAAATACGGCGATGTACAGGCTTTAATCCATCTCGTACGTCTGGTAATGCACGAGAAACGATTACACTCATCGCATAATCGAGGAAGGATGTTTCAATTTCTTTTGTTATATTAACTCCTTTAACACCGGAGCGTTCTTGTTCTGACAAAGTGTAGACCTCCTCTCAAGAAAAATTAAATATCTAAATTAGCGTATACTGCATTCTCTTCGATAAATTGACGACGTGGTTCAACTTCATCGCCCATTAAACGCTCAAATGCTTGGTTTGCTTTAATTGCATCATCTAATTCTACTTGTAACAATGTGCGGTGCTCAGGATCCATTGTAGTTTCCCAAAGCTGCTCTGCATTCATTTCTCCAAGACCTTTGTATCGTTGTACATTTGGTTTTGGCATTTTCGGTAACCGTTCTAAAATCCCTTGAAGAGTAATATCATCATAGCAATACTCAACATGTTTACCTTGCTTAACTTGATAAAGAGGTGGCTGTGCAATATAAATATAACCTGCCTCAATGAGAGGTCGAAGGAAACGGAAGAAGAATGTTAAAAGTAATGTACGGATGTGCGCACCATCAACATCGGCATCTGTCATAATAACGATTTTATGATAACGAGCCTTTTCTAAAGAAAACTCTTCACCAATACCTGTGCCAAATGCTGTAATCATTGCACGGATCTCTGCATTCGATAAAATTTTATCTAAACGTGCTTTTTCTACGTTAAGGATTTTACCACGTAACGGTAAGATTGCTTGGAAGTGTCGGTCACGTCCAGATTTTGCAGATCCTCCGGCAGAGTCACCCTCAACGATATAAATTTCGCATTCAGATGGATTTGTAGATGAACAGTCAGCTAATTTACCTGGCAAACTCGATACTTCAAGTGCATTTTTACGACGTGTAAATTCACGTGCTTTTTTTGCAGCAACACGTGCACGAGCAGCCATTAAACCTTTTTCTACAACCTTACGAGCAACAGTTGGATTTTCTAACATAAATCGTTCGAAACCATCTGAGAACAAGGAGTTAGTAATTTGGCTAACTTCAGAGTTACCAAGCTTCGTTTTTGTTTGTCCTTCAAATTGTGGATCTGGATGTTTAACCGAAACAATAGCCGTTAACCCTTCTCGAACATCTTCACCAGTAAGATTTGCATCTGACTCTTTTAAAAGTCCATTTTTTCGTGCGTAATCATTAATAACACGTGTTAGAGCCGTTTTAAAACCAGACTCATGTGTACCGCCTTCATACGTATTAATGTTATTAGCAAATGAAAAAATATTAGAAGAGAATCCAGCGTTATATTGCATAGCAATTTCAACTGAAATACCATCCTTTTCTCCAAGAACATCTATCGGATCATGGATTGGCTCTTTAGATTGATTCAAATGCTCTACATAAGAACGAATACCACCTTCATAATGATACGTAGTAGAACGTTCTTCACCTTCACGTTCATCAGCAATTGTAATCTTAATACCACGATTCAAATAAGCTAATTCACGAATACGATGTGCTAAAATGTCATATTCATAAACAGTCGTTTCTTTAAATATTTCAGGGTCTGCTTTAAAACGTGTAGTTGTACCGTTACGATCTGAATCACCGATAATCATTAAATTTTGAATCGTTTTTCCACGTTCAAATTTAATTTCATGAATATGACCTTCACGATGAACTTGAACGATTGTCTCGACTGATAGAGCATTTACAACAGATGCCCCTACACCATGAAGACCGCCTGAAACTTTGTATCCTCCACCGCCGAACTTACCTCCAGCATGGAGCACTGTCATAATAACTTCAACAGCAGGCTTACCCATTTTCTCTTGAATACTTACGGGAATACCACGACCATTGTCCTCTACACGAATCCAATTGTCTTGTTCTATCGTTACTTTTATATCTGTACAAAATCCTGCAAGTGCCTCATCAATACTGTTATCGACAATTTCCCATACTAAATGGTGAAGCCCTTTAGAGCTTGTTGAACCAATATACATCCCTGGTCTTTTACGTACAGCTTCTAATCCTTCTAATACCTGTATCTGATCAGCTTCATAAGCTTGATTTTGTAAACCTTCGTTCTCTATAGCCACGGCTTTCATCTACTCCTTCATAACATCATTGTGTGTAAATGAATGAACAGTCAACCGAGCTGACTATTACCATTCTTTTGTAATCTAAAAAACTCCCCGGGCTAACTTTCTTCAATCGCTCCTTGTTTCACGTGAAACAGCTGTGCATGCTCCATCGTTTCATGATGAATTCCATCAACACTTGTAGTCGTAACAAAGGTTTGAACTTCACCTTGAATGGTGTTTAATAAATGCGATTGACGATAATCATCGAGTTCCGACAATACATCATCTAAAAGTAGTATGGGTGTTTCATTTGTTTCTTGTTTAATTAATTCGATTTCAGCAAGTTTTAATGAAAGAGCTGTTGTTCGTTGCTGTCCTTGTGAACCGTAAGTCTGAACATCATAGCCATTTACTAAAAACTGCAAATCGTCTCGGTGTGGACCAACTAGTGTTACACCTCGATCAAACTCACGATCCTTAGCTTCAATTAGCTTTTTATGCAAATAGCCTTCAATTTCACTGGAAGTATGTTCTTTGTCAATACCCGTTACTGTGCGGTATTTAATAGCTAACGTTTCTTTCCCTTGTGAAATACCTGAGTGAATTGGCTCTGCCCACTCTTGCAATAAATCCATAAATTGAAATCTTTTTCGAATAATTTGGGTAGCTGCGTGAATATATTGTTCATTATAAACTTCGTACATCACGTCATCTGGCATTTTTTTACCTTGATTCATTTTTAAAAAATGGTTACGTTGCTTTAAAATTTTTTGAAAGGTTAATAAATCATGCAAATAAACAGGCGAAATTTGCCCAATCTCCATATCAATAAAACGTCGTCGTAATTGCGGACTCCCCTTTACGACGTTTAAATCTTCGGGTGCAAACATAACGACATTCATTTGGCCAATATAATGACTGAGGCGGCTTTGTTCTATATGATTTATCTTACCTTTTTTGCCTTTTTTCGTAATCGTAAGCTCAATCGGTAAAATACCATGCCTTTTTTGAACGGCCCCTTCTATTTTACCATAGTCTGTATCCCAACGTATTAATTCTTTATCGTTCGTCGTTCGATGAGATTTAGCCATCGCTAATACGTAAATGGATTCCATAACATTTGTTTTCCCTTGTGCATTTTCACCAATGAAAACATTAATTTTTGGAGAGAAGTTTAATGCTAATTCATCATAGTTACGGTAATTTGTAAGTTTTAACTGCTCTATCTGCATAATCTACTGTCCAGTTGTGCCAACGATACGAAATCGACCACATCCAGGAATATTGACAATGTCACCATCACGCAATTTACGACCGCGGCGATCATCTATTTCTCCATTTACATAAACATCATTTTCATGTAAAAACCACTTCGCCATGCCACCAGAGCTAATAGCATCGGTCATTTTTAAAAGTTGCCCTAATGTGACAAATTCTACATCAATTTTAATGTCCTTCATAGTTGAGTTCCCCTCCAAATACAGACTGTCTATCTCTCTATCATACCTAAAATTCCGCCATAAGTAAAAAAAGATAGCCGCAACTAGCGACTATCAGGACGTTTTTCAAAGTATTTAGAGCTTGAAGTTATGGAGTTTATTCTCTACAACCAAAACTGTTTGAAATTTAATAAGTTCGTACAGGTAAAATCAACTGTAAAATTGCATCATCATGAACAGAACGTAAAATAAACGGTCTCATAGCTCCTGTGAATTGAATAACTACTTCTTGACCATCTATTGCTTTCAATGCTTCCATCATGTACTTCGCACTGAAAGAAATTTTTAAGTTCTCCCCTTCTAATGACTCAACAGGAATTTCTTCTTGGACCTTCCCGATTTCTGGAGAGTTAGAAGAAACTTCAACAGATTGATTATCAAAAATCTCAAAACGTACAACATTATTACGGTCACCTCGAGCAACAAGAGATGCACGATCGATTGCTTGTAATAACGATTTACCGTTAATCGTTAGATTTGTTTGATATTCTTCTGGGATTAAACGTGTTGTATCTGGATAGTTACCTTCAAGTAAACGTGAGAAGAATAGTACTTCTCCAGTTTTAAATAACACTTGCTGGCTTGTAATAACAATTTGAACAAGATTTGTTGAATCCTCTAAAACTTTATTTAACTCATTTAAACTTTTACCAGGAATAACAACACTATGTTCAACCTCAGGTAAATTTTCCAGTTGAACTTTGCGTCTTGCCAAACGATGGCTATCTGTTGCAACACAGATTAACGCTTCGTTTTTTATCTGCCAGTTTACACCTGTCAACACCGGTCTACTTTCTGAAGTGGCAACAGCAAATACTGTTTCACGGATAATTGACTTTAATAGGTCTGCAGGGATAGTAAATTTTTGATCCTCTGTTAATTCAGGTAATAAAGGATATTCAGTAGCATCTGAGCCAATTAAGTGGAATTCAGATTTACCTGAACGGATATGAGTTTGGAAACCAGCTGTTACTTGAATTTCAACTTCATTTGTTGGTAACTTACGTACAATTTCATTAAACATACGAGCTTGTACAACAATTGATCCTGTTTCTGTAATATGAATTATTTGTTGGCCATCTTCTTCAACTGGAATAAATGTTTGTATAGTGATATCAGCGTCACTACCTGTTAAACGAATACCCTCTGTTGTTACATCGATTTTAATCCCCGTTAAAATTGGAATAGTTGTTTTAGAACTTACGGCTTTCATGACATCATTTAAACCCTCTAATAAACGGTCACGTAAAATATCAAATTTCATTCGTTTTCCCTCACATATTTATATTATTTATTTATATAAAATAAAAAAGATATAGTAATAGGCCCTGTGGATTTGTGGATAAGTGCATTTAAGTGAATAAAATCAGTCTATCCACATGTAGATAGACTGTGTATAAGTTTGTGTTTAAACGTATGGGTTGTCCACAGAATTATTTTCCTAGCATGCTTCGAATTTGTTTAATATCTTGCTGAAGCTGAACGTCATTTTTCAACATAGAAGATATCTTTTCGTGAGCATGTATAACAGTAGTATGGTCGCGTCCACCAAATTCTTCGCCAATTTTCGGCAGCGAAAAATCTGTTAATTCGCGAGATAAATACATCGCGACTTGACGTGGAAAAGCAATTAATTTTGTACGTTTTTTCGCGGCGAAATCCTCTAAACGAATATTAAAGTGCTCACCTACTGCATTTTGAATGTCTAGTATAGTGACAGTTCGTGGCTTCGAATTAGGAATAATATCCTTTAGTGCCTCAGCAGCCAAAGTCGCATTAATATCCTTGTTAACAAGTGATGAATAGGCAACGACGCGAATAAGCGCACCTTCAAGCTCCCGAATATTGGAGTCAATCTGGTTCGCAATATAGAGCATGACTTCATTTGGCACTTCTAGACCATCAGCCTTTGCTTTTTTTCGAAGAATGGCGATACGAGTTTCCAAATCAGGAGGCGCAATATCTGTAATTAGTCCCCATTCGAATCGAGAACGTAAACGATCTTCCAATGTCGGAATTTCCTTAGGCGGACGGTCACTGGAAATAACAATTTGTTTCGATTCTTCATGCAATGTATTAAAAGTGTGGAAAAATTCTTCCTGAGTTGATTCTTTTCCTGCTAGAAATTGAATATCATCAATTAGCAGTACATCTACATTGCGATATTTATTGCGGAAATCAAGTGCCTTATTATCTCGAATTGAGTTAATAAATTCATTTGTAAATTTTTCAGATGATAAATAGACTACCTTTGCATTTGGATTATGTTCCAATACATAATGGCCAATCGCATGCATTAAGTGTGTTTTGCCAAGCCCTACTCCCCCATAGATAAAAAACGGGTTATAAGCCTTCGCAGGTGCTTCTGCAACAGCTAGCGAGGCAGCATGTGCAAAGCGGTTACCAGAGCCAATAACAAACGTATCAAAAGTATACTTCGGGTTTAACATACCTGGTGAAATATCATGGTGATCGTCATTTTTTGCTTGGATAATCGGCGCTGGTAAATCGAAATCGTCCGAATCCTGGTTTTTTTGAACAACAAACTTAATAAGCAAGTCTTCGCCTGTAAGCTCCGTTAATATACCTGTAATCAAATGAATATAATGATTTTCAAGCCAGTCTCGAGCAAACGAATTTGGCGCAGCAATCGTCACAGTAGAACCACTACCATTGTAGGAAAGTAGTTTAGTAGACTTTAGCCACGTTTCGAAGCTTGGTTTAGAAATTTTTTGTTCAACTTGAGCCAGGACATTATTCCATAGTTCTTCTAAATGTTCCAAGCTGCTAATCTCCTTTACAGTTCAATACAAATTAAAAATAGCGCATTTATAGAAACGGTAAACACGTTCATTTTACAACTAGTCCACAAACTCACAAGTTGTGGATAAAAGTTAACCAAAGGCTGTGATAAAAATTATCCACAGCATATTAACAGTTGTGGATAAAATAATAAGTAATTTTAGTTTTCAACAAAGTGAAGCACAGATATCGTATCAGAAAAACAAAGCCATTTCAATAGTTTGTGAAACTTATCCACATACCTTTTATTTATGCACGTCCAAGTTGTCCACAAGGTCTGCTTATGTGAAAAAGGTGTAGATAAGTGTTGTGGATAAAAAAATATGCAAAAAATACTATACACAACTCTGTGTAAAAAAAACAAGTATTCTGTGGATAATTTATTTTATTCAGGAGAAGAGGATTTTAGGGAGACATAGATATGGATTTGCTCAAATATATAAATTTATAAAAGTCATTGACAAAATAACTAGTTACTTTATATAATATTCAGGTCTGTATGTTGAAAAATTCAACTCATTCAGGAGGTGTCTATATAAATGAAACGTACTTACCAACCAAAGAAACGTAAGCACAGCAAAGTTCACGGTTTCCGCGCACGTATGAGCACGAAAAACGGTCGCAAAGTTCTTGCTGCTCGTCGTCGTAAAGGAAGAAAAGTATTATCAGCATAAAATAAGTCCACTGAGACACATCAGTGGTCTTTTTTTTCTTTATTTTTGGGAAAACTAGAAATGAGGATCAAAGGATAATTATCGAGTAGCAGGTGAAAGTAATGAAAAAACGCCAACGAGTGAAAAAAAACGATGATTTTCAAAAGGTGTTTAAGAAGGGTAAATCTTTCGCTAATCGTCAGTTTGTCGTATATTTTTTAGAAAAAGAGGGACAAACAGAGTTTCGTGTAGGATTATCGGTTAGCAAAAAACTTGGGAATGCAGTAACACGCAACCAGATCAAGCGCTATATTCGACAAAGTATTCATGAATTAAAAGATGAAGTGAAGCAGAATATGGACTATGTTATTATCGCCAGACAACCGGCGGCCACTATGGATTTTCATGAAGTAAAACAAAGTTTGCAGCATGTACTACGAATCGCAAAGGTTTTGAAGAAGACGTAATATGAATGGCAACCAAAGTGGTGAAATAAAAGCGTTTCTGCGCGAAGGTGAAGTCACTGAAAATACACATAGGGGTATTTTGAAGTGGGATTTCACTGCGATATGTGAATGATTAGTAACATTACTTAGCAAATATATGTACATTGTTAGAATATTTAGTAGAGTGAAACGTTATATGCATGATAAAATAACTGATAACTTTATTCAGTAGCAGGAAACTGTAAATGTATAAAGAAGAGAATGCATATAGTTTTAGAAAAAGTGAATAGTATTTGTAGGGGGAAGAAGGTTGAAGAAACAACTTTGGGTAATTTTGTCGCTAGTATCAGTAGTATTACTACTATCTGGTTGTACAGAATTCAATGAACCAATCTCCAAAGAAAGCACAGGCTTCTGGAATGAATTCATTGTTTGGCCATTAGTGTCAGCGATTAAATACTTTGCTGAAATGCTTGGTTCATATGCATGGGGGATTATTGTTGTAACGATTATTATTCGTTTAGCCATTCTTCCATTGATGATCAAACAAACAAAGAGCTCTAAAAAAATGCAAGAAATTCAGCCGAAATTGAAGGAATTGCAAAAGAAGTATGCTTCTAAGGATGCACAGACACAGCAACAGTATCAGCAAGAGATGATGAAGCTTATGAGTGAATCTGGTGTCAATCCAATTGCTGGATGTTTACCTGTACTCATTCAAATGCCAATTTTAATGGGTTTCTACCATGCGATTAGTCGTATGAATGCTACAGCTGCATTCGATTTAGGGAATTTCTTTATTTTCCCATTAGCAGATCCTGCACCGGCATTAGCAATTATTGCTGGTTTAATGCAATTTATCGTTTTACGTACGGGCCCTGCGATGGATAACCCTCAAATGAAAATAATGATGTACATTATGCCATTTATGATTATTGGTTTCGGTATGGCATTACCAGCAGCATTATCACTATACTGGGTAATCGGTAACATTATTTCGATTGCTCAAAACCTGTTTATTTATAAACCTTGGAAAAAAGATAAAACACAACCTGCTCAAAATGGAGGGGCTAAAAAGTGAAACAACTTACGCAAATAGGCGCAACAACACAAGAAGCGATCTCATTAGCGTTACAGAAACTTGGCAAAACCCGTGAACAAGTAGATGTTGAAGTTTTACAAGAAGGTAAAAGAGGATTTTTAGGTTTTGGGGCACGATCTGCAGAAGTTCGTGTAACAGTAAAGGAAGTACAGGTTCGGCCAACGATTGAGGCGGAAAAAGCTGAACAGCAAAATACGACTCAATTTGTCGAATCAGCAGTAATAGATGATGTTGAAACAATAAGTTCACAAGTTTCTGAACAACTAAGTGATATCGAAGCGGTTCAACAAGAGGGAGAAGATACCTCAATGAACCCAATTGAAGATGCAAAGTCTTATTTAGTAAACATTGCAGAACAATTGGATATTCATGATCTTGAAATTGAAACGACACGTGAAGGGAAATATGTATTATTTCAGCTGAAAAGTGAAAAAGCTGCACTGCTTATAGGGAAACGTGGTCAAACATTAAATTCCTTGCAGCAATTAACACATCTTGTGTTAAATAAAAGTGCTAAGCAGTTCTTAATGGTGAAATTAGACGTAGAAAACTATCGTGAACGTCGTCAAGAAGCATTGGAGTTACTGGCAGATCGTATGGCGGATAAAGCACTTCGCTTAAATCAGCGTGTAACGTTTGAGCCAATGCAGTCGTACGAAAGAAAAGTTATTCATAATCAATTGGCAAATCGCCTTGATATTGAAACATACTCAGAAGGAACGGAGCCTAATCGTTATTTAGTCATTGAACCTGTCAAAAACGACTAAGCTTCGTAAAAACATACAGACAAAACGAAAGTCATTTTATCGTCATGATAAAATGACTTTTTTATGTTGTTGAAAAACAAATAAGTTTTATTATTCAATTCAAAAGCGAACACTATATCTATTTACCATAATAGAAAAGACTTACTTATACCTGTAACATGAATTACACACCATTTACTGTCGCTTCGCTTTCGCGCAAAAGACATCTGTTGGCCCGAGACCCTGGAGCGAGCAAAGCGAGTGAAGCGGCTCATCGGACGCCCCCAGGAAAGCGCTCAGTCGGAACGAAAATCAACCCCTCGTTTTGCCGAAGAATATACTTTATTCATTGGCACGATAGTTTTTTAATTAAGTGTGAACGCTCTAGCATTTGCACCTTTTGTCGAAATACATGCTATAATGTAGAGCTTTCTGATTATCCACAATTGGAAATTATCCTTACTTTAGATTTTGCAGAAAATATGTTAGTCTAAGGTGTTAGTAAGTATTGGTCGGTTTTTATTTATCCACATGTGGATAACGTTAAGGAGGTCATTAAATGGAGTTCGATACAATTGCTGCGATATCCACACCTATGGGTGAAGGCGCTATTGCTATTGTTCGTTTAAGTGGGGACGAAGCAGTCTCAATTGCAGATAAAATATTCAGATCGCCTGGTGGAAAAAGTTTAACAACGAAGGCTTCACATACAATTCATTATGGACATTTGGTCGATCCAAAAACGAATGAGGTTGTAGAGGAAGTAATGCTGTCATTAATGCGCGGACCTAAAACATTCACTCGTGAGGATGTAATAGAAATAAACTGTCACGGGGGACTTGTTTCGGTAAACCGTGTATTAAAGCTAGTATTGACTAATGGAGCAAGACTAGCAGAGCCAGGTGAATTTACAAAACGTGCATTTTTAAATGGACGTATCGATTTATCACAGGCAGAAGCAGTC
The DNA here is from genome assembly GCF_015844675.1 of Lysinibacillus sphaericus. GTDB lineage: Bacteria > Bacillota > Bacilli > Bacillales_A > Planococcaceae > Lysinibacillus > Lysinibacillus sphaericus_E. The sequence goes on along the minus strand of NZ_LDGC01000049.1, from coordinate 60,218 downwards.
ATGGATTTAATAAGAGCGAAAACTGATAGAGCGATGAATGTAGCGTTAGGACAAATGGATGGCAAATTATCGCGTTTAATTGGTGACTTACGCCAAGCATTACTAGAGACATTAGCTCAAGTTGAGGTTAATATAGATTATCCGGAGTATGATGATGTAGAAGAAATGACAGTACCAGTATTAGTAGAAAAATGTACATGGGTACGAAATGAAATTATAAAACTTTTGCAAACATCTTCTCAGGGGAAAATATTACGAGAGGGTCTATCAACTGTTATTTTAGGTCGCCCAAACGTTGGGAAATCTTCTCTTTTAAATAGTTTAGTACAGGAGAATAAGGCTATTGTGACAGATATAGCAGGGACAACTCGTGATATTATAGAAGAATACGTGAATGTACGTGGTGTTCCGCTTCGTTTAGTCGATACAGCTGGTATTCGAGAGACAGAGGATATCGTTGAACGAATTGGTGTTGAACGTTCACGTGAGGCGTTGCGTGGAGCAGATTTAATTTTATTTGTTTTAAACTACGCAGAAGAATTGACTGCCGAGGATGAGCGTCTATTCGAAACGATTAAAGCGATGGATTACATCGTTATTGTTAATAAAACAGATCTACCGCAAAAAATTGATTTAGCACAAGTCAAAGAGCTAGCAGGCAACCGTCGCGTTGTGACAACTTCTCTTTTACAAGAAGAGGGTATCGCAGAACTAGAGGAAGCGATTGCCGCGTTATTCTTTGAAGGGCAAATTGAAGCGGGCGATTTAACATATGTTTCAAATGCAAGACATATTGCATTACTTCATCAAGCACAAGCAACGGTCGAGGATGCATTAGCTGCAGCACAAGCTGGTGTACCTGTTGATATGGTGCAAATAGATGTAACAAGAACATGGGAATTACTTGGTGAAATTATAGGTGACACAGTACAGGAAAGCCTAATTAATCAGTTATTTTCACAGTTCTGCTTAGGAAAATAATTTAATTAAAGAAAGGAAGATACGAGCTATGCCAACAAAATATGAGGCAGGCACGTTTGATGTTATCGTAATTGGCGCAGGTCACGCAGGTTCTGAAGCTGCATACGCCGCAGCCAAAATGGGTGCTAACACACTGATGTTAACAATCAATTTAGATATGATTGCATTTATGCCATGCAATCCTTCCATTGGTGGTCCTGCCAAAGGAATCGTAGTACGAGAAATTGACGCATTAGGTGGCGTCATGGGGAAAGTTATTGATAAAACGCATATTCAAATGCGTATGTTAAATACAGGGAAAGGTCCTGCTGTGCGTGCATTACGTGCGCAAGCGGACAAAGTTTTATACCAACAAGAAATGAAACGCGTGTTGGAGGAAGCAGAAAACTTAACAATGCACCAAGGTATGGTGGAAGAGTTAATAATCGAAGACGGGGAAGTAAAAGGTGTTATTACACAAATCGGTGCTATTTACCGCGCTAAAACAGTTGTTATCACAACAGGTACATTCCTTCGCGGTGAAATCATTATTGGAGACATAAAGTATTCAAGTGGCCCTAATAACCAACAACCGTCTATTCGTTTAGCAGATAACTTAAAAGAGATTGGCTTTGACCTTGTGCGTTTTAAAACAGGTACACCACCACGAGTGAATAGCCGTACAATTGATTATGATAAAACAGAGATTCAACCAGGGGATGAAGTTCCACGTGCATTTAGCTTTGAAACAACTGAATTCATCATGGATCAACTACCTTGCTGGCTGACGTATACAAGCCTAGAGACACATGAAATTATCGAGGCAAACCTACACCTTTCACCGATGTACTCGGGGATGATTAAAGGTACGGGTCCACGTTATTGTCCGTCTATTGAAGACAAAGTTGTGCGATTTAACGATAAACCGCGCCACCAAATTTTCTTAGAGCCAGAAGGTCGTGATACACGTGAAGTGTATGTACAAGGTTTATCAACTAGCTTACCAGAGCATGTACAAACACGTTTACTAAAATCAATTCCAGGCTTAGAAAAAGCAGAAATGATGCGTGCTGGCTATGCTATTGAATACGATGCAATCGTGCCAACACAATTATGGCCGACGTTAGAAACAAAACGTATTAAAGGCTTATATACTGCTGGTCAAATCAATGGTACATCAGGTTACGAGGAAGCGGCAGCTCAAGGCTTAATGGCTGGGATGAATGCTGCTGCTAGTGCGCTTGGAAAAGAAGAATTAATCTTAGGTCGCTCAGATGCTTATATTGGCGTATTAATTGATGATTTAGTAACAAAGGGAACAAATGAACCGTATCGCTTACTAACATCTCGTGCGGAATATCGTCTACTACTTCGTCATGATAACGCTGATTTACGTTTGGTAGAGAAAGGGTTTAATATGGGAATGATACCTGAGGAAAGATATGCAAAATTCAATGAGAAAAAAGAGCTGATTGATAATGAAATTGCACGTCTTCGTGAAGTTATTATTAAACCAAATGAAACAACACAAGCTGTTATTCGCTCTGTAGGTGGCAGTGAACTAAAAGATGGTATTCGTGGAGCAGATTTATTAAAACGTACAGAAATGAATTATGGTTTAATTTCTTCATTAATTCCAGCAGACATAGAGTTTTCGGATGAAGTGAAGGAACAAATTGAAATTCAGCTTAAATATGAAGGCTATATTGAAAAAGCATTACAACAAGTTGAAAAGCTTCATAAAATGGAGAATAAAAAAATCCCTGAAAATATTGATTATGATGCTATTTCAGGTCTAGCAACAGAAGCTCGACAAAAATTAAAACAAGTTACACCACTTTCCATTGCCCAAGCATCGCGAATATCTGGTGTAAACCCAGCAGATATTTCAATATTACTTGTTTATATTGAGCAAGGTAAAATCGCACGCGTCAGCGGCGAATAATTAAGAACAGTAAAGTGAATAAGAGGCGGGCATACCTTTGTGCCCGCTTCCTATTTTTAACTTCTTTCAGCATTCATCTCCCATCTCCATAGGTGGTGAGATGAATGCGGTTTTAAGTCACTATTTCAGCGGGTGTTCAAACATCTGTACCTGTCGTTACGCTTTCGGTACAAAAGACATCCGCTGAAATAGTGTAACTCATTCTAAGAACGCTACGTCCTGTGGCAATGACTGAGTTACTAACATCATGTTGTTGCTGACGCTACGCTTTCGCACAAAAAACATCTGCAGGCCTAAGCACAAAGCCGATTCAAGACGCAATTATGCCGAGGCATAATTGATGGCTATGCTATTTTTATATAGTTGATTTTAGAGCGAGTGAATACATGCTTACAAGTCAATGTAGGGATAGTAAAGCCATATAGAAAAAGGAGACTTTACATGAACGAACAACAATTTATCGAGGCTTTAAAGAAAAAGGGCATCGAGCTCTCTGAAAAGCAGATTGCTCAATTCAAAAAATATTTTGAGTTACTTGTTGAGTGGAATGAAAAGATGAACTTAACAGCTATTACCGATTTAGAAGGTGTTTATTTAAAACATTTTTATGATTCGATTAGTGCCTCTTTCTATTTTGATTTTTCAAAAGTAACAACAGTTTGTGATGTAGGAGCAGGTGCTGGTTTCCCAAGTATTCCAATTAAAATCTGTTTCCCACATTTACATGTAACAATTGTCGATTCTTTAAATAAAAGAATTACATTTTTAAATCATTTAAGTGATGAGTTACAATTAGAGAATATGAATTTTGTACATGCACGTGCAGAGGAATTTGCTCAAAATGCGAAATATCGTGAACAGTTTGATGTTGTAACAGCTCGTGCAGTAGCCCGCTTATCGGTCTTATCAGAGTTATGTGTACCACTAGCGAAACAAGGTGGATATTTTGTTGCTTTAAAAGCAGCAGCTGGTGCGGAAGAATTAAAAGATGCAAAAAAAGCATTGACTACATTAGGGGTTGCACTAAAAGAAGAGTTTTCTTTCCAACTGCCTGTTGAAGAAAGTGACCGCATGTTATATATCTTTGATAAAATAAAAGGAACACCGAAAAAATATCCGCGTAAACCAGGTGTACCAAATAAAACACCGATTCAATAATTAGTGTTTCATGTGAAACTTCTCAAAGTAGAAAATATTTTTTCTATTTTGAGCATACATACTAGTTATGGATGGTTCACGCAAATGACATCTACGAACTATATACATTTTAAGAAATATAATAAATAATAATAGAATAAAACAGAGCAAGATAGTTACTTAAAGGTGGTGCCACTTGGATGAAAAGTCCTTTTTCACGTTTTTTTGGAGGCGGAAATAAAACTGAGCCTATTGTGAAAAATGAAGTAGAACAAGCAGAGACGGTTCAGGCAGCGGAAGAGGTTATAAAGCTCCCGATTGATCAAATTGTGCCTAACCGTTTTCAGCCACGTACTATTTTTGATGATGAAAAAATTGAAGAGTTATCAAGAACCATTCATACGCATGGTGTAATTCAGCCAATTGTTGTACGTAAAACAGCAGAAAACCAATATGAAATTATTGCTGGTGAGCGTCGTTATCGAGCAATGAAAAAGCTACAATGGACAGAAGTTCCGGCAATTATAAGAAATTTAACTGATAAGGAAACAGCCTCTATCGCGTTAATTGAAAACTTACAGCGTGAGGAGTTAACAGCAATTGAAGAAGCTGTTGCCTATCAAAAATTATTGGAGCTTCATGAGCTGACACAAGAAGCTCTAGCCCAACGACTTGGAAAAGGACAATCCACGGTAGCCAATAAATTGCGTTTATTAAAGCTTCCTGAAGAAGTACAGCATGCTATTTTAAAACGTGAAATCTCTGAACGACATGCACGTGCATTAATTGCAATTAAAGATCAGCCACTACAGCTAGAAGTTTTACAACAAACGATTGAAAATGATTGGAATGTTCGTCAGTTAGAAGAGCAGATTTATTCTTTACTGCATCCAGAGTTGGAAGTACAAGAAGAAGCAGAACCGAAGAAAGTAAAGCCGAAGCGTAAGGCCATTAGTAAAGACGTACGTATTGCTTTAAACACGATTAAACAATCGTTATCAATGGTAACAAAGAGCGGTATTACAGTTAAGACTGAAGAAGAAGATACAGAGGAATATTATCAAATTACAGTGAAAATCCCTAAAAAGAAAAAGTCTTAAGTCGTGATTGAAGTTTTATTAAAAAAATAAAAAAATGGCTTTTGTGACATCATCAAAATTGAGGATGTCATCTGTATAGCGTATTCCATATATATAAGTTGATTAGAGTGGAGGATGGGCGGCTCATCGGACGTCCTCGGGAAAGCATTCAGCCGGAACGGAAATCAACCCCACGTTATGATGATAAGTCGCTTTTATATCTCTTTACGGAGGAGACATCTTAGTAATATTTCTGAGATGTCTCCTTTTTTGCATATATTCTTAATATTTTATACAACTCTGTTCTGTTTTTTTGATAGAATGAAAGTAAGATAGACGTATTGAATAGTGATTTTACAAATGATTTGTCAAATTGGACTTTGATAGATGAAAGCAGGTGCTTTTAAATGGGTAGAATTATAGCAATCGCCAATCAAAAAGGTGGCGTAGGAAAAACAACGACATCGGTCAATTTGAGCGCTTGTCTAGCATATTTAGGAAAGAAAGTGCTCTTAATCGATACTGATCCACAAGGAAATACAACAAGTGGACTTGGTGTTAATAAGGGAGAACTTCACGGATGTATTTATGATGTGTTAATTGATGATGAAAAAGTTGAAAACGTCATTCAACAAACAAATGTCGAAAACTTAGCAATCATTCCGGCAACCATTTCATTGGCAGGAGCAGAAATTGAATTAGTTTCGACTATTTCCAGAGAAGTACGTTTAAAGCATGCTCTTCAAGATGTTAAAGAAGACTATGATTATATTATTATCGATTGTCCGCCTTCGTTAGGGCTGCTAACAATTAATGCTTTAACAGCTTCGGATGCACTCATTATTCCTGTACAATGCGAATATTACGCATTAGAGGGATTAAGCCAGTTGTTATCAACTGTACGTTTAGTGCAAAAACATTTAAATCAGCAATTATACATTGACGGTGTATTATTGACGATGCTTGATGCACGAACAAACCTTGGCTTACAAGTTATTGATGAAGTAAAAAAATATTTCCAAGAAAAAGTATACAAAACAATTATTCCTCGTAATGTGCGATTAAGTGAGGCTCCAAGCCATGGACAGCCAATTATCACTTATGACGCAAAATCAAGAGGTGCGGAAGTGTATTTAGAGATGGCGAGGGAAGTGATTAAAAATGGCTAAAGGTTTAGGAAGAGGCATAAGTGCACTATTTCCTGGAGAGTCTTTAGAACAAAGTGGGCAAGTGGAAGAGATACAATTAGAACTTATCGTTGCAAACCCATTTCAGCCACGTAAAATATTCGATGAAGAAACTTTACAAGAATTAGCTGACTCTATTCAGGAACATGGTATTTTACAGCCTATTGCCGTACGTAAAAAGGGACGTAAATATGAAATTGTAGCAGGGGAACGTCGTTATAGAGCAACTCAATTAGCAGGGTTAAAGGTTATTCCAGCTATTATAAAAGAGCTAACAGATACGCAAATGATGGAGCTAGCTATTTTAGAAAATCTGCAGCGTGAAGATCTGACAGTTATTGAAGAAGCTGAGGCATACCAAAGCTTAATGGAAAACTTACATTTAACACAAGAGGAACTATCCAAACGATTAGGGAAGAGTAGACCGCATATTGCCAATCACGTTCGTTTACTTGCATTACCAGAGGATGTTCGTAAGTTTATGAACGATGGGACATTATCGATGGGACAAGGACGAGCATTACTTGGATTAAAAAATAAAAGAAGAATATCAGAAGTGGCTACTAAGGTCATTAAACAAGGTTTAAATGTGCGACAAGTTGAAATGTTAGTACACAGCTTAAATGAAGAAGTTTCACGTGAAACAACTCAACCGAAGAAAAAGGATATATTTGTAGCAGCTAAGGAATCACAGTTACGTGATTATTTTGGAACAAATGTACAAATTAGAAAAGCTAATAATAAAGGGAAAATTGAAATTGAATTTTACTCTGAAGATGATTTAGAACGCATTTTAGAAATACTAAATTTACAAGAAGAGTAAGAGAAATATCGATAACGTAATCAGAGCGCCAAACTACAAGGCGCTCTCTATTTATCTAGAGAGAAGGGAGGTAGGGACGTGGTATTACTAGGGGCATTCATTAACGCGCTGCTCATTATGGTAGGAGCATTGGTAGGACGCATTTTTAAAAATATACCTGAATCGATGAAGTCTTCTGTATTATCGATTATCGGTTTAGCCGTTGCACTTTTAGGGATTAAAATGGGCTTTGAAAGTGATAATTTTATTATTCTAATGATAAGTTTAGTGGTCGGTACAGTAATTGGTGAGTGGTTAGATTTAGATAAGCAAATGAATAGACTTGGACAATGGGTAGAATCTTTATTCAGTAAAAAACGTACTGATAATAATCAAATTAGTATAGCAGAAGGCTTTGTAACGGCTTCTTTAATCTTTGTAGTTGGCTCTATGGGCGTTATTGGTGCACTCGATAGTGGTCTGCGTAATGATCATAATGTACTGATTACGAAAGGATTAATCGATGGATTTATATCGATCATCTTAACATCTACATTAGGTATTGGCGTGCTATTATCTGCATTACCTGTGTTCGTCTATCAAGGATTAATTGCACTTTTTGCGGGTGTTATCAGCTCTTTTATACCAGAGGCTGCACTACAAATGTTTATTCATGAAATGACTGCTGTAGGCGGTGTTATGATTTTTGCCATTGGTTTAAATATAGCAGGTTTAACTAAAATCAAGGCTGCTAACTTGTTGCCAGGTATCGTTGTTGTCGGTATTGTGGTTGCTATCTTCTATATTTTTCAATGAGTAACGATGTGCAGCGAGCAATAGAGCTCTTGAAAGCTTTTCAGCCATTGCATAGGAAATATGAAGTCTGGTATTTTGTAAAACAAGCATTTCCATAAAGCCTCCAACATTGACGATTCCCTTAATGGAAATGTCACCGATTGGGGGTAATTGTTTTTTTACAGCTTTTCCCGGAAAAATAGGTCCATTCTGTACAGAAATATGTCCAACATTTTGTTCACTTCCAAGACATGCATCAATCGCAATAATGAAAGGTTTTATAGTATGATTGTGTAGCTGTTGCATAGTAGCGTCTAAATTAAGGGCATGCAAAGGATTGTCTAAAGAGCCTACAATTTCATAGGGAAAACTAACTGACTTTTTTAGGAAGCTACCTGTTAACGGCCCAAGCGTATCACCTGTACAACGGTCACTTCCAATACAACAGAAAATAAGGCGTTCATGATGAAAGGGTATATGTTCTAAAAATAATGTACTTAATTGCCAAACGATATTTTTACTTTCATGATGAAGAGAATAAGGGAGTAACAATTTTGGTATAGTATTCATAGAAAAACTCGCTTTCCTTTTTGATTTGTAAGAAGTGCTCGATTTTTATGCAGTATACGCAAATTTTTAGCAAGTTATTCAAGAGGTGGTAATAATGGATTGGTTTAGTGAAAGGGTATTAAGTAACTTATGGGATAAGCTGATGTCAGAGCAGCTTTGGGAAACGATACTGACTGCTTCAATTAAGATAACGGTTATTTTGATCGCATCGTGGTTAGCTGTCCGATTAGGTAAAAAATTTATTAAAAAAGTGTTTTTAATGCGTATGCGTTCGCCTTTAGATCATTCAGAACGTCGCCAAACAACAATTTCAAGATTATTACAAAGTGTCATTTCCTATGCTGTTTATTTTTCAGCAATCATTGCTATTCTCTCTATATTAGAGATTAAGATAGCAGGGTTATTGGCAGGAGCAGGGATTGTTGGTTTAGCTATTGGTTTTGGTGCGCAGAGCTTAGTAAAGGACGTCATTACTGGATTCTTTATTATTTTTGAAGATCAGTTTGGTGTTGGCGATTATATAAAAATTAATGCAGCTGAAGGAACTGTTGTAGAGATAGGATTACGTACGACAAAGATTAATGGTTCTACGGGGGAACAGTTTATTATTCCGAATGGTTCGATTGGCGATGTTGTCAATTACTCTGTCAACAACTCTAAAATTTATATAGATTTACAAATGACGACGGATGCCAATTTTGAAAGAGCTGAATCTATTATTCAAAAGTACTTAAATACTTTACCTGAAATTCATAAGGAACTTGTAGCAGTACCTGTCTTTTTAGGAGTACAAAATGTTAAGGGTACAGAAGTAACGATTCGTATAGCCGCAGAAACATTACCACAGCAACAATATGGAGTGGCTCGTACTATTCGTCGTGATGTTACAAAACTCTTTGAAGAAAATAATATACCAATGGCTCATCCGAAAATGATGTTCTATGGTGTGAATGGGAATGAAGAGGGGAGAAGTGAGTAATATGGACGCAAAGAAATTTGGTTTAAATGATATTGTTGAAATGAAAAAGCAGCATCCATGTGGCACAAATGAGTGGAAGATTATTCGAATGGGGGCAGATGTACGCATTAAATGTGAAGGTTGTCAGCATAGTGTCATGATTCCACGTCGCGAATTTGAGAAAAAAATGAAGAAGGTTTTAATTTCCGCTAGTGAAGATAAAGCCTCCGGCGGATGTCACGGATTTTGAAAGGAATGAATTGTGCCCGCACAATTCAAAATCCTGACGCAATTACGCCAAGGCGAAATTGATGTGTATTAGACTTTTTATGAGTGAATCAATATAATAGATAAGGTTATACAGTGATTCATCAGTGAGGACTTCTGTAACCTCACAGTATCCGTTAGAACGGGAAATAAGAACAAATTTGAACAGATCATAGAAAGGTTGTGTCCATTCATGGCATTAACAGCTGGAATCGTTGGTTTACCTAACGTTGGAAAATCAACATTATTTAACGCAATTACAAAAGCGGGCGCATTGGCTGCAAACTATCCATTCGCAACAATCGATCCGAACGTCGGTATTGTTGAAGTACCAGATGCACGTTTAGATAAATTAACAGAATTAGTAACACCTAAAAAAACAGTACCAACAGCCTTTGAGTTCACAGATATTGCTGGGATCGTAAAAGGCGCTTCAAAGGGTGAAGGGCTAGGGAACAAATTCCTTGCTCACATTCGTGAAGTAGATGCAATTTGCCAAGTTGTACGTTGTTTTGTTGATGAAAATATTACGCACGTATCAGGTGGAGTAGATCCGATAGACGATATTGAGGTCATTAATTTAGAGCTTGCACTTGCTGATTTAGAATCAGTTGATAAGCGATTACAACGTGTTGGCAAAATGGCAAAGCAAAAAGACAAAGAAGCAATGATCGAAGAACCAATTCTTGTAAAAGTTAAAGAACAATTAGAAAACGGTCGACCAGCACGCGCTGCAGAGCTTTCAGAAGACGAGCTAAAAGTTATTAAAGGACTTCATCTTTTAACAATTAAACCTATGCTTTATGTGGCGAACGTTTCAGAAGATGAAGTTGCTGACGCAGATAATAACGAATATGTGCAAAAGGTACGTGAGTATGCAGCTGCTGAAGGAGCTCAAGTTATCACAATTTGTGCAAAAATCGAGGAAGAAATTTCTGAGCTTGATGATGAAGAAAAAACAATGTTCTTAGAAGAACTAGGAATTAAAGAATCAGGTTTAGACCAATTAATCCGTACTTCATATGATTTACTAGGGCTAGCAACTTACTTCACTGCTGGGGTACAAGAGGTACGTGCATGGACGTTCCGTAAAGGTATGAAGGCACCACAATGTGCTGGAGTCATTCATACGGACTTTGAACGTGGATTTATTCGTGCAGAAACAGTTGCTTTCGATGATTTAGTAGAAGCTGGTTCTCAACCTGCTGCTAAAGAAGCTGGTAAAGTACGTCTTGAAGGTAAAGAGTATGTTGTACAAGACGGCGATATTATGTTATTCCGTTTCAATGTGTAAAAAACGAACAGGGGCAATCTTTCAATAGATTGCCTTTTTTGTATATATTTTTATCTGAATTTTCAATCTGGAGGATTAGTATGAACATATTACAAATAAAAGATCGTGGTTTAGAAATTGAGGAGCTAGGTAGATTACCAAAAGATATAGTGGAGCTTATTTATGAGCGGCAATTGTTTAAGCTATTCACAGCAAAGGAATTAGGGGGTAAAGATTTAGAGCTACTAGAGGGCATGAAAGTATTTCAGCAGATGTCTGCACTTGATGGCAACTTTGGATGGCTTGTCACAATAGGGACAGGGGGTAACGCGTTTATTCCAACATTGAACAAAGAGGTTTGTGAAAAAATATTTTTACCAAGAAATGCAGTCATAGCAGGTAGCGGCCATCCTTCGGGTAGAGCGGTAAAAATAGATGGGGGCTATCGTGTAACAGGTCAATGGAAGTATTGTAGTGGAGCAGATTATGCTACAACTTTTACGATGAATTGCTTTGTCGAGAATGAAGGTATTAGAACTGATAAAATAATTAGTTGCTCAGTAAATTGTGATCAAGTAGAGGTTCTTAATGATTGGCGAGCAATGGGCTTAAAAGCGACAGCTAGTCATACGATTCGTGTGCAAGATGTTTGGGTACCTGAACAAGAGACATTCCAATTGGGCATAGCTAAAAATAAGTATGGAAGTGCAGTACATAGTTTTCCGTTTGGGGCATTTGCAGAAGCTTCATTTATAAGTGTTTGTCTTGGAATAACAGAAAATTTCTTAGAAGAGGCGTCTATTTTAGTAAAGCAAAGAAAGTATGATCCAAGCCGTACCGAACGTATGGGTGCAATACAATTTTTATTGATGCAGCAACAGAAGAACTTTAGACAGCTTGAAGAGCAATATTATTTAATGTTGAGTGAATACTGGCAAAAACATAAAGAAGGTCATAAGTTGACTGAAGAAGAACTGCAACAATTTTCACGAAAAAGTAAAGATACTGCAGTGGCTTGTGTAGACATTGCCAATAGCTTAATACGTAGGCTTGGCATGGATGCAATTACGGAAACATCTTCAATTAATCGTATTTGGAGAAATTTATATACAGCTGCACAGCATAGTTTTTTAACGCCATAAATTTGTGTAAAAAATTAGAATCTGCTTGGAGACAAGCAGATTCTATATGTAACGTGACGCTTAGCAAAGTTATTTCTTTTCCCCGGGCATATATACATAAAGCTTAGGTAGATGAGGATCATCCTGTATTAACGCGTTCTTTGGGTATTTGCGCAATTCTTTATACATGGAAAAATCACCTACTGCTCCAGCGATTAAAAAGGCACCGACTAACACTAAAACAGTACTATTAAAATAGAAACCAGCAATTGTCGGGAGAACGCCAGTTGTCCAGAATGGGAGTAGTAAAGCTTTTTTCATTGCATGATTCAGTAACGGTTGTTCAGTTGTTGCGTACGCTATGCCAAGCTCTAAATTCAGGCCATATTTTAACGATTTAAAGGGTACGCCTCCAAAGAGCATAAAGCCAATTAAATGAAAGGCTTCATGTAAGACAATGAAAATAATATATAGAATAACAAAAAGAATAGATCCAAGTATCATATGCCAAAATGAAAAATCAAAATTTTTAAAGCAAATATATTGAATAGCTACAAATAATATGACAAGGCCACTTGTGACAACTATATTGTCCATCATTAGTTTTTTTATATCCAACTCTATTACGATTGGTTCTTTATCTGGTAGCATGAAGATCCTCCGTTCATTCATGAATTAAGTTCATTATATAGAAAGAATTGTTTAGTTGCGACTTGAAAGACATGTATCTATATGTTACAATTCATTGATGTGAGTAATAATTATTACTTGCTCCTTGCTCCCTGTGTACAGGAGAGCCTAAGTCCATAAGGAGGTGTAAACAGATGAGAAAATACGAATTAATGTACATCGTACGTCCGAACATTGAAGACGAAGCGAAGAAAGCTTTAGTTGAACGTTTCAACGAAATCTTAACTTCTAACGGTGCAGAAGTCATCGAATCAAAAGAGTGGGGCAAACGCCGCTTAGCTTATGAAATTCAAGACTTCCGCGAAGGTTTCTACCAAATCGTTAAAGTAAACGCTACTTCAGAGGCAATTAACGAATACACACGTCTTGCTAACATTAGCGAAGATATCATTCGTCACATTGCGGTTCGTCAAGAAGCATAATCATTTAACAAAATGCTGAAAAAAGGAGGTTGCATTTCTGATGATAAACCGTGTCGTATTAGTTGGAAGACTAACAAAAGATCCTGAGCTACGCTATACGCCTAATGGTGTTGCGTCTACAAGATTTACAGTTGCTGTAAATCGAACATTCTCAAACCAACAAGGTGACCGCGAAGCTGATTTCATTAGCTGTGTTGCTTGGCGCAAACAGGCCGAAAACCTAGCGAACTTCATGCGAAAAGGAAGTTTAATTGGAGTGGAAGGTCGCATTCAAACAGGCAGTTATGAAGGACAAGATGGTAAGCGAGTATACACAACAGATGTAGTGGCCGATAGCGTACAGTTTTTAGAACCTCGTAATGGTGGCGGTGCTCCTGCATCTCCTCAATATGGTGGTGGACAGACTTACGGTAATAACCAACCGTCATATGGCGGTGGTCAACCACAACAACAGTTTGGTGGTGCTATGCCAGGACAGGGTTCATTTGGAGGCGATGCTTATCAGCAGCAAAATCAACCACCTGTGAATCAGCCGAATTATACACGTGTAGATGAGGATCCATTTGCTAATAGCAAAGGACCGATAGAAGTATCTGAGGACGACTTACCGTTCTAATACTTCTAAAATAAAAAATGATAAGGAGGAGACATACTATGGCACCACGTCGCGGAGGCCGCAAACGCCGTAAAGTTTGCTACTTCACTTCAAACAACATTACGAATATCGACTACAAAGATGTAGATTTATTAAAAAAATTCATCTCTGAGCGCGGTAAAATTTTACCACGTCGCGTAACTGGCACAAGTGCAAAGTACCAACGTAAATTAACTTCAGCTATCAAAGTATCTCGTATCATGGGATTACTTCCATTCGTAGCAGAAGATAAATAAGATATAAATAAAGGCACAACAAGGTTTAATCGCTTTGATTGTGCTTTTTTTATTTGTGAAGATGGAGTTGCTAACCTTGTTACCGCCAATATGGAAATTGTGTAAGGTTAACATGTGAAAATCACATAGGGTAGGTAAGTTGAGAATGAATATCCCAATTATTTCATAGTACATCACCAAAAGATTAGGATGGTTAAAATGCATGTCATGTTGATTGGAGTGGAGACCTGGCGACTCCTTCGTGACCAACATCCTGCTGTTGCCGCTGCCGCTGCCGCTGCCGCTGCCGCTGCCGCTGCCGCTGCCGCTGCCGCTTCGCTTTCGCGCAGATAAAACCCTTTTGCTGTCGCTGCGCTTTCGCACAAACAAAACCAAAACCCTATGCTGCCGCTACGTTGCACTCACGCTTTCGCGCAAAAGACATCTGTTGGTCCGAGACCCTGCAGCGAAGCGAATGTTTTCTGTGCGAAAGCGTAGTGCTACGTAGCGGCAGCAACAAAGCGGCTCATCGGACGCCCCAGGAAAGCGCTTGGTCGGAACGGAAATCAACCTCACGTTATTGCAAGGAGCTTGGTTTATCTCAGTAATTGCTCTATATATTACCGATTGCTATTACGATAAGAATTTATTACACTCTTAATAGACATGAATAAAGAAAAGATGGAACGTTAGAGATTGAGAAACAATCGACTAAGGACATTTTTAAAACAAAACGGCTTATAATCACTTCGATTAAAAGCCTTTTTTCATGTATTAGTAACTGTCGTAAGTTGCTTTTTTTATTGTTGAAAAAATTTAAAAATAATATATATAGAAGAGCAGAATTAATGAATGAATTTGTTATGCTTTTTCGGTAAAAAATCTCCTATATAGCTATTTGTTTTATGCTTTAGTCATTGGTTCTACAAAATTAATGACAAAGCATAAGTTGTTCTTAGCGTTTTTTGTTCAATAACCTGAAAAAATGGTACAATAAAGGTCAGTAAGTTTGACTAAAAAAAGGAAGGTTTTCAATGCCGAATAATCAAACAAAGGCGCTTGTACAAGGCTCAATGATGGTCGCAATCTTTACGATTCTAATGCTTATTTCTGCATATGTACCATTCATTTTTATAGTAGGTCTACTATTTGCCCCACTACCGATTGCTTGGTATAGCGCAAATTACAAGCGTTCATCATCAATACTCGTAGCAGTAGTAGGATGTATCTTAACCACTTTAACGAGTGGCATAATTATGCTACCATTTGCCTTTATTTTGGCGTTACTTGGTATCGTTATAGGAAGTGCAATTAATCAAAAGAAGAGCAAACTTTACCTACTCATGTCGTCTGGGGTGGCTGTTCTTCTGTCAATGGCAGTTGTCTATGTAGCCTATGTTCAATTTGCTAGTATCAATATTATTAACATGAGCATAGATCTTTTACGCGAAAATTATGAGCAATCAAATGAACTTGCAAAAACGGTGACAGGTCAAGTAGTGTTTCAGCAAGAACAAATTGAGGCTATGTTAAAAACAATTGAGCTGACAATACCTGCAACAGTAACAATCACTGCATTTATGACAGCATTTATTATCATAACGTTAAATTTACCTGTATTAAAACGTCTTGGTTTAGACGTACCAAAATTTGCACCATTCCAAAATATGCGTTTACCACGATCTATTTTATGGTATTACATGATTGTTTTATGTATTAATTTATTTGTGCGTCCGGAGCTTGGATCTACAGTAGATATTATTGTGTTAAATGTTTCTTCTATCTTATGGATGTTATTAATACTGCAGGGAATTTCCTTTATACATTACTTTATTTCTAAAAAGGAAATGCCTAATACTGTTAAGTGGGTAGCAACTTTGTTAGCCTTACCACTATCATCCATTATGATATTGCTAGGCATCGTAGATTTAGGTTTTGACTTACGTTCACTTGTGAAAGGGAAAACCAAAGAATAAGGGGCTGATGTAATGGGGACTTTTAGAAAACGACCAATCCGCTATCCGCTTTTTGTTCTTTCCATTTTTGGCATTGTGACGTTCGTGCTTCTATGTATTTGGAATATCGGGATAGGTATCGGTTATGGAGTAGGTTTTGTTCTATTAATGGCCTATACGTGGAAGGTAGAAAAGATTACCTTTGAAGAAACAGAAAAGCATATTGAATCCATCTCTTTCCGCATGAAAAAAGTTGGGGAAGAGGCATTGCTTGAAATGCCAATTGGGATATTACTTGTCAATGATCAATATGAAATAGAATGGTCGAATCCATATATGCAAGGTGTTTTAAATATGGAGAATTTAGTAGGTGAAGGAATCGTTAATATATCTGACGACATTTATGTGCTAATGAAGACCGAGGAGACAAATGAAGATACGATTACGCTTCGTGATCGTAAGTACCGAGTTTATTATAAAAAAGAAGAGAATTTATTATATTTCTTTGATATCACTGAGCAGATAGCTATTGAAAAACAATACTATGCTGATAGTACAGTTATTGCGATTTTATTTGTTGATAACTATGACGAAATTACACAAGCAATGGACGACCAGCCACGTAGTTTAACGAATACGCTGGTGACATCCATTGTTAATGATTGGGCGGCTGAGCAAGGGATATTTGTGAAACGAATATCATCCGATCGTTTTTTAGCTGTATTAAACGAATCGATTTTAATGGAACTTGAAAAGAAAAAATTTGCTATTTTAGATACAATTCGAGAAAAAACGGCGCAAAAAAATATGTCATTAACATTAAGTATTGGCGTAGGCGCAGGGTCATCTTCATTAGTAGAACTTGGTGAACTAGCACAATCAAGTTTAGACCTTGTTTTAGGTCGTGGCGGTGATCAGGTTGCTATCAAGCAACCTACAGGAAAGCTGAAGTTCTATGGCGGGAAAACTAACCCAGTTGAGAAACGTACACGCGTTAGAGCTCGTGTTATTTCCCATGCACTACGCGATTTAATTCAGGATAGTGACCAAGTGTTTGTTATGGGACATAAAAATCCGGATATGGACTCTATTGGCGCCTCTGTTGGTGTACGTAAAATGGCACAAATGAATGATGTGAAGGGCTACGTTATCATAAATTTTGAAGAATTAAATGGAAGTGTAACCCGTTTAATGAATGAAATTGAGAGTAAATCGGATTTCTATGAACATTTCCTAACACCAGAGGAAGCTGCGACAAAAATGACAGAAAAATCATTGCTCATTATTGTCGATACACATAAACCGAATTTAGTCATCGATTCACACCTATTGAAGTTGGCTGAAAAAGTTGTGGTCATTGATCACCATCGTCGAAGTGAGGATTTTATAGAAAATCCAACGCTTGTTTATATGGAGCCATATGCATCGTCAACAGCTGAGCTTGTGACAGAATTACTTGAGTATCAACCAAAACGTGCGAAGATTAATATGCTAGAAGCTACTGCATTGCTAGCGGGAATTATTGTCGATACGAAGAGTTTTACACTGCGTACGGGAGCCCGTACGTTTGAAGCAGCTTCTTATTTAAGGACAAATGGTGCCGATACAGTGCTAGTACAGCGATTATTAAAAGAAGATGTAGATACGTATATTGAACGTTCTAAAATAGTACAGACTGTTAAGTTCGTGAAACCGGGTATTGCTATTGCTGTAGGTGAAGAAGCGAAAGTGTATGACTCTGTACTAATTGCGCAAACAGCAGATATATTACTAACAATGAAGGATGTCGGTGCTTCCTTTGTCATTGCGCATCGGTCAGACGGCAAAATCGGCATAAGTGCAAGATCACTTGGCGAAGTAAACGTGCAGCTTGTTATGGAGAAGCTAGGCGGCGGCGGGCATTTAACTAATGCAGCTTGCCAAGTCGAATCAAATTCCATTGCTGGAGTAAAAAAATATTTAGAAGAGGCCATAAATGAGGTACTCGAAGGGAGTTCTGAATCATGAAAGTAGTATTTTTAAAAGATGTTAAAGGAAAAGGGAAAAAAGGCGAAATAAAAAATGTAGCAGACGGCTATGCACAAAACTTCTTAATTAAAAATGGTTATGCTGCTGAAGCAAATGCACAAGCATTAAGCCAATTAGAAGGTCAAAAGAATTTAGAAGCTAAAAATGCTGCTGCTGAATTAGCTGAAGCAAAAGCATTAAAAGAAAAATTAGAAGCTTTAACGGTAGAACTAAAAGCCAAATCAGGTGAAGGTGGTCGCCTATTTGGTTCAGTATCTTCAAAGCAAGTTGCCGATGCACTTCAAAAAAAGCATGGCATAAAAATTGATAAACGTAAAATGACTTTAAGTGATGGAATTCGTGCGCTAGGCTTTACAAATGTACCTGTAAAACTACACCATGAAGTATCTGCTACATTAAAAGTTCATGTAACGGAAGAATAAGGGGCGACAATCCATGACCGAACCGATGATGGATCGCGTTCCACCGCATAACCGGGAAGCCGAGCAATCGGTTATCGGTGCGATTTTCCTCGATCCTCAATCGTTAATCACTGCATCTGAAATTTTACTAGCAGATGATTTTTATCATAATGCACATAAGCAAATTTTCGAAACGATGCTACGTTTAAGTGATCAGGGAAAAGCGATAGATGTTGTCACAGTTACTGAAGAATTATCAGCTAAAAAAGAAATTGAGGATGTTGGCGGGCTATCGTATTTACTAGAGCTCGCCAATGCTGTCCCTACGGCTGCTAACGTCGCACACTATGCGAAAATTGTCGAAGAAAAGGCTCTATTACGTCGTTTAATTCGTGTAGCTACTAAAATAGTAGAAGATGGCTATACTCGTGAAGATGAGGTAGAGGCATTACTTGGTGAAGCAGAGAAGAAAATGATGGAGGTAGCCAATCGTAAAAATGCGGGTGACTTTAAGCATGTTAAAGACGTATTGGTGGAAACCTTTGATAACATCGAGAAGCTTCAATCACAAAAAGGTGATGTTACAGGTATTCCGACAGGCTTCCGTGACTTAGACAATATAACAGCTGGCTTCCAGCGTAACGATTTAATTATTGTTGCGGCACGTCCATCTGTAGGGAAAACAGCCTTTGCATTGAATGTCGCACAAAGCGTTGCCGTTCAAGCGCGAGAAAATGTTGCAATCTTCTCCTTAGAGATGGGTGCTGAGCAGCTAGTTATGCGTATGCTTTGTGCAGAGGGAAATATAGATGCACAAGTTTTACGTACAGGTGCTTTAACAACGGAAGATTGGGGTAAACTAACTATGGCAATGGGGAGTTTATCGAATTCAGGAATTTTTATTGATGATACACCAGGTGTACGTATCAATGAAATTCGCGCAAAATGTCGACGTTTAGCACAAGAGCATGGCCTCGGTATGATTTTAATTGACTATTTACAACTTATTCAAGGTAGTGGTAAACCAGGGGAGAACCGTCAGCAAGAGGTATCTGAGATTTCACGATCTTTAAAAGGTTTAGCGCGTGAATTAAAGGTTCCAGTCATTGCATTATCACAGCTATCTCGTGGCGTTGAGCAACGTCAAGATAAGCGACCAATGATGAGTGACTTACGTGAATCGGGAAGTATTGAGCAAGATGCTGATATTGTTGCCTTCTTATATCGTGATGATTATTACGATAAGGAGTCCGAGAGTAAAAATATGATTGAGATTATTATTGCTAAACAGCGTAACGGTCCAACAGGTACAGTTACACTTGCCTTTAAAAAGGAATTCAATAAATTCATTAATGTGGATTGGTCGCAAATGCCGCCACCGCCTCCACGTGATTAAATATTTATTTGGCTCATCATCAGTAGTTGAAGATGATATTTGTTAAAACATATGCCATGTATATAAGTTGATCTGCGTTATGACTGGATGACTCCAGGAAAGCGCCCTATCGGAACGGAAATCAACCATACACTATGTTGGCCAAATGCTGATTGAAAAAGAGGAACATAACGTTTGCGACTATGCCAAAACGGAATTAATCTGAATGTTAGATAATATTCATACCATTCTGTTATTAAACACGAACGTTGAATCATATTTTTTGATTTTACGTTCGTGTTTTTAAGTATTTTTGTTGACTAGGCGTTTCTATCATTGTTACAATAATTAACGGCTTAAAAATTGAGATACAAATTGTATCTAACGGAGGTGCTGACTATGACATCAGTTGTAGTTGTAGGAACACAGTGGGGAGACGAAGGAAAAGGTAAAATTACAGATTTCCTTTCACAAAAAGCCGATGCAATCGCTCGTTTTGCAGGTGGTGATAATGCAGGACATACAATTAAATTTGATGGTGAAACGTATAAGTTACACTTAATCCCATCAGGTATTTTCTATAAAGATAAAGCTTCAGTAATCGGAAATGGTTTGGTTGTAAATCCAAAGTCTTTAGTGACTGAGCTTAGAGGCTTACAAGAGCGTGGCATTAATACAGATAATTTACGAATTTCTAACCGTGCGCATGTTATTTTGCCATATCATATAAAGCAAGATATTGCTGATGAGGAAAGCCGTGGCGATAATAAAATTGGTACAACTTGTAAAGGGATTGGGCCGTGTTATCAGGATAAAGTAGCACGTATCGGTATCCGTATGGCTGATTTACTAGACAAAGATGTATTTGAAGAAAAACTACGTCAAAATTTAGTAATTAAGAATAAGTTATTTGAGAAATTTTACGAAGTTGAAGGTGTAACATTCGAAGAAATTTTCGAGGAATATTACAACTATGGACAAGAAATCGCAAAATATGTAACAGACACGTCTAAAATCTTAAATGATGTACTAGATGAAGGCGGCAAAGTGTTATTTGAAGGAGCACAAGGTATTTTACTTGATGTCGATCAAGGTACGTATCCATTTGTAACATCTTCAAATCCTGTTGCCGGCGGAGTAGCAATTGGTGCTGGTGTTGGACCATCACGAGTTACAAGTGTTATTGGTGTATCTAAAGCCTATACATCTCGTGTTGGTGATGGACCGTTCCCTACTGAACTATTTGATGAAGTAGGTCAACAAATTCGTGAAGTTGGCCGTGAATACGGTACAACAACTGGTCGTCCACGTCGTGTAGGCTGGTTTGATACAGTAGTTGTGCGCCATTCACGCCGAGTAAGTGGTATTACGCATCTTGCGCTTAATTCAATTGACGTTTTATCTGGCTTAGAAACAGTGAAAATTTGTACTGCGTATAAATATAAAGATGAAACAATTACTGAGTATCCAGCAAACCTTCATATTATTGAACAATGTGAACCAGTTTATGAAGAGCTTCCAGGCTGGTCAGAAGATGTTACAGGCTGCAAAACATTAGAAGAGCTACCTGAGAATGCACGACGCTATGTAGAACGCGTAAGTGAATTAACTGGTATTGAAATCGCTACTTTCTCTGTTGGTCCTGCACGTGAACAAACGAACGTATTAGTGGACGTTTGGGAAGCAAAATAATTATAAATCAAAAAAGGATGTACCATATGCGGTACGTCCTTTTTTATACTAAATCTTTTTCTTTCGTGAATTTAAGGTAAGAGAACGAATTATTGCCTTTTAATAGGATATACGTTATGGTTACTTCCATAATCAATGAGAATAGACGTATAACAGTAATGCTGTTTTTCAATTGGTATAACTAACTACGCTTTGCAAAAGACATTTGTTACTGCCGAATCGCTTACGCAAGAAAAAAATCTGTTGCTTCGTTACAATTCGCACAAAAGACATCTGTTATGAACGCTATTATTTTGCATATTATCACTTTAAATTATAGTAATATGTTAGAAGATACATACTAGTGGATTGGTTGATTGGAGTGGAGACTGAGCGACTCCTTGGGGATCAGCGTCACAGATGAGACCCTGGAGCGAGCAGCGCGAGTGAAGCGGCTCATCGGACGCCCCCAGGAAAGCGCTCAGACGGAACGGAAATCAACCCCTCGATTTGCCGGAGAGCCATATTTTTTATTTATAGATTTCAACAACATTTAAAGGGCGTGCCATATACGGTACGCCCCTTTTGTAATTAGTGAATATCTCTTTTCTTGAAGCGACCACCTCTAACCTCTGCAATATTACCAATTGCTAGGAATGCATGATCATCAATTTCAGCAACGATTGATTTAAGTTTCGATTCTTCTAATCGAGTAATGACGGTAAAAATAACTTTTTTATCGTTCCCCGTATAAGCCCCTTCACCATGAAGGAAAGTTACACCTCGACCAAGTCGGTCCATAATGGTCTGTCCGATTTCATCAATTTCGTCACTAATGATATAAACAGATTTTGATTCTTCCATCCCTTGAATGACGATGTCAATCATTTTATAGGCAATATAGTATGCCAGGATAGAGTACATGGCTTGTTCCCATGTGAACACAAATCCTGCTACCGTAAAGATGAGTACATTGCAGAACATAATAATTTCACCAACGGAAAACGGCGTTTTACTATTAAATAAAATAGCTAAAATTTCTGTCCCATCTAACGAACCACCATAACGAATGACGATTCCGACACCAATACCTAAAATCATGCCTCCGAAAACTGTGGCCAATAGTGTGTCTTGAGTAAAAGGTTTTATATTATGTAAGAAAAGTGTTGCTAATGAGAGTACTGTAATTCCGAGTCCTGATGAAAGTGCAAAAGTTTTACCAATTTGTTTATAGCCTAAAAAGATAAAAGGTAAGTTTAAAATGAAGATGAAAATACCAAGAGGTAAATTTAATAAATGCGAAGTGATAATGGATACGCCTACGATTCCACCATCCATAATGTTGTTTGGTACTAAAAATAGCTCCAGCCCCAGTGCCATAATGACTGCACCTAATGACACCATAATGGTCCTCATAATAAGTTTACGAACAGTATTTTTGCTTTGGGGCTTTCTTACTTTAGTGGTTATTCCAGAGGTTTGTGAATCATTCAAAATTAATCGCTCCAATCAACTAGTATATCTCTATTCTATTTTATCGGAATATTAAAAAACTAAAAAGTAGTAAGTCTTAAATTATACTAAAAATAAATACAATACTACATTTTCTCAAACACTACAAATGTACTGAAAGAATTCAGTAAATGTCTTTTGTACACCGAAAGCAAAACGAATTGAGTGAATCTACATCAGATCTCCTTTGAAAAGACACGACTGGAGAGAACATCCGCATTTAAAATTATTTTTATTAATTGCAACAAAAATAGTAATTTTGTAACAAGTAGTAGAGAAATAATACATTTGCATTACAAAAGGATGAAAACAATCTAACCGTATTTTCTTTATGGTACAGTATATTGGTGCAAAAAATCCTTGTGGGTAATTAATCCTGCTAAAGGTTAAAGTTGGAAGGAGCTTTATTGATGAGTTCGTCTTGGTCAAGAAAAGAAAAAAACAGTAGATTTACTTACAATTTTTCTTCAATTAAAAAGATATCCATTATTACAGTGTTAATGACAAGTTTAACGTTTGATGTAGGTTTTGCAAAAGAAAATCATAATGAAGATTTGAATAAAATTTATCACGTTTACGTGGGAAATAAATATATAGGTGCGGTCTCTAATGAGAAAGCTATTGAAGAAATTATTGAGTCAAAGGAAAAAGGAGCAAGTCAACAATACCAAGAGTTATCAATCGATGCTAGTTCTTCTGTCAAAATAATCCCAGAGAAAGTATTTAGTGATCAAACTAAAGATGTGGAGATTTTGAAGAAATTAGAACAATCTTTAGTAGTTCAAGCTCCATCATTTACAATATCTGTAGATGGTGAGCCTGTAGTTTCATTAAAAGATGCAAAAGACTATGAAGATACTATTCGTATGCTAAAACTACAATATGTTTCGCAGCAAGAGCTAAATAGTTTATATGTTAATCAACAATCAACGAATATTCCACCATTACAGACTGGTGAAGCGCGTCTTGTAGATGTTTCTTTTAAACAGGAAGTTTCAGGTGCAATACAAAAAGTAGCACCAAACGCTATTGTAACGCCTATGGAAGCCGTGAAATATTTAATGACAGGCTCTCTTGAACAAGAAACATATAAAGTTCAATCAGGTGATGTTTTAGGATCGGTTGCTCAAAAACATGGATTAACAACGACTGAGCTAGTAGCGTTAAATCCTAGTATCACTGTCGATACAGTTTTACAGATTGGACAAGCATTAAACGTAACAGTCGCTAAACCATTTGTAACACTTGAGGTAAAACAGGAGAAGAAAGTTACTGATACTATTCCATTTAAGAAAATAGTTGAAGAAGATCCGACGATGTATAAAGGTGAGAAAGTGATAAAACAACAAGGTGTTAATGGAAGTAAAGAAACATCTTATTTATTAACGTCTGAAAATGGAACTCGTATATCCAAAGTCGCGTTAAAAGAAAATATTATACAACAACCAGTTGATGAAATTGAAGTAGTTGGTACGAAAGTGATTTCATCACGTGGTACAGGTGAATTTACTTGGCCAACAGTGGGTGGCTATATATCAAGTGGGATGGGCCAACGTTGGGGAGAACTCCATCGTGGTATTGACATCGCTCGTCCTAATAATTATAATATTTTAGCTTCAGATAATGGTGTTGTTGTCGCTGCTGGTGTCTCAGGTAGCTACGGTAATCGTATCGTAATTGATCATCATAATGGTTATACAACGCTTTACGGACACCTTTCTTCAATTGAAGTGAAAGTTGGGCAAGTGGTAGAAAAAGGTTCTGTTATAGGTATTATGGGCTCTACTGGAAATTCAACAGGTACACATCTACACTTTGAAGTTGAAAAAAATGGTTCGTTAGAAAATCCATTAACATATGTAGGGCGTTAATCAGTTCGAATAGAAGACAGTCCGAAGTAGGGCTGTCTTTTTGTATACGTTATATTTAAATCTATGTTATTTCCCGAGAAATATTTGTCGAAATATAGTTAGATACAATATCGTATAATGTCTTAGGATTTAGAATAATGCATAGAAGTAAAAAGCATGGTAGAGTTAAGAGGAGTTACTTTAACTTCTTGCAGTAAAAGCCCCCACCTTTATAGGTGGTGAGTTGGATACGGAGTGAGGTTATTTTTCAACGGGTGTCCGCTGAAATAGAGGAACTTAGGCTAAAAACTTCACATCCTATGAAAACGCCAAGGAGTGCTTATAGGATATCGCATAAAATCATCACATCCATGCGATAACGGCTAACTGACCTGCATCGTGTTGGCCCTCATGTTGTTACTGTCGCTTCGCTTTCGCACAGGTAATAACATGTTGCTGTCGTTGCGCTTTCGTACAAAAGACATCTGCAGACTTAACTACAAAGCCAAATCATAATAGATAAAATACACATTGTTTAAGAATAGATAAAAAGCGAAAGGGAGAGAAATATATGGACAAAACCATTTTAGTTGTTGACGATGAAAAACCAATCGCAGATATTTTACAGTTTAATTTAATAAAAGAAGGGTACAAAGTTATTTGTGCTTATGATGGAGATGAAGCCCTAGAGAAGGTTGAGGAAGAGCAACCGGATTTAATGCTTTTAGATATAATGTTACCTAAGCGTGATGGAATGGAAGTTTGTAGAGAAGTGCGAAAAAAATATGATTTTCCAATCATCATGCTAACGGCAAAAGGCTCTGAAATCGATAAAGTATTAGGATTAGAAATGGGCGCAGATGATTATGTGACGAAGCCATTTAGTACACGAGAGCTGATTGCACGTGTAAAGGCAAATATGCGTCGCTTACAGGTAGTAGCCCCTACTGCTGAAGAGGTCGAGGAAGAATCCAATGAAATTGTAGTTGGCTCTCTTGTTATTCAGCCAGACGCTTACTTAGTAATGAAACGTGATGAAGCAATTGAACTAACGCATAGGGAGTTTGAGTTATTACATTATTTAGGTAAGCATATCGGTCAAGTAATGACGCGTGAACATTTACTGCAAACTGTGTGGGGTTATGACTATTTCGGCGATGTACGAACAGTTGATGTAACTATTCGCCGTTTACGAGAAAAAATAGAGGACAATCCTAGTCATCCTGCTTGGATTGTTACGCGCCGTGGTGTAGGTTATTATTTACGAAATCCTGAACAGGAGTAAAAAGGAATGCAGAAAGTGAGCTTCTTTAAATCAATTCATGTCAAGCTAGTACTAATTTACATTTTACTCATCCTACTTGCATTGCAAATAATAGGAATCTATTTTGCGCAAGAATTAGAACAAAATTTAAAAAGTAACTTTCGAGACTCCATTTTTCAACGTGTCGATTTGATGGAATATAGCATTCGTGAAGAAATGTTAAAAGAACGCGATGAAAGTAGTATGCCATCTCTTGAAGATAGCCTGAAAACGATAGTTATGGAGTTTTCCACGGGATTGAGGGAAGTTTCTAATGGCGATATTTTAGAAATCCGCGTCATTGATAATAGACAACGTATTCGCGCCACATCCGAGGTAGACAATCAAAGTTTGATTGGACAGCGTTCGAATAATGATCTCGTGCGCCGTGCTATCTCTGCAGAAACTTTATTTGAAAACATTAAACTTGATAGTAAAACAAGAAATCGAGTGTGGGTATTAGCTTCACCAATTCGAGAGGGTGCAGGTCCTGATGATGAAATCGTAGGGGTACTCTACATTGAAGCTAATATTGAATCTGTTTTTGAACAAGTGAATGACATTAACGGTATTTTCCTTGGGGGTACGGCCGTGTCCTTGGTGATCACTATCTTTTTAGGGATTTTAGTGGCACGAACAATTACACAGCCAATTTCAGATATGCGTAAGCAGGCGCAGGCTATGGCTAAGGGGAACTATTCTCGAAAAGTGCGGGTTTACGGTACAGATGAGATAGGACAGCTTGCAATCACCTTCAATCATTTAACGAATCGCTTGCAGGAGGCGCAATCTACTACAGAGGCAGAGCGGCGAAAGCTCGATTCGGTTCTTAGTAATATGACGGATGGTGTTATTGCGACAGATCGAAAAGGGCGTATCATTCTTATTAATGATCCTGCGCTAGAATTGCTGCATATTTCAAGAGATATTACATTAGGTCGCCCGATTGCATCTGTTTTAGGTATTGACCAAGAGTATAGTTTTGAGGATTTAATTCATATGAATGATGCGGTGAATCTAAATTTCAGTACAGCAGACGCGCCATATATTTTACGTGCGAATTTCTCGGTTATTCAAAAAGAAACAGGCTTTATTAATGGGCTTATTACCGTACTGCATGATATTACGGAGCAAGAAAAAATAGAGATGGACCGTAGAGAATTTGTATCGAATGTGTCACACGAATTACGGACACCATTAACGACGATGCGTAGTTATTTAGAGGCGTTAGCTGATGGTGCATGGAAAGATGAAAATATTGCTCCAACATTTTTGAATGTCACACAAACGGAGACAGAGCGTATGATCCGTTTAGTGAATGACTTATTGCAGTTATCGCGAATGGATAGTTCAGATTATGAGTTGAATAAAGACATTGTTCTATTCAATTCATTCTTTAACCGTATTATCGATCGCTTTGAAATGTCTAAGTCAGACAAAGTGAGATTTGAACGTTTATTACCAGAGGCATCTTACTATGTAGAGATTGATACAGATAAGGTGACACAGGTTATCGATAATATCATTTCCAATGCTATTAAGTATTCACCAGATGGAGGTAATATTCGCTTTGGCTTTACAGTGCAAGGAGATATACTGAAGGTTATGATTTCCGATGATGGTATGGGAATTCCTAAGGAAAATGTGGGACGTATTTTTGACCGTTTCTATCGAGTAGATCGTGCTCGAGCTCGTTCTATGGGAGGCACTGGTCTAGGGCTAGCTATTGCCAGAGAAATGATTGAAGCTCATGACGGTAAAATATGGGCTGAAAGTGAGGAAGGACATGGAACAACAGTGTTCTTCACATTACCACTTAATTTAGATGATTTTGACGAGGCAGGTGAGTGGGAGTGAAATATATAGAACCAGTTAAATCAGTTGTATTATTTCTACTCGTTGTGCTAAGTGTGGCTTTAACTTTTATGATTTGGACATACACGCCAGATTATAAATATATTGAACAGACGGAGGGCAAAGAAATCCTGATTGGACCACAAAAAAAAGTGGCGGATGTCATTCGTCCATATAAAGCTATTTATCGTTTTGATAAGGAATTTACCGGAACAGTTTCTAATAGCGTCATGGAAGATATTATGAAAACAATTGAAGGATGGAATGTTCTAGATTTAATGCCTGTAAACAATAATCTTACGGCCAGCTCTGTAAACGAGATGATTCGTACTAATAATTGTATGACTGTCTTTTTTACTGGTGAGATTCCTTACTCTGCCTTTAATACAATTTTTCAATTTGCTGATAAGGAACTACCTGAAACAACCTTTAATCGTATGATTATAGATTGGAGTACTTATAATAACAAAGAGTTACAGGTGTTTTTCATTAGTGGCAATAATGAATCATTGATGCGTTCGCATGTAAGCTTAGTAAATGCTAATCAGTTTGTACGAAATATTATTGAGCCAGCGAAAACATATGGCACTTTTACAGAGGTGGAGCGAGAGGGCTTTACCTCACTATATATTGCAAATGATAAAGTTGAATCAGCAAAGTATACGTATTTTATTGAAGAGAAACCTGAATTATTTAAAGATGTATTATTTACAAACCAAAAAATTGTCCGACGCACTGATGAAAGTGCAACTACTGAAAGATATCAAGATAAAATGTCAAAGATGGTACTTGATTCAAAATTGAAATCATTGACCTATGCAAATCCAGCTGCAGAAAGTAGTTTAAGAATAGAACCTTCCAAGCTCTTGAAAGATAGTTTTGAATTTGTCAATGAACACGGAGGCTTTACAGATGATTATCGCTTAGTATCAACAAGTACAAGCAATAACCAATTAGATTATCAGTTATATATACATGGATTACCGATTTATAGTGAACAAGCTATAAATCGAATTTCAACCGTTTGGGGAGATAATCGTATTTTCGTCTACAAACGTCCATACTTTTCTTTTGAGAAAGATATTGAATCCGAAACAGAGATGAAAGAACTTCCGTCAGGAACGGAAGTCGTTGAAAAGATTAAAAAGCTAAATAACATTGTTTTATCAGATATAGATGACATTGTTGTCGGTTTCTATTTGACTCATAAACATAGTACAATTGTGACATTAGAGCCGTGCTGGTTTGTCATTCGTAATGGTATACCCACGAGACTGACGCCTGAAGTAATAGGGGGTGTCAAAAATGGATTGGAATAGAACAAAATCAATTTTTATATTCGTTTTTTTAATCTTAAATATCTTCTTATATTGGTTGTATTTAGACCGTTATAATGAAGCGCAGAGCGTAGAAATACTAGGTGAAAAAACGATAGAAGCCCGTTTAAAAGATGATAATATTACGTATGGACCACTGCCTAATGGTAACGAGTTTGCTTCTTATCTTACAGGCGAAGTGCATGTTTTTAAAAATACTGCTCCTGATAATAATCAGAGAGTGAGTTTCATGGATGACAAACATACACAAATAAGCGCTATTTTTATCAATCCTGTGAAATTACGAAATATTAATGATGATGCAAGCTTTATCGATTTTGTCCACACAAACGTTAAAGATGGAGATTCTTATGCATTATGGGAGGTAGACCGTGAGGAACGGGTCGCAGTCTTCTTCCAGAAGAAAAATAATCGAATGTTCTATTACAATGATAGTGCCGTATTAAAAGTACACTGGAATATGGATGACGAAGTAGTAGAGTATGAGCAGACAATGATTGATAATTTCCAAGAGATGGATCAACAGGAAACTGTTATTCCACCACTTCAAATTTTCCAAACACTTTATAATAAAACGCTATTAAAGCCAGACTCGAGTATTACGCAAGTGAAGTTAGGTTACTCGACATTTAGTAAATTAGATAAAACGCAAGTGTTGATACCAACATGGGAAGTACAAGTTGAATTGTCGGACGGGGAAATAGAAGAGTACTTCGTTGATGCTATTGATGGAAAAATTATTGAAATCCAAGGAGACAAGCAACAAGGTGAAGAGGAAGACTGGGGAGTTGAATAATGCGATTTAGTGTTTTAGCAAGTGGCAGTACAGGAAATTCGATTTATGTAGAGAATGATGATCATGCATTTATTGTCGACGCTGGTCTAAGTGGCAAAAAGATGGAGCAACTATTTACAAAAATCGACCGTAATATGAAACAGCTAAGTGGCATATTCGTTACGCATGAGCATAGTGATCATATTAAAGGAATCGGTGTATTGGCACGAAAATATAATGTACCTATTTATGCAAACAACAAAACATGGCAAGCGATGGACGGGCTAGTTGGTGATATACCTTTAGAGCAACGTTTTGAATTTGAAATGGATACTGTAAAGCATTTTGGTTCATTAGCTGTTGAATCTTTTGCTGTATCACATGATGCAGCAGACCCAATGTTCTATAGTTTTCATGAAGATGGTCGTAAGCTTGTTGTTATCACGGATACAGGCTATGTTAGCGACCGTATGAAGGGGATCATTCGAGGTGCTGATTCCTTTGTATTTGAAAGTAACCACGATGTGAATATGCTGCAAATGGGGCGCTATCCATGGTCTATCAAACGTCGTATTTTAAGTGATGTAGGGCACGTTTCAAATGAGGATGCAGCTATAGCAATGAGTGAGGTAGTATTTGAAAAACCAACAAATATTTATTTATCACATTTAAGTAAAGATAATAATATGAAAGAACTTGCGCGCATGAGTGTCACACAAACTTTGCAATCTTGCGGCATTATTGCCGGAGAGTATTTAAACTTATTTGATACAGATGCAGAAGAGCCGACAAAATTAGTTACTGTGTAACCTTTTTCAGCAAATTTTTTATGTAACGTAAGTGAAACGGCAGTTACAAATGTTTTATGTAGCATTAGCGTTAACTACATTTGCTTTTGGCTTAAAGTGAGTTAATCATATATCGAATTATTCAATAAAAAAATGAGGCTGTTCAATTACATTTTATAGAAAATGCATTGGACAGCCATTTTTATGTCCATTTTATTTATTTTTCATCTGATTTTAATGTTTGAATCGTAATATTAAGGTAACAACTAACAAATACTAATAAGAGAAAGGACGAGGAGAATGAGCTATTTTCAAGATGATGATAAAAACAATGATTTTCTAAAAAATGATGATATACAGAAGTCACCTCTTCAGGAGCGACTCGAACAGGAGGAGCGAGAAACGCAAGAGAAGCGTCATAAAAAGAAAGGCGGTGGCGGAGGTAAGGGTGGTTATTTTTTCACTGGTCTTATCGGTGTCATCATTGGCGCTTTACTCGTGTGGCTCATGATGCCTGGACTTGTCAATCAAATGCCAGGTACAACGACAAGCAGCACAGGTAAAAATGAAACAACCATTAATCAAGTTGCAACAGAAGTGACTACTGATGTTACGAAAGCAGTAGATAAGGCTTCAGATGCTGTTGTAGGAATCACAAATATTCAAGAAGTATCAAGTGGCGGATTCTGGAGTCCGCAACCTGCAATAGATCAGCCTGCAGGAAGCGGTTCAGGTGTTATTTACAAAGTTCAAGGTGATAGAGCTTTTATCGTGACAAATAACCATGTTATTGAAGGTGCAAAACAGTTAGAAGTAACAATGCCAGATGGAACGAAAGAAGAGGCACAATTAGTTGGTCACGATGTTTGGACAGACTTAGCAGTTATTTCAATCAGCTCTAAAGATGTTAAGACAGTAGCGACATTTGGTAACTCAGATGTATTAAAACAAGGTGAGCCAGTAATTGCGATTGGTAACCCACTTGGCTTAGAATTCTATGGCTCTGTTACTACAGGTGTTGTTTCTGGTAAGGATCGTTCTGTACCAGTTGACATGAACAATGATGGTTCAGTAGATTGGCAGCAAGAAGTATTACAAACAGACGCAGCTATCAATCCTGGTAATAGTGGTGGTGCACTTGTTAACCTTGCTGGTGAATTAGTCGGCATTAACTCCATGAAAATTTCGGAATCCTCTGTTGAAGGTTTAGGCTTCTCCATTCCGATTAATTCAGCAATTCCAATTATCGAGGAGTTAGAGAAAAATGGTGAAATGAAACGTCCAACAATGGGTGTTTCTTTAGTAGACTTAACGGATGTTCCGTCATACATCCAACAACAAACATTAAAATTGCCAAATGATTTAACAACAGGTGTTGTAATTAGAGATGTTGTGCCGAACTCTCCAGCTTCAAAAGCAGGCGTTAAACAATACGATGTAATTGTTGAAATGGATGGCAAAAAAATTGAAACAGGAATCGATTTACGCAAACATTTATATAATGACAAAAAAATTGGTGATACATTAACGATGAAAGTATACCGCCAAGGTAAATTAGTGGAACTATCACTAACATTAACAAATGGTGATTCATTGTAAATTAAAAATCAGTGGGGATGATATGATCTCCACTGATTTTTTTCGTTAAATTATGAAGAATGATTTAGAAAATATTGTGGATAACTAGAAAATTGTGAATAATAACATTAACACGATGAGTGGCGGTATGAAGCCTATTCTTCCATACTTGCCTGTCCTTTGTTACAATAGATGTGGATAACATAGACCGAATTGTGAATAAGTTTGTGGAAATTTCGGAAAATAAGAAGAGGTGCAAAAATGGAAAAATACAGCTGTGAAAACCATATAGAACACGCTTTAGACATGTTTGTGGCAGAGCAAAAAGAGTTCCCGATTATGGATAAAGTCGAAGAGGATAAAAAGTTATCCACAAAATGTAGCTACTGTGAACAGCCTGCAGAATATCTTGTATCAAGTAAATAACTTTACACAAGATATAGGAACAGCTTGTGGATATGTTGATAACTTTTGTGGATAATTTGTTTGTAAATGAAATGTAAAGGTGGATAACGTGTGAATATAACGATTGTATCAGTCGGAAAACTAAAAGAAAAGTACTTAAAAATGGGCATAGATGAATACGTAAAACGTCTCGGTGGCTACGCAAAAATGGATATAATCGAGGTACCAGATGAAAAAGCACCTGAACAGCTAAGCGAAGCAGAAATGGAAATCGTCAAGAAAAAGGAAGGTGAACGTATTTTGTCTAAAATCGGCCCAGATACATACGTTATCGCCTTAGCCATTAACGGCAAAATGAAAACCTCCGAACAAATGGCGGCTGATCTTGAATCCCTCATGACCTACGGCAAAAGTAAAATCGCGTTCGTCATCGGTGGTTCCCTTGGTTTACATGATGATGTGTTGAAACGAGCTGATGAGCAACAATCCTTCGGAAAGATGACATTACCACATCAGCTAATGAAACTTGTTTTGGTAGAGCAGGTTTATAGGAGTTTTAGAATTATGAAGGGTGAACCGTATCATAAGTAAGTGCGGTTTTCTACTTTACTGAAGATTAATTATTAATAAAGTTGAAAATAGCTATGAGATGACAGTCTAACTAGAGATTAGTTGGGCTGTTTTTATTTTCTTTTGCTATGTATAATGCTATGACACATAGAGATTATGAAAATACATCCTCAATTATTATTAAATTTTATCCGATTGAAATTGTTATAGAAAACTCTGGTTCTTTCCTGACAACGAAAATTCAAGGAAAGAAAATTTAAATTATTTTCTAAAAGCTCAATACCTTTGCTGCTAACTTTGATGAACAGGGGATAAAGGGAGAACTAAAATAAACTTTGCTCCAAATATTTTATAATTGTATAATTTATGTATAACATATGTATAACTGGTTGATTTGAAACAGTGTATTACTATGAATATTAAGCCCTCCACCACAATAAAAAAGATTACAATATTTGCGTGAAGCGGGGATCTAATCGCAACTATGTGTATTATTATAGATAAAAGCTAAAATAGAAGGTGTAATGAAAATGGGTTTTCCCTTGATTGGAAGAAAAAAATTATTAAATACCAGGAGGACAACTAAGCGCTCTAAAAAAGCAAAATCTAGAAGTTTAGTATTTACGAGCTCGTTATTTCTCTCCGCCCTCATTATTATCGTTATCGGATTAATGATTTCCCTGTCCATACGCGATCAACGTGGGGCGTACTTTCGCCAATTTGATGAATATGGAAAAGTATTCAAATCCATAACTCAACAAAATGAACCTCTTGTTGCCGAAGCAAAGAAGACAATTCTTGAGCATCAACCATTGGAGGGAAAACCATTCGAGGAACTCCCCAATATTTTGAATTCTATGAAATCCAATCATATGGTAGTGGATGTCTATTTATTAACACCGGACATTATCAGGAAAGATGGCAAAGAATACTTATATAACTCAGAATATGGTCGGGATCCAGGTGAATATGCTGAAGAGTTAGGTACGTTATATGAAATAGATTCGGAATTTCTTAAAAGTTACGAAGATGCAATGAGAAACGGTAGCACATTAACTGATGTTTACACTGATGAAGGTGGAACTTTCATCTCGTATTTAGCGCCGATTAATGACGAAAGCGGGAATCCAGTTGCGTTGTTCGGTGTCGATTTCGATTACGGGATTGTTAAAAAGGAACTTCAACGGATTCTATGGACGAATATCACGGTTGGTATTTTTTTTGTACTTATGTTAATCGGGTTGGTTGTATTCATTCTTCGTAAAATGTTACGCCCGCTTGCACGTTTAGCTGAAGTGTCTGAACATGCTTCGAAAGGCGATTTAACCGTTGAAATTCCTGTACTGAACCATAATGAGATTGGTGAGGCTGCAAGTTCATTTAATCAGATGATTAGCGGACTTCGGGTATTGACCCATAACATACAAAATTCTTCGAATGAAGTTGCTGTATCTTCTTCTCAATTACAAGAAAGCGCTGCCCAGACCGAAGCAGCTACACAAGAAATCACAGGTGCCATTCAAAACATTGCTGTTGGGCTCGATGAACAACTTCGTCATACTAATGAGTGTCAACAATCAATGAAAGAAATGGGAATGGGTATTCATAGAATCGTAGATGCATCCTCCGTCGTTTCAGAATTGGCTTCGGTTACAGCAGATAGCGCAAATGCAGGAATGAAGGATATAGAAACAACAGTTGCTCAAATGAGCACAATTGAACAAAACTTGAAAACATCGGTCGAAGCAATCCATGGATTGAAGAAATTAAGCGATCAAGTTAGTGAAATGGTTACATTAATAGGTAGCATTGCTAATCAGACCAATTTGCTTGCACTTAACGCATCGATTGAGGCATCGCGAGCAGGTGAGCATGGTAAAGGTTTTGCCGTTGTGGCTCAAGAAATTCGTATACTCGCTGAACGGTCCAAAATCTCTTCGGAGAAAATAACTGACATACTCCAAGGCATCAGCGATCACACGAGTAAAACAGTGGTTTCTTTGGATAAATCAATGACAGAAGCCCAGGCAGGTACACACATTGCGAATAAGGCAGGGCAAACATTTAGTTCGATCGTGGAGTCGATTCAGAAAGTGTCCGATCAGATTGACGAAGTATCTGCTGCTTCGGAACAACTGTCATCAGGAAGTGAGTTAGTTGCGGCTTCACTAACAGTGCTGGAGAGTATCGCAGATTCTTCTTCAGCCGATTCCGCTCTCATCGCCGCTTCATCAGAAGAACAACTTGCAGCCATGCAAGAGGTAGCCAGTTTTGCAGCTATGCTTTATGGGCTGGCGGATGAATTGAAACAGAGTGTTGACCGTTTCCGTGTAAAGTAGGTTACTAGTTAAAACCG
Organism: Lysinibacillus sphaericus; assembly: GCF_015844675.1. Taxonomy (GTDB): domain Bacteria; phylum Bacillota; class Bacilli; order Bacillales_A; family Planococcaceae; genus Lysinibacillus; species Lysinibacillus sphaericus_E. The sequence goes on along the minus strand of NZ_LDGC01000049.1, from coordinate 24,384 downwards.
CACTTAGACATGTTACGATGAACCGTATCATAAGTAAGTGCGGTTATCTACTTTACTGACGATTAATTGATAATAAAGCTGATATAGCTGTGAGATGACAGCCTAGCTAAGAGATTAGTTGGGCTGTTTTTATTTTCTTGGGCAATGTATATATAGATTTTGGAAAATGTTTCATCATTTGCTAATATAGAAGATGGCAGAGAGTTCTTCAATGAGGGGATGATGTAACTTTGGATTCAATTTTTGGACTGATTGGTGGCTCAAATCAAGAATTAAAAAGTTACGGACAACCGAATCATAAGTAAGTGAAGGTTATTTCAGTTACCTCAGTTTGAGAGTTAAACATTTTATTTTTGAAATGTCAGGAGTGCTAACATAGAGTAACGTTATGTGTTGGCCTCCCTTTTTGTGTATTTATTCTTTTGATATGGGTATAGTTACTGTTTTTTAGTAACACCTTTTTCAAAAAAATGTATAATATGCTGATGTATATGTAAGGAGGAATAAAAATGGATTTTTGTGTTCACTGTGGTTATCAAAATGCAGAGGAAACTAATTTCTGTGAGAACTGTGGTAAACCTATTAATTCGGTAAGGGAAACAAAATCTGAATCGAATAATTCCGTAGGACCTCAGTATTCTAAACAAAATGGAAAAAAGAAACCTATGTCGAAGAAGAGTAAGTTTACAATCATAGGTATTGCAGTAATGATCGGGTTAGTTGTGATCGCAAATATTGTTATTACAAAAATGTTAGATCCGATGAAGCAGATTGAAGCGATGGATTCCGCATTGAAACAAGAAGATTATCGAGCGTTTTTAGAAGAATTCCATATTCCTGAAAAATCGATTTATGATGCTGAAAGTTTTTCTTTGTATGTAAAGGAAAATGGGTGGAGTGCAATTCGTGATAATTTAATAGAGGAAGTAAATTCTTTAGAAAATGGTGAATTTGCAGATCCCATTAGTGATAGTCATGGTACAGATTTGATAACGGTTCTACAAAAGAAAGTCTTGTTTGGGCTCTTTAAAAAGGTAGAATTCAAATTGGTGCCAATTGAAGTCTACACTGAAGCGCCATTAAAGGATATAGAAATTATGATGAATAATCATAAAGTTAAAACGGATATCGAAGGCACACAATTATTGGGGCAGTATTTGCCTGGTGTTTATGCCTGGAGTTATACGTATGATGGCCAGTGGGCTAACTTGAAGAATAGCGGTGAACTGGCAATCCGAGGAAATGGATCGAATAAGCTGAAAATTGATATTGATTGGGAAATGACATCTTTAGAATTAGATTCTGACATAGAAGATGCAATGGTTTATGTAAATGGGAAATCCACTAAATTGACTGTTTCAGAAATAGGGGAAATGTACCCTCTTCCAGCTAACGATAGTATAGAGATTTATGCTGTTGCCAAAAATTCAAAAGGTCAAGAGGTTCAATCAAATACCATTACTTCAGATGCCCGATATGCTTACTTTGAATTTCCAGAAGATACAAATCAACCTACTATTGAAGAAGAACAAGAAAAAGTTACAAATGGGAGTCAAAAAGATGAGTACATACAGAAGCTAGATTCGATTGATGCTGGTTTAGCAGATCTGGAGCATTTGTATACGAATAAAGATAATACAGAAATTTTAAAAGCAGAAAAAGAAACATATACTAGATGGGATAATATCTTAAACGAAATTTATGCTTTGTTAAAACAGCAACTTTCTAGTGGTGACATGCAGAGTTTAAAAGAAGTACAAATAGAGTGGATTAAAGACAAAGAGAGTTCTGCGAAAAATGCGGCTTCAAAGTATGCTGAAGATGAAATGAAAGAAATTACAAAGTATAAAATTGAAGCTCAATATACGAAAGAAAGATGTTATGAGCTAGTAAAAAATTATATGAAATAAACAAGTGAAAAAGAGCGTTTTAAAATCTATTACACAATATATCTACATAAAAGATTCTCTAAATAATTGAGTGTGCTCTTTAAAAAAGCAAACCCCAAGAATGCTGTGAAATCAACATTCTTGGGGTTTTTATTTCGGTGTATTAGGATGTCCTATACAACCACTTTGCCTTTATACACTATTGTAAGAGCTATCGGAATTAGCTCTATCTGTTCTGATTTTTACCAGATGGAAACGCGCTCTTCCGGAGCTACATACATGCCATCTCCAGGCTTAATTCCATAGGTATCATAGAATTGTTGGAAGTTCACAATCGTGCGGTTTACTCGGATTTTATTGGCTGAATGTACATCATTTTTGCTCAACATCGCTGCAAATTCTTTTGTAGTTGTGAATTTCCATACTTCTGCATTGCTTTCGAAATATGCTTTATAATCCGGTTTACTCATTTGGGAGACAACTTGCAAAGAAGCTGCCATTCCACCTAAATCAGCGACATTCTCGCTTAGTGTAAGCTGACCGTCGTTCAATACGCCAGGAATAATCTCAATTCCATTATAGAACTCAATCAGTTTCTGGTTTTTCTCTTTGAATTTCTTAAAGTCCACTTCTGTCCACCAGTTATTTGCATTTCCGTTTTCGTCGTATGCAGATCCGTTGTTATCAAATGCATGGCTGATCTCATGGCCAATGACCATTCCAATGGCACCATAGTTTGCTTCAGGTTTAGCGTTAATATCATAGAAAGGCGCTTGGAGAATACCGGCAGGGAATGTAATTTCGTTATTAAAAGGATTGTAGAAGGCATTTACAGTATATACGCTTGTGCCCCATTTCGTTCTGTCCACTGGTTTTCCTAGCTTGGCTTTCATGTCATCAATATATGCTTTGTTCACTGTGACGGTATTAGAGAGCAATGAACCGCCTTCATCATATGTCTTGATAGCTACTTTATCTAATGTCGTATCCCATTTATCTGGGTAACCGATCTTAACAATCATTGTATCCAGCTTTTTAATTGCTTTAGCTTTTGTTGTCTCTGACATCCAATCAAGAGACTTGATTCTTTCCTCATACGTAGCAATTAACTTCGCTACCATTTGCTCAACATCTTTTTTAGCTTCTGGTGAAAAATGTTTCTCGGCAAACATTTGCTCCAAATATCCGCCCATTGTGCCAGTTGTCTTGGCTACAGCGATTTCTTTAGCTGTTTTTTCACCTGTAACGCCGAATAACGTTGCGTCAAACTCAATGGCAGCATCTCTGAATTCATCTGACAACGAACCGCTTGTTGCCATAATCAATTGCACTTTGGCGTAAGCTTTAAGTACGTTAAGATTAGTCTCAGTCAAGAAATCCGCGCCTTTTTGCGCCAGCTTTACATCGGTTACGATCACTTTATCAGCACTGTCGACTTTCAGCGATTTCAAGACTTGTTTCATATCTACTGTTTTGAACATGTCATCGAATTGTTCGATTGTATACGGATTATAGTATTTATTGACGTCGCTTTGTTCATGAGGCTCAAGTGATACGGAAGCTAAGCTCTTCTCCATATCATATATTTTTTCGGCAAGTGCACTTGCAACAGACTTTTCCTCGCCAGATGCCACAAGAAGTTTAGTCATATATTGAATATAGGCTTTTTTCGCTTTCGCGTCTTCTGTTACAAAGCTGTTCTTATCCAGAACAGAAGTTGGTCCAGAGTAATACAAAGCATTTTCACTGCTGTTCTTTGCATCGTTCATGATTGAAAAGCTAAATAATGAGGTTAGACCCAATTCTTTTTCCAGGATAAGATCTGCTTGAACGAGTTCATCAAGCGTTTTCGCCCCGTCAATTGCCTTTACATATTTTTGGATGGGCTCCATCCCTTGTTTATTTCTACTTTTTGAATCCAACGCTGTCGAATAGAAGTCGGCAATTTTTTGTTCTTTTGTTCCTTCTGCGAACTGTTTGCCAGCGAGTTCATCTATTATTTTTTCTATTTTATCGTTATTTTGCTTGTGCAGCTCGGAAAACACGCCGCCCATGATTTCTCCTGCCGGAATTGTCGATTTATTTAACCATTTCTTATTGATTGCTTCATAAAAATCATCATTTAAATGGGAGCCTTTAAGCGACCAAATTCTAGAAATTATATTTTGAAACTCATCAATCGTAATAGTGTCATTTGCGCCTAATGTGCCGTCAGGGTTGCCCATCAGTACACCTGCTTTTGCCAGTTTATCGATATCTTTCTTAGCCCAAGCTGGTACATCGGAGAACTCGACGCCGAATGTTCCACTGCGCAAATCATTTCCGACAGGCTTTGGCAATTGGCCGAATGCTCTGCTCAACATGACTAAAGCTTCAACCTTCTTAGCTGGCTCATTCTCTCTTAAATCTCCATTTTTAGAGCCTTGCATAATGGCTTCTTTATTAATTCCTTGTTGATAAGCGTCTGCTGCCATCAACAAAGTTTTCACAATCTCTCCTCTTGTCGCTGATGGCGACTTTTCAGCGGCATACACCGATACGCTAACTGATAGGACCATTATTATGGTCATGAGTAAGGATAAAACCTTCTTTTTCATCTTCATGCTCCTCTAAATTATAGTTGTATAAAAAAAGATAAATGGGGATAATTTAGAATTTTCTCCATTTAAATAACATTGTAGTTTATTTATTTCAGTTTGAAAATATGTAAGGATCTTTTTTAATTTCAAGAGAGCATAATTTATTCAATTCTGGCTGATAGAGCTTTTAAAGTTTAAAAAGGATTAAAAATCGTTAACGCTTTTATTATATTCTGGATTAACTTGTGTCATACAACATGTGGAGGAATTCATGATAGTAATTGAGGAATTTGTGAATGGTTATAGAAGGATATTGAATAAAATTATTTACAAACAGCTGAGAGGTTTTCGGCTGTTCATCTAATTCATTAACAGTTGGTTTTTCAATATTAGTTCCAATATAATTTGCTAAACTCAATATGTTCACCTAATTTTGATTTGATGTCGTTTTATCTTCTATTTATACATAGTATATAATAAATATGTTAATACCTTAAAAAGTAGAGACTTTGAGAGGAGCCGAGATAATGTTCGAGCAAATTGATTTAAAAAAGCAACAGCTGGATGCCAAACGACCACTGCCTAAATATACAGTCCAAAGCCTACGAGAGAAATTATTTTTAGAATGGACATACAACTCAAACGCAATCGAAGGCAATACTTTAACGATTAATGAAACAAAAGTAGTTCTTGAAGGCATTACAGTCGGTGGTAAAACGATGCGAGAGCATTTAGAGGTTATTAACCACCGAGATGCAATTTCTTATGTTGAAGATATTGTCAAAAAAGAAGAGCTATTTTCAGAGTGGCAAATAAAAAATCTACACCGCTTAGTTTTAAAAGGAATCGATGATGGTTATGCAGGTATGTATCGCGATCAGCAAGTGTTTATTTCAGGTGCTGTTCATACACCGCCTCCACCTTTCAAAATTCAGGAGCAAATGGATGCTTTAATGAGTTGGTACGATGGGGAAGCACAAGCATTACATCCAATCATTCGTGGTGCGATGTTACATGCAATTTTTGTTGGCATTCACCCATTCATTGATGGAAATGGTCGTACATCAAGATTGTTATTAAATTTAGAGTTAATGAAATCGGGCTATCCACCAATTATTATTCGAGTAGAAAATCGATTGGCGTATTACAATGCATTAGACAAAGCGCATACGACAGAGGATTATGGGGATTTTGTTGAGCTTGTTGCGAAGGAAGTTGAGGCTTCGTTAGATTTATATTTAAGTGCCGTATAAGATGCAGCTAGGTTAGCATGTAGATTTGTTGAGAAGCAAGAGAATCTATCTCTTGCTTGCTTTACAGTGTTATAGTTTTTTAGGGAGGGTTAACAATGAAAAAAGCAGAAATGATGGATAAGCATTTAGAATCTTATGGAAAAAGAATTAGTAGTTCGGAGATTTGTCATGTTGTAGATTTAATTTTCAAGATTAATTTAGATGAGACACCTATTTTATCCAAAGAGAAGGAAGAGGTAGATGGAATTTCTTCATCAACAGGGAGAGAGATAATAGATTACCATCTAAATCAGTATGACGGGGACATAACAGGAGCAGAAATTCGCAAAATAATAAATGAAATTTTTGGTGTTAATTTAGAAGGGATATCTTCATTAGAAAGAGCAAGAATTTCTTTATATTCAAAAGGTCAGTGGATTGTTCGACATGAAAAAGACTTATTTGTAGTATATACTGGAGCAAGTGATATTGACGTAAAGGTCTATCCTACAAATTATTTCACTGAACAAACCGGGTTAGGAGAATTACCTTCTGATTTACAACATGCACTAACGAGTATAGGTTATCACTTCGATGAAAAAATCGGTAGTTACTATTTCTCAAATCCAACAGGTGAGGCTGTTCCAGATGCCTTCAAAGGAAAAACAATGGGCGCTATACTTGGTGTCATCCAACAGTCATTCTCAAATTTATAAACAAACGAATACATAAATATGTTAGTAATTGGAGATAGAAAATCTCTGTAAGAAAAAAAGTCATATAGGGGAATATAATTCCCCTATATGACTTTTCATATTTAACTTCTGAAAGAAGTTAAAGCCTCCGGCGGATGTCACAGAATCGGAAAGGTGTTCTTTGTACAAGTACAAAGCCGATTCCGGACGCAATTATGCCTCGGCATAATTGATTCAAAAACTCTTACTTTCCAAAGGAAGATAAAAATTTAACTCGGTCTCCCATAGGCGGCGTGTTATTATCTGTTAAAACTACTTCCAAGACTGCTGGTCCATTTAAATTCATTAAGTTATTTATCGTATCTTGGTTAATATCTTCTAGTTCCGTTACTTGGAAATTCGGTATGTCCATAGCTGAAGCTAATGCACTAATACTAATTGGATTTTGCTCAAAAGATGGGTGAGTACGTTTGAATTGTAGAGCGTGTCCATGGTATACCATTCCTAAGCGAGCATTATTCATAACAATAAACAAAATCGGTAGATTATATTCTTTTGCTGTTAATATTTCCATTCCATGCATGAAAAAGCAACCATCACCTGTGATGCATACAACAGGGCGTTCAGGTTCAGCTAACTTTGAGCCAATGGCAGATCCAATTCCACTTCCCATTGCGCCAAAATGGACATTAATATCATAAGTATCATTATCTAAAACCTTCATGTGATGAATGACATAGGACATAAATTCTCCAATATCAATTGTATATCTAGTGGAGGATGGTAAATGTTTTTGAATACTTAATAGAACGTTTTTCGTATTATATTCTTCCATATCTCCAAGAGGCTCATTATTTTCTTTACCCTCAATTGCAGTTTCTTTTGTTGTAAGCCCTTTAGTTCTTAACTCTTCTATAAGTAATAGTAAACTTAAATTGATATCACCTAGCACAGGGAAATCAATCTCATATTTTCGGTTGAACACCGATTGATCATAGTCCATTTGTATAGAAAAACGGTTTTTCGTAAGATTTAAGTTGTAGTTATTTGTAGCTGTTTCTCCTAAACTTGAACCCACGATTAACAATACTTGCCCATCGCCCTCAGCTATTAATTCTGAGGCAGCTTCGTGGCCAGCAAAGCCGAAAACGCCAACTAGAAGAGGATGATTCTCTGGAATGTATCCTTTTGCTTGCGGTGTTGTTAGAATCGGCCAATTTAGAATTTCTGCTAACTCTAGTAATTGCTCAACTGAATTTCTTACGCCTTGTCCTACTAAAATGTATCCGTTCTTTCTTTTTATTAGCTCCTCAGCTACATTTTTAATAGTTTCCATAGTAGGAACTATTGCTGTTCTTTTTGGTGGAGCTGGTATTTCTATGTTTTGCACTATTTCGTGTTGAACATCTATTGGTATAGCAATATGTACAGGACCGGGCACTCCGGAAATAGCGATTTCGGAGGCTTTTACTACTTCTTTCAGTAAATCCTTTGATTCTTTAACTGTTACACTGTATTTAGTGACTGGTTGAAAGATCGGCTGAGCATCCAACTCTTGAGAAGCATTTAAGCCGATTGTGCTAACTGGAACAGCACCGGTTAAAAATAAAACCGGTAAATGCTCGCGCATAGCATTTGCAGCACCTGTTACTAAGTTTGTTCCACCAGGTCCACTACAACCAATACATACGCTCATCTGGTTTGTATATTTTGCGTAAGCCGCAGCCATGTATGAAGCAGCGCCTTCATGTTTTGTTACAATCGGTGTTAAGTCTTTCATATCATACAGTTCATCAAAAAATGCATTGACTGAACCTGCTGGAATGCCAAAAATATACTGAACACCGTTACCTTTTAAATATTCTAAGACCGTACGAGCTGCTTTCATTATAAATCTCCCTTTTTTATAAAATAGAACGTTAAGTTAATAGAAATATTTTTTCATAATATCTTCAGCCTTCATGGGCTTACTAAATAAATAACCTTGCATTAAATAACAATTTTGTCTCAATAAAAAATCGGCCTGTTCTTTTGTTTCAACCCCTTCAGCAATAACTTCAAGCTTTAAATTTTGAGCGAGGGTAATAATTGTATTTGTAATCGCTGCTGCATCATCCGTTAACATCTCTTGTACAAAGGATTTATCAATTTTTAATGTGGAAATCGGCAGATTTTTCAAATAACCTAAAGATGAATATCCGGTACCAAAATCATCTATGGCTAAATTTACCCCAAGTCCCTTTAATTGTATCATTGTTTTTAATGTTAATTCTGTATTTTTAACAATTAGATTTTCTGTAAGTTCTAATTGTAAGTACTCAGGTGACAAGTCTGTTTCTTGTAGGACATTTTCTACAATAGAAAATAAGTTACTCTGTTCGAATTGATGGACGGATAAATTTACAGACATACTAATTAAAGGACATCCTTGGTTATGCCATTCTTTCAATTGCTTGCAAGCTTCTTTAAGAACCCACTCACCTATAGGGACGATTAAACCGGTTTCTTCAGCAAGTGGAATAAACTTATCTGGTGTGATCATTCCGTGTTCTCGATGATTCCATCTTAATAAAGCTTCAACGCCCTTAATTTTGTTTGTTTTATAGTTTATTTGTGGCTGATAGAAGATAATTAGTTCATCTCGCTCTAATGCTTTATATAAATCATTTTCAAGCTTGATACTTTCAAAAGTTCTCGTATCCATCCCTTCGCTAAAGAAATGGTAGCTAGTACCTGGTGTTTCTTTTGATTTGTACATAGCTGTGTCTGCATTTTTGATTAACGTATCTGTCGTATCCCCATTATCAGGAAACAGGCTTATACCAATACTTGTTTTAATGTATATTTCATTGTCTATTAGGTTGAAAGATTTAGAGAAAGAAGCATTAATACAATTAATAACCTTCAAAATGTCCTTTTCACATTTAATATTAGGCAAATAAATTGTAAATTCATCGCCCCCTTGCCGTGATACAGTCGCATCCGCTGGAACGCAAGTACTTAAACGTTTGGCAACCTCTTGAAGTAGTAGATCGCCATAGCTATGTCCAAGCGAATCATTTACTAACTTAAAACGGTCTAAATCCAAATAGAGAACTGCTAATTTTTCTCCGTTCGCTTTTGCATACTTCAGCCCTTGAGTTAGTCTGTCTATTAAAAGAATTCTATTCGGTAGATTCGTTAAACTATCAAAATAAGCGTGGTATTTAATCTTTTCTTCTAGTTGCTTTCTTTGAGTTATATCTTTAAATGTGACAACTTCTCCTACAATCTTATCTCCTTCTTTTATTAAGGAGGTTACATATTCTACTGGAAAGTTGGAGTTGTCTTTTCTAAAAAACACTTTGTAGCTGTTGAAATTAGTATTTAATAAGGATGAAACAATAATTTTGTCTTCCGTTTCACTACCACTCATAATAATATCGACGGATTTTCCAATTAATTCTCGCTCTGTTTCATAACCTAACATGAGTGCGCCTGCTGGATTGCAGAACGTAATGTTTCGATCAAGATCTAATCCAAAGATACCTTCACCTGCAGAGTTGAGAATTAACTCTTTTTCACGGCTTAGCTGCTGTAACTCCGCTACAACTTTTTCAAGCTCTTTATTTTTGACTATTACTTCTGAGGTTCTCTCCTCAATAATGATTTCTTGCTTTTCCATATATATAAGGTTTGATAATGCAGATGCTGTAGTGTCAACAATGGATTGGGCTAACTGTAATTGAGTTTCTGAGTAATAAAATGCTTTTTCTTCAAGATTAACAATAGATATTTGCCCTAAAATTTTACCCATTGAAATTAGAGGAAACATAACTAAACCGTTTATGCCGAAATTACGACAAACTTCATGATTAGGTCTATCATCCTCAAATACATTTGGAATAAGAATGGCTGTTTTGGTTTCAAAAACCTCCTGCATTACAGCATCATTGCTTTGATCAATTTTAAATTTGTTATGTGTCTTTAGCCAATTTTCTTCTGTCCAATCACTTTCCTTACTCAACTTAGCCGGCTTCACTCTTTTTTCTGCTAAAGGATCTAAAAGGTGAATCCCTATATTTTTATTATCTAAAAACTTCTCTAAGTAGAAAAAGCATTTATCAAGACTTTCTTGTAATGAGGAGCACATTGATAAGTCACGTGTAACATCAAGCAGCAGCTGCTTTTCGTTAATAAGGCGTTCTTTATAAGTTAAGTTGTTTGCATTTTGAATAGCAACAGCAGCCATATTCACATATGCCTCGACCGTTTGAATTTCTTCGTCTGTTAAGTTCATAGGGGTTCCATAATCAAATAAAAAAACAAGGCCAAATAACTCTTGTTCAAAGGAGATGGGAAGAACTAATAAAGATTTAATATGGAACCCCTCAACTGCTCTGGGATCAGGTCGACTGTCCTTCGAAGTATCAGGAATATAGATAGTTTTCTTTGTTTCAATTACTTCTTTTGCTAGTAAATCTATTTCGGTATCAATTATATGCATATTCAAAGTCCAGCCATTAATAACTGCTGGTTTTCCTACATATCCTCTGAATGTACCATCTTTTTGTGGTAAATAAATGCCCACAGAATCACATGTGACGATTTCTTCAGAAATTGCTATTGTTACCTGCTCTAATACTTCACGTAAATCTAGCTTCATATTAATCATTTTTGTTATATTAGCCAGCCGAGAATACCTCGTTTGTTCCATAGACATATATATATGAACCCCCATTTTTATCCTTATCTTGTAAAATTTTTATTAAATTATTTCTTAATTCGTATCGAATGTCCCAGTCTTTTCATTTTACAGTAGTGATAAACAGGTAGGTGAAAAAATATAAAAATTAGTAAAAAAATCTTAAGAGCATTTTGCCTTTTTACTAGTAGCCTTTTTATATAGGACTACAATCATTCTTTAAGCGAAGTATTCCTTGTATTTCAAGTAGCGAAAGTAAATTTAAATATATCAAACAGTAATATTTTCTTGGGCGACTTTTTATTGTAGGTCTAAAGGCGGGAGGTAATTAGTGTTTAATGGAAATATTGACATTTATTTTTCAGACAACTAAGCTTAATTGAAAATAGAGCTGGGGGAGGGACTGCCAGTGGAATTCATTAAATTAAATTGTCCGAATTGTAATGGAAAAATTGAATATAAAGAGGAACAATCATTCAAATGTCCTTTTTGTGAAACCGAAATAATGTTGAAAGAGAATAAAGTTTATTACGTTGATCAGACGATTAATAATTATTATGGTACAACTTCTGCGAATAAAGCTACACGTTCAAAAACGAATTTAAAAGCTCTTTTAATGGTTCCGGTTGTAATCCTTTGTGCATTCCTTGGCTATTTCCTCTTAAGTAGCAATCAAACAGAATATGGTAACCGTGAGAAAATACCTGTTCGAAAAATGCCTGAAAGCGAAGTTCTTTTACTCTTTTTAAAAGATATTTTTGATAAAGGTGAAGCTTTGCCAACTAAAGAAGAAATCGCAAGTATCCGTTATTTGGCAGCATACCATTCTGAAGATCAGTGGCATTTTGATTACAGTCTTGATGATCTATTTACAAATAAGCAGGCCAAAATTTCTAACTATATCATTATGGATAAGTTATTAAATACACAAAAAATCGAACAAAAAGATTTTGAAGCCTTTACTGGTCTGACGGTATTGGACTTGATGGGCGATTATGAAATATCACAAAGTGAAAATGTAAGCTTCCGACATCTTGAAGGTTTAAAAAGCTATACAGGTAGCTTTAATGAATCATTTAGTAAAATTGCTGAATATTTTAGTGATAAGTCTAATGTTGAAGAGCTCTCTATCCAAATTCGAAGTAATGATGAACTTGCTTTATTATTAGAGTTTCCCAATCTTCAATCACTTGAAATTTCGTACTACACTGAGACGGTTACAGACTTCCCTCTGCTGAATCAACTGCCATTAAAGTCATTGTCCTTAATGTCTGCCAATGATTTGAAGTGGTTGTCTTCATTAACTGATTTACAGTCGTTAACAATAGATCTAAGTGAAGCGACAGATTTTAGCTCGTTCTATTCACTGAATCAATTACAAGAATTGAAGCTTACAGCGGTACGAAATTTAAAAACGCTTGATTTTATACAAAATATGCCCAACCTGCAATCGCTTGATCTTGAAAATATGGATATTACAAATGTAGAACGCCTTAGAAATAAGTCATCATTAACCAAGCTGCGTTTAGCTTCTCTTTATAAATTAGAATTGCGTGATATTGTGAACAGCCTGACTTCACTGACCGATTTATCGATAACTGGTTATCATGGTGAAATACCGTCGATTGTAGCACCTCATTTAAAAAAAGCAGAATTAACAAGTTCTTTGCTCCCCAAGCTAGAGGCACCTGTTTTAAAATATTTGACTGTTGAAATAAGTGGGGCGCAGTCGTATTTGAATGGAGAAGAATTACTAAAATACCCACAGCTAGAACAACTTACAGCAATGGAGGGTGGTGATTTCATAGGCATTGCTTCTTTAAATCGTCTACCAAATTTGCAAACAATAAATTTAAATGAGACAACTTTTTATGAAGAGACGAGTGAGTTATTCAATTTACAGCATGTAAAAACGTTAAATTGTAATGAGTGTAAGTTTCAAATGGATAGTCAAAATTCGTTTAACAACAACAACCTGGAGCATTTAACTTTGAATGACGCATCTTTTCAAATAGATCATGGTGACTGGGTGAACGAAGTTGATAAGGTTATGCCTTACTTCGCTGGCTTTTCAGCTCTGCGTTCATTCACTATACAAGATAGTTCACTACAATCATTAAGTTTTATGGAAAAGTGGCAACAAATTGAGGAGCTTCATTTAGAAAATAATGCTATTTCAAATGTAGCGCCTTTGGTGAATTTGCCTAATTTGAAAAAGCTATATATTTTAGGGAATCAGGTGCAAAATACATCTGTTCTAGACAAAGGAATTTTGATTTATTAAGGTAATTTCAATTAGGAAATACGTATCACTAAGCTATTTAAATTTTAGACAGCTCTTCTTGCATTGAAATGAGCCAATTAAAATCATCCTCAATAATTATTTGAATGTCTAAGCCGAGGCTCATTAACTTCTCGGCTTTTAATTGTTTTGTACTTATACCACGACGTTTGTTCCCAAGAATAAGGAAATCTGTATCCTGTGTAACAGCACCTTGCATAATTCCTCCACAAGCCCGTACTCTTTTTGCAGCTTCTGAACGTGTCATAGTGGAAAGGGCCCCAGTAAAGACAATTTGTTTATGATGGAATGGATGCTTTAAATAGTCTGATGGGTCAGAAAGTAAGATGACTTCTGTATTGTCCTTATTGTTGTTCATGTTGACTCTCCTTGAGGTTTCTACCTGATGTATAGGTGACATTGATTTGATTCTACATTTAAACTAGTTATGGGAAATCGTATCATAAGTAAGGGATAAAAAATAATACATCCGTCAATTATGAAGACTTGTATCTATATAAAAAGCTAAGAGTATGTGAAATTTAAATTGATTTCGCATACTTTTTTTCCTAAAGAAGGATTTTATAAATAGTGCCCGAACTAAGGGATAGAGCGGGCAAAATATAAACTAGCTCATTATCAAAAGAAAATAAGGGGAAAAGGGTGGTTCATGGTGATTCAATTCCAAAATAATAATATTACAGTTTTTCAAAGTGCATTATATATGACTACTTCGGCAATTATTCAAACGAATGAAGCAGTAATTATGACAGATCCTAATTGGCTACCTACTGAAATTGAAGACATTAAGAGTCATATAAACGAGATTAGAGGTGATAAACAACTATATATTGTTTATACACATAGCGATTTTGATCATATTATTGGTTCTGGGGCATTCCCAGAAGCTAAGGTAATTGCCTCAAAACAATTTGATGAAAATCCTAACAAAGAAGACATCATGCAAAAAATTAAACAGTTTGACCAAGGATATTATTTGAAAAGAAGTTATTCACCTCAATATCCAACTGTAGATATTGTCGTTTCAGAGGACGGGCAAAAAGTAGAATTCGATTCTTTTACCATGACATTTTATCCAGCACCTGGTCATACGAATGATGGTTTATTTACAGTTATTGAGCCTTATGGTCTGTTTCTTTCTGGCGATTATTTGTCAGATATTGAGTTTCCATTTATTTTTAGCAACTATAAAGACTATGTAAATACGGTCAATAAAGCTGAAAATATTTTGCTTAATCATCACATAACAACCCACATACCTGGACACGGTACGACAACGCAAAATCACCAGGAAATTCAAAAAAGGATAAACAGTTCGAAGTATTACTTAGAGCAGCTTCTTCATGATAATGGAGAGTTAGAAAGATATTTAAGTGAAGAATATTCATTTTTTGAAGGGATGAGAGGAATCCATACTGACAATAAGAAAATGGCTGAAGAAATTTTGTAGAGGAAGCATTCATTAGTGCTTCTTTTTTTGTTTTTTAATTGGTATTTTGTCCGTACATATTTTCTGCTCATTTTACAATACTATATCTAGATTATTTATTTAAATGGCAGGAAGGGGAGAGTTAGAATTGGCTAAGCATTCAGATATGAGTTGGAAAAAGGATCACCCAAGCACTTTGTTTGGGAACTCCGTCCAAAAGGCGGAGCGATTGTTGAAGCATGTAAAGTCACACCCAGAGGAGATAGCGATTGAGCATGCTTTCAATCAAATCGAACATGCAGAAAATGCATTTATGAATGCAACGGAATATGGTGAGCATTTGGATACAGTCCAACAAAATAAAGAGTACTTAGAGCAGATCAAGCAGCAATTACACGAAATGCAAGACAAATAGTGACAGAAGAATAAAAAACTTTTAAGCGGCTTAAGTCCAATTATTGAAAGGACTAAGCCGCTTCATTTATTCCTTTTGTTTGCGTGCAGTAATCCCACCGTTATGCGAAATGTTGTGAAAGACGGTGTCTGAGCACCTTTCCTGGGAAATATTTTTTGTATGTTTTTAATGTTCAGTTTGGTTTTGTGTTATTACTAAATTTGGAATGGTTTTTCGTATGTCATGAATGTTAGATAAGGTAGGAGCGCCTCTGGAAAGTGCCTGATTGGAACGCACATCAACTACACGTGCTTAATCATAAATTAACACCAAACGATTATTTTATACGGTGTGGTTTGTGCAGGGATACTTCTTGTAGTAGGGCCATAGATCACAATTAAGTTTCGATTGGCTAGGTTTTTCGAAAAAGGTTGCCCATTTTTGAGCAAGATAAGTGTATAAGCAGAAACATTTAGTTGTAATTGGCCATCACTACTAACTAATTGGTTATTAAAAAAGTCGACTTTGACATTTTGATTGTTATTTTCCTTTACAACAACAAGTGCTCGATATTGAGGCGGATATATTAAAGGGACAGGTGCATTCCCATCATAATATCCAGTAACCCGATCGCCGGGATTCACAATTTCTTGATTCACAAAGTAAGTGGAAGGTGAGATGACAAAATTGACGATGCCCTGAGTACTATCTTCTACCGTCATCAATTTATAACAGCCTTCCTTTTCACCATTTTGCCCAATAGGGAAATCATCAATCTGAGTAACGACACCACGAAATGATTTAAAGTTTACCATTGCAATTCCTTTCTTTATAAAATTTCAAGCAATCATCGGTGAGACAAAAGCTTTCGATATTTATTGTTTATCCGAAGGAGCTAAAAGAAAATCAACAGCATTATTTTTAATTTATGTAATATATCCAAATTGGGTGACAGAGAATGATTGTAAGGACAGGTTTATATAATACATGAATCAATATATACTTAATTGGCAAACTATAAAGGGTTATTTTTAAGAGGAGGGGAGCCTATTGAAGTGGATTTCTAAAAATAAGAAACTCCTTTTAGTATTCATCATTATTATTATGTTTATTGGTATACTCGATATCAAATACGAAGGATTATTCTTTCAACTATTACCTGAATCTGTTCAAAACTATTTAGCTGATATTTTTTAAGTAGAATTGTATTTTTTAGGACATAGAGAAGATGATCAAAAAGAAGAAAAGATAGAACTTTATAATGCGGAAAGAATGTTTAAAGAATAAGTCATTAAGCGGTATATTTTAACTTGTACTAACAGTAATAGTTCAGAAGATGATTCTTCTCTTCATAAATCTGTTGACATGGAGCTAACTCCATCTTTTAAAGTGGAAGTATTAAAAGAATGGGGTGATGTGAATGGCTATTATTACTTATGTATTGATAGGGTTATACGCATTATTGACAGGGATTGCAGGCTTACAGCAATGGAGAGAAAACGGATATCAAATACGAACATTTTTGTTTATTGTCATATCTATATGTATTCTTGTAACGATATTTTTACCGAACAAAGCTCTAGTACTGATGTTGCTAATCCTTGAATTTGTTTTGTTACATGTATTAGCAGTTGCGGAAGGGCTATTAACAAATCAACAGCTTAGATATAGTCATCATATCGTTCGCTTCATATTCCATTGCATATTGCTATTAATGGTTATCTTCATTCAGTAAAGACTTCCACCTTTCAAAATCCAGACGCAATTACGCCAAGGCGATATTGATAAAAAATTTATTAACGAGAAGGTGATGATCATAAAAATTGGTGAATTTGCTACATGTACTAGTCTTAGTAAAGACACAATCCGTTATTATGAAAAAATGGGCCTATTACGTCCAGAAATGAATAACAAACTTCGTGAGTATAACGAGGATCATATCGAGATCATTAGTACAATTCTAAAACTAAAGAAATGTGGTTTTTCACTTCAAGAAATTAAAATACTTTTTGAATGGTCGCAAAATACGGATGAAAATGATGAATTGACAGAAGCGGAAATTCAAAACCTTCAACAGATAAAATTATTATTTCAAAATAAGTATAAACAGATGATTCAAAGAGAAAAAGAGATTAAACAAATAAAGCAAGTCTTACAACGTGCTGATAATAAAATGGAGCAACTATTGGAAAAAAATAAAGGTATATAGGTGTTCTAATAAAAAATCACGGTATCATTTTAAAATCCTGATAACTCCCTTCATGCGAAAAATGCTGAACTAACAATAGGTAACAGTGGCACATCCATCATTAACACAGCAAATATGGCTGTGTTTTTTCATATACAAAGTTCATCCCTTCAGAAAGGAGATGATGGAGGTATATGAAGAGGTAGTAAACCATGTAATGAATAAGATGGGTGATTTTAATATTGATGGTTGGAAAATAAAAAGTCCTGTGGAAGAATAGAATGAGTTTTACTTTCTTGGTTAGACTAAAAAGAAATAATAGTTTATGTATAGTGGAGCTGGTGCAAAAACAAGACTGGTTCCATATTTTTATGTTATTATATAAATATAATAATAAAACAAACCTCATTATTTTATGAAAACGCTAGCCAAATTTAGGACGATTATTCCATAACGCTTAAATAAAGGTAGTGATTATTAGTGGGGGAATAGTAGGTTTTTCTCTTGATTTATTAAGGGGAAGGCTCGAAAAATGCACATAACTCTCATATGGATAGTTGATATTTTAATCTTTATGTAATTATGATACACTGCAATAAGGTAATAATTGATACAGAAAAGATGTACTCCTAAGTTACTCTAGAGCTTACTGTGACAGCAGGAGAGCTTACATCCTTTCTGCAAATCTTAATATATAAGGAAGGTAAAAATGAGTAACAGACAAATTAAATCAGATGTTATCTTAATTGGTGCCGGAATCATGAGTGCGACTTTAGGGACAATGCTTAAAGAATTAGCACCAGATTGGAAAATTACAGTGTTTGAGTCGCTTGATAAAGCTGGCGAAGAAAGTTCTCACGAATTAAATAATGCGGGAACTGGGCATGCGGCACTTTGTGAGCTTAACTACACTTCAGAGAAAAAAGACGGATCAATCGATATTAGCAAAGCGATTAACGTTAATGAACAGTTCCATGTTTCAAGACAATTTTGGTCTTATCTTGTGAACAATAAACTAATCAGTAATCCACAAGACTTTATTATGCCTTTACCTCATATGAGTTTAGTACAAGGGAAAGACAATGTAGAGTTTCTAAAAAAACGTCATGAAACGATGACAAAAAATCCTTTATTCCAAGGTATGGAATTTTCTGATGACCCAGAAAAACTAAAGGAATGGATTCCTCTTATTATGCAAGATCGTCCAGCAGATGAAGCTATTGCTGCGACAAAAATTGACACTGGTACAGACGTTAACTTTGGTGCATTAACACGTATGTTATTCGACCACTTAAAAAATAAAGACGTTGACATCAACTACAATCACAGTGTTGAAAGCATGAAACGTACTAGCGATGGTTCATGGGAAGTACGAGTGCACGACAAAAAAGGCTGTAAAATGGAATACCATACAGCAAAATTTGTCTTCCTTGGAGCTGGTGGAGGAAGCCTAGAATTACTACAAAAATCAGGTATTCCTGAAGGGAAACATATTGGTGGATTCCCAATCAGTGGATTATTCCTAGCATGTAAAAACCAAGAAGTTGCTGAGCAACATCACGCGAAAGTATACGGAAAAGCTAAAGTTGGTGCTCCACCAATGTCTGTTCCGCATCTTGATACACGCTATATTGATAACAAAAAATCTTTATTATTTGGACCATTCGCAGGTTTCTCACCTAAGTTCTTAAAAACAGGTTCAAATATGGATTTATTTGCTTCTGTAAAACCGCATAATATCACAACGTTATTAGCGGCAGGAGTTAAAGAGATGGGATTAACAAAATATTTAATCCAACAACTTATGTTATCTAAAGAACAACGTATGGAAGAGCTACGTGATTTCATTCCAAATGCTAAGAGCGATGATTGGGATATTATTGTAGCTGGTCAACGTGTACAAGTTATTAAAGATACTGAAGCTGGTGGTAAAGGTACGCTTCAATTTGGTACGGAAGTTGTAAGTGCTTCTGATGGCTCAATTGCTGCATTACTTGGAGCTTCTCCAGGTGCATCTACTGCTGTACACGTTATGCTTGAGGTAATCAATAAATGCTTCCCTCAACATGTTAACGAGTGGGAGTCAAAAATTAAAGATATGATCCCATCATACGGCAAGTCATTAGCAGAAAATCCAGAGCTTCTTAAAGAAATTAACGAAGCAACAGACGAAGCGCTTCGTTTAAAATAAAATTAGATGTAGAAACAAAGAATGTAAATGATTTGTTTCTACAAAAAATAGAACCTTCATTCTAATTTAGGGTGGAAGGTTCTATTTTTTTATTTCTCAAATCCTTAAGGAAGAGTATTTTGCAAAAAAATGAGCCTCTATGTGATTTCCGTTCCGGCTGGTCGCTTCGATGTTGGTCACAAAGGCGTTATCACAAGATGTGATGATTTTAGCCTTCGTTCCTCAATTGCTGATCCCCGATGAGTCGACCAGTCGTAACGGGAATTTTTTATCCATATTATCTAATATATTTAAATAGGCGTTAATTAATGACAAAAGCGCAATGAAAAAATATTTATTGATTATATAAAAGCAAAATAAATGATTAGAAGCACACCTTTTACTAGCAAACAAAAGGTGTGCTTCTAATTTTAAAATGTAAGCTTGGAATAACAAAATTGGATAGAGCGTTTGATATACATTGAACAAAAGAATAGCAACAAGGCAACCAAGAGTGCTAGCGGGATGCTGAAAGCGATCGGAAGCTCAACACCATTCCAAATGCTCATTTGTATTTGTCCTAAGCCGAATGTTCGCAAAATGCCGGCTACTACTGATAGTAATGCACTGAAGATCAGCCCTGCATAGAGGATAGATAGTACGAGAAGGGCTAATGAGCAAAAAAAGCCTTGAATGATTTTTATGAATGTCATTCCTTTTCCCTCCGTATAATTTGCTGCACCTTGGCGTTTTTAGCAATCGAATAGCTTTTTGTATAATAAAGTGTTTGTATATGACAATTATCGCCTACCGCTACAATATCTCCGTCAACAATTTCTGCATCTGTATAGGAAAGATGTATTTGTTCACCTTTAATACATTTACAAACCAACTTTTTCTTTAGAAAAGATATAGATAACGTATCTTTTTCTACATGTATCACATCTGCAATAAGCTTTCCAATCTCATTTCCACCAGACATTTTTAATTGAAAATGTTTAGCCTCTATTTCATTTGCTTTAACAAAACCGAATGCATGAAACTGTTCTGCTTGTAAGTTTTGTTCAATGGTCAACTTCCCAGAGCTATTCAATTTTGTTACTCGCCCATTACGCATGTTTAAGTTTCCAGCATTTTTAACCTCATTAATTTCACAAAAATCTTTTATAAAGCATGACCCTGTACTATTTAAAATTTGTGCTTCAACGCGGGAATGAAAAGAACTATGACCTTGAGTAGAGATTTTTTTTACGCGTATTTCTTGATGTAAAGTAACAAATCCACGGATATTTAATTGCTCACAGTCTGCTGCTAAGTCTTTAATAGTGCCATTAGTAAGAGTTACTGTACGTAGTTTTTGAATCACGGATAATCACCTCATGTTAATTTAATTAATATATATTTTAATAATTAAAACATATATTAATTAAAGTATATATTACTTTATTTTGTCAAGAACAAAGAATTTGTCATGAGCTTTTTATACATTTTCTGGGCAATAAAAAAAGGACTTCAATTTTATGAAATCCTAAAAAATTTTTTTCATTAACTGATTAACCTCACACAATACTTTTGCCATGTCTATCAGTTTTTCCTGTGGAAACTTTAAAAATAAATCTTGAACTTTCAATTCACCGCTATTAGTTAGAATCATTTTTACAACACGACGATCTTCTTTCTCTCTAATCCGCTCTACTAATTCTAATTTTTCCAGTTTATCGCACATAGATGTAACGGCTCCTGGTGTCACACTAAAGGACTCAGCAATTTCTGTTGCTTTCATACCACCATTAATCTTTAGTTGAAGTAGGAGGATCAGTTGGCTTTGAGATAATGTTTCTCCCTCAGATAAAAGATTTACAAACATTCTTGATTTATGCTGTATTTCAAGCATCTCTTTCATAATCGTTTCTACATTGTGCAATTGCTCATGTTTTGACATAGTATCACAGCCCGTTAAAATATTTAATAACTAAATTATATAGTAAATAAATAATGTGGGCTACAGCAAACGTTGCTATTGACTATATCGATAACTTCGATTGCTGTTGTAATAAAGGTTTATTATATTAATGAGCTTATGAAATTAATACAATCCCATTTATTTTATAAACGTATCGCACATCCATTCATAAAATTTTTCCTTCTCTTCAAATTGTGGATAATGAGCTGATTGTTCATAAGCGATAAATTCTTTTTTATCGGCTTCAATCATATCAAAGTATTTTTTTGCTGCATTAGATGAAGTTTGATAATCATATTTACCCATAACAAAATAGAATGGTAATTCAAGTTTTTTTACTTTAGTAGGTAATGGGTTTTGGTTTTTCGTTAATTCCTCAAGTAGAGTTTTTTGAGAATAGGAAAGCCCATAGTTGTAACGAATCACATCTAATAAGTTATACTCCCGACTAAATAACATACTTACGATATTCCCATCAGGGTTATCAATAAGTCTCGAAGATCCACCATATTTTGCAACATAATCCCGTGGAGTAAACAGCTCACCATTTTTAATTTGTTCAGTTAACTCTTGTAAATATTGAACATCATCTGTATTTCCGGCTTTTTCTGCTTGCTGAATAACGTAGTTCAAACCGTCAATTTCACTTTCTACTGTATCACTCATCTGTCCAATTCCAACATAGGCTGTATATTTTTCAGGAGCTTTAGAGGCAGCTTGAGTTGTAATATACGTACCATAAGAATGGCCAATTAATATTACTTTTTCTTTGCCAAGACGATCTGATATATAATCCGTCAAGGCCAATAAGTCATCTACGAGTAAGTCTGATGAAAGATTAGAATAATCCTCAAAAAAATGATATGATTTTCCGCTTGCTCTTTGGTCATAATTCACGACCGTAAAATTGTTTTCCAATAAGTTTTGATACTTACTGGCATACGGTATTTCTGAACATCCAGGCCCCCCATGGACAAAAATAATAACTGGATTATCCTTATCTTTGCCACGTATCATAACCTCATGATTACTTCCATTTATCTTTACTTGCTCTAATGTACTTACACTGTTATTACCTTTAATATGGGAAGTCCATGTAGGGAATAAAAGCGTTGTTATGAGTAATACGATTGTAATGATTACAGTATATTTTATAAATTTCATTATCTTTTTCATCTAATTCCCCCTGCGAATACGTGAAAAATTATCTAATTTTTTAGATTTTTTTAGAAAGAGTTGTTGAATTGTACATTTTTCTTTTATAAACATAAAAGTACATGCTAAGGGGCCACCATAAGACTACAAATATTGGATAAAATGCCCATATTACTCCTGGTGACGAGACAACATTTACTGTAATAAAAAAGATACTGATAAGAACTGTAGCGGTAACAGAGAATGCTACAAATGTTTTTCTTTGTGCGTGGTATAAAGCTAAGGGCCACCAAATGACTAAAAATGCTGGATAGATCGCCCAAGGGTATGGATGGGATAAAGTGATATTTAAAAAGGAGTAATATATGATGGTACTTGCACAGCCTATCAGTGCAATTTTTAATGTTTTTGCTTTTTCTCCTAAATACATAAGAATTGGCCACCAGATGATTGGATAAATCGCATATATAAACCATATATAATCGGGTGAGTATAAATAATTTTCAATGATAAGAAAAGCAATAATCATGGCACTACAAACAAGAGAATATTGTTTATACATTCTTTTAGACATGAAAAATAAAGTTATGGGCCATAGTAAAACTAGTAAGCACGGGTAAATAAACCAAAGCTCCTGAGGTGACGTCGTATAATTGACGATTCCTAAAAAAATCATTGTCATCAAACTACCAACAATCGAAAAGCTAATTAAGTTCTTCATGTTTTATTCACTCCATTTCTTACGTGACCAAACGAAGTACATAGATAATGGCCACCATAATATTGCGAAGATCGGATAGATTGCCCAAATTGTATGTGGTGTATAGTAAAGATTAATAAAAATAAAAAATGCAATTATTAAGCCACTACCCCATATAGAGAATTCTAAATTTAATTTAGCCATGTTTTTCTTTTTAGGTTCCTTTACGCCTAATTCCTTTTTTAAATCCTCAATATCTCCAAACTCTACGATGGCTTTGTTGATGGCATCCTCTTGTTCTTTCCCTTGATCCATTAAATAAAATACTTTCTCTTCAAGATTTTGAATGATTTCTTGTTTAACCATCTCGGTTTCTTTAGTACGAGGAATGTCTTTAAAAAGCTCATCAATATGGTTTTTTATTTTTTTCATTCTAAGCCCTCCATAAATAAGTCGATAATTTCTTTTACTTCCGACCATTCTTTTACTAGCTCATTTAAATAAGCCTTTCCTAACGGGGTAATACGGTAATACTTTCTTTTGCCTCCGTGTGAAACATCACCATAATAGGCTTCAATAATTTCCTTTTTCTCAAGACGTTGAAAAACTGCATATAAAGTTGCTTCTTTAATTTGAAAACGATTATTTGTGCGGATACTTATTTCCTGAGAAATTTCATAGCCATAACGATCTTTCTCTGAAATTAGCCTTAAAATAATGGAATCTAAGTGCCCGCGGATGATGTCACTTCGAACCATAAGTCACCTACTTATTTTTATTGCTCTATCTGTTAGAGTAATATTAGCAAACATTACTCTACCTGTCAAAGTAATTTTTCCAAAAACGTCCATATTCCTGCTAAGAAGGATCCTCATCAAAACGTGTGGTTGATTTCCGTTCCGGCTGGGCGCTTTACCGCTGCCGCTACGCTTTCGCGCAGTTAAAACATTTGCCGCTGCCGCTACGCTTTCGCGCAGTTAAAACATTTGCCGCTGCCGCTACGC
>NZ_LDGC01000048.1:0-823 GCF_015844675.1 Lysinibacillus sphaericus | reverse complement strand
AGAAGAAGTAAGCTACCGAGAGCTGAATGAAAGAGCCAATGTGTTAGCTCATAAGTTAAGAGAACTGGGCGTAAGACCAGATGACTTTGTAGCGATCATGGCAGAAAGAAGTATCGAGATGATTGCGGGAATTTACGGAATCATCAAGGCTGGAGCCGCTTATGTACCAATCGATCCAACGTATCCAGAAGAAAGAATCGCGTTTATGTTGGAAGACTGTCAGCCAAAGGCCATATTACTTTACGGGGCAGAGTATGAAACCGATATTACAAAGATTGACTTAAAAGAAGCAGGAACTTGGGAAGGAAATATCCAGAATCCAGAGAAGGTCAACAAAGCGGAAGACTTGATCTATTGTATCTACACTTCCGGAACAACAGGTACACCGAAGGGTGTTTTAGTAGAGCATCATGGTGTCGTTGCAATAAACCAATACTTTAAAGAATTGTATAAAATTACAGAAAAAGATGTTATATTACAATTTGCTAACTATATATTTGACGCGTCTGTATGGGAAATGACAATGGCATTATATAATGGAGCAACATTATTATTAATCCCATCCAATAAAGTGCGAGGTGTAGATGAGTTTGAACAGTATGTTTCAAATAAAAAGGCAACAGTAGCATTACTTCCACCACAATATTTCCGTCAGATAAAACAAAATTTGTTTAGAGTATTAACGACTGGTGGTTCTGCAACAAGTAAGGAATTGGTTGAGCAGATTGGAGATAAAGAACGATATATTAACGCATATGGTCCAACGGAAAATACAGTACTTGCGACACATTGGGAGAAAGAAAATGATAAAGAGGTACCAGAG
>NZ_LDGC01000047.1:0-1479 GCF_015844675.1 Lysinibacillus sphaericus | reverse complement strand
AGACAGGAAGATATCGTAATCGGAAGTCCAATCAGTGGAAGAACGCATAGAGATACCGAAGGAATGCTAGGTATGTTCGTTAATACGTTAGCCATGAGAGGAAGACCAGAGAAAGAGAAGCGTTATGAAGACTTCCTGTTAGAAATGAAAGAAGTATGTCTTAAGGCATATGAAAACCAGGAATACCCATTTGAGGAATTGGTAGAAGAGGCTCAAGTTCAAAGAGATATGTCAAGAAATCCATTATTTGATGTGATGTTAGTATTACAGAATAATGAAAAAGCAGAACTGAGTTTAGAAGGAACAGAGGCAGAAGGAGCAGGTCTTGTAAGCACCGTAGCTAAGTTTGATTTGACCTTTAACGTGGCAGAATATGAAGGCCAGTATGGTGTTGTGTTAGAGTATTGTACCGCATTATTTAAGGAAGAGACTGTAACACAGATTTTGAAACATTATGAAGAAGTATTAAGACAGGTAGTTGAACGACAAGATTGTCTGCTTGGACAAATAGAGATGGTGATAGAGAACGAAAAGCAAAAAATCCTTCATGACTTTAACGCAACCAAGACAGAGTATCCGAGAGAGAAGACGGTAGTTGAACTGTTCGAAGAACAGGCAGCTAAAACACCAGATCAGATCGCTTTAGTCTTCGAAGGAGAAGAAGTAAGCTACCGAGAGCTGAATGAAAGAGCCAATGTGTTAGCTCATAAGTTAAGAGAGCTGGGCGTAAAACCAGATGACTTCGTAGCGATCATGTCAGAAAGAAGTATCGAGATGATCGCCGGAATTTACGGAATCATCAAGGCTGGAGCCGCTTATGTACCAATCGATTCAACGTATCCAGAAGAAAGAATCGCGTTTATGTTGGAAGACTGTCAGCCAAAGGCCATATTACTTTACGGGGCAGAGTATGAAACCGATATTACAAAGATTGACTTAAAAGAAGCAGGAACTTGGGAAGGAAATATCCAGAATCCAGAGAAGGTCAACAAAGCGGAAGACTTGATCTATTGTATCTACACTTCCGGAACAACAGGTACACCGAAGGGTGTTTTAGTAGAGCATCATGGTGTCGTTGCAATAAACCAATACTTTAAAGAATTGTATAAAATTACAGAAAAAGATGTTATATTACAATTTGCTAACTATATATTTGACGCGTCTGTATGGGAAATGACAATGGCATTATATAATGGAGCAACATTATTATTAATCCCATCCAATAAAGTGCGAGGTGTAGATGAGTTTGAACAGTATGTTTCAAATAAAAAGGCAACAGTAGCATTACTTCCACCACAATATTTCCGTCAGATAAAACAAAATTTGTTTAGAGTATTAACGACTGGTGGTTCTGCAACAAGTAAGGAATTGGTTGAGCAGATTGGAGATAAAGAACGATATATTAACGCATATGGTCCAACGGAAAATACAGTACTTGCGACACATTGGGAGAAAGAAAATGATAAAGAGGTACCAGAG